>NZ_JOJE01000265.1 GCF_000720255.1 Streptomyces griseus subsp. griseus | reverse complement strand
GCCGTCTGCGTGAGGACGTCGACATCCTCAAGCGGGCCACGGCTTTCTTCGCGAAGGAGACCCGGTGACGGTGCACCCGTTCATCGAGGCGGAGAAGCGCACAGGTCACAGCGTCAAACGAGCGTGTGAGCTGCTGAAGGTCTCCCGGACCGCCTTCTACGCCCGGCGCACTGCCAAGCCTGGTCCCCGCGCGGTCCGTG
>NZ_JOJE01000264.1 GCF_000720255.1 Streptomyces griseus subsp. griseus | reverse complement strand
GCCAGATCGCCAAGGACTTCGACCTGACCGAGACCGCGGTGCGTGACTGGGTGAAGCAGGCCGAGGTCGATGCGGGCGAACGGGATGGCCTGACCAGCAGTGAACGCGAGGAACTGGCCGCACTGCGGCGGGAGAACCGCCGTCTGCGTGAGGACGTCGACATCCTCAAGCGGGCCACGGCTTTCTTCGCGAAGGAGACC
>NZ_JOJE01000263.1 GCF_000720255.1 Streptomyces griseus subsp. griseus | reverse complement strand
CTCGTATTCGGCGGGACTGCGGTAGCCGAGGCTGCTGTGCAGACGGTGCAAGTTGTACCAGCCCTCGATGAAGTCGAAGATCGCGGTTCGGGCGGCGGCTGGGCTGGGCCAGGAGCTCGTATCGAGCAGCTCCCTTTTGATGGTGGCGAAGAACGACTCGGCGAGTGCGTTGTCCCAGCACTGGCCGGTGCGGCCGACCG
>NZ_JOJE01000262.1 GCF_000720255.1 Streptomyces griseus subsp. griseus | reverse complement strand
GGAACGCTCCCATCCTGGCGCTCAGTTGAGGATCACGGACGCGGACGGCATGCGGATCACGTGCTTCGCGACCAACACCACCGGCCGGCCGATCGCCACCCTCGAACTCCGTCACCGGCTCCGGGCCCGGGCCGAGGACCGGATCCGGGCCGCCCGGGCCACCGGACTGCGCAACCTGCCCCTGCACGACACCGCCCAGAA
>NZ_JOJE01000261.1 GCF_000720255.1 Streptomyces griseus subsp. griseus | reverse complement strand
TTCTGGGCGGTGTCGTGCAGGGGCAGGTTGCGCAGTCCGGTGGCCCGGGCGGCCCGGATCCGGTCCTCGGCCCGGGCCCGGAGCCGGTGACGGAGTTCGGGTGTGGCGATCGGCCGGCCGGTGGTGTTGGTCGCGAAGCACGTGATCCGCATGCCGTCCGCGTCCGTGATCCTCAACTGAGCGCCAGGATGGGAGCGTTCC
>NZ_JOJE01000260.1 GCF_000720255.1 Streptomyces griseus subsp. griseus | reverse complement strand
CAGGCCCTCCTCGGTCACGAACTGACCGCCGGTGAACGACCGTGGGCCCCGCCAGAACAGGCCGCCGTAGCCGGCGTTCTCCCGTCCCTTGGTGGTCGGCGATCCCATGGCGACGTCCGTTCCGGAGACGTTCGTCATCTGCGTCTCGAACGTCAACGCCCAGGCGTCCGGGGAGATCAAGTGCGCCCGCAGCGTCCTGCGT
>NZ_JOJE01000259.1 GCF_000720255.1 Streptomyces griseus subsp. griseus | reverse complement strand
TGACCGCTCGGTCGGCCAGATCGCCAAGGACTTCGACCTGACCGAGACCGCGGTGCGTGACTGGGTGAAGCAGGCCGAGGTCGATGCGGGCGAACGCGACGGTCTGACCAGCATCGAACGCGAGGAACTGGCCGCACTGCGGCGGGAGAACCGCCGTCTGCGTGAGGACGTCGACATCCTCAAGCGGGCCACGGCTTTCTTC
>NZ_JOJE01000258.1 GCF_000720255.1 Streptomyces griseus subsp. griseus | reverse complement strand
ACGCAGGACGCTGCGGGCGCACTTGATCTCCCCGGACGCCTGGGCGTTGACGTTCGAGACGCAGATGACGAACGTCTCCGGAACGGACGTCGCCATGGGGTCCCCGACCACCAAGGGACGGGAGAACGCCGGCTACGGCGGCCTGTTCTGGCGGGGCCCACGGTCGTTCACCGGCGGTCAGTTCGTGACCGAGGAGGGCCTG
>NZ_JOJE01000257.1 GCF_000720255.1 Streptomyces griseus subsp. griseus | reverse complement strand
CTCACGGCCGCCTGCAGGAAGCGTCGTCCCACCCGGCCGGTGATCTTCCACTCGGATCGCGGCGGTCAGTACACCAGCCAGCAGTTCGCCGCGCTGGCACACCAGTTGGGGGTGCGTCTGTCGGTCGGCCGCACCGGCCAGTGCTGGGACAACGCACTCGCCGAGTCGTTCTTCGCCACCATCAAAAGGGAGCTGCTCGATAC
>NZ_JOJE01000256.1 GCF_000720255.1 Streptomyces griseus subsp. griseus | reverse complement strand
TATGCCGGTGCAGGTGATTCCGGCCCGGGTGCCGGCCTCGGTCAGGCCGGACTGGTCCATCGGGTAGGACTCGAAGACGACCAGGGTGTCGAAGAGCGTTTGGAGGCCGGTGGACTGCTGGATCTCGGTCAGCCCGTAGTGGTGGTGGTCCAGCAGGCCCGCCTGATGTTCCTGCAGCTCCCTCAGCAGGCCGGCCAGCGTGGCG
>NZ_JOJE01000255.1 GCF_000720255.1 Streptomyces griseus subsp. griseus | reverse complement strand
CGCCACGCTGGCCGGCCTGCTGAGGGAGCTGCAGGAACATCAGGCGGGCCTGCTGGACCACCACCACTACGGGCTGACCGAGATCCAGCAGTCCACCGGGCTCCAGACGCTCTTCGACACCCTGGTCGTCTTCGAGTCCTACCCGATGGACCAGTCCGGCCTGACCGAGGCCGGCACCCGGGCCGGAATCACCTGCACCGGCATA
>NZ_JOJE01000254.1 GCF_000720255.1 Streptomyces griseus subsp. griseus | reverse complement strand
GCGGGAGCGGCTGCCGTCACCGCACTGCATGAGGGCCTCGCCACCGTGCCGGACAAGATCATCAGCGCGCACGACAGCGCCCGGCAGCTTGTGGGGCTGCCGCCGCGCACCACCGGTCAATGGCTCACGCAGATCGGCCTGTAGCCGACCCGCCCGTCCGCAACGAAGAAACGAAAAGAAAAGGAAAGAACATGAAGCCGGAAGCCG
>NZ_JOJE01000253.1 GCF_000720255.1 Streptomyces griseus subsp. griseus | reverse complement strand
GCGGGAGCGGCTGCCGTCACCGCACTGCATGAGGGCCTCGCCACCGTGCCGGACAAGATCATCAGCGCGCACGACAGCGCCCGGCAGCTTGTGGGGCTGACGCCGCGTACCACCGGTCAATGGCTCACGCAGATCGGCCTGTAGCCGACCCGCCCGTCCGCAACGAAGAAACGAAAAGAAAAGGAAAGAACATGAAGCCGGAAGCCG
>NZ_JOJE01000252.1 GCF_000720255.1 Streptomyces griseus subsp. griseus | reverse complement strand
TGGTACAGCGGGCCGTTGTACGCCCCGTACAGGGCGCGGGTGGTGCTGTGCGCGGCGACGCAGGGGGTGCCGCCCGCGGCGTAGATGTCGCACGGCCCCTGGGTGGCTGCCTGCGAGGTGGTGGCCGTGGCGGTGAGCAGGCCGGCGGCGAGCGCGGCGGTGGCACCGGCCGCCAGCAGCGCGCGTCTGACGCTGCGTATCCACGGTGG
>NZ_JOJE01000251.1 GCF_000720255.1 Streptomyces griseus subsp. griseus | reverse complement strand
GGTGATGGATATCACCGCGGCACCGTTGGTTCAGGTGACGACGGCCGGGGTTCCCGGCTCGCAGCGGTGGGTGGCGTTGCTTCAGGTGCATCACCTGATTCAGGACCACACGGCGGTGGATGTGCTGTTCGCGGAGGTCCAGGCGTTCCTGGAGGGCCGTGAGGCGGAGCTGCCACAGCCGCTGCCGTTCCGGGAGTTCGTCGCGCAGGCG
>NZ_JOJE01000250.1 GCF_000720255.1 Streptomyces griseus subsp. griseus | reverse complement strand
TTGCGTGCTCGGTGATGTCCGTCAGCCACAGCCGGTTCGGCCCGGCCGCGGTGAAGTTGCGCCGCACCATATCATCGTGGACAGGCGGCCCGGCCTTGGTGTTCTTCCCACGGCCTCTTCGCTTGCCGAAGGCGCTCCACCAGCCGTTGTCCCGGCAGATCCGCCAGGCGGTCCGCTCGGCCATCGGCTCACCGGCGGCCCGGGCCTCGTC
>NZ_JOJE01000249.1 GCF_000720255.1 Streptomyces griseus subsp. griseus | reverse complement strand
TTGCGTGCTCGGTGATGTCCGTCAGCCACAGCCGGTTCGGCCCGGCCGCGGTGAAGTTGCGCCGCACCATATCATCGTGGACAGGCGGCCCGGCCTTGGCGTTCTTCCCACAGCCTCTTCGCTTGCCGAAGGCGCTCCACCAGCCGTTGTCCCGGCAGATCCGCCAGGCGGTCCGCTCGGCCATCGGCTCACCGGCGGCCCGGGCCTCGTC
>NZ_JOJE01000248.1 GCF_000720255.1 Streptomyces griseus subsp. griseus | reverse complement strand
GTGGCTGCTGGCCCACCCCCGCTTCCATCTCCACCTCACACCGACGAGTTCGTCCTGGCTGAACCTCGTGGAGCGGTGGTTCGCCGAGCTCACGCAGAAAAAGCTCAAACGAGGCGTCCACCGCTCCGGCCAGGCCCTCGAACGCGACATCCGCAGCCGGCTCGCCGACTGGAACGAACACCCCAGGCCGTTCATCTGGACGAAGACCGCC
>NZ_JOJE01000247.1 GCF_000720255.1 Streptomyces griseus subsp. griseus | reverse complement strand
GGCGGTCTTCGTCCAGATGAACGGCCTGGGGTGTTCGTTCCAGTCGGCGAGCCGGCTGCGGATGTCGCGTTCGAGGGCCTGGCCGGAGCGGTGGACGCCGCGCTTGAGCTTCTTCTGCGTGAGCTCGGCGAACCACCGCTCCACGAGGTTCAGCCAGGACGAACTCGTCGGTGTGAGGTGGAGATGGAAGCGGGGGTGGGCCAGCAGCCAC
>NZ_JOJE01000246.1 GCF_000720255.1 Streptomyces griseus subsp. griseus | reverse complement strand
CGAGTGGCCGGAGACGCCGACGCCGACCGCTGTGTTGATGTGGCCGGCCAGCGGGTCGCCGGCCGTGTTCAGGGCGAGGGTCCGGGTGATGACCTCGGATACGTCCTTGGACTGGTTGCCGTTGTAGACGTCTCCGCCGTTGAGGTTGGCGAAGTGGGGGGCGGGGACGATGAAGCCGGCCTCGGCCAGGGGGCGGATGATCGCCAGTGACTT
>NZ_JOJE01000245.1 GCF_000720255.1 Streptomyces griseus subsp. griseus | reverse complement strand
CGAGTGGCCGGAGACGCCGACGCCGACCGCTGTGTTGATGTGGCCGGCCAGCGGGTCGCCGGCCGTGTTCAGGGCGAGGGTCCGGGTGATGACCTCGGAGACGTCCTTGGACTCGTTGCCGTTGTAGACGTCTCCGCCGTTGAGGTTGGCGAAGTGGGGGGCGGGGACGATGAAGCCGGCCTCGGCCAGGGGGCGGATGATCGCCAGTGACTT
>NZ_JOJE01000244.1 GCF_000720255.1 Streptomyces griseus subsp. griseus | reverse complement strand
CAGGTCGTACTGCACCGTCGGCGGGCGGCTGGTGTGCACGGTGCGGGTGATCAGTCCGCCGGTTTCGAGGTCGCGCAGGGTCTGCGCGAGCATCTTGTCGCTGACGCCGCCGGCCCGCCGGCGCAGCTCGGACCAGCGTTGCGGGCCCTCCATGAGGTCGACCAGGACCAGGGTGGCCCACCGGGCGGTGACCAGGTCGAACAGCTGCCTGCTC
>NZ_JOJE01000243.1 GCF_000720255.1 Streptomyces griseus subsp. griseus | reverse complement strand
CACTAATCCACCCCGAAGGGCTTCATCGTTCGACTTGCATGTGTTAAGCACGCCGCCAGCGTTCGTCCTGAGCCAGGATCAAACTCTCCGTGAATGTTTTCCCGTAATCGGGACGACACCACGAGAGCGGAACAGTCGAGCGGAATAAGCCCGACCGTTCACAGCGTCCTCGCTGTGTTTTCTTCAAAGGAACCTCGTCCCAGCCGTGATGGCC
>NZ_JOJE01000242.1 GCF_000720255.1 Streptomyces griseus subsp. griseus | reverse complement strand
GTGGCTCCGCGACGGTGCCTCGGTGCCGCAGCAGCAGATCATCCGAGACTTCGCCAAGTCCCGTACCAAAGCCCTGAAGGACATCGAGAAGCGGCTGCCGATGCGGCAACGCGCGGGCATGCCCCGGCACAAGAAGAAGCGCGAGGCGCTGCCCACGCTGAACTACACACAGCGCGGGTTCCGGTTGAAGGGCGGCCGCCTGCACGTCGCGGGC
>NZ_JOJE01000241.1 GCF_000720255.1 Streptomyces griseus subsp. griseus | reverse complement strand
GAACAACACCGGCAACGTGCGATCCACCACCTCGACGGCGGTGTCGTTCCACCGATTGAGCACAAGATTCTGCTCGGTGTCGTTGAGGACGGGCAGGGTCTGTACGGGGGTGTCGGGGGCGTCGTCCAGGGCCTGGACGAGGCGGCTGGTAGCGGTGCCCATCAGGGACAGCACCAGATCGGGATCGATCGGGTCGACACACTGGACGGTGAAGACGAAC
>NZ_JOJE01000240.1 GCF_000720255.1 Streptomyces griseus subsp. griseus | reverse complement strand
GAACAACACCGGCAACGTGCGATCCACCACCTCGACGGCGGTGTCGTTCCACCGATTGAGCACAAGATTCTGCTCGGTGTCGTTGAGGACGGGCAGGGTGTTTACGGGGGTGTCGGGGGCATCGTCCAGGGCCTGGACGAGGCGGCTGGTAGCGGTGCCCATCAGGGACAGCACCAGATCGGGATCGATCGGGTCGACACACTGGACGGTGAAGACGAAC
>NZ_JOJE01000239.1 GCF_000720255.1 Streptomyces griseus subsp. griseus | reverse complement strand
ACAGCTCCCTCAGCAGCCGGACGGTGACGGCGGGGGAGACCAGCGCGTCGCCGCGGGCGGCGGCCCTTACCGCCTCGATCAGCAGGCTGGGCGGGGCGTCCTTGAGCAGAAAGCCGCACGCCCCGTTGCCCAGCGCGGTGTGCACGTAGTCGTCCTGGTCGAACGTGGTGATCACCACGACCCGCATCGGGTTGTGGACGCCGGGTCCGGCCAGCGCGCGGGTGACGTC
>NZ_JOJE01000238.1 GCF_000720255.1 Streptomyces griseus subsp. griseus | reverse complement strand
GACGTCACCCGCGCGCTGGCCGGACCCGGCGTCCACAACCCGATGCGGGTCGTGGTGATCACCACGTTCGACCAGGACGACTACGTGCACACCGCGCTGCGCAACGGGGCGTGCGGCTTTCTGCTCAAAAACGCCCCGCCCAGCCTGCTGATCGAGGCGGTAAGGGCCGCCGCCCGCGGCGACGCGCTGGTCTCCCCCGCCGTCACCGTCCGGCTGCTGAGGGAGCTGT
>NZ_JOJE01000237.1 GCF_000720255.1 Streptomyces griseus subsp. griseus | reverse complement strand
CTGGTGGGTTCGGTCCTCCACGAAGTCTTACCTCCGCTTCAACCTGCCCATGGCTAGATCACTCCGCTTCGGGTCTTGAGCGTGCTACTGAATCGCCCTATTCGGACTCGCTTTCGCTACGGCTTCCCCACTCGGGTTAACCTCGCAACACACCGCAAACTCGCAGGCTCATTCTTCAAAAGGCACGCAGTCACGAGAACAAGGCAAGCCTTGTTCCGACGCTCCCACGGC
>NZ_JOJE01000236.1 GCF_000720255.1 Streptomyces griseus subsp. griseus | reverse complement strand
CTGGTGGGTTCGGTCCTCCACGAAGTCTTACCTCCGCTTCAACCTGCCCATGGCTAGATCACTCCGCTTCGGGTCTTGAGCGTGCTACTGAATCGCCCTGTTCGGACTCGCTTTCGCTACGGCTTCCCCACCCGGGTTAACCTCGCAACACACCGCAAACTCGCAGGCTCATTCTTCAAAAGGCACGCAGTCACGAGAACAAGGCAAGCCTTGTTCCGACGCTCCCACGGC
>NZ_JOJE01000235.1 GCF_000720255.1 Streptomyces griseus subsp. griseus | reverse complement strand
TGTTCGTGGATCGCTTCGGTGACCGTCATGCCGACCGAGTAGGACAGCCATCGTCCTCGTTTCGCGAGCCAGGACACGAAGTCGTGGGTGCCGCCGGCGGAGTCGGTGCGGATCAGCGTCTGGCGCCCTCGCCGGTAGGGCTTCGGTAGTTGGGCGAGGGCCAGTTGGGCGGTGGCGATGTGGTCGGCAGCGGTGTTGGAGCCAGCGTTCCCCGGCCTGAGGAGGGTGGCGACAGCCTC
>NZ_JOJE01000234.1 GCF_000720255.1 Streptomyces griseus subsp. griseus | reverse complement strand
TGTTCGTGGATCGCTTCGGTGACCGTCATGCCGACCGAGTAGGACAGCCATCGTCCTCGTTTCGCGAGCCAGGACACGAAGTCGTGGGTGCCGCCGGCGAAGTCGGTGCGGATCAGCGTCTGGCGCCCTCGCCGGTAGGACTTCGGTAGTTGGGCGAGGGCCAGTTGGGCGGTGGCGATGTGGTCGGCAGCGGTGTTGGAGCCAGCGTTCCCCGGCCTGAGGAGGGTGGCGACAGCCTC
>NZ_JOJE01000233.1 GCF_000720255.1 Streptomyces griseus subsp. griseus | reverse complement strand
CCCCTCCCACAGCACGGCCGTGCGGAGAATGTCGTGCCGGTCCACGACCTTTTGCAGCACGGCGACGAACCCGTCCAACCGGGCCCGGGAATCGAACCCAAGCACCATCGGCAGCACATACGCGTCCTCACCCGACGACGCGCCCATCAGGTGGTGGAAGAGGATGCCCTCCTGGAGCGGCGCCAGCGGGTAGATGTCCGCCACATTGGCCACACCGCCCGGAACCCGGGCCACCACCCTG
>NZ_JOJE01000232.1 GCF_000720255.1 Streptomyces griseus subsp. griseus | reverse complement strand
CAGGGTGGTGGCCCGGGTTCCGGGCGGTGTGGCCAATGTGGCGGACATCTACCCGCTGGCGCCGCTCCAGGAGGGCATCCTCTTCCACCACCTGATGGGTGCGTCGTCGGGTGAGGACGCGTATGTGCTGCCGATGGTGCTCGGGTTCGATTCCCGGGCCCGGTTGGACGGGTTCGTCGCCGTGCTGCAAAAGGTCGTGGACCGGCACGACATTCTCCGCACGGCCGTGCTGTGGGAGGGG
>NZ_JOJE01000231.1 GCF_000720255.1 Streptomyces griseus subsp. griseus | reverse complement strand
TGGGCTTGATCCGCTTTGGCGGACATCCGAGATCAGGGGTTCTGCCCCGGGAGGATGTCCATCATGGAGAGCATGGGGAAGAAGAAGCCTCGGCCTCGTCGCTCGTTCACGCCGGAGTTCAAGGCCGAGATCGTCGAGCTGTGCCGACGCGGTGACCGCTCGGTCGGCCAGATCGCCAAGGACTTCGACCTGACCGAGACCGCGGTGCGTGACTGGGTGAAGCAGGCCGAGGTCGATGCGGGCGAACG
>NZ_JOJE01000230.1 GCF_000720255.1 Streptomyces griseus subsp. griseus | reverse complement strand
GCGGCGAGAGAGAGGCCGAGGCGGGCAAGGTGACTGACGCGGGTGCGGTCGAGCGGGTGGCCGTTCCACCAGGCATCGAGGCGAATGAGGTTGAGCGCGACGGCGGAGAAGACGTGCTCCAGGTGGGTCTTCTGGAGACCGAGGTAGCGGGCACGTCTCATCCCGGTGACCGCCACGGCCTGGTGAATGGTTCCCTCGATGCCCGCGCGGGTTCCGTACTTGGCTCGCCACTGCTCGTCGGACTGCTGG
>NZ_JOJE01000229.1 GCF_000720255.1 Streptomyces griseus subsp. griseus | reverse complement strand
GTCGCCGAAGTAGTTGCTGTGGCCGGCGCCGCGGAAGGTGAGGAACGCCTTGGCGGCGGGCAGTTCCCGGTACGCCTGGCGGGCGGAGGAGATCGGGCACGTTCCGTCCCGGTCGCCGTGCGTGAACAGGACCTTGGCGCGGACCGCCGGACTCGGGTTGCCCATGTCCACGCAGGACATGGGGATCGCGGCGGTGATCCGCGTGTCCGGCCAGGCGGTCAACAGGCCGTGGGTGGTCATGCCGCCCATC
>NZ_JOJE01000228.1 GCF_000720255.1 Streptomyces griseus subsp. griseus | reverse complement strand
GATGGGCGGCATGACCACCCACGGCCTGTTGACCGCCTGGCCGGACACGCGGATCACCGCCGCGATCCCCATGTCCTGCGTGGACATGGGCAACCCGAGCCCGTCAGTCCGCGCCAAGGTCCTGTTCACGCACGGCGACCGGGACGGCACATGCCCGATCTCCTCCGCCCGCCAGGCGTACCGGGAACTGCCCGCCGCCAAGGCGTTCCTCACCTTCCGCGGCGCCGGCCACAGCAACTACTTCGGCGAC
>NZ_JOJE01000227.1 GCF_000720255.1 Streptomyces griseus subsp. griseus | reverse complement strand
CCCGCTGCACTGGCCCACCCCCGGCGAGCCCGTCACCCTGCCGGACCCGCACACCCGCTGACACCTCACCCGGTGCCGCCGTCGGCGCACCGGCCCGCTCCTTCCACGCCGCCGCAGACGCGGGAGCGGCTGCCGTCACCGCACTGCATGAGGGCCTCGCCACCGTGCCGGACAAGATCAACCACCGGTCAATGGCTCACGCAGATCGGCCTGTAGCCGACCCGCCCGTCCGCAACGAAGAAACGAAAAGAAAAGGAAAGAACATGAAGCCGGAAGCCGTGCACGAGCGCTTCGCCCAGTACCTCAAGGACCAGGACCTCGACGGACTGGGTTCCCTCTTCGACGAAGACGCCATGTTCGTACCGGGACCGGGACAGGAGCCCGTCTACGGCAGGGAAAGCATCAAGGAAGCGCTGAAGCCCTACCTCGCC
>NZ_JOJE01000226.1 GCF_000720255.1 Streptomyces griseus subsp. griseus | reverse complement strand
CGTGGCGGACCCGGCGTCCGTCGTCGGGGTGATCAGCGACTTCAGGACCGAGCACGGCATTTCGCACCGCGTCTCCTGCCGCGCCCTGGGCGTGAGCGAATCCTGGTTCTACAAGCACCGCACCCGTCAGCCCACCCGACGTGAGCTGCGCAGACAGCGCCTGATCGAAGCGGTGAAGGCAGAGTTCGAGACGTCCGGCGGCACCTACGGCTCGCCGAAGATCTGGATCAGGCTGGTGAGGCAGGGCTGGCGGGTCTC
>NZ_JOJE01000225.1 GCF_000720255.1 Streptomyces griseus subsp. griseus | reverse complement strand
GTGAGTACAAAGGAAGCGTCCGTTCCTTGAGAACTCAACAGCGTGCCAAAAGTCAACGCCAGATATGTTGATACCCCGTCTCCGGCCATCACGGCTGGGGCGAGGTTCCTTTGAAGAAAACACAGCGAGGACGCTGTGAACGGTCGGGCTTATTCCGCTTGACTGTTCCGCTCTCGTGTGTGTGCACCCGATTACGGGTAAACATTCACGGAGAGTTTGATCCTGGCTCAGGACGAACGCTGGCGGCGTGCTTAACACA
>NZ_JOJE01000224.1 GCF_000720255.1 Streptomyces griseus subsp. griseus | reverse complement strand
CAAGGCGATGCAGAGTGTCGACTACGTCCCGGCCCGGGGCACGGTCTCGTCCTGGGGCGACTCGTACGGCAACCGCGTCGACCGCTTCCTGGCGGGCACCGCGTACCTGGACGGCTCCCGCCCCTCCCTGATCATGGCGCGCGGCTACTACACGCGTACCGTCATCGCGGCCTGGGACTGGCGTGGCGGTGCCTTCACCCGCCGCTGGACCTTCGACACCAACTCCTCCGCCAACTCCGGCAAGGGCTACGACGGTCAGGGC
>NZ_JOJE01000223.1 GCF_000720255.1 Streptomyces griseus subsp. griseus | reverse complement strand
GCCCTGACCGTCGTAGCCCTTGCCGGAGTTGGCGGAGGAGTTGGTGTCGAAGGTCCAGCGGCGGGTGAAGGCACCGCCACGCCAGTCCCAGGCCGCGATCACGGTACGCGTGTAGTAGCTGCGCGCCATGATCAGGGAGGGGCGGGAGCCGTCCAGGTACGCCGTGCCCGCCAGGAAGCGGTCGACGCGGTTGCCGTACGAGTCGCCCCAGGACGAGACCGTGCCCCGGGCCGGGACGTAGTCGACACTCTGCATCGCCTTG
>NZ_JOJE01000222.1 GCF_000720255.1 Streptomyces griseus subsp. griseus | reverse complement strand
GCCCTGGAAGTCGCCACCGGCAAGGTGATCGGCTCCCTGCACCGGCGCCACCGGGCCGTCGAGTTCAAGAAGTTCCTGACCAAGCTCGACAAGGAAGTCCCCTCCGGCCTCGATATCCATCTGATCCTGGACAACTACCCCACCCACAAGACGCCCGCCATCAAGCAGTGGCTGCTGGCCCACCCCCGCTTCCATCTCCACCTCACACCGACGAGTTCGTCCTGGCTGAACCTCGTGGAGCGGTGGTTCGCCGAGCTCACGCAGAA
>NZ_JOJE01000221.1 GCF_000720255.1 Streptomyces griseus subsp. griseus | reverse complement strand
CCGGGAGGGCGACCGGCGTGGCTTCGGGCCCTTCGACTGCGAGTTCGTGGCGGTCAACCACTCCATCCCCGACAGTCTCGCGGTCGCGATCCGCACCCGGGCCGGGATGGTGCTGCACACCGGCGACTTCAAGATGGACCAGTTCCCCCTCGACGACCGCATCACCGATCTGCGCGCCTTCGCCCGCCTCGGCGAGGAGGGCGTGGACCTGTTCCTCACCGACTCCACCAACGCCGAGGTACCCGGCTTCACCACCTCCGAGCGTGAG
>NZ_JOJE01000220.1 GCF_000720255.1 Streptomyces griseus subsp. griseus | reverse complement strand
CTCACGCTCGGAGGTGGTGAAGCCGGGTACCTCGGCGTTGGTGGAGTCGGTGAGGAACAGGTCCACGCCCTCCTCGCCGAGGCGGGCGAAGGCGCGCAGGTCGGTGATGCGGTCGTCGAGGGGGAACTGGTCCATCTTGAAGTCGCCGGTGTGCAGCACCATCCCGGCGCGGGTGCGGATCGCGACCGCGAGACTGTCGGGGATGGAGTGGTTGACCGCCACGAACTCGCAGTCGAAGGGCCCGAAGCCACGCCGGTCGCCCTCCCGG
>NZ_JOJE01000219.1 GCF_000720255.1 Streptomyces griseus subsp. griseus | reverse complement strand
ATCGCGAAGCGGACCTCGGCCCACTCCGCATCCGTCATGTCACTCGGATAGCACCGCGTCCGCCGTCCCTGAGCGATCGAACCGAACCTGTGGACGTAGCAGTCACACGCAGGGGTGACCGCAGTGGACGCGAGCACAGCAGGGATGGTCAACTCGTCAGACAACGGGTCTCCTTGCTCGTGACCGGCCTCAACAACCACGTCACTACCAAGGGGCCCGTTTCTTCATGCCCACGACCACATCGGCATCCCTGTCCGAATGATCACCCGCA
>NZ_JOJE01000218.1 GCF_000720255.1 Streptomyces griseus subsp. griseus | reverse complement strand
GTCAACGAGCCCGTCCCGGACACCTTCGAGGACACACCGGCCAAGGACCGGGACCCGGACTGGTTCAAGCGAGCCGTCTTCTACGAGGTCCTGGTCCGCTCCTTCCAGGACAGCAACGGCGACGGCATCGGCGACCTCAAGGGCCTGACCGCCAAGCTCGACTACCTCCAGTGGCTCGGTGTCGACTGCCTCTGGCTGCCGCCCTTCTTCAAGTCTCCGCTGCGCGACGGCGGCTACGACGTCTCCGACTACACCGCCGTCCTGCCCGAGTTCGG
>NZ_JOJE01000217.1 GCF_000720255.1 Streptomyces griseus subsp. griseus | reverse complement strand
CTGCGGGCCCTCGGTGCGACGCCCGCCGACGTGGGCCAGGGCGATGTGCCGTGGACGGTCCTCGCCGACCCGGAGGGCAACGAGTTCTGCGTGCTGGAGCCTCGGGAGCGCTACCGGGACACCGGACCGATCGCCGCGGTGGTGGTCGACTGCGTGGATCCGCGGGCCATGGCCCGGTTCTGGGGCGAGGCGATGGACTGGACCCTGCACGAGGTGACCGACGATCAGGCGGTGTTGCGCTCCGCCAAGGGCGTCGGCCCGTATCTGGAGTTCCTCCGC
>NZ_JOJE01000216.1 GCF_000720255.1 Streptomyces griseus subsp. griseus | reverse complement strand
CGTAGTAAGGGTCGCGCGCAACCGCGAGCCCGGCGTCACGCTGGAACAGATCGCCGCCGACTTCGGCGTCCACCCGATCACGCTGTCGAAGTGGCTGCGTCGCGCCGACACCGATGAGGGCGCCAGGCCCGCAGCGGCGTCGGGTGAGTCGGCCGAGCTGCGCGAGGCCCTCAAGCGGAACCGGCTGCTGGAGCAGGAGAACGAGGTGCTGCGGAGGGCTGCGGCGTATCTGTCGCAGGCGAACCTGCCAGCAAAATGATGTACCCGCTCGTCCGCGAGC
>NZ_JOJE01000215.1 GCF_000720255.1 Streptomyces griseus subsp. griseus | reverse complement strand
GCTCGCGGACGAGCGGGTACATCATTTTGCTGGCAGGTTCGCCTGCGACAGATACGCCGCAGCCCTCCGCAGCACCTCGTTCTCCTGCTCCAGCAGCCGAATCCGCTTGCGGGCCTCGCGCAGCTCGGCCGACTCACCCGACGCCGCTGCGGGCCTGGCGCCCTCATCGGTGTCGGCGCGGCGCAGCCACTTCGACAGCGTGATCGGGTGGACGCCGAAGTCGGCGGCGATCTGTTCCAGCGTGACGCCGGGCTCGCGGTTGCGCGCGACCCTTACTACG
>NZ_JOJE01000214.1 GCF_000720255.1 Streptomyces griseus subsp. griseus | reverse complement strand
TCCCCCTCTCACTGCTGCTGCTTTTCCTCACAGTTCCCCTACAGGCCGGTTGGGTTGGGGCTGGAGCGGAGCGGAGGCCCCGTTCCGGGCTCAGGCTGGGGCGGCCGCAGCGCGGCCGGCCGCGCGTGGCGCGCAGCGGCTCGCGCGCCAACTCGCGGGCGCAGCCCGTGAGTTGGCGCCGGGTCACGCAGTGACCCGGCTGGCGCACTCGCGGAGCGAGTGCGCAACGGTTGCGCGCAGCGCAACCGTTCGCTTGCTCCGGGCGAAGCCCGGAGGGACCC
>NZ_JOJE01000213.1 GCF_000720255.1 Streptomyces griseus subsp. griseus | reverse complement strand
GAACGCTGGCGGCGTGCTTAACACATGCAAGTCGAACGATGAAGCCCTTCGGGGTGGATTAGTGGCGAACGGGTGAGTAACACGTGGGCAATCTGCCCTGCACTCTGGGACAAGCCCTGGAAACGGGGTCTAATACCGGATATCACTTCCACTCGCATGAGTGGGGGTCGAAAGCTCCGGCGGTGCAGGATGAGCCCGCGGCCTATCAGCTTGTTGGTGAGGTAATGGCTCACCAAGGCGACGACGGGTAGCCGGCCTGAGAGGGCGACCGGCCACACTGGGACT
>NZ_JOJE01000212.1 GCF_000720255.1 Streptomyces griseus subsp. griseus | reverse complement strand
GAACGCTGGCGGCGTGCTTAACACATGCAAGTCGAACGATGAAGCCCTTCGGGGTGGATTAGTGGCGAACGGGTGAGTAACACGTGGGCAATCTGCCCTTCACTCTGGGACAAGCCCTGGAAACGGGGTCTAATACCGGATATCACTTCCACTCGCATGAGTGGGGGTCGAAAGCTCCGGCGGTGAAGGATGAGCCCGCGGCCTATCAGCTTGTTGGTGAGGTAATGGCTCACCAAGGCGACGACGGGTAGCCGGCCTGAGAGGGCGACCGGCCACACTGGGACT
>NZ_JOJE01000211.1 GCF_000720255.1 Streptomyces griseus subsp. griseus | reverse complement strand
GTCCCACTCGCGCGGGCGGTAGCCGTTGCGGTGGTTGACCCTCTCGTCGCTGACCTGCCCGTATTCGGCGTTGCAGAGGGCGTCGGCCTCGGCGGACATCAGGGTGTCGGCGAACGTCTTGATCATCGCGCGCAGCAGATCGGGACTCGCCGCTGCGAGATTCTCCTCGGCGAGGGCGTGCAGGGGCAGACTGTCGGGTGCGGTCATCGTGCTGATCTCCTTCGAGCTTCGACATCTCGAAGATCAGCCGGTGGCCGTTCTCATATCCGGGCCCTCACTCCGACGCCA
>NZ_JOJE01000210.1 GCF_000720255.1 Streptomyces griseus subsp. griseus | reverse complement strand
GTCCCACTCGCGCGGGCGGTAGCCGTTGCGGTGGTTGACCCTCTCGTCGCTGACCTGCCCGTATTCGGCGTTGCAGAGGGCGTCGGCCTCGGCGGACATGAGGGCGTCGGCGAACGTCTTGATCATCGCGCGCAGCAGATCGGGACTCGCCGCTGCGAGATTCTCCTCGGCGAGGGCGTGCAGGGGCGCACTGTCGGGTGCGGTCATCGTGCTGATCTCCTTCGAGCTTCGACATCTCGAAGATCAGCCGGTGGCCGTTCTCATATCCGGGCCCTCACTCCGACGCCA
>NZ_JOJE01000209.1 GCF_000720255.1 Streptomyces griseus subsp. griseus | reverse complement strand
CGGATCCTCTGGTAGGAGACGGCCTGCTGTCCCATCTGCCATGCGTAGCCGTCGGTCATGAACATGTCGATGGTGCCGTAGTTGGTGAGCAGCTCGGTGATCTGACCGAGGATGAAGGTCATGTCGCCGGGTTGGATGGCATCGGTTATTTCGAGCCCGGTCACGTTGTGCCGGCTCTCCCATGCCTCGACGCCGAAGGTGCGGTCCCAGATCGAGTAGTAGAACCCGACCTTCAGCCCCTTCGCCCGGAAGGCGTCGCAGTACGTCCGCACGATGTCCTGCTTGTAGG
>NZ_JOJE01000208.1 GCF_000720255.1 Streptomyces griseus subsp. griseus | reverse complement strand
TATACGTCGGGGTCGACGGGGCGTCCGAAGGGTGTGGTGGTTCCGCACGCGAATGTGGTGCGGTTGTTCTCCGCTACCGATGAGTGGTTCGGGTTCGGACCGGATGATGTGTGGACGTTGTTCCACTCGTATGCGTTCGACTTCTCGGTGTGGGAGTTGTGGGGGCCGCTGTTGTACGGCGGTCGTCTGGTGGTCGTTCCGTTCGAGGTGAGCCGCTCGGCAGGGGATTTCCTGGCTCTGCTGGCGCGTGAGGGCGTGACGGTGCTGAATCAGACGCCGTCGGCGTTCTATCAGCTG
>NZ_JOJE01000207.1 GCF_000720255.1 Streptomyces griseus subsp. griseus | reverse complement strand
TATACGTCGGGGTCGACGGGGCGTCCGAAGGGTGTGGTGGTTCCGCACGCGAATGTGGTGCGGTTGTTCTCCGCTACCGATGAGTGGTTCGGGTTCGGATCGGATGATGTGTGGACGTTGTTCCACTCGTATGCGTTCGACTTCTCGGTGTGGGAGTTGTGGGGGCCGCTGTTGTACGGCGGTCGTCTGGTGGTCGTGCCGTTCGAGGTGAGCCGCTCGGCAGGGGATTTCCTGGCTCTGCTGGCGCGTGAGGGCGTGACGGTGCTGAATCAGACGCCGTCGGCGTTCTATCAGCTG
>NZ_JOJE01000206.1 GCF_000720255.1 Streptomyces griseus subsp. griseus | reverse complement strand
TCCCTCTTCGACGAAGACGCCATGTTCGTACCGGGACCGGGACAGGAGCCCGTCTACGGCAGGGAAAGCATCAAGGAAGCGCTGAAGCCCTACCTCGCCTCGCCCGGCACCTTTGAGATGGGGGCCGCGTCGGTCCATCAGAACGGCGACCTGGCGATGGTCCAGGTGCCCTGGCGGATCACGAGCGAGGACGGCACCGTGGAAGGAAAGTCGGTCGAGGTGATGAAGAGGACGACCGAGGGGGACTGGGTCTACATCATCGAAAACCCCTACGGCGTCTGATTCTCGTCATCCCGGC
>NZ_JOJE01000205.1 GCF_000720255.1 Streptomyces griseus subsp. griseus | reverse complement strand
GCGCTACGACGTGCACACCGTCCGCAAACCAGGCACTACGAAACAGCGAACGAAGAAGTCAACGACCCCACGACCCCGCCGCACAGGTTAAAGATCAAGTTAGGGGCTTGGGTGTGACACGACCGCTACATGTGACGGTGTCAGGCCAGGTGTCAGGCCGGGTGTCAGAGAGCGTGACACCGCGTGTGCCTAGGGGTTTGGGTGTCAGTGCGTTGTGGCAAACCGGATTTCGTTCGAAGCCTGCGGTGCGGGTGATCATTCGGACAGGGATGCCGATGTGGTCGTGGGCATGAAGAAACGGGC
>NZ_JOJE01000204.1 GCF_000720255.1 Streptomyces griseus subsp. griseus | reverse complement strand
GTGAGGCGGAGCTGCCACAGCCGCTGCCGTTCCGGGAGTTCGTCGCGCAGGCGAGGTTGGGCATCCCGGCGTCCGAGCACGAGGCGTTCTTCGCCGGTCAGCTCGGCGACGTCACCGAACCCACCGCGCCCTTCGGCGTTATGGACGTCCGTGGCGACGGCACCGGGGTGGCCGAGTCCGGTGCGAGGCTTGATGGGCCCACAGCCGCGGCCGTACGTGAGGTGGCGCGGCGTCTCGGTGTGAGCGTGGCGACGGTGTTGCACGTGATGTTCGCGAGGGTGGTCGCCTCGGCGTCGGGCCGCGAGGAT
>NZ_JOJE01000203.1 GCF_000720255.1 Streptomyces griseus subsp. griseus | reverse complement strand
GCCGTACGTGAGGTGGCGCGGCGTCTCGGTGTGAGCGTGGCGACGGTGTTGCACGTGATGTTCGCGAGGGTGGTCGCCTCGGCGTCGGGCCGCGAGGATGTCGTCTTCGGGACGGTACTGTTCGGGACCCTGCCCGTCCTCAACGACACCGAGCAGAATCTTGTGCTCAATCGGTGGAACGACACCGCCGTCGAGGTGGTGGATCGCACGTTGCCGGTGTTGTTCGAGGAGCAGGTCGCGCGGACACCGGACGCTACGGCGCTCGTCTTCGAAGGCGTCGAGTTGTCGTATCGCGAGCTGAACGAGCGGGCGAATCGTCTGGCTCGGTTGTTGGTCGAGCGGGGTGCGGGTCCGGAGCGGTTCGTCGCGGTTGCTCTGCCGCGTTCCCTGGAGTTGGTGGTGGCGCTGTTGGCTGTGGTGAAGTCGGGTGCGGCGTATGT
>NZ_JOJE01000202.1 GCF_000720255.1 Streptomyces griseus subsp. griseus | reverse complement strand
CCTCGGTGTCGAGCCGCTCGAAGCCCTCTTCCCCGTTCGTGTTGTTGATCTTCACGAGGAACGTGGTCGGCTCGCCGTGCTCGTCGAGCTTGTCGAACTCCAGCAGGTTCTCGTTGTCGCCGACCTGCCGGCCCAACGCCCGCATCAGCCCGCGCACCCTGCGGAACGCGACCATCGCCGTCTTGTACTCGTGCGCCGACCACATGATCAACGCCTCGCCGAGGAGGAAGAACCCGGCCAGCGCCCGGGCCTCCAACACCGTGCCCTTGCCGTTCTGCCGCGGCACCCACTCGCAGTATTCGAAGCACGCCCAGTG
>NZ_JOJE01000201.1 GCF_000720255.1 Streptomyces griseus subsp. griseus | reverse complement strand
GTACTGGGCGCTGCTGTTGACCCGCCGGTACTGGTCGTCGTCGGCCGCCTTCCCGGCGACCGGGTGCATGTGCTCGACGAGCACGTCCGGCAGGTACCGGATGCAGCCGGCAGCCCGCCCCAGGTCCAACACGCTGTTGTCGCAGTACAGGTGCTCGACCGGTGCCGGCACCATCCGGCCCAGCGCGCCGACGACGTCGGCGGTCATCGCCCACTGGGTGGGCAGCCGCTCGCCCTGGTATCCGTCGTCGCCGTAGACGATGCCGGTGCCGAGCTGGCGTAGCTCGTCGACGTACCGGCCGGCCCACCCGACGGTGCGG
>NZ_JOJE01000200.1 GCF_000720255.1 Streptomyces griseus subsp. griseus | reverse complement strand
GCGCGGACCGGGTTCCCGGGTTGTTCATCAACACCCTGCCGGTGCGTCTCGACACCAGCCGCGGCGGCGTGCTGGATACGGTCCGGTCCATGCAGGCTGCTCTGGCGGAACTGCTGGTTCACGAGCATGCCCCGTTGGCGTTGGCACAGCGCATGAGCGGTGTGGCTGCCGAAGCGCCGCTCTTCACTGCCCTGTTCAACTACCGGCACAGTGCGGGTGCGGCGGACGCCGATATGGAAGTGGAGGGGATCGAAGTCCTCTTCGCCCAGGAGCGGACCAACTATCCGCTGACGGTGTCGGTGGATGACACCGGTGACGGG
>NZ_JOJE01000199.1 GCF_000720255.1 Streptomyces griseus subsp. griseus | reverse complement strand
CCCGTCACCGGTGTCATCCACCGACACCGTCAGCGGATAGTTGGTCCGCTCCTGGGCGAAGAGGACTTCGATCCCCTCCACTTCCATATCGGCGTCCGCAGCACCCGCACTGTGCCGGTAGTTGAACAGGGCAGTGAAGAGCGGTGCTTCGGCAGCCACACCGCTCATGCGCTGTGCCAACGCCAACGGGGCATGCTCGTGAACCAGCAGTTCCGCCAGATCAGCCTGCATGGACCGGACCGTATCCAGCACGCCGCCGCGGCTGGTGTCGAGACGCACCGGCAGGGTGTTGATGAACAACCCGGGAACCCGGTCCGCGC
>NZ_JOJE01000198.1 GCF_000720255.1 Streptomyces griseus subsp. griseus | reverse complement strand
CTTGCGCCCGTGCTCCGGGTGGGGGAGGTCGTACGGATCGGAGGTGGTGGTGGCGGTCTCCTTGACGCCCCAGTCCACACCGAGGACGGCGCCCGTCTTCGGGAGTGGCTGTGTCTCGGTGGCGACGACGAACGAGGCGTACCAGTGCCCGACCGCGTCCCGGTACACGCGCACGCTGGAGGGGGCGGCAGGGAGTTCGCGGGACCACACCACGGTCAGGCTGATGCGGCCCGCGACGTGCAGGCGGCCGCCCTTCAACCGGAACCCGCGCTGTGTGTAGTTCAGCGTGGGCAGCGCCTCGCGCTTCTTCTTGTGCCGGGGCATGCC
>NZ_JOJE01000197.1 GCF_000720255.1 Streptomyces griseus subsp. griseus | reverse complement strand
GGCATGCCCCGGCACAAGAAGAAGCGCGAGGCGCTGCCCACGCTGAACTACACACAGCGCGGGTTCCGGTTGAAGGGCGGCCGCCTGCACGTCGCGGGCGGCATCAGCCTGACCGTGGTGTGGTCCCGCGAACTCCCTGCCGCCCCCTCCAGTGTGCGCGTGTACCGGGACACGGTCGGGCACTGGTACGCCTCGTTCGTCGTCGCCACCGAGACACAGCCACTTTCCAAGACGGGCGCCGTCCTCGGTGTGGACTGGGGAAGACGGGCGCCGTCCTCGGTGTGGACTGGGGCGTCAAGGAGACCGCCACCACCACCTCCGATCCGTACGACCTCCCCCACCCGGAGCACGGGCGCAAGGCCCAGGCGAAGCTGACCCGGTACGACCGGATGGTGGCGCGCCGCAAGCCCGCCAGGGGACAGGCCTCGTCGAAGGGGCACCGCGAGGCGAAGAAGTGGCGCGCGAAGACCTACGCGAAGATCGCGTGTCAGCGGCAGGACACCGCCCGCAAGTGGGCCAAGCGCGTCATCCGCGACCACGACGCGATTGCGGCCGAGGACTTCCGGCCGAAGTT
>NZ_JOJE01000196.1 GCF_000720255.1 Streptomyces griseus subsp. griseus | reverse complement strand
CGCCGCGCCGCGATGGCGGGCACCTGGTACAGCTGCAGGGACTTGCCGGGCTTGGCTTCCAGGTCCTTGTTCTTGAGCGCATGCGCCACCAGGGCCGACAGCGCATCGCGCCCTGGCTGGAAATCCTCGCCGATCAGCAGCACCAGCAGATCGCACTTCTCGGTGGCGGCATCGGGCAGCGCCAGCGCCTTGAGATCAAAGTTCATAATCGGTGTTTTCCTTTTAGAGCGTGTTATGCACTTTTACGTGCCCGCGAAAGCCGGGGAAAGGTCCGGCAACTAGGCGCAGGACGCGCCACGGTATGGATACCGCAAGCGGCCTGCAACGACGT
>NZ_JOJE01000195.1 GCF_000720255.1 Streptomyces griseus subsp. griseus | reverse complement strand
CAGCGACAAGCGGGCGGGTTACAGTAGGCCCCATGACGCAGACCGCCGCCGTACTGCCCGTCGACCAGGTCGACCGCTACAGCCTGGACCCGCGCTGATGGCCGCCACGCCCCGCGACCGACACATCCCCGACCTCGTCTCCGCCACCGAGGCGGCCGAGATCCTCGGCATCTCCCGACAGGCCGTCAACCTGCGCGCCTCACGCGGGCAGCTCCTCGGCGCGCAGGTCGGCACCACCTGGGTTTTCAGGCGCGTCGTCGTCGAAGCCGCCGCCCGGCCCGCGCCGGCCGCCGAGTAGGGCGCCAGCCACCGCACGCGCCGCGGCCCCGCCC
>NZ_JOJE01000194.1 GCF_000720255.1 Streptomyces griseus subsp. griseus | reverse complement strand
GCGCCGGCTGCTGGACGATCCCAAAGCTGCCTGGCGGATCGTCTCCGGACTCACCCTGGCCGGTTTCGTCGCCGGATTCTTCGCCCTGCTCACCCTGGATGCCGCTCCCCCGTGGGGAGGACGGCCCGACCAGCTCGCCATCGCGGCTCCGGTCCACAAGGTGACGCAGGTGCGGAAGCAGGCCGAACAGCGTCTGCGGGCCGCCGGGGTGAGCGCCGTGGCCGGCGTGGACGACGGCTTCGTGGCCACGGCTCCCTACGACAGCCGTCAGGTCACCGCCACCGTCTCCGGCGGCCCGGCCGAACTGGACCGCGCCCGCACCGCGCTGACCGG
>NZ_JOJE01000193.1 GCF_000720255.1 Streptomyces griseus subsp. griseus | reverse complement strand
AAGAGACAGCAATGTGCCGGTAGTTGTGCACCGTCTGCACCACCGGCACATTGTGCTTGTGCGCGGTCCGCACCACCCAGGGCGAGAGCAGGGGGTACGGGTTGTGCAGGTGCAGCACGTCCGGCCGGTGCTCGGTGATCAGCCGGCTCAGCTCCTGCTGGGCGCGCGGCGCGTAGATCGGTGAGATCGGCAGCAGCGCCTTGGCCGACTTCGGCATGCTCGGGATCTCGTCGGAGCTGCGGAGGAACGGCAGCCCCTCGCCCCCGGCCGCCGCGAGCTGGGCGATCTCCGCGTCGACGATCGTGTTCTCGCCGGAGGGCTGGGCTTCCCGGTAC
>NZ_JOJE01000192.1 GCF_000720255.1 Streptomyces griseus subsp. griseus | reverse complement strand
CTGACCGGCTGCTCCGGGGCCGCCAGGACCTCCTCCAGGAACCGCGCAAGCCAGCCCGCCATCCGCTCGATCGTGGGCCGGTCGAACAGGTCCGTGGCGAACTCGATGCCGCCCTGAATACCCGCCGGCTCGCCCTCCTCGGTGAACACCTCGGCGAGGTTGAAGGAGAGGTCGAACTTCGCCGCCTGTGCCCCGGCCGGTGCGATCTCCACTTCGAGACCCGGCATCACCAGATCCGACGCCGGGGTGTTCTGGAACGCCAACGCGACCTGGAACAGCGGGTGTCGGCCCATCGAGCGAACCGGATTCAACACCTCGACGAGGCGCTCGAACGGC
>NZ_JOJE01000191.1 GCF_000720255.1 Streptomyces griseus subsp. griseus | reverse complement strand
CGCGAGATCGATGAGGCGGCTCGGATCGACGGCGCGGGGCACGCGCGGATCTTCTTCCACGTCATCCTGCCGCTGATGGTCCCGGCCCTGGCGACCACCGCGATCTTCACCTTCATCTGGACCTGGAACGACTTCTACACCCAGCTCATTTACCTGACCGACCCGGACATGTACACCACACCTCTCGCGCTGCGCACCTTCGTGGACCAGCAGAGCGCGACGGACTGGGGCTCGGTGTTCGCCATGAGCGTCGTGTCGCTCGTTCCCGTCTTCCTCGTCTTCCTCGCCGGGCAGCGCTTCCTGCTGCGAGGCATCGCGACCACCGGCGGCAAGTAAC
>NZ_JOJE01000190.1 GCF_000720255.1 Streptomyces griseus subsp. griseus | reverse complement strand
GCTCCAGGCCGCGCACACCACGGCGACCCGGCTGCGCCGCGCCTCGTACGCCATCGCCCTGGTCATGGCCGGCGTCAACTACTCGCACTTCGCCGACGGGCCGCTCGCGCCGACCGCGCTCGCGGTGATCCTCGGCGTGCTCTCCAGCCTTAGCCCGTGGCTGTGGGGCCTGCACACCCGGCGCATGCAGCAGGTGCAGCTGCTCCGCAAGAGCCTGGTCGACGAGACCGGCGCGGTTTTCGACCCGGCTCGCCGGCGCGCGTTCCCGATCCGGTCGTGGCTCGCCCGGCGCTGGTCGATCGATAACAACGTGCGCGAGCCGCGCGCCGCGTGGGACGGGTACAAGGC
>NZ_JOJE01000189.1 GCF_000720255.1 Streptomyces griseus subsp. griseus | reverse complement strand
CCGCTGCGGCAGATCAGCCGGGTGGAGCGGATCGTCGGCAAGGAGTGGCAGGGCCTCACCTCCGAGGGTGTGGTGGCCACCCGTACCCCGGAGGTCGCCGAGGCGACCGACGACTCGCCGGAGTTCGAGCAGCCCACCGTCCGGCCGTCCGCGGTGCACGTGTTCGTGCCGTTCTCGATGGACCTGGACCAGGACTGGCCGCGGCTGCGGTCGGAGCTGGCCCGCATGTTCGGCGAGGCGAAGGACAACGAGGAGGCGGTCTCGTTCATCAGCGGCAACGGTGCGTTGATCTCCGGCGGCGGCCACAACCGGGAGGGCATCGTCGCCGGCCTGCCGGCCGGTTCCGTGGTCGA
>NZ_JOJE01000188.1 GCF_000720255.1 Streptomyces griseus subsp. griseus | reverse complement strand
CTCCAAGAGCCGCGACGTGAAGGCCGCGCAGCAGGTCGAGGTCTCCTACGGCGACGGCGTCCTGCGCATCGAGACCCCGCAGGCGAAGAACCGGATCCTCGGACACAACGGATCCGTCGAGGTGACCGTCCAGCTGCCCACCGGCTCCAGCGTCCACGCCAAGACGGGCGCCGCCGAGTTCCGCGGCGTCGGACGCCTCGGCGACGTCACCTTCGAAGGCGGCCACCGCACCGTCAAGCTCGACGAGACCACGAGCGCCCGCCTCACCGCCCACGACGGCGACATCACCGTCGGCCGCCTCGGCGGCCCCGCCGAGATCAGCACCCAGCGAGGCGACATCCGCATCACCCAGGCCACCG
>NZ_JOJE01000187.1 GCF_000720255.1 Streptomyces griseus subsp. griseus | reverse complement strand
CGGTGGCCTGGGTGATGCGGATGTCGCCTCGCTGGGTGCTGATCTCGGCGGGGCCGCCGAGGCGGCCGACGGTGATGTCGCCGTCGTGGGCGGTGAGGCTGGCGCTCGCGGTCTCGTCGAGCTTGACGGTGTGGTGGCCGCCTTCGAAGGTGACGTCGCCGAGGCGTCCGACGCCGCGGAACTCGGCGGCGCCCGACGTGGCGTGGACGCTGGAGCCGGTGGGCAGCTGGACGGTCACCTCGACGGATCCGTTGTGTCCCAGGATCCGGTTCTTCGCCTGCGGGGTCTCGATGCGCAGGACGCCGTCGCCGTAGGAGACCTCGACCTGCTGCGCGGCCTTCACGTCGCGGCTCTTGGAG
>NZ_JOJE01000186.1 GCF_000720255.1 Streptomyces griseus subsp. griseus | reverse complement strand
GGGGGTGGATGTAGGGCTTGGGCGATTCCAGTTGGACGGTGTCCGGCTGGTACACGTAGCGGAACAGCTCGGTGTCGCCGTCTCGGACCGTGACCGAGGCACCGAAGTCGTGGCGGATTGCAAGAGCGTTCATACGAGGGCCTCCTTGACCGGTTCCCAGGGCACGGCGCCGCCGTCCATGCTGAGCGCGAACGGGTCGTCGTCGGTCAGTTCGCCCGCGGCGACGGAGACACCGCGGAAGGCGGACGCGTACGTGGCCGCCGCGAACTCCAGCGTGCGGCGCGCGTCGTGCAGACAGACGCCGGGTTCCTTTCCGGTCTCCCAGGCGTCGAACACGGCCTCGATCTGGAGCCTGTGGCCG
>NZ_JOJE01000185.1 GCF_000720255.1 Streptomyces griseus subsp. griseus | reverse complement strand
GGGGGTGGATGTAGGGCTTGGGCGATTCCAGTTGGACGGTGTCCGGCTGGTACACGTAGCGGAACAGCTCGGTGTCGCCGTCTCGGACCGTGACCGAGGTACCCAGGTCGTGGCGGATTGCAAGAGCGTTCATACGAGGGCCTCCTTGACGCGTTCCCAGGGCACGGCGCCGCCGTCCATGCTGAGCGCGAACGGGTCGTCGTCGGTCAGTTCGCCCGCGGCGACGCGGACACCGCGGAAGGCGGACGCGTACGTCGCCGCTGCGAACTCCAGCGTGCGGCGCGCGTCGTGCAGACAGACGCCGGGTTCCTTTCCGGTCTCCCAGGCGTCGAACACGGCCTCGATCTGGAGCCTGTGGCCG
>NZ_JOJE01000184.1 GCF_000720255.1 Streptomyces griseus subsp. griseus | reverse complement strand
CGGGTGCGGATCGCGACCGCGAGACTGTCGGGGATGGAGTGGTTGACCGCCACGAACTCGCAGTCGAAGGGCCCGAAGCCACGCCGGTCGCCCTCCCGGACCCGCACCGTGCGCGGCCGGATGCCGTGTTCCTTGAGTTTGGCCTCCAGGAACGCCAGCGTCAGCTTGGAGCCGACGACGGGAATGTCGGACCGCTCGCGCAGCAGGTACGGCACGCCGCCGATGTGGTCCTCGTGGCCGTGGGTGAGGACGACGGCCACGATGTCGTCCAGCCGGTCCCGGATCGAGGTGAAGTCCGGCAGGATCACGTCCACGCCGGGCTGGGTCTCCTCGGGGAACAGCACGCCGCAGTCGACGATGAGCAGCTTGCC
>NZ_JOJE01000183.1 GCF_000720255.1 Streptomyces griseus subsp. griseus | reverse complement strand
GGCTATCAGCCAGAACCCGTTCGGTGAGGTCCGCATCGACCTCAGGGAGATCCCCAAGACGCTGCGCAAGGAGCTGCGGCCGGCGCTGAAGAAGACCGGCGACCAGGTAGCCCAGGCCGCCCGGGCGCGGGCGTCCTGGAGCCGGCGGATCCCAGGCGCGATCCGCGTCAAGGTGCTCTACGGGCGGGCCCGCTCCGGTGTGGTCATCACGGTCAACCGGAAGAAGGCCCCGCACGCCCGCGCGTACGAGGGCATCGCCGCCCGCATGGGCAACGCGTCCAGCTTCCGGCATCCGCTGTTCGGCGACCGGGAGCACTGGTACACGCAGCGCACCAGGCCGTTCCTGCACCCGGCGGCGCAGGCCCGCCGCGCC
>NZ_JOJE01000182.1 GCF_000720255.1 Streptomyces griseus subsp. griseus | reverse complement strand
TCGCCATGAGCGTCGTGTCGCTCGTTCCCGTCTTCCTCGTCTTCCTCGCCGGGCAGCGCTTCCTGCTGCGAGGCATCGCGACCACCGGCGGCAAGTAACTGCGGGGGCTACTGCCGGACACGCGGAGGCGACCGAGTCATGGCCGTTCGGAAGCACCGCAGCCACCGATCCGACCCACGTATCAGCCACAGGAGAACCACATGAACCCCAGCCCCTTCAGACGTGTCGCGATCGGAGCGGTCGCCTCACTCTCGCTCGTACTGACCGCCTGCTCCGGGAGCAGCACCGACTCCCCTGCCAAGCTCAGCGACAAGCCGGTCACCCTCCGCCTCACCTACTGGGGAGCGGACGCCCGCGCCAAGCTCACCGATGAGGC
>NZ_JOJE01000181.1 GCF_000720255.1 Streptomyces griseus subsp. griseus | reverse complement strand
GCTCTACGCGGCGGTGGCCCGATGACGGCGCAGGGACTGCGGGCCGCAGGCACGCCCCAGTGCTCCCAGCGTGAGCAGTGCGTGAGCACTGGGCCGACCGGCGCGCGACGATGGGCCAATGACCGACCCACGTCTTGACCACCTCACCGCGCTGGTCGACACGCTGATCAGCGAGCACATCGAGGCCACCGGCCGCCCACCGGCCACGGCCGCCGAAATCCGTGCGGAGTTGGCGGCCGTGGCTGCCGACCTGGACCGAGATCGGCGGCGAGCAGCGCACGCCTCCGCCCAGGCCACCCGGACCGCCTACCACCGGGGGCGCGGCAGTCGCCGGTAGCACACCCGCAGCATGATCAGGCGTCCGTCCACAGGCAGG
>NZ_JOJE01000180.1 GCF_000720255.1 Streptomyces griseus subsp. griseus | reverse complement strand
CGGCTGCTGGAGCAGGAGAACGAGGTGCTGCGGAGGGCTGCGGCGTATCTGTCGCAGGCGAACCTGCCAGCAAAATGATGTACCCGCTCGTCCGCGAGCTGGCTGCCGCCGCTGCCCCTCACCGGGTGCCGGTGGCGGTGACGTGCCGGGTGCTCGGGCTGGCCCGTCAGCCCTACTACCGGTGGCTGGACAGGCCGGTCACCGACGCCGAGCTCGCCGAGGCATACCGGGCCAACGCGCTGTTCGACGCGCACCGCGACGATCCCGAGTTCGGCCACCGCTTCCTGCTCGACGAGGCCCGGGCCGCCGGTGAGCCGATGGCCGAGCGGACCGCCTGGCGGATCTGCCGGGACAACGGCTGGTGGAGCGCCTTCGGCAAGCGAAGAGGC
>NZ_JOJE01000179.1 GCF_000720255.1 Streptomyces griseus subsp. griseus | reverse complement strand
GACATCACCGAGCACGCAACCGGCGAGGGCACGTTGTACCTGTGTGCCGTCAAGGACGTGTAATCGGGCCGCATCGTGGGCTATTCCATCGACGCCCGGATGAAATCCAGCCTCGCGGTGAGAGCCCTTGAATCCGCGGTGGCCCGTCGCGGCCAGGTCGCCGGATGCATTGTTCATTCCGGTCGAGGGTCGCAGTTCCGCTCACGGACGTTCGTGTCCGTTCTCGCACGTCATGACCTGGTCGGCTCCATGGGCCGGGTCGGTGCGGCCGGCGACAACGCGGCCATGGAGAGCTTCTTCGCGCTGCTGCAGAAGAACGTCATCGTCTTCGACGCCGGATACGACGCTCCGCGCATGTCTCATCTCCTGCGCGGATTGCCTGTGGAGGTCCTCGGGCG
>NZ_JOJE01000178.1 GCF_000720255.1 Streptomyces griseus subsp. griseus | reverse complement strand
GTCTGCGGGGTGGTGCCGCCGATGGGCATGAGGATCAGCAGGACGTACGGCTGGCCCTCGCCGAGCTCCTGGTAGTGCCCCTCGGCGAGCGCCTGGTAGTCGCAGACGTAGACGACCTTGTAGACGGTGGCCCGGCCGGCGACGGGCAGCAGGACGTGGTTGCCGTAGACGAGGTCACCGGCGCGGACCATCGGCTCGGGTGTCGGGGCGGGGGCGTTACTCTGGTCGTTCATCGACCTGTCTCCTTCTGGGAGTGGTGATCTGGTCGGTGTTCTGCGGGCCGCCCCGGGCGATGGGGCGGCCCGCCCCCATCGGGGCTCTACTTCTTCGGCTGCATCGGCGTCGGCATCTGGCCGCCGCCGGTGTCGGGGTTGCTGGGCATCGGGGTCACCTCCCCT
>NZ_JOJE01000177.1 GCF_000720255.1 Streptomyces griseus subsp. griseus | reverse complement strand
GCACTACTCCTACCCCTCGGAGAGCTACGGTGTCGATGGGCTGGAGCACGTCGGCGGTGGCAACCGGCTCGGCTACACCCAGATCGCCAACCGCATCGGGCGGGTCTACGACGATACCGTGGCACTCAAGGCGTTCAGCGGAAGCTGGATCACCTCGACGCTGCTCTTCGCCGCCGTCCGCTACGCCCACGACACCGCGCTGCAGAACGACGAACGCACCCTGGCGCTGATGCCAGCCACGGAGTACCGCGTCCTTCAAGAGCTGATCGCCGCCTCGACTGCGGAGCCTCGGGCGACGATGCTGCGATCCTTCCTCGCGGGCGCCGTCGACGCGTTGTTGCGCATCCACCGGCGCGGGGGACTGGTGGTGGCGGGCACGGACTCGCCGATCGACACGGT
>NZ_JOJE01000176.1 GCF_000720255.1 Streptomyces griseus subsp. griseus | reverse complement strand
GGGTGCGGGTCCGGAGCGGTTCGTCGCGGTTGCTCTGCCGCGTTCCCTGGAGTTGGTGGTGGCGCTGTTGGCTGTGGTGAAGTCGGGTGCGGCGTATGTGCCCATTGACCCCGACTACCCGGCCGACCGGATCGCCTACATCCTCGAAGACGCTCACCCGATGTGTGTGATCACCGGTCTCGGGGCGGAAGGTGCTCTGCCCAAGGACACTCCCCAGATCCTGGTGAACACCCCCGCCCTCGCTGAGCACTCCGGAACCGACCTCTGCGATATCGAGCGGTCGGCGCCTCTGACTCCGGACACGCCTGCGTATGTGATTTATACGTCGGGGTCGACGGGGCGTCCGAAGGGTGTGGTGGTTCCGCACGCGAATGTGGTGCGGTTGTTCTCCGCTACCGATG
>NZ_JOJE01000175.1 GCF_000720255.1 Streptomyces griseus subsp. griseus | reverse complement strand
CTGCGAGGTGGTGGCCGTGGCGGTGAGCAGGCCGGCGGCGAGCGCGGCGGTGGCACCGGCCGCCAGCAGCGCGCGTCTGACGCTGCGTATCCACGGTGGTCTGATCATGAAGAACTCCTTCACAGGGTGGGGTGTGAGGTGAGGCGTCGACGAACCCGTGGTGTCCTGCTGTGCGGACGGCGCGGGTTGCGTTGACACTTCCGGGGCCGGTGTGCTTCCGCTGTCTTCGGCACCGGACCCGGGGCTGGTCGCTCGTCAGATCCAGGTGGCGGCGGTGAGCGGGCTGGTGCCCTGGGCCTGTTGGTGCCGGGTCAGCTCGTGACGCGGAAGGTGGCGTCGGCGCGTGCCGTGGTGGTGGTGATCGGGTCGATCCGCAGCTGGTAGGCGTAGTGGCGGATGTA
>NZ_JOJE01000174.1 GCF_000720255.1 Streptomyces griseus subsp. griseus | reverse complement strand
ACGCGTAGCCGGCATGACGCAGCGCCCCGCCTCCTGTCCGGGCGGGGCGCTGCGTCGCTTCACCCCACCTCTAAATCCCTTGCGCTACTCAAGGGATTGCGCTAGTATTTCCTTGACGGACACAAGAGAGGGGGTGAAACTGAAATGACGGACCGGATGGACCAGATCATCACCGCAGCGGTACGCCAGGGCTTCTCCGCCCGGCAGACCCGCACGGGCACGTGGGTGTTCTCCAAGGGCATCACCACGCTGATCATCGAACGGACGCCGCGCACCTCGCGCGAGTGGATGTACATGATCAACGCTCTGCGCGGTGCTGGTCTCCGCTTCCCGCCTCGCGGGGAGTGACCAGCGGTGGGGCCGCGTGACGGCGCGGCCCCACCCCCATCCGGATGGACTCGACG
>NZ_JOJE01000173.1 GCF_000720255.1 Streptomyces griseus subsp. griseus | reverse complement strand
GGCTGTCGCGTCGGGTGGGCGCCGGGTTCCACTGCCCGGGGCGGGTGATGCTGTCGCAGGGACGGTGGGTTGCTGGTCAGCCGGGGTCGGGCAGGAGCGCGAGCCGTTCAAGGGCGGCGGTGATCTCGCAGGTCCAGGGCCAGTGCCGGGCGAGGCGAAGGATCCTGCGCCGGCCGGTGGTGGCGAGCTGGCCGGCTGCGGAGAACAGGCGGAACCGCAGGCGACGCGGTTCCCAGAGCCTCGCCCGGCCGGTGAGGGCGAGCATGTGGCGATCGGCCGGCCGGTGGTGTTGGTCGCGAAGCACGTGATCCGCATGCCGTCCGCGTCCGTGATCCTCAACTGAGCGCCAGGATGGGAGCGTTCCTTTCGGACGATGAGCCGCATGCCCTTGGGCCAGCCGTGAAGGAGCTTGCCGGTGAGCTCGGCGATCCAGGCCCCGTCACGGGCCTCACCGTCGGCCTCGACGGCCGGGGTCCAGGCTGCTTCGGTAGTTGGGCGAGGGCCAGTTGGGCGGTGGCGATGTGGTCGGCAGCGGTGTTGGAGCCAGCGTTCCCCGGCCTGAGGAGGGTGGCGACAGCCTCTCCGGTTCCGCCCGGTCCGTGGTCGACGAAGGCCGTCAGGGGGTGATGGCCGTAGGTCTTCTTCCAGGTCGCGGCCGCGTCCTGCTTGTCGGAGTGCGCGATCACGAGGACGCCGTCGAGGTCGACGGTGACCTGTCCGTCGGTGTCCGGGGCGTTCTTACCCGCCAACAACCA
>NZ_JOJE01000172.1 GCF_000720255.1 Streptomyces griseus subsp. griseus | reverse complement strand
GTGCACCGCCGGCGCGCCGGACACGCGGGACATCCGCGAGATCATCTACAGCCCGGACGGGCAGACGGTCAAGCGGTGGGACCGGCTGGGCAAGCGCAGCACCGGAGACAGTTCCCACCTCTGGCACACGCACTTCAGCTTCTTCCGCGACTCGATCAAGGCGGGCCGGGACCTGACCCCGCTGTTCCGCCGCTACCTGACCAGCATCGGCCTCATCGAAGGCGAGGACATCATGGCGAGCATCGACGACCTGCGACGGGTGATCCGGGAGGAGATGGCGCAGATCGGCCCGGCCGTGGTCGCCACGGACCAGGTGCCGGCCGCTCGGCCCCCCTACGCCAACTCGGACTACGGCGACCCGGCCAACGCCAAGGTCGGCAACAAGTTCTGGTCGCTGGGGTACGCGCTCCAGACCATCAC
>NZ_JOJE01000171.1 GCF_000720255.1 Streptomyces griseus subsp. griseus | reverse complement strand
CTCTACCACTACCTGTACTCGCCGGCGGGGTCGGCGTGGCAGCGCGCCGGCCGGCTCCAGGGGACCCGGCCCCGGCCCGTGGTGGATCACCCGTACTTCGCGTGGCATCCGGAGTGCGACCGTGGCTGACCTGCTGGTGATCGTGCCGTCGCGGGGCCGCCCGGAGTCGGTGCCCCGGCTGCTCGACGCCTGGGAGACGACGGGGGCGTGGGAGCGCGCGTCGCTGATGTTCGCGGTCGACGTCGACGACCCGCGGATCGGCGAGTACCGGCGGCACGCGGCCGACCGAGTCGGCGACGACCGGCACTGGTGGCTGGGTGAGTCCCTGGTGTGGCGGCCGATGGTGCACAAGCTCGACCTGGTGGCCACCAATGAGGCGGCCCGGTTCGGGGCGCTGGCGTTCGCCGGCGACGACCACGTGC
>NZ_JOJE01000170.1 GCF_000720255.1 Streptomyces griseus subsp. griseus | reverse complement strand
CAAGGTCGGTCTCGAGTACCGCGAGGACGAGGCGCGGGCGGTGTACGACCGCATCCCCACCTGGGGCCCGTACCCCGGTGTCACCGAGGCGCTGAACCGCCTGGCCGAGGAAGTCCCGCTGGTCATCATCACCAACAGCGACACCGCGCACGCCGTGCGCCTCGCGGAGAACCTCAGGGCCCCGTTCGAACTCGTCATCAGCGCCGAGGAGATGGGCGTCTACAAGCCACGGCTCCGCGCGTTCGAGTACACGTTCGACAAGCTCGGAGTGACACCGGACGAGATCGTGCACGTCTCCGCGAGCCCGATGTACGACCTCCGCTCCGCGGCCATCATGGGCATCGAGAACAAGGTGTACATGGACCGCGGCTGGGAGCACGACGAGCACTGGCTCGGCTACGAGCGGATCACCGACATCGCCGACCT
>NZ_JOJE01000169.1 GCF_000720255.1 Streptomyces griseus subsp. griseus | reverse complement strand
GTCCGTCAGCTCCTTCGCGACCTTGGTGTAGTCGTCCCAGGTCCACGTCTTGTCGTCGGGGAGGGCCACGCCGTACTTCTTGAACAGGTCGGTGTTCACAACGACGGACATGACGCCGACACCGACGGGAAGCGCGTACTGCGTACCGTTGACCTGCCCCGTGGCGAGGGCCTTGGCGTCGAACTGCGAGGTGTCGACGAACTTCTTGGCCTTGCCGAGGTCGTACAGCGCACCGCGGTCCGCGTAGGACGCGAGGTAGAGCTCGTCCATCTGGACGACGTCGGGCGAGTCCTTGGCCGCGGTCGTCGTGGCGAGCGCGTCCCAGTATCCGTTCCAGTCCTTGTACTGCCCCTTGATCTTGATGTTGGGGTACTTCTTCTCGAACGCAGCGATGGCCTCATCGGTGAGCTTGGCGCGGGCGTCCGCT
>NZ_JOJE01000168.1 GCF_000720255.1 Streptomyces griseus subsp. griseus | reverse complement strand
CCGTGGCTGCTCAACGTCGCCGGCGCGATCCCCGACGGCCGCAACGCCTGGGCCCCCGAGGCGATCTGGGACCCCGCGACCAACGACTACGTCCTGTACTGGGCGACGAACGTGCCCCTCGACGGCAAGACGAAGCACCGCATCTTCTACGCCCGCACCAGCGACTTCCGCACCATCACCACCCCGCAGATCTACATCGACCGCCCCGGCGCCCAGGAAATCATCGACACCCAGATCATCGAGCTGCCCTCCGGCGTCGGCAACTACCGCTACGTGCGGGCCTCCGGCGACGGACAGATCACCCTCGAGGGCAGCAACTCCATCCTGGGAACCTGGACCCGACTCGGTGACCTCTCCGGCATCGGCCTGACCGGTGCGATGGTCGAGGGCCCGATGTGGATGAAGTTCAACGGCACCAACAAGTGGG
>NZ_JOJE01000167.1 GCF_000720255.1 Streptomyces griseus subsp. griseus | reverse complement strand
TCGCCATGAGCGTCGTGTCGCTCGTTCCCGTCTTCCTCGTCTTCCTCGCCGGGCAGCGCTTCCTGCTGCGAGGCATCGCGACCACCGGCGGCAAGTAACCGCGGGGGCCACTGCCGGACATGCGGAAGCGGACGCCCGCGCCAAGCTCACCGATGAGGCCATCGCTGCGTTCGAGAAGAAGTACCCCAACATCAAGATCAAGGGGCAGTACAAGGACTGGAACGGCTACTGGGACGCGCTCGCCACGACGACCGCGGCCAAGGACTCGCCCGACGTCGTCCAGATGGACGAGCTCTACCTCGCGTCCTACGCGGACCGCGGAGCGCTGTACGACCTCGGCAAGGCCAAGAAATACCTCGACACCTCGCAGTTCGACGCCAACGCCCTCTCCACAGGACAGATCAACGGCACGCAGTACGCTCTTCCCGTCGGTATCGGCGTCATGTCCGTCGTCGTGAACACCGACCTGTTCAAGAAGTACGGCGTGGCCCTCCCCGACGACAAGACGTGGACCTGGGACGACTACACCAAGGTCGCGAAGGAGCTGACGGAC
>NZ_JOJE01000166.1 GCF_000720255.1 Streptomyces griseus subsp. griseus | reverse complement strand
CCTGACGCCGAACGGGAAGCTGGACCGGCGGGCGTTGCCGGCTCCGGAGTTCACCGCGAACACGGAGGGCCGTGCACCACGCACCCCGCAGGAAGAGGTGCTGTGCGGGGTGTTCGCGGAGGTCCTCGGTGTTGAGCGGGTGTCCATTGATGACAACTTCTTTGAGCTGGGTGGGCATTCGCTGTTGGCGGTGTCTTTGGTGGAGCGGTTGCGTGAGCGTGGGTTGTCGGTGCCGGTGCGGTCGTTGTTCGTGACGCCGACGGTGGCGGGGCTCGCGGTCGGTCTGGGTACCGCAGACAGCGGCGCGTCCGTGGTGGTTCCGGCGAATGGGATCGTTGAGGGGGTTCGATTCCCGGGCCCGGTTGGACGGGTTCGTCGCCGTGCTGCAAAAGGTCGTGGACCGGCACGACATTCTCCGCACGGCCGTGCTGTGGGAGGGGTTGCGCGAGCCGGTGCAGGTGGTGGCCCGGCATGCGCAGATCCCGGTCCGAGAGATCACGTTGGGCCGTGATGGTGACGTGGTGGAGGGCCTGTTGGCGGCGTGCGGGTCGGTGATGGATATCACCGCGGCACCGTTGGTTCAGGTGACGACGGCCGGGGTTCCCGGCTCGCAGCGGTGGGTGGCGTTGCTTCAGGTGCATCACCTGAT
>NZ_JOJE01000165.1 GCF_000720255.1 Streptomyces griseus subsp. griseus | reverse complement strand
GTGTCGAGGTTGTCCAGATGCCCGGTGTGGCTGACCACGACGGCGTCGAGAGCGGGCAGTTGCGAGGGCTTCAGCGCCGGGTCGGCGGTCTTGCGCACCAGGACCGGGCCGTCTTTGTACTCGGTGCCGGCGGCGTCGAAGGTCGGGTCGGTCAGCAGCGTCCAGCCGGCCAGGTGGATCAGCGCGGTGGGGCCGCCGAGCACCGTCACGGTGTTCACGGCGCGGGTCACGGCAACGTCGGTTACCACAGGTACTCCTTGACGATCAGGGGTTGGCTCCCTCACTCTGACCGAGTTACTTTCTCGAGGGAAGTACATACCTTTAGGTGAGGTGAGCACGTGCAGGAAAGCACGCGAGGCAACGTCCGTAATCCCGCCTGCCTGAGCAGGCAGCTGTTCGACCTGGTCACCGCCCGGTGGGCCACCCTGGTCCTGGTCGACCTCATGGAGGGC
>NZ_JOJE01000164.1 GCF_000720255.1 Streptomyces griseus subsp. griseus | reverse complement strand
GCGGACGCGTCGCTTACCACCTACCGGCGCTGCTACGACGACGTGTTGCTCCAGCCCCGGCAGCACGAGCTGTACCGCAACGTGTCGACGGTCTACGTCTGGGATGACCACGATTTCGGGCCGAACGACTCGGACAGCACGTCGCCCGGCCGGGCCAACGCCCAGCGGGTGTACCGCGAGAGGGTGCCTCACCACCCGTTGGCCGACGACGAGGGCATCTTCCACAGCTTCGAGGTCGGCCGGGTCCTGTTCGTGGCGTCCGACTCCCGCAGCGACCGCACCCCGAACAGCTACCCCGACGGGGCGGACAAGACCATGCTCGGCTCCGCCCAGCGGGCGTGGCTGGAGCAGCTCCTCACCCGGTCGGAGGCGTCGGCGCTGTGCTGGCTGATGCCGGTGCAGTGGCTCTCCGGCGCGGTCGACAGCTGGGGTGGGTTCCGGTACGAGCAGGGCC
>NZ_JOJE01000163.1 GCF_000720255.1 Streptomyces griseus subsp. griseus | reverse complement strand
TCCCTCTTCGACGAAGACGCCATGTTCGTACCGGGACCGGGACAGGAGCCCGTCTACGGCAGGGAAAGCATCAAGGAAGCGCTGAAGCCCTACCTCGCCGCGCCCAGCACCATGGAGGTGGTGGCCACGTCGGTCCATCAGAACGGCGACCTGGCGATGGTCCAGCCGTCCTGGCGGATCACGAGCGAGAGCGGCATCGTGGAAGGAAAGGCGGTCGAGGTGATGAAGAGGACGACCGAGGGGGACTGGGTCTACATCATCGACAACCCCTACGGCGTCTGATTCTCGTCATCCCGACATCACCGTCGGGCGACGGAACTTCGCCACGGCAGCGGCGGCCGTATCGACGTTCTCGATGCGGCCCCCGCTGCACTGGCCCACCCCCGGCGAGCCCGTCACCCTGCCGGACCCGCACACCCGCTGACACCTCACCCGGTGCCGCCGTCGGCGCACCGGCCCGCT
>NZ_JOJE01000162.1 GCF_000720255.1 Streptomyces griseus subsp. griseus | reverse complement strand
ATCCTCGCGGCCCGACGCCGAGGCGACCACCCTCGCGAACATCACGTGCAACACCGTCGCCACGCTCACACCGAGACGCCGCGCCACCTCACGTACGGCGGCGGCTGTGGCTCCGTCGAGGGGTTTGCGGGCCTCGGTGACCTCGGTGCCGTCGCCGCGTACGTCGGTGATATTGAAGGGTGCGGTCGGCTCGGTCACGTCGCCGAGGAGACCAGTGAAGAACGCCTCGTGTTCGGCCTCCGGGATGCCCAGCCGGGCCTGCGCGACGAAGTTCCGGAACGGCAGCGGCACCGGCAGCCCCGCCTCACGGCCCTCCAGGAACGCCTGGACCTCCGCGAACAGCACATCCACCGCTGTGTGGTCCTGGATCAGGTGATGCACCTGAAGCAACGCCACCCACCGCTGCGAGCCGGGAACCCCGGCCGTCGTCACCTGAACCAACGGTGCCGCGGTGATATCCATCACC
>NZ_JOJE01000161.1 GCF_000720255.1 Streptomyces griseus subsp. griseus | reverse complement strand
CCCATGGCGACGTCCGTTCCGGAGACGTTCGTCATCTGCGTCTCGAACGTCAACGCCCAGGCGTCCGGGGAGATCAAGTGCGCCCGCAGCGTCCTGCGTTCCGTGAAGAACAGTGCGCCGGACTGGGTGATCCAGTCCAGGTCGTGAGCGAAGGTTGCGGTATCGGCGTCTCGGTTCATGGCGGCGATACGGCGGTGCGCCTGGGTTCCGTTGTTCGCCAGCTGGACGTAGAAGCGCCCGTGGATGTACGTGGGACCACCCCAGAAGTTCTCCTCGCCCACGTGGGGCAGGGACCACGCGATGCCCTTGTGCCATACGTGGTCGTGGGGGCGGAACAGGCTGACCAGCTTGCCGGCCCGGGTGCGCAGGGGGTGGATGTAGGGCTTGGGCGATTCCAGTTGGACGGTGTCCGGCTGGTACACGTAGCGGAACAGCTCGGTGTCGCCGTCTCGGACCGTGACCGAGG
>NZ_JOJE01000160.1 GCF_000720255.1 Streptomyces griseus subsp. griseus | reverse complement strand
GCCTGGACGGCGTCGACGGGTCCGACGGTGCGCCCGGCGCGACCGGGCCGGCCGGGGCCCGGGGCGAGGACGGCGAACCGGGCCCGGCTGGTCCGGCGGGGCCGGCCGGGGCGGCGGGTCCTCAGGGTCCCCCGGGGCCGCAGGGGCCGGCCGGGCCGCGCGGCGAGCAGGGGCCGCAGGGACAGGCGGGCCCGGCCGGCCCGCAGTGCCCAGACGGGACGACCGCGCAGGTCGTGACCGTGGTGACGACCGACGGCACGCAGCGGATCGCCGCGTGCGTGGCTACCGGCACGACGATCAGGAGGTAGGGATGTTCACTGGGAAGTTCTGGAGGGCGACGGGCGAGCGGGCGGCGAAGAGCGCGGCGCAGGCCCTGCTACTGCTCTGGGGCGGCGACGTCGTGTTCTCGGCGTGGGACGCGGACTGGGTCACGGCCGGCGGTGTGGCGGCCGGCGCGGGGCCGGGCG
>NZ_JOJE01000159.1 GCF_000720255.1 Streptomyces griseus subsp. griseus | reverse complement strand
AGCCGCCCGCTGCCTGCCCCTACTCCGTCGCGATCACGCCCCGCACACGAAGAAGCCCCTGCTCATCGAACAGGGACTCCCTTTGCCACAACGCACTCACAGGCGCCAACCTGAAGGGCGCGAGTACCGACATGGCGGTCGGGCTTCCACCCCCAGTCCTAGAGGTGAACGAGGGCGGCTCGATTCTGGCCGCGAGCGCCACGATGTCGTAATCGTCCGACCCGGACGAGGCCGGCGCGGGGTCCAGGCCCTCGTTGGTGCCCTGGCCGCCGCAGCCGTATGGCCCTGGATTCACCCACAGGGCTGATGCACCCGGAAGATCACCGCTCGTTTGCGGCTGGTGACGCTCCTGCTGGCCTATTCGGTCACGCGGCGAGAGAGAGGCCGAGGCGGGCAAGGTGACTGACGCGGGTGCGGTCGAGCGGGTGGCCGTTCCACCAGGCATCGAGGCGAATGAGGTTGAGCGCG
>NZ_JOJE01000158.1 GCF_000720255.1 Streptomyces griseus subsp. griseus | reverse complement strand
ACTGCTGACCCGCAAGCCTTGCGGGCGTACGTGTCCGAAGCGGTGCCGGACTACATGGTCCCGTCGGCGATCGTCGCCATCGATGTCTTGCCGTTGACCTCGAACGGGAAGTTGGACCGACGGGCTCTGCCCGCACCGGAGTTCACCGCGAACACGGAGGGACGTGCGCCGCGCACCCCGCAGGAGGAGATCCTGTGCGGGGTGTTCGCGGAGGTCCTCGGCATTGACCGGGTGTCCATTGATGACAACTTCTTTGAGCTGGGTGGGCATTCGCTGTTGGCGGTGTCTTTGGTGGAGCGGCTCCGTGAGCGTGGGCTTGCGGTGCCGGTGCGGTCGTTGTTTGTCACGCCGACGGTGGCGGGGCTCGCGTCAGGCCTGGAGACCACGGGCAAGAACCTGTTGATCCCCCCGAACGGGATCGTCGAGGGCGTTGAGGTGATCACGCCGGAGATGGTGCCGTTGGCGGGCTTG
>NZ_JOJE01000157.1 GCF_000720255.1 Streptomyces griseus subsp. griseus | reverse complement strand
ACTGCTGACCCGCAAGCCTTGCGGGCGTACGTGTCCGAAGCGGTGCCGGACTACATGGTCCCGTCGGCGATCGTCGCCATCGATGTCTTGCCGTTGACCCCGAACGGGAAGTTGGACCGACGGGCCCTGCCCGCACCGGAGTTCACCGCGAACACGGAAGGCCGTGCACCACGCACCCCGCAGGAGGAGATCCTGTGCGGGGTGTTCGCGGAGGTCCTCGGCATCGGCCGGGTGTCCATTGATGACAACTTCTTTGAGCTGGGTGGGCATTCGCTGTTGGCGGTGTCTTTGGTGGAGCGGTTGCGTGAGCGTGGGCTTGCGGTGCCAGTGCGGTCGTTGTTCGTCACGCCGACGGTGGCGGGGCTCGCGTCCGGCCTGGAGACCACGGGCAAGAACCTGTTGATCCCCCCGAACGGGATCGTCGAGGGCGTTGAGGTGATCACGCCGGAGATGGTGCCGTTGGCGGGCTTG
>NZ_JOJE01000156.1 GCF_000720255.1 Streptomyces griseus subsp. griseus | reverse complement strand
GTTCTCACTACCCGCAGCACCGTGGGGATGGTGGAGCGGGGCAGACAGATCGTCGACCGGGTCTTCTGGCTGCAGTGCGAATCGGTGTTGGGTGCCGGGGGCGAGCTTGTCGCCGCCTACGACGCCTACCGGCAGCTCGAACGACAGTTCCGGACTGAGCAGGAGGCGGCCTCGCGCAAGGCCCGGTGGGGTGAACTCGCCGACACGATCACCGAAGTCAACATGCCCGGCCCGGCTCTCACCACGGTATCGTCGGCCGCAGAGCTACGCCGTCGGAGATCACGCCCGGTCCACCCCGCCAGCGCACTACCGAGGGCAACTCGACCCCGGCAACGACGACGGGATGGTTCCGGCCGGATTTCCGCGCCGGGCCGCTGAGGATCGCCCTGTGCGGAAGCCGATCAACTGGTGTGAACAACACCCTGGTCGACGATGCGGTGGCTGCAGTCAGCCGATTGCTGGTGAACCACCGCTGTACGGTTGACCAC
>NZ_JOJE01000155.1 GCF_000720255.1 Streptomyces griseus subsp. griseus | reverse complement strand
TCGACCGGCTTGCCCGCCTGCAGCAGGCGCGTACGCCTGAGGCCTGTCTCCAGCACCGCCCCGACAGCCCCCCGCCGCCCCGCGTCCGGCTCGCTCTCGATACCGAGCTCCACGGCCTGCTTGATCTTGTTCCAGACCCTGGGAACAGCGCACCAGATCGTCGGCCGACAATCCGGCAGCGCCTTGCCGATCTCCTTGATGTCGGGCACCACCGTGACCTGCACACCGAAGATCGCCTGTGCGTACAGGCAGGTGAAGCGGTCGACGACATGCGCGGAAGGGAGGTAGGAGGTGGTCCGGTCGCCGAAGCGGAAGTCCAGTACCTGTGCCACTCCCGCGGCTTGGGCGAGCACGTTGGCGTGCGTGATCTCCACGCCCTTCGAAGGGCCGGTCGTACCCGAGGTGTAGATCAGGGTGAGCACGTCGTCCGGCTGGACGGCGCGCCAGGCCGCGTCGAAGTCGAACGAGGTGTTCGCCCGGCCCCGAGCGCGGAGGATTTCCAGGCTGAGGGTGCCT
>NZ_JOJE01000154.1 GCF_000720255.1 Streptomyces griseus subsp. griseus | reverse complement strand
GCCGGGGGCACGACCCCCGACGGCGTCGCCTACACCTACGAGGCCAACGACGCCTCGGTGGGCGACCTCGACGGCGACGGCGCGCTGGACTTCGTGCTGAAGTGGCAGCCCACCAACGCCAAGGACAACTCCCAGTCCGGGTACACCGGCAACACGATCGTCGACGGCGTCAAGCTCGACGGCACCCGGCTGTGGCGCGTCGACCTGGGCCGCAACATCCGCTCCGGCGCCCACTACACGCAGTTCCAGGTGTACGACTACGACGGCGACGGCAAGGCCGAGGTCGCCATGAAGACGGCCGACGGCACGAAGGACGGCACCGGAGCGGTCATCGGCAGCTCCTCCGCCGATCACCGCAACTCCAGCGGATACGTGCTGTCGGGCCCTGAGTACCTGACAATGTTCAACGGCCAGACCGGCAAGGCGATGCAGAGTGTCGACTACGTCCCGGCCCGGGGCACGGTCTCGTCCTGGGGCGACTCGTACGGCAACCGCGTCGACCGCTTCCTGGCGGGCAC
>NZ_JOJE01000153.1 GCF_000720255.1 Streptomyces griseus subsp. griseus | reverse complement strand
GCCAGATCGCCAAGGACTTCGACCTGACCGAGACCGCGGTGCGTGACTGGGTGAAGCAGGCCGAGGTCGATGCGGGCGAACGCGATGGCCTGACCAGCAGTGAACGCGAGGAACTGGCCGCACTGCGGCGGGAGAACCGCCGTCTCAGGTCACAGCGTCAAACGAGCGTGTGAGCTGCTGAAGGTCTCCCGGACCGCCTTCTACGCCCGGCGCACTGCCAAGCCTGGTCCCCGCGCGGTCCGTGACGCCGAGCTGACGGAACAGATCGCCGACGTCCACACGAGATCGCGGGGAACCTACGGCGCCCCGCGCGTCCATGCCGTGCTCAAGCGGGCCGGCGCCGGATGCGGCCGCCGACGCGTCGCGCGGCTGATGCGGGCCGCCGGCCTCCAAGGCCGACACCGCAGACGACGGCACCTGACGACGATCCCCGATCCACGAGCCGCCCTGCGGCCCGATCTCGTCCTCCGCAACTTCCAGCCCGACCCCGCCGGCCTGGACGCCCGCCTCCCGCCGCGTGGTCGGCTGGGCGACGGCCGACCACCTGCGCACCGATCTGGTCGCCGATGCCCTCACGGCCGCCTGCAGGAAGCGTCGTCCCACCCAGCCGGTGATCTTCCACTCGGATCGCGGCGGTCAGTACACCAGCCAGCAGTTCGCCGCGCTGGCACACCAGTTGGGGGTGCCTCTGTCGGTCGGCCGCACCGGCCAGTGCTGGGACAACGCACTCGCCGAGTCGTTCTTCGCCACCATCAAAAGGGAGCTGCTCGATACGAGCTCCTGGCC
>NZ_JOJE01000152.1 GCF_000720255.1 Streptomyces griseus subsp. griseus | reverse complement strand
GTGCTCCGCTCGATGCTGGACCTGGCCGTCGACGCCCGGCTGATCCGGGACAACCCCGCCCGTGGTGTGAAGCGGCCGAAGCGCAACGCGCACGTCGACCGCGTCCTCGATCCCGCCGAAGAGACGGCGCTGCTGAACGCGTTCGACAGGTGCTTCCCCGGCCGGCCCGACGCGCGCCCGTTCGTCGAACTGATCGCCGATACGGGGATGCGGTGGGAAGAAGCGGCTGCCATCCCGCCGCAGATGGTGGATACGCGGAAGCAGCGCATCCATATCGCGTGGGTCATGGAGCGTGACGGGACCGCGCGGCCGTACGCGAAAAGCGCCGCCGGGAATCGGACGGTCACGTTCGGGGACCATTTGGCGGCGCAGATGAAAGCGGCGAAGATAGCGGCTCGTGAGGGGGAAGGCGTCTTTCCTGGAGATGATCCGGGGCGACTGCTGTTCACTTCGGAAAAGGGTGATCCGCTGCGGTACTCGAACTGGCACCGGCGGGTATGGCTACCGGCGTTGAGGGGCCTTCCGGAGCCGCCGGTGGTGAAGGGACCCGCCTTCCGGCCGGCGATCGACGGTGCCCGGCCTGGCCGATC
>NZ_JOJE01000151.1 GCF_000720255.1 Streptomyces griseus subsp. griseus | reverse complement strand
CGGTGTCGACTGCCTCTGGCTGCCGCCCTTCTTCAAGTCTCCGCTGCGCGACGGCGGCTACGACGTCTCCGACTACACCGCCGTCCTGCCCGAGTTCGGCGACCTCGCCGACTTCGTCGAGTTCGTCGACGCAGCACACCAGCGCGGCATGCGCGTCATCATCGACTTCGTCATGAACCACACCAGCGACCAGCACACGTGGTTCCAGGAGTCGCGCACCAACCCGGACGGTCCCTACGGCGACTACTACATGTGGGCCGACGACGACAAGCAGTACCAGGACGCCCGGATCATCTTCGTCGACACCGAGGCCTCCAACTGGACGTACGACCCTGTCCGCGGGCAGTACTTCTTCCACCGCTTCTTCTCCCACCAGCCCGACCTGAACTACGAGAACCCGGCCGTGCAGGAGGAGATCCTGGCGGCCCTGCGCTTCTGGCTGGATCTCGGCATCGACGGCTTCCGGCTCGACGCCGTGCCCTACCTCTACGCCGAAGAGGGCACCAACTGCGAGAACCTCCCCGCCACCCATGAGTTCCTCAAGCGGGTGCGCAAGGAGATCGACGCCCAGTACCCGGACACGGTGCTGCTGGCG
>NZ_JOJE01000150.1 GCF_000720255.1 Streptomyces griseus subsp. griseus | reverse complement strand
CGGTGTCGACTGCCTCTGGCTGCCGCCCTTCTTCAAGTCTCCGCTGCGCGACGGCGGCTACGACGTCTCCGACTACACCGCCGTCCTGCCCGAGTTCGGTGACCTCGCCGACTTCGTCGAGTTCGTCGACGCCGCCCACCAGCGCGGCATGCGCGTCATCATCGACTTCGTCATGAACCACACCAGCGACCAGCACCCGTGGTTCCAGGAGTCGAGGAAGGACCCCGACGGCCCGTACGGCGACTACTACGTCTGGGCCGACGACGACAAGCAGTACCAGGACGCCCGGATCATCTTCGTCGACACCGAGGCCTCCAACTGGACCTTCGACCCGGTCCGCAAGCAGTACTTCTGGCACCGGTTCTTCTCCCACCAACCGGACCTGAACTACGAGAACCCGGCCGTGCAGGAGGAGATGATCTCCGCGCTGAAGTTCTGGCTGGATCTCGGCATCGACGGCTTCCGGCTGGACGCGGTGCCGTACCTGTACCAGCAGGAGGGCACCAACTGCGAGAACCTCCCCGCCACCCATGAGTTCCTCAAGCGGGTGCGCAAGGAGATCGACGCCCAGTACCCGGACACGGTGCTGCTGGCG
>NZ_JOJE01000149.1 GCF_000720255.1 Streptomyces griseus subsp. griseus | reverse complement strand
CTGCGAGGTGGTGGCCGTGGCGGTGAGCAGGCCGGCGGCGAGCGCGGCGGTGGCACCGGCCGCCAGCAGCGCGCGTCTGACGCTGCGTATCCACGGTGGCTTGATCATGAACAACTCCTTCACGGGATGGGTGTGACCTGCGCGTCGACCAACCTCCGGTGTCCTGCGGTGCGGACGGCGCGGGTTGCCTCGACGCTCCGGGTCCGGTGCCGGATTCGGCTCTCCTCGGCACCGGACCCGGGGCTGGTTGCTCGTCGCCTCCAGGGGAGGTGGCGAGCCGGTTGGTGCCCTGGGCCCACGAGGTCGGGTGGTCCCAGGCGCATGGCACCGGCAGTGGACCGCCCCGTGCCCGGACACCAGCGGGGCTCTGTCGCCCCGTCCGCCGGGGGGGTACTCCCGGAACACCGCCACTCGTTCGCCGAGCGGACCGGGATCAGCGGCAGTTGTATCCCGGTATCCGTCGGCGCGTGCCCCCGAGCGAGCGGACGATCTCCTCCGTCGGTGCCGGGTCAGCTCGTGACGCGGAAGGTGGCGTCGGCGCGTGCCGTGGTGGTGGTGATCGGGTCGATCCGCAGCTGGTAGGCGTAGTGGCGGATGTA
>NZ_JOJE01000148.1 GCF_000720255.1 Streptomyces griseus subsp. griseus | reverse complement strand
CGCGTCCTGCTTGTCGGAGTGCGCGATCACGAGGACGCCGTCGAGGTCGACGGTGACCTGTCCGTCGGTGTCCGGGGCGTTCTTACCCGCCAACAACCAAGCACGGCTGCGGACTTCGGCCCGCGCAGACCGGATGGCCTGCAGGGCTTTCTCGCCGGAGGCGGCGAGGGTGTCGATCAGGCGGGAGACGGTCGGGTCGGAGGCGACCGGGCCGAAGACGGCTGGCTCACACCGCAACATGGCGACGTCCGCGAGGCAGTCCCCGCCCAGTGCGACCGCCAGAGCGACGTCGAGGAGGATCTTGCCGGGATCGTGGACGGCCCGCGGCTTCCGCCATGGAGCCAGAGCCTGGGATACGGCCTGGCCAAGGCCGGTCTTGCGGACCGTTTCGACGAGCAGGACCGACCCGGCCTGGGTGACGACCTGGCGGCCGTCGTCCTGGACGCGGACACGGGGGTAGGACCCGATAGGGTGCTTCACCTGGGAAGTGCCTCCGGCGGTGGCAGGAACAGGGACCTAGACAATCCTCATTCTTGCTGGTCAGAGGCACTTTCTGCTTTCCTGACCGCCTGCCGGACAGCCCGCTTCATGAAAGCGCGAGGCTAA
>NZ_JOJE01000147.1 GCF_000720255.1 Streptomyces griseus subsp. griseus | reverse complement strand
GCGCGGTGGCTGTCGCCGGTGTGGGCCCACTCCTCGCGCATCCGGCTGACCAGGAAGACCTGGTAGTCCATGGACAGGCCGAACATGATGCCGACGACCAGGATCGGCACGAACGACTCGATCGGTCCGCCGGCACCGAGACCGAGCAGTCCGGCACCGAAGCCGTACTGGAAGACCACCACGATCGCGCCGAAGGCCACTCCGATGCTGAGGATGTTCAGCAGTGCGCCGACCGCCGGGATGAGCAGGCTGCGGAAGGCGACGGTCAGCAGCAGGAAGCCGAGGACGGCGATCACCAGCACGAAGATCGGAAGCTTGCCCATCAGGACCGACGCGAAGTCGTCGTTGCTCGCGGTGACGCCACCCACGTAGACCTTCATCGACGTGCCCTGCTCGGCTTGCGGGATCACGTCGTCACGCAGGTGGTGGATCAGGTCGGAGGTGGCCTCCGACTGCGGGGAGGTCGTCGGGACGACGGAGACCACCCCGACGGTCTGTCCGTCCTTCATGGGCGCGGAGTTGGCACTGGCGACACCGTCGACCTTCTCGAGGGCGGTGACCAGTTTCCTCTCGGCGGCCTTGCCGGCGGCGTCGGGGGCCTGGACCGC
>NZ_JOJE01000146.1 GCF_000720255.1 Streptomyces griseus subsp. griseus | reverse complement strand
GCGGACCAGGACCTCGTAGAAGACGGCTCGCTTGAACCAGTCCGGGTCCCGGTCCTTGGCCGGTGTGTCCTCGAAGGTGTCCGGGACGGGCTCGTTGACAGTCATGACGCTCTTGACCCTCCGATCTGCGGTGCGGCCCGCCTGAGGTGGAGCACGTGGGCCGGCGCCCGGCCGGGATCCAGACACACGTAGTCGGAGCCGCCCCACTGGTAGGTGGCACCCGTCAGCTCGTCGTGCACGGACAGGGACGCGCCGTGATCGAGGCCGAGGTGCGGCATGTCCAACGAGACCGTGGCCTCCTGGGTGTGGTGGGGGTCGAGATTGACGACCACGATCACCGTGTCGGCCCCGGTGCGCTTGCTGTAGGCGATGACGGCGTCGTTGTCGGTGTGGTGGAAGCGGAGGTTCCTGAGCCGCCGCAACGCGGGGTGGCGGCGTCGGATGGTGTTGAGCTTGGTGATGAGGGGGGCGAGGGTGCGGTTCTCGCGGGCGGCGGTCTCCCAGTCGCGGGGGCGCAGCTGGTACTTCTCGGAGTCGAGGTACTCCTCGCTGCCCTGGCGCAGGGGGGTGTTCTCGCACAGTTCGTAGCCGCTGTAGATGCCCCAGGTGGGGGAGAGG
>NZ_JOJE01000145.1 GCF_000720255.1 Streptomyces griseus subsp. griseus | reverse complement strand
GCAGACCCTGCGCGACCTCGAAACCGGCGGACTGATCACCCGCACCGTGCACACCAGCCGCCCGCCGACGGTGCAGTACGACCTGACCGATCTCGCCCGCGGCGCCACCACCGCACTGCAACACCTGCAGGACTGGGCCGAAGAACACACCAGCGACTACGCCCACCACCGAAACACCCCCACTCTCCCGTAGCCCTGAAAAGGGCAGGCTCGGAGTGCACACCTCGCAGTCACTCGCACCAGCCTCCCGACGCAACGATGCTCGATCGGACCCGAGAGCCCTCCCCACTCTGACGGCCGTCATCCCTAGGCGGAATGGCGGCCGTCGGGGCCTCAGCGTCCCAGACCGCAGGGAGTTGCCGTGATAGTTCCGTCGAGGTCCTCCTTGAGGACCGGTGGTCTGCGGCTGCAGGTGAGATCCGTGTACCCGCCCCGAAACACCGTCCGAACCAGCTCGTTGACATCCTTCACGCGAGGGTCAGGGCCGTCGATGAGACACTCCGTCGGCAGGTCGTCGGCTAGCTTGATCTTTAACCTGTGCGGCGGGGTCGTGGGGTCGTTGACTTCTTCGTTCGCTGTTTCGTAGTGCCTGGTTTGCGGACGGTGTGCACGTCGTAGCGC
>NZ_JOJE01000144.1 GCF_000720255.1 Streptomyces griseus subsp. griseus | reverse complement strand
CCTCTCCCCCACCTGGGGCATCTACAGCGGCTACGAACTGTGCGAGAACACCCCCCTGCGCCAGGGCAGCGAGGAGTACCTCGACTCCGAGAAGTACCAACTGCGCCCCCGCGACTGGGAGGCCGCCGCCCGCGAGGGCCGCACCCTCGCCCCCCTCATCACCAAGCTCAACACCATCCGGAGGAACAGCCCGGCCCTGCGACAACTGCGTGATCTGCACTTCCACCAGACGGACAAGGAAGCCGTGATCGCGTATTCGAAACGAGAGGGTTCGAACACGGTTCTGGTGGTCGCCAACCTCGACCCCCACCACACCCAGGAGGCCACGGTCTCGTTGGACATGCCGCAACTCGGCCTGGACTGGCACGAGTCGGTGCCGGTGCGCGACGAGCTCACCGGCGAGACCTATCACTGGGGCAGGGCCAACTACGTGCGTCTCGAACCGGGCGACCGGCCGGCACACGTCCTGACGGTTCTGCGACCGTCCACCCCGCAGATCGGAGGGTCACCCACAACATGATCGTCAACGAGCCCGTCCCGGACACCTTCGAGGACACACCGGCCAAGGACCGGGACCCGGACTGGTTCAAGCGAGCCGTCTTCTACGAGGTCCTGGTCCGC
>NZ_JOJE01000143.1 GCF_000720255.1 Streptomyces griseus subsp. griseus | reverse complement strand
TGACATCGAGGACGTCTCGGCGTACGCGTTCGACCTGGAGTCCGAGATCCCGCTGCGGGCGTGGGCCTTCCGAGTAGCCGTGGACGAGTGGGTGTTGGCCGCGGTCATGCACCACATCGCGGGTGACGGCTGGTCGTTGGGCCCGTTGGCGCGGGATCTGGCGTCGGCGTACGGAGCGCGGTGCGAAGGAGCGGCTCCGGAGTGGGAGCCGTTGCCGGTGCAGTACGCGGACTACACGTTGTGGCAGCGCGAGTTGCTGGGCGATGAGGGTGACGCAGGACAGGTGGAGTTCTGGCGTGGTGAACTCGCCGGGGCTCCCGCAGAGTTGATGCTCCCCTTCGACCGCCCGCGTCCGATGGTGGCCTCGCATACGGGTGGAGTGGTCGAGCTTGGCGGGCCGTCTGGACGAGGCGCTGGATGATCTGGTCGGGTTCTTCGTGAACACGCTGGTCCTGCGGGCGGACGTGTCGGGTGATCCGTCGTTCGCGGAATTGGTCGCACGGATCCGGGAGACCGACCTCAGGGCCTTCGCGGCACAGGACGCGCCGTTCGAGCGCCTCGTCGAGGTGTTGAATCCGGTTCGCTCGATGGGCCGACACCCGCTGTTCCAGGTCGCGTTGGCGTTCCAGAACACCCCGGCGTC
>NZ_JOJE01000142.1 GCF_000720255.1 Streptomyces griseus subsp. griseus | reverse complement strand
CTGGTCCGAGACACAGTTCACCCAGGACTTCACCACCCTCACCCGAGTGGTGCTCGTGGTGACCTTCACCGTCGCCATCACCTCGGCCGGGATCACCGCGGCCGCCTCCGTCCTGGACCGCCGCCGCACCTACGCCCTGCTGCACCTGGCCGGAACCCCTCTGCGCGTCCTGGACGCCGCACGGAACCGGGAGACCCTCATCCCGGTCACGGTGCTGGCCGGCGGGGCCCTCGCGACCGGGCTGCTGTGCGGGGGCTCGATGATGCTGGCCGGTGGCGACTCATCGTTCGACGCACGCGGCCTGACCGTTCTCGCGGTGTGCTGCGCCGCCGGGGCCGGCGGGATTCTCGCGGCCGGCGGCCTGAGCCGCCCCCTGCTGCGCTCGGTCACCCGGCAGGCGGGGGCGCGCGGCGAGTAATGCCGTGGGTGCCGGCCCGGCCCGGCACCCACGCCGCCCGCGGTCCGCCGCGGGCGAGCTCACTGCCGGTCTCCCCCCCGCCCCGGCCGTGGGCGTAGGGGGTGTTTCGAAAGTCCTGTGCGGTGCGGAACTTTCGAAACACCCCCTAGCTTGATCTTTAACCTCTGGCGTCGAATGATGCGTCGAACTTGATCACTCGGTCTGGTAACTGCCGGACGCGGAAGCGGCCTTCGTCTGAACATGTG
>NZ_JOJE01000141.1 GCF_000720255.1 Streptomyces griseus subsp. griseus | reverse complement strand
GCACACGCTGTGTAGCCGACGGCTGTTGTAGAAGTCGGTGATCCAGGTCGCGATCCGGATCCGGGCCGCGGTGCGGGTGGTGAAGGCGTGCCGGTGGACGTACTCGACCTTGAGCACGCTGTTGAACGCCTCGCTGACGGCGTTGTCGAAACAGGAGCCGACCCGGCCCATGGACTGGAAGACGCCCAGCCGGCGGCAGGCCCGGCGGAACCTCCGAGAGCCGTACTCGCTGCCGCGGTCCGTGTGAAAGATGACGCCGCGGACGTCCCCGCCGCGGGTCGCCGCGGCCATGTGCAGAGCGGCGACGACCAGTTCGGCATCGTGACGGGCACCCATCGCATAGCCGAGCAGGCGGCGGGAGAACAGATCGATGACCGTGGCCAGGTACAGCTTGCCCTCACCGGTTTCGATCTCCGTCATGTCCCCGCACCAGACCAGGTCGGGTGCCTCGGCGGTGAAGTCGCGGCGCACGAAGTCCGGGGCGGCCGGCCGTTTGCCCGGCCGGGTCAGCCCCCGCCGTCTGCGCACCTTCCGCGCGACCAGGCCCAGCCCGGCCATGATCTTCGCGATGGTGTTCACCGAGACCCGCCAGCCCTGCCTCACCAGCCTGATCCAGATCTTCGGCGAGCCGTAGGTGCCGCCGGACGTCTCGAACTCTGCCTTCACCGCTTCGATCAGG
>NZ_JOJE01000140.1 GCF_000720255.1 Streptomyces griseus subsp. griseus | reverse complement strand
GAGTACGCGACGGACCTGTTCGACCGGGGCAGCGTCGAGGTGCTGGTGGACCGGTTCGTGCGGGTGTTGCGTCAGGTGGTGGCCGACCCGGGGTGCCGGGTGGGTGCGGTGGAGGTGCTGGCGGAGCGTGAGCGTGACTGGCTGCTGCATGAGGTGAACGACACCGCTGTGCCGGTGCCCGAGGTGTCGCTCGCGGCTTTGGTGGAGGGTCGGGTGGCTGCGGATCCGGACGCGTTGGCCGTGGTGTGTGGTGATGTCGCCTGGACGTACGGTGAGCTGAACGCGCGGGCCAATCGGCTGGCGCGGGAGCTGGTGCGTCGTGGGGCGGGTCCGGAGTCCTTGGTGGGTCTGGCCCTGCCGCGTTCGGCCGAGCTGGTCGTCGGGTTGCTGGGCATCTTGAAGTCGGGGGCGGGGTATCTGCCGATCGATCCGCGCTATCCCAGCCGGCGGCTCGACTTCGTCCTGTCCGAGGCTCGTCCGGCATGGGTCCTGACCGATGCCGTGACCGCTGATGTGCTGCCCGGGGGGCAGGTGCCGAGGCTGCTCCTGGACGATTTGGATCTGACGCGGGGCGAGGGCGCGGATCTGACCGACGCGGAGCGTTCGGCGGCCCTGCGTCCGGACAACGTGGCGTACGTGATGTACACCTCCGGCTCCACCGGAACCCCCAAGGGCGTGACCATCACCCA
>NZ_JOJE01000139.1 GCF_000720255.1 Streptomyces griseus subsp. griseus | reverse complement strand
CCTGACGCCGAACGGGAAGCTGGACCGGCGGGCGTTGCCGGCTCCGGAGTTCACCGCGAACACGGAGGGCCGTGCACCACGCACCCCGCAGGAAGAGGTCCTCTGCCAGATATTCGCGGAGGTCCTCGGTGCCGACGAGGTCAGCATCGACGACAACTTCTTCGAGCTGGGTGGGCATTCGCTGCTGGCGACGCGTCTGGTGAGCCGCGTTCGTTCGGTGTTGAGTGTGGAGTTGGGTGTTCGCGCGTTGTTCGAGGCGCCGACGGTCGCGGGGTTGGTGGAGCGACTCTCGGGCGCTGGTGTGCGGCGTGCGGTGTTGCGTGCGGGGGAGCGTCCGGAGCGGGTGCCGGTGTCGTTCGCCCAGCGTCGGCTGTGGTTCTTGAACCGGCTGGATGGACCGAGTGCGACGTACAACATCCCGCTCGTGGTACGACTGCGCGGTCAGCTGGACCCGAAGGCGTTGGAACTGGCGTTGACCGATGTGGTCGACCGGCATGAGAGTCTGCGGACGGTGTTCGCGGAGGTGGACGGCCAGCCGTACCAGCGGGTGCTGAGCGTGGAGGAGGCCGCGCCGGCGCTGGTGGTGCGGGAGAGCGGCCGTGAGCGGATCTCGGCTGACATCGAGGACGTCTCGGCGTACGCGTTCGACCTGGAGTCCGAGATCCCGCTGCGGGCGTGGGCCTTCCGAGTAGCCGT
>NZ_JOJE01000138.1 GCF_000720255.1 Streptomyces griseus subsp. griseus | reverse complement strand
CCAGGACACGTAGTCGACCACCGACCGATGCTCAACCACCACACCCTTGGGCCGACCCGTCGAACCCGACGTATAGATCACATACGCCGGCGTGCCCGGAGCCACCGCAGCGAGGTTCTCGTGGTCGGCAACGGCCAACCGAACCCGTATCTCCGGGTCATCCAGCAGAATCCGGGCCGTGCCCTCCGGCAGGACGCCTTCCGCCCCAAGTCCGGAGATCACGCACATAGGGGCGGCGTCGTCGAGGACGTAGGCGATGCGGTCGGCCGGATGGTCCGGGTCGATGGGCACATACGCCGCACCGGTCTTCAGTACTGCGAGCAGCGTGACGACCAGGTCAAGGGAGCGGGGCAGGGCAACGGCGACGAAGCGCTCCGGGCCGGCACCCTGCTCAACCAGCAGATGGGCGAGACGGTTCACCCGTTCGTTCAGCTCGCGATACGACAGCTCGGTGCCGTCGAAGACCAGCGCCGTCGCGTCTGGCGTCCGTGCCACCTGCTCCTCGAACAACTCGGGCAGCGTGCCACCGGGCACCTCCCGGCCGGTGTCGTTCCATTCCTGGAGTACCAGGCTCAGTTCGGCGTCGTCCAGGATGCGTGCCCGGCTGACCGGCTGCTCCGGGGCCGCCAGGACCTCCTCCAGGAACCGCGCAAGCCAGCCCGCCATCCGCTCGATCGTGGGCCGGTCGAACAGGTCCGTGGCG
>NZ_JOJE01000137.1 GCF_000720255.1 Streptomyces griseus subsp. griseus | reverse complement strand
GCCCAGCACGGCGTACATGAACTGCGGCAGCCGGTCGGCGGCCACCAGCGGGGCGAGCTCCTTCTCGATGTCCTGCTCCTTGGCCGTGTCCGGCACCGAGGTCAGTGACAGGTTGGCACCCAGGGTGTTGGAGAAGCTCGCCGCTGACTGCCCGTCGTGGACCCCTCCGGGGGTGGCGCAGCGGGCGCCGGGTGCCGGCCGGACGGTCGGCGCCTGGGAGGTGGCCAGGCCGACCATCTCACCGAAGTTGTGGAAGCTCTTGCCCTGGGCGGCCAGCTGTTGGAACACCGACCCGCACCGGGGGTAGACGATCGGGGCGGTCGGGTCGTACGGGTGGTTGCGGTTGGAGTAGTAGTGCAGGTAGCTCTTCTCGGTGTAGTCGCTGGAGACCCCCTCGGCGGTCCAGTGGTGACCCTGGATGCTCGCTTCGCCGTCGCTGTAGAAGTTCTGCGAGAGCCCGAACCGGTCGGCCAACCGGTGGGCGTTCGGGGTGAGGGTGCGCCCTTGGGCGTCCTTGGCGCCGAATTCGGTGTAGGCGGGCTGGACGTCCGCGCCGGGGCGGTGCAGGTCACCGAAGACCTGGTCGAAGGTGCGGTTCTCCCGGACCACAAGCATCACGTGCTTGATCGGGCTGTGGCCGGCGTGCGCGGCGTCCGGGATCGGGGAGTCCGCCGGGCGCTGGGCGTTGGCTTGGGTGGGGTACAGCAGGTCGGCGCGCGCCCGCGTGGTCCAGTCCGCCAGCTGAGGGGTGCTTGGACGCGGCACAGCCGTGAGCAGCCCGTGCCGCTTGTTGACGATGTACTGCTG
>NZ_JOJE01000136.1 GCF_000720255.1 Streptomyces griseus subsp. griseus | reverse complement strand
GGTCAACGGCAAGACATCGATGGCGACGATCGCCGACGGGACCATGTAGTCCGGCACCGCTTCGGACACGTACGCCCGCAAGGCTTGCGGGTCAGCAGTGGAAACGACGTAGCCCACGAGCCGCTTGTCGCCGGGACGATCCTCACGCACGATCACCGTGGCCTGGGTGACATCGGGGTGCGAGGCGAGGACCGACTCGACCTCACCCAACTCGATACGAAAGCCCCGGATTTTGACCTGGTCGTCGATACGGCCCAGGTACTCCAGCTCACCGGGCGCGCTCCACCGGACCAAGTCCCCGGTCCGGTACATACGGGAACCAGGGGCCCCGAACGGGTCGGCCACGAAGCGCTGCGCCGTCAGACCCGGACGGTTCAGATACCCGCGTGCCAGACCGGCACCCGCCACATACAACTCACCCGCGACTCCCACCGGAACCGGGCACAACCCCGCGTCCAAGACGTACATCCGCAGGTCCGGGATGCCCTCACCGATCCGGCTCCCACCACCCGCCACGCACATCTCCTGGTCCAGGGGCAGGTAGGTGACGTGGACCGTGGTCTCGGTGATCCCGTACATGTTCACCAACGTCGGACCACCCGAGCCACGCCGCTCGTACCACGACACCAGCCGGCCCAGATCCAACGCCTCACCGCCGAACACCACATACCGCAGAGCAAGCCGATCACCCGTCGCCGGATCATCCCGGTCCGCCTGCATCAGCTGATAGAACGCCGACGGCGTCTGATTCAGCACCGTCACGCCCTCACGCGCCAGCAGAGCCAGGAAATCCCCTGCCGAGCGGCTCACCTCGAACGG
>NZ_JOJE01000135.1 GCF_000720255.1 Streptomyces griseus subsp. griseus | reverse complement strand
ACGAGGCCGAGGCTTCTTCTTCCCCATGCTCTCCATGATGGACATCCTCCCGGGGCAGAACCCCTGATCTCGGATGTCCGCCAAAGCGGATCAAGCCCACGGTAGTGGCTGACCGTCCTCCACTTCCCCTCCCACACACCCGAGTCGCACCCGACCGAGGGCTTGTGAACTCATCTGAAGAACAGCCTGGGCGACCTCGTCCCCTGCACCATTGATGAACTGACCGCCCGCACTCGCCTGAAACACAAGCAGTACGAGCCTGGCCTGCTCCACAGCTTCATCGCCGAGACGGGACTCATCCCAGCTCCGACATGGCGTCACCCCGAACCGAAAGCCTCTGTAGCTGCTCGACGCGGTAGTTGCGTACCACCGCCGCGTCGCGGTAGGGCTCCAGGCGGCGTTCGAAGTCGCGGACGCACTCCACCGCCCGTACCGAGCGCATCTCGGCTGCCTGGCCGGCCGCCTCGGCGGCGAGCTGGCACGCCTGGTCGAGTTCACCCAGGCCGAGGCGGGCGGTGGCGAGGACCACGCGGCAGAACAGACGGCTGCGGGCGTAGCCGGAGGCGCGCAATTGCAGGGAGCGTTCCGCGTGCTGGGCGGCGGCGCGGAACTGCTGCAGATCGCGGTGGCAGTGCCCGAACTCGTCGGCGAGCTGCGCCTCGTCGAAGAACCCCGCCCCGCCTCCGGCGAGAAAGCCCTGCAGGCCATCCGGTCTGCGCGGGCCGAAGTCCGCAGCCGTGCCTGGTTGTTGGCGGGTAAGAACGCCCCGGACACCGACGGACAGGTCACCGTCGACCTCGACGGCGTCCTCGTGATCGCGCACTCCGACAAGCAGGACGCG
>NZ_JOJE01000134.1 GCF_000720255.1 Streptomyces griseus subsp. griseus | reverse complement strand
CAGCACGAAGTCCAGCGCGCCGTCGCCGTCGAGGTCGCCCACCGAGGCGTCGTTGGCCTCGTAGGTGTAGGCGACGCCGTCGGGGGTCGTGCCCCCGGCCGGGGGAGAGATCGGCACGTCCCGGTATCCGGCCCGGAACTGGAGCGCGCGCTCGGAAGGGGCCTGCTCGGTACCGTTCACCACCGCGCGCACCGTGTAGTCGGCCGAGTCCGGGGCGCCGGCGTCGAAGTAGTTGGTGGAGCTGGTCATGGGTGAGGAGTTGAGCTTGGAGCCGCCACGGTAGACGTTGAACGCCACGTCGTTCGGGTCGGTGGCCAGCCATCGCCATGACACCAGGTTTCCGCCGCTGGTGTGGACGCTGGTCAGCCCGCGGTCGAGCCGTTCCATCTGCCGCGCGGTCGCGGCATGCGCGCTCTGTGGCAGTGCGACGAGCATGGAAACGGCCAGCGCGGCCGCGGTGGTGATACCGCCGATCAGCCGGCCGTGTTGCGGGCGACGGACGGGCCGCCGACACCGTCCGGCGTGCGGACGCCGGTCTGAGCAGGTCACGGTGACCTCCGAGTGGGGGGTGGGTGAAACGCGGCGGCCCCTGAGAAGCGCGCGGACAGTGGTCGGTTCAAGGGCCGGCGCGGAAGACATGCGTGGTGAGTCCGGGCTGCAGGCTCAGTGAGGCGATCGCGACAATCACTCGCGTCGGGGCGGCGAGTGGTCGCTCCTCAGCTCAGCACGGATTCCCAGGTTGTGGTGCTGGAGGTGGCGTCGGCGCGGAGGCGGTCGCGGGCGACGGTGTCGCCGTACAGACTCCACCGCATCCAGTCCACGAAGGTGTTGATGGTCCGGGCGTCGCCGAAGTAGTTGCTGTGGCCGGCGCCGCGGAAGGTGAGGAACGCCTTGGCGGCGGGCAGTTCCCGGTACGCCTGGCGGGCGGAGGAGATCGGGCA
>NZ_JOJE01000133.1 GCF_000720255.1 Streptomyces griseus subsp. griseus | reverse complement strand
AGCGGCTGTGCAGCCGGTCCTATCGTTCCCGCACCGTGCCGGACTCCCAGGCCCAGGCGGCGATCTCGACCCGGTTGCGGGCGTCGATCTTCTGCTGGATGTTGGCCAGGTGGGTCTTGACCGTGGACAGTGACACCACGAGTTGGTCGCAGATCCAGCGCGGTGTGCACGTAGTCGTCCTGGTCGAACGTGGTGATCACCACGACCCGCATCGGGTTGTGGACGCCGGGTCCGGCCAGCGCGCGGGTGACGTCCAGGCCGTCCAGCTTCGGCATCCGGATGTCGACCAGGCACACGTCCGGCCGCAGCCGGCGGGCGAGTTCCACGCAGGCGGCGCCGTCGGCGGCCTCGCCGACCACCTCGATGCCGGGCTGGGCGCCGAGGATCAGCCGGAAGCCCCCCGGACCATGTCCTGGTCGTCCGCGATCAGTACGCGGATCACCGTGTCGTTCACGCCGGTGATCCTGCCATGGCGGCCGGCATCGGGAAGTCGGCGGTCACCCGCCAGCCGCCGTCGTCGGTGGGGGCGGCGGTCAGCGCGCCCTCCACCGCTTCGACGCGTTCGCGCAGGCCGACCAGTCCGAAGCCGCCACGTCCGCCGACCGGGCCGGGGTGGCGTGCGGCCGGTGCCGTGTTGTGCACCTCGACCCGCAGCCGTGGCCCGTCCATGTCGACCCGTACGGCCACTACGGCGCCGTGCGCGTGGCGGCGCACGTTGGTCAGGGCCTCCTGCACGACTCGGTGCACGGAGGTCTCCACCTCGGGGGCGAGACGCGCCTCGCGGGCCGCCGCGGCGACGTGCAGCTGGACGTCGGCTTCGTCTTCTGAGAACGCCGAGACCAGACGGGCGAGTTCCGCCCACACCTCGCCGGGCCGGATGCCCTCGTGGTCGTCCTCGCGCAGGACCCGCACCAGGCGGCGCATCGAGTCCAGCGTCTCCGATCCGGACCGGGTGATGTTCTCCAGCAGCGGTCCGACCTGTTCCGGTGCGGTGTGCTGGAGTGCCAGCGCGGCGTTGGCCTGGACGATGATGCCGGTGACGTGGTGGGCGACGAAGTCGTGCAGGTCGTGGGCGAGTTCCAGGCGCTGACGCTGGCGTACGGCGGCGA
>NZ_JOJE01000132.1 GCF_000720255.1 Streptomyces griseus subsp. griseus | reverse complement strand
CGGCGTTGGCCTGGACGATGATGCCGGTGACGTGGTGGGCGACGAAGTCGTGCAGGTCGTGGGCGAGTTCCAGGCGCTGACGCTGGCGTACGGCGGCGACGTCCCGCACCCGCTGCTCCTCCAGCAGCCGCGCGCGCAGGCCCCAGGCCAGAGCCAGGCCGGCGGCGAGCGCCATCAGCAGGGACCCGTCGAGGGCGGCATCGCTGCCGTATCGGATGTCCGTCGGCAGCAGGCGTTGCGGGATCGCGACGACCGCCACGCTCAGTGCGGCACAAACGGCCACCGCGGTCCTCGGGTCCGGTACCGCCCACACCCCGCGGGACAGCAGCACCAGCAGAGCGACGCTCTCCAGCGCCCCGAACGTACCGGCGCCCGGGTCCGCCCACGTGGCGATCACGATGGTGAGGACCAGCGAGCCGCCGGCGACGAGTGCGGCGCGTACCGGCACGCTCGGCCGACGAGCGGGCCACAGCAACGCCGTACAGGCGAGCGGGCCGGACACCATCGGCAGCAGGCTCGTCCAGTGGTGATCGGGCACCCCATTGGCGAACACGTCGAGCAGCCCCAGCAGGCCGAGAACGATCCAGCCAGCGGCGATCAGCGCCCTGCGGAGCAGCGGAGTTTCTGAGTGCACGCCTCGCAGGATACGGAAGCGGCGATTCCCGGCGGTCGGCCGAATGGCCGATGTCCGGCTCCCACAACCGGCCTTTCGGCCGAACCCGCCGGGTGTCGTGCTCGAGTCGCTGGCCGTCATGGGCCCGTCCGGCTCGGGCAAGTCCACCCTGCTGCACTGCCTGGCCGGGATCGAGCGGCCCGACTCCGGTGAGGTCCTGCTGGACGGCGAGCGGGTCGACCAGCTTCGTGAACCGGCCCGCAGCGAGCTGCGCCGCACCGCGTTCGGCTTCGTCTTCCAGTCGGGCCAGCTGCTGCCGGAACTGCCCGCCGACGAGAACGTGGCCCTGCCGCTGATG
>NZ_JOJE01000131.1 GCF_000720255.1 Streptomyces griseus subsp. griseus | reverse complement strand
CGGCGTTGGCCTGGACGATGATGCCGGTGACGTGGTGGGCGACGAAGTCGTGCAGGTCGTGGGCGAGTTCCAGGCGCTGACGCTGGCGTACGGCGGCGATGTCGCGGGCCCGTTGCTCCTTCAGCAGCCGTGCGCGCAGGCCCCAGGCGAGAGCTGTGCCGGCGCCCAGCGTCATCAGCAGGCACCAGTTGATGGCGGTCTGGCTGTCGGCCTGGATGTCCCTCGGCAGCCAGCGCAGCGGGATCGCGATGGCCGCCACGGCCAGTGCGGCCGACACGGCTGCCGCGGTCCTCGTGCGCGGCACCTCCCACACTGCACGGGAAAGCAGCACCAGCAGAGCGCCGCTCTCCAGCAGTCCCCAAGTACCGGCACCGTCCGGGCCCGCGACTGTGCCGATCCCGATAGTGAGGGCCAGTGAGCCGCCGGCGACGAGTACGGCACGTACCTGCGTCTTGGGCCCACGGCCGGGCCACAACAGCGCCGTGCAGGCAAGCGGCCCGGACACGATCGGCAGCCAGCTCGTCCAGCGGTAGTCGGGTTCCCGACCGGCGAACACGTCGAGCAGTCCCAGCAGGCTGAGGAGGATCCAGCCGGCGGCGATCAGCGCCCGACGGAGCAGCGAAGTCTCGGTGTACACGCTCGGCAGAATACGGAAGAGGCGATTCCCCGCGGACTCGGCCGAATGGCCGATGTCCGACCCTCACAACCGGCCGTCCGAGTCGCTGGCCGTCATGGGCCCGTCCGGCTCGGGCAAGTCCACCCTGCTGCACTGCCTGGCCGGGATCGAGCGGCCCGACTCCGGTGAGGTCCTGCTGAGCGGCGAGCGAAGCGAGATAGGGGTCCCCCCGGACGAATTCCGGGGGAGGATCGACCAGCTTCGTGAACCGGCTCGCAGCGAGCTGCGCCGCACCGCGTTCGGCTTCGTCTTCCAGTCGGGCCAGCTGCTGCCGGAACTGCCCGCCGACGAGAACGTGGCCCTGCCGCTGATG
>NZ_JOJE01000130.1 GCF_000720255.1 Streptomyces griseus subsp. griseus | reverse complement strand
GGAGCCGGGGGTGAGGGTTCCGGTGCTGGTCGAGCCGCTGTTGTAGCCGGCGGCGGTGATGTTGGCCTGGACGGCGTTCTCGGTGGCGTCAGAGGGGTAGCCCGAGGTCATGACGCCTTCGTAGAAGGTGCCTTGGCCGGTGTTGCTGTTGTCACCGCCGATGCCGAGGATGATCGCGCCCTGCTTCTTCATCGGGTTGTAGCCGCCGACGGTGGGGCGTATGCCGTTGTAGAAGGTGGACAGGCTGCCCGACTGGGCGTTGCCGCCGCGGATGGCCCACTGGTTCGCGCCGCCCTTGACGATGGCGGTCGTGAACCGGTGGTTGATGGTCGGGTCGCCCGCGTTCACTCCGCGGTTGACCCCGGAGAACAGGCCGTTCTCCAGGTCGGCCATGATCCAGGGGCCGGTGCCACTCCCGGAGCCCCACCCCGTGCTGGTGCCGAAGTAGATGGCCTCCATGGTGCCGTTGCCGTCGTCGTTGCCGGTCGTCTCGGCGTTGCCGTAGTCGAAGCAGCAGCCGCCGTTGACGTGCGTGCCGTCGAAGATCGCGTACATGCCCTCGGGCTGGTCGCCGGTGGCGATGCCGTTGGTGTTGTTGTTGCGGTAGCCGGTGCCGGGGGCCACGTAGACGCCGTACGCCTTGTGGCCGCCGACGGTGACCGGCGCCTCGAAGGCGTTGGCCAGATTGTCGTTCCCGCCCTCGGCCGGCCCGGGCCAGTAGCCCTTGAGCGCCTGGGTGAGGTTGTTGCCCTTGGGGGACTGGTCGTAGATGACGGTGATGACGCAGCTGGTGTTCGCGCAGAAGGAGTCCTGCGCGGCGGCGTCGGCGACACCTCCGGCGGTCAGCGGGACGATGTTCTTGGTCGTGTTGTCGGAGGCGCGCTTGATTTGGTACAGCGGGCCGTTGTACGCCCCGTACAGGGCGCGGGTGGTGCTGTGCGCGGCGACGCAGGGGGTGCCGCCCGCGGCGTAGATGTCGCACGGCCCC
>NZ_JOJE01000129.1 GCF_000720255.1 Streptomyces griseus subsp. griseus | reverse complement strand
GGTGCGAGGAGGGTGGGTTCGTCGACGCCGTCGAGTTCCTCCGCCCAGGCCCGGGCCGCGGCGTCGGGGTCCTGGCCGGCCAGCCAGGCCAGGAATTCCCGGTAACCACGCTCCGCGGGCAGCCCGCCCGGATCACCCCCGCAACCGTACAACCGCAGCAGATCCTGCAGCAGCAGCGGAATGGACCAGCCGTCGAACAGCACATGGTGAGCGGTGAACACGAGCTCGGACCGCTCCTCCTCCAGCCGCACCAGCGTGAGCCTCATCATCGGCGGCGACGCCGGGTCGAAGCGCGTCTGCTGATCCTCCGCCAGCAGCCGTTCGAACGCCTCAGCGCGTTCGCCCTCGGGCACCGCACGCAGATCGGCCTCGTGCCACGGCAACTCTGCCTCGTCCGTCACCAGCTGGGCCCAGCCACCCGAGTGAGGGACGAACGCCGAGCGCAGATTGGCATGGCGGTCCAGCAGCGCCTGCCCCGCCGCACGCATCCGCTCAGGCTCCACCCGGCCCGACAGATGGAACACCAACTGCACCTGATACACGTCGAACGGCGCATCGCTGAACCTGCTGTGGAACAACAACCCCGACTGAAGCGGCGTCAATGGCCACACGTCCGCCAGCCCCGGGTACGCCCGCTCCCACTCCAGGATCCGCTCCTGGTCCACGGCCACCAGCGGAAGATCGGACGGCGTCAGGCCACCCACGTCCGGAGCCGCCACATACTCGGCCAGCGCGGTGAGCGCGGTTTGCCACAAGTGCGCGAGTTCCTGTACCTCGTCCTCGGCGAGCACCCCCCTCGCAAAGGCGAACGTGGCGTTCAGCCGCGGGCCCTGCGCGGTGTCGGTGACATAGGAATTGATCTCCAGCGTGGACATCGCGGGCATGGAGGCATCCCACACGGCATCCGCGTCATCCACGTCCAGCACCTGCGTCCAGCCCAGGCCGCGCAGCTCCTCCGGCATGTCCGCCGCGGAGTAGCGGCCCAAATAGTTGAAGCCGATCTGCGG
>NZ_JOJE01000128.1 GCF_000720255.1 Streptomyces griseus subsp. griseus | reverse complement strand
CTTGATCTTTAACCTGTGCGGCGGGGTCGTGGGGTCGTTGACTTCTTCGTTCGCTGTTTCGTAGTGCCTGGTTTGCGGACGGTGTGCACGTCGTAGCGCGGGGTGGGCCGTGTGTTCTTGCGTCCGGGTGGTCGTCCCGGGCCGGGGCGGGAGGGTTTCGGTGCTCTGGCGGGGCAGTCCGCCTGCGGGCGGAGGTGCCGAAAGTCGCGGCGGACGCGGGCAGGGGTCAGCCTGTTCGGCGGGCTCGGCTTCTCCCACGGTCGGCGCAGGTCGGCCGCCAGCGTGCGGGCCAGCCGCAGCTGGGTGTAGACGGCGAGGATCAGCCAGGTCCACCGGTCAGCCGCCTCGGGAGTACGGATCTTCGGGCAGGTCCAGCCCAGCGTCTGCTTGAACAGCCGGAAGGTGTGCTCGATGTCGAAGCGCCGCAGGAAGACCTGCCAGAGCAGGTCGACTTGGGTGTCGGTGGCATCGGTGCCCGACCACCACAGCCACACCGGCTTCGGGCTGGCGCCGCTGGGCAGGTACTCGACCTGCAGACGGATCACAGTGCCCTCGATGACCGGCAAAGCGCCCAGCTGAGAGACCCACGCAGAGCGGTGGGTCAGCCTGGGGTGGAGCCGGTCCCAGGCCCGGGCGGTGGCCTTGCCATACAAACGGGTCTCGGTCACCGTCGTCGCATCGGGAGTGTTCCAGGTGGCCGGATCGCCGAAGACGAACTCGCCACCGTGGCGGGGCGGACGACCCCGGGTGCCCGGCTCTCGGGGCGGGGCCGCCCGGCGCAGGACCCGGTCCGAGCGCATCCGGCCCAGCACCTGCACCGGCAACAGCCGCTCGATGAGCTCGCGCATCTGCCGGGCGGTGACGGTGGCGGCGTCGTCCCCCGGCGCCAGACGCAGCGCGTCCAGCGGCGCGGTCGTAGGTGTGACACAGGATCCGCTGCGGTGAGGTGTGCGCGTCGGGACGCAGCCAGCAGGTGATGTCGGCGGCCAGCACCAGCCGGCCGTCCGCCGCCCGAGGCAGCGGCACCGCAGCCAGGGCCCGCCGCAACCGAGCAATGTCCATCCGGCCTGCGGCCAGAGCGTCATAAAGCCCGCCGTGTCCACGGCGGTGCTCGCCCACCAGCGAAAGCTCCACCAGCGAGCGGACCGGGCCGTCCGCACACAGCACAGCGTCGGCCAGCTCGAACAACGCATCCGAACGCCGGGTCAGGCAGGAGTAGAACTCGCCCCGGAAGCGTGACAGCTCCGCCAACGCCTCCTGCCGGGCATCGCGATGCAGCAGACTCATCATCACGGCCTTCGTGCTGGACGTGTGTGTTCCTTGGTCGGAGCACATGTTCAGACGAAGGCCGCTTCCGCGTCCGGCAGTTACCAGACCGAGTGATCAAGTTCGACGCATCATTCGACGCCAGAGGTTAAAGATCAAGCTA
>NZ_JOJE01000127.1 GCF_000720255.1 Streptomyces griseus subsp. griseus | reverse complement strand
CGGCGGCACCGGGTGAGGTGTCAGCGGGTGTGCGGGTCCGGCAGGGTGACGGGCTCGCCGGGGGTGGGCCAGTGCAGCGGGACGCCGGCGGCGTCGAAGGTCTGCTGGACGTGGCTGCGGTCTTCGGTGTAGTGCGCCCAGCCCTCGGCGTGTACGGCCACCACGAGGGGGTCGCCGAGCAGGCGGCGGGCCTCGACGGCCTGGACCGCGGTCAGCGACAGCCGTACGTCACCGAATGCCTCGAAGCCGGCCGCGCCCAGGTGCAGCAGCGCCACGTCGACGCGGTACCGGCCGGCCAGGGCGCTCATCGCGTCCAGGTCGACGGTGTCACCGGAGACGTACACGCTCGGTGCCGAGCCGTCGTCGGTGTGCAGGAGGAAGCCGGTGACCGGACCGGTGAGGTCCTCGGTGCCGACGGGCCCGTGGCGGGCGGGAACCGCGGTGATGTTCAGCGGCGTGCGGCCCGGCTTCGACAGGGTCCGGGTCTGCCAGGGCTCCAGGCCGACGGCCGCGCCCCCGAGATCCTCGGCGCCGGCGACGGTGGTGAACACGTTCGAGGCAGCGGAGGCCACCGTACGCCCGGCGGTGTCGAGGTTGTCCAGATGCCCGGTGTGGCTGACCACGACGGCGTCGAGAGCGGGCAGTTGCGAGGGCTTCAGCGCCGGATCGGCGGTCTTGCGCACCATGACCGGGCCGTCTTTGTACTCGGTGCCGGCGGCGTCGAAGGTCGGGTCGGTCAGCAGCGTCCAGCCGGCCAGGCGGATCAGCGCGGTGGGGCCGCCGAGCACCGTCACAGTGTTCGCGGCGCGGGTCACGGCAACGTCGGTTACCACAGGTACTCCTTGACGATCAGCGGTTGGCTCCCTCACTCTGACCGAGTTACTTTCTTGAGGGAAGTACATACCTTTAGGTGAGGTGAGCACGTGCAGGAAAGTGCACGAGGCAACGTCCGTAATCCCGCCTGCCTGAGCAGGCAGCTGTTCGACCTGGTCACCGCCCGGTGGGCCACCCTGGTCCTGGTCGACCTCATGGAGGGC
>NZ_JOJE01000126.1 GCF_000720255.1 Streptomyces griseus subsp. griseus | reverse complement strand
TGGTACTTCTCGGAGTCGAGGTACTCCTCGCTGCCCTGGCGCAGGGGGGTGTTCTCGCACAGTTCGTAGCCGCTGTAGATGCCCCAGGTGGGGGAGAGGGTGGCGGCCAGGACGGCGCGGACCGCGAAGGCGGGGCGGCCGCCGTGCTGGAGGTAGGCGTGCAGGATGTCGGGGGTGTTGGCGAAGAAGTTCGGCCGCATGTAGGAGGCCGCCTCGCCGGAGAGTTCGGTGAGGTACTCGGTCAGTTCCTGCTTGCTGTTGCGCCAGGTGAAGTAGGTGTAGGACTGCTGGAAACCGATCTGGGCCAGCGTGTGCATCATCGCGGGGCGGGTGAAGGCCTCCGCCAGGAAGATCACGTCGGGGTCGGTGCGGTTGACCTCGGCGATGACGCGTTCCCAGAACACCACCGGTTTGGTGTGCGGGTTGTCCACGCGGAAGATGCGCACGCCGTGGGACATCCAGTGCCGCAGCACGCGGACGGTCTCGGCGATGAGTCCGTCGAGGTCGGCGTCGAAGGCGATGGGGTAGATGTCCTGGTACTTCTTCGGCGGGTTCTCGGCGTAGGCGATGGTGCCGTCGGGGCGGTGGTGGAACCACTCGGGGTGTTTGTCGACCCAGGGGTGGTCGGGGGAGCACTGCAGGGCGAAGTCGAGGGCGATCTCCAGCCCGTGCCGTTCGGCCTCCCGCACGAACCAGGCGAAGTCCTCCAGGGTGCCCAGGTCGGGGTGGACGGCGTCGTGGCCGCCCTCGGGGGAGCCGATCGCCCACGGTACGCCGACGTCCTCGGGGCCCGCGGAGAGGGTGTTGTTGGGTCCCTTGCGGAAGGTGTGGCCGATGGGGTGGACCGGGGGCAGGTAGACCACGTCGAAGCCCATGGCGGCGATGGCCGGAAGGCGTCGGGCAGCGGTGCGGAAGGTGCCGTGGGGGCGCTCGGCCGTGCCCTCCGAGCGGGGGAAGAACTCGTACCAGGCGCCGTACAGCGCCCGCTCCCGTTCCACCAGCAACGGCAGCGTCTGCGACGCCGTCACCGACTCCCGCAG
>NZ_JOJE01000125.1 GCF_000720255.1 Streptomyces griseus subsp. griseus | reverse complement strand
GGACTGGGTCTACATCATCGAAAACCCCTACGGCGTCTGATTCTCGTCATCCCGGCATCACCGTCGGACGACGGAACCTCGCCACGGCAGCGGCGGCCGCATCGACGTCCTCGATGCGGCCGCCGCTTGCTGTCCGGCGTCGATGCCACGGTCATGATCCGGCGTGGTCCGGGCGCAGTTCGGCTGGTGAGGGTGAACAGGTCTTCGACGTGGCGTTGCGCGGTGAAAGCTCCGCTGCCGGCGGCGAACAGGCCGGTGCCGGCGAAGTCCACGCGGGCACCGGCTGTCACGGCGCCGAGGAAGGCGGTGCCGGAGAACCGCCGATACAGCAGTGCTTCGTCGGTGCCGACGGGGGTGAGTCGTTCGATGGTGTGCCGGCCGTCGGGAAACGCCGTGGCCAGTGCGGTCAGCAGCATGACAAGGACGTCGCGGTCGCCGGCTTCGTCGCCGAAGCCTGCGGGGTGGTTGTGGTCGTGGAAGTCCTCGGCCAGGCGGGCCTGTACGCGTTCGGGGCCGAAAGGACGGGGCGGGGGACGAGCAGGTGGCCGAACGCCTCGGGCGAGAGGTTCGTAGGACACGCGTCGGCCGAGGTGGTCGGTGAAGGCCTGGGCGAGGTCGGGGGCGTGGGTGCCGGGCCGGGCCGGCACCCACGGCATTACTCGCCGCGCGCCCCCGCCTGCCGGGTGACCGAGCGCAGGAGGGGGCGGCTCAGGCCGCCGGCCGCGAGAATCCCGCCGGCCCCGGCGGCGCAGCACACCGCGAGGACGGTCAGGCCGCGTGCGTCGAACGATGAGTCGCCACCGGCCAGCATCATCGAGCCCCCGCACAGCAGCCCGGTCGCGACGGCCCCGCCCGCCAGCACCGTGACCGGGATGAGCGTCTCCCGGTTCCGTGCGGCGTCCAAGACGCGCAGAGGGGTTCCGGCCAGGTGCAGCAGGGCGTAGGTGCGGCGGCGGTCCAGGACGGAGGCGGCTGCGGTGATCCCGGCCGAGGTGATGGCGACGGTGAAGGTCACCACGAGCACCACTCGGGTGAGGGTGGTGAAGTCCTGGGTGAACTGTGTCTCGGACCAG
>NZ_JOJE01000124.1 GCF_000720255.1 Streptomyces griseus subsp. griseus | reverse complement strand
CCGGGCACGCCGGCGTATGTGATCTATACGTCGGGTTCGACGGGTCGGCCCAAGGGTGTGGTGGTTGAGCATCGGTCGGTGGTCGACTACGTGTCCTGGGCGTTGGAGATGTATCCGGGGGTGCGTGGGAACGCGCTGTTGCATTCGCCGGTGTCGTTCGATTTGACGGTGACGGTGTTGTTCGCGCCGTTGGTCAGTGGCGGCTGTGTGGTGGTGGCCGACCTGGAGGAGGATCCGGCGGTCGAAGCGGTGTTGGCGGCTGTGCCGTTGACGTTCGCGAAGGTCACGCCGAGCCATATCGCGTTGCTGGACGCGTTGCCGGGTGTGTTCTCGCCGTCGGGTGATCTGGTGGTGGGTGGTGAGCAGTTGACGGGTGAGCAGCTGGAGCAGTGGCGGCGCGCTCATCCGACGGCCACGGTGGTCAATGAGTACGGCCCGACCGAGGCGACGGTGGGATGCGTCGCCTACCGGCTCTTGCCCGGTCAGCGGGCCCTGGTGGGTCCGGTGCCGATCGGCCGTCCTTCGTGGAACACCGGGGTGTATGTCCTCGACGGTGGTCTGTCGCCGGTTCCGGTGGGTGTGGCGGGCGAGTTGTACATCGCGGGTGATGGTGTGGCGCGCGGGTATCTGAACCGTCCGGGTCTGACGGCGGAACGCTTCGTCGCCGACCCGTACGGCGCTGTCGGCTCGCGGATGTACCGCACCGGGGACCTCGTACGGTGGAACGGCGACGGCGAGTTGGAGTATCTGGGCCGCGTCGATGACCAGGTCAAGGTGCGGGGCTTCCGTATCGAACTCGGCGAGATCGAGTCTGTTCTGGCCGCGCACCCGGATGTCGCCCGGGCCACGGTGATCGTGCGCGAGGACCGGCCCGGCGACAAGCGGCTCGTGGGCTACGCCGTTTCCACTGCTGATCCGCTGACACTGCGAACGCATGTGGCGAAGGCGCTCCCCGAGTACATGGTCCCGACGGTGATCGTGCCGTTGGAGGCCCTGCCCCTGACGCCGAACGGGAAGCTGGACCGGCGGGCGTTGCCGGCTCCGGAGTTCACCGCGAACACGGAGGGCCGTGCACCACGCACCCCGCAGGAAGAGGT
>NZ_JOJE01000123.1 GCF_000720255.1 Streptomyces griseus subsp. griseus | reverse complement strand
TCAGGCGTCGATGATGACGGGGATGATGAGGGGCTTGCGGCGGTGGGTGCGGAACGCCCAGTTCGCCACGGCGCGGGCGACGAGTTGTTCGAGTTGGCGCGCGTCCCCGACGCCTTCCTCGGCCGCGGTGGCCAGGGTCTTCTCGATGACGGGGACGACCGGCTCGAAGGTGGTGTCGTCGTGGACGAAGCCGCGGGCCAGGAAGTCGGGGGCCTCGGCGAGGGCGCCGGTGTCCGCGTCGACGATCGCCACCACGGTGACCACGCCTTCCTCTGCGAGGGTGAGGCGGTCCTTGAGGGACGCTTCGGTGGCGCCGCCGACTTCCATGCCGTCCACGTAGACGTTGCCGGCGGGGACCTTGCCGGTGATGGACGCGCGCCCGTCGACCAGGTCGACGACGACACCGTCCTCGGCGATGACGACCCGGTCGGGGTCGACACCGGTACGGATGGCGAGGTCGCCGTTGGCCCGCAGGTGGCGCCATTCGCCGTGCACGGGCATGACGTTGCGGGGTTTGACGATGTTGTAGCAGTAGACGAGTTCGCCGGCGCTGGCGTGCCCGGAGACGTGCACCTTGGCGTTGCCCTTGTGGACCACGTGGGCGCCCCACCGGGTGAGCCCGTTGATCACCCGGTAGATGGCGTTCTCGTTGCCGGGGATGAGGGAACTGGCGAGCAGGACGGTGTCGCCCTTGCCGATGCGGATCACGTGGTCGCGGTTGGCCATCCGTGACAGCGCGGCCATCGGCTCGCCCTGGGAGCCGGTGCACACCAGAGTGACCTTGTGGTCCGGGAGCTTCTCCAGCTCCTTCGTGCTCACGACCAGACCGGAGGGGACCTTCAGATAGCCAAGGTCACGGGCGATGCCCATGTTGCGGACCATCGACCGGCCGACGAAGGCGACCTTGCGGCCGTGCTGGTGGGCGGCGTCCAGGACCTGCTGGATGCGGTGCACATGGCTGGCGAAGCTGGAGACGATGACCCGGCGCGGCGCGGTGCGCATCACCTGCTCGATCGCCGGGTTCAGCTCACGCTCGGAGGTGGTGAAGCCGGGTACCTCGGCGTTGGTGGAGTCGGTGAGGAACAGGTCCACGCCCTCCTCGCCGAGGCGGGCGAAGGCGCGCAG
>NZ_JOJE01000122.1 GCF_000720255.1 Streptomyces griseus subsp. griseus | reverse complement strand
TCCCGCCCGCCGGCGAAGGCGAACCTGGCCCCCATGCCCAGGTCTCTGGCCCACTGCCTCATATGGCGCGCTCCATGTCCCTGGACCTGCCGTCCCGTACGACGATCTCGCGGTCGGAGTAGGCGGCGACCCGCGCCTCGTGCGTGACGAGCACGACGGCCGCGTTGGTCGAGCGGGCCGCCTCGGTCAGCAGCTCCATCACGCGTTCGCCGTTGAGGGAGTCGAGCGCGCCGGTCGGCTCGTCGGCGAACAGCACCCGCGGGTTGGTGACCAGGGACCGGGCCACGGCGACCCGCTGTCCCTGACCGCCGGAGACCTCGCCGGGCCGCTTCTTGCGCAGGTCGTCGACCTCGAGCCGCTCCATCCAGGTGAGCGCGGCCCGCTCGGCCTCCTTGCGGGAGGTGCCGTTGAGCCGCAGCGGCAGCGCCACGTTCTCCACGCAGGTCAGCTCGGGCACGAGCTGGCCGAACTGGAACACGAACCCGAACTCGGAGCGGCGCAGCGCACTGCGCTGGGCGTCGCTCATGGTGGCCAGCTCGCGGCCGTTGTAGAGAATCGACCCGGAGTCGGGCGTCACGATGCCGGCCAGGCAGTGCAGCAGCGTCGACTTGCCGGACCCGGAGGGGCCCATCACGGCGACGACCTCACCGGGGTGGATGGAGAACTCGGCGCCGTCGAGCGCGGGGGTCGGCCCGTACGCCTTGCGCAGGTTCTCGGCGGCGAGCAGGGTACCGGCGGGGAACGTCATGCGGTCACCGCCTCACGCAGCTTGTCGAGGCGCGCCGCCGTCAGCTCCAGCCAGCGCAGGTCCGCCTCCAGGTGGAACAGCGCGTGGTCGCAGATGAGCTGGTCGGCGAGGTCGCCCTTGCGCTTGCGGTCGGTCAGGATGCGCATGCTGCGCAGGTGCTCCGAGCGCTGTGTGTCGAGGATGAGGGCCGCGTCGCGGTGCGTGAGCAGGGCCAGCACGACCTTGGTGTACAGGGTCGACTGGAGGTACGGCTCGGGCGCCTCCGGCGTCGCGAGCCACCGCCCCACGTCGGTGATCCCGGCGTCGGTAATCGCGTAGCGCTTGCGCTCGGGCCCGCCGCCCGCCTCGATCCCGTCGACCTCGACGAGCCCGTTCTTCAGCAGCCGCGACATCGTCGAGTAGACCTGGCCGTAGTGCAGCGGCCGGTCGTGACCGAACTT
>NZ_JOJE01000121.1 GCF_000720255.1 Streptomyces griseus subsp. griseus | reverse complement strand
CCGATGTGCGGGTTGAGGGCGGTGACCAGGCCGATGGAGTTCTCCACGCTCGCGCGCAGCGCCTCGGTGTTGGCGGTGATCCCGTCCACACAGCGCTCGGCGAGGGTCAGGCAGGCCGCGCGCAGATGGGTGATCGACTCCGACAGGGAGTGCAGGATGACCGGCTCGAACGCGTTGAGCTGGAGCTGCCCGGCCTCGGCGGCCATGGTGATGGTGACGTCGTTGCCGATCACCTCGAAGGCGACCTGGTTGACGACCTCGGGAATGACCGGGTTCACCTTGCCGGGCATGATCGACGAACCCGCCTGCACCGGCGGCAGGTTGATCTCGCCCAGGCCCGCACGCGGACCGGAGGACAGCAGGCGCAGGTCGTTGCAGCTCTTGGAGAGCTTGACCGCGATCCGCTTGAGCACCCCGGACATCTGGACGAACGCGCCGCAGTCCTGGGTCGCCTCGACCAGGTTGGCGGCCGTGACCAGCTGGAGCCCGGTGATCTCGGCGAGGTGGCGGCGGGCGGCTTCGGCGTAACCGGCGGGAGCATTCAGCCCCGTCCCGATGGCGGTGGCACCCAGGTTGATCTCATGGATCAACTCCACCGCTTCCGCGAGCCGGCTACGGTCCTCGTCCAGCATCACGGCGTACGCCGAGAACTCCTGGCCGAGCGTCATCGGCACCGCGTCCTGGAGCTGCGTGCGGCCCATCTTGAGCACGGCGCGGAACTCCACGGCCTTGCGGGCGAAGGAATCCTGGAGGACCGCCATCGCCTTGAGCAGACCGCGCACCGCGAACACCGTCGCGACCTTGACGGCGGTCGGGTAGACGTCATTGGTGGACTGGCCGAGGTTGACGTCCTCGTTGGGGTGCAGGTACTGGTACTGGCCCTTGGCGTGGCCCAGCAGTTCCAACGCCCGGTTGGCGACGACCTCGTTGGCGTTCATGTTGGTCGAAGTGCCGGCGCCGCCCTGGACGACGTCGACCACGAACTGCTCGTGCAGCTTGCCGTCGCGTATCTCCCGGCACGCCTCGACGATCGCGGCCGCCTTCCTCGGCTCCAGCAGACCGAGCTCCTCGTTGGCGAGGGCGGCTGCCTCCTTGACCGCGGCAAGGGCGTTTATCAGATGCGGGTACGCGGAGATCGGCGTCCCGGTGATGGGGAAGTTCTCCGTGGCGCGCAGGGTGTGGACACCCCAGTA
>NZ_JOJE01000120.1 GCF_000720255.1 Streptomyces griseus subsp. griseus | reverse complement strand
CCAGGACACGTAGTCGACCACCGACCGATGCTCAACCACCACACCCTTGGGCCGACCCGTCGAACCCGACGTATAGATCACATACGCCGGCGTGCCCGGGTCCAGGGACGCCGGCAGGTCCGCCTCAGAGTATTCGTCGAGAAGAACTCGGGTGGTGCCGTCCGGAACCTCAACTCCGCTGTTCGCGCCGGTAATCACGCACACGGGTGCGGCGTTTTCGAGGATGTAGGCGATGCGGTCGGCCGGATAGTCCGGGTCGATCGGCACGTATGCCGCACCCGTCTTCAGGACTGCCAACAGTGCGATGACCAGGTCTGCCGACCGAGGCAGGGCCACGGCGACGAACCGCTCCGGACCCGCACCCCGCTCGACCAACACGCGCGCCAAACGGCTCGCCCGTTCGCTCAGCTCGCGGTACGACAGCTCGGTGCCGTCGAAGACCAGCGCCGTGGCGTCCGGTGTCCGCACGACCTGCTGCTCGAACAGCTCGGGCAGTGTGCCGCCGGGGATTTCCCGGCCGGTCTCATTGCGGAGGAGTTGGTCAAGGTGAGCGTCGTCGAGGACGGGCAGGGTGTGTACGGGAGTGTCGTCCAGGGCCTGGATCAGGTGGCGGGTGGTCGTGTTCAAAAGGGACAGCATCAGGTCCGGGTCGATCGGGTCCACACACTGGACCGTGAAGACGAAGTCGTCACCGGTGTCATCCACCGACACCGTCAGCGGATAGTTCGTGCGCTCCTGAGCGAAGAGGATCTCGATGCCCTCGACTTCGACGTCGGTGTCCGCCGCGCTGTGACGGTAGTTGAACAGTGCGGTGAACAGCGGGGCTTCCGCCGGCACCCCGCTCATGCGCTGGGCCAAGGCAAGCGGGGCGTGCTCGTGGACCAGCAGTTCCGCCAGGTCGGTCTGCATGTGCTTGATGGCGTCGCCCAGGTTCTTGCTGGTGTCCAGGTGGACGGGGAGGGTGTTGATGAACAGGCCCGGGATCCGGTCCGCGCCGGCACCCGCCTGCATACGTCCGAAGAGCACCGTGCCGAAGACGACGTCCTCACGACCCGCCTGCGCGACGAACTCCCGGAACGGCAGCGGCTGTGGCAGCTCCGCCTCACGGCCCTCCAGGAACGCCTGGACCTCCGCGAACAGCACATCCACCGCTGTGTGGTCCTGGATCAGGTGATGCACCTGGACCAGTGCCACCGACCGCTGCGAACCCGCCGTGGTGACTCGGACCAGGGGTGCTGCTGTGATGTCCATGACCGAGTCGGCCAGCGCCATCAGGCCCTGCACGTCACCGTCGTACACGACCTCGTGGACCGGGATCTCCACGTGCTTGTGGACCACCTGGACCGGCTCGCGCAGTCCCTCCCACAGCACGGCAGTGCGGAGAATGTCGTGCCGGTCCACGACCTTCTGCAGGACCCCGACGAACTCGTCCAGCCTGGAGCGGGAGTCGAACCCGAGGACCATGGGCAGGACGTACGCGTCCTCGCCTTTCGAGGCGCCCATCAGGTGGTGGAAGAGGATGCCCTCCTGGAGCGGCGCCAGCGGGTAGATGTCCGCCACATTGGCCACACCGCCCGGAACTTCGGCTACGACCCTGTCGATCTCCTCCTGCGACAAGCCCGCCAACGGCACCATCTCCGGCGTGATCACCTCAACGCCCTCGACGATCCCGTTCGGGGGGATCAACAGGTTCTTGCCCGTGGTCTCCA
>NZ_JOJE01000119.1 GCF_000720255.1 Streptomyces griseus subsp. griseus | reverse complement strand
CTGACCACACCCGAGCGGGCGGCCGCTGCCGACCCCGGCTACCTGATGGTGCACTTCACCGGCGATTCCGCGACCGGTCAGATGTTGTACCTCGCGCACAGCACGGACGGCCTGCACTGGAACGACCTCAACGGCGGAGCGCCGGTCCTGAACTCCACGATCGGCACGAAGGGGGTGCGCGACCCCGCACTGGTGCGCTCTCCCGACGGCAGCAAGTACTGGATCATCGCCACCGACCTGTGCATCCGCTGCGGCTCGACGTACACCAACGGCAGCCCCAACTTCGTGGTGTGGGAGTCGACCGACCTGGTCACCTGGTCCAAGCCGTGGCTGCTCGGCGCCGCCGGACTGATCCCCGGCGGAAAGAACGCGTGGGCGCCGGAGGCGATCTTCAACCCCGAGACCAACGACTACGTCCTGTACTGGGCGACGAACGCCACGGTGAACGGCATCTTCAAGTACCGCATCTACTCCGCCCGCACCAAGGACTTCCGCACCATCACCACCCCGCAGATCTGGATCGATCCCCCCGGCAGCACGCCGGTCGTCGACACCCAGATGACCGAGGTGCCCGCCGGTACCGGCCCCTACCGCTACCTGCGAGTCTCCGGCGACGGCCAGAACAACGTCGAGGGCAGCAACTCGATCCTGGGGACGTGGACCAACCTCGGCAACCTCTCCAGCATCGGCCTCACCGGCAACGTGGTCGAAGGCCCGGTCTGGATGAAGTTCCGAGACCGCAATGAGTGGGCCCTCTACATCGACTACAACAACCCGCAAGGCGTACGCGAATACCGGCCGATCCTGACCACCAACCCGTTCGACGTCAGCACCTACCGGCTTCAGGATGCGACCAGCTACGACATGGGCGGCACCCCCAAGCGCCACGGCGCGATCACGACCCTCACGGCCGCCGAGGAGAGCCGCGTGCTCGCCCGCTGGCCCAACACCCCGGCCCAGCGGCTGCAGTCGTACAACTTCCCGGACCGCTACGTGCGCCAGACCAACTTCGACGTGCGCATCGACCCGAACGTGACCCCCGCCGAGGACGCCCAGTTCCGGCTGCGGCCCGGCCTGGCGGGCACCGGCACCGTCTCCTTCGAGTCGGTGAACTACCCCGGCTACTTCCTGCGCCACGCCAACTACGACTTCCAGCTCGCCCACAACGACGGCAGCAGCCAGTTCGCCGCCGACGCCACCTTCCGGAAGGTCGCCGGGCTCGCCGACCCCACCTGGTCGTCGTTCCAGTCCTACAACTACCCCGACCGCTACATCCGCCACTACGCCTACCAGCTGCGGATCGACCCGATCACCACCACCACGGCACGCGCCGACGCCACCTTCCGCGTCACGAGCTGACCCGGCACC
>NZ_JOJE01000118.1 GCF_000720255.1 Streptomyces griseus subsp. griseus | reverse complement strand
CTAGTAGGGCTTGGTCAGGTCGGTTGTGGTGGCGCGTGTCCTTCGGGACGGGTGCGGCGTTGAGGGTGTGTGACTCCGGACGAGATTGCTGTGGTGCGTGGTGAGTTGGAGAGGTTCGCGGCGGAGGTGTTCGAGCCGTTCGCGCGCAAGGATCAGCGTCGCTGGGGGCAGGTCTATCTGCGGGGTCTGCTGACCGACGGGCAGCGTAAGTCGGTCGAGCCGATGGCCGCCCGGCTCGGGGAGGACGGCAACCGGCAGGCACTGGCCAACTTCATCACCACCAGCCCCTGGGACCCGGCCCACATCCGGGCCCAGCTCGCCTGGCGGATGGAGGAGGCGATCGGGCCCGAGGCCCTGGTCTTCGACGACACCGGGTTCTTGAAGGACGGGACTGCCTCGGCATGCGTGTCGCGGCAGTACACCGGCACCGCGGGCAAGGTCACCAACTGCCAGGTCGGCGTCTCCCTCCACCTCGCGTCCGACCACGCCTCGGCGGCGGTCAACTGGCGGCTGTTCCTGCCCCAGACCTGGGATCCCGCCTCGCCGAAAGCCGATGCGGACAAGGTCGCCCGCCGCACCGCGTGCGGCATCCCGGACGATGTCGGGCATGTGGAGAAGTGGCAGCTGGCCCTGGACATGCTCGATGAGACCCGCTCCTGGGGACTCGACGTGCCGCTGGCCGTCGCCGACGCCGGATACGGCGACGCCGCCGCCTTCCGGCACGGACTGCAGGCCCGTGGCCTGAACTACGTGGTGGGGATCTCCACCACGCTGTCGGCCCAGCCCGCCGACGCGGCGGTGGTGGCCGAGCCGTACTCCGGGACGGGACGCCCGCCGGTGGCGAAGTATCCCGACAAGCCGCGCTCGGTGAAGGAGCTGGTCATCGCGGCGGGCCGGAAGGCGGCCCGGCCGGTGCAGTGGCGGGAGGGCTCCCGGCCCGGCACCGGCCGCTCGGGCCGCAAGCGGATGTACTCCCGGTTCGTGGCCCTGCGTATCCGGCCCGCTGGCCGCGAGGTCCGCCAGCACGCCGACGGCCCCGAACTGCCCGTGTCCTGGCTGCTGGCCGAATGGCCCGCCGGTGAGAGCGAGCCGGTGCAGTACTGGCTGTCCGACCTGCCCTCCGGCATGCCTTTGACCACACTGGTCCGGCTCGCCAAGCTCCGCTGGCGCATCGAGCACGACTACCGGGAGATGAAGCAGGCCCTCGGGCTGGCCCACTTCGAGGGCCGCACCTGGAACGGCTGGCACCACCACGTGACCCTCGTCTCCGTCGCGCACGCCTTCTGCACCCTGCAACGACTGGCCCGGGCCCCAAAAGACGCGGCGCCGGCCTAAGCCTCTACCAGGTCGTCCGCGAGCTACAGACACTCCTCGCCCTCTGGACCGGTGCCTGCCCCACCTGCCACCGCGACATACCCACCCCCATACGAACCTGACCAAGCCCTACTAG
>NZ_JOJE01000117.1 GCF_000720255.1 Streptomyces griseus subsp. griseus | reverse complement strand
GGCCGGTTCTACTGATCCCCGCAACACCCTGGAGTTCAGGGAGTTGCGGGGATCGTGGGTTTTGAGGTGCTGAAGGCGAGGTTCTTCGAGGCACTGGATCGGGAGGGCGGCAGCATCACCGTTGCCGCTCGCGCAGTCGGAGTGAACCGCAATACGGCGTTCGGATGGGCCCGTCAGGCCGGTGTCCGCGGTCGCGGCAAGCCCGGCACGTCCGGGCATCCCGGTCGGGCGGAGTACGAGCGGCTGCGTGCGGCCGGAGTCCGACGCCGCGATGCCGCCGCGCAGGTCGGCGTCCACGAGCGCACCGCCCAGGACTGGGACCAGGGCATCCGGCAGATCGGCCATTCGCGACTGCACGCTGACGGCCGTCTGATCGACTATAAGACCGGCGTGACCACCATCGGCGCCAGCGCAACCCAGCCGTCCCTCGCGGCGGTCGACGCGCGGCTGCACCCCCGGTTCCTGAACGTGACCGAGCGGGAGACGATCGCTGACATGCACCAGGCCGGCCATTCGCTGCGGGCGATCGGACGGGCTCTGGGGCGACCGGCGTCCACGATCAAGCGGGAGATCGACGCCCGGGCGGTCGACGGCGTCTATCGGCCGCACCGGGCCCAGCGGGCCTGGGCCGAGAGCCGGTCACGGCCCAAGGCATCGAAGCTCGCAGCAGACGGTCCGCTGCGTCGATACGTTGAGGACAAGCTGCGCGAACGCTGGTCCCCGGAGCAGATCAGCCACGCTGTGGTCATCGAGTTCCCCGACGACGAGAGCATGCGGGTGAGTCCAGAGACGATCTACCAGGCCATCTACGTCCAGGCCCGAGGCGGCCTGCGCCGCGAGATCGCGGTCGCACTACGCAGCGGGCGCACCCGCCGCAAGCCTCGCCGCAGCCCAGAGCAGCGCAGAGCAGCGCACCCGCCGATTCGTCGACGAGATGGTGATGATCTCCGAGCGTCCTGCCGAGGTGGAGGACCGGGCGGTTCCCGGCCACTGGGAAGGCGATCTGATCGTCGGTCCTCGAAGCGAGAGCGCGATCGTGACCCTGGTCGAGCGCTCCACCCGCTACGTCATGCTCGGGCATCTGTCTGGCGGGCACACCGCAGAGGAGGTCCGCGACGTGCTGGTGCCGCTGATCCAGACCCTGCCCGAGCACCTGCGCGGCTCCCTGACCTGGGACCAGGGTTGCGAGATGGCCGCGCACAAGCAGTTCACCGTGGCCACGGGAGTACCGGTCTACTTCTGCGATCCTCACTCCCCTTGGCAACGCGGGTCGAACGAGAACACCAACGGCCTGCTGCGGCAGTACTTCCCCAAGGGCACCGACCTGTCCGTGCATAGCGCCGAAGACCTGGAACACGTCGCCCAACAACTCAACGGCCGACCACGCAAAACGCTCGGCTGGAGAACCCCAGCCGAGCGCCTGCGTGATCTACTGACAGCCGCGTAAACCATCAGGTGTTGCGAGGACCCCGAGAATCCGCC
>NZ_JOJE01000116.1 GCF_000720255.1 Streptomyces griseus subsp. griseus | reverse complement strand
TGAGTGCGTTGTGGCAAAGGGAGTCCCTGTTCGATGAGCAGGGGCTTCTTCGTGTGCGGGGCGTGATCGCGACGGAGTAGGGGCAGGCAGCGGGCGGCTTGTTGTGGATCGAGGAGGGTGCGATGCCGTCGGTGCTGGGGTTGATGGAACAGCGTGAGGCGCGGGCGAGGCAGGATCTGGAGTCCTGGACAGAGGTCCTGGAGCAGGCTCAGGCGGAGGTGGATGCCGCGCGGGAGCGGGTCGAGCGGGCCCGGGTGGGGCGTGAGGAGCTCGTGTCGGTGCTGGCGGAGGAGAGCCCGGTTGATACGCCGGTTTCCGTGCCGTCTGGTCGTGAGGCGGCTGCTGTTGTGGGATCGAGCGGCCTCGGCGCGGTGCATGGCGAGAGGCCGCCGGTGTGGCGGTCGGGCATGGGTGAAGAGGTGCTCAGGGGCCTGTATCGGGAGGTGTTCGCCGCGATGGTGGCCGCTTCGGGGCCGGTGAACGGGGTGGAGCTGACGCGGGCGGTGGGCCGGGAGGCGGAGATCAAGAACGAGGTGGAGAAGATCCGTCACCGTGCCTACGTGCTGGAGAAGCGGGGCTGGCTGGTGCGGGCGAAGGACGGACGGTTCATGCCCGCGCCCGGAGCAGTCGGCCGGGGCGCTTCTCCGGCCAGTGCGGAGCGTCCCCGGCGAGGCGCCGGGACAGCCTGATCACGGCGGCCCACCACACCATCTGCTGGTGGTGATCGGGGCGGCGTTCGTGGTCGCGGTTGAGGCGGCGTGAGCGGGAGAGCCAGCTCAGCGTGCGCTCCACCACCCACCTGCGGGCCAGTACGACAAATCCGCGCCGCCCGTCGGAGCGGCGCACGACCTCGACGCGCACTCCGTGGCGGGCGAACGCCTTCGCCAAGGCCGGCCCCTGGTAGGCGCTGTCGACCCATACCAGCTTCAGCAGCCGGCCCGGCCGGTCCATGTACGTCTCCAGCAGCGCGGGGGCGGCCTTGGAGTCGTGCATGTCGGCCGTGGTCACGGTCACCTCCAGGAGCAGGCCCTCGGTATCGGTCAGGACGTGGCGCTTGCGTCCGTCACGTGACTTGCCGCCGTCGTAACCACGGCTGTCCTCGCCGACGGTCTCGGAGGCGTCCACCGACTGACTGTCGATGACTCCCGCACTGGGCTCGGCGTTGCGGCCCGTGCGTTCCCTCGCCGTGCGGCGCAGGCGTTCGTGCAGTTCACGCACGTAGTCGCAGGTCCGCCAGCGGCGGAAGAAGTCATAGACCGCCCGCCAGTACGGGAAGTCGACCGGCAGGGCCATCCACTTCACGCCGTTGTCGACCAGGTAGCGCACAGCGTCGAGCATCTCTCGATGGCAATACGCCTCCGGACGCCCGCCCCGCTTGAGCAGCCACGCCGGCACGGGCATCGCGAAGCGGACCTCGGCCCACTCCGCATCCGTCATGTCACTCGGATAGCACCGCGTCCGCCGTCCCTGAGCGATCGAACCGAACCTGTGGACGTAG
>NZ_JOJE01000115.1 GCF_000720255.1 Streptomyces griseus subsp. griseus | reverse complement strand
CTTGCTCGTGACCGGCCTCAACAACCACGTCACTACCAAGGGGCCCGTTTCTTCATGCCCACGACCACATCGGCATCCCTGTCCGAATGATCACCCGCAACGCAGGCTTCGAACGAAATCCGGTTTGCCACAACGCACTGACAGGTCTCCTTGTCGAACTTGACCACGATCGCCTTGGTGCCGTGTTGAATGGCGGGGCTCCACCAGGTGCTGTTGCGCCCACGCGGACAGGTGGCCTGCCGGTTCTCCCAGTCGATGATGAAGGCGGTGCGGCTGAACCCGGCGCCGGAGCGAGCCTGGGGTGAGCTGTCCAGCAGGACCGGGGTGACCAGGGTGACGCCGAAGCTCTGCTTCATACCGACGATCAGCTCGGCGGAGGGGTAGCCGGAGTCCAGATAATGCTCGGCAGGCAGCAGGTCGCGGGCGGCGAGCATGTGGTGGACCGGTTCGGTCATCTCCGCGTCGGTCACAGTGGCATCGGTGGTCGCGATGTTGGTGATGATGCGCAGCGGGCCGGCCGCAGCCGATCCGGACCCGGGTGCCGACCCGCCGTCAGCCAGGAGGTCCTTCTCCTCCTCCTTGGAGTCGCAGGTCTCGCTGATGTGAACCTTGTAGCCGGTCCACCATGAGCCCTGTTTGAGGCCGTAGCGCGCGTCCAGGTCATAAGGCGAGGTCAGTCGCAGTCTGCTCGGCGGGAGATCCTCGCTCTCCCGCCGCTTCACCTCCCGCTCCGTCTCGGTGACCGTGCGCGTGTAGTTCTGCAGCCACACCGCCCGCAGGACCTGCACCGCCGGGAGTTCCCGCAGCCACACCGGTGCGTCCGCAGCATGCGCCTCTTCCAGGAGCGCGAAGCCGTCCCGGCCGTAGGTCAACGCCAGCTCGGTGCGCTGGGCCTGGGACGACGGCAGTTGCCAGGAGTCGATCCGCGGCCCGTATCGCTCTGTCCATGGTCGAATCGGCACCGCCTCGGCCAGCCAGTCGGGCACCGCGCATGCCAGGGACTCCAGCGCGGCGCGCAGGGTCTCCCCGGCCAGTTCCAGCCGGTTCAGGTCCCGCACCGCCGCCAGCACCCGAGTGGAGTCGGTCCGCTGTCGCCCGCCCGCCTTCACCAGGCCCTTGTCTTTCAACGTGGTCAGCAGCAGGTCCAGCGCCCGCTCCTCCAGGCCGTGTTCGACCAGGCGGGCTCGGAACTCGGACAGCACCGAGGCGTCGAACCCGGGATCGTCCAGCTCCATGCCCAGTGCGTACTTGACGTCCATCCCGAACCGCACGCGATGCGCCGCGGCCCGGTCGGTGAGGTTCTCGGCGAACTGCAGCACCGTCACCGCGGCCACGGCCGCGCCTGCATCGACACCCCACACCCCACCCTGCGGCCGATGACGGAAGACGCGACCGCTACACGTAGCCAACGAGCATCACAACCGACCAGCAACGCAATTGGCCAGCAGGATCGTCACCAGCCGCAAACGGCGGTGATCAGTCCTCTGACCTGGCGCTGTGCTCCCGAAGCTGCCACGAAGTGACAAGTAGCTCGCTGTAGGCACGGTCAGCTGTTCGGCGTGCGGGATTGAGGCTTTTGGAGTCCGATGGAAGGGTGAGGGTCAGGCGGCCTGAGCTCAGGCACTCGATCACACGGCGGCGGGCAGCCGAGCGGCGGCGGGCAGCCGAGCGGCGGCGCAACCGCAACGCCGGTCGGCGCGGTGACCGCGGCAACGGCGGGACGCGATGGCTGACTCTGGCGGCGACACTGCCAGGCCTGGCCGCGCTGGTCGCCCTGTTGTTCAACTGGGTCACGGTGAGCCAAACGCGGACGGAACTGCAGATAGCCGAGCAGGCACAGTTCACCACCCGGTTCAACGTGGCGGTAACGCACCTGGGTTCATCCTCACCGGACGTGCGGTTCGGGGGCATCTACGCCCTGGAGCGCATCATGCAGGACTCGCCACCCGATCAGCCAAGGATCATCGCGGTGCTCTCCGCATACGTGCGCACCCATGCCCGCGCCCCCGCCGACGGTTTCCCGAGGCTGAAGGAGGATGAACGGCCCCCGCCGATCGACCCCGACGTGACGGCCGTGACGGAAGTTTTGGCCGATCGTCCGCAGGGTCAGGACGGTCGGACAAAGGTCAATTGGAAGAATACGGATCTGCGCGGTCTGGAACTGGCAACTCGACATGAAGAAAAGGAGTACGGAGGCGACCCCTCGGCCCCCCGCTACCTCCCCTTCGCCTTCGCAGACCTCAGTGGTGCGGACCTGCAGGAAGCCTTGCTGACGGGCGTAGATCTACACGGTGCACAGTTCGCCGAGACGAACCTGGCCGGCGCAACCCTCTCGGACGTGAAGCTGAATGGCGCGGGCCTGTTGGGCACGGATCTGACCGAAGCGGTTCTCTCTGAGGGCACGAGTCTGCGGAACACCTTTATGCCAGGCGCGACCCTGGTCGACGCTGAACTGAGCGGGGTGGACCTCACTAAAGCGGCCCTCTGGGGAGCGAACCTGAGCGGCGCCCAATTGACCGGCGGGTCCCCGGACCCATACGGACATACGCCCGTTCCCACGAACCTGACCGGGGCGAGCCTCACCGGGGCGAACCTCACCGGCGCGAACCTGGGACCAGATGCAGAGTCCGACTCGCCCCCCGCGAACCTGACCCGCGCGGATCTGACCGGCGCGAACCTCACTGGGGCGAACCTGAAGGGCGCCAACCTGAAGGGCGCCAACCTGAAGGGCGCCAACCTGAAGGGCGCCAATCTGAAGGGCGCCAATCTCAGTGCGTTGTGGCAAACCGGATTTCGTTCGAAGCCTGCGGTGCGGGTGATCATTCGGACAGGGATGCCGATGTGGTCGTGGGCATGAAGAAACGGGC
>NZ_JOJE01000114.1 GCF_000720255.1 Streptomyces griseus subsp. griseus | reverse complement strand
ACACCCGCGCCCCCGAGGCCGACACCCACCCCGGCACCCGAGCCACCGCCCCCGCCGCCTCCACCGCCTCCGGCGAAGCAGCCCGCGCCACCACCACCGGCACCGCGGCCCGTCGCTCCCCGCCCGGAGCCCACGCCTCCCCCCGTACCGACGCCCAAGCCGAAACCCACGCCGACGCCCGAGCCGGCGCCGCAGCCCTCCGTGCGGCCGGTGAGCTACCCGGAGTACCACTCCGCGCCGCACAAGGCACCGCCGCACGGGGGAACGTCACCCCTCACCCACGTCCTGCTCATCACCGTGCCCGCGGTGGTCGCCGTCGCCGCGCTCCGTCCGCGCTGATCCCTGGAGAGACCCTTGCCGGAATGGCTTGTTCTGACCCTCGCGATGGCCGCCGCGTGCGTGGTGGTGATCGCCCTGACCTTCCTGCGGAACCGCTCGGTGTCCGAAGACGAGGACCCGTCCGAGACTCCGGACGTCATCGAGTACATGACGATGTGGATCGGCGTGGTGTACGCCATCGTCCTGGGCCTGGCCATCGCCGGTGTCTGGGAGGCGCGCAGCGTGGCCCAGGACCACGTCCAGGCGGAGGCACAGGCGCTGCACGAGATTTCCGAGCGCGTGCGGATCTACCCCGTCGAAGCCCGTGACCGCATCAGGGACGACGTCAACACCTATGTCGGACACGTCGTCACCACCGAATGGAAGTCGATGGCCGACGACGGCCGTCTCACCGAGCGCGGTGACGAGCTGCTTGAGCGGGTCCGCGCGGACGTCACCGACTACGAACCGCGCACGGACTTCGAGGCGCAGGCCTACCAGCCGCTCATCGACCAGGTGGCCGCGGCGGACCAGGCGCGCACCTCCCGCGCCAACTCGATCGAGCCGACCATGCCCGGCGTGGTGTGGTTCGGACTGCTGGCCGGAGCGGTGATCACCATCGGGATGATCCTCGCCCTCCAGATCCGGCGGACCCCGCGCGAACTGATTCTCGCCGGGCTGTTCTCGGCCCTGATCGCCTTCCTGCTCTTCCTGATCTGGGACTTCGACGCGCCGTACAGCCGCGGCATCACCGCGTCCGCGGAGCCGTTCCTGGCCCTCTTCCCGGGCGTCAAGGGCTGACAGACGGTCACGGGGACCCGCGGGCCGCACCGCTCGCCTGACTCGAGCGGCCCGGCGACCTCCGGGGGCTCGGCGACCTCGGGGGGCTCGGCGACCTCGGGGGGCTCGGCGACCTCGGGGGGCTCGGCGACCTCGGGGGCTCAGCGCCCTCTGGTGTCCTCGGGCGGCTCGGCGACCACGGGTAGCCTCAGGCGGCTCGACGGGCCTCGGGCAGCTCGGCGAACAGAGACTGCCTCAAGCGGCTCGACGGCCTCTGGCAAGACGGCGAACACAGACTGCCTCAAGCGGCTCGGCAACCTCGGGCGGCCTCGGGCAGCTCGGCACCTCCGGCGGCCCAGGGGGCTCGGCACACTCGGGCGGCCCCGGGCAGCGCGGGCGGATTCCGGCCTCCCGGGCGGGCCCACGCGCATCGGGCGCGGGGCGCCGGGGGCGGGGCGCCGG
>NZ_JOJE01000113.1 GCF_000720255.1 Streptomyces griseus subsp. griseus | reverse complement strand
GTCATCCACGTCCAGCACCTGCGTCCAGCCCAGGCCGCGCAGCTCCTCCGGCATGTCCGCCGCGGAGTAGCGGCCCAAATAGTTGAAGCCGATCTGCGGCTCGGGATATGAGGCCAGCATCGGTGACGTCCGGTGATTCAGATATCGCAGCAGGCCGGACCGGGAACATGCTGGTGAACCAGCCCACCGTCCGCGACAGATCCGCGCCCGGAACGACCCCCTCCTCACGCCCGTGCCCCTCCAGGCGCACCAGCAGTGAAGTGTCGTCAGTCCCGCGCCACTTGGCCACGGCCAGCGCGAGCGCGGCGAGCAGGCCGTCGTTCAATCCGCCCCGGAACGCCGCCGGAAGCCCGGTCAGCAAGGCCTCCGTCACCCGGGCCGGCAGCTCGACGCCCACCGTCTCCACGGTCGGCACCGGGTCCGCCGCCGGGCCCGGGCAACGGTTCCCCACAGCAGGGTCCGGCCCTTCCAGCACCCTTTGCCAGTAGGCCAGTTCGGCGACCCTCTCGTCGCTTGCGGCTTCCTCGACGAGGGCATGTGCCCAGCGGCGGAGCGACGTCGTCACCTCCGGCAGCTCCACCGGCACGCCCTCGCGCACCCGCACCCAGGCCGCCGCCAGGTCCGGCAGCAGAATCCGCCACGACACCCCGTCGACCACGAGGTGGTGCAGGACCATCAGCAGCCGCCCGGACGTCGAGGGGCCGGCGTCGAACCAGACGAACTGGGCCATCACACCGGCGCCCGGATCCAGCCTCCGCATCGCCGCGTTCAGTTCCGAGGACGCCGTCTCGCGCCACGCGTGCGACTCCCACCGGCCGTCGCAGCCGACCCTGCGGATGAGGGTGCCGACCGGCAGTGCGCCGGGCGGGTCGACCACGAGGCCGTGTTCGCCGTTCCGGGCGACGAGGCGCGACCGCAGCAGGTCGTGCCGGTCCAGCACCGCGCCCAGCGTCGCCGCCAGCCCGGGCGCGTCGATCCCGTCGGGCAGCTCCAGCAGTGTCGACATCGAGAACGTGCCGATGTCGACGCCCGCCTCCATCACATAGGCCGCCGCCGGCGGCAGGGGCATCCAGCCGATGCCGCCGCCCGCCAGTTCCTCGAGCACGGCTGCCGCGCCGCTCCGGGCCCCGGCCGCCAGTTCGGCCACGGTCCGGGACTCGAAGACCTGACGCGGGCTGATCTCGACGCCACGCGCACGGGCGCGTGCCACGACCTGGATCGAGCGGATGCTGTCGCCGCCGATGGCGAAGAAGTCGTCCTCGACGCCGACGCGGTCGAGCCCCAGCACCTCGGCGTACACGGCCGCCAGCGTCTGCTCCTCCGGTGTGCGCGGCGCCCGGTACTCGCCGGCCGAGAACTCCGGCGCGGGCAGCGCGGGCCGGTCGACCTTGCCGTTCAGGTCCAGCGGCATCCGGTCCAGCACGACCAGCACCGCGGGCACCATGTACTCGGGCAGCCGGGCGGCCACGAAGCGGCGAACCTCGGCCACGTCGACACCCGCGCGCAGGTCGGGGTCGCCCGCGCCGATGCCGTACGCCGGCACGACGTAGCCCACCAGTTGTTTTCCGCCCGTGCCGCGTCCCTCGCGGACCACCACGACCGCTTGTGCCGGTGCGGTACATCCGCTCCCCCGCGGGCCCGAACGGGTCGGCCACGAACCGCTCCGCCGTCAGCCCGGGACGCCCGTGGTACCCCCGGCCCACCGCACCGCCGACATACAGCTCGCCCACCACGCCCACCGGCACCGGGGCGAGACCCGATCCCAGTACGTACGCCCGCATGTTGCCCAGCGGACGGCCGATCGGCACGTTGCCCGCACCGGTCCAGTCGTCCGGGATGCGGTACGTCGTGGCGTAGAAGTCCTCCGTCTGACCGTAGGCCTGCATCAGGCGCACGCCGGGGATCGCGGCGCGCACCTTCTCCAGCAGTGTCGCGGGCAGGGCGTCACCGCCGAGGACGACCGTGTCCACCTGCATCCGGCCGGAGACCTGTTCGAGGATCTCGGCGAACACCGAGGGGACGGCCTGGAGCGCGCTGCCGGTCCAGCCGTCGCGTTTGGCCAGTTCCAGGACGTCCTCCACCACGTCGACGGTGGCGCCGGCGCTCAGGGCGCTGAACACCTCGAACGCCGACACGTCGAAGTTGACCGAGGTGGCGCACAGCATCCGGGAGCCGGGCCGGAGGTCCACGACCTCTGCCAGCCGGGACACGCCATTCACGAGGTTCGCGTGGGTGATGGTCACGCCCTTGGGGGTTCCGGTGGAGCCGGAGGTGTACATCACGTACGCCACGTTGTCCGGACGCAGGGCCGCCGAACGCTCCGCGTCG
>NZ_JOJE01000112.1 GCF_000720255.1 Streptomyces griseus subsp. griseus | reverse complement strand
GTCATCCACGTCCAGCACCTGCGTCCAGCCCAGGCCGCGCAGCTCCTCCGGCATGTCCGCCGCGGAGTAGCGGCCCAAATAGTTGAAGCCGATCTGCGGGTCCGGATGTGCTGCGAGGGCCTCGCCCGTCTCGGACCGGGAACATGCTGGTGAACCAGCCCACCGTCCGCGACAGATCCGCGCCCGGAACGACCCCCTCCTCACGCCCGTGCCCCTCCAGGCGCACCAGCAGCGAGGACTCGTCCACCCCGCGGTTCCCGCGCCAGCGGGCCACCGCCAGCGCGAGAGCGGCCAGCAGACCGTCGTTCACCCCCGCCCGGAACGCACCCGGGACCCCCGTCAGCAGCCCCTCGGTCACCGAGGCGTGCAGCTCGACGCGTACCGTGTCCACCGTCGCCATGGTGTCCACGGACCGGTCCACCCGTCGACTGCCCAGCACCGGGTCCGGGCCCTCCAGCACCCGCTGCCACGTCTGCAGTTCGACAGTGCGGTCCGGGGCCGAGGCCTCCTCGGCGAGCGCATGGGCCCAGCGGCGCACCGACGTCGCCACGCCGGGCAGCTCCACCGGTCGGCCGTCACGCACCCGCACCCAGGCCGCCGCCAGGTCGGGCAGCAGAATCCGCCAGGACACCCCGTCCACCACGAGGTGGTGCAGCACCAGCAGCAGCCGGCCCGGCACTGTGGGCCCTGCGTCGAACCACACGAACTGTGCCATCGCCCCCGCAGCCGGATCCAGCCGCCCCATCGCCGCGTTCAGCTCGGCGGATGCCGTCTCACGCCAGGCCCGATCCCAGCGCCCGTCACAGGCGACCCGGCGGATCAGGCCGCCGGCCGGCACGGCACCCGGGGCGTCGACGTGCAGTCCCGGGGCGTCGACGTGCAGTCCCGGTGCGCCGACGTGCAGTCCCGGTGCGCCGTTCCCGGTGACCAGTCGTGAGCGCAGGATGTCGTGGCGGTCCAGGACCGCGTCCAGCGTCGCCGACAAGCTCGCCTCGTCCACCCCGTCCGGCAGATCGACCACCATCGACATCGAGAACCTGTCGAAGCCGCCGCCCAGCTTCAGCAAGTACTCGCCCGTCGGGGTGAGCGGCATCCACCCGACGCCACCTCCCTCGAACTCGTCCAGGACGTCGGCCGTGCCGGTCCGCGCGTTCGCCGCGAGTTCGGCCACCGTGCGGGATGCGAAGATCTGCCGGGGTGTGATCTCGACGCCGCGAGCCCGGGCGCGAGCCACGACCTGGATCGAGCGGATGCTGTCGCCGCCGATGGCGAAGAAGTCGTCGTCCACACCCACCCGGTCGAGCCCCAGTACCTCGGCGTACACCGCCGCCAGCGCTTCCTCCTGCGCGGTACGCGGTGCGCGGTACTCGCCGGCCTGGAACTCCGGCTCGGGCAGGGCCTTGCGGTCGACCTTCCCGTTGGCCTCCAGCGGCATCCGGTCCAGCACGACCAGGGCCGCGGGCACCATGTACTCGGGCAGCCGGTCGGCCACGAAGCGGCGAACCTCGGCCACGTCGACACCCGCGCGCAGGTCGGGGTCGCCCGCGCCGATGCCGTACGCCGGCACGACGTAGCCCACCAGTCGCTTTCCGCCCGAGCCGGGGCCCTGGTGCGGTACATCCGCTCCCCCGCGGGCCCGAACGGGTCGGCCACGAACCGCTCCGCCGTCAGCCCGGGACGCCCGTGGTACCCCCGGCCCACCGCACCCGCGACGTACAGCTCGCCCACCACGCCGACCGGCACGGGGGCGAGGCCGGGTCCCAGTACGTATGCCCGCATGTTGGTGAGCGGACGGCCGATCGGCACGTTGCCGGTGCCGTTCCACGGAGTTGACGGCGGGAGTTGGAAGACGGTCGCGTAGAAGCTCTCGCTCTGCCCGTAACCGTTGACCACCCGTACCCCGGGCAGGGCGGCGCGCACCCGTTCCACGAAGGCCGAGGTCAGCACCTCGCCGGCGAAGACCACCGTCTCGACGCTGGTGCGGTCGGCGATCTCGTCGATCAGCTCGGAGAAGACCGAGGGCACCGCACTGATCGCGCTGCCGGTCCAGCCGTCGCGCTCGCCCAGTTCGAGCACGTCGCGCACCACCTCGACGGTGGCGCCGGCGCACAGGGCGCTGAACACCTCGAACGCCGACACGTCGAAGTTGACCGAGGTGGCGAAGAGCATGCGCGCACCGGGTCCGAGATCCAGGGTGTTCGCCAGCGACATCACGTCGTTCATCACGCCGAACTGGGTGATGGTCACGCCCTTGGGGGTTCCGGTGGAGCCGGAGGTGTACATCACGTACGCCACGTTGTCCGGACGCAGGGCCGCCGAACGCTCCGCGTCG
>NZ_JOJE01000111.1 GCF_000720255.1 Streptomyces griseus subsp. griseus | reverse complement strand
GCACAGCAGCCTCGGCTACCGCAGTCCCGCCGAATACGAGACCGCACTCGCAGCCTGACCACCACACCGATGGTGTCCGTCAAAGCGGAACAAGCTCACCCGAGAGCATCATCAAAGACGAAACCGACTCAGACCATGAAGAACAGGGTCAGAGCCTGTGAACAAACCCCCGCCTGCGCAGCGGCGTCCGGCACGCACGCTCGCGGCGTTTGCCGAAAGCCCCGTTCGACCGGGCTTGGTTGCGGTCCAGGATCGTGGTTGCCGACCAGATCACTCCGTTATGGGCAGACACTCGGCGAGCAGGTCGACGATGTCCCGCCAAGCTCGCCGCGCGTGCTGCGGGTGGTAGCCGACGCCGGGGAGCACGCTGTGGTCGACCGGCGGGTGATGGAAGGCGTGCAAGGCGCCGCCATAGACCACGAGTCGCCAGTCGACGCCCGCAGCCTGCATCTCGTCGGTGAATGCGTCCCGTTGCGCGGGCGGCATGATCGGGTCTTCCGACCCGACCCCGGCCCACACCGGGCAGTGAATCCGCGCCGTCTCGTCTGGTCGGCCCGTGGTCAGTGCGTTGACTGTCGCGATCGCGCGCAGGTTGACGCCGTCGCGCCCGAGTTCCAGCGCGATTGCGCCCCCGGTGCCGTAGCCGACGGCGGCGATCCGGTCCGGGTTGGCCCGCGGCTCGGCGCGGAGCACGTCGAGCGCCGCGTGGCCGATGCCTCGCATCCGGTCGGGGTCGGCGAGCAGCGGCATGCAACGGGCCAGCATCTCCTCAGGGTCGCCCAAATAGCGCCCGCCGTGGAGGTCGAAGGCCAGCGCCACGTATCCCAGCTCGGCGAGCGCATCGGCCCGGCGGCGCTCGACATCGCTGAGCCCCACCCCCTCGGGCCCGACCAAGACCACCGGCCGTCGGTCGACACCGGCCGGGAGCGCGAGGTGCCCGATCATCGTCAGGCCGTCGGCCGCGTATTCGATCGTGCGCGTTGTAACCGTCGTCATGAGCTTGGACTGTAGTGATCGTCGAGCCCGATCGGGCCTGTTCTGCCGCTGGCAGAAGGCAGGTCTCTGGCGTATTCCGGAACCATCCCACGGACCAAACACTCAGTTGGTTCAGAGCAGCAGGCGTGCTCGTGGATACAGGCGGTGCCGTAGGCGCGGGCACAGGTGCCCACGGAGACCTGCGGCGTTCGAAGTGGCCGAGGAAGTCCTCCCACTCGGCGTCGGTCGGGGTCCGGTACGCCTCGGCGGGGCGTAGGGTGCGGCGGCGGTTGATGAAAGCCCGGTGGGGCTGCCGGGGAGGATCTGCGGCAGATCACCGCCGACGACGTCCGGGCCGAACGGGCCCGGCACCAGGGCAATGTGGCTCGCGGGCTGCTCAGCGTGCTGCGCAGCATCTTCCGGGCCCTGAAGCAGGAGCAGCTGATCTTCCGCAATCCCACCTCTGGGATACAGGCGTCCGCCGGAGTCCACCTGCCGCTGTCGCTGTCCAGCGACCGGCCGGCAGGGGCGCTGGACCGGCTGGACGGGCTTGCCTCCCGGCTCATCGTCGGCCTGGGCGCATCCATTCTGTGCGCGCCGTGGAGGTCGCCCGCCTCGGCCTGGCCGATGCCGACGTGGTCCGGCGGACGCTGGCAGTACACCGCGACGAGCACACTCTGAGCTTGTTCCGCTTTGACGGACACCATCGGTGTGGTGGTCAGGCTGCGAGTGCGGTCTCGTATTCGGCGGGACTGCGGTAGCCGAGGCTGCTGTGCA
>NZ_JOJE01000110.1 GCF_000720255.1 Streptomyces griseus subsp. griseus | reverse complement strand
GCGAACTCCAGCGTGCGGCGCGCGTCGTGCAGACAGACGCCGGGTTCCTTTCCGGTCTCCCAGGCGTCGAACACGGCCTCGATCTGGAGCCTGTGGCCGCTCGTGACGTCCGGCTCGTGACCGTCGGTCCAGAGGTCCGAGAGACCCTCGTGGCCGGGGGCCGGCGTGAACCGCCAGTGTTCCTCGCGGTAGCCGTAGAGGTGTTCGAGTTCGACCGTGGCGTGTTCGAAGTCGAAGCGCAGGCGCGAGGTCTCCCGCGGGGACAGCAGGGAGTTGACCACAGTGGCGAGGGCCCCGTTGTCGAACCGGACGGCGGCGATCGAGACGTCCTCGGTGTCCGTGGGCCGGGCCTGGCGCTCGGCGAGTGCAGCGATCTGGGACCAGGGGCCTAGGACCGACAACATGAGGTCGAACTGGTGGATGCCGTGTCCCATGGTGGGGCCGCCTCCCTCGACGTCCCAGCGTCCCCGCCACGGCACCTCGAAGTACGCGTCGGGCCGGTACCAGAGGGTTTCGCAGGTGGCGACCAGTGGCCGTCCCAGTGCGCCGGAGGCGGCCAGCCGGCGCAGGCGTACCGCCGCCGCGCCGTAGCGGTGCTGGAAGACGGTCAGGACCTTGGAGCCGGTCTGCTCCTGCACCGTGGCCAGTTGGTCCATCTCGCGCAGGCTCAGTGCCGTCGGCTTCTCCACCAAGGCGGTGACGCCTGCCTGCATCACCGTGGTTGCCAGCGGTACGTGGGTCTGCGGGGGCGTACAGATGTGTACGAGATCGAGGTCTTCGCTCTCCAGCAGAGCCTGTGGGTCGTTGAAGACGTGCGGCACGGAGAATCGGTCGGCGAACTCGGCGGCACGGGTGGGGTCGAGGTCGGCGACGGCGACCAGCCGGGCACGTTCGGAGAGTTCGGCGAGGGCTTCGGCATGAGCGTGGGCGATACCGCCGGTGCCGATGATGGCCACGCGGTACGGCGGCCGGGGGCTGGGCATGGGTGGTTTCTCTCTCTTGGTTCCTGACCCACTTCTCGTGGGGCTACCGGGGGCCGTGGGCAGCGGCGACGGCCCCCGGGGAGGGGTCACTTGGCCGCGTCGATCTCGCCCTGGAGTTCCTTGATGAAGGCCTTCGCGGCGGCTTCGGGCGAGGTCTTCTTGAAGTAGACGTCCTGGCTGTAGCGCTGCAGCTCCGGCTCGATCCCGCTTCCGCCGTTGGGGGTCACGACCGGCGACTCACCCGGCGTCACCGCGTTCATGTAGTCGACGGCCGCCTTGTCGGTTCCCGCCAGACCCGACTCGAGGTGCTGGAGCATCTTCTTGTTCGCGGGGATTCCGCGCTCCGTCTTGAGGATGTCGGCGGCCGTCTGGTCGTTGAGCAGGAAGTTGACGAATTCGGCGGCTTCGGCCGGGTGCTTGCTCTGGCTCGATACGGCCCAGTACATGGAGGGCTTGAGGAAGTTCGCCTTGGTGGTGCCCACCTGGGGCATCTGGAGCAGCTTCAGGTGCGCGCCGGTGGCCTGCTGCAGCGCGGTGATCTGCGTGTTGTAGGCCCCGATCATGGCTGTCTTGCCGGTGGCGAAGCTGCCGGCGGTGATTCCGGCGGTCAGGTCCTCGACCATGGTCGAGGCCTTGACGCTGGCCCCGGAGGAGATCAGTTTCTGGCCGTACTTCCACATGCCGGCGAGCGCTGCGGGCTTGAGCGAGACGTTGCCGTCCTTGCCGAAGAGGTTGCCGCCCTGCTGACGTGCCCAGTACTTGAGGCTGCCGGCGTCGAAGCCGGGGGCGGTGGACGTGCCGTG
>NZ_JOJE01000109.1 GCF_000720255.1 Streptomyces griseus subsp. griseus | reverse complement strand
CGCAGCGAGCTGCGCCGCACCGCGTTCGGCTTCGTCTTCCAGTCGGGCCAGCTGCTGCCGGAACTGCCCGCCGACGAGAACGTGGCCCTGCCGCTGATGCTGGGCGGCACGCCACGCCGGGCGGCCGTCGAGCAGGCCCGGCAGTGGTTCGGCCCCCTGGGACTGCAGGGCCTGGAAGCCCGGCGCCCCGGGCAGCTGTCGGGAGGTCAGGCGCAGCGGGTGGCCATCGCCCGGGCTCTGGTCGGCAAGCCAAAGGTGATCTTCGCCGACGAGCCGACCGGCGCGTTGGACCAGGCCACCGGCATGGAGGTCATCCAACTGCTGACGGACGTCAGCCGCCGCCAGAGCGCCGCCCTGGTCCTGGTCACCCACGACGCGAACGTGGCTCGCTGGTGCGACCGCACGGTGCAGGTGCGTGACGGCCGGCTGGCCGAGGCTCACACCGAGTCGGAGGCCGGGGCAGTGACGGGCACCGGGGCCGAGGCGAACGCGGGGTACCGGCGATGAGGACACTGGACCGCACCACCTGGGCACTGACCTGGCGGCTCACGCGGGCCGGCGGCCGCACCGGCCTGCTCGCCACCGGGCTCGCGGTCGCGGCGGCGGCCGTGTCCACCACCCTGCTGCTGCTGTGCGTCGCGATGAACCTCGGCTTCCAGCACCGCTCGGACCGCACCGACTGGCGCAACCCCGTGGAGTCCTCCCGCCCCGTGGCGGTCGAGGCGGTCGGGACCACCTTCACCGCAGGAGCACCCGTCACCGTCGTGGACGTCGCCCGACTGCCCGGCCGCGCCGCTCCCGCCCCGCCCGGCCTCGGCCGCTTCCCCGCGCCCGGCGAACTGTGGGTCTCCCCGGCGCTCGGCGCCCTGCTCGACCGGCTGCCCGCCGACCGCCACCCGGTGCCCGGCACGCCCACCGGAACCCTGGGCCGCGAGGCACTGGCCCACCCCGGCGAACTCGTCGCGGTGATCGGACACCGCACCGGCGACCCGGCGGTCACCGCCGAGCGCGCGCCCGATCCGCGCCGGGCCGGCGACATCGTCTCCCCCACTCGCGTCGCGTCCTTCACCGGCGCGCCGCTGACGGACGGCACGGGCAGAATGTACGAGTCCCTGGCCCGGGTCGCCACCATCCTCGTCATCGTTCCGCTGCTGGTGCTGGCGGCCTCGGCCGCACGCCTGTCGGTCTCCCGCCGCGACCAGCGCCTCGCCGCGCTGCGCCTGATCGGTGCCACGCCGGGCCGTGTCGCCGCAATGACGGCCGCTGAGGCACTGCTCACCGGGGCGGCCGGGGCACTGCTCGGCGCCGCGGGATACGCGGTGCTGCTGCCGCCGGCGGCGAGTCTGCCGCTCGCGGGAGGCGCCTGGTACCGGGCCGACCTGTGGATCGGCGCGCTGCCACTGCTGGCGGTCATGGCCGGGGTGGTCGCGCTGGTCGTCATCAGCGCGCTCGCCGGCGCCGGCTGCTGGACGATCCCAAAGCTGCCTGGCGGATCGTCTCCGGACTCACCCTGGCCGGTTTCGTCGCCGGATTCTTCGCCCTGCTCACCCTGGACGCCGCTCCCCCGTGGGGAGGACGGCCCGACCAGCTCGCCATCGCGGCTCCGGTCGACAAGGTGACGCAGGTGCGGAAACAGGCCGAACAGCGTCTGCGGGCCGCCGGGGTGAGCGCCGTGGCCGGCGTGGACGACGGCTTCGTGGCCACGGCCCCCTACGACAGCCGTCAGGTCACCGCCACCGTCTCCGGCGGCCCGGCCGAACTGGACCGCGCCCGCACCGCGCTGACCGGCCTGACACCGGACCAGTACCCGCTCACCACCATCGACGTGAACTGGTCCGAGACACAGTTCACCCAGGACTTCACCACCCTCACCCGAGTGGTGCTCGTGGTGACCTTCACCGTCGCCATCACCTCGGCCGGGATCACCGC
>NZ_JOJE01000108.1 GCF_000720255.1 Streptomyces griseus subsp. griseus | reverse complement strand
CGGTCATCTGCCGAGCCATCCGCCGTCGACGGGGAGGAGGACGCCGTGGATGTAGGCGGCGGCGTCGGAGGCGAGGAAGACGGTGGCGCCGGCGAGGTCGTCGGCGTTGCCCCAGCGTGCGGCCGGGATGCGGTCGAGGATGGCTTTGCTGCGGGCGGGGTCGTCCTGGAGGGCCTGGGTGTTGTCGGTGGCGATGTAGCCGGGGGCGATGGCGTTGACGTTGACGCCGTGCGGGGCCCATTCGTTGGCCAGTGCCTTGGTCAGTCCGGCGATGCCGTGCTTGGCGGCGGTGTAGCCGGGCACGGTGATACCGCCCTGGAAGCTGAGCAGCGAGGCGGTGAAGATCACCTTGCCCCGGCCGCGGTCCACCATGGTCGCGCCGACCGCCCGGGTCAGGGCGAACTGGGCGTTGAGGTTGACCTGGAGCACCAGTTCCCAGTCGGCGTCGCTGTGCTGGGCGGCGGGGGTGCGGCGGATGGTGCCGGCGTTGTTGACCAGGATGTCCACGGGCCGCTCGCGTGCGGCGAGGTCCGCGCCCAGGTCCCGTACGGCCTGGGGGTCGGCGAAGTCGGTGCGGATCGTCTCGAAGTGGCGGCCGGCGGCGGTGACGTCCTTCGCCACGTCGCTGCCGGTCTCCTCCAGCGAGGCGCTGACGCCGATGATGTCCGCGCCGGCCTCGGCCAGCGCGCGGGCCATGGCCCGCCCGATGCCGCGGCGGGCCCCGGTGACCACGGCGAGCCTGCCGGTGAGGTCGAAGGCGGTCATACGGCGGCTCCCTCGATGTCGTCGTCGCTGGTGCAGTCCACGAGGATCTTCATCACCTCTCCGCCGCCCTCCAGCGCCTCGAACGCTGCGGGTGCCTGGGTGAGCGGCACGACCTTGCTGATCAGCCGCTCGGCGGGGATGGTCCCGTCGGCGACCAGGGCGACCGCCTTCTCGAAGTCGGAGCGGTCGTACAACCGGGCCCCGATCAGGGTGAGTTCACGCCAGAAGAAGCGGTGCAGGTTCACCTCACGCGGCCGGGGGTGAATGGCGACCAGGCACAGCCGGCCGCGCACACCGAGGACCTCGACGGCGGTGTCCACGCCGCCCGCCGCGCCGGACACCTCGAAGGCGACGTCCGCTCCGGCGTCCCCGGTCCACTGACCGACCAGCGCCCGCACATCGGCGCCGGCCGGGTCCCAGGTGGCCAGTCCCAGCTCCTCGGCGAGCAGGCGGCGGTGGGCGCTCAGCTCCACCACCCGCACGTCGGCGCCGGCGCCGCGTGCGACGAGCGCGATGAGGATGCCGACCGGTCCGCCGCCGACCACGACGACCTTCTCGCCCTCGCGCACCCCTGCGCGGCCGACGTCGTGCACGGCGACGGCGGTGGGCTCGACGAGCGCGGCCCGGTCCAGGGGGAGGGAGTCGGGCAGCCGGATCAGGGTCGAGGCGGGTACGGTCCAGCGCTGCTGCATCGCGCCGGGGGAGTCGATGCCGATGAAGTCCAGGTGCTGGCAGATGTGCTGGTGGCCGGCTCGGCAGGCGGGGCAGGTGTCGTCCCAGCGCAGCGGCATCACGGTGACCGCGTCCCCGGGCTGCCAGCCCTGAACGCCCTCGCCGACGCGTACGACACGGCCGGACATCTCGTGTCCCAGGACGGCGGGCGTGGAGACCCGGGCGTCCATGTCGCCGTGGAAGATGTGCAGGTCGGTGCCGCAGATGCCGACGTAGGCGGGGGCGAGTTCCACTTCCCCCGGGCCGGGCGGCGCGGTCTGGGCGGGTGCGGTGTCCAGGGTGCGGGCGGATGTGTAACGGACGGCGAGTGTCATCGCGGGGTCAGGGTCCCTTC
>NZ_JOJE01000107.1 GCF_000720255.1 Streptomyces griseus subsp. griseus | reverse complement strand
GGGCGCGGAGTTGGCACTGGCGACACCGTCGACCTTCTCGAGGGCGGTGACCAGTTTCCTCTCGGCGGCCTTGCCGGCGGCGTCGGGGGCCTGGACCGCCAGGACGAGCGGGCCGTTGAAGCCAGGCCCGAACCCGTCGGCGATCATGTCGTACGCCTGCCGGTTCGTCGAGGTCGTGGGCAGGTTGCCGTCGTCGGAGGCACCCAGGCGCAGCGACAGCGTCGGCAGCGCGAGCGCCGCGAGCACGGCCAGTGCGACGAGGGCCAGCGTCCTGGGCCTGGCCTGCACCCGCTCGGCCCACCGGCCCCACAGCCCAGGCCGGCCCGAGGAGCTCGGCCCGGTCCAGCCGGACTGCCGTTGATGATGCCGACGTTCAGGGTGAGCATGCCCAGCAGCGCGACGACGACGGTCAGCCCGGCGAACACCACGGCCCGGCCGGAGGTGTTGAGGGCCTTGGCTGCCGATTCGGCGACGCTCATGCCCGCCATGAGGTTGGTGCGGTGCCGGTTGACGATGAACAGCGCGTAGTCGATGCCCACGCCCAGACCGATCAGCGAACCCAGGGTGAGCGTGGTGTCGGAGAGTGTGATGACGTGGCTGAGCAGGATCACCGTGACCGCGGAGGTGCCGACACCGACGATGGCCGTGATGATCGGCAGCGCCGCCACCCAGACGGCCCGGAAGACGAACAGCAGCACGATGAAGGCGAGGGCGATGCCCATGACGTCGGCGACTGGGTTGGGAGCGGGGTTGACGGTGAACGCCTGCCCGTTCAGCGCGATGTGCAGGGTCCCCGACTCCGGGCCGGTGGCGATGTCCTTCACATGGTCGACCTGGGTGTCCTCCACCTCCCGGTCGAATGCGACCGAGGCGTAGGCCGTCTGGCCGTCCTTGCTGATCTGCCCCTTGCCGAGTGGTGTGTAGGGGCTGGTCACCTCGGCGACGCCCGGTGCCTCGGCTATCTCCTTCAGAGTCCGGGTCATCACCTGCTTGGCGGCGGGCTCGGTGACCTCACCGCCGTTCACCTGCCAGACCACCCGGCCGCTCTTGCCCGCCGCACTGTTGGAGGCTTGCTGGAGCAGTGCCGTCGCCTTGGCCGAGTCGGTGTCCTGCGAGGTCGGGCTGTTGCCGAAGGCGCTGCCGGCCGCACCGACTCCGGCGCCGAGAGCGAGCAACAGGCCTACCCAGACCAGGACGACGGCGAGCCGGTGCCGGTGGCACCAGCGGGCGAGAGGGGACATCGACGAGCCTTTCCAGGGGACTGTCACGCGTGCGGGCCGACGATCACGGCCCACTTGAACACTCGCAGTTCTCCGGTCTCTCGTCATTGGCCGTTGGCAGGCACTTGCGTCTACTGCGATCGCAGCAGAGAGGGGGGCAAGCGTCTGCCGTCGACGGCCCCGATCGGACATGTGCAGGACGCTTCGACGATCCCCGGGAGCTGGCACGCGCCGCACCAGCACGGCCCCTTCCGTGCGGTCGATTACGCAGGTGATGCCACTGCTGGGGATGTGAGGTCGTCGACGAGCCGGCGTTGCCAGATCTCCTCGTCCGGCTCGGCGCGACAGTAACGATCGTGGTGAGCTGGTGTACGGCCGCCTACGAGGCGAGGTATGCCGACTGCCAGCGCGGCCGGTTGACGTTCATCGCGTACATCGACCCGACGTTGACGAGGGTGCCGATGCCGCGGGCGACCATCTGTCCGCCGACGTTGCGGGCGCACCGCCACACGCCGTTGAGGTTGGCATCCAGCACCTGGTGCCATTCCTCATCGGTGACGTCCAGCGCGGTGCTGCCCTTGCTGATGCACGGGTTGTTGACCAGGTCACATCCCGGCCGGTTCCGCTCGGAGGCGGTCTTCGCCTCCTTCGCCGGTGTCTCACCGATCCCCGCGTCCTGGGTCGAGGTCGTCAAGCCGTACGGACAGAGTGTGCGGGCCTTCCCGGCACTCAAGGCGTCGCAGCGCCCACCAGCCAGTCGCGTCCTGGGTGAGGGCCAGTACGCAAGAGCGCGCGCTTTCACAACAAAGATAAAGACGAGGAACTGCAACGGCGCCGGCTCCCGTCCTGCGATCAGAGAATCCGGTGTGGCCCTCGAGCACCTCATCCTGGTGGACGGCGAAGAGGCGAAGCCGGCGGCAGGCACCCTCAGCCTGGAAATCCTCCGCGCTCGGGGCCGGGCGAACACCTCGTTCGACTTCGACGCGGCCTGGCGCGCCGTCCAGCCGGACGACGTGCT
>NZ_JOJE01000106.1 GCF_000720255.1 Streptomyces griseus subsp. griseus | reverse complement strand
CGTCGGTTTTTCGAGCCGAGCGGCCGCCCCGGGCCCGGTCGTGTGGGTTTGGGTGCACGGGCGGGGCAGGTGAGGTGTGGGCGGAGGTTCCGGAACCCGCGGCGGACCCGGGCGGGTGTGAGCCGGCCGGGCTCGGCAGGTTTCTCCCAGGGGCGCCGTAAGTCAGCGGCGGCCCGGCGAAGGAGCCGCAGCTGGGTGTGGGCGGAGATGACCAGCCAGGTCCAGCGGTCGCCGGCGTCGGGGGTGCGGATCTTCGGGCGGGTCCAGCCGAGGGTCTGTTTGATCATGCGGAACGTGTGCTCCAGGTCGAATCTCCTCAGGAACGCCTGCCAGCGCACGTCGACGCCCTCGCCGCTCAGGCCGGTGGCGGACGACCACAGCCAGACGGGGAGCGGGTCGCCCCCGCCGGGCAGGTGGTCTACCTCCAGGCGGATCAACGTGCCCTCGATGACGGGGAGTTCACTGGTGTGGTCGATCCATGCCGAGCGGGTGGTCAGGCGGGGGTGGATGCGGTCCCAGGCCATCGCGCGGGCGATCCCGTACCGGTCGGTGACCTGCGCGGTTGCCGCGTCCGGATCACCCCATGTGTCCGGCTTGGCGAAGCGGAATTCCTTGCCGTGCTTCGGTGGCCGCCCGCCCTGGGGCAGGGAGATCCACGGCACCGGGACAGGCTTGCGCATGACCCGGTCCGAGCGCATCCGCCCGAGGACCTCCACAGGCAATCCGCGCAGGAGATGAGACATGCGCGGAGCGTCGTATCCGGCGTCGAAGACGATGAGGATGTCGCGGTCGCCAATGTGCCAGCGGCCCATGTCGATGAGATCCTCGACCACGCGGCGGACCTGGGCGGCGGTGGCTTCGGAGACGTCGTCCTCGAGGCCGAGGCGGACCGCGTCCAGCAGCTGGCACCAGGACGTGCGGCCCGACTCCAGGGCCGCGACGAACGAGTACGGCCAGCCCGGGATCATCTGGTCGCTGGAGCGGCTGTTGCGGCCGTAGACGTGGCAGAACAGACGGTCCGGGCTGGTCGGCGCGTCCGGGCGGAGCCAGTGGCTGATGTCGACGGCGAGGACCAGGCGCCCATCGGCGGCCTGCGGCATCGGCAGACCGGCCAACACCTGCCGCAGCCGGGGCACATCGACGTTCCCGCGGTTCAACGCCTCGTACATCGCGCCGTGCCCACGGCGGTGCTCGGCCACCAGCGTCAGATCCACCGGTGAGGTCACCGGACCGTCCGCGCACAGCAACGCGTCCACGAGTTCGAACAGTTCGTCCCCGCGCACGGTCAGGCAGTCGAATAAGTCGTCCCGGAAGCGTGACGCTTGCGCGAACGCTTCCCCGGGACCGGCATCAGGCAGCAGACTCATCTACACGGCCTTCGTCTCGACAGGTGCACCTTGGTCGGAGCACATGATCAGACGAGGGCCGCCTCACCGTCCGGCGAACACCCAGGTGAGTAGCCTAGTTCGAGGCCCATTTCGACTCATCGATAGCCTTCATCCTCATGATGCGCGCATGGATCCTGCCGATGCTGCTGGTGCTCTGCGGCTCAGTCCTTGCAGCTGGGCGGATCGTCAGCGGGACCCCCGGCGCAGCCGCCGCCCTCCTGCTGGTCTTTGTGCTGCTCGCAGGCGTGAACTCGCCTCTGATCTTCCCGAGGTCGATCAGCGCTCTGGAAGCACAACACCGCAGCGCGGTTGACGGCCGGCCGGTCGTCTTCTGGCGACCCGGCTGCAAGTACTGCATGCGGCTGCGCATCCGGCTGGGCCGCAGCGCCCGCCAGGTGCACTGGGTCAACATCTGGCGCGACCCCGCTGGAGCCGCAGCGGTGAGGGCAGCCAACGACGGCAACGAGACCGTGCCGACCGTCGTCGTGGCGGGTCAGCCGCACACCAATCCCGATCCCGCATGGGTGCGCGAGCAACTCTCCCGTTC
>NZ_JOJE01000105.1 GCF_000720255.1 Streptomyces griseus subsp. griseus | reverse complement strand
CAGGTCGTACTGCACCGTCGGCGGGCGGCTGGTGTGCACGGTGCGGGTGATCAGTCCGCCGGTTTCGAGGTCGCGCAGGGTCTGCGCGAGCATCTTGTCACTGACGCCGCCGGCCCGCCGGCGCAGCTCGGACCAGCGTTGCGGGCCGTCCATGAGGTCGACCAGGACCAGGGCGGCCCACCGGGCGGTGACCAGGTCGAACAGCTGCCTGCCAGGGCAGGCGGGATTACGGACGTTGCCCCGCGCGATTTCCTGCACGTGCCCACCTCACCTGAAGGTATGTACTTCCCATTAGTAAGTGACTCGGCCAGAGTGAGGGAGTCAACCCCTGATCGTCAAGGAGTACCCGTGGTAACCGACGTTGCCGTGACCCGTGACGCGAACACGGTGACGGTGCTCGGTGGCGCCACCCGCTGCACCCGCCGATGGAAAGGAGGCTGATTTATTGGCCCTGAGTATTCTCGACCTGCTGGCCTGGATGCCGATGCTCGCCCTGACCGGCACGGCCAGGCTCTGGGAGCCCCGCCGACTACGGCTCCGCCTGTTCACCGCAGCCGGACAGCTCGTGACCACCGGCCGTCGGCGAACCCTCCGCCTGGCCCGGCACTGGCCCTGGACCGGTCACATCACCGCAACCCTCGAGCGGCTCACGCAACTGTCCGACCCTGGCTGACCAGCGGATTCCCCGTCCCTTCGACAGCACCTCAACACCCGGAGCAGTGGAACCCGGCGCCATCCCGAGGCGACACTCGGGTCTTCGGCCTCCACAGCCTCAGCCCACGGCACGAGAACGGTCCACCGACTCCGTCGGCGCACCGTCACGAAACTTCGAGGCTGAGCAGGGAGTTGGCGCGTTCGCACACACCGTGGATGCCGCGGATGACCTTGTTGTAGGTCTGCTGGGCCTCGGTCAGTTCGCCTCCGGCGGGCTTCTTGTGCGGGTGGCGGAGGCCGGCGCCGGCGTTCTCGTAGCCGAGGTCGACGAGCGTCGGCCTGTCCGGCTCGGCGGCGATCCGGTTGAGGGCGTCGATCAGGCCGTGGTGGCGGGCGCAGGTGGTGCCGTGTTCCCAGCCCGGGCGGACCGGTGAGACCCAGATCGGCCAGCCGTCCGGGGTGGCGATGACCTGGGTGTTCCCGCCGTGGTGCTTGTGTTTTCCGGACCACCAGAGGTCTGCGCCGTTGGGGCCGGGGGCGGCGACGTGGTCGGTGCGGATGACCGTGCCGTCGAGGTTCACGTGCGTGAGCCCTGCTGCCTTCGCACGCTCCAGCGCGGTGGACAGGTCCGGTGCACCGGCGGCCAGGACGGCCAGTCCTTCGTGGAGGTATCGGTAGGAGGTGGAAACCGACAGGCCATTGTCACAGGCGAGTTGGGCCAGTCGGGCGCCGTCGGGGAACCAGCGCAGCACGAGCACGGCCTGCTTGAAGCAGCCCAGCGCGCGTCGTCCCTTGCGGGTTCTGGCCGCGATTCGGTGGTCGCGCAGGAGGCTGGCCAGGTGCGCGGCGGTGGACCGCTTCACATCGAGCACGGCGGTGTATGTGACACTGGTCGGCACGTGAGGCCCCTCGGTCGGATCTTTCTGTCGCAAGATCGCCGGGATGACGAGAATCAGACGCCGTAGGGGTTTTCGATGATGTAGACCCAGTCCCCCTCGGTCGTCCTCTTCATCACCTCGACCGACTTTCCTTCCAGGGTGCCGTCCTCGCTCGTGATCCGCCAGGGCACCTGGACCATCGCCAGGTCGCCGTTCTGATGGACCGACGCCGCCCCCATCTCAAAGGTGCCGGGCGCGGCGAGGTAGGGCTTCAGCGCTTCCTTGATGCCTTCTCTGCCGTAGACGGGCTCCTGTCCCGGTCCCGGTACGAACATGGCGTCTTCGGCGAACAGGGAACCCAGTCCGTCGAGGTCCCGGTCCTTGAGGTACTGGGCGAAGCGCTCGTGGACGACTTCCGGCTTCATGTTCTTTCCTTTTCTTTTCGTTTCTTCGTGCGGACAGGCGGGTCGGCTACAGGCCGATCTGCGTGAGCCATTGACCGGTGGGTGCGCGGCGTCAGCCCCACAAGCTGCTGGGCGCTGTCGTGCGCGTTGCTGGTGTTGTCCGGCACGGTGGCGAGGCCCTCGTACAGTGCGGTGACCGCAGCCGCTCCCGCGTCTGCGGCGGCGTGGAAGCGGCGGGCCGGTGCGCCGGCGGCGGCACCGGGTGAGGTGTCAGCGGGTGTGCGGGTCCGGCAGGGTGACGGGCTCGCCGGGGGTGGGCCAGTGCAGCGGGACGCCGGCGGCGTCGAAG
>NZ_JOJE01000104.1 GCF_000720255.1 Streptomyces griseus subsp. griseus | reverse complement strand
CACACGTACTATGTGCTGGCGGGTGAGACGCCGGTACTCGTTCACAACAGCAACTGCGGCATTCGCCCGCACGACAAAGCCCGTGGCGCTGCCGGTGTCGATGAAATGACGGAGACGTTTGAGAAGTTCTACGACAAGTCTGATATCTACAGCGAGAGCTACGGGAATGGACTTGATTTGTGGACTCCTTACGGCAGGCGTCAAGTGGATATCGCGGTCCGGAACCCAGACGGAAACCTTCACCTTTATGAGGTGAAGGTGAATAAATCGAATTACACGAGGGGCCAGCGAAGGAAGGACGAATGGCTAGCGAAGACGTACGGGTTTGAAACCTCGGTCGTCCGGCGCGGTACAGAGTGTCCAATCTGCAACCCCTAACCTGAGAGGATGGCATGTGAGTAGCGACTTCGGCTTCTGGAAGCGCTCTGCCGGGAACCCTGAGGAAGTTTTCGACAACCTCGCTGAGGGCGACACCAGCGACCTTATCGTGAGCCCTGACGTGTTGCGGTTCCGGGAGGAGTTGCTGACTAGGTGGCCAGATGTGGAAGACGTTCTGGAGCCGTCTCGATTCGACCTGGAAGAGGAACCGGATGACGCGGGAAAGTACGTCCTCCTGACCCTCTCGGTTCGCCAACTGGATTATCTCCCTGAGATTCTTGACATGGCGAAGAGGAACAGCCTCGTTGGGTTCAGTGGAGTGGCGGGCGAGCCGATTTAGGCTTCCGATTTACTATGCATCCAAGGCAAAGATGCGGCCCCTGCGGGTGTCACCTGCAGGGGCCGTTTTGCCGCTTGACGGCAGTAGATGACGGCAACGGCGGCGGACACCAGGTGGCGTCCGCCGCCGTTGCCGTACGTGTGCCAGGGGTGGTCAAGGGCGCGGCCGAGGAGGTCGATGGCGTCGCGCTGGAGGCGGAGTCGGACGTGGGCGTAGACGGTGGCGGTGACGCCGATGTGGGCGTGGCCGAGGAGTTCCTTGATCACGACGAGTTCGACTCCCTGTTCCAGGAGCAGGGTCGCGGTCGAGTGCCTGAGGTCGTGAAATCGGATGCGGCGGAGGCCGGCCTTGCGGAGGAGCGTGGTGAAGGTGCGGGTGAGGTTGGTCGGGTCGATCGGTCTGCTCTGCGCTGTAGCGAATACGTGCCCCCTGTGCTGCCACGCACTGCCTGCGGCCTTACTTTCGCGCTGCTGCTGTTCGTGGTGGAGCTGCAGGGACTCGGCGCAGCGGGTGGGGAGGGCGATGCGGCGTTCGGAGGCCCGGGTCTTGGTGGGCAGCGTGGTAAGCCCGCCTGCGCTGGTGCGCTGGAGTGTGCGGCGGATGGCGGCGGTGCCCGCTCCGAGGTCGAGGTCTTCCCAGCACAGGCCGAGGAGTTCGCCCTTGCGGAGTCCGGTGTGGAGGGCGAGTTCGAACAGGGCCTGCAAGCGGTGTTCGTTCGCGGTGGTGAGGAGTCGGCGGGCTTCGTCGGCGGTGAGGGGTTCGAAGCGTCGGGGCCGAGGCGTGCCGGTGCGGACGTTGCGGGCCACGTTGCGCGGGATCTCCTCCTCACGCACGGCGTGCTCCAGGGCGGACTTGAGCACGGAATGGATGTAGGTCAGAGTCAGCGGGGAGAGCAGCTTGCGACAGCACTGGCCTGCAGCGCAGCAGCGAGGCTGGTCGCGCCGGGCGTCGATGCCACGCGCGCAGCACTGGCAGGTAGTGCGGAGCTGGTTGAGTCAGGTGCGGACGTCCTTGGCGGTGAGCTTGGTGAGCTTCTTCTTGCCGAGGCCGGGGATGAGGTACCGGTTGACGCAGGCGGTATAGCGGGTGTGGGTGTTCTCGCGGAGGTGGTGGACGGCGACGTTTTCCAGCCAGTACGTCAGGTACGCGGCCACGCTGCCCTGCGCGGAGGGAGCGGGGAGGCCGCGGTTGCTGGTGGCGATCTTCTCGGTGAGCTTGGCCAGCGCTTCTTTGCGGGTGGTGCCGTAGACGTGGATGCGTTTGCGGGTGTTGCCGATCCTGCTGGCTTATTCGGTCATGCGGCGAGAGAGAGGCCGAGGCGGGCAAGGTGACTGACGCGGGTGCGGTCGAGCGGGTGGCCGTTCCACCAGGCATCGAGGCGAATGAGGTTGAGCGCG
>NZ_JOJE01000103.1 GCF_000720255.1 Streptomyces griseus subsp. griseus | reverse complement strand
GGACCTGTTCGACCGGCCCACGATCGAGCGGATGGCGGGCTGGCTTGCGCGGTTCCTGGAGGAGGTCCTGGCGGCCCCGGAGCAGCCGGTCAGTCGGGCGCGCATCCTCGACGACGCCGAGCTGGGTCGGGTCCTCACGGACTGGAACGACACCGCTGCCGTGGTGCCTGACCGTACGTTGCCCGAGTTGTTCGAGGAGCAGGTCGCACGTACTCCGGATGCCACCGCAGTGGTCTTCGAAGGCGTGGAGTTGTCGTATCGCTCGTTGAATGAGCGGGCAAATCGCCTGGCCCGGTTGTTGATTGAGCGAGGTGCGGGGCCGGAGCGATTCGTGGCGGTCGCGCTGCCACGGTCGGCGGAACTCGTGGTGGCATTGCTTGCGGTGCTGAAGACGGGTGCGGCGTACGTGCCTGTCGACCCCGACTATCCGGCCGACCGCATCGCCTACATCCTCGATGACGCTGCCCCGATGTGCGTGGTCACGGAGGAGATGCTGGCCGAGAGCGCGCAGGCCGTCGCCGATGAACACGATCTGCCAGTTGTCGTGGACCCGGGTTCGCCTGCGTATGTGATTTATACGTCGGGTTCTACGGGCCGGCCGAAGGGTGTGGTGGTCGAGCACCGAGGGATCGTGAACCGGTTGTTGTGGATGCAGGACCGGTTCGAGCTGGCCGGGGACGACCGGGTGTTGCAGAAGACGCCGTCGGGATTCGACGTGTCGGTGTGGGAGTTCTTCTGGCCGCTGCTGACCGGCGCGGGGTTGGTCGTGGCCCGGCCCGGTGGGCATCGGGATCCGGAATATCTGGCGTCGCTGATCGCCCAGGAGCGGGTGACGACGGTGCACTTCGTGCCGTCCATGCTCCAGGTCTTCCTCCAGGAGCCTGCCGCGGTGCGGTGCGGCGGTGTGCTTCGGCGGGTGGTGTGCAGCGGTGAGGCACTGCCGCCGGAGGCGGTCGACCGGTTCCGGCAGGTGCTGGATGTCCCGTTGTTCAATCTCTACGGGCCGACCGAGGCGTCGGTCGACGTGTCATGGTGGAAATGCTCGGCGCCGGCGGGTACGACCGTGCCGATCGGGCGGCCCGTGTGGAACACGCAGCTGTACGTCCTGGACGAAGGCCTGTCCCCCGTACCCGTCGGCGTGGCAGGCGAGCTGTACATCGCCGGTGTTCAGCTGGCCCGGGGCTACCACCAGCGGCCCGGTCTGACGGCGGAACGCTTCGTCGCCGACCCCTACGGCGCTCCCGGGACGCGCATGTACCGCACCGGAGACCTCGTCCGTTGGAACACCGACGGTGAGATCGAATACCTCGGCCGTACCGACGACCAGGTCAAGATCCGAGGCTTCCGCATCGAACTCGGCGAGATCGAAACCGTCCTCGCCACACACCCTGACGTCACCCAGGCCACCGTCATCGTCCGCGACGACCGCCTCGTGGGATACGTCGTTCTTGCCGACGGCGTGATGCTCGACCCGCAGGTTCTGCGTGCCCATGTGGCCGCGGCGGTCCCGGAGTACATGGTTCCCTCAGCGATCCTCATCCTCGACGCGCTGCCGCTGACGCCGAACGGAAAGCTGGACCGACGGGCCCTGCCCGCAGTCGAGTTCGCCGCTGATGGCGCGGGTCGTGGTCCGCGTACGCCGCAGGAGGAGGTCCTGTGCGCGGTGTTCGCGGAGATCCTGGGCGTCGAGCGGGTGTCCATTGATGACAACTTCTTCGAGCTGGGTGGGCATTCGCTGCTGGCGACGCGTCTGGTGAGCCGTATCCGGTCGGTGCTGGGTGTGGAGTTGGGTGTTCGCGCGTTGTTCGAGGCGCCGACGGTCGCGGGGTTGGTGGAGTGACATCGAGGACGTCTCGGCGTACGCGTTCGACCTGGAGTCCGAGATCCCGCTGCGGGCGTGGGCCTTCCGAGTAGCCGTGGACGAGTGGGTGTTGGCTGCGGTCATGCACCACATCGCGGGTGACGGCTGGTCGTTGGGCCCGTTGGCGCGGGATCTGGCGTCGGCGTACGGAGCGCGGTGCGAAGGAGCGGTTCCGGAGTGGGAGCCGTTGCCGGTGCAGTACGCGGACTACACGTTGTGGCAGCGCGAGTTGCTGGGCGATGAGGGTGACGCGGACCAGGTGGAGTTCTGGCGAAATGAACTCGCCAGTGTTCCGGAGCAGCTGGCCCTGCCGTTCGATCGTCCGCGTCCACTGGTGGCCTCGCATCAGGGTGAGGTTGTCGAGGTGGCGTTTGAGGCGGGGCTGCACCGCCGTGTGATGAGCCTGGCGCGTGAGCGTGGGGCGAGGACATTCCGATCGGCTCTCCGGTGGCGGGTCGTCTGGACGAGGCGCTGGATGATCTGGTCGGGTTCTTCGTGAACACGCTGGTCCTGCGGGCGGACGTGTCCGGCGATCCGTCGTTTGCGGAGCTGGTCGCACGGATCCGGGAGACCGACCTCAGGGCCTTCGCGGCACAGGACGTGCCGTTCGAGCGCCTCGTCGAGGTGTTGAATCCGGTTCGC
>NZ_JOJE01000102.1 GCF_000720255.1 Streptomyces griseus subsp. griseus | reverse complement strand
GCACGTCTCATCCCGGTGACCGCCACGGCCTGGTGAATGGTTCCCTCGATGCCCGCGCGGGTTCCGTACTTGGCTCGCCACTGCTCGTCGGACTGCTGGTGACCGACGACGAGGGTGACCAGCCGCCAGCCGCGGCCGGGCGGGGATTTCCTACTCAATGGGCGGGTGCGGACCACACCTCGTCACACAACGCCAGGTCTGGCTCTCCCACTTCCACGCGCAGCATTCAGAGCTGGAAGCTCCCTGAGATTCGCGGTCCACGAACTTGCCGATGACCTCACCGTTCTGGACCCGATTGACCCTCACCTGCTTCTCAAGGTCGACCCCAAGTGCCAACTCAGCCGCCGCGAACTGAACGTAGTACCGCTCCGCAGCGCCGGGGTACTTGTCGAACACCTCTTGAAGGCCTCTAAAGAACTCGACGTCCTTCTCGGGGCCTGCGGTCACGTTCGCCATGATCGGCTCCCGCTCACTAAGGCCGCCCACCGGGAGTATCCGATGAAACGGCTACCAGTCGGTGACGCTTTCATCGTTACCCACCAGTCACGTTGATGCCACTCGGAAACAGCAGGGCGGCTCGGAACATCCTCGGCATTTGCGGCTGGTGGCTGGCTTATTTCGTGCCCGGCGGGGCTGGCGGCTCGTTGGTCGGGGCAGCAGCGGCCGTCTTGGCGTTCCCGGTCGCGGGTGGGGTGTGGGATGTCGATGCGGCCGAGGCCATGGCCGACGGTGCCTGAGCTGACCGCGCAGGTGGCGCGGGCGGTGGCGGCGCGGGGCCCGTATCCGTTGGCGATGCGGGTCCGTGACGAGCTGGGCGAGTTGTTCGCGGATGCCGAGTTCACCGAGGCATTCGGAGCCAGAGGGCGGCCAGGCTGGTCACCGGGCCAGCTCGCGCTGGTGACGGTGTTGCAGTTCGCCGAGAACCTCACCGATCGGGCGGCGGCGCATCGGGTGCGGTACGGCATGGACCTGAAATACGCGCTCGGCCTGGAGCTGGATGATCCCGGGTTCGACGCCTCGGTGCTGTCCGAGTTCCGTGCGCGGTTGGTCGAGCACGGGATGGAGGAGAAGGTGCTCGACCTGCTGCTGACCGCGCTCAAGGATCGGGGCCTGGTGAAGGCGGGAGGCAAGCAGCGCACTGACTCCACCCGCGTGCTGGCGGCGGTACGCGATCTGAACAGGCTGGAGCTGGCGGGGGAGACGCTGCGGGCCGCGCTGGAGGCGCTGGCCTGCGCGTCCCCGGACTGGCTGGCCCAGGCGGTGCCTGTTCGGGAGTGGGCCGACCGCTACGGCCCGCGGACTCACTCCTGGCATCCGCCGGCTTCCACGAGCAAGCGCGAGGAGATGGCTCTGGTCTACGGCCGGGACGGGTTCGCGCTGCTGGAGGCGGTGCACGCCCCTGATGCCCCGGCCTGGCTGCGCGAGCTCCCGGCGGTGCAGGTCCTGCGCACGATGTGGGTGCAGAACTACCACCGCACCGTGACCGAAGCCGGAGCGGAGGTGAAGCGGCGGGAGAGCAAAGACCTCCCGCCCGGCAGACTTCGGCTGACCTCTCCGTACGACACCGACGCCCGCTACGGCCTCAAACAGGGCTCCTGGTGGACCGGCTACAAGATCCACATCAGCGAGTCCTGCGACGACGCCGATGACCAGGACCCGGCTGCCGACGGCCAGACTCTGATCCCCGGAGCCGACGGACCGCCGCCGCGCTTGATCACCAGCATCGCGACCACCGACGCCACAGTGACCGACGCGGAGATGACCGAACCGGTCCATCACATGCTCGCCGCCCGCGATCTCCTGCCCGCCGAGCACTTCCTCGATTCTGGTTATGCCTCCGCCGACTTGATCGTGGGCCTGAAGAAGAACTTCGGGGTCGCCCTGGTCACCCCGGTCCTGATGAACAGCTCACCCCAGGCGCGTGCCAGCGCCGGGTTCGACCGCACCGCGTTCACCATCGACTGGGACAAGCGGCAGGCGACCTGCCCACGCGGGGACACCAGCACCTGGTGGAGCCCTGCCACCCTGCGCGGCACCAAGGCCATCGTCATCAAGTTCGACAAGGAGACATGTCGCCCCTGCCCGGTGCGCGACCAGTGCACCCGCTCGAAGACCGGTGGCCGGACCCTCTCTCTGCAACCACGCGAGCTGCAAGAAGTCCTCGACCATGCCCGCCTCCAGCAGTCCGACGAGCAGTGGCGAGCCAAGTACGGAACCCGCGCGGGCATCGAGGGAACCATTCACCAGGCCGTGGCGGTCACCGGGATGAGACGTGC
>NZ_JOJE01000101.1 GCF_000720255.1 Streptomyces griseus subsp. griseus | reverse complement strand
AACACAGTGGACGCGAGCAACTGAGGACAAGCCCTCGGCCTATTAGTACCGGTCACCTTCACACGTTACCGTGCTTCCAGATCCGGCCTATCAACCCAGTCGTCTACTGGGAGCCTTACCCTCTCAAGGAGGTGGGAATACTCATCTCGAAGCAGGCTTCCCGCTTAGATGCTTTCAGCGGTTATCCCTCCCGAACGTAGCCAACCAGCCATGCCCTTGGCAGAACAACTGGCACACCAGAGGTTCGTCCGTCCCGGTCCTCTCGTACTAGGGACAGCCCTTCTCAATATTCCTACGCGCACAGCGGATAGGGACCGAACTGTCTCACGACGTTCTAAACCCAGCTCGCGTACCGCTTTAATGGGCGAACAGCCCAACCCTTGGGACCGACTCCAGCCCCAGGATGCGACGAGCCGACATCGAGGTGCCAAACCATCCCGTCGATATGGACTCTTGGGGAAGATCAGCCTGTTATCCCCGGGGTACCTTTTATCCGTTGAGCGACGGCGCTTCCACAAGCCACCGCCGGATCACTAGTCCCGACTTTCGTCCCTGCTCGACCCGTCGGTCTCACAGTCAAGCTCCCTTGTGCACTTACACTCAACACCTGATTGCCAACCAGGCTGAGGGAACCTTTGGGCGCCTCCGTTACTCTTTAGGAGGCAACCGCCCCAGTTAAACTACCCATCAGACACTGTCCCTGATCCGGATCACGGACCCAGGTTAGACATCCAGCACGACCAGACTGGTATTTCAACGACGACTCCCCCTGAACTGGCGTCCAGAGTTCAAAGTCTCCCAGCTATCCTACACAAGCCGAACCGAACACCAATATCAAACTGTAGTAAAGGTCCCGGGGTCTTTCCGTCCTGCTGCGCGAAACGAGCATCTTTACTCGTAGTGCAATTTCACCGGGCCTATGGTTGAGACAGTCGAGAAGTCGTTACGCCATTCGTGCAGGTCGGAACTTACCCGACAAGGAATTTCGCTACCTTAGGATGGTTATAGTTACCACCGCCGTTTACTGGCGCTTAAGTTCTCAGCTTCGCCACCCCGAAGAGTGACTAACCGGTCCCCTTAACGTTCCAGCACCGGGCAGGCGTCAGTCCGTATACATCGCCTTACGGCTTCGCACGGACCTGTGTTTTTAGTAAACAGTCGCTTCTCGCTGGTCTCTGCGGCCACCCCCAGCTCACCAAGTAAATTGGATCACCAGTGATGGCCCCCCTTCTCCCGAAGTTACGGGGGCATTTTGCCGAGTTCCTTAACCATAGTTCACCCGAACGCCTCGGTATTCTCTACCTGACCACCTGAGTCGGTTTAGGGTACGGGCCGCCATGAAACTCGCTAGAGGCTTTTCTCGACAGCATAGGATCATCCACTTCACCACAATCGGCTCGGCATCAGGTCTCAGCCTTGTGTGCGACGGATTTACCTACCGCACGGCCTACACCCTTACCCCGGGACAACCACCGCCCGGGATGGACTACCTTCCTGCGTCACCCCATCACTCACCTACTACCAGCTTGGGTCACCGGCTCCACCACTTTCCTTTCCCCGAAGGGTCCGGAACGGCTTCACGGGCTTAGCATCACTGGATTCAATGTTTGACGCTTCACAGCGGGTACCGGAATATCAACCGGTTATCCATCGACTACGCCTGTCGGCCTCGCCTTAGGTCCCGACTTACCCTGGGCAGATCAGCTTGACCCAGGAACCCTTAGTCAATCGGCGCACACGTTTCTCACGTGTGTATCGCTACTCATGCCTGCATTCTCACTCGTGAACCGTCCACAACTCGCTTCCGCGGCTGCTTCACCCGGCACACGACGCTCCCCTACCCATCACGATCCCCGTTGGGGGTTAATATCGCAATGACACGACTTCGGCGGTACGCTTGAGCCCCGCTACATTGTCGGCGCGGAATCACTAGACCAGTGAGCTATTACGCACTCTTTCAAGGGTGGCTGCTTCTAAGCCAACCTCCTGGTTGTCTGTGCGACTCCACATCCTTTCCCACTTAGCGTACGCTTAGGGGCCTTAGTCGATGCTCTGGGCTGTTTCCCTCTCGACCATGGAGCTTATCCCCCACAGTCTCACTGCCGCGCTCTCACTTACCGGCATTCGGAGTTTGGCTAAGGTCAGTAACCCGGTAGGGCCCATCGCCTATCCAGTGCTCTACCTCCGGCAAGAAACACACGACGCTGCACCTAAATGCATTTCGGGGAGAACGGGTTAACCTCGCAACACACCGCAAACTCGCAGGCTCATTCTTCAAAAGGCACGCAGTCACGAGAACAAGGCAAGCCTTGTTCCGACGCTCCCACGGCTTGTAGGCACACGGTTTCAGGTACTATTTCACTCCGCTCCCGCGGTACTTTTCACCATTCCCTCACGGTACTATCCGCTATCGGTCACCAGGGAATATTTAGGCTTAGCGGGTGGTCCCGCCAGATTCACACGGGATTTCTCGGGCCCCGTGCTACTTGGGTGTCTCTCAAACGAGCCGTTGACGTTTCGACTACGGGGGTCTTACCCTCTACGCCGGACCTTTCGCATGTCCTTCGCCTACATCAACGGTTTCTGACTCGTCCTGTCGCCGGCAGACGACAGAAGAGAGATCCCACAACCCCGTATACGCAACCCCTGCCGGGTCTCACACGCATACGGTTTGGCCTCATCCGGTTTCGCTCGCCACTACTCCCGGAATCACGGTTGTTTTCTCTTCCTGCGGGTACTGAGATGTTTCACTTCCCCGCGTTCCCTCCACACTGCCTATGTGTTCAGCAGCGGGTGACAGCCCATGACGACTGCCGGGTTTCCCCATTCGGAAACCCCCGGATCAAAGCCTGGTTGACGACTCCCCGGGGACTATCGTGGCCTCCCACGTCCTTCATCGGTTCCTGGTGCCAAGGCATCCACCGTGCGCCCTTAAAAACTTGGCCACAGATGCTCGCGTCCACTGTGCAGTTCTCAAACAACGACCAGCCACCCATCACCCCGAACCATCCGGTTCGAGTTCACTGGGGCCGGCATCTCGAGGGAGTTCATTCCCTCAGACACCCAACAGCGTGCCCGGCCAGCTCCCGCCCGGAGATCATGCGTTCCACACTCTTACGAGCAGTACTAACAGCCTCCGACCCAGAACCCGGCCGAATAGTCAACGTTCCACCCATGAGCAACCAGCATCAGACATTCGCTGATGTACTGGCCTCTGACCTCACCCCGAAGGGATCGGTAAGAAGTGCTCCTTAGAAAGGAGGTGATCCAGCCGCACCTTCCGGTACGGCTACCTTGTTACGACTTCGTCCCAATCGCCAGTCCCACCTTCGACAGCTCCCTCCCACAAGGGGTTGGGCCACCGGCTTCGGGTGTTACCGACTTTCGTGACGTGACGGGCGGTGTGTACAAGGCCCGGGAACGTATTCACCGCAGCAATGCTGATCTGCGATTACTAGCAACTCCGACTTCATGGGGTCGAGTTGCAGACCCCAATCCGAACTGAGACCGGCTTTTTGAGATTCGCTCCACCTCACGGTATCGCAGCTCATTGTACCGGCCATTGTAGCACGTGTGCAGCCCAAGACATAAGGGGCATGATGACTTGACGTCGTCCCCACCTTCCTCCGAGTTGACCCCGGCGGTCTCCTGTGAGTCCCCATCACCCCGAAGGGCATGCTGGCAACACAGAACAAGGGTTGCGCTCGTTGCGGGACTTAACCCAACATCTCACGACACGAGCTGACGACAGCCATGCACCACCTGTACACCGACCACAAGGGGGCGCCTGTCTCCAGACGTTTCCGGTGTATGTCAAGCCTTGGTAAGGTTCTTCGCGTTGCGTCGAATTAAGCCACATGCTCCGCTGCTTGTGCGGGCCCCCGTCAATTCCTTTGAGTTTTAGCCTTGCGGCCGTACTCCCCAGGCGGGGAACTTAATGCGTTAGCTGCGGCACCGACGACGTGGAATGTCGCCAACACCTAGTTCCCACCGTTTACGGCGTGGACTACCAGGGTATCTAATCCTGTTCGCTCCCCACGCTTTCGCTCCTCAGCGTCAGTAATGGCCCAGAGATCCGCCTTCGCCACCGGTGTTCCTCCTGATATCTGCGCATTTCACCGCTACACCAGGAATTCCGATCTCCCCTACCACACTCTAGCTAGCCCGTATCGAATGCAGACCCGGGGTTAAGCCCCGGGCTTTCACACCCGACGTGACAAGCCGCCTACGAGCTCTTTACGCCCAATAATTCCGGACAACGCTTGCGCCCTACGTATTACCGCGGCTGCTGGCACGTAGTTAGCCGGCGCTTCTTCTGCAGGTACCGTCACTTTCGCTTCTTCCCTGCTGAAAGAGGTTTACAACCCGAAGGCCGTCATCCCTCACGCGGCGTCGCTGCATCAGGCTTTCGCCCATTGTGCAATATTCCCCACTGCTGCCTCCCGTAGGAGTCTGGGCCGTGTCTCAGTCCCAGTGTGGCCGGTCGCCCTCTCAGGCCGGCTACCCGTCGTCGCCTTGGTGAGCCATTACCTCACCAACAAGCTGATAGGCCGCGGGCTCATCCT
>NZ_JOJE01000100.1 GCF_000720255.1 Streptomyces griseus subsp. griseus | reverse complement strand
CTACGTCCACAGGTTCGGTTCGATCGCTCAGGGACGGCGGACGCGGTGCTATCCGAGTGACATGACGGATGCGGAGTGGGCCGAGGTCCGCTTCGCGATTTTTCGCGGCCTGGGCCCACTGTGGGCCCTCAGCGCTCCGGATCCTGCGGCGGCCGAAGTGCCAGAGCGAGCGCCTTCCTGGCACGGTCCCGGCTGCTCGGCATGAGGTGCGCGAGCGAGGCGCGCCCGTCGGACGCTGTGGACGCTGTTTTCCTTCAACTCTCTAGGACGGCCAGGGACGGCTTTTCAGACGGGGGGAGTCGGCGGGCACGGTAGGCCTGCCCCCTCCTGAAAAGCCTTGGGATGCCCTCACAACCGGAGCGGCCCGGCGGTGCTTGCCCGCTCCGGCCGTCTGCCTCCTTGGAAGGGAATCCAGACCCCTGCACAAGCAAGAAGAGCACCACCCGCCAGACGTGCTCTTCTTGCTTGTGCAGAGCGGCATTTGAGGGGGAGGCAACACGAGTCCCCCTCTGGCGTCTAGTGGTGGCTGTTCGTCAGTTGTCGACTGCCACAGTTGCGGCGAGCGGCGACTGCTGTACACCATCAGGTGCCCTGTCTTAGTCATCCCTGGGCATGACGCGGCCCATCCTCGTACTGAACTACCTTCGCGCGGGTTAGAAGATCCGTTCGAAACGGGGAGGGTGCATGACCAGCACACTCAAGAAGTTCGTAACCGCCACGTCGGCGTCGGGCCTCCTGGCCGCAGGCATGATACTCGGCGCCACGGGGGCGGCCCAGGCCGCCCCCGGCGGTCCGTCCGGCTGCACGGCGTACGTCTCGCACACCAACAACCACACGGCCGTGGGCTTCTGCACGTCGGGCAGCGGCACCTGGAACGTCCAGGCCATGTGCGCCGGTCCGGGCAGCACGCACGGCCCCTACAAGGGAGACCCCGGCTACCGCACCCGCGGTACGGAGAAGGCGGCGACGCTCAACTGCGGTGGCGGCTACCCGACCAACCTGAAGGTTGTCGACATCAAGAGCTGAGTCTGGAGCGTGTCTCTTCAATGAGTGGTCAGTTGATCGGGCGGACCTGTCCGGCAAGCGATCACTGATGCGATTGTGGGACCGGATCGCGCCGCTGATATCGGCCGATCCGGTTCCGCAGTCGGACGACGGCGCGAGCGCTTCTGGGCCGTGGAGTTCGAGGAGCCCTGGGGTGGCATCGCTCTGCCCCCGGCCCGGCGTGCGAGGGGGCCCGCGCGTTCTGGAAGCCGATGCCCCAGAGGGTCACGTGAACGGATGGCGGTTCCCGGCCGGCGACTGCCGAGTGTCCATGGCACTGGCCCACCACGGGGGCTACTGGTCCAAGACCGTCACGAAGCTCGAGGGCGACGCCGTCGAGGAGCTGGAACTCAAAGGATTCGAGCCGGTACCCGAAGTCCAGCGACGGCTGGCCCCTGGATGACCAGGCTCTCCTGCCCGAGCCTCCACTTGCGCGCCCGCCTGGCCGGACAGGCCAACTACAGCGCTCAGTCACACCAAAAGCGCACGGCTCGCGCCCGTCGCGGCGGACCACCCGGGTCGTACGCGGCTTGGGCTGCGCCGTACGGCCGCCGCCGTTCTTCTGCGCTGCCACCTTGGCGGCGCGCAGTGCGACGCGGGCCAGGTCGACGCCACTGGGCTGCGGCGGGTGCACGGGCGTCATCGTAGGTGCTGGCAACCCTGCCGTTCGACGCAGTTTCGGACCGCGACCGGTGCTGACAGTCCATCCGGAAACGCCCGCGCCACCGGACAGGACATGAGCCAGGCCCGTCACCCTGGCCGGACGACGACACACGTCGAAGAACTGCCGGACGGTTCGATGGTCCGGCTACGGGTATTTCTGAGCAAAGCAACCAGAAGACCAGGCGCGACCGTCTGAACGCGGAACAGCGAGCCGCTTTCGCCGAACTGGGCTACGCCTGGGCCACAGAACAGCCCGAACGCGGCTGACAGCCGTCTGCGGGCCAGGAACGTCCATAGGACCGGGCCTGACACCACCAGGAGCCCTACCGCCGACAGCCCCAGACAGTCACCAGCATCCGAATAGACAAGGGGGCGCGGGAGGACTTTCACCTCCTCGTCTCTGCAGCACTGGCATGTATCGCTTCAAGGGCCGCGGAATGGCGTGCCAGGCAGTGTGAGGGGGTGTGATGGGGCCACCGTGAGGGCGCGTTAATGCCACGTCTGCCTAAGGGCTGTCCCGTAATCCCTGGCGGGCGTGCGACGACAGCTACGGCACCTCGCCGCGATGTCGGAACGTCCGCATACATCCAGTATGCGGAGGTCCCTCCGCCTTGCGATGCACCGCATCTGACGCCGCACGCTGATCCACCAGAGATTACGGGACAGCCCTTAGCTTGATCTTTAACCTCTGGCGTCGAATGATGCGTCGAACTTGATCACTCGGTCTGGTAACTGCCGGACGCGGAAGCGGCCTTCGTCTGAACATGTG
>NZ_JOJE01000099.1 GCF_000720255.1 Streptomyces griseus subsp. griseus | reverse complement strand
GGGTGCGGGTCCGGAGCGGTTCGTCGCGGTTGCTCTGCCGCGTTCCCTGGAGTTGGTGGTGGCGCTGTTGGCTGTGGTGAAGTCGGGTGCGGCGTATGTACCCATTGACCCTGACTATCCGGCGGACCGTATCGCCTACATTCTCGAAGACGCTCACCCGATGTGTGTGATCACCGGTCTCGGGGCGGAAGGTGCTCTGCCCAAGGACACTCCCCAGATCCTGGTGAACACTCCGGCCCTCGCTGAGCACTCCGGAACCGACCTCTCCAAGGTGGTGGACCCAGGCACACCGGCGTACGCGATCTTCACGTCGGGTTCGACGGGTCGGCCGAAGGGTGTGGTCATCGAGCACAGGGCGCTGGTGAACTTCCTGTCTTCGATGCAGGAGCGCTTCGATCTGGGTGTGGGTGACCGGCTGCTGGCGGTGACCACGATTGCCTTCGACATCGCGGGTCTGGAGTTGTACGTCCCGCTGTTGCACGGCGCAGCTGTGGTGCTGGCTTCTCCGCAGGACGTACGCGACCCCCTTGCCCTGCGCTCTTTGATCTCCTCAGCGGAGGTGAGCGTGATGCAGGCGACGCCGAGCCTGTGGCACGCGCTGGTGGCCGACACCGGCGAGGAGTTGGCCGGCGTGCGGGCGCTGGTCGGCGGCGAGGCATTGCCAGGTGAGCTGGCGCGCACGTTGGTGGCCCGGACGGCGTCGGTGACGAATCTGTACGGGCCGACCGAGACGACGATCTGGTCCACGGCCGATGAGGTCGGCGCGGATGCCGGCGGGGTGTCGTCGATCGGCGGTCCGATCGCCAACACGCGGGTTTACGTCCTGGGCGCGGGCCTGTGCCCGGCACCGGTGGGTGTCGCGGGTGAGATGTACATCGCCGGTGATGGTCTGGCTCGGGGTTATCTGAACCGTCCGGGTCTGACGGCGGAGCGCTTCGTGGCCGACCCCTTCGGCGCCCCCGGCTCACGTATGTACCGCACGGGAGACCTCGTGCGATGGAACACCAACGGGAAGATCGAGTACCTGGGCCGTATCGACGACCAGGTCAAGGTGCGGGGTTTCCGGATCGAGTTGGGCGAGATCGAATCGGTTCTGGCCGCCCATCCCGACGTCGCCCAAGCCGCAGTGCTCGTACGTGAGGACCGCCCCGGCGACAAGCGGCTGGTCGGATACGCCGTCCCCACCGCCGACGCGACACTCGACCCGCAAGCCCTGCGGGCGCATACGGCGAAGATGGTGCCGGGCTACATGGTCCCCTCCGCGGTCATGGTCCTGGACGTGCTGCCGCTGACACCGAACGGGAAACTCAACCGCCGGGCCCTGCCCGCTCCCGAGTTCACCACCAGCACGACCGGCCGTGCCCCGCGCACCCCGCAGGAAAAGCAGCTGTGTGAGCTGTTCGCAGAAGCGCTCGGCGTCGAGCAGGTCACCATCGACGACAACTTCTTCGAACTCGGCGGCCACTCCCTGCTCGCCACCCGCCTCATCAGCCGAATCCGAACGGCCATGGGGCTGGAGCTCGACATCAGACCCCTATTCGAGAACCCCACGGTCGCCGGAGTTGTCGATCAGCTCGGCAGCGTGAAGAAAGCACGTCCGGCACTGCGCCGCATGGACAGGTCCAAGTACGAGGAGCGCTCATGATTCCGGTGTCGTTCGCCCAGCGGCGTTTGTGGTTCATGAGCCGCCTGGAGGGGCCGAGCGCGACGTACAACATTCCGTTGGTGGTACGGCTGCGCGGTGAGCTGGATCTGAAGGCGCTGGAACTGGCGTTGACGGATGTGGTGGACCGGCACGAGAGCCTGCGGACGGTGTTCGTTGAGGTGGATGGTCAGCCGTACCAGCGGATCCTGCCGGTGGAGGAGGCCGCGCCGGCGCTGGTGGTGCGGGAGAGTTCTCGGGAGCGCCTGGCCGCTGATGTCACGGATGCCTCGGAGTACGCGTTCGGCCTGGAGTCCGAAATTCCGGTGCGGGCGTCGGTTCTCCAAGTGGCTGTAGACCATTGGGTGTTGGTCGCGGTGGTGCATCACATCGCCGGTGACGCCTGGTCGTTGGGGCCGTTGGCGCGAGACCTTGCGGTGGCGTACGGGGCGCGGTGCGAAGGTGCGGTTCCGGAGTGGGAGCCCTTGCCGGTGCAGTACGCGGACTACACCTTGTGGCAGCGGGAGTTGCTGGGCGACGAGGACGACCCGGAGAGTACGGGCGCGGCGCAGGTGGAGTTCTGGCGGAGTGAACTCGCCTCGGTGCCCGAGGAGGGACATTCCGATCGGCTCTCCGGTGGCGGGTCGTCTGGACGAGGCGCTGGATGATCTGGTCGGGTTCTTCGTGAACACGCTGGTCCTGCGGGCGGACGTATCGGGCGACCCGTCGTTCGCGGAGCTGGTCGCACGAGTCCGGGAGACCGACCTCAGGGCCTTCGGCGCACAGGATGTGCCGTTCGAGCGTCTGGTGGAGGTGTTGAATCCGGTTCGCTCGATGGGCCGTCATCCCCTGTTCCAGGTGGCGTTGGCGTTCCAGAACACCCCGGTTTCGGATCTGGTGATGCCGGGCCTGGACGTAGAGGTTGCGCCGGTCGCGACGCAGGTGGCGAAGTTCGACCTCTCCTTCAACTTCGCCGAGGTGTTCACCGGCGAAGGCGAACCGGCGGGCATCCGGGGCGGCATCGAGTTCGCCACGGACCTGTTCGGCCGGTCCACGATCGAGCGGATGGCGGGCTGGCTGGCGCGGTTCCTGGAGCACGTCCTGGCGCACCCCGAGCAGCCGGTCAGTCGGGCACGCATCCTCGATGACGCCGAATTGGGGCAGGTGCTTCAAGGCTGGGACGACACCGGCCGGGAGTCGCCCGGTGGCACGCTGCCCGAGTTGTTCGAGGAGCAGGTGGCACGGACGCCGGATGCTACGGCGCTCGTCTTCGACGGCGTCGAGTTGTCGTATCGCGAGCTGAACGAGCGGGCGAATCGTTTGGCTCGGTTGTTGGTTGAGCGGGGTGCGGGTCCGGAGCGGTTTGTCGCCGTCGCTCTGCCTCGTTCTGCCGATCTGGTGGTCGCGTTGTTGGCGGTGGTGAAGTCGGGTGCGGCGTATGTGCCGATCGACCCTGACTATCCGGCGGACCGTATCGCCTACATCCTCGAAGATGCCGCCCCGATGTGCGTGATCACCGGTGACGAAGGCGCCAACGATATTCCCCAGATCCTGGTGAACACACCGATCCTAGACGGGTATTCCGGGGCTGACTTGTCCGATGCGGAGCGGTCGGCGCCTCTGACTCCGGATGCGCCTGCGTATGTGATTTATACGTCGGGGTCGACGGGGCGTCCGAAGGGTGTGGTGGTTCCGCACGCGAATGTGGTGCGGTTGTTCTCCGCTACCGATG
>NZ_JOJE01000098.1 GCF_000720255.1 Streptomyces griseus subsp. griseus | reverse complement strand
AGCACGTCGTCCGGCTGGACGGCGCGCCAGGCCGCGTCGAAGTCGAACGAGGTGTTCGCCCGGCCCCGAGCGCGGAGGATTTCCAGGCTGAGGGTGCCTTCGGCCGGCTTCGCTTCGTCGCCGTACGTCATGGTTTCGTCGTCGGCGGTCCTGGTTTCCTCGCCGCCCGCCGGGACTTCGTCGCCGTCCACCAGGATGAGGTGCTCGACGGCCACACCGGATTCTCGGACGACGGGGAGGTACTGGGTTTCGCACACCATCACCCTGCTTCCGGAATTGCGCAGGACGTGGGCGAGTTGGGCCGCCGGCAGGGTGTTGTAGACGGAGAACGGGATGGCGCCCAGGTGCTGGGCGGCGAGGTCGACGGGGAAGAACTCGACCCGGTTGGTCATCATCAGCGCGACGGTGTCACCACGCCTGACTCCGAGCCCGGCCAGGCCGGCCGCCAGGAGGCGCACGTCCTCGGCGAGGGCCCGCCAGGTGACGGTGCGCGTCGCGCCCACGGTGCGCAGGGCCACCGTGTCGGGCGCGACGGCCGCTGTGCGCTGGAAGGCGTCGCAGAGCGTGGCGGACATGGGTCTGGGGTCGGTCATCTGGATCAGTTCCCGTCGATCGGCTCCGTACCGGAACTCACGCTCGACAGGCCCGACGCGCACCCCTACGGCGGCGCCGGCAAAGCCGCGGCGTGAGCGCGCGGGTTCGACGACGGCAACGCTAGGCGTCCGTGGCGCGCAGGGCATCGGGCATGACGCCCAACAATGCGGCCGCCGCACTGTGATCGGATCACATAGCTGTGGAGGGAGGTGCTCAAGCCTCCATCTGTGGAGGTGATCGGGTCACACCGCGGTGCCGGAGCCGCCCCCGAACAGTCTGATCGCGATCAGCAGCTCCTGGAGGTCGGCGAGCCTGCGCAGGTCACACCCCGTCCGTTCCTCGACACGAGCCAGACGGTGATGTGCGGTGTTGATGTGGACACCTAGTCGCTGGGCCGCGGCCTTCACGTTCAGATCGTTGGCCGCGTACTCCTCCACTGTTCTGATCAGGGTGCCGTCCGTCCGGGAGTCCTCGGCCACGAAGGTACGGAGCGCCGCCGGCACCATCCGTGCGGCGGTCTCGTCCGCTCGGAGGGTCAGATAGTCGAGCACACTGAGATCGGACAGGCAGACGACGCCACCGTCCGGCGGCAGAGTGCCCAGCGCGGAGACCGCCTCGTGGTACGCCTTCCCCAGATCGGCGACGGTGTCGTACCGCGTGCTGACGCCCACCGCCAGCCGCGTCCCCTGGTCGGCGAGCGTCCGCCATGCCGTCCTCACGGATTCCCCGGACACACTGCCCACCCTGTCGCGCAGCGCCCGCACGATCACCATCTCGTCCTGCCGCAGCACGGTCAGCGCACGAGCCGGGTCGCCCGCGGCCTGCCCGAGAAGCGAGGCGGCGGAACGCAGACTGTAGGGGTCGCCGACGGGACCCACGGGCACCGCGACCACCACGGCACACGGCGTATCGGGATGCAGCCCGGCCTTCGTGGCCGCGGTCAGCCGTGGTCCCGGCGTCGGCTCCCGCCCCGCGATCAGGTCTTCGAGCAGGTCCCGACGCACCCGGTCGCCTTCCACGGCCAGGAACTGTTCCTCGTCCAGATAAGCCCGGGCCGCGACCGTACTGCCCCGGTTGATCAGTTCCATGACGAGTCCGCACGCTTCCAGCGCGACGTCACGCCCGCCGGTCGTGTGCACCGCCCAGTCGGCGATCGCCTCCCACATCACGCGGTGCGCGATACGCAGCGCGTGCATGAAATCCACCAGGGGCATACCCTGCCGGGCCCGCCGCGCGGCATGCGGGCGGACGAACGCCACGTCGTCGTCCGTGACCGGTCGGTCGCGGGCCAGGCTGACACCGAGCACGTCGACCGCCTCCGTCACGTGGGCCACCACGTCGGCCAGCAGCGCTTCGTCCACGAGGGCGGCGTAGCCGGGAATCTCCGTCCGCATGGCCTCCAGAGCCGCCTCGGCCAGTGACTGCCGCTGAGCGGCGATGATGTCGGCCACCTCACTGAGGGCGGCCACCTGACCTGATCGGCGCATCACGGCCTCAGCCTAGGGGAGCCATGGCGTCAGCGCGCCGCGAGATCACTGGGATGAACCGACGCTCGGTAAGACCCGATGACGCCGACATCGACTTCGTTTCTTCGGCACCGGCTTCCGCCGTAAACCAGTGGCGTGGGCGTGCCGCGGTACATCGACGGCGGCTCAGGCGGCAAGGGTGGGCCCGGCGAGCCGACGCGCCGGCCACGAAGTACGGCGAGCGGTTCACAGTGTCCAAGTCAACCGCGCGGCGGACTGACTCATCGCACCAGAACGGCACTCCCGTCCGACAGGTGGGTCGGCCCCGTCCGCCTGACGGGGCCGCACACCGGTCGCGTCAGCGCATGGGGTACACAAGACGTGCCGTGCGGCTTCGACCGCCCCTTGTCCCCGAGTCCCCGGCGCCCCGCACGCAGACCACCCACGATCCCGCCATCGGCGGCGATCTGCCGTGCGGAAGCCGTTGTGCGCCTACCGTGAGTGACGGCGAGTCGCGCCCTGAGCTTTGCACGCAGTTCATGCTGGTCAGGGCGCTCGCTCATACGGCGGAAGCACGGTGACGTGTGCACACCGAGCCTGCCTTTTCAGGGCTTCGGGTGGGTGGTGTGGGTGTGTCGGGCGTAGTCGCTGGTGTGTTCTTCGGCCCAGTTCTGAAGGTGTTGCAGCGCGGCGGTGGCGCCGCGGGCGAGGTCGGTCAGGGCGTACTGCACCGTCGGCGGGCGGTCGGCGTGCACGGTGCGGGTGATCAGTCCGCCGGCTTCGAGGTCGCGCAGGGTCTGCGCGAGCATCTTGTCGCTGACGCCGCCGGCACGCCGGCGCAGCTCGGACCAGCGTTGCGGGCCCTCCATGAGGTCGACCAGGACCAGGGTGGCCCACCGGGCGGTGACCAGGTCGAACAGCTGCCTGCTC
>NZ_JOJE01000097.1 GCF_000720255.1 Streptomyces griseus subsp. griseus | reverse complement strand
GGAATTCCTGGCCTGGCTGGCCGGCCAGGACCCCGACGCCGCGGCCCGGGCCTGGGCGGAGGAACTCGACGGTCGAGTTGTCTCCGGAGGAGACGCGTGAGTTGACGCGGTGTGCCGGTGAGCTGGGTGTCACGGTCAACACCGTGGTCCAGGGTGCCTGGGCGCTGCTGCTGGGGCACCTGACCGGGCGGCAGGACGTGGTGTTCGGCGCCACGGTCTCCGGCAGGCCCGCCGCCCTGCCCGGAGTGCTCTTCGACACCCTGGTCGTCTTCGAGTCCTACCCGATGGACCAGTCCGGCCTGACCGAGGCCGGCACCCGGGCCGGAATCACCTGCACCGGCATACGTCCCAACGCCGGCACGCACTACCCGCTCACCGTGACCGCGGACATCGGCTCGCAGCTGAAGCTCGCCCTGCAGTACTCGCCGGACGTCTTCGACCGCGGGTACGTCGAGGAGGTCGCGCAGCGCTTCCTGCGGGTCGTGCGCCGGTTCGTGAGGGAGCCCGACCGCCGGGTCGGAACGGTCGACGCGCTGGCCCCGCAGGAGCGCGACCACCTGCTGCGGGTGCTCAACGACACCGCGATGCCGCTGCAGGAGCACACCGTGCCCGAGCTGTTCGAGCTGCGGGCGGCGGCCGCGCCGGACAGCACGGCGCTGGTCTGTGGCGACGTGACCCTGTCGTACCGGGAGCTGAACGCGCGGGCGAACCGGCTCGCACACTGGCTGATCGCACGCGACGTGGGCCCCGAGACGCTGGTGGCGGTGGCGCTTCCGCGCTCCGCCGACCTGATCGTCGCGCTGCTGGCCGTGCTCAAGGCAGGCGGCGCCTACCTGCCGCTCGACCTCGCGTACCCGGCCGAGCGGATCTCGTACCTGCTCCGCGACGCCCGGCCCGAACTGGTGCTCACCACCGCGGATTTCGCCGCGACGCTGCCGGACTTCGCCGAGCCGGTCGTCCTGGAAGCCCCGGACCTGCGCGACGACCTGGCCACCCGGTCCGACCGTGACCCCGCGGACACGGACAGGCGCGCCCCGCTGCACCCGCGCAACCCCGCGTACGTCATCTACACCTCGGGGTCCACGGGCCGGCCGAAGGGCGTGGTCGTCGCCCACACGGGCGTGGCGAACCTCGCAGCCTGGGGAGTCGCCGAGTTCGGCGCGCAGACGTTCTCGCGGGCACTGGCGACGACCTCGACCACCTTCGACGTCTCCGTGTTCGACACGCTGGTGCCCCTGCTCGTGGGAGGGAGCATCGTGGTGCTCGACGACGCGCTGGCCGTCGTCGAGCAGGACATCGGGACGGCGAGCCTGCTGTGTGTCGTGCCCTCGGTGCTCGACGCCATGGCCGACCGGGCGCGGCTGGACCGGATCGGCACGATCGTCCTCGCGGGTGAGGCACTGCCCTCAGCCCTGGTGCGGAAACTGCGGGACATGGCGCCCCAGGTGCGGCTGGCCAACGTCTACGGCCCCACCGAGGCCACGGTGTACGCCGCCGGATGCGTGGACGACGGCGCCGGGGACGGGAACCTGCCCATCGGCACGCCGCTGGCCAACTGCCGGACCTATGTGCTCGACGCCCGGCTCGGACTGGCGCCCCTGGGCGTCCCGGGCGAGCTGTACCTGGCCGGCGCGGGTCTGGCCCGTGGCTACCTGGACCGCCCTGGGCTGTCCGCGGAACGTTTCGTCGCCGATCCGTACGGGCCGCCCGGCGCGCGCATGTACCGCACCGGTGACCTCGCGCGCTGGGGCGCCGACGGGAACCTGGAGTACCTGGGCCGCGCCGACATGCAGGCCAAGGTGCGGGGCTTCCGCGTCGAACCGGGGGAGATCGAGGCCGCGCTGACGGCGCACCCGGCGGTGGAGCGGGCCGTGGTGATCGCCCGGGACGCCCGGGACTCCGGCAAGCAGCTCGTCGCGTACGCGGTCCCCGCCGGGGACGGCGCGCAGCTGCCCACCGACGAGCTGAAGAGGTTCGTGGGGGAGCGGCTTCCCGAGTACATGGTTCCCTCCGCGATCGTCGCGATGGACCGGCTGCCGCTGACACCGAACGGGAAACTCGACCGGGCGGCGCTGCCCGAGCCCGACTTCACCGGCGAGGCGTACCGGGCACCTCGAAGCGCGGCGGAGCGGACCCTGGCCGGCCTGTTCGCGGATTTGCTGGGCGCCGAACGGGTCGGCATCGACGACAACTTCTTCACCCTGGGCGGCCACTCCCTGCTCGTGACCCAGCTCGTCAGCAGGATCCGTACGGTGTTCGACACCGAACTCAGGATCCGCACCGTCTTCGAGTCGCCCACCGTCGCCGCACTCGCCGGCCACCTGACGTCCGGTGACCGGTCGAGGCCGGTACTGCGCCGCAGGGAGGACAGGTCGAGCGCGGTGCCGCTGTCCTTCGCGCAGCGCCGCCTGTGGTTCATGCACCGGTTCGAGGGACCGTCCGCGACGTACAACATCCCCGTGGCGCTCGCGCTGACCGGTCCGCTGGACACGGACGCGCTGTCGGCCGCCCTACGGGACGTGGTGCTGCGGCACGAGAGCCTGCGGACGGTCCTCGTCGAGGACGCCGACGGCATGCCGTACCAGCGGGTGGTCCCGGCCGATGAGCTCGCCCTCGACGTACCGCTCTCCTCCGCCCCGCCGCATGAGGTGCCCGCCGCGCTGGCCGCGGCGATGGAGTACCGGTTCGACCTGTTCGCGGAGGTGCCGATCCGTGCCGAGCTGTTCCGGCGGGCTCCGGACGAGCATGTGCTGGGCCTGGTCGTCCACCACATCGCAGCCGACGGCGAGTCGATGGCCCCCTTCGCGAAGGACCTGTCGGCGGCCTACGCCGCCCGTCTGGAGGGTCACGAACCGGTCTTCGACGAGCTGCCGGTCCAGTACACCGACTACACGCTGTGGCAGCGGGACCTGCTCGGCGAGGAAGACGACCCGCACAGCCTCGTCGCGCGGCAGTCCGCCTACTGGCTGGACGAGCTGGCGGGCGTGCCCCAGCCGCTCCAGCTGCCGTCCGATCGGCCCCGGCCGCCCGTCGCCAGCCGCCGCGGCGACGGGTTCGAGTTCGCCATCGAGCCGGAACTCCTCGCCGCGGCACAAGAACTTGCCCGCAGGCACGACGTCACGATGCCGATGGTGCTCCAGGGTGCTGCGGGTCGACCTGTCGGGAAATCCGACCTTCGGCGACGTGCTGGACCGAGTGCGCGGCAAGGCCCTGTCCGCCTACGACAACCAGGACGCGCCCTTCGAGCGCCTGGTGGAGATCCTGAACCCGGAGCGGTCGAGCGCCTACCACCCGCTGTTCCAGGTGATGCTGGCCTGGCAGGACGACAACACCCTGGTGGACTTCGACCTGGCGGCCGTGCGGGCGGTGCTGGAGATCGTTCCGACCCGTACCGCCAAGTTCGACCTTCAGTTCAACTTCGGTCTCGACGCCTCCGGACAGGGCCTCGGCGGATATCTCGAGTACGCGACGGACCTGTTCGACCGGGGCAGCGTCGAGGTGCTGGTGGACCGGTTCGTGCGGGTGTTGCGTCAGGTGGTGGCCGACCCGGGGTGCCGG
>NZ_JOJE01000096.1 GCF_000720255.1 Streptomyces griseus subsp. griseus | reverse complement strand
CCGCCCGGTGGAGCCGACGCCACAGTCCCGCCCGGGTCCACGCGGTGAACCGGCGATGCGCGGTCGCGGGCGAGACGCCGAACGTCTCCGGCAGATGCCCCCAGGCGCACCCGCTGGTCAGCACATACACGACCGCCGTGAACACGGCCCGCGCGTCACACGAAGCGGTCCCGCCGCCCTGCGGACGGGAGTTGAACGACGGCAGCAACGGTGCGACCAGCTACGGTGTCCTATGTGGTGATCGCTCGCTGGGTTGTTCATGGGGCGGGGTACGTGGAGTTGAATTGTTCCGGACGGGCTGTGGGAGATTGCCGAGTCGCTGATCCCACCGTCGAAGGTGCGGCTACAGCGCGGCGGAACGCAGGACACGCCTGATGAGACGCTGTTCGCGGCGATCATCTACGCGCTGGTCAGCGGTTGTGCCTGGCGGGGTCTGCCGCCGTGTTTCGGGATATAGAAGTCGACCGCGCACCGCCGGTTCCTGATCTGGTCGCGGGCCGGGGTGTGGGGCCGGCCGCACGAGGCGGTGCTGCACCGACTCGATGACGCCGGCCTCATCGACGTCTCGCGCGTGGTCCTCGACTCCGCTCACGTGGGGGCTGGAAATGGGGGCGAACTCAAGGTCCGGGACCCCCTTTTTCGTGTCGATGTGGCTGCCGTCGATCACCGCCCGGGACCAGTCGATCTCGTTTGCCGCGTTCAGCTGGGCAAGCAGGATCCGATGCAGATCGTCGAACACCCCGGCGTTGATCCACCGCTTGATCCGCCGCCAGCACGTTATGCCTGACCTGAAGCCGAGTTCCTGCGGAAGGTCTTCCCAGCCGATCCCGGTATGCAGCACGTACAAGATGCCCTGCAGGCACTGCCGATCCGGCACCGGCCGCGGACCGGGCGCCTTCATCGGGCCACGGCGGAAGCAACGGCTCGAGAAGCTCCCACAACTGATCATTTAGCAGAGCGCGTGAGCCGCTCTTTAACGTTCGTCTCAGGTTCGCTCGGTAGGAAGTAGGCATGCGGATAAGCGATGCAACCCGTATGTAGAAGGCTAGTGATGGCAGTCGACGCAGCACCATCGGGGAAAGCGCAGGGCACCCGCACCACAAACCTCATAGAGTCACGACCGTCTCACTGGACTTGAAATCTTCCGGCAGCCCCTGGACTTCGGGCCCAGTTGCGACGGGCCTTGATTCTCGTGCGGGTGTCGAACGGCGCTCCGGAGAGTACTCCCGTTGGAGTAACGTCGTACCGCCTGTCTCCCGAGAGATGACGACCGCAGTATGACGAAACAGAACGGAATCGGGCCTAGCGTTGGGGCTATGCCGGAACTTGATAGTCCACTGCGGAGGTTCGGGGTGGCCACCAGGGCGCTGGCGACGGCGTTCCCTGTCGCCGCATGCGGGGTCACACGCCGACAACAGTGCGGGGCCCGCCGCGGCCGGCCCGCACAGCGCGCACGCGGACGGTCGTCAGCTCCACCACAGCCGCTGCGCACCGGCGAGCGGTTCCTCGACCTGAGCGCTGCCGCGGTGCGCGAGCAGGACGCGAAGACCCCCTGAAGCATCTCGCAGACGGATGCCGTACGGATACCTCACCACACAAACACCTGAAGAGAGGGACTGACATGAAGCCCATGGGACGCCGCGGCTTTCTCACCGCCAGCACGGCACTTGGCATTGGTGCCGGCTTGTCCACGCACGCCATTCTCTCGGAAGCGAGCGAGAACGACACTTCGGACAAGACTTCGGACATTTTACGGCGGGACCAGGACCTGCCCTTCATCGGCACGGAGGAGACCTTTTCGACTCCCACGTTGTTGAAGCTGAACTCCATCAATCAGGATCACATAGCGTTCCTTGAGGAAATTGGTCTTTCGGATCTAGGCCAACGCCGCATCGGCGATATGGATGCGGGGGGACTCAACGTTCAAATCCTCTCTGCTCATACACCCTCCGTACAAAATACCCCTGGACAGAGGGGCATCGACCTTGCCTATCGTCTTAACCGGCAACTTGTAGACGGGCCAATCGCCAAATATCCGGACCGCTTCAAGGCTTTCGCCACCTTGCCCTTGCAGAGCCCTGAGGCGGCGGCGGACGAACTGGAACGCTCGGTTCGGGAAGATGGATTCTTGGGCGCACTGACCAACGGACACATCGCGAAGAAGTATCTCGATCATCCCGATTTCGAGCCTGTGCTGGCACGTGCCGTTGCTCTCGATGTGCCGATCTACCTGCATCCCGGCTATCCAGCTGACGAGGTCTTCAAGATCTACTACAGCACCACACGGTCTAAATACACGGAAGAGTACCAAGACTACATTTTCAGTGGGTCTGGATATGGCTGGCACCAGGAGGTGCTGACCCAATGCATTCGGATGATCGCGTACGGGGTTTTCGACAGATTCCCCAAACTGAAAATCATCATCGGCCACATGGGCGAAGGTCTTCCCTTCTACTACGAGCGGATCGTCAATGACATGGGCGAGCCGACCAAAGACTCGCTCGAGAAGCCCATCGGGCAATACTTCCAGGACAACTTCTGGGTCACAACCAGCGCATTCCCCCAGACCGAACTGCTCGATCTCCTGCTGAAGTACATAAGCGTGGATCGAGTGATGTTCGCAACCGACTACCCGTTCGCGGACATAAAGGAGCAGACCGACTGGTTCCGCGGAGTCGATTTGCCACGCGAAGACAAGGAAAAGATTGCATTCCGAAATGCAGAGAAATTGTTCGGAATGAAAGTGCCCGTGAAGTGATACGCCAGCGTCGGCCGGAGTGGAAGAATGCTTTGCTGTAAGGCGAGAGTACGGCCGAAGTATGCGATGCGCGGCTGCCCCATAACGCGGTCTCATACAGGCTCTTCTAAGAGGATGTCTCACGTGCTCGTGTGGTGAGCTGCGGCATCATTGCTGCTTGTGGGTGTCGATCTGTCGCAGCGGCTGGTTCCTGACGGTCTGTGGGAGCTGGTCGCACCGTTGCTGCCGTCGTTCAACTCCCGTCCGCAGGGCGGCGGGACCGCTCCGTGTGACGCGCGGGCCGTGTTCACGGCGGTATCGTGTATGTGCTGACCAGCGGGTGCGCCTGGCGGCATCTGCCGGAGACGTTCGGCGTCTCGCCCGCGACCGCGCATCGCCGGTTCACCGCGTGGACCCGGGCGGGACTGTGGCGTCGGCTCCACCGGGCGG
>NZ_JOJE01000095.1 GCF_000720255.1 Streptomyces griseus subsp. griseus | reverse complement strand
CGACACGGTCATCGTCACGGGTAACCGCTCCTTCAACAAGCACGCCCGCACGTACAACCTCACGGTTGACGACCTGCACACGTACTATGTGCTGGCGGGCGAGACTCCGGTATTGGTACACAATTCCGGGCCATGTGACCCAGCTGCGCTGGCATCCAAGATTAATGCAGATGATCTGAAGATGACGCGGACGGTGGCGAATCACTTCAGTGACGTGACTAAGGACAGCAGAGTGGCGCGGCCGTACATGGGTTCCACCCAGGTCGTCCGTGAAATCATGGAAGGAAGCGCGCCGAAGCTGGACCCGCGAGGGGCTGCCGGGGCAGTCAGGTGGGACACTCCAGGTGCCATGAATGGGAAATCTGGCACCTGGGAATTGGTTGTCGACACCAACAAAAACACCATTCTCCACTTCAACTTCGTCAGGTAGAAATGGCGCACACATTTACATCTGAAGCGGCGACCCCGCTGGCGGGCACGCTTCGCTACTCCGAATCGGACCGAGGGTTCGCCTTCCATCTGCGGAACTCCGACGACCTGACTGGGCTGGTAGGTGACGGAGGGAGTACGAGCCTCGTCGCTGACACCCTTCAGTTGGAGGTCGCAGTGGACACCGGTTGCGCCCTCTACATATGGGGTTATCTACCGAGGGAGTCGTGGCGGCGGGCAGAATTGAAGCTCCCGAGCTCTGTGAGTGGCAGAGTGACCGTGGAGCTGGATGACCCGCCACTTGAGGCAGGTATCTCCGTATCGATCGCGCGATCAAACTGGGAGGTGCTGTTCGATGAGAGTTCCTCCTTGGTTCGAGTAGTGCGGGATCGGCAACTGCCGGAGAAATTGGTGGAGATCGCTGATGGCGTTCATCTTGGCCTAAGTGGGACCATGCTGAATTCGTTCTGGCTTTTCCCGAAATTCGTCGAGTAGAGCGATTTCAGTGTCCTTTCTGGAGTGCCACGCGACGATCTTCGGGTGGGTCTTCAGGGGCGTTTGACGGCAACGCTGACGGCAACGCGGCCGGACGCCGACGGCCCCACGAGGCATCTCGTGGGGCCGTCGGCGTTGTGGGAGGGAGTGGAGCGCTACCGGCTGGCAGGCTTGCCACCGGGGGTCGTGTCCGGCCTCAGGGCGTTGGTGAGGGTGTTGATGGCTTGGTGCTGGAGGCGGGGGCGGACGTGGGTGTAGACGGTGGCGGTGACGCCGATGTGGGCGTGACCGAGGAGTTCCTTGATGACGACGAGTTCGACACCCTGCTCCAGGAGCAGCGTTGCCGCCGTGTGGCGAAGGTCATGAAACCGGATACGCCGCAGGCCGGCGTCGCGGAGGAGCGTGGAGAAGGTACGCGTCAGGTTGGTGGGGTCGATCGGGCGGCCGTTGGACGTGGTGAACACGTAACCGGTCTCCAGCCAGCCGTCCCCAGCTCGCTCCCGCTCCCGCGCTTGCCGCTGCCGATGGTCCTGCAGTGAGCGGAGGCATTCGGTGGGAAGGGCGATGCGGCGCTCGGAGTTGGTGGTCTTGGTGGGGAGGGTTGTCAGGCCGTGGCTGGTGGTGCGCTGGAGGGTGCGGCGGATGCTGACTGTTCCGCTGTCGAGGTCGAAGTCAGTCCAGCGGAGGCCGAGGAGTTCGCCCTTGCGCAGGCCAGTGCGGAGGGCGAGTTCGAACATGGCGTGGAGACGGTGGCCCTCTGCGGTCTGGAGGAGCTGCCGGGCCTCTGCGGCGGTCAGCGGTTCGGTGCGCTTGGGCCGGGGTGTGCCGGCGGGCACGTTGCGGGCGACGTTGCGCGGCAACTCGTCCTCGCGGACGGCGTGCTGGAGGGCGGATTTGAGGACGGAGTGGACGTAGATGATGGTGAGCGGGGAGAGTTGCTTGCCGCAGCAGGCCCCGGCCGTGCAGCACACGCCCTGGTGGTCGAGCCCTCGGGTACAGCATTGGCAGGTGTTGCGGAGCTGGTTGAGGAAGGTGCGTACGTCCTTGGCCGTCAGCCGTCCGAGTTTCTTCCTGCCGAGGGCTGGCGTGATGTAGAGGCGGACGGTGGCGTGGTAGCGGGTGTGGGTGGTCTCGCGGAGCTGGTGGACGGCGATGTTGTCCAGCCAGTGCTGGAGGTAGACACCGACGGTGCAGTCGGCGGCGGGTGCGGGAAGTCCCCGGTTGCTTGCGGCCATGCGTTCGGTGAGCCTGTCGACGGCTTCTTTGCGGGTGGCCCCGTAGACGCGGGTGCGCTTGCGGGTGCCGTTGGTCGTCAGGATGTATCCGGCGGCTTCCCAGCGGCCGTCCTTGCGCTGGTAGACGGTGCCTTCGCCGTTTGCGCGGGACTTGCGGGCGGGGCGAGGAGCGGTCATCAGGCGGCGGCTTCCTGGTTGAGGCGGGTGCGGATGAAGTCGGTCAGCGCGTGGGTGGGGATGCGGCGGGCGCGGCCGATGGTGATGGAGGCGAGCTGGCGGGTGCGCAGCAGGTCGTAGACGGCGGAGCGCCCGACCTTGAGCCGGGCCATGACGTCCGGGACGGTCAGCAACTCTTCGTCACGCATGGGTGGGTTCTCCTTGCGCTCCTGGGGCGGGGGTGAGGGAGGCGGCCAGCCAGGCTTCGGCGTCGGAGAGGCCCGTACCGGCGAAGACCCAATGGGCGAGGACGTAGGTCGTCTCAGGTGGGGAATCGCTAGCGGCCGCTTGTGCTCGGCGCCATTCGGCGCGGGCGTCGCGGAGGGCGCCGAGGGTGGTGGAGTAGCGGCAGGATTTTGTGGAGAAGTGGCCGCGGAAGCCAAGCATGTGTGCCCAGGCGCGCAGGCGGAGGTGTTCGAGGTTCTTGCGGGTGCCGAGGGCCCAGGCGGTTCGGATGAGGCGGCGGGCGTGGTCGCTGACGTCGAGCTGGGCGAGTTCGGCGGCGAACTTCAGGGGGCGGTCGAGCGCTCCCGTCGCGGTCTCGGCACCCTTGGTGGCGTACTTGGCGATGTACGCCGCCACGGCGCCCTCGGTCAGCTCCTGGCCGTCGTTGAAGTCGGCGGATCGGATGGTGCGGACGTCGAGCTGTCGCCAGAAGGTGAAGGTGTGGGCGCGGTCGTCGATGGTCGGGCCCTCGACCCGGACCTTGGACGCGGCGGCGCGGATCGCGTCGGTGAGCAGCTCAGCGGTGGCCCATGCCGGGGGCGGGGTGTCTCCGCCGCCGGGGCCGTCGAGTCGGATTACGGCGTGAAAGTGGACGGCCCCGCGCTTCTGGTACTCGGCGACCTTGGCGAAGGAAACGCGGGCGTGGTCGCGGAGACGCCGTTGTGGGAGGCCCGCGCGCTTGGCGACCTCCCGGCGCAGGTGGATGGAGAAGCGCCGCCAGAGGAGCCCGGCGTGCGCGTTCCACAGCACGGCCGCCGTGTAGTCGTAGGTGTCGGGGTTCAGTGGGGTGCCGAGTGCTTCGTCCTCCTGGTCGTGGTGGGTGCCGCAGCGGCAGGGGCGGCCGGTGGACGGGCGGTTGTGGACGGGGCCGAAGCCGGGGGCGGTGAAGGTGGCGAAGACGCGGGGGTGGGTGGCGACGCGTTCGGGGGTGCCCTTGCCGCCGCGCAGTCCGGCGGTGATCAGTTGGAAGGTGTCGCGGCGGTAGACCTCGGCGCAGGCTGGGCAGCGGGTGGTGCGGCGGTTGTTGCAGCGGACGAGGAGTTGGCCGGCCGGGAGGGTGGTGGAGTCGAGGTGCTGGAGGATGCGGCCGATCTCGCCGGTGGTGGTGTCGATGTCGTAATCGGTGCGGTGGCCGTCGAGGCGGATCGGGTGGGTGCAGCCGCCAAGGCCGGAGAGCTGGCGGAGGATACCGGGCAGGGTGCCGTCTGAGG
>NZ_JOJE01000094.1 GCF_000720255.1 Streptomyces griseus subsp. griseus | reverse complement strand
AGCCAACGACGGCAACGAGACCGTGCCGACCGTCGTCGTGGCGGGTCAGCCGCACACCAATCCCGATCCCGCATGGGTGCGCGAGCAACTCTCCCGTTCAGCGTGATCGGAACGCAACCGAGGTTAAAAGACAAGCTCAGACGCACCAGGCCAAGCAGGAGACCACCCAGGCTGGCGCCTTCCTTACCTGGCTCGCCGGCCGAGGCCGCACCATCGAGCACTGCTGGCAGGCCGACCTCGACGCCTGGCACACCGAGAAGCTCGCCACCCGGCGCCCAGCCCAGACCTTCCTCCGCTGGTGCATGAAGACGGGCCGCATGCCCCGGCTCACCCTTCCGCCCCAGGTCATCACCCAGGACCAGGCGCCACTGCACCAGCACCGCCGACTCGCCATGCTCCGACGGGTCCTCAACGACGACTCCCTACCTCTGCGGAGCCGCATCGTTGCCGCACTCGTTCTCGTCTATGCCCAGCCCGTCAGCCGCATCGTTCGCCTCACCCTTGACGACATCACCGACGACGGAGTCACTGTCACTGTCCGGCTGGGTGATCCGCCTTCCCCGCTCCCCGAGCCCGTTACACACCTGATGCGGGCATACATCCTGTCCCGCCGGCATCTGCCCTACACCAACAGCACAAGCTCCCACTGGCTCTTCCCCGGCCGCCAGCCCGGACAGCCGATGAACCCGGTCAGCCTCCAAGTCCATCTGCGTGAGATCGGCGTCCCGCCGCAGCGTGGCCGGGCCTCCGCGATCCGCCAGCTCGTCCTGCAGGCCCCGGCCCCCGTCATCGCGAAGACACTCGGCTATCACGACAAGACCGCCACCCGGCTGGTCACCGAGGCTGGCGGAACCTGGAGCCGATACGCCCCCGGTGACCACAAAGGGTGACCGCCGGACGCCGAACTCAGGCAACCGACGCCCTGAAAGGATCGGTGGGGATGATCTCTGCCTCGTCGAAGAGCTGCTCCAACGCCTCGTGCCCGTGACGCCTGCGGAACTCGATCTCGGCCGTCGTCACGGGCAGGGTCCACAGGATGCGGGCGTGACCCCCGGGAACGGAACAGTGTTCAAGGTCGGGTCCGTGGAGATAGGGCAGGCTGATCAGCAGGTGATCGCAGGTTGACCCCGGCACCCACGGTTCACCGATCGGCATGCTGTGCTCCAGGTCGAGCTGATGTCCTCCGCAGTGGTAGTAGGCGATCATCGCCATGAGCTCGATGAACCGCTGGTCGCGGACGTGGGCGGTCATGACGAACTCAAGGCCGTGACCGTCCTTCTCCATCGCGGCCCAGCACCCGGCGGTCACATAGGCCCAGCTGTCGCTGCGGGGACCCGGCCCCACAACGAGAACTCGCAGATCGGGCGCCACCTCTCGCCGCTCCGGCCCGACGTCGTAGTCGACGACCTCCACAAAGTGCCCTTCGAAGAACGCCCGGACATGTGACTCAACGGCCTTTGCGGCCAACACCCTCACATCACTCATCGCGCGATCATCCCACCGGGATCGACCGCCCCTGACGGCTCACTCAGCGTCATGGGGCCGCCGACATCAGCTACGAATACGCGACACCTCAACATGCGAGCCCACCAGTCCCGAGGCCGGTATCGGCTGGGTCATGCCGCTGATAGGCGGGTCGGGAGTACGGCGCGCCGAGGCGTTTTCAGGCCGTCGTGCACCTCCGATCGTGACGCGGGCGTGTTCAGGGCTGTGGTACCCAGCCGGCGCGGTCCCAGTATGTCAGGTGGGGCTGGGCCGATACCGTGTCGATCCGGGCGACCCGCTCGCCGCCGAGGACCATCACGGTGGGCCGGTGTGGGGTGAACACCGGCCAGGCAGGGGCGTGTTCGCTGCTCGGTGTCCCGCCGCGGGCGAAGGCCGCCACCAGATCGATCAGTGTGTCTGAGATCCGTTGCTCCAGTGGTCCGTCTCCGTAGGCGGGTGCGTTGGCCGGCAGTCTGAAGGTGCCGAAGAGGAACTTCGCGACGGCCTCGTGCGGGGTGGTGCCGGCGTAGGGGGGCTTGAGCGGGTGGGCGAACTCCATAAGGTACTGCGGTGCCGCGGCGGGGTCGCGTTCGCGGGCGTGCCGTTCGGCGAGCCGCACGATCTGGTAGCGGAACAGCCCGTCGCCCCATACCTGTGTCCACACCGACACCGGGTCGCGGGGCAGGCCCTCCGCCTCGGACGCCCGCCGGTAGTGGGTGATGCAGTCCTCCACCCGCTCGTCGGTGACCTTGACGGCGCCCTTCTCCAGGACCTCGCGGACGGCGGCGCGCAGTCCGGCGTCGTCGGCCGGGTGCGGGCCGGGGTAGGGGTATCCGGGGCCGGTGGTGAAGAAGGAGCCCTCGGTGCGGCAGAAGAGGGGCATCGTGGGGATGCGCGGGGTGGGCAGCGCGTGGTCGTAGCCGCGCATCCACCGCCCGTCGACGATCGGCCCGCGGTACTCGCGCGCGCCCTGCACGAACCGCTCGGTGGGGCTGCCGGCGTACACCTTGTCCCAGGCGTCCCGTAGTTCGGTGGCCGGTACGGCACGCAGGCCCGGCACGGTCGTGCCGAAGCGGCGCGCGAGGTACCGGTAGACCCTGCGCGACTCTGCGGGAGTGGTGGAACTGGCCGGTTCCCAGACGTGCTTGACGCTGATCGGGATGATCCTTTTGATGATGCCCCGCAGTTCGGGCAGCAGGGCGAGCTGCCAGGTGCTGGAGCCGCCCGCGGAGCTGCCGCAGACGGTGATGTTGTCCGGGTCGCCGCCGAACGCGGCGGCGTTGTCGCGGACCCAGCGTACGAGCGCGGCCTGGTCCTGCAGGCCCCAGTTCGCGCAGGAGCCCGTGCGCGGGTCGGTGAGGTCCTCGTGGAGGCCCCAGCCGAACACGCCGAGGCGGTAGTTGAAGTTGACGACGACCATGCGGCCGTGGACGGCGGTGCGGGCACCGTCGTAGTCGGGCTCGCTGCCCGCGCCGAGCATCCAGCCGCCGCCGTGGATGTAGACGAGGACTGGCAGACGGCCCGCCACGTCCGGGGTCCACACGTTGGCGTACAGGCTGTCCTCGCTGCTGTCGGGCAGGTAGTCGCCCTGGAGGGAGGGGGCCGCGAAGGCGGTGGCGTCCCGCACGCCCTGCCACGGCTCGGGCGGCCCGGGCGAGGAGAACCGCAGCGGGCCCACCGGCGGGGCCGCGTAGGGCACGCCCCGGAAGACGGTCAGTCCGTCGGCCCGCTCTCCCGCCACTCGTCCCGCCGTCGTGTGGGCGACCACTGTGCGACTGGGCATCTGGTGAACCTCATTTTTCGCTTCGGCGTTATCGGGGGCGGCGCGGCGCGCACCATGGGGCACTGTGATCGTCGCTCCGGTGCCGGGCCTGACGCCAACCGCCGGTACCTACTGCGTCAAGTCAGGCCGCGTCCGCCGCGCGGTGCGGGGGCGGCGGCCCGCCGGGGCCCCGGCGCGGACAGCAACCGATCCGGCGGGGCGGTCGGTTCGCGGCCGGTCAGGGCGAGCAGGGTGCGGTAGGCGGTGGCGTCGCCGGCGAGGACACCGCCGCGCAGGACCCGCCCCCCCCGGGGGTCGAGGACGAGGCTGACGTCTCGTGATCCCTGCGGTAGGCCGACCGCATCAGGTATGCGCAAAGAGGGGGCGCTCTCATTGACGAACGGCAGGCTTTTTGCGAGCAGTTGCGCTGGGAGGCGGCCGAGCGGTTCCGGCAGGGCGACGAGAACTGAGCTTGTTCCGCTTTGACGGACACCATCGGTGTGGTGGTCAGGCTGCGGGTGCGGTCTCGTATTCGGCGGGACTGCGGTAGCCGAGGCTGCTGTGC
>NZ_JOJE01000093.1 GCF_000720255.1 Streptomyces griseus subsp. griseus | reverse complement strand
GACACCGGCAGCGCCACGGGCTTTGTCGTGCGGGCGAATGCCGCAGTTGCTGTTGTGAACGAGTACCGGCGTCTCACCCGCCAGCACATAGTACGTGTGGAGGACATGCTCTTCCGAGCTGGGTTTTCGCAGGTCGGCCGCGAGTTGTCAGTCCGTCGCCGTCTGCTGGCGTGCGCTGATGTCCACTCCGGTTGCCGTCAGCGTTGCCGTCAACGGCTCAGGCCCGGCTGAGCAGTTCCGGGCCTCCGCATGGGTCCAGCCAGAGCGGGGTGGGTCCCTCCTCGGTCGGGCAGCTTCGCCGTACCAGGGTTCTTCAGGGGCCGCCAAGGCTCACGTCGTGACGCTTGCGCTTGGCCTTGGCGGCCCCTGGAGGTTCCTGGTACGCCTCCGGTGGCCGGCCGAGGAGGGACCCACCCCGCGACCAACCATTCCGCACCACGATGCAGCTGGGGACAAACGCAAGCCCCGACCCCCTCCGAGAGAGGGCCGGGGTGTGGGGCAGAGCCCCATGAGTCTTCTCGGTTTGGCGCAAGCTGCTGCTCCGGCGCCCGTTCGGGCCGGCCGCCGGAGCGGGACGGAGGCAGGAGCGGCGGCGCGCGGACCGGGCGGGCGCCGCGCCGCGCATGCGCGGCGCCTTGAACCAGTAGAGAAAGTTGTAACGCAGTCGGGCGTCTGGGGCTGTCCGGTCCCGGTAGATACTTGACGGCCGCTCAGGGTGTTAGGGGTTTGAAGTCGTACGCACAAGTCGGCAGTTCGCTGCCCTGGCGGTGCGCAAGGGGCAGGAAGAGCACCGGTCGCACCGTCCATGTGATGCGCGTGCTGGCGTGGATGACGGATGCAGTCCAGGGCTCGCGTCGTAAGAGCGCTCGCCGGGTGTCGATGCGGTGGTCGTAGAGCCGTTCCCATGCCTCCGCGCAGGCTGCGGTGTCGAGTGCCGGTGAGATGGTGCGGAGGATCGTGGCTACCCAGTTGTTCGCCTCCACGACGTCGTACGCGTCGTAGGAGCCGAAGAGCGCCGGTGCCTGTCGCGCGTCCAGGTTCTGTGTCCAGCACTCGCACCAGAAGCCGGGGCCCGTGGTCGTCTTCAGCACAGGTGCCCTCCTCGTCGTGCGTCCGTGAAGAGCTCCGCGGTGACCGTGTGGCCGGCCTCGCTGTCGTGGACGACGACCCGGTGGGCGATCGTGCTGACCATGCCGAGTCCGCGGCCGCCTTCGGCGTCCTGGTTCTGGTGCTCGATCTTCGGGGCCGTGCCCGTGCCGCCGTCGTCCGTCACCGAGACGGCTACCACCTGGGCGGACACCGCGACGGCCAGGTGAAAGCTGCCCTGGTCCCGGCCGCTGGCCGTGTGGAGGATCGCGTTGGCGCTCAGCTCGCTCACGATCAGTTCGGCGTCCTCGGCAAAAGGGGAGCCGCGCAGGATGTCACGGGTCCAGCGGCGGGCTCGGCTGACCTCTTCCGGGAAACCTGGGCAAGACAGTCCCCAGACTCGCGTCATACTCGTATACTCGTGCATACAAGTTCCAGTCCATGTACCTGCGGCATCTCGTCTCCGGGCTCGCCCGTCAGAACGTCGCCCTGGTCGGCTTCGACTGCAAGCGCGGTGTCGAGCTGGCCCCGTTCGCCCTGCGGCTGTCCGCCCTCGCCACGGAGCCGGATGAGGTCGCCGAGCTGCTGCCCGTCCTGGTCAAAGAGATGGAGGACCGATACGACCTGCTCAGGGCCCGGCAGGGCATCGCCCCCGGCACCCCGGACGAGGAGATCACCTCGGACATCTGGGGTCTGCCCGAGAGCGAACGGCCCGTGCCCGTCGTGCTGTTCGTGGACGAGGTGGCGGAACTCTTCCTCGTCGCCACGAAGAAGGACGAGGAACGGCGCGACGAGATGGTCACTCAGCTCATCCGCCTCGCCCAGCTCGGCCGCGCGGCCGGCATCTACCTCGAAGTCTGCGGGCAGCGCTTCGGTGCCGAACTCGGCAAGGGCGCGACCATGCTCCGGGCCCAGCTCACCGGCCGGGTCTGCCACCGGGTCAACGATGAAGCCTCCGCCAAGATGGCGCTCGGCGACATCGCCCCGGAAGCGGTCGGGGCTGCCTGCGCCATTGCCCCTGAGCTGCCCGGCCTCGCCGTCGCGGGGGACACGTCCGGCGGCTGGTCCCGCATCCGCACCCCCTACCTCTCCCTCGGCGACGCCGCCGACATCTGCCAGGAGACGGCCCACCTGGTGCCCGACCTGCCCGCGCTGAAGCCCTTCCGGCCCGCTGTACCCGCAGGGACCGTTGAGGCCCCCGTTCCGGCCGTCCAGCCGCACCCCGTCACCGACTGACACCCCTTCCCTCCCTGGTCGGCGTGACCGCCTCACGCCACGTCCCTACCCCTCCCATGCCTGAACCAGGAAGGAGCCGCCCTCATGCGCGCCCAACTGGCTCGCGTAGATGCGGTGCTCGTGCAGGCCCTCATCGCCGCCGCGCTGTCCTTCGCCCACATCCACGACATCGCCATGGCCGCCGGACAAGACGGCTGGAAAGCCTGGGCCTACCCCGTGTCCGTAGACCTGCTGCTCGTCGCCGCCTGGCGTCGACTGCGCTCCGGCACAGGGAAGACGGCGGCCTGGTGCTGGTTCGTCATCGCCATCACCGCCTCCCTCGGCGCGAACGTCGCCACCGCCGGCCTGCTCGACCTCGCCGACGTACCGGCCTGGCTGCGCATCCTCGTCGCGGGCTGGCCCGCCGTCGCCTTCCTCGGCGGCACCCTCCTCGCCCACTCGACACCCCAGACGGCCCCGGCCGCCGAAGCCATCGACGACCAGGAGGACGACCCCGAACCCCCACCTGAGCCACTCGCCCCCAACCTGCCCGCCATCGAGGCACCGCCGGAAGCCCCTCCCGTCCCGGTCCCGGCCGCCCTCATCCACCACGCCCGCAAGGTCGCCGCCGAGCACCACACCCGGACCGGCGCCCCGATCGACACCCCGACCCTCCGGGCCCGCCTTGGCGTCCCGGCACCCATGGCCGAAGCCATCGCCGGCCACCTCACACCGACAGGGAGCTGACCCGTGCCGCTCTTCACCTTCAACACCGCCGCCGACTACCTCGACGCGGCTCGCCAGATGGCCGCCAGCGGTCGGCCCGCACTCGCCCGACTCCTTGCCGAAGCGGCGGCCGACTGCACCCCGGACCCCGCCGACGCCGCCCGGATCCTCGACGCCTTCCCCGCCCCCACGCCGCGAGAGGAGCCCTGACATGCCCGCCAACCGCCGCTTCCGCAACGTCACCCGCATCGGCCCCGTCCAGGTCGGCACCGCCTACGACCACCGGGGCCGCGAGAAGCACACCGCCGCCTGCACCGCCCCCCGCTGCAACTTCTCCGCCGACTACGACAGCCGCGCCGCCGCCGAACTCGCCGCCCGCACCCACCGCTGCCCCGTCCGCTGAAAGGACCCCGCACCCCGTGACGCTCAACCTCCCCCTCGTCGTCGTCCTCGGCTTCTTCGCCTGGGCGGCGGTCAAGTACCTCGGCGTCCGTACCTGGATCGTCGTCCTCATCGCTCTCTTCGGCTTCTGGCTCTCGCACACCTTCCTCGCCCCCGCCATCGAGTCCGGCACGCGCTCCGGCGTAACCGTCATAAACGGCCAACACATCTAGACGAGTAGACAGCTGATCGCAGCCGTGTTCCTGCCCAAGTACCAGGACAACCCCACTCCACAGCCCACCCACACCCACGCCCCCACCGACCCGGCCCCGGCTCGGCGGCCCGCGCTCCCCTCGGTCTCCATCGATCAGAAGACCGTCGCGGCCGTCCTCGTCGGCGGAGTCGTCCTCACCGCGCTCCTGGCCGCCGTCGCCGTCACGGCCATCTCCGT
>NZ_JOJE01000092.1 GCF_000720255.1 Streptomyces griseus subsp. griseus | reverse complement strand
GGAACCCGGCGCCCACCCGACGCGACAGCCGGGTCACCGGCCTGCCCACCATCAGCTCCGGAAAGCAAAAGGGCCCACCGACTCCGTCGGCGGACCCCCTCGAAAGATCGAGGCTAAGAGCTGTCCCGCAAAGATCTTGGCTCCGAGTACGGAGCAGCCTGAAGAGCTGGTGAGGTGCTCAGCCGGTGTTTCGTGAGGTGGTCAGGGACCGGGCGTAGTCGGCGAGTACGCGGAAGTCGTTCTCTCGTAGGCCGATCCGCGGGTTGACGTGGTGGAGGAGCCCGGGACCTTGGTGGTGGGCGGTCACGTACGTCTGATCCAGCTCGCTCTGCTCGTCGTCTACCCAGGCGAAAGGACGGCCGCCTGCGTAGTCCACCAGCGGCCCGGTCTTCCAGTGGACTCCATCAGGGCGTTCTTGGAGTAGAACGTCGCCGAAGTCGACGAAGGGAAGTTCCGGAAGGCCGAGGACCGGTGCGATCCACCGGTTGGCGTCGTCCATCCATGTGGTGGCCCAGCACAGCTCGAAGCCGAGCTGGAGCAGGATTCGTCCGTGCTCTGGGTTGAGCCAGACACGTAGGGGGCGTCGTCGGGACGAGAGGCTCCTGTCGTCCTCATGGGCGTCGTTTCGGGGGACTCTGAGTGTGGTGTAGCCGTCGGGACGCCTCTCCGGCTTGGCCGCGTAAGGGTTGAGCGGCCCGTCCACGTCGAGGAACAGCAGTGGTCGGTTCACGGTTTCCCCCGGTCTTGCGCACTGTGGGCTGCCCCGATCAGCGTAACTGTGGGATTGTCTCGGCATTGGGCCGGCCTGAGTGATGATCATGATGTGGCGAGTGTGATCACGGCATCGGAGCCGTCCTGGATAACCCCGTTCGCGGGGCTGAGCCCGCGCTGCTTCGGCAAACTGGTAACCACGCTACGGCGCGATGGAGCACATGTGGTCCACCGAGGCCGGCCGTGGAGCCTGCCGCTGGAGGACCGGGTTTTGCTGGTCACGGCCTACTGGCGCACTAATCTGACGTTGCGGCAGCTCGCTCCGCTGTTCGGCGTCTCGAAGTCGACGGCCAGCCGAGTCATCAACCACCTCGGACCCCTGCTCGCACTCCAGCCCCGCAAGCGGTTCGCCAGGGACACCGTGCTCATCGTGGACGGCACCCTGGTGCCCACCCGCGACCACACGATCGCCGAGCGGTCGAAGACATCTCATGTCGCTGGCGGGTCAAGTCGAGCTGGTTAGCCGACGCCGGGTGAGCGTTGCTCCCGCGCGGTCGCCCGTCGGGCGACGCGGTAGCGTCCTGGGCATGGTGGATGGTCCTGATGTGTCAGTGGCGCTGGGGGGCGGGGTGACCGACCGCTCGCAGGCCTGGGACTTTGTGCGCTGGTTCAGTGGTGAGTGGATCGGCCGTCCTCTGCGGCCCGAGGACGGTTGTGCTGCGGACGAGCTGGCAGCCGCGGAGAGTGTTCTCGGCTTCGAACTCCCTGCAGCCTTGCGCGAGGGATACGCGCTCTTGGGCCGCCGAGACGACCTGGCCCGACAGCAGGACCCCTTGGTCCCGCCGGCCGGGCTCTATGTCGACGACGCCCTTGGCGGAGTCCTGGTTTTCCGCCGCGAGAACCAGGACTGTGCGGCATGGGCGATTCCCCTCAGCAAGATCGAGCAGGACGACCCTCCGGTGGTGGAGTCACACCGGGGTTGGATTCCGTTCCTCGACCGGATGTCCCTGGCATGGGTCGAATTGGTGCTGAGCGAATCACTCTTTGCCGTCGGCAGCCTTTACGACGCCTGCGAGCTGCCAGACGCGCTGGTGCCCAGCCTCCAGGCCCACTACGCCTGCATCGACCTGCCTGACCATCCGATGTGGGCGAGCGAAGAGGACTCACCTGTGCGCTGGAATGCGGCTCCTGGTCGATTGCTGCGCCCGGACGGCTTGCAGGATCTCAGCTGGGTCCATGCACGCGGTCACGCAGTCGCCGATCTTGAGGTCATCCGCGCAGACCTCCCCGGTTCTTGGGTTGGTTGACCTCTTTGACGCAGTTCCGACTGCGCCGTGGACGGTCATGCCGCCATGGTGACCGGGCTGGCGAAAGCATGTTCAGGGTCGTAGAGCATGCCGGCTTGCAAGCAGTGGTAGAGGCAGCCGAGCAGCTTGTTGAACAGGTTTCGAAGGGCGGCGGTGTGGCGTTCACCGCCGTCACGCCGGCGGTCGTAGTGGGCCCGCGGCCCTGCCGATCGGAGAGCCGCGAAGGCCCACATGTGACCGGCTGGCCAGGCGTTGATTCTTCACCGCTCGGGCTACGACGACGTGGCTGCGGCCGGAAGCTCGTGTCACCGGGGCGGCGCCGGCGTATGCCTTCATCGCTCTGGCGTCCGCAAAGCGTCCGCGATCGTCACCGATCTCTGCGAGGACGCGTGCGCCGGACAGTACTGACAGGCCCGGGAAACTGGTGATGATCTCGGCGTCCGGGTGAGCGAGGAATGCCTCCTCCGTCGCGGCGGCGAGCTTGTCGACGCTTTTGCAGGCGGCGTCGAGCTGTTGGATGAGAGCCAGCGCCTGGTGCCCCATGGCCTGCTCGACCTGGGGCAGGTGGTGCAGGTAGTCCGCGCGGAAGATGTCCCGAAGCCGCTCGACCTCGGCCTCGATGCCGGACCGCGGGCGAGCGGCACTGGCGCCTCACGCGGGTATGGGCCGACGGAGGCTACACCGGGCGCTTGGTCGACTTCGCCCGCGACGCCTGGCGGATCGCGCTGACCGTGGTCAGACGCAGCGACGACACCAGCGGTTTCACCGTGCTGCCGAAGAGGTGGCTGGTGGAGCGCACGTTCGCGTGGCTGATGCACTCACGCCGCCTGGCCCGCGACTACGAGACGCGCCCCGACACCTCGGAAGCGGTGATCCGGTGGTCGATGAGCATGGTCATGAGCCGCCGGCTCGTGCGGCGGTCACGCTGAACAGCCCCGGTCGTTCCTCCGCCAGCCAGCCCCGCGCGGCCAGGCGCTTGGCTTTCGACCGCACCCCTTCCACCTTTGCCGGGACCGGCTCCAGCCCGAGGGCTGAAGCGAGCCGACGGCAGTCCATCGCCTCCCCGCAGGCCCCGTTCCCACCGGCAAGAACGTCCATGATCCGCCGGTAGTCCGGCGCCAGAACCGCCGGGACAAGCCCTTTTTGCCAGTGCGGCACCACCGAACCGGGCACGGCCGCCGTAACCTGCGACGGCTGTTCACCGGCCACCACGACCGGCGGCACGTCCTCGCCACCGCGAGGCTCCGCCAGAACCTCGCTCACCGTCTCGCGGGCGATCACGAACCGCTCCTACACGGCCTCCGCCTCCCGCAACTCGGCCTGGAGAGCCTCCACCCGCTGCCGAGCGGCGCGTTCACGCTCCTCCAGCAACCCCATCACCGACGGCATCCCGGCACCTCCACCGACGAGGACGACACGACACCTCGTTCCTGCCGCCGAAACACCCCACCTACACCTGACCAGCGGAAACGCACCCGTCACCCTCGGAAAGACAACGGCTTCTGATAGCCAAAGACGTCTGGCAGGAGGCACTCTGCTCGGTTTGGTCCGAGTTCTGCCGAGCCGGCCTGACCCGCACCCGCGATCTTGGCCGCGGCCTCACCTGGGATGAGGCGCGCAGGGTCGCTGCTGGTCTGGCTGCCGGGCAACCGGACCTTGACCTGTCCCTCCCCTCGTAGCGTAGAGACCGTGACTGCAGGGGAAGTTGGGAGTCATGGCGGAGAAGCGACGGAAGTTCGAGCCGGAGTTCCGCGAGGGGGCTGTGCGGATCGTCACGGAGACCGGAAAGACGATCGCCGAGGTCGCCGAGGACCTGGGGATCAACGAGACCACCCTGGCGAGCTGGGTCTCCCGTGCCCGTCGGGCAGGGACCGCACCGGCCGGCGGGAGTGACGAGCTGGAGCGGTTGCGGCGAGAGAACGCCCAGCTCAAGCGGGACAACAAGGAACTGGTCATGGAGCGTGATGTCCTCAAACGCTGCATGGTCCTGTGGGTGAAGTAGCCGTGGCGGACCCGGCGTCCGTCGTCGGGGTGATCAGCGACTTCAGGACCGAGCACG
>NZ_JOJE01000091.1 GCF_000720255.1 Streptomyces griseus subsp. griseus | reverse complement strand
TAGACGTCTCCGCCGTTGAGGTTGGCGAAGTGGGGGGCGGGGACGATGAAGCCGGCCTCGGCCAGGGGGCGGATGATCGCCAGTGACTTCTGCGGGCTGCTGCTGAAGCCGTGCATGAACTCACAGACCGGGAAGACGCCCTGGGCGACGGGGGCGTTGGTGACCGGGGAGCCACCGGGGGTGCCGGTGGCGGGGTAGTAGACGTAGGTGGTCCACCGGCGGCTGCCGCGGCTCCAGGCGTACTGGCGCACGCCGACCGCGAACCGCTGGGCCGGAGCGCCGGCCCTCGCGGTGGCGCCTGCCTGTCCCGTGCCGAGCAGGGACATGCCTACGCCCGCGGCTCCGGCTGCGCTCAGGGTCAGGAAACTACGCCGTTGCATGGTCATGAAGACTCCTGGTGTGGGGGGTGCGGAGCGCTGCTCGGTCAGGTGCCGGGAAGAGGCATCGGTGATGCCGGGGCGGTCGCACTGACCGAGGTGGTGGGGTTGTAGCCGTGGGGGTGGTCAGGTGGGCGTATCACGCACGGTGGAGGACGTTCCGGTCCTGCCTGTGGCAGCGACCGTGGCGGTGATGGATGTGGCGTTGCCTTGCGGGCAGAGACACGGCGACGGCGAGCCGGTGACCACCTGCCGCCCCCCTGCGGAAGCGTGACAGAGGAGGCATCTCCTCCCACTTGTCGTGTGCCGCGCCTCTGGGAGCGTTCCCACATCGGGGTTGCAACAGTCAGAGTCCCGATCGGGTACCGGTCTGTCAATCATTGGCGCCCAACTCTGTTGTCTTCGACGCGCATTCGACAGATCGAGGGGCGGGCGGCGCGGTGTGGCGTCTCCGCACACCGCCCGGTCACGCTCGCGACGGTCCCTTGTCAGCCGTGACCGATACCCGCACTCATGCCGGCGATCGTATGGGCCCTGACGTCGAGGTGAGGTCCCTCCGCGAATCGGGTCATCACGGCGCGGACATGGTCCTGGGCGGGCTGGAGCAGCCCGTCGTACACCGCGACGCAGACTTCCCGCGCCCGTGACCGGGGCCAGTCGGATGGCAGCAGCCCGATGGGGAGCAACGGGTCCAGGATGGGGAAGTGCCGGTAGGCGTGCATGACCTCGGTCCGGGCGCGCACCGCGTCGGCACCGGTGACGCCGTCGGCGCTGATGTGCGCAAGCAAGCCGCTCCAACGACTGATGAACGCGTGGTAGTGCTCGGCGATGCCGGTCAGGTCCCACGATTCGACCGGGTTGCGGGCGACGTCCGTGTCCAGTTCCTCCTGCCGCGCGCGGAACACGGTCACCGCTCCCCGCGCCAGGTCGGCCACCTCGATCCGCCCCTTGGGGGTCAGGGGGTGCGGCGACACCCAGAGCGCGTCGTACAGCGGCGCGAACCCGCGCCAACGCAGCGCGGTGCGCAACGCCCGCCGCCGCGTGCTCTCCTGTTCCGGAACGGAGAAGGCGATCAGTGTCCACCGTCCGTCCCACGAGTCGGGCTGAGTGGTGAAGGTGGCGATCGAGCTGGCGCCGCTCCACAGATCGACGGCGGCCTGAGACGTCAGCCGGTAGGAGCTGTACCGCCCTTGCCGGCTGCCCTCCAGCACCCCACGGCGCATCAGCCTGCTGATCGTCGTACGGGCGGCGCCCGCGGTCACTTGGAAATCGCCGAGCAGCGCCACGATCGCCGCGGACGGCAACCAGGACCGGACGGGGAACGTGTAGTCGGCGATCAACGTCACCGCGAGACCCTGTGGCGAGACAGTGCTCTGCCAGCCGGGCGACCGCACGGGGCCGGCGGCGCCGTCACCCTCGTCGGAGAAGATCTCCTCGAGGTGGGACAGGTTCGGCAAGGTCGGCTCCGACGCGGTGGACAGGATCGGCACCACTTTAACGGTTGGGAAATCGTCGGGTGGAGCTCCGCCGGGATCGGCCCGCCCGGCGGGACCTCCGCGCACCGGTGAAGTGAAGGTGCCCGGACAGTGCCCGGGTGAACAACACCGGCGTTCTTCGAGGGGTGGCAGCGAACCGTCATCCTGGCCCGATGATGACCTGGCGGCGCAGGAAGGGGTTCATGGCGCTCATGGCAAGCACTGTCCGGCCGTGCTGGTTGATCACCTCGATGCCGGTGGCGGGCTCGGCACCCCTGCCTCCCGCTGCGCTTCGCGCTCCCGCGCCGCCCACGTACTGCCCTGGACGTCGCGCTCCGGGCTGCGTACCGGCCGGTCCCGGTCGTCCATCAGGAGGCGACCAGGACTGCTTTACGCAGGTCGCGGCTGGGAGTCCGTGCGGAGGGCGCAGGCGACGGGGCGCTACGGCGTCAGCGAAGCCGGCAATGGATGGGAAGGGCTTGGCATCGCGTGGTCGGCGGGCGCAGCCGTCACCGCCGGGTGAGGGTGGACGGCGCCCCGGCGGACTGGTCACCCTCGTCGCTCAGGCTCAGGGTGTCTCGGCCGGTCATCGTGACGACGTAGACATTGCCTGTGGCGCAGGCCACTTCGGCCGACGGGTCGGTGGATTGGCTGGTGACAGCCTTGAGGACCATTGAGGCTTTGCGTACCTCCCGCAATTGCAGGGTCTCGGTGCATCCCAGCTCAAGGCGGGTGTTCACTTCGGTCACGTTGCTGACCTGCTTGCCCGCCAGTTCACCCCGTTGTGCCGGGTGGAGTGTCAGAGTGAAGGTGAACCGGTTGGTTCGGCGCTGATTATCATCGTCGGGGGTGGGATTGCCCGGCCCGGTGCCGACCCATGTACCTGCCCAGGCCGCGGGAAGCGATGTGGCCGCGGACGACGGCGAAGGCGTTCCGCCGGAGGCGTCATCGCCGGAGAAGCGCTGCACCACGAACGTGCCTGCCGTAGCCATCAGGGCCGCGGCCGTGGTCCCGACGACCACCCTGCCGGTACGGCTTGACACCCACCGTCGCACAGCGTCGGAAGGCGGCAGGACGGCGGTCGCCGCGTCGGCCGGAGCCGGGCCGTCTTCGGGCTCACGTGACACAGCCGGCACGGATGGCGATCGCACTGTCGTGGAGATCAACGCGTGCGCCTCCTCCTCCCGCACGGTGAGATCTTTTTCCAGCGCCTCGGGCAGCAACTGCGGCCAGGTACCGCACCGGCCGCCCAGACGTTCCAACAGAACGCTGACAGTGCCGGGCGTGGGCCGCTGCTCGGGGTCCTTGGCCAGACAGGACCGCAAGAACGGGATCAGGGCCGTCGGAACGCCGTCGAGGTTCGGCTCCTGATGCACGATGCGGTAGAGCTGCACCGCGGGCGAGAACTCCTCGTTCGGACGGGAAAACGGGCCCCGTCCCGTCGCCGCGTACACCAGCACCGCAGCCAGCGAGAACACATCACCGGGCGCACCCGATTCCCCGGCACTCGCCTGCTCCGGCGCCAGATAGCCGGGAGTGCCGATCACACCACCGGTCCTCGTGTGACGCGAGTCCTCCCTCGCGCGGGCGATTCCGAAATCGATGAGCAACGGACTACGGCGGCCCAGCAGCACATTGGACGGCTTGACATCCCGGTGGGCCAGCCCGGCCCCGTGTACCGCTCCCAGCGCCCCGAAAAGTTCGGAAGCCAGTGCCAGTACGCACGGCTCGGGCAGCGGGCCGTACCGCCGCACCCACTCCGCCAGGGACGGCGCCGCCACGTATTCGGTGGCGAGCCACTGCGGGCGCTGCCCCACCGGGCTGTAGTCCACCACCGCAGGCGTCCAGGGGGAGCGCACCTGGTCGCTGTTACGGATTTCCCGCGCGAACCGCTCCTCGAACCCCTGCTCCCGTCCGAACTCGGCACGCACCGTCTTCAGCGCCAGCGGACGCCCCGACACCGTCCGGGACAGATACACCCGCCCCATGCCACCCTCACCGAGCCGCGCCAGCAGGGGATAACCCCCAACAGCCCCGGGATCCGACTCGTCCAGCAATTCCACGCCCCGCGCCCTCTCCTTTGTGCACTGCCGATCAGGTTCAGCCCCCCGGACCAGCACCACCAAGCACCGCATCCGTGGCGTCCGCGCCAAGCATCACCTGTTGCACCCGCAACACACTATTCTCAGCGAAACTCCTGGCAGCCTGAGGCCCCCTCACCGGCCGAGAGGCCAAGTGGACGGTCAGGAGGGAAGATCCGGGCCGGGGAGGTGCTCGGGCAGGGTGGGCGGTCTTGCAGCGAATGTGCCGGAAGTCACGGCGGACGCGGGCGGGGGCGAGTCCGCCCGGGAAACCGGCCCTTCAGTCGGCTCGTGCGTGCCACCCGCTCGGGCTCGACCCGGCGACCTGGGCCGCGTTGCGAACTGCGTGCTCAGGCGCGGAGACGGACGCGCTAGGTCTGGAGGAGCTACGGCCGGTGCGTGCGCCGGGGAACCAACAGTGAACCGCGAAGCTCCGCGCTCAGGACCGAGTTCCTCGCTGCTCGCCCACCACAGGCCGGCGCTGCGCGCGGGACTGTCCTCCTGCTTCGCTCGCTTGCAGTGGCTACGGGCAGGGATTGGCCGACAGCCATCAACAGGTACGCGCACTCAGCCACGGCCACCTCGTCCGGTTCGAGGCGAGCAGGAACTGAGCAGCGTCAGGACGCCCGCCGTCTCACGGTTCGCCGAGCAGGAGCCGGCCGTTGCGATGCCCGTCACGAGTGGCGTCTACGGCGATCGCAGCGGCCGGGGTGGCGAGGAAGGCGTGCACTCCCTGGTGAGCGGGGAGTGCACGTCGGGGGGTTGCACAGCGAGCAGGGTCGGATCACTCCGTCCCGAAGCGCCCTGCAGAGGATTCTGCGGCATGTGCGGACGGTGTGAGCACCCGGCGTACCGCGTCGGCGAGTGCGGGAGCCGCGTTCGCGTCGGCATCGGCGATCCCGACGCCGTAGCGGAACCGCACGGTCGCCCCGTCCTCGATGGTCAGCTCCTCGCTGAAGAACGGTGCGGGGTTGAGGCAGGCGAACTCCTCTGTACGGGCGAACCACTGCGGCGGGTGACTCGGGTTGGCCGCATCGTCGACCATGAGCACCAGCGACTCGGCGTCCGTCTCGTCGTGGCGGCCCGCGAAAGCCATCCACGGCATGCGCCGCCCGCGGACCTCGTCGCCGCCC
>NZ_JOJE01000090.1 GCF_000720255.1 Streptomyces griseus subsp. griseus | reverse complement strand
GTACAGGACGTAGTCGTTGGTCGCGGGGTCCCAGATCGCCTCGGGGGCCCAGGCGTTGCGGCCGTCGGGGATCGCGCCGGCGACGTTGAGCAGCCACGGATCCGACCAGGTGACCAGGTCCGTCGACTCCCACACCACCAGGTTGCGGCTGCCGTTGTTGATGGAGCGTCGTTCCAGTGCAGGCCGTCGGTGCTGTGCGAGAGGTACATCTGCTGGTTGGTCGCCCCCTCACCGGTGAAGTGCACCATCAGGTAGCCGGGGTCGGCAGCGGCCGCCCGCTGAGGTGTGACCAGGGACTGGGAGGTGAAGAAGAGGCCGACGGCGACCAATATCGCCGCGAGCCGGGTGAGAACCCTTGACATGTGCGTTTCCTGTCTTCCTGCGGGTGCCGGGACGGGAGAGTGGAAGCGGAGTGTCAGGCGCGTGACCTTGTTTCACGCCGCGGAGCGGAAGCGAACGCGAGTCAAAAGGGTCCGGCAAGCAGGCCTTTGTTCGACATCCCGGACATTGTTCGTGAATTCGTCGAAAAGTTAGAGGGAGGTAAAAGCGCGTGTCAAGAAGGGTGAAGACAGCAGAAGCAGCGTTGCTCCGTCTGCCCTCAGGGCGGGGCGTACGTACAGGAGACGCACCGGCGCTTCGCGCATAACGGAAAACACGGAACCGGCGAAGGCGTGGGGCGGCACCTGGGAAGCGACCCACGCAAATCCTCTGGATTCGCTCCTGCCACACTGTCGCCCTCGACACATCGGCACGGCGACGGGACAGGTGGGGCGGGGTGCGCTCGCAGGACACGCAGGAACGGCCGGACGTCGCCGTCGTCATGGCGGCGCGGGCCGGGGACCGACAGGCCTCCGAACAGCTGATACGGGACTGTCTGCCGTTGGTCTACAACATCGTCGGGCGGGCGCTGGACGGGCACAGCGACGTCGACGACGTGGTCCAGGAGACGATGATGCGGGTCCTGGACGGGTTGCCCGGACTGAAGCAACCGGATCGGTTCCGGTCCTGGCTCGTCGCCATCACCGTGCGACAGATCCGTGACCGGTGGCGCAGGGGGCGCACCCGGCTCGCCGCGGAACCCCTGGAGGAGAACGCCCAGGAAACGGACCCGCAGGGCGACTTCGCCGATCTGGCGATCCTTCGGCTCGCGCTGTCGGGCCAGCGGCGTGAAGCGGTGGAGGCGACCCGCTGGCTGGAGGACGAGGAACGCGAGGTACTCGCGCTGTGGTGGATGGAGAGCGCCGGTGAACTGACCCGCGGCGAACTCTCGGCGGCCTGCGGCCTCACACCGCAGCATGCCGCGGTCCGGATCCAGCGGGTCAAAGAACGTCTCGAGACGGCGCGCACCGTCGTACGAGCCGTGACGGCCTCGCCGCGCTGCCCGGACCTGGCCGCCGTGCTCGCCTCGTGGGACGGGCGGCCGTCCGGGCTGTGGCGCAAGCGGCTGGCACGCCATGTCCGCGACTGTCCGCAGTGCCTGTTGAGCTCCTCCGACCTGGTACCGGCGGAGGGGTTGCTGGCCGGCCTCGCGCTGGTGCCGGTGCCGGTCGCCCTGGCCGGCCTGGTACTGGCCAGGGCGCTGGGGGCGGACGCGGCCGGGGCGACCGTCGGTGCGGGCGGCACGCATACGGCGAGCGGTGCGAGCCGTACGGCGCGGACGATCGGCAAGCTGGCCGCCAAGCCCGCGGCGACGGCAGCCGCCGGTGCCGTGACACTCGCGGCTGCCGGAGTGGCCTGGTTCGCCGCCACGGATTCGCACGAGCCGACCCCGCGGCCCGCCGTCGCGGCCCCGCTGTCGCCCGCCGTCTCGTCCGTGCCTCCGCCCCCGAGACCGTCCGCCTCACCGAAGCCGACACTGAAATCGGCACCGACATCGACGCCGACGGCAGCCCCGGCGACGACGGCTGAGGCGCGGCTTTCGGGGAGGCATGCCCTACGGTCGGTCGACGAGCCCGGCGACTACCTGAGCCAGTCCGGCCGACTCGGGGTCCTGGGTCCGGTCGGCGCCACCAGCTCCGCGGCCACCCGGCAGGCGGCCACCCTCACCTTCGTCCCCGGCCTGGCCGACCCCCGCTGCTACTCACTCAGGGACGCCACGGGCAGGTATCTGCGGCACTACGCCTTCCGTATCCGGCTGGACCCCGACGACGGATCCGCCCTCTTCCAGAAGGACGCCACCTTCTGCCCCCGTTCCGGTGCCACGGCCGCTTCGGTCTCCCTGGAGTCCTACAACTACCCCGGCCGTTACCTCCGCCACCGGGACAACCTCCAGCTGTGGCTCGACCCTTCCGAGGACACGGCCGCGTACCGGGCCAGCCGCTCCTTCGTCGTCGTGGCGCCCTGGACCTGACACGGAACGGCCTCGCAGAACGGTGTACGAAACGCTGCTCGGCAAGGCCCGCCAGGATCCTCGAAGAAATGAACGGGACCCGCCACGCCCACGTGACGGGTCCCGTTCACTCGGGACGGTCAGGACATCGTCCACTGCCGGCCGGCGGCGTTGACGCCGGTCAGCTGGACGACGCCGGCGCCCGCGGTGGTGGAGGAGGAGTCCACGCCGATGTTCAGTCCACTGTTGACGTTGACGAGCATGAACTTGGTGCCCGTGAAGCTACCCACGAGATCGGCGGCGAACTGCTGGTTGGCCCCGCCGTTACAGGTCGGCATGCTCTGCCTCTCCTTCGAGGTCCTGACGTGGCGGCGTCCGCATGGCGAAGCTGTCTGGCGGCGCGCTGGACGGGGGAGTTGGGCCGCGAGAACGGCGAACGCGGCCGTGGGGAGCGGCTGCGCTGTTCAGTCGGAAAGGAGAGCTTCTTGTTCGGTTCGGTGTCAAGATGTGCGATCGATTTTGTTTGTTCAAGGCGGGGGCCCGACCCTGGCCAAGGTGTGGTGACCTGCCGACTCTGTTCCGGCGCGCATGTCAGCGCCCAGATCGTCCCAGTTGACGGGAACCTGACGCCCAGTAATGGTGTTGTCCGCGCTGTTGACCTACCCCGAGTACTGCCGTAGAACTGCCCGATGTTGGTGGGAAACCGTTGGTTACTGTTCGGTTGTGTTGAGTCGGTTTCCCGCTCCACCGACGCCGGTCACCCCACGGAGAGGCGTACTTTCATGCAGCTTCCACCACGTTCGGTGTCCCGCCGAGGACTGCTCAAGGGCGCGGCGGTCGCCGCCGGTACGGCCGCGGCCGGCATCGGCGCGACGGGTACGGCCGCGGCGGCGGACGCCGCGGTCACCGCGACGGCCCCCGACGGCAGCACCACGATCACCATGTCCCTGACCGGCGGCGCCCTGAGCTGGTCGGCCAAGCGCAGGGGCGCGGCCGTCGTAGGCACCTCGGCCCTCGGCCTGAAGCTGAGCGACGGGACGATGCTCGGCCGCGGCGGCACGGTCATCACCAACTACCAGCACTGGACCGTCAACAACACCTGGACCCCGGTCTACGGCCGCAACGCGACCGTCCGCGACTGGTACCAGGAGATGCGCTGGAACCTCCAGGACACCGCCACCCTGATCAACTTCAGCGTCCAGATCCGCGCCTACCCCAGTGGCGTCGCCTTCCGGTACGTGCTGCTCGACAAGGGCACCGCCACCATCGCCGACGAGCTGACGACGTTCGCCTTCCCCGACAGCACACTCGTCTACAGCGCCCGGGACGAGGACGCGTACAACCCGGTCGCTCCGGGCTCGATTCCGTCCACCGGGACCTCCGGCACCGACAACGGCCCGCTGACCGACCTGCCGCTGACCGCGACGTACGCGAGCGGTGGGCTGATCGCCTGCGTCTGTGAGTCGTCCCGGGTCAACTTCCCCCGGATGATGCTGAGTTCGGTGTCCGGGCAGCCGAACACGCTGGCCGCCTACCTGATGGAGCACACCGCCCGGGGGAGCGGACCGGTGCAGACGACCTCCACGGTGACCACCCCGTTCGCCACCCCCTGGCGCGCGGTGGTGACCGGTTCCACCCACGCCGAACTGGTCGACAACGCCGAGCTGGTGCTCAACCTGGCCCCCGCGGGCGCGTTGGCCGACACCTCGTGGATCAAGCCCGGCAAGGTCTTCCGCTGTCAGCTCACCACCGCCGCCGGCCTGGCCGGCGTCGACTTCGCCGTCGCCCGTGGCCTGCAGTACATCGAGTACGACTCCGGGTGGTACGGCCCCGAGCGCGGCACCACCGACGCCACCAAGTCCATCCCCGAGATCGACCTGCCCACCGTCCTCTCCTACGCCGCCGACAAGGGCATCGGTCTGCTGCTCTACATCAACCCCATGGCGATGGCCGACGTCGACAGCTTGTTCAGCCTCTACAAGAGCTGGGGTGTCGCGGGCGTCAAACTCGGCTTCATCAACGACGGCACCCAGGCGATGACGAACCAGATCATCGCCTGGGTGAAGGCGGCGGCCAAGTACAACCTGCTGGTCGACTCGCACGACGACGTCCGCCCGTTCGGCTACGAACGCACCTACCCGAACTGGATCAGCATGGAGGGGGTCCGCGGCAACGAGCACTTCCCGACGGCGAGCCACAACGTCACGCTGCCCTTCGCCCGCAACGTCGGCGGGCCCATGGACTACACCATCTGCTACGGGCAGTCGCGCGACCAGACCACCAACGCCCACCAGATGGCGATGGCCGCGGTCTTCTACCAGCCGCTGAACTTCATCTACTGGTACGACTCTCCGTCGAAGTTCTCCAACACCGCCAACTGGCCCGGACTGCCGTGGTTCGACGCCATCCCCACCACCTGGGACGAGAGCCGGACCCTCGCGGGGGCGATCGGCCAGTACGTCGCGGTCGCGCGCCGCAAGGGCGCCACCTGGTACCTGGGCGCCATGACCAACGAGTCGGCCCGGACGCTGTCGCTCCCGCTGTCCTTCCTCGGCAGCGGCAGTTGGACGGCGACGGTCTACGCCGACGGCACGCCCGGCACCTCCGCCTACCAGACCCCGGTCGTGGTGAGCACCCGGACCGTCACCTCGGCGACCGCGCTCAGCCTGGCCATGGCCCCCTCCGGCGGCCAGGCGGTGGTGCTGAAGCCGAGCTGACGCCTGGCCGGGCCGCCAGTGAGAAAGGGGATGCCGGCGCTCTCCGATGGGGGCGCCGGCATCCCTGTCGCCGCAGGTCAGCTCGTCAGGCGGAAGGTGGCGTCGCTGCGTCCTGTCGCGTTGGTGATGGGGTCGAGGCGCAGCTGGTAGGCGTAGTGGCGGATGTACCGGTCGGGGTAGTTGTAGGACTGGAACGACGACCAGGTCGGGTCGGCGAGTCCGGCGACCTGGCGGAAGGTGGCGTCGGCGGCGAACTGGGCGGTGCCGTCGTTGCGGACCAGCTGGAAGTCGTAGTTTGCGTGGCGCAGGAAGTAGCCGGGGAACTTCACCGACTCGAAGGAGACGGTGCCGGTGCCCGCGAGGCCGGGCCGCATCCGGAACTGGGCGTCGTCGGCGGGGCTCACGTTGGGATCGATGCGCACGTCGAAGTTGGTCTGGCGCACGTACCGGTCCTGGAAGTTGAACGACTGCAGGCGCTGGACCGGGGTGCTGGGCCAGCGGGCGAGGACACGGCTCTCCTCGGCGGCCGTCAGGTTCAGAATCCAGCCGTGGCGCTTCTTCGTGCCGCCCATGTTGTAGCTTCCCGCAGCCTGCGTCTGGTAGGAGGCGGGGTTGGACGGGTCGGTCGTCAGGACCGGCATGTAGCCGCGGTTGGAGGCGTACTGGTCGAGGTAGAGGCCCCACTTGTTGGTGCCGTTGAACTTCATCCACATCGGGCCCTCGACCATCGCACCGGTCAGGCCGATGCCGGAGAGGTCACCGAGTCGGGTCCAGGTTC
>NZ_JOJE01000089.1 GCF_000720255.1 Streptomyces griseus subsp. griseus | reverse complement strand
GGTGGTCGCCAGGGCCGGGACCATCAGCGGCAGGATGACGTGGAAGAAGATCCGCGCGTGCCCCGCGCCGTCGATCCGAGCCGCCTCATCGATCTCGCGGGGGATACCCCGGATGAACTGCACCATCAGGAAGATGAAGAAGGCGTCGGTCGCCAGGAACTTCGGCACGATCAGGGGCAGGAACGTGTTGACCCAGCCGAGTTCCGAGTACAGGACGTACTGCGGCACGATGATCACGTGGACCGGCAGCATGATGGTGACGAGCATGATGGCGAACAGCACGCGCTTCGCCCGGAATTCCAGTCTGGCGAACGCGTACGCGGCCAGGGAGCAGGCGAGGAGGTTCCCGAGGATCGCGCCGGTGACGACGATCGCTGAGTTGATCATGTAGTGACTGAACGGTTGGGAGAAGGCGTTCCAGCCGTTGCTGTAGTTCTCGAAGCGCGGGTGCGTCAGGGCGAGTCCCGCACTGCGGAAGATCTGACTGTTGGGACGCAGAGAGCTGACCACCATCCACAGGACGGGGTACAGCATCGTGAGGGCGCAGAGGGCCAACAGGCAGTGCTTGAGAGGGGCGCGCACGGCGCGTCTGACCCGGCGTATCGCGTGAGGGCGGGGGGCGGGCAGCGAGCGGGGTACGGCTTCGGTGCGGTCAGTCATCGTAGAACACCCAGTACTTTGAGGCCCAGAAGTTGACGGCGGTGAAGGCCGCGACGATGAGGAGCAGGACCCACGCGAGCGCGGACGCGTACCCCATGTCGAAGTGGCCGAACCCGCGCTGGTACAGGTACAGCGAGAAGAAGAGGGTGGAGTCGGCGGGCCCTCCGGTACCGCCGGAGACCACGAAGGCCTGGGTGAAGGTCTGGAAGGCGTGGATGATCTGCAGCACCAGGTTGAAGAAGATGATGGGTGTCAGCAGCGGGATGGTGATGCTGCGGAACTGGCGCCAGCGCTTCGCGCCGTCGACGGAGGCCGCCTCGTAGAGGGAGGTCGGAATCTGCCGCAGCCCGGCGAGGAAGATCACCATGGGTGAGCCGAAGGTCCAGACGTTCAGGACGACGAGGGTCGACAGCGCCGTTCCCGGCTCCGAGATCCAGCCCTGCCCCTGGACACCGACGAGGGCCAGGGCCTCGTTGACCAGGCCGTTGGTCCCGAACATCGCGCGCCACAGCACGGCGATCGCCACGCTGCCGCCGATCAGTGACGGCAGGTAGAAGACGGAGCGGTAGAAGGCGAGGCCACGCACTCCCTTGTCCAGCACCAGGGCGAGCCCGAGGGCCATCGCCAGCTGCAACGGGACGGAGACGAGGACGTAGCTGAACGTCACTTCGAGCGACTTGTGCAGACGCTCGTCATCGAGCATGCGCGTCCAGTTCTCGACTCCGTTGAACTGCGGCGGCTGCAACAGGTTGTACTTGGTGAAGCTGAGGTAGAGCGAGGCCAGCATCGGGCCGAGAGTGATCCCGAAGAGCCCGACGAACCATGGCAGTAGGAAGAAGAACGCCGCCTTGTTCTGCTGTCGCGCGCCCCGTTGGGACCCGCGCAGCCGGCGTAGTTCGTTGATGGAGCTCACGGCACTGCTCCCTTGAGCGGCGGCATCGGAAACACAGTGGTGCGGGCTCGTCCCGGACCCCGCGTCACCCGAAAAGTGATCGTTCACTTTGTGGGTTGCGAGGACCATAGTGAACGATCCCTTTTTACGTCAAGAGTGTGTAGTCTCTGACTTCACCGAACGTTGGCGGAAGGGTGGGGGAAGCGGATGGATGGCGCTGACACGGCGCGACGACGGCCTACGATCACCGATGTGGCGCGGCTCGCCGGTGTGTCAACCCAGACGGTGTCGCGGTATCTGCGGTTCAACGGCGGGCTGAAGCCGGCGACCCTGGAACGCGTGGAGAAGGCCATACGGGAACTGGACTACCGTCCCAACCTGGTGGCGCGGTCGATGCGCACGCGAAAGACAGGCCGACTGGCCATCCTCATGCCTGCCATGGCCTTCAACCCCTCACGCATGCTGGCGGGTGCCGGCGCGACGGCGCAGGACGCAGGGTTTTTCGTGGATGTCGTGAGTGCCGGGGGCGGCGTACGCGCGAGGAGCGACCGCCTCCTGGAGCTCGCCGATTCGGGACAGTACGAGGGCATCCTCTCCCTCGCCCCCGTGCTTCCCGCCGTGGAGAGCAAACTGCACCAGAGGACCGCCGTGGTGATCTCGGCCGACTTCGACGACGAGATGCGCGGCATCGGGCAGCTGGCCGACGCCACGCCCCTGATGCGGATGATCGAGCACTTGGCGGCGCTCGGTCACTCCCGGTTCCTCCATGTGGCGGGCGACGCGCAGTTCGCCTCCGCGAGGGCGCGCAAGCAGAGCTATCTGGAGACCGTCGAACGCCTCGGGGTCGAGTCCGTCGGGGTCTTCGACGGAGACTGGTCGGGAGAGTCCGGCATCGAGGCGATCCGGTCGCTGCCGAGCCGTGCGCGGCCGACCGCGGTGATCGCGGCCAACGACCTCGTCGCAGCCGGCGTCGTCCGGGGCGCCCGGGAGCGCGGCTGGGACGTGCCCGGAGACCTCAGCGTGACCGGTTGGGACAACGCCGGGGTCGGACAGTTCATGACCCCGTCGCTGACCACCGTCGACGTGGAGCTCGAACAACTGGGCAGTACGGCCATGGCCAAGCTGATCGCGGGTCTGAGGGACAGCGCGCCGGAGATGGCTGAGGGCTCCCTGTTCCGGATCGTCTGGCGGGAGTCGACGGCCGAGCCGCCTGCGGCAGGGCGTCTCAGTCGCGGGCGGTGACCAGCGCCGCCGCCGGGGTGGGCGCGGAGCAGGCGGACCGTGTCCGTCCCCTGCGCCTGCACCGCCCATCCGGCCCGGCCGTGGGTGCGGGCCGAACCGGCCGCGCACGCCGCGCGTCCTCAGGTGCGCATCGCCCTCAGTTCGCGTAGACGTCAAGCCGGCCGCACATCCCGAACTTCCCACGGGCGGCGGGCTGTTCAGACCTCACGGCGGCATCTGCGAGGTGAGGGGATTCCCCCCGCTCCAGCCAGTCGAGCTGCGCCCCGGTGGCTGCGGCGGAGGTTTCGGCGCCGTGTCGCCACCGCTCGCGCCACTCGGCGATGCGGGGCCGTACGAGCGCGGCGGCGGCACGGTGGAACGTGGCCAGGGCCTGTGGCCCGTCGGCCTCCCGAAGTGCCCGGTAGCCCTCCAGAGCGAGGTCCCGCCGGGCCCGGGCGACGCGCTCCTGCTCCTCCTCGGGCGCGTCGGCCGGGATGGCGGTGGCGCGGGCGTACGTCTCCGGATCGGTCAGGTACTCCGGGGGCAGCGTGAGGACCGCGTCCCCCGCCTCCGGCAGTCCGCTGTTCTGCATCAGAACGGTGATCCGCAGATCGCCCTCGTTGACCAGCCGGTGGATGGTGCCCGGCGTGAACCAGGCGACCGTGCCGGCCTGGAGCGGAGTGACCTCGTACCCGGAAGAGGTCAGCGTCTGCACGGCCCCGCGTCCGCCGGTGACGACATAAGCCTCTGAACACGCCAGGTGCATGTGAGGCGTGCCGCCGCACGCCCCGTCGGCGGCAGGCCAGTCGTACACCGACAGATGCGAGATGGCGACGCCCCCGGGCAATCCGGTGTTGGTTGTGTTCATGTGTGTGTCAACACTCCAGTTCCATGCAGTAAGCGCTTTCTATCCCTCTTAATTTACGTGCCGGTCGCCCCACTGGTCAATGTTCTGTCTAAAATCAGACCCGAATAGCGAAGCCGCAAGGAGGACGATGTGAACAATGGCTTGGTAGGTAAGAGCGTCTATGCCTTCGGCGACAGCATTGTGTACGGACATGTGTATCCGCACAGTTTCGTGGACGTAGTTGCAGAGCACGAGCGTATGGCCCTCACCAAGTTCGCCCGGAACGGCGCGACCATAGGCGCCGACCCGCATGCTTCCGGAGGACAGATACTCACGCAGGTCGAGCAAGTGACCGACATTGCGCCGGACTTCGTCGTCTTCGACGGAGGCACCAACGACGCGCAGTCCATTTTCCGGGACCGCGCGTACACGGTCGGCACCTACGCCGAAGAGTTTGAGAAGACGCTGCACGCCATGGAGCGGAAGTGGCCGACTGCCCGTATCGTGTACGTCGCCGCCCACAAGCTCGGCTCGCGGGACTGGGACACTCAGGTGGCGCTGCGCGAGGCGACCCGGGAAGCCTGCCGCAAGTGGGACATCGCCGTCGCCGACGTCTTCGGAGAGACCACGTTCGACACGCGTGACGACACCCAGCGCGCGAAATACACGTTCGACGACCTGGTCAACGGTTTCCCTGGCACAGAGGGATCGGGAACACATCCCAACGAGGCGGGTATCACCACTTTCTATGTGCCGGTGGTGAGCGCCACGCTGCAGCAGATTTCATCACATTGATCAGTAGGCAATCGGATCTGCCTGACCGATATCGGCCAGGCAGATCCTTTTTCATTTTCATGAAGTCAGCCTGAGCTGAGCATCATGGCGGACGAGGAAGCGCTTACTAGATCGGTACACTTACCGAAATGCTCACGCCACCAGACTGGCCCTGGCTTTCACTGGCCGAATCCGGTGCCGCGCGAGATCCGGACGTCGTCCACGTGCACCGCCCCGCGCTCACCCCCGTTCGAGTACCACGCGACCTTTGCGATCCCCGGCATCGAGGTGCGGAACGCCGCGTCGTTCAGCACGCGGTGGCCGTCGATGTCCAGGTCGAATCGCTGGTTCACGGTGTCCACGGTGAGCGTGACCCGGTACCACTTGCCATTGGTGTACGTACCGATCACCGTGTCCGTGGTTCCCTTGTACGCGTGGATCTGGCCGCGGGCGAAGGCGACGCTGACGGCTGGGGCACCGCTGGCGTTGTACACGTAGGGCAGCCCGAACCAGCCGGCCTGAGTGTCGTTGCGCATCACCTGCGTGTCGATGGTCACCACGCCCTGCATCGGGGTGCTGAAGAGCCGGGCGAGGTTGGTTCCGTCGGTCCCGCCGCCTTCGATGGTGCGGGTCAGCCGGACGCTCTTGTCGGTAGCGGACGGCGTCTCCACCACGGAGACGTCGTTGTTGGTCGAGATGACTCGCCATCCGTTGGTCCCATTGGCGAGCGCGCCGGTCGCCAGGCCGTCGAACGTGTCCGTGAACGCGATGTCGGGCGCGCCGCGTTCGAAGGCGCCGATCTCCGGACCGTTCCCGATCGGCACAGTTGCCCCGGCGTAGTCGAGACCGCCGTTGCCGGTGACTGTGGCTCCGGCGTCGACGAACACTGATCCCGACTGGAGCGCGAAGTTCGCCGCCGTGTCGAGCCTCGGGCCGTTCTCGTCGCCGTACGGCCCCGTGACGGAGGCATTCACGAACTGCGGCGCGCCGACCACGGCGTTCGCGTCCGACGCCGGCCGAGTAGTCAGGTTGGATGAGTATCCGTTGTTGTTGTAGGTGATGCTCGACGGTTGTATGAACTGGGGGGCGGACTGACCGGAGACGAACAGGTTGTTGGTGAACGTCGCCTTGCCGGAGACACCGCCGGTCACCATGTTCTGCGAATTGGTGTTGGCGATGGTGTTGTTGTAGATGTTCGCCACCGTGCCGCTCTGCTGCGACATGTGGATGTTCCACCGCGTGCTGCCGGTGATGACGTTGTAGCGGAGCACCACGCTGCCGAACTTGACCGCGGAGTTGCACGCACACAGCAGGATGCCGTCGCCGTTGTCGTGAAGGTAGTTGTACTGGAACACCTGGTTGGTGGTGCCGATGTCGGGGTCCAGGGCGTTCTGGTCGGCACCGCCCGAGGAGAGGTGGGTGCCCATGATCTCGTTGTGCTGGACCGTGACGCTGTCGGCCATGTTGGTCTCGACGCCGGAGACACCGACCCGGTCGATCACGTTGCCCTCGACGAGTCCGCCGCGGACGCCGGTGAGGTAGATGCCGTTGCAGCCGTAGGGCGTGTTCGCCTGCGTGATGTAGTTGCCGCGGAACGTGACGTCGGTGTACGGCGTGTAGGCGGGGTCGGTGGCCGTGGCGCGCTTGCCCCAGCCGGTGAAGACGGCACCGGGCGCGTCACCGGCGTACTGCTTCGTGACGATCCCGCTGAAC
>NZ_JOJE01000088.1 GCF_000720255.1 Streptomyces griseus subsp. griseus | reverse complement strand
AGAGACAGCACAGACAGTCGCCCCCACCCCCGCCACACAGCCCATGCCGCCGGCACCCCGCGCCCTGTCACGCGTCCCGCGACCAGGAGCCCTCCCGCACCAGCCAAGGCCGCGCGCGCCTCCCACCCACGGACAGCAGCCCGCCCGCGCCCGCCAGGCCGCGCCTCCCACAGCAGTCGCCTCCCCAGCCCCGCCGTACCACCCTGCGGGTCAAGCGCCCTCCCGCCCCCACCACCTCGCCCCCGGCGGCCCCGCGACCCCGCTGGCAGTCGCTCTCCCACGTCAGCCGGGCCGCACACCCCGCGGGAGTCGCCCTCCGCCCCCGCCGTACCGTCCGTCGGGCCCCCACCACCCCGCAAGGTCGCGGGCAATCGTGCCGCTGGGGCGGCACGGGTGGGCGCGGGCGGTGCCCCGTCAGCGCCGGGCTGCGCGACCCACCCCCGGACGACCCGCCCCGCCTGCACCTGCCTCGCCCACGGCCACTGAACCCCCCTCACGCCCAGCCCGCTCCCCTCCTCGCCGCGTAGCCAACGGCACCGGCTCCCCCACCTCCAACGCCGGATCGTCGACCCGAAACGTCCGCACCCTCCCCGGCCCCGACCCAGGCGTCTCGAACCGCACGGTCACCCGCCCCACCCCACTCCCCTGCACCCACCCGGCCCCGTACTCCGTATGCCGCACATCGTGCCCCGGATGCCACCGCCGCTCGGCGGGCTCGGGTTCCCGCTGCCCCGCCGCCACCTCACCACCGTGCGCCTCCTCCACCGGCTCCTCGCCCCTCTCCTCCGCCACCTGGGCGAACAGGTCCTCCTGCGTGTAATCCGCGAGACCACTGACCCCCACCCCCAACAACCGCACCCCACCCGTCGTGTCCACGGAGTCCAGCAACCGCCCCGCCGCCTCCCGCACCACCGCCGGATCGTCCGTCGGCCCCCGCAACGTCTCCGATCGCGTCAACGTCGAGAAGTCGTACCGCCGCACCTTCAACACGATCGTCCGCCCCGACAACCCCGCCTCCCTCAACCGCCGCACACACCGGTCCGCGAGCCGCCGCACCTCCATCCCCACCCGCACTCGATCATGGATGTCCACGTCGTACGTGTCCTCCACGGACACCGACTTAGCCTCCCGCTCCGCGACCACGGGCCGCTCGTCCTCCGCCAGCGCCATCGCGTACAGAGCGTGCCCATGCGCCTTCCCGAGCAGCCGCACCAGCTCGTCCTCCCCCGCCTCGGCGATCTCCTCCACCGTGGTGATCCCGGCCCGCCGCAGATGGTCCCCCGTCGCCGGCCCCACCCCCGGCAGGGTCCGCACCGACAACGGCCCCAGCAGCGCCCGCTCGGTGCCCGGCTCGATCAGCACCAGCCCGTCCGGTTTGGCCTGCTCGGAAGCGATCTTCGCGATCATCTTGGACGCGGCCAGCCCCACCGACCCCGTGAGCCCCGTGAAGTCACGTATGTCGGTCCGCAGCTGCATCCCCACCAGCCGCGCCGACTCCTCGTCACAGGCCGCTCCCCCGGCCTCCAGATCCACGAACGCCTCGTCCAGGCTCAACGGCTCCACCAGCGGCGACAGCGCCCGCAGCAGCCCCATCACCTGTTCGCTGATCGACCGGTAGAACTGGAACCGCGGCACGAGATACGCGGCATTCGGCGCGAGCCGGCGCGCCTGGGCCATGGGCATCGCCGAATGCACCCCGAAAACCCGTGCCTCGTACGACGCGGTCGCCACCACCCCACGCGGCCCGAGCCCACCCACGATCACGGCCTTCCCGCGCAGACTCGGCTTGGCCGCCTGCTCCGCCGAGGCGTAGAAGGCATCCATGTCGAGATGCAGGATCGTGGGCGCGGTTCTCACATCTCCGATGCTGCCCTACGCCACTGACAATGCCCTCCCGGCACCGACCGCAGAGCCTCACTCGGCCCCCTGGACCGAGCCAGGACCGGCGCGCTCAGACCGCCCGGTTGCGCCGCCGCGCCAGCTCGTCCGCCGGATTGTGCCCGACGAGGGTCTCACCCGTGTCGATCCGCTCCCCGTGCAGCTGCGACAGCGCGCTCTCCACGTCCCGCCACACCACGCCCACCGCGATGCCGAAGACGCCCTGCCCTCCCTGGAGCAGCGCGTGGACCTCGTCCGGGGAGGTGCACTCGTAGACCGTGGCGCCGTCACTCATCAACGTCATCCGCTCCAGGTCGCGAAAACCTCGCTCACGCAGGTGCTGGACGGCGGTACGGATGTTCTGCAGCGACACCCCGGTGTCGAGGAACCGCTTGACGATCTTCAGAACGACGACGTCCCGGAAGCTGTACAGCCGCTGCGTTCCGGAGCCGTGGGCGGGCCGCACGCTCGGCTCGACGAGTCCCGTGCGGGCCCAGTAGTCCAGTTGCCGGTAGGTGATTCCGGCCGCCGCACAGGCCGTCGGACCTCGGTAGCCGATCTCCTCGGACGCCATGGGCGCCGCCCCTCCACCGCTCGGCACGGCCGTCGGTCGCTGTGGTGCGTGATCGGCCGCGCTGCCCGGGTGGGGATACCCCATGCTCGAGCGGAGCCGAGAGCTCGGGGGAGGGTACGGACCGCTCCCCCCGGGGCCGAATCCGGGGGCACCCCCAGTCGTACCGTCGCCGCTGCTGCTCACGCCGACCTCCGTCCTTGACCTGCCTTCTCGACGGTAGGCAGTCACCAGGGGTGCGTCAACGATCGCCACACTCGGCACGCCGAGTGATAATCACCCAAGGAGTGGTTTCCCGTACCCCACCGCGGGGAAAGGCTAGCCGAATGCCCTGAGCGGGAGCCGCAGGACGCACTCCGGCGCCTTAGGCGAATCCCGACATTTCAGCACTGTCGGCGAGAAGCCCGTGACGCACGCATCACCGGGGCGAGCGCCCCGTCCACCGGGGCCGTCACCGCCGAACCGACGCTACTGGCTGCTGGTGCCGAAGTCCTCGGGCGAGATCTGGTCGAGGAACTCGCGGAACTTCTCCACCTCGTCCTCCTGCTCGTCCGGAATCGCGATGCCCGCGTCGTCGAGCACCGTGTCGCTGCCGAAGATCGGCGTACCGGTGCGCAGTGCCAGCGCTATGGCATCGGACGGGCGGGCGCTCACCTCGACCCCGCTGGCGAAGACCAGCTCCGCGTAGAAGACGCCCTCACGCAGGTCCGTGATGCGCACTTCCGTGAGCTCCTGGCCGACGGCCTCCAGCACGTCCTTGAACAGGTCGTGGGTCAGCGGTCGCGCGGGGGCCATGCCCTGCTGGGCGAAGGCGATGGCCGTCGCCTCCCCGGGCCCGATCCAGATGGGGAGGTAGCGGTCGCCTCCCACTTCGCGCAGGAGCACGATCGGTTGGTTGGAGGGCATTTCGACCCGGACACCTACGACATCGAGCTCGTTCACACAGCAACCCTAGGCCGTGCTCGGGACGTTTGGGTAGTCGGGCCGGGATCCGGCGGCCGATCAGGCCATCCCGGGCCCTTCCGGACGGGTCGGCGAACAGCCGCCTCAGGGCAGCCGCACCCCGAGCGCCGTCCGCACCAGCGCGGCGTGCAGCCGCACCGTGAGGCCCGCCAGCTCCTTCGTACGGGCCTCGGCGTGGGCCCTGGTCTGCGGGTTGCGGTGCCGCTTCAGCGGTGCCACCACCTGGTCCACCAGCCCCGCCTCACGGTCGGCGGCGGCCTTCATCACCCGCAGGTGCCTCGGCTCGATACCGAACCGGCCCAGTTCGATGACGAGCGCGGCCACGGTGACCGTCTCGGCGTCGTACACCCCGTCCTCGATCGGCGTGACGAGTCCGTACGACTCCCACTCGGCCAGTTCCCGCTCCTCGATCCCGGCGGCGGCCAGCAGCTCGGCCCGCCCGATCCGGGCTGCCGTGGGGCCCTCCAGCAGCTCGGCCCCGGCCTCACCGTCCCGCTGACGGCCGAGCGCGGGCAGCTGCACGGCCTCGCCGCGCTCCATGGCGTCCAGATACTCCCGGATCACCTTGAGCGGCAGATAGTGGTCCCGCTGCATCCTCAGGACGTGACCGAGGCGGTCGACGTCCTCGGCGCTGAACTTGCGATACCCCGAGGGGGTCCGCTGCGGCTCGATGAGCCCCTCCGACTCCAGGAAACGGATCTTGGAGATGGTGACTTCCGGGAACTCGTCGCGCAGCACGTTCAGCACCGTGCCGATGCTCATCAGTCCACTGTCCGCGGCGGCGGCGCCGTGTCCGGCGCCGCCCCTCGGTGGTTGAAGCATGGACCTTCCCTGGGTTCCCCCCGGACAGAGTCCGGAGGAGGGTCAGTAGCCCCGCTGGCTCGCGTGGAAGACCAGCCGGTACTTGCCGATCTGCACCTCGTCACCGTTCGACAGAGCGACCTGGTCGATCCGCTCGCGGTTGACGTACGTGCCGTTCAGACTGCCCACGTCGGCCACCGTGAACGAGCCGTCCGGGCCGCGCCGGAACTCCACATGCCGGCGCGAGACCGTCACGTCGTCCAGGAAGATGTCGCTCTGCGGGTGACGCCCGGCCGTGGTCAGGTCGCCGTCCAGCAGGAAGCGGCTGCCCGAGTTCGGCCCGCGACGCACGACCAGCAGCGCGGAACCCAGCGGCAGCGCGTCCACGGCCGCCTGCGCCTCCGGAGACAGCGCCGGCAGCTGCGTCTGACCGGTGGCCTCGGAGTCGTAGGCCTCAAGGCCGGAGATGGAGATCGTGGAGGTCGTCTCCGACGCACGCTCGGGGGTGACTCCCGGCCGCAGCGGAGCACCACAGTTGGAACAGAACCGGCTGTTCTCCGCGTTGCGGTTACCGCACCTCGTACACACCAGGGCTGACATAGGGGAAAACCCTCCACCCGCACTTGAGGTTGACGGTTGTCCGAAACCTATGCCTCCGGACTGGCCAGGGTCAACAGACGGCGCGCCCTGACCTCCGGAAATGTCCCCTCCCGGACCACCGACCTGGTCCCGGAACAGCGGCCTCTGACCCTCCGCGTCGGGCGTCGCGCGATGACGAGCGGTGGCATTGTCGTTGCCCTCTCGCGCGCTCTTGCCGAACAACTTCGCAAACAACTTCACGGGCGATTCCCCTTGACCGAAACAGACCCGCCCGTGGGGCAGGACGAACCCTGACTGACCAGACCGGCCGACCCGGACATCCTCACAACGTCCGTATCCACCAGACAGTTTCCACCACGCACCGCCCATTCGGTGCGCCGACCCCCCGCAACCTCATGCCCCCGTCGCACGGCCCCCATGCACCCCCGGTTCACCGCGAGGACGACCGAGCGTAGTCAGGCTGCTTCGCTGCTCGCAAGGCGTCCACGACGATCTTGGTCGACCGCTCGACGGCGACGGTGGCCTGCTCCTTCTCCAAGGTCTGCACCACGCCTCCAGGGATGTTGAGTGCCGGTTCGAGGTCCTGCGGCTTCCCGATGACCTTGAAACGATAGGGCGCGGTGATCTTGTTCCCGTCCACGCTCACACTCTTCCCGGAATCCGACAGATAGGTATTGGCGACGACGCGCACGCCGTTCACCTGGATCGCCTCCGCTCCGGCGGCACGCAGTTCCTGGATCGCGTCGAGCAGCATGTCCGACTCGACCGTCCCCTTGGTGTCGTCGATGGTGATCGTGATGCCGGGGCCCTCCGCCGCCACCGTGCCCGCCAGGATGCCCAGTTGACGCTCCTTCTCGACCGTCTGCTTACGGGCCTCCTCGGCCTGGTCGGAGCTGTTCTCCAACTCCTGACGCTGCTTCTCGAGACCCGTCTTCTCGTCCTCAAGACGCTGAGTACGGTCATCCAGTTCATCGAGGATGCGCACGAGATCTTCCTGACGCGCACCACGCAAGGCGCTGTCACCGTCGCTGTTGGACGCCACCTGGACGGCCAGGCCGAAGCCGAGACCGAACAACAGCACCGCGACTATGAGTTGAGCCCGGGTGACCCTCGGCGGCCACAGCCCCTGCACCGTTCTCGGAGATCTCGGCGTTCTCGGAGATCTCGGCGTTCTCGGAGATCTCGGCGTTCTCGGAGATCTCGGCGTTCTCGGAGATCTCGGCCGTCTCCGCCGTCTGGTCCTTGTCGCTCATCGGCCTCACGCCCGGAACACGTGCCGGCGGATCGCGGCGGCGTTCGAGAAGATGCGGATACCGAGGACGACCACGACACCGGTGGACAGCTGGGCACCCACGCCCAACTTGTCACCCAGGAAGACGATCAGCGCGGCCACCACGACGTTCGACAGGAACGACACCACGAACACCTTGTCGTCGAAGATCCCGTCGAGCATGGCCCGCAGACCTCCGAAGACGGCGTCGAGCGCCGCGACGACGGCGATCGGCAGATAAGGCTCGACGACCGCCGGAACCTCAGGCCGGACCAACAGGCCGGCCACGACTCCCACGACGAGGCCCAGTACGGCGATCACGATGTGCCCTTCTCAGTTCTCGGCTGTGCTGTACGTACGATCACACTCGGGGCGGCGGGCAGCCGGAGGTCGTCCTCCGTGGAGATCCCGGTCCGGATGCCGTAGCTCTCCTGCAGGGCGTGCAGATAGAGCCCGTCGGCGCTGTTCTGGAACCTTTTGCTCAGCCGCTCCCCGTCCCCCACCGCGAGCACCGTGTACGGCGGCACCAGCGGCTTGTTGTCGACCAGTATCGCGTCACCTGCGGCCCTGATCGCCGACAGCGCCGTCAGCCGCTGCCCGTTGATGGAGACGGCTTCCGCGCCCGACTCCCACAGCCCGTTCACCACACGCTGCATGTCCCGGTCGCGCACCCGCCCGGTGTCGGAGAAACCGGATGTCTCGCGCGGATTGCCGTCACCGCCCGTAGTGGCTTCCTTGGCGTCGTTCACGACCAGCCTCACGCCGGGGCCGCGCACCTCCACAGCGCCCGACAGAATCCCCACCAACTCCGCCTGCTCGCCGCCGCCACTGTGCTTCAGCGCCTCCCGCTGCCGCGCACTGACGTCATCGCGCAGTTTGTCGACGCTCCCCTCCAGCTTGTCCGCCGCCTCGGTCTCCCTGTCGATGCGGTCGATGAGCTCCTCGCGCTCCTTGGCGACGACCGGTGCCGCGACCCTCGCCTGCGCCGCTCCGACGGTCACGACCAGGGCGGCGAGGACGAGACCGGCGGCCAGGCCGAGCTTCGCGCTCAGGGTTTTCGGCAGACCGCCCTCCCCCGCGGCCTTCTTCCGGGCCGCGGCCTCGGCATAGCCGTCGTCGAGGCTGTGGTCCATGACGTTGGTGAGCAACGACATGGACGCGTCCGGCCGCGAAGGGCGCGTAGGTGTGCTCCGAATGGGGGGCTGCTGCGGCATGCCGCACATCGTCGCATGTCGCGCCCCCTACCTCCGAATGGCCCCACCGGCGTGCCGGACAGGCCCCCTCGAGGACACGTGTCCGGCACGCACGCGTGCAGGGTTTCTCAGCGCCCGGCGCTGTCCACCACGGCCGACCACTCGTCGAGCAGCGCCTGGGCGGAGGCGTCGTCCGGGCCCTCGGCCCACAGATGGGTGACCGCCTCAGCGGGGTCGGGCAGCACCATCACCCAGCGCCCGTCGGTCTCCACCACCCGCACGCCGTCGGTGGTGTCCACGAAGCGATCTCCGGCCGCTTCGACGACCCGACGCATCACGAGGCCCTTCACGGCCCACGGAGTCGCCAGATCCCGCTTCAGGACGTGCGCACGCGGAATCCGTGCGTCGATCTGGCTCAGCGTGAGCTGTGTCCGCGCCACCAGCCCGATCAACCGTACGAACGCCGCCGTACCGTCGAAGACGCTGCTGAACTCCGGGACGATGAACCCGCCCCTGCCGTCACCACCGAAGATGGTCGACTCGTCCCGACCGACACGCGTCAGATCGTCCGGCGACGTGGTCGTCCACTCGACCTGCGTGCCGTGGTACGCCGCCACCTGCTCGGCGATCCTCGTGGTGGTCACCGGGAGCGCCACCCGCCCGCTGCGCCGCTCCGCGGCCACCAGGTCCAGCATCACCAGCAGGGCCCGGTCGTCCTCGACGATCCGTCCCTTCTCGTCGACCAGTGAAAGCCGCTCACCGACCGGGTCGAACCGCACCCCGAACGCCGCCCGCGAGGACGCCACGATCTCCCCGAGCCGCACCAGCCCGGACCGCCGCATATCGGCGCTCTCGGTCGGCCTCGACTCGTCGAGACCGGGGTTGATCGTCAGGGAATCCACACCGAGCTTCCCCAGCAGGCTGGGCAGTACGAGCCCCGCGCTGCCGTTCGAGGCGTCCACGACGACCTTCAGCCCGGACTCCGAGATCCCCGTGATGTCGACGTTCCGCAGCAGCGACCCTGTGTACGAGTCGAACACGCTGGCCGGGAAATGCAGGTCCCCGATCTCGCCCGGGAACGCACGCCGGTACTCCTGCCGCGCGAACACCCGGTCCAGCTTGCGCTGACTGGCCTGCGACAGATCGGCGCCCCGTCCGTCGAAGAACATGATGTCCACGGAGTCGGGCACCCCGGGCGAGGTCCGGATCATGATCCCGCCGGCACTGCCCCGCGCGGTCTGCTGCCGCGCCACGGGCAGCGGTACGTTCTCCAGGTCACGTACGTCGATGGCGCTCGCCTGCAGGGCCGAGATGACCGCACGCTTCAGCGCTCGGGCGCCACGGGAGTGGTCGCGGGCCGTGGTGACCGTGGAGCCCTTCTTCAGGGTGGTCGCGTAGGCACCGGCGAGCCGCACCGCGAGTTCCGGCGTGATCTCAACATTCAGGATGCCGGAAACGCCGCGGGCCCCGAAGAGATTGGCCTGTCCCCTCGACTCCCAGATGACCGACGTGTTGACGAAAGCGCCGGCCTCGATCGTCTTGAACGGATAGACCCGGACATTGCCCTGAACGATCGATTCTTCGCCGATCAGGCATTCGTCACCGATGACGGCGCCGTCCTCGATCCGAGCCGCACGCATGATGTCGGTGTTCTTTCCGACCACACAGCCGCGCAGATTGCTGTGCTGCCCGATGTACACGTTGTCGTGCACCACGGCCTTGTGCAGAAAGGCGCCGCTCTTCACGACGACGTTGGAGCCGACGACGGTGTGCTCCCGGATCTCGGCGCCGGCCTCGACCTTCGCGTAGTCGCCGATGTACAGCGGCCCGCGGAGCTCGGCGTCGGGGTGCACCTCAGCGCCTTCGGCCACCCACACGCCCGGCGAGATCTCGAAGCCGTCGATCTCCACGTCGACCTTGCCCTCGAGCACGTCGGCCTGCGCCTTCACGTAGCTCTCGTGCGTGCCGACGTCCTCCCAGTAGCCCTCGGCGATGAAGCCGTAGACCGGCTTCCCCTCCTTCATCAGCTGCGGGAAGACATCGCCGGACCAGTCGACGGGAACATCGGGCTCGACATAGTCGAACACCTCGGGCTCCATCACGTAGATGCCCGTGTTGACGGTGTCCGAGAAGACCTGCCCCCAGGTCGGCTTCTCGAGGAAGCGCTCGACCTTGCCTTCCTCGTCGACGATGGTGATGCCGAATTCCAAGGGATTGGGTACACGCGTCAGACAGACCGTGACGAGCGCGCCCTTTTCCTTGTGGAAGTTGATCAGCTCGGTGAGGTCGAAGTCGGTCAGGGCATCGCCGGAGATGACGAGGAAGGCATCGTCCTTCAACGCCTCCTCGGCGTTCTTGACACTTCCGGCGGTACCGAGTGGCTTCTCCTCGTTGGCATACGTGAGCTCCATTCCGAGCTCTTCGCCGTCGCCGAAGTAGTTCTTGACCAGTGACGCCAGGAACTGAACAGTTACGACGGTCTCATTGAGTCCATGCCTTTTGAGCAACCGCAGAACGTGCTCCATGATCGGCCGGTTGGCCACCGGCAGGAGCGGCTTGGGCATGCTCGAGGTCATAGGGCGAAGGCGTGTGCCTTCGCCTCCGGCCATCACGACGGCCTTCATGTCGGAAGCGTCCTCCTACAAAGAGACGACGGTAAGCCGACTTCACCCGTCCAGATTGTCCCGCATTTTTCCCCCACGGGCCATCGAGCCACTCCTGGCCGCCAATCTGGCGGGATCAGTCGGCCATGGCGTCCGCACGGACCAGGCGGCGGACTTGTACCACGTAGAGGACTCCTGCCCACCAGTACAGGGTTGTACCCCATCCGGCGAACGCCCATCCGAAAATGGCAGCGAGTGACGAGATCCATCCGCTTCCGTCACTCAGGAGCAGCAAGGGGAAGGCGTACATCAGGTTGAACGTGGCGGCCTTCCCGAGGAAGTTCACTTGGGGCGGTGGATAGCCGTGCCGCCTGAGGATGCCCACCATCACCAGCAGAACCAGCTCTCGCGCCAGAAGTGCAGCGGTCAACCAGATGGGGAGAATCTCCCGCCAGGTGAGACCGACCAGGGTCGAGAGAATGTAGAGCCGGTCGGCGGCCGGGTCGAGAAGCCGGCCGAGGCTGCTGATCTGGTTCCAGCGCCGCGCCAGCTTGCCGTCCAGGTAGTCGCTGACTCCGCTCAACATGAGCACCAGCAGCGCCCAGCCGTCGCTCTTGGGCCCTCCGAACTCCGGCCTGAGGATCAGCCACAGGAAGAGTGGCACGCCAACGAGCCGAGCCATACTGAGGATGTTCGGGATGGTGAGGACCCGGTCCGTCTGGACGCGGGTCTCCTGGACCTCCACCCGGGGGCCTCCTGTGGGAAACGTGCCAACGATGCCCCCTGACCTTACATCAACGCAAAAAAGCTCCGGTTCTCGGGCATGTGCCCAAGAACCGGAGCTCTAAAGGGAGTTCGGCGGCGTCCTACTCTCCCACAGGGTCCCCCCTGCAGTACCATCGGCGCTGTGAGGCTTAGCTTCCGGGTTCGGAATGTAACCGGGCGTTTCCCT
>NZ_JOJE01000087.1 GCF_000720255.1 Streptomyces griseus subsp. griseus | reverse complement strand
GCAGACCCTGCGCGACCTCGAAACCGGCGGACTGATCACCCGCACCGTGCACACCAGCCGCCCGCCGACGGTGCAGTACGACCTGACCGATCTCGCCCGGGGCGTCACCGCCGCACTGCAGCACCTGCAGGACTGGGCCGAACAGCACACCGGCGACTACGCCCACCACCGACACGCCCACACCACCGACCCGAAGCCCTGAAAAGGCAGGCTCGGTGTGCACACGTCACCGTGCTTCCGCCGTATGAGTCAGCGCCCTGACCAGCATGAACTGCGTGCGGAGCTCAGTACTCGACAAGTCTTGTGTACCCCATGCGCTGACGCGACCGGTGTGCGGCCCCGTCAGGCGGACGGGGCCGACGTGTCCGATCGCTGATCACGAGCCTGGACAACCGCACGTGCGGCCGAAACGGTGCGGACCTGGGTCCGTAAATCCCAGGTCGCGCGTGTTATCGACGGGGTGTGCTGTCCCGCAGGACGACGTTCGTGGAGACCGGTACGATCCGCGTGGCATCGTCGTCGGAGAGCGCGAGTTCCATCGCGCGGAGCCCGACCTGGTGCAGGGGTACGGTCACGGTGGTCAGCGCCGGGTGGACGTCCACCGCTGGGCCGATGTCGTCGAAGCCGGCGACGGCGACGTCCTGGCCGGGGACCAGCCCGACGTCGCGAAAGGCGGTCATGACGCCGATCGCCATGACGTCGTTGACGGCGAAGACGAGTTCGGCGCCGGCCAGGCCCCTTCGGACGAGCTCGCGGGCGGCCGCACAGCCGCCTCGGCGGCTGAACTCGGCTTCGACCACGTACCGCTCGTCCACGTCGATGTTGAACTCGCGAAGGCCCTCCACGAAGCCGTCGCACCGATCACGGGACGTCTTGAGTCCGGCGCCTGCGCGGACCACCGCGAACCGACGGTAGCCAAGGCCGACCAGCGCACGGGCGAGCTGCCGCGCTCCACCGTAGTTGTCGATGCTGACGGTGTGGAACGGCAGGTCGTGCCGGCTGATCAGAACCACGCTGCCGCCCGCTTCCCGGTAGGCGTCGAGTTCCTCGACGAGGGGGGCTCGGGTGTCGGTGCCCTCGATGCGGCTGCCGGTCAGGATGATGGCGCGGGGCCGCATGCCGCGCAGGGTCCTGACGATCTGCAGTTCCCGCTCGGGGGAGCGGTCCGCGACCGCCATGGTGACGATGAGTCCCGCGGCCTTCGCCGCCTGCGTCACCCCTCCCGCGATGGAGGAGAAGTACGGGTCGTCGACACCGTTGACGACCAGCGCGGCGGTGTTGGTCGAGCCCCGCGCGATCGCCTGAGCGGACAGGTGCGGCGTGTAGTCGAGCTCAGCGGCTGCGGCGAGCACACGGGCGGCGTTCTCCTGCCGAACGTTCCGGATGCTGCCATTGAGCACGCGCGACGCGGTGGCCTGCGAGACGCCCGCCGCCCGCGCCACATCACGCAGGGTCGCCTGGCGCTCCCCGGACACGGACTTCCCGCTGGGGGGCGGAGGAGGCGCTGCCGACCCATCTTCCATGCCGCATATTGTGCACCGAGCCGCACAGCCGCTTGGAGTGCGGGGTGATCACGGAAGGTCACTCCACGGCAGAACGCTCGCGCCTTCGGATATGTCACCCTGGGCGCGCGCCGTTGCGGAACCACGATCGGCGAAACCGTCCGTATCTCGTAGAGGGCCGGCCACGGATATTCTCGGATACCGTCCACGGCGGCTCGCCTCGTCAAGCGGGAGGGAACGGCACGATGCCTCATCCAGCCAGACCGACAGTCACTCTGCGTGATGTGGCGGCGGCTGCCGGTGTGTCGGTGCCGACTGCGTCACGAGTCCTGGGCGGCAGTTCCCGGACGGTCGCGGCGGAATACCGGCAGCGGGTCCTCGCCGCTGCGGCTGCGTTGCGCTACAGCGCGGACGCCTCGGCCCGGGCGATGCGGCGGGCGAACGACGCGATCGCGGTCGTCGGCGACGACCTCACGACCCCATCGATGGGCATGGTCGCCGCGGCGATGGAACGGCAGGCGCGCGACGCCGGTGCGTTCGTGACCGTCTCGTCGACCCACGGCACCGCCGCGCGCCAGCTGCAAACCGTCCGGCTCCAGCGTGCCCTCCGGCCCCGTGCGCTCATCCTGACCTCCAGCCGCCTCGACGCGAACGCGCTCGACGGGCGCCTGCTCGACGAGCTGCTCGGCTACGAACGCGAGGGCGGCCGGGTGGTGATCGTCGGCGACACCGACATGCCGTTCGACTCCATCAGTTTCGACAACTACGGCTCCGCAAAGGAACTCGCCCATCACATCGCCGAGTTGGGGCATCGGCACGTGACGATCCTGGCCGGCGCCCGCGGGCGGGGAAACGTATCCGCCCGCACCGCGGGCTTCATGGCCGGGCTCCGCGACGGCGGTGTCGAGGAGCGACACATCCGGATCTCGCATGGTGCGGTGAGCCGCCAAGGGGGATTCGACGCGGCGCAGAGGCTGGTCGCCGAAGGGCTGAAGCCGTCCCATGCGGTGCTCGCAGCCAACGACACCATCGCCATCGGTGCGATGTCCGCCTTCCGGGCTGCCGGAGTGGCGGTGCCGGCGGACGTCTCGCTGACCGGTTTCGACGACATCGAACTCGCGACCGACGTGACACCGCGGCTGACGACCGTGTCGTTGCCGCTGGCACAGGCGGGTGCCGAAGCGGTCCGCCTGGCACTCAGGGCTCGTGCGGAAAAGGAGCACTTGATGATGCGCGGCCAGGTCGTGGTGCGCGACAGCACGACGACCCGCGTGGCCTGAACCGCCCCTCAGCCGGGGTGCGGCCCGGTGGAGGGAGGGCCGACGCACGCAGGACCTCCAGGAACCCCTGCACAAACCCTTGACGCCTTCGGTCACAGACGGCCACACTGCCCGCGGAATACGATTTCCCTAACGTTTCCGAGTACAGACATCTGGGCTTTCGGCAAACTCCAGCAGTTGCCCGAGCTGCCTCGGCGTCCCCGTGGTTGATCGGTGTGAAGTCGACCGATCAAGCCCAATGCGAGTACGACCTCCCCAGCTTGGCCCCTGCCGGACGCGCGGTCCCACGCAACAGGGTCCAGGACCGCGTCTCAGTGCAAGTCACACACCCGCACCGCCCCCAAGGAAGGCCCCCGTGCACAATGCTTTGAGCCTGCCTGACAGGCACATCAGACGGTTGGCGGCCCTGGCCGCCCTACTCATGGCACTGGCCCTGCTGACCGGCCGAGCCGTGTCGCCGGCGTATGCCGCCACCGACACGGCGATCACCGTGGACGGCGCCAGCGGCGGCCGCACCTTCGACGGTGTCGGAGCGATCAGCGGTGGCGGCGGCAACAGCCGCCTGCTGTTCGACTACCCGGCCACCCAGCGCAGCCAGGTGCTGGACTACCTGTTCAAGCCCGGTTACGGCGCGGCCCTGCAGATCCTCAAGGTCGAGATCGGCGGCGACACCAACTCCACCGACGGTTCCGAGGCCAGCTTCGAGCACGCGAGGGGCGAGATCGACTGCAACGCGGGCTACGAGTGGTGGATGATGGAGCAGGCCAAGGCCCGTAACCCCGGCATCAAGCTCTTCGCCCTGGCCTGGGGCGCCCCCGGTTGGATCGGAAACGGCAGCTTCTACTCGACGGACGGGATCAACTACCTGATCGACTGGCTGGGCTGCGCCAAACAGCACGGCCTGACCATCGACTACATCGGCGGCCGGAACGAGAAGACGTACAACGCCGGCTTCTACGAGCAGCTCAAGTCCGCCCTGGCGGCGAACGGCTACACCTCGACCAAGCTGGTCGGCAGCGATGAGACCAACTGGAACATCGCCACCGCCATGAAGACCGACAGCACCCTGAACAACGCCGTGGACATCGTCGGCGCGCACTACCCCTGCACGTACGCGTCCGAGATGACCACCTGCTCCTCCTCCGCCGACGCCCAGTCGCTGGGCAAGCAGCTCTGGGCCAGCGAGAACGGCTCGGAGAACGCCGAAACCGGAGCGGCCCCGGTCGCCCGCGCCATCAACCGCGGCTACCTCGACGCCAAGCTGAGCGCGTACATCAACTGGCCCCTGCTGGCCGCCGACTACCAGAACCTCTTCTTCCACGACCAGGGCCTGGTCACCGCGAACCAGCCGTGGTCCGGCGCCTACAGCGTCTCCCGCACCGCCTGGTCCATCGCCCAGACCACGCAGTTCACCTCGCCCGGCTGGAAGTACCTCGACTCCGCCTCCGGCTATCTCGGCGGCGACCGTGCCAACGGCAGCTACGTCAGCTACGCCGCGCCCGACAAGAGCGCCTGGAGCACCGTCTTCGAAACCATGGACGCCACCGCGTCCCAGACGGTCACCCTCAACGTGGCAGGAGGTCTGCCCGGCGGCACCCTGCACGTGTGGTCCACCGATCTGTCGCAGCCCGGCGGCGCCACCCCGCGTATGGTGCAGAACACCGACCTGACCGCCGTCGGTGGCACGTACACCCTCACCCTGGACCCCGGTCACGTCTACACCGTGACGACCACCACCGGTCAGGGCGCCGGAACGGCCACCTCGCCCGCCCGCAACCGGCTCTCCATGCCGTACTCGGACTCCTTCGCCGGCTACGGCACGGGGCAGGAGGCGAAGTACTTCGCCTCCATGAACGGCGCGTTCCAGGCCGCCCCCTGCACCGGGGGCCGCACCGGCCAGTGCCTGCGCCAGACGGCACCGCAGAAGCCGATCATCTGGTGGTATCCGGCCTCGAACGCCGTCCAGCCCTACACCATCATGGGCGACATCGGCTGGAGCAACTACACGGTCAGCTCCGATGTACTGCTGGAGAAGAGCGGCAGCTCCGCAGAGCTTCTGGGCCGTGTCGGCACCCAGACGAAGTTCAGCGCCGGGGGGATGAACGCCTATCACCTGCGCCTGTCCGACACCGGGTCCTGGTCGCTGCTGAAGACCGACACCGCCGGCAACAACGCGTGGAACTGGACCACCCTCGCCAGCGGTACCGTCACCGCGCCCGGCACGGGTACCTGGCACAAGCTGTCCCTGACCTTCCAGGACAGCACCATCACGGCCAAGATCGACGGAAACACCGTCGGCACGGTCACCGACGCGAGCTACGGCGCGGGCCTGGCCGGCCTGGGCACGGCCGGCTACTACCCCGTCGAGTACTCCAACTTCTCCATCACCCACGAGCCGGTCAGCGACCTGTCCGGCACCTACAAGATCGTCGGCCTCAGCAGCGGCAAGGTGCTCACCGTCTACAACGGTGGAACCAGCGACGGCACGCCCGTTGTCCAGAAGACCGACGCGAACAGCGGCAGCCAGCAGTGGAAGCTGGCCTACACCAGCGGCGGCTACCTCACCGTCACGGGTGTCACCAGCGGCAAGGCCCTCGACATCAACGCGGCATCCACCTGGCCCGGCACCCAGTTGCAGGTGGGGACCCCCAGCGGGAGCATCAGCCAGCAGTGGCTGATCGTCCCGGCCGGCAGCGGCACGTACACCATCGAGTCCCGTTCGAACGGGTACAAGGCCGACGTGTACAAGGCCGGGACCACCGACAACACCCCCATCGACCAGTGGTTCACCAACGGCAGCAGCAACCAGCGGTGGAAGCTGGTGAAGGTGGCCTGACCGGCTGAGCAGCGAGCAAGACCGTGAGCGGGGCAGGCCCGAACCCCGGGCCTGCCCCCCGACGGGCGCCGGAAGCGACGGCGCGCGTGTCAGACCGGCCCACGAGAGCCGGCCCACTCAAAGCCTTGACGCACTTGACAACCGCTGGGCACCCTGAGCGGAATACGTTTTCCCGCAGGCTTTCCAGAACACTTCCGGAGAGGCAGACATGGGGATTCTCGGCGACCCGCGGTGGCGGAAGAACGGCGACCACGAGGACTCGCGCCACGCCGCGTTCGAGGTGTCGGAACTTCCGCAGGGCCCGGCCGCCGAAGGGCCATGTCCGCCCGGACTCCCCCGGATGTCGTCGCGCACTCGCTGGTGCGTCCACCGCACGGACCGGGGCCGTCCGGGCCCCGAGCCGTTACCCGCAAGCCCGGCCACAGGCGTCATGACAGGAGCCAGGACCACACCCCGGACGACAAGAAGAGGACCATGACCGTCAATCGAAGACTTCTGCCACAATCGACCGCCGCCGTACTGTGCGTGCTGGCCGTCGTGATCGCGTCGATCGTGCTCATCCCCGCGCAGCGGGCTTTCGCCGCGGGCACCACCTACTACGTGAGCACGAACGGCAGCGACAGTAACGCGGGCACTACCAGCAGCGCCCCCTGGCGCTCGCTCACCAAGGTCAACTCGACGACGTTCCAGCCCGGCGACATCATTCGCTTCGAGGCCGGTGACAGCTGGACCGGGCAACTGTGGCCGAAGGGGTCCGGCATCGACGGCTCCCCGATCTCCATCGACAGCTACGGGACGGGTGCCAAGCCGAAGATCGCCGGTCAGGGGACGGTCGGCGACGTTCAGCGGGATCGTCACGAAGCAGTACGCCGGTGACGCGCCCGGTGCCGTCTTCACCGGCTGGGGCAAGCGCGCCACGGCCACCGACCCCGCCTACACCCCGTACACCAACGTCACGTTCCGCGGCAACTACATCACGCAGGCGAACACCCCCTACGGCTGCAACGGCATCTACCTCACCGGCGTCCGCGGCGGACTCGTCGAAGGCAACGTGATCGACCGGGTCGGCGTCTCCGGCGTCGAGACCAACATGGCCGACAACGTCACCGTCCAGTACAACGAGATCATGGGCACCCACCTGTCTTCGGGCGGCGCCGACCAGAACGGCCTCGACCCCGACATCGGCACCACCAACCAGGTGTTCCAGTACAACTACCTGCACGACAACGGTGATGGCATCCTGCTGTGTGCGTGCAACTCCGCGGTCAAGTTCGGCAGCGTGATCCTCCGCTACAACGTCGTGACGGGCAGCAGCAGATGGACCCTTCACCTGTCGCAGTCGGCCGGCACGACGGCGGACATCTACAACAACACCTTCTACAACACCGCGGCAGCGGCCATGGTGGACGGCGGTGTCACCAGCCCCGGCAAGGCCACGCTGACCAACAACGTGTTCGGCTCCACAAAGGACGCCACCTTCAGGCTCGAGTCGAGCATCATCTACACCAACAACGGGTACTCGGACACGCTGACCAGCCTGCCCGAAACGACGCCCAAGAAGGGCAACCCGCTGTTCGTCAACGCCGCCGTCACCGGACCCTACGGCGACGAGAACGGTCCCAGACTCGACACCGCGGCCAACTTCGCACTCCAGGCGGGGTCCCCCTTCGTCGACGCCGGTGTCAGCGTCGTCAACAACGGTGGCCTCGACTTCGCCGGGGCTACGGTGCCGCTCGGGAGCGCTCCGGAGATCGGCGCCTTCGAACGCGGAGCGCCCAACATCGCCTTCACGGACACCTTCGACAGCCTGCCGACCGGGACGCTCGCCAACGGGACGAACGGCTGGCGGGTCATCTCCACCAACAACAACATCTCCGTGGTGGAGACGCCGTCCGCCACCGACAAGAGCGTCAAGCTGACCCGCACCGTCGACGGCGGCGGCACCGACGGGACCAACCTGGCCCGGCTCTTCAGCACCCCGATGCAGGGCCTGGTGACCATCGACGCGCAGGTGATGCGCAACGACACGCAAGCCGGCTGGTTCGGGTTGCCGTACGTGTACAACTCCAGCGGCGTCCAGGCCGTCAGTGTCGCTTTCGCCCGCGGCCAGATCCACGCCTATCAGGGCACCACCGACACTGTGCTCGGTACGTACACCAACGGCAAGTGGTACCGGATCACGCTCACCGTGGACACCGTGAACCAGCGATTCGACCTGGACATCGACGGCGAGCGCATCCTGACCGACGCCACGTTCCGCACCTCGATGCCGGGAATCGCGAAGATCGCCTGGTACTCGAACGGGGGTGAGCGAGGGTCGGTGCACGTGGACGACGTCCGGATCGCGCGCGGTCCCGCATACGGTCAGTAATATCGGCCCTGAAAAGATGAAATCAGGTCTGTCGGGCCGGTACCGGCCCGACAGACCTGATTTCCGCGCATCGATCAACGTGATGAAATCTGCTGCAATCCGGCGGTTACCACCGGCACATAGAATGTGGTCATACCGGCCACGTTGGGGTGCGTTCCAGATCCCTCCGTGCCAGGAAAACCGTTGACCAGCTCGTCGAATGTGTATTTCGCCCGGTGAGTATCATCGCGGGTGTCGAACGCGGTCTCCCCGAAAACGTCGGCAATGGCGACATCCCAATGACGACAGACCTGCAAGGTCACCTCTCGCAGGGCTACCTGAGTGTCCCAGTCCCGCGAGCCGAGTTTGTGGGCTGCGACGTACGCGATGCGAGCGGTCGGCCATCTCCGCTTCATCGTCTTCAGCGTGTTCTCCAGCTCTTCCGCGTAGGCGCCAACGTCATACGCCCGATCCCGGTAGATCGACTGTGCATCGTTGGTGCCTCCGTCGAAGATGACGAAGTCGGGCGCGACGTCGGGCGCCTCCTCGACCTGCGCACGTATTTGCCCACCGGAAGCATGTGGGTCGGCGCCGATGGTGGCACCATTTCGGGCGAACTTGGTGAGGGTCATGCTCTCCTGCTCGGCGACGATGTCCGCAAAACTGCGCGGATACACGTGTCCGTGCACAATGCTGTCACCGAACGCGTAAACGCTCTTGCCCGCCAATCCATTGTCCACATCATCCTCCTTGCATCTCTGCCAGCGAGGTTCGATTTTAAGCATAATATTGACCCGGCGCGTGAGGGTCATGTAAATTCACTAGGAATAGAAAGCGCTTACTGTATCACGAAATGGAATGCGCACGCACATGACTGCAACCAACACCGGACTGCCCGGGGGCGTCGCCATCTCGCACCTGTCGGTGTACGACTGGCCTGCCGCCGACGGGGTGTGCGGCGGCACTCCCCACATGCACCTGGCGTGTTCCGAGGCCTACGTCGTCACCGGCGGACGCGGTGCCGTGCAGACGCTGACCACATCCGGATACGAGGTCACCCCGCTCCGGGCCGGCACGGTCGCCTGGTTCGCGCCCGGCACCATCCACCGACTGGTCAACGAGGGTGATCTTCGGATCACCGTCCTGATGCAGAACAGCGGGCTGCCGGAGGCGGGGGACGCGGTCCTCACGCTGCCCCCGGAGTACCTGACCGATCCGGAGGCGTACGCCCGCGCCACCGTCATCCCGGCCGACGCGCCCGAGGAGGAGCAGGAGCGCGTCGCCCGGGCCCGGCGGGATCTCGCCCTGGAGGGCTACCGGGCACTGCGCGAGGCCGAGGGGCCCGAGGCCCTGGCCGCGTTCCACCGGGCCGCCGCCGCGCTCGTGCGGCCGCGTATCGAAGAGTGGCGCGAGCGGTGGCGCCGGGGCGCCGAGGCCGCCGCCGCGGCCACCGGGGTGCAGCTCGACTCACTGCAGCGGGGAGAGTATCCCCACCTCACCGATGCCGTCGTGGGCTCTCAACAGCCCACTACCTGTGGGAAGTTCGGGATGTGCGGCCGGCTCGACGTCTACGAGAACTGATGCCGGCGCCGCGGGTCCGTCACTGCTTCAGCGGTTGATGGACCGCCCGACGGCGTTGCGCTGCTGGTAGGCGTCGCGGTCGAAGGCGGGTGACCTGCCGAACCGACTGCCGCGCCCCAACCCGTGGAAGTCCACCGGCTCGCGGGACACCGTGCTCGCGTGGGTGGGTCCGTATCGCGCGGGAGGAGTACGCCTTGCCGGCCAGGGCCACCTCCGGCCCGGTGGCGCACGCCGCCGTGCCGGCTCGCTCCTCAGAGCCGGCCGGACGGCCGGTCAGGCAGGGGGAAGCACATCGGCTGCCCCGCGACCGCTCCTCCGACGGCGGTGCCCGCCCTTGGTTACCGCCTGCGGCTGGGACGCCCTGTCGCAGGCGGCTCGGCCGTCGACTCCCGCCAGATGACGCGGAACAGGGATACCTCGGCTGACGTGGTCGCTGTGTGCCTCAAACCCGCGATGAGCTTGTCCATGGCCTTGCTGCCGAGCCGTTCGAGGTCCACGTCGACGGTGGTCAGGGACGGGTTCATGAACTGACCCACGCCGACGTTGTCCCAGCCGGTCACGCTGATGTCGGCCGGCACGTCCCAGCCCCGTTCCCGGGCGCCGCGGACGACGCCGGCGGCGACGAGGTCGTTGGCCGCGATCACCGCGGTCGGTCGCGAACGGCTCGGGAGCGACCGGATCGCCTCGATGCCGGACTCGCCGGACCAGTCGCCGTCGAAGACTCCGACCGACTCGAGGCCGAGGCGTTCGATCGTGTCCAGATAGCTCTGTTTGCGCGCTCGCGCGGAGGCGAAGTGCGCGTCGCCGGCCACATGCAGGAACCGGGTGTGGCCAAGTGCTGCCAAATGCTCGATCATCTCAGCCAGGGGCTTGGCGTCGGCCAACTCTCCGATGACGCGCATCTCGTCGTCGAAATCGGCCGAGATCACCACGGTCGTCCTCTGGTGCAATTGGTTTTCCACCGAGGGGAGTACGGGGGCGAGGGAGAGGATGCCCTCGAACTGTCCCGAATCGGCGAGTTCCAGCAGGCGGTCACTCCGCGCCCGAACGCCGCCCCCGGCGCTCACGACGTCCACGAAGTATCCTGCGGCCTGTGCCGTCGCGCTGGCTCCCGCCAGCATGCGTGAGGGGTTGAAGGTCATGGCGGGCATCACTATCGCCAGCCTGCCGGTCTTGCGCGTGCGCATGGACCGCGCCACCAGGTTGGGACGGTAATCCAGTTCGCGTATCGCTTTCTCCACGCGCTCCATGGTCGTGGGCTTCAGTCCGCCGTTGAACCGCAGGTACCGCGACACCGTCTGGGGTGATACCCCGGCGAGCCGCGCAACGTCTGTGATCGTCGGCCGTCGTCGCGCCGTGTCAGCGCCGTCCATCCTCTTGCCCCCACCTTCTGCCAACCTTCAGGAAGTCAGAGAGTACACACTCTTGACGGAAAAAGTGATCGTTCACTAGGGTCCTCGCAACCCACAAGGTGAACGATCACTTTTTTGGGGCGGGCGGGCCCGGTACGGTCCCGCACCACTGTGTTTCCGATGCCGCCGCTCAAGGGAGCAGTGCCGTGAGCTCCATCAACGAACTACGCCGGCTTCGCGGGTCCCAACGGGGCGCGCGACAGCAGAACAAGGCGGCGTTCTTCTTTCTTCTGCCTTGGTTCGTCGGGCTGTTCGGGATCACTCTCGGCCCGATGCTGGCCTCGCTCTACCTCAGCTTCACCAAGTACAACCTGCTGCAGCCGCCGCAGTTCACGGGAACCGACAACTGGACGCGGATGCTCCACGACGAGCGTCTGCATCAGTCGCTCCAGGTGACGTTCACCTACGTCCTGGTCTCTGTCCCGCTGCAACTCGCGCTGGCCCTGGCGCTCGCGCTGCTGATGGACAAGGGAGTGAGGGGCCTTGCCTTCTACCGCTCCATCTTCTACCTGCCCTCGCTGATCGGCGGCAGCGTCGCGATCGCGGTGCTGTGGCGCACGGTCTTCGGCACCACTGGTCTGGTGAACAAGGGCCTCGGCCTGTTCGGTATCCATGGACAGGGCTGGGTCTCCGAGCCCGGAACCGCGTTGTCGACCCTTATTGTCCTGAACGTCTGGACGTTCGGGGCTCCCATGGTCATCTTTCTCGCCGGCCTGCGCCAGATCCCGACCTCCCTCTACGAGGCGGCTTCCGTCGACGGTGCGAAGCGCTGGCGTCAGTTCCGCAGCATCACGATTCCGATGCTGACACCGATCATCTTCTTCAACCTGGTGCTGCAGATCATCCACGCCTTCCAGACGTTCACCCAGGCCTTCGTGGTCTCGGGCGGCACCGGAGGCCCCGCCGACTCCACCCTCTTCTACTCGCTGTACCTCTACCAGCGCGGGTTCGGCCACTTCGATATGGGTTACGCATCCGCGCTCGCGTGGCTCCTGCTCCTCATCGTCGCGGTCTTCACCGCCGTCAACTTCTGGGCCTCAAAGTACTGGGTGTTTTACGATGACTGACCGCGCCGCAGCCGTACCCCGCTCGCTGCCCGCCGCCCGCTCGCACGCAGCGCGCCGCGGAAAGCGCAGGATCCGCCCCCTTCTCAAGCACGTCCTGCTCGTCGCCTGTGGCCTGATGATGCTGTACCCCGTCCTGTGGATGGTCGTCAGCTCTCTGCGCCCGAACAGCGAGATCTTCCGCAACGCCGGGCTCGCTCTGACGCACCTGCGGGTGGAGAACTACAGCAACGGCTGGAATGCCTTCTCCCACCCGTTCAGCCACTACCTGATCAACTCGGTGATCGTCGTGACCGGCGCGATCCTCGGCAATCTCCTCGCCTGCTCCCTGGCCGCCTATGCGTTCGCCCGGCTGGAGTTCAAGGCGAAGCGGGTGTGGTTCGCCATCATGCTCGTCACGATCATGTTGCCGGTCCACGTGATCATCGTGCCGCAGTACGTCCTGTACTCGCAGCTCGGCTGGGTCAACACGTTCCTGCCCCTGATCGTGCCGAAGTTCCTGGCGACCGACGCCTTCTTCATCTTCCTGATGGTGCAGTTCATCCGTGGCATCCCGCGCGAGATCGATGAGGCGGCTCGGATCGACGGCGCGGGGCACGCGCGGATCTTCTTCCACGTCATCCTGCCGCTGATGGTCCCGGCCCTGGCGACCACC
>NZ_JOJE01000086.1 GCF_000720255.1 Streptomyces griseus subsp. griseus | reverse complement strand
AACAGGGACCTAGACAATCCTCATTCTTGCTGGTCAGAGGCACTTTCTGCTTTCCTGACCGCCTGCCGGACAGCCCGCTTCATGAAAGCGCGAGGCTAAGACCGTGTCCTATGTGGTGAGGCGGACGAGGCGTTTGTAGCAGCAGAGGGCGGCGGCAAGTCCGAGAAACGCCAGGTAGTTGCGGGGATTGCGTTCGTAGCGGGGGCTGAGCCGGCGATAGCCCGACAGCCACGACATCGTGCGCTCGATCACCCACCTGCGGCGGCCAATCGCTCGCTGGACTCGATGCCCCTGCGCGCGATCCGCACTCCGATGCGCTTGCCACGTAACCATTTCCGCAGATCAGCACGGTCGTAGGCCTTGTCCGCATGCAGGCGCTGGGGCTTGAAGTACCGGCCGCGATCGGGGTCGTGTCTCGTTTGGTGACGCTCGACCATTGGCTTCAGCCCCTCGCTGTCATGGGTGTTGCCGGCCGAGATACCGACGAGAAGGGGCAGTCCGTTCGCGTCCGACAGGACGTGCATCTTGGAACCCGGCTTGCCTCGGTCCACGGGGCTCGGACCTGTGTGTTCGCCCCCTTTTTAGCCCTGACGTGGGCGGTGTCGAGGACGACACGGATGGCGTCGATGAGGCCGGCGTCGTCGAGCCGGTGTAGGACGGCCTCGTGCAGGCGGCCCCAGACACCGGCTCTTGACCAGATCAGGAACCGGCGGTGAGCCGGCGACTTCGATATGCCGAAGCACGGGGGAAGTTGGCGCCAGGCGCAACCGCTGACCGGGCCGCCTTCCAGCCGACGGACGCGCCGAACCCCCGCCGCCGATCGCCAGGGGGCGGCCGCCCAGAGGAGCACCGGAACCACCCCGGTGCCTTTGACCACCAGCAGGACGGGCACCAGCACGTATCCGCCCGCCAGGCCCCATCGGAGCAGACGGGCCCGGTTCGGTGCCGCCCGCTCCAGCGGCTCTTCGGTCGCCAGCCCCGCCCCGTTGGGCCGTTGCTCGTCGGCGTCCCGTACGGGCAGTGCACGGCGGACGGCGTGCGCGAACTCGTGCACGGCGGGGGACTGCGGTACCTGAGGTGGTACGCCACGGGCTCGTCGCCCGTCAGCACGACGGTCAGCCGCCGGCTCTTGGCGCCGTGAACGTCGACCCGTTCTATCGCCGCCACCGGTATCCGGCGCCGTACGCCGTCCGCTTCCAGCAGCACCACCCCATCCCGCAGCCGGGCGGAGGCACGGCGTCTGCCGTGCAGCTCCAGCGAGTACGTCTCTGCCGAGGCCATGCGGGCACATTAGGCGAGCTTGGGACCGGAGAGGACGGTACGGCCGTATGACGAAGCGGTGGCGTCTGGCCCGGTGCTGCGCAGATCGCCGATTCAGGCCCGTGGCCAGCGGGTGCGGGTGACTTCGATACCGAGGAGTTCAAGGAGGTGGAGCTGGACGCCCCGGGTGATCTGCACCATCGGCCGGTCGGTGACGGTGCCGATAGGGCGGTGAGTTCGCCGAGGTGGTAAAGGATCATCCGGCCGGTGGGGCGGATTGGGCGGTTGTCCGGGTAGAGGCCGGCCATGGTGCGCTGAGAGCCGAGAGCGTGTCTGACCTGGCGCTCCCCGCCCCACGCCCGACGGGCCGGCCCTGGCCCAGGCGGGGCACCAGGATCGCCTCCATCACGGCGGTGAACTGGGTGCAGTCGTTGGCGTTCCAGCCCGTGAGGGTGAACGCCAGCGGCCGGCCGACGGAGTCGCAGGCGAGATGAATCTTGCTGGTCAGCCCGCCCTGGGATCGTCCAAGCGCTCGGTTGCAGGCCCTCTATTTTCGAGCCGCCGCCGCGTGCTGGTGAGCGCGCTCGACGGTGGAGTCGACCGACATCAGCCAGCTGATCTCGCCGGCCGCGTCTGTCCGGGCCTGGGCGGCCTGGAGCATCCCCTGGAACGTGCCGTCGCAGGCCCGCCGACGGAACCGGGTATGCAGGGTGTGCCACGGGCCGTATCGCTCCGGCACGTCCCGCCAGGCCGAACCGGTGCGGAACTTCCACACGATTGCGTTCAGCACGGTCCGGTCGTCCAGTCGTTTCCTGCCCGCAACGACACACGCAGCAGCGGCCGAACGCACTCCCACTCAGCGCCTGACAGTTCCTGGCGACGTATCACCCAGCCATGATCCACCGTTCAAGATCAAACGAAGGCCACTCCCTAGGAGTTCTTCGCGACGCGGGCCCGATAGGCCGCGACTGTCGTCCGGCTTGCGCACGCGTTGGAGCAGAACCGTCGCGTGCGGTTGCGTGACTGGTCCACAAAGTAGTTTCCGCACCCGACCGCGGCGCACCGTCCCAAGGTCACCGCCGGATCCCCGGCGGTGACCAGGGCGAACTGAGCGGCGATCTGCTGGCCGACCCAGCGCTTGGCCGGGGCGCCGTTGCGGCTGAAGTGGATGTGCCAGCCGCCGAGGCCGTCGTGGTCGGACAGGTGCATCTCCGGCGGATAGTCGCTCAGCAGGCGGTGTACGGCGTCAGGGGCGGTGCCGTCGACCAGCTGCGCCAGGGCCATGCGTACGAGCTCTGGAAGGTCGCCGTAGTCACCCTCCGGCGGAGGGACGATTTCGTGTTCTGCGAAGAACGCGGCGACCAGTTCACCGTGTTGGTCGAGGGTCCCGGTATTGGCCAGCTCGACGGCCAGCCGCGTTACGTTCCCGATGTAGTCACCGTATTGCACTTGACCCCCTACATGGCCTCTTCGTACTGTAGGCGCCATGATATCTAACGACGCCTACATGGCCAGTCGTCTGCATCTGCTCGGGGAGTGGGACGCCGCGCTCGCCGTCCTGGGCCCGGACGCCGCGCCGGAACTGCGCGCGGAGATCGCCGTCGACCGGTGGTTCTTCCGGATGCAAAATCACGCCGAGGCCGAGAAGGCGGTAGCGGCACTTGATCCTGCGTCACCGATTGCACAGCTGCTCGCCGGACGGCTCGCCTACAGCCGCCTGCTGTTCCGGCGCGACACCCGCGCCGACGACCGGGCCGCTGCTGAAACCGCCTACCGCACGGCGGCCGAGGACGGCGACGAGATACTGAGAGCCTGGGCCGAGTACCACTGGGCCGTCCTTCTGGACAACATCGACGAAGACGCGGCCGGCGCTCTCCCGCGGTACGAGACGGCGCTCGAGGCCGCAACGAAGTTGGGCGACGGGCTCTTCGAGTCCTACATCATCCGCCACCTCGCGCCGCACAAGGAGCCCGCGGAGCGGATGGCGATGCTGCGCCGCTCGCTCTATCTGCGCGCCGCGCTTGGCGCCCGCCCGCAGACGATCGCCGCGCAGGCGCTGCTGGCCGAGTACCTCCCTGAAGGCGACCCCGAGCGCGCCGAACTTCTGCGAATCTTCCGCCCGGGCGCGGAAGAACTGCACATCGCCTGGCTCCTGTTCGAGGACTGAGGGGCCGAGCGCCGGCCCCGGACGGAGCGTCCCGGGGCCGGCCCGAGGCTCCGGCCGCGGTGCCGCATCTCCGCATCCCGCACCGACTCAGAGCGGCAATACGGGCCTGGCCGCCGCCCTCGGCACGCGCAGCAGCGCTGCCCACTGGTCGTACGGGCAGCCCTTGATGTCTCACAGCGAAGGGAGCAATTCAGGTTGAACAAGAGCAACTTCGGCAGGAGGAACGCGGCGGCCCAACCGTCAGTGTCCTCGCACTTCACGGGTTCGCCTCCGGCGCCAGCGCGGTTTCGGCCGGCAGGTTCCGGCGACGCCGATGCCATCGCACGGCTGCAGGTGGCCAACTGGCGCCGCCACTACCGCGGCGCGTTCTCCGACACGTTCCTGGACGGCGACCTGGTGGCCGAGTGGCGCACCGCATGGTCCTCGCGTCTGTCCAGCCCGGGCGGCACCTCGACGGTTCTGGCCGAGGACGACGCCGGGCTCGCGGGACTCGTCCATGTCGTCTTCGACGAGGATGGCCGCTGGGGCAGCCTCATCGACGGCCTGCACGTCAGCCTGCGCCGCCGTCGCACCGGACTCGGCACCGAACTGCTGTCCCGCGCCGCCGAGGCCGTCGCCGAACGCGCGCGTGGCGTCGCGCTGTACCTGTGGGTGCTCGAGCAGAACACCGCGGCTCAGGAGTTCTACCTGGCCCTGGGAGGCATCTGCACGGAACGGGCCGTGGTGGCTGCCCCTGGGGGAGTCTCGTCCCGGCTCACCGGTTCCCCCACCAAGCTCCGCTTCGCCTGGCCCGATGCCAAGGTGCTCGCCCGGCCGGAGGCGCGGCAGGGTCAACCGAACCCTGCCTGATGGAACGAACCCGCCGCGCGCACGCCACCGACACGCGACGCGGAACTGCCCTGCCCTTCGGGAGTACCTTCAATGGCGAACCCGGCAACCCGCACCACGCAGCCGGCCAGCACGATCGGGCGTACGCCGTAGCGGTCGACGAGTGCGCCGCCGACTACGAAGAGGCCCTGCTGGCTGAAGGTGCGCAGACCCAGGACGAAGCCGACCATCCATCCCGCCATGCCGAGCGCGGTGCCGAGGTGCTCGGCGAGGAACGGCAGAACGGCGAAGAAGCCGATGCCAGAGGTGAGTTGGGTAAGGATCAGCAGCCGCAGGAGCGGTGACAGATCCTTCCAGGTCCGCTCGCGTGAAGGCTTGGTCGTCCGGACGGTGCGGCGGGTCAGGGCGCGGGAGATGAGATCGGGCATGGTGGTGTCCGTCTGTTCCTGGGTTGTGTGAGTGCGGGCGTACGCGGTCGTTCCGACACCGTCTGCGCCGTCCCGCTGGGATGGTCCCGTGTGCGCTCCGGAGTGGGCCGACACCCGCCGTCTCAGCTGCGGGATGCGTACTCCACCGGCTGCCGTGACCGCGAGCGCCCCGAGCAGGGCCCAGAACGGCGGCCGGGGCGAGAACGGCCCAGAGGGCGCGTTCGGCATACAGCTGGTTCTCGCCATCGTTGCTAGACATCAAGAGATGAGTCCCGCAACGACCGTCAGCCGGATGGCGATACCGAGGCCACGGCGCCGAGGCGGCAGGAGCGGGCGGTTACCTGGTCTTGAACCGGTCCGGACGCACGAAGTCCAGGCCTTCGAACGTCTGCTTGCCGAGCGCCTCGTGCGCGGCGATATGGCCATAGCCGGTCGCCATCTTGAAGCCCTTTCCGGAGAATCCGGTGGCGCAGTAGATGCTGCTGTTCTCGTCCAGCCAGCCGATGAGGGGATGCCGGTCCTGGGTGAAGAGGTCGGGGAAGGCGTCGGCGCGCGCGATGGTGGGGATCAGACCGGGGAAGAACTCGGTGACGATATCGGTGACCTTCTCGATTTCTTCCTGGGTGAGTTCCCTGGGCACGGCGTCCGGGTTGGGGGTTGCCCGTGCGCGCCCGGCCAGCGGTCCGTCGATTGATGCCTTGACCGTCACGCCGTCGACGGCGGGTGCGCCGTACATGGAGCGGTCCTCGTACCACCGGCTGAAGGCGGGGAAGTTCTCCGGCGAGAACTGGGTGCCGTCTTCGGCGATGAACCAGGTCAGGACGATCCGATGGGTTTCGGTGACGGCCTTGAGGTGGTCGGGCATGAGTCTGCGGGACCAGCCGCCCGAGGCGACGATGACCTTCTCGAACGTCCAGGTCCTGTCGCCCGAGGTGACGACGACGCCGTGGTCGGTTTCGGTGATGCTGTCGACGGGTGTGTTCTGCAGGACGGTGGCACCGTTGGCCCGGGCTGCCGCGACGGCGGCGCTGACGGCGCGGTCGGTGCGCAGAACGCCGCCGCGGGGGTCGTAGACGGCGCAGTCGTCGGGGCGGAGGTTGTGCTGGGGGTAGCGCTCCGCTATCTCCTCCCGGCTGAGGACGCGGTGCTCGGCTCCGTTGTTGCGCGCTGTCTCGATGAGGCTGTTGATGAAGTTACTGTTTGCCGTCCCGATGGTGAGGCCCCCGGTGGTGGTGAGGATGTCCTGTCCGGTTTCCGCTTCGAGCTCGGCCCACAGGCCGCGGGAGCGTTCGATGATGGGGTAGTACTCGGACCTGCCGAGGTAGACCATGCGGAACAGGCGGGTGTCCCCGCCCACGGCGCTGCGGCCGTGGGCGGGGGTGGCGGCCTCGAAGCCCACGACCGAGTCGGTCAGCCGGGAGGCCTGCCACAGGGCCATGCTTCCGATGCTGCCCAGGCCGATGACGGCGAGTTGTGCGTCCATGAGAGCGGTTCCTTGTCGTCTACTCGTGAAGTCCGGCGAGTCTGCTGCCGAACTTGGCCAGGAGTGAGGTCTTGCTGGAGTTCCTGCGTTCTTCCCACTGGTCGGCGATGCCGAAGAGCCGGTACATGGCGTGAACGCCCAGCCAGCGAACGGGTTCCGGTTCCCACTTGCGTGCCCGGTAGCCAACCCAGGGGAGAGTGGTCCGTTCGGTTTCCCTCTCGAAGGCGAGCTCCGCGAGAGTTCTGCCGCCGACATAGGCCGACGTGACGCCGTGCCCGGCGTAGCCGGAGGACGATCCGATCCCGGATGCCGGGTCCCAGAGCACGCCGCCGTTCCAGTCCCGCGTGACGCCCAGGACTCCCGACCAGGCGTGGTCCACCTCGAAGGGGATCCCCGGGAAGAAGGTACTGAGCTTGTGCGAGATCAGGTCGATGGTGGACTGGGCGGTCGCACCGGCTCCCCCGGTGCCGGACCCGAAGCGGTAGGGGACACCGCGGCCCCCCATGGCGATACGGCCGTCCGCCGTCCGCTGGGCGTAGATGAACGTGTGCGCGGAGTCGTTGAGGCACTGCGGCCCCTCCCAGCCGATCTGCTGCCACGCCTCCTGCGGCAGGGGCTTGGTCACGATCATCGAGGAGTTGACCGGGATCACGCTCCGGCTGCCCAGCAACGGTCCCGAATAGCCTTCGGTGCAGATGAACGTCTTCGCCGCGGTGAGACGTCCGTCGGCCAGGGTGAGGGTCTTGCCCTCGACACCGTGCACGCGGCTGCCCTCGTAGATGCTGACCCCCATGGAGGTCAGGGTGTCGGCGAGGCCGTAGACGAGCTTCGCGGGGTGGATCCTTGCGCAGTGCTTGTAGAAGAGCCCGCCGTGGACGGTGGCGATGTTGATCCGGCTCCGGAACTCGTCCCGGTCGAGCAGGTGGACCTCGTCGTCGGTCAGCCCGTACTTCAGGTCGGCATCACGTCTGGCCACCAGCCGACCCAGCCCCGCCCGAGTGTGTGCGGCGACGAGCGCTCCGCCCTTGTGCTGATCGGCATCGATCCCCTCGGCCTGGAGGATGTCCAGGACCGCGTCGACGCCGGCGACGAACTCCTGCTGCAGTGCCCGGCTTGCCTCCAGCCCTCCCCCGGCGCGGGCGAAGGTGGCACGGTTTCCCGGAGGCATCGCCGAGAGCCAGCCACCGTTGCGTCCCGATGCGCCGTAGCCGACCTGTTCGGCCTCGAAGACGGCGACCGAGAGCGACGGCTCTAGCTTCTTGGCGAAGTACGCCGCCCACAGGCCGGTATAACCGCCGCCGACAATGGCCACGTCGACGGAGTCCTGGCCGGTGAAACGGGGGAACGAGGGCCTCTTGTCGGCCAGTTGGGCCACCCAGAAGCCAAGCTCTCCGTTTCGGGGTGGTGCCGCGAGGGCGTTCATGGTGCGTCCTTTGTCTCTGGGAACCGCGTGGGCCGCTGCTGGAAGGCGGTGTGGCCGGTGTCGACGGGGTGCGTTGCCCCGGTATGTACGAGGACTCCGGCGACGCGAGGAAGAGGACCGCGTCGGCGATCTCCTCGGGAGGGGCGAGGCGCCGGAGCGGGATCTGCCCCTCGCGTCGGCCAGCAGGATCTGCACCGGGGTGTCGATCGTGCTGGCCGAGGGCGTCGAGTGCCTGTTGAAGCCGGGCCACCGCCGCACTGCTCATGAGTGGCTCGCCGCTACACAGCGGTGCAGATGACCTGGATCTCGACAGGGGTGTTGAGCGGCAGCCCGGCGACACCGATCGCGGTGCGGGCGTGGCGTCCGTTCTCACCCAGTACCTCGATGAGCAGTTCGCTGGCCGCGTTGGCGACCTGCGACTGCTCACCGAAGTCCGGCGTGCTGGCCACGAAGACCAGCATCTGCACGATCCTGACCCGGTCCAGGTCACCCACCGCCTGCACAGCGGCAGCGAGCGCGTTGAGGGCGGCATGGCGTGCGAGCTCTTGCGCGGTCTCCAGCTCCACGTCCCGGCCGACAACGCCCTGACCCAGTAGCTCGCCGTCCTTGAAGGGGAGTTGGCCGGAGAGGTGGATGGTGGAGCCCACCGTCCGGTGGGGCACGAGGTACGTGGTGCCGGCGAGGACGGGTAGCTTCAGTCCCAGGGCCTGGAGCCTTGCTGAAGCCGAGTCGCCCTTGACGGTTTGAGGCAGGGGCTGAGTCATGCCGCCACCGTCTTGCTGTGGATCATTTCCTCAGTTCTCCGCTCGGGCTCAGGCGTCAGGGGCGCGGCAGGCCGAAGAGGACGGGAAGGTCGGCGATGTCGGTGATCCGCTCGTAGCCGAGCCAGTGCTCGTCGTGCTCCCAGCCGCGGTCCATGTACACCTTGTTCTCGATGCCCATGATGGCC
>NZ_JOJE01000085.1 GCF_000720255.1 Streptomyces griseus subsp. griseus | reverse complement strand
CGCTCCTGCCCGACCCCGGCTGACCAGCAACCCACCGTCCCTGCGACAGCATCACCCGCCCCGGGCAGTGGAACCCGGCGCCCACCCGACGCGACAGCCTGGTCACCGGCCTGCCCACCATCAGCTCCGAAAAGCAAAAGGGCCCACCGACTCCGTCGGCGGACCCCCTCGAAAGATCGAGGTTAGGAGCGCCAAGTGGTCGCACGCAGCGATGAGATTGGTGGAGTGATCCGCATAGGACTGGAGCGACGTCTCGTCCAGCGCCGTGCCCGCTTCCATTTCTTCGCGCCGCCAGACGGATTCGCTGTTGAAGACGGCGTACATGTCCATCACCTGCAGACAGGCCTTCTGCCGTTCCTGGCGGACCCATTGCTGCAGCTCCAGAGCAGCTTGGTCTCGAACCTGTTCCCGTACGGCGGCCGCGTTCATTTCCGCACCGATCCGAGCACCCCGGACCGCGGCAAGCCCGCCGACGAGAGCACCAACGACCGCGCCAACAAGCCCGACGCCACCTGCGATAACCGCTGTCCATCCTTGATCCACGCAATCGAACCTGGCAGAGGCTCGGGACCCCATGAGCCGTTTCACCGAACAGTGGCCGCATCAGTGCAGCACGGTGGCCACTTCTCGTGCCGTGATGACCGCCGGGTGGCAGGTGATCAGGGGCTGTCGCCGGACCAGTCCCAGCGTGCCGAGTTGCCGGGGCGCGGGTCGTACAGCGCCCGGCCCCCGGGGCCGAACTGCCCGAGCTCCGTGAGGAGGGAGACACCGTCGTCGATCTCCCCCGGCCTCCAGCCGGTGATGTCGAGCAGCAATCCGTCCAGCGGGCCGCCCACGAGTTCGGCGTAGCTCCGTCCCGGCTTCGGGCCGGGGTGGTCATGGTCGGTTCCTTCTCTGAACTATCAAGCACGCGGCTGAGAGGCCGATCGGCAGTTGGCTGACCCCCAAATAATCAACTGGGCGACCAGTCCATACCGTGAAAGGATCCCGGCTCAGAACAAGGGGAGGCGAAGCGGTATGGGGCTGGACTACAGCTACGAAATCTTCATGCCCCCTCGGAACGTTGCGAGGGCACTGACCCGGCTGGCCGAGCTCGCCCCGCAAGGCCGCCACATGCCGCCGCTTCCGATCACCCTGCCGAGCGGCGAGCAGTTGATCGTGCCGTTCACCTCGAGGTTCAAGAGCGAACCGGTCGACTGTTCGGCAGGCGGCACGCTCGAACTGGACACCTCAGTCATGATTGGCGTCGACGAAGCGGTGCGCGAGTTCCACCTCCGGGATTCCGACAGGGTCGACGAGCAGGGACGAGTGTCGGTCGGGTACATCTACCTGACTGTCACGTTCTCGCCCACACAGCACCCGAATTTCGCGTCGCTGCAGTTCATGGCGGCCACCTCGGGCATGAGCCGGATGTTCATGCAGTCCGCGACCGTCAGGCAGGTGTTCACCGACCTCACCGCCGCCACCGGTGGTGTGTGCTGCCTACTCGACACCGAGACCTACGTCTTCGACATCTGCTGGCTCAACGGCGAGACGGTCAGTGACGAGACTGTTCCGGGTGCCCGTTTCCCGCGCTTCCACGATCTCGTCGCCGCCTGGCGCGAGCCGGCAGAGTAGGACGCCGCCAGGATCTGGACCATGTCGGGCCCAGACCTTGGCACTCAACCACCAGGGTGGGAATCCCGTACGGAATCAGAAGATCATCCAGCGAGCAGGTGTGCCACCGGACCGGCCATGCGACCAGCACTCTCGCCGTGTACGTCGTTCACGGCGCCAGGACACCGCATGTCATGGGCGAGCGGACGAAATCACCAGGGCTCACCGGCCTAACTCGGGCGACACCATGCCCAGTAAACGCTCAACTGGCCAAGCGAAGCGCTCAGTCACACCGGATCAGGGATTCGTTCCTTCGACGGTCCGAGCGATGAGTTGATGGAATGTCGGAACTCCCAGAAAGACAGGCGAGTTCTTCCGTTCCTGACGGGCATCGAGTTGTGCGATCTTCTCTTCAGCGGCTGCCAGGCTGGTGGAGAGACCTTCGACTTCACCAAGCCAGCCTTCGCGTTCAGCTTCCGTGATCCGTTCTCCCAGGTTGTCTCGGATCTCGACAAGACGGGGTCTCTCGGTCGGGGAGACGATCAGAACGGGGCAGCGGACGCACGCATGCTCATGAACGCAGTCGCTTCCGTATGCTCGTCCGCAGTCTCCGAGAGCGAGTTTGCGGCGCTCGAAGTGGCCGAGGAACTGCTTCCACTCGTCTGGTGTCACTGCCCGGTATTCCTCGGTCGGTCGAAGTGCACGGCGGCGGCTGATGAACGCCTGGTGCGCTTCGATCGCGTCCTTGGGGTAGATCGCGGCGTAGCCCATCGTCGGGCGGCCGCGGCCGACACCGGCCTCGTTGTCCCAGACCAGCGTCCTGGGGACCGCGCCCCACTCGCTCAGCAGCCGCCAGTGGCCGTCGATCAGGTCGCCGGTCCTGCGTGACGGCAGCATCCGGGCGGTGACACGCGTGAGTAGCCGGACACCATCACCAGGACCGGCGGGCGTCCGGTCTGCCCATAGCCCAGAGGGATGTCCGCGTCGGGGAACCACAGGTCGCACTGGGCCAGCTCACCGGGCCGATAGACCGTGCGCGAGACCGGATCGACGGGGAGATAGGCAGGCCGAAGTTCCCGGATCCGGTCCTTGAGGATCGTCATGCCTCGCTCCCAGCCGATCCGCTCGGCGATCACCGTCGCGGGCATCGTCGGGGTCTCCCGCAGCAGTTCACGGATCTGCACCTCGACCGCGTCGACCACCGAGCCCCTGGCCGGCCGCTGATACTGCGGCGGCCGATCGCTCGCCAGAGCACGCTTGACGGTGTTCTTCGAGATGCCCAGATGCCGTGCGATCGCCCTGATCGGCATCTGCTCGGCCCGGTGCAGACGGCGGATCTCTGCCCAGTCCTCCACGAGGATCACCTTCCCTCCTGACCTTGATCACCAAGGCCAGAGTCAGACGAAGATCACCAAGTGGGTCACTTTTGATCCGCCGACAGAGGGTCAGCGTTCAACCGTCGCCGAGAGGCGGCGCGCAACCGCGCTTGCGGGTCCTGCGCGATGGCCCGCAGCACCCTGGTGTGGTTGGTCAGGAAGGCCCACCGCCGGTCGGGGTCAGTCATCGTACTCAGCAGCCCCTCCGCTGTGCCTTGGCGGATGCGCGTTGAGGAATACCGGAAATCCTCGCCTGCCGTGGTGACAGAGACTGTGTGAACCGTCTGCGGGCGGGAGTGTGGGGTCTGGTGGAAGAGGGGCCTTGGCCGCAGTCTGAGGAGCTGTAGAGCCGGACGGGCCCGCAGCACTCGGCTCTGGTCTGGGAGGGTGCCAAAAACGTCCCGGTTCATTGCCAGGGCGGGGCCAACGAGCAGGGGACCTCAACCCCTGCGAGATCGTCACCGACGTCCAGTCCAGTCCCGTCCCGTCCCGTCCAGCCTGTCCCTCGATGTCACCGGCGCCTCCACCACCGACGGCGCCCCGGTCCAGATGTGGACCTGTAGCGGCGGCACCAAGCAGAGGCCGAACCCCAACTGACTCCACCCCCTGTCCGGGCCGGGCACACGCCCCAGCCCGGACACGGCGAAAACTCCGACGGGAACGCGACCCCTTGTCAGGGTCATGGCCCTCTTCTACAGTCCCGGATACGGAGACTGTGGGAGCGCTCCCACGAGGGGGTGCTCCAGCGCTCACTCCCCTCACTCCGAGAGGAGTCCCACACGAACGTCACGGCGCCCCGTCACGAAGAAGGTGGATCCCCCCATGCAGCTTCTTTCGATCCACCGCTCGCCCGCCCGAAAGCGCCTTGCTGTGTTGCTGGCAGCGCTTTGCTGTGCCGCGTTACCCGTCGTGGCCGCGGCCGCCCAGCCGCCCGTCGCGAGCGCCGCCGCCACTGAGGTCTTGGGCAACGCGACCCACTTCAACGGGCTCGGGAGCCCCTACGGCGGCTGTGGTCTGCCGCAGCGCGAACTGGACAGCCAGGACTTCGTGGCGCTCAACGTGTTCGACACACCCGGCGACTACTCGGGCTCCTACCCGCGCCCAGTGCCGGACTCAAAGGCACCGATCAAGGGCGCCTTCGACAACGGCCGCAACTGCGGCCGCTGGGTCAAGGTCACTATCGGGGATTACTGCTCCGGCACCAACGACGGCGCCCCTGGCCAGCCCTTCTGCCGCAACGGCTCCTGGGTGGCCGACAAGTACAACGGGGCCACCCTGACCATGCTCGTCGCGGACAGCTGTGCCGATTCCAACGCCTGGTGCCGGGACGACCCGAACCACCTTGACCTGGCGACCGATTCCCTCAACCGCTTCCGGACCAACGGCACCCCCGTGGGGGCGATGTACCCGGACCACTGGAACAACCGTCATGTCTCCTGGAGCTTCGTCCCGGCCCCGGCCTACAGCGGCGACATCCGTATCGGCTTCCTCAGGGGAGCCCAGCGGTACTGGCCCGCCATCGCCGTCTCCCATTTGCCCAACGGCGTCCACGGCATCCAGTACCTGGCGAACGGCACCTGGACCGACGCCACCATGAACAGCGACATGGGGCAGTCCTATGTAATCGGCGCGACGGCCTCCGGCGGAAGCGACTTCACCATACGGATCCGCGACGCCGCCGACGCCTGGCTGGGCGGCGGCCGTACGTACTCCTTCTCGCTGCCGTCAGGCTGCGCGGGTGGCTGCTCGCAGGACTACACCGCCGTCCCCTACACCACTGACACCTCTGGAGGGACACCGCCTCCCACTCCCGCGCCGAGCCCCTCCGGCGACACCGCCTGCACGGCACAGTGGAAGCTGACCGGCTCATGGCAGGGCGGGTACCAGGCCGACGTCACGGTCACCAACACCGGGTCCCGGCCGGTCACCGGCTGGTCGGTGCACCACACCCTGCCGGGCGGTGTGACCGTGGCGAACCGCTGGAACGCGGTGGTGGATCCGTCCCGCCCCGCCACCACCGTGCACAACGCCTCCTACAACGGCTCCCTGGCGCCGGGCGCGTCGACGACCTGGGGCATGACGCTCAACGGCGACGACCGAGACCTCGGCACACTCCTCTGCACCGCGTCCTGACTCCCGCGAGAGAGTGATCATGGCCATGACTTCATTACGCGTGCGCCGCCGCCGGCTGCCTCTGTGGGCATTGGTGCTGACCGTGGTGGCGGTTGCCCTTCCCGCCATCGCGACGTCGCGCGCACAGGGCGCGCCGACGGGCTGCACGGTCACGTACACCACCAACGAGTGGTCCGGCGGCTTCACCGCCCAGATCCGCGTCACGAATCTCAGCGCCGCCCTGAACGGCTGGCGGCTGGAGTGGGCCTACGGCGGGGACCAGCAGGTCACGTCCGCCTGGAACGCGCAGGTCACCCAGTCGGGCAGCGCGGTGACCGCCGTGAACGCCGCGCACAATGCCGTGCTCGCCGCCGGCGGGTCCGTGGACTTCGGCCTCCAGGGCACCTGGCGCACCGCCGACCCCGCCCCCACCGCCTTTGCCCTCAACGGCGCTCCGTGCGGCGGAACCGCGACTCCCACGCCGACGCCGACGGCGACATCCACGGCGCCGGCTGAATGCGCCGGGGCCGGGGCGACGATCTGCTCCGACTTCGAGGACCAGACCGGCACCGTGCCCTCGGGCGACTGGCAGACCACGGCACCCGACTGCCAGGGAACGGGGAAGGTCAGCGTCGACACGTCCGTCGCCTTCAGCGGCACCAGGTCGCTGCGCGTCGACGGCGGCGCCGGCTACTGCAACCACGTCTTCGCAGCCTCCACCCGCGATCTGTCCTCCGTCGGGCCCGTGGTGTACGTGCGGATGCGGGTCCGGCACACCACCGCCCTGCCCATCAACCACGTCACTTTCGTGTCCATGCCGGACGCCTCGCAGGGCGGCAAGGCGCTGCGCGTCGGCGGGCAGAACGGCGCGCTGCAGTGGAACCGCGAGAGCGACGACGCGACGCTGCCGGAACAGAGCCCGGCGGGTGTCGCGCTCAGCACCCCGCTGGCGACCGGCCGGTGGCTGTGCCTGCGGTACCAGATCGACACCACCGCCCAGTCCATGCGCACCTGGGTCGACGACCAGGAGATCGCCGGACTGCACGTGGACGGGGTGCCGACCCAGAACGTCGACGGGCAGTGGCTCGCCCGCAGGACCCCTCCCCGCCCCACCGGCCTGCGCCTGGGCTGGGAGAGCTACGGCACCGGGGACGACACTCTCTGGTTCGACGACGTGGCCCTGGGCTCCTCACCGATCGGCTGCTGACACCCGCATGGAATGTGCCGGGACGACAGGATCTGAACGCGCGGCAGTTGTCGATTCCTTGATCCGTACGGCCCTCAGCACCCGCCTGGTGGACCGGTCAGCTGCAGGCCCTCGCCTGGGCCCTGGCTCACCCGTCCGTCGATCAGATGGGTATCGAGCTCATCGATCCCTTACGCAACAAGGAGACCAGGTGAAACGTCGTCACACCTTAATAGCCACCGGCGCCGCCGGTGCACTGATCCTGGGTGGCCTTGCCCTCGCCACCCTGCCCGCATCGGCAGCCGCCACCGGCTGCTCGGTCGCCTACAAGGTGCAGAGCCAATGGCCGGGAGGGTTCACCGCGGACCTGGCCATCACCAATCTCGGCTCCCCCGTGCGAGGGTGGACCGCGACGTTCGACTTCCCGAACTCCGACCAGAAGGTCACCAACGGCTGGAGTGCTACCTGGGCACAGTCCGGAACCCACGTGTCCGCCACCAACCTCGACTGGAACGGGACGCTGGACACGGGCGGGTCGGCTTCCATCGGGTTCAACGGTGCGTGGAAGGGCGCCAATCCGCAACCCGCATCGGTTGCACTCAACGGCGTGACCTGTACCGGCTCGGTGACATCCCCGACCCCCAGCCCCACCACCACTCCGACCGGCGGTCCCAGCGGTCCGGCCCCGGAGCTGAAGGTTTCCGGCAACAAGATCGTCACCGCGAGCGGCAAGCCGTACCGGCTGCTGGGCGTGGACCGCTCCAGCGGTGAATACGCTTGTGTGCAGGGCAAGGGACTGTGGGACGGCGGCCCGGTCGGCCAGGCTTCCGTCGACGCCATGAAGACCTGGAACATCCACGCGGTACGTGTGCCGTTGAACGAGGAATGCTGGCTCGGCCTCAACGGCTCGCCCAAGGGGACCGCTTACCAGCAGGGCATCAAAGATTACGTCAACCTGCTGGTCGCCAATGGCATCACCCCGATCCTCGACCTGCACTGGACGCGGGGCGCCTATACCAACGGGCCGGACTGGCACTGCAAGGACGCCACCGCGACCTGCCAGAAACCCATGCCGGACGCGCAGTACGCCCCCCAGTTCTGGACCGGTGTCGCCAACGCCTTCAAGGGCAATGACGCCGTCGTCCTCGATCTGTTCAACGAGCCGTACCCGGAGATCGCCGCCGGCTGGGACAAGACCGTCGGCTGGCAGTGCTGGCGCGACGGCGGCACCTGCACGGGCCTCCCGTACGAGACGGCCGGCATGCAGGACCTGGTCGACGCGGTCCGGGCCACCGGCGCGACCAACGTCCTCATGCTGGGTGGCCTTGAGTGGGCCAACGACATGCGCGAGTGGCTGACGCACATGCCGAACGACCCGCTGAACAACATCGCCGCGTCATGGCATTCGTACAGCTTCAACGCCTGTGCGACAGTGTCCTGCTGGGACAGCCAAGTCGCGCCGCTCGCCCAGCACGTGCCCGTCGTCATCGGTGAGTTCGGCCAGGACAACTGCGGCTTCGACTACATGCAGCAGTTGGTGGACTGGGCCGACGCTCACAACATGAGTTATCTCGCGTGGACCTGGAACCCCTGGGGATGCAGCAGTGGTGGCGTGCTCATCAAGGACTGGGCGGGCACCCCGGAACCCGGCGTAGGAGAGGGTCTGAAGGCCCACCTGATCAGCCAAGACCCCTACTCGACCCCATAACCGAGTGCCCAGGTTCTCGCCCGGGTCGTCGACGGCGCACCGGCCGGTGCGGAGATCGTGCTGGTCGGTGTCTGCCTGCGCCCCGACACGGTCGACCCCGGGGTGGTGGTCGGCAGGGAGCTGGACATGTACGGGCCGTTCGGCGGCAGCCCGGGTGAGTACCGCCAGACGTTGCGCGACATCGCCGAGGGCCGGATCGACGTCGGCACCTTCACCGCCCTCCTCACCTGACCGCCACGCGATGGCCTTGCCGCGCTCAAACATGGCCCTGCATGACTCAGAGCTGGGGTCCCACTCGCTACGTCCATCCGGTCGCAGGAGGACCATCTGATCGCGCTGTTCACCGGAAGGTCGCACAACGGAAGCGTCGTGACGTCGCAACAGGCGCAACGCCTGACCACCGCGCTCAGGGCACTATTCGTCGGCCTCAGCCAAGGCGTCCCCCTCGGTCTCGCCCCTGGTGCCAACGAGCAGTACTTCGCCGACGCTGCCCGGGCACTGGCATCCGGGATGTCCCTCATCGATCACGATGCGGATGCTTTCTGTTACCCCATCTGAACTGGGCAAGTTCCTAAGCTTGTTCTTTATGGTCTGACCTGGTCACGTTCGGCGATGCTCTCGGGTCGCTCGACCGTTTTACCCACGTCGTAGCGGTTGGCGGGTCGTCGGTTTTTCGAGCCGAGCGGCCGCCCCGGGCCCGGTCGTGTGGGTTTGGGTGCACGGGCGGG
>NZ_JOJE01000084.1 GCF_000720255.1 Streptomyces griseus subsp. griseus | reverse complement strand
CGCACCACAGCAATCTCGTCCGGAGTCACACACCCTCAACGCCGCACCCGTCCCGAAGGACACGCGCCACCACAACCGACCTGACCAAGCCCTACTAGTAGTGCTTCGTTAGGTTCTGGGCTGTCTGCGGCGGTTTCGCGGGTTGGGCAGAGGTCGTCCGCAGGTGGTGCATGCACCGGCCCAGCACCTCAGCAGGTCCTGGAGGAGGTCAAGGACCTGGTAGAGGGTCAGGCCGGTGTGCGGACTTTTGGGTCGAGCCGCCGGAGGGTGAGGAAGGCTTGTGCGGCGGTGACGAGGGTGACGTGGTGGTGCCAGCCGCGCCAGGTGCGGCCCTCGAAGTGGTCCAGTCCCAGGCCGTGCTTGAGTTCGCGGTAGTCGTGCTCGATCCGCCAGCGCATCTTCGCCCACCGCACCAGGTCGGCGACCGGGGTGGTGACGGGCAGGTTCGATATCCAGTAGCCGGTCGGAGTGTCCTGGCCGTCCGGCCACTCGACCAAAAGCGTCTGGACGGGCAGACGGCCGTCCCACCGGTTGCGGCCGCCGCCCGCCTCCTGTGCTGCGGCCAGGGACTGCTTGTCCGCAGGCCGGATGGTCAGGACCGCGAACTTTGAGGTCATCGCGCCTTTGCTGCCCTGGCGCCAGGTCACCTCGGTGAACCGGCCGGCACCGGCCTGGGCTGCGAGGACCGAGACGGCGCGGGGTGCAGTGCGGTAGCGGGGCAGCGTCGGCGGGCCGAGCCCGCCGTAAGCGGGCTGGTGCGGCTCGGCGTCCTGTGGGTGGGCGACTTCCTTCCCGGTTGCGGACACCGCGGCGACGCCGAATTTCCCACGCAGGCTGCGGGTACGCTGTCGCGATCGCCTTCTTGCAGGCCCACGGAACCGTCGCCGCCGTCGGGGTGGAGGGCACGTCCTCCTACGGAGCGGGCTTTACGCGCGCGGCCCGGCAGGCCGGCCTGACCGTCGTTGAGGTCAACCGGCCCGACAAGGCCGAGCGTCGCAGGATCGGCAAGTCCGACCCGATCGACGCCTACGCCGCGGCCCCGCGCCGTCGTCTCGGGGCGGGCGACCAGCGCTCCCAAGGGAAGCGCGGTCGACGGTATGCGCGCCCTGCAGACCGCCGCGCGCTCCGCAGTCAAGGCACGCACCGCGGCGCTCAACCAGATCACGCACCTGCTGGTCACCGCGCCCGACCCGATCCGCGCCAAGTACCCGGCACAGCCTGGTGACAAGCGCATCGCTGACCTGGCCCAGATCCGGCCGGCCACCGATCACGAGAACACCGCGCTCCTGACCGCACTGCGCACGTTGGCCCGGCGCGTCCAGAGCCTGACCCAGGAACACACGGCTCTGACCGCGGAGTTGGACAAGCTGGTCACCGGACTCAATCCCGGCCTGCGTGCCGCCTACGGCGTGGGCCCGGACACCGCCGCCCAGCTGCTGATCACAGCAGGGGCGAACCCGGAACGACTGTGCACGGAAGCGTCCTTCGCCGCGCTGTGCGGTGCGGCCCCCGTCCCGGCCTCGAGCGGGAAGACCAACCGGCACCGGCTCTCCCGCGGCGGCGACCGCGCGGCCAACGCGGCTCTGTACCGCATAGCACTCACCCGGATGGCCCGCGACCAACGCACACGCGGGTACGTCGCCCGGCAGACCGATGCCGGGCGCACCAAAACATAGATCATCCGGCTGCTCAAGCGTGCCATCGCCCGCGAGGTCTTCCGGCTGCTGACCACCCCGGTCCACTAGGGCCTGTCCGGCGGATCAAGTGACTTCTCGCACTCCGGCACGTTGGCATGCTCATGGGGCGGGGAGATCTCACGAACGAGGAATGGGCCCGGCTGAAGCCGCATCTGCCCATGTCCGGGCAGCGCGGTGGGCGTTGGGCCAGCCACCGCAGGATCATTAACGGGATCCTGTACCGGAACCGGACTGGGGTGCCGTGGCGGGATCTGCCTGCGCGGTTCGGCAAGTGGAAGACCGTGTATGAGAGGCACAGGCGCTGGTCGGCGGATGGCACGTGGGACAAGGTCTACGCGGCTGTCCTGGCCGACGCGGATGCCCATGGCCGCATCGACTGGTCCATGGTGAGCGTGGACTCCACCACTTGCCGGGCCCACCAGCACGCCGCCGGAGCAAGCAAGAAACCACCGCGAGTGCCGGGAAAAGACGCACGCCCCGACAGCACCGCCTCGATGAGGGGCTCGGACGCTCGCGGGGCGGCCTCACCTGCAAGATTCACCTCGCCGGAGAAGGCGGGCGCCGCCCCCTGGCCCTGCTGATCACCCCAGGCCAGTGGGGCGACGCCCCGCAGCTCATCCCCATCATGGAACGAATCCGTGTCGGCCGGCCCGGCGGCAGACGCCCCCGCACCCGGCCGGACCACCTCGGCGGCGACAAAGCCTATTCCTCCCTGCGTAACCGCCGCTACCTGCGCAGACGGCAGATCAAGCACACCATCCCCGAGCCGAAGAACCAGCGGGCCAACCGCCAACGCCGCGGCAGCAAGGGCGGACGGCCCGCCGGCTTCGACAAAACGATCTACAAGCGCAGAAATGAAGTCGAGCGCACGATCAACGCCCTTAAGAACTTCCGGGCCGTTGCCACGAGGTTCGACAAGCGTATCTACGTCTTCCAGGGCACCGTGACCGTCGCAGCAATCCGGCTCTGGCTCCGGGGGTAGATCCATTATCCCGTGCGGCGAGGCGCCTGTCACCGTTCTCCGGAATGATCTTTACATCCGATTTGCTCCTCTAGGCTTGCGGGCGGACGCAACGCATGGAGCTGACCTGGGAGTTGAGAGTGGCGCACGACGTTGCCGCGCTGGCGGTGGAACTCACGGAGATGGCTGCGGCCGATCACAAGTCCGCAGTCCGCGCGAACAGCGATGACCCCGCCGAGCAGCTGGCGTGGCGGCGGCTGACCGCTCGGCACGGTGACCGGCTCAACGAGATCATGGAGGAGTACGGCTGGCCGACGGCGGAACTGGTCGGCGAGGAGGCCGCACGCGCGGCATGGCTCATCGCTCAGCACGCCGACCGGCAGCTCGACGTTCAGCGTCGCGCCCTTCATCTGATGCAGCAGGCGGTGTCGGCAGGCTCGGCCAGCCCGCGCGAGCTGGCCTTCCTGCGCGACCGCACGCTGGTCAATGAGGGACGCAAGCAGGTCTACGGAACTCAGATCGCTGGCGTGAAGGACGGGGCGCCGGTTCCGTGGCCCTGTGAAGAGCCCGAGCGCATGGACGAACTCCGTGCGGCAATCGGCATCGAGCCCTTCGACGAGTACGTCGCCAAGTTCGCCATGGCCTGACGCCCCCTTGCCGGTCGCGTCCGGTGGATCACTGCCCGGGCTCACCTGCCGACGGCAATGATCCGCCGGACAGGCCCTAGGCACCACCGTGCATCGCTCGAGTGAGCTCCACCCGTGACCGCAACGCGAGTTTACGGTACGTGCTCTTCAAGTACTTCTTGACGGTGTGAGGGCTCAAGAAGAGCTGTACCGCGATCTCGCCATCCCTCAAGCCCGAGGCAACGAGGTCTGCTATCTCGTACTCCCTGGGGCTCAGGACTCCCTGGATCCAAGCCCGTGCGTGAGTCGGTGACGGTGCGTCGACCCGGTTGTGGATGATCGTGATGATCATGTCGTCGTCCGGCAGGTGAACCGACCGTAGCCTCAGGCCGGTCTCGGGATCTACGCTCGGGCGCGTCGTACCGTCGCGAACATGTGCTGCTCCTTCGCGCGCCCTGGCCAGAACATCGTCGAAGGTCTGGTCCCCTGACAGCCCGGCGATGACCTGCCGCGCCGCTGGATTCGCGGTGCGTTCCGCAGTGCGTGTGTCCGTCACGATGACCGGTTCGTCGATCAGCTCGAGGGCCGCGGACGCGCGCGCGAGCCGTCTGTCGAGCTCTTCAGCGACGTTGTTCCTCTCCATGGCCAGGCCGGACAGACGGCCGAGCGCCTCCATCACGGTCAGCTCCGCGAGAGCGAATCTGCCCTGGCTCGACGTCCGAGCCACGTTCAAGGTGCCTCGTACCTCTCCGGCCACGATCAGAGGTGCCTGCAACGTGTGGGCGATGCTATGCAGGGCGAGCACCTGTCTGTAAAGGGGAAGCAGCATCCACTCGGCTGGCTCTGAGATCTCTGCTTCCGTCACCGCTGAACGACGTGTCAACACCGCCTGCAGCACAGGGTCCGAGTCGCGACCCTGATGTTCGTACCTGGCGAGGAAGTACTCGCTGACGCCATGCGCAAGCACGCTCGATGCCGCGTTACCGTCGCTGCCCAGGAGATACACGCCCGCGGCCTTTCCGGGGATGACACGGCACATTTCCTCAAGGATCCTGGTCTGGATCTCCTCCTGCTCCCCACACATGCGTGCCTCGGCGGCGAACCGGAGCAGCGTGGTGCTCACCGAACCCTCCACACGGGGCGCCTTTCTGCGGCCGAGTCGCTGGTCGATGCCCGACGTACGACACCAGCTGCTGCTGCAGACAAACCTCCCTGAGTACGCGCGAGATACCAAGGGCGGCGCCCGTCACAGGGCGCCGTTGGTGCCTGGAAGGTTTCGTGCGTCGTCATTCGCCTCTGCCCAATGAACCCGATATTCACTTGGGCCCCGGGGAGGCCGGCGCGTGGTGACCTCACCGCTCGCGCTGCTCCGAGGATCGACCCATGCGGGAGCAGGGTCAAGTCTGAACAGCCCCGCTGGCGCTGTGACGGAAGGTTGCGAAGAGAAGAGGACCCGTTCGGGTGACGGCCGGCGCGTCTCGGCCTCCGTCGCACGCTTCGGTGGCCTCCAACGAGTACGGGTCGGCAGTACCTGCTCGGGGTCTGACGACGCGGAGTCGCGCGCAGCAACGCTGAGCCATGAGTTGCCCATGAGAGGAACCGACGGTGACGAAGATACGACCTCGCGACTTCCACAATCCCTACTCCGCGTACAGCTCGACTTTCTCGTCACTCGACGAAGTCATCGTCATGGCGCAGATAGGCATTCAGTACCTCCCAGGAACTGATGCGAAGGACGTGCATGAGCGGCTGCAGGGGGCCTTGGCAGCAGAGTCCTGTGTCTATCAGGCCGAGGCCGGACGCCATGTGGACGCAGCCGGCCGCGCCAACGAGGTTTTCATGACCTACTGGACCTCCGACGAGAATTACCAGCGATGGCGTGCAGAGCACCCGCTGGAGTCCTGGGCGCCGAGCTTGGTTGAGCGAGGCATCGGCCTGTGGGTCGAGACGATTCAGGTGCCGGCGCGCCGACTGGAGACGTCCTTTTCGACCGAGGACGTCCGATGGGGTATCGCCGAGAGTCGATCGACGCAGCTCAACCCGTTCCACTCCTACTTCGGGTCGATGCGCGACCGTATCCACGACGCCGAGAACGGCGGCCTTCCGGCGACCGTGCAGGACGTCTCAATGGGCGCCGTGACTTCGCTTGACCGCCATATCTGGTTCGAGGTGCCGGAAAACGCCTGCTTCATCAGGTCGCCTCAGGGTTGGCGGCACTGTCCCGATGCAGAGCGCGACTGGTTCGAGGAGCGGATGCTCCCCGTCTATCAAGTAGGGGTCGACTACCTGGTGGACAACCCCCTCACGACCGGGTGTCTCAGTATCCGCAAGCTCGACGTCGACTTCCCGGCCGGATCGCAGGTGCAGACGTCCTCTCTGGCTTGGTGGCAGTCGCTGGCGCACCTCGAGGCATGGGCCCATGAGCATCCGACTCATCTTGCGATCCTGAAGAGCTTCGGCGAGCTGGCGGCGCACTTCGCGCCAGACGTGACCGTGGTGCTCGGGCACGAGGTCTATGTGGTGCCGGAAGGCGGCGCACGAGCCGAATACGTCAATTGTCACGACCGTACCGGCCTGCTGCCGTTCTTCGGCCATCTGAGCACCACTGAGTCCCATCCCATTACCCATCACTGAGCGGTCCGGGTCCCTGGTCCGAAGGTAAGACGCGATGTCGAACACGATCGTTGACTACGAAGTCGGCGGAATTCATGGTGCCAGGAGGCAGCCCGGGAGTGAGTCGTTGACTCGGTTCAACTCCGGTGCTGCTCGTTCACGGCGGACTCCGAGATGCACATGGCCAGAGCACCCGAGGCGCGAGGCTCCGCGGAGTGCCGCTCGGCCTTCGGGTTCCTGCTCGAAGCCTGGTCCGACCAGCAGTTCGACATCCAGGAGATCGTGGCCCACGACGGGGGCTGCGTGTGCCGCTCGATCCTCACCGGCACCCTGGCCAAGCCATGGAACCTGGGCGGCACGGTGGTCGAGCCGCGCGGGCAACGCGTGAGCTTCGGCATCCTCGACGTCATGACGTGCCGCGAGGGTCTGATCGTGCGCAAGGAGATCTGGCTCGACGGCAGGGCGATGACGGCAGCGCTCATGTGAGGCGAAGCCGCGAGGTTTGGTCGGTGTCCGCACGCACCCCAGAGGTGTTCGAACGAGGGTTGACCAAGGTCTTCGCCCGGCCTGAGCGAGGTCGGGACTCGCGAGCGGGCAGCCAGGCGCCTGCCACCCACGGGGCCGGCTCTCGAGTCGTTGTCCAACGCCGTTCACCATCCAGGTCTCGGTGGATGGTGGGTCCGCCGTGCTCGGGTCAGTACGAGCGGTGAACTCCGCTCGGTCACGACTGCCACGCATTGCTTGATGAGAGGACGTTCACCTATGCAGAACCCGCGCCCCGCTCGAACAGATGTGCACCACGGAGTGTTCACGACTGCCACGCACTGGGGTAGGTATCGAGTCGTCGTCAAGGGCGGGGAGGTCCGCTGGATCTCACCCCTGGACGACCCGGAGCCGGCCACGATCGGCTACCGCCGAACGAGCTATGACCAAGGTCGAGGTCGTGTCCTTCGTCCCATGGTTCGGACCAGCTACCTGCGGAACAGGGATACGCCCGCGCGACGACGGGGCGACGACACCTTTACACCTGTCTCGTGGGAGCGCGCGCTCGACCTGGTGGCAGAAGAGATCAAGCGCGCCCACAACACGCGTGGGCCCAGCTCGATCTTCGGAGGTTCCTACGGGTGGGCAAGCGCTGGGCGCTTTCACCATGCGCAAAGTCAGGTGCATCGCTTCCTCAACGTGGCAGGTGGCTACACGCCTTCGATCGACAGCTACAGCTTCGCCGCCATGGCGCGGATCGTCCCGCACGTGCTCGGCACCTCAGCCAATGAGCACTTGCTGTCCGTCCCGACGTGGGAGGAGATCGCGGAGCACGTCGACCTCCTCCTGGCCTTCGGTGGCCTTCCTGCCAAGAACGCTCAGGTCAACCCCGGCGGGGTGCACATGCACCGGTCGCGCTCGGGCCTGCGGATGTGCGCCGAGGCCGGTGTCGAGCTGGTCAACATCAGTCCACAGCGGAGCGACCTCGACATCGACGAGGCGCAATGGGTCCGCGTCAGGCCCAACACAGACACCGCGTTGATGCTGGCCCTGACCTACGAGGTGTGGGCCGCCGGCGACCACGATGCCGAGTTCCTGCGGGAGTGCTGCGTGGGGGCCGAGGATCTCGTGGCCTACCTGTCCGGGGCTCTGGACGGCGTCGTCAAGGACGCGAGCTGGGCGGCCGAGGTGTGTGACATCCCTGACGCCACCATCCGTGACCTAGCGCGCCGGATCGTGGGCGGCCGGACGTTGATCACAGTGAGCTGGTCCATTCAGCGCGGTGACCATGGCGAGCAGCCCTTCTGGGCCGCCATTGCTCTCGCCGCCATGGCCGGTCACCTGGGTCGGCCCCAGAGGGGGGTCGCGCTCGGGTTCGGCACCCACCACAGCACCGGCGCGCGTCAACGCAAGCTTCCGGTCGCCGCATTCCCGCAAAAAGTGCGTGAGCTTCCCGAGATCGCGCCCATCCCGGTTGCTCGCATCGCCGACATGCTGCTGGGTCCTGGGCAAGAGATCGACTTCGACGGCCGCCGCGTGACCTTTCCCGACATCGACCTCGTCTACTGGTGCGGGGGAAACCCGTTCCATCATCACCAGGACCTCAATCGCCTGGTGGAGGCCTGGCAGCAACCCCGTACGATCATCGTGCACGAGTCCTTCTGGACCGCCACCGCCAAGCATGCCGACATCGTGCTGCCAGTCTCCACCTATCTCGAACGCAACGACGTGGCGTTCGGCCGCCACGAGTCTCACCTCTCTGTCATGCACGCCGCGGTAGACCCCCCGGGAGAGGCACGCGACGACTATGCGGTGTTCGCGGACTTGGCAGACCGGCTTGGATTCCGCCGCGAGTTCACCGAAGGTCGGTCTGCCGATGAGTGGGTGCGGCATCTCTACGACACCACGCGAGATGGCCTGGCCGCTGCCGGCATGCCGATTCCTGACTTCCGGACGTTCTGGGCCGCCGGCGAGGTCACCATTCCCCTGCCGGAGCCCGATCGGCGGGCCGACCCGTTGGCGTTGTTGCGTGAGGACCCGATGCGAAACCCGTTGGCCACGCCTTCCGGCAAGGTTGAACTGACCTCGGCGACGATCGAGTCCTTCGCCTACGACGACTGTCCGGGACACCCCACCTGGCTCGAGCCTCAGGAGTGGTTGGGCTCGACGATTGCGGAGCACTTCCCCCTGCACCTGCTCTCTCCGCAGCCGCGAACCCGTCTACACAGCCAGTACGACCAAGCAGACCACAGCGCTGAGTCCAAGGTCCGGGGACGCGAGCCGATACACGTGAACCCCGACGACGCAACAGCCCGCCACATCCGCGCGGGTGACGTCGTTCGGGTCTTCAACGACCGTGGTCAGTGTCTCGCCGGTGCGGTGATCGATCCAGGAGTCCGCAGCGGCGTCGTCGTGCTCCATGCCGGAGCGTGGTACGACCCCATCGAGCCTGGTGGGCTCGACGCGCACGGCAACCCGAACGTGCTCACCTTCGACAAGGGCACCTCGAAGCTCGCCCAAGGCCCAAGCTCAGGAACGGCGCTTGTCCAGGTCGAACGCTTTGACGGACCACTCCCGCCAGTGCGGGCCTTCGATCCTCCTGCGCAGGACACCCAGTAGGACTCCGTTACGTTCCTTCTCGGTCTGTTCGGGGGCACGTTGAAGGTGTGGACGCACATGAAGTGAACCGTGCTCGGTCGAAGTTGGCGCTGTTCGTCGCTGATGCGTTCGCCTCGGGGCCGCGGAAGGATCAGCGGGTCAAGGGCGACTGCTATCTGCGGGGGCTGATGCTGGACGGGCGGCGCAAGTCGATCCAGCCGATGGCGGAGCGGCTGGAGGACGGCAACGAGCAGAACCTGCAGTAGTTCGTGAACCAGTCGGCCTGGGATCCGCTGCCGGTGCGGCGGCGGATCGCGGAGCGGATGCTGCCGCTGATCGGCCCGGCTGCCTGGGCGGTCGATGATGTGTCCTTCCCCAAGGACGGGAAGATGTCGATGGCGGTTGCGCACCAGTACTGCGGAGCGCTGGGCAAGCAGGCGAACTGAATCGTCCGTGCGTTCGCCCAGGACATGAACGTCCCCGATCTCGATCTGGACCGGCTCAGCGAGTACTTCGAGGAAGACGCCTGCTACCACAACATCCCGAATGGAACCCGTCGTCGGCCGCACCGCCATCCGTGACGACTTCGCACGCTTCCTGCCCAAGTTCGATGTCATCCAGTGGGAGATTCGCCACCAGATCGCGTCCGGCAACCTGGTCATGAATGAACGCACCGACACGTTCAGCATCGGCGGACGTGCGATCACCTTCCGGGTCATGGGCGTCTTCGAGGTCACCGGCGGCCTCATCACCGCCTGGCGCGACTACTTCGACTTCGCCGAGCTCCCCTCGGTCCTCGGCCAGTAGAGCCCGCTCCTACTGAGCGGTGGGTCCTGTTCACCGCGACACATTGCGGCTTCCCGGTGCGGCTGTTCGGGGATCGCTGAGGTCTTGAGTCGATGGATCCGCGTTCCCCTGACGCGCATCACTCGCTTCGATCAACCGGCAAGCCGGAGTGCCGGACACCCGCCCGGCACTCCGGTCACCACCCCGTGGGGCTCATATGGTTTCACCGGCAGCGACGGGCGCCTCGGACCGAGCGAGCACCTCGCGCACCGCTTCGGCGAGCGCGGGAGCCGCGCTCGCGTCGGCGTCGGCAATTGCGACGCCGTAGCGGAACCGCACGGTGGAGCCCTGTTCGATGGTCAGCTCCTCGCTGAAGAACGGTGCGGGGTTGAGGCAGGCGAACTCCTCTGTACGGGCGAACCACTGCGGCGGGTGGTTGGGGTTCGCCGCGTCGTCGACCATGAGCACCAGCGACTCGGCGTCCGTCTCGTCGTGGCGGCCCGCGAAAGCCATCCACGGCATGCGCCGCCCGCGGACCTCGTCGCCGCCC
>NZ_JOJE01000083.1 GCF_000720255.1 Streptomyces griseus subsp. griseus | reverse complement strand
CGCCAACTCGAACAACTCGTCGCCCGCGCCGTGGCGAACTGGGCGTTCCGCACCCACCGCCGCAAGCCCCTCATCATCCCCGTCATCATCGACGCCTGAGCCCCGGCGGCACGGTTTCCGGTTCCGTTCACGGTCTCGCCGGCATCGAGGCCGGGCACGGGAGTCAGCAGCCACCCACCTGTACGCCGACACCAGCGACAAGACCACCGGGCACGACCGAGGCGACCACGTTCGCCGACGCCGTGAACCACCACCTCATCGACCAGAACAAGCAAGCAGCCAGCGATAAGGAGCGGGCGCTCGGCCGCGTGGAACACCGTCCAAGGGCACCGTGGATGCCATACCATCTGCCCAGCACCGGGCATTGGGCGCGGGCCCTCGCGCCGCCGGGACCAATACTCTGAGTACCAGCGAGCGGCAAGGAGTATCGGTGACCGTGTGCGAGCCTGGAGACGGTGGGCCGACCAGTCGTACTCCGGAGAACGGGCGTGGCCGGGGTAGGGCGATGACCTTGGCGGGGACTCTGGCGGCGGCGGAGACCGCGGCGCCCGTGGAGTCGCTCGACGTGGTCGCGCGCATGCTCAAGGATCATCTCGGGGCGAATTCGGTGTCGTTCCTGATCACCGACTTCACCGGCGGCTCGGTCGTACGGCTGGGGGCGGCGGGCAGCGTCGACACCGATGAGCCCGCCCGGCGCATCACGCTGCGCGGCACCCTGTACGACGACGTGATCCGAACCCAGCGCCCGAGCATGGAGGACAAGGGCGAGGGCACGCTGGTGCGGGTCGTCGCCCCGGTGACCAACCGCGGGGACGCCATCGGGCTCCTCGAAATGTTCCTGCCGGCGGCGCCGGACGCGGAGGTGATGCGGGAGATCGGCGAGACCGCGCACGCCCTGGCTTACATCGTCATCGCGAACCGGTCCTACACCGACGTGTACCAGTGGGGCCGCCGTACCGTCCCGCTGAGCCTGGCCGCGGAGATCCAGCACCGGCTGCTGCCGTCGTCGCTGGCGTGTGAGGCTGCGCAGTTCGCGGTGGCCGGGGCGCTGGAGCCGGCCGACCATGTAGGGGGTGACACCTTCGACTACGTGATCGACCGGGACACGGTCCAGCTCTCCGTCACCGATGCCATGGGTCACGACGTCGACGCCGCGCTGCTGGCCACCCTCCTGGTGGGCGCGCTGCGCCGGGCCCGACGGGCCGGCGCCGGCCTGGCCGAACAGGCTCGCCAGGCAGACCAGGCCATGCGCGAGCACGGCCGCCAGGGTTACGTGACCGGTCAGCTTCTGCGGATCAGCCTGATCGACGGCGCGACCGAGTTCATCAACGCCGGGCATCCCTGGCCGCTGCGGATGCGGGACGGACAGGTGCGGGAGATCGTTCCGAAGATCGATATGCCATTCGGCTTTCCTGCCCCTCACAGCTACCGGGTCCAGTCGCTGGACCTGCGGCCGGGCGACCGGCTGGTGATGCTGACCGACGGCATGCTGGAGCGCAGCGCAGGCAGCCTCGATCTGTCCGACCTGATCGTGCGCACGCGCGCGCTCCACCCCCGCGAGGCCGCCCGCGCCCTCATCGCGGCGATCGTCGACGCCCACCACGGTCACCTGCAGGACGATGCGACGGTCATGTGCCTGGACTGGCAGGGCGTCGGCCACTCCCGGCGGGCCGCCGACACCGGTGCCGACCTCACCGACGCGTCCGCCCCGTCGCGGACGAGGCAGAGCGTTCCCGGACGATGACTCGGGCCTTCTCCGGTCCCCGCTGCTGCGGCCCCTTGGGCGGACGCCCCAGGGGTGCTTTGCCCAGGATGGCGGCGTTCACCGGGGCAGGCGCCTCCGGAGGCGGCCCAGGCGCGGCCTGACAGGGACGAAGACAGCGGTCAGGACCACCACACCGGTGACGAGCAGGTGGAACAGGCCCTTCGCCACCAATCCTCGGAGTGGTGGGGGAAGTTGGAGGAAGTATCAGCGGCGAGCGAGGCAGTACTCGTCGCCGCGCCCTCAGTAGGTGGCCAGGGAGATGGCGATGTAGTGCGCGGTGAAGGCTGCCACGGTCAGGGCGTGGAAGACCTCGTGGTAGCCGAACCAGCGGGGTGAGGGGTCGGGCCGCTGCAGGGCGTAGACGACCGCGCCCGCGCTGTAGAGAAGACCGCCGACAACGATCAGGACGACTACGGCTGCTCCGCCGGTGTGCAGGAAGTCGGGCAGGTAGCGCACCGGCGCCCACCCCAGGGCCAGGTAACACGGGGTGTACAGCCATCGCGGAGCTCCGACCCACAGGACCCGGAACACGATGCCGGCCAATGCCCCAGTCCATACGATCCACAGCAGCATGGAACGCTGTTCAGGCCGCAGGAGGAACACGGCCAGGGGGGTGCAGGTGCCGGCGATGATCAGGAAGATGTTGGCGTGGTCGAGTCGTCGTAGAAGAGCCTCGCCCAGTGATCCCCAGGTGCCACGGTGGTAGACGGCGCTCGTTGCGAACAGCAGCAGGGCGGTGACCGAGTACACGGCGCAGGCCAGGACTGCCTGCGGAGTACGGGCCAGGCAGACGAGTACGACGCCCGCGATCAGTGCGGCGGGGACCATTCCGGCATGGAGCCAGCCACGCAATTTAGGCTTGATCGGTTCGGCGAGGTCGGCCGCCCACTCCGCCAGGGCGGAGACCGAGTGAGCCTTCTCCCCTGCGTGTCCGCCTTGCGATCCGTCGGGTAGCCCGCCTTCACGGCGCTCTCCACGCGCTGAGGCGGCGTGACCGTATTCGGCTTCAGCGGCATCACGGGACACTGCTTCTCGTTCTCCCTCGGGCGACTGGGCGTCACTGGCAGCAATGCGGTAATGCTAAAAGACCTCACTCCGGCAGGCATTCATGGGAGTTCGGTCCAGAACCCCAGAGCCACGTCGCCGGGTCCGGCCGACTCTCCACCGCGTGAACTCCAGTCCCGTTGACCCTCCCGCCGATCGGACCTGCCGAAGCCGAGTAAAACGGCCGGCCATGGGAAAGATCAGGGCTTCCGAACGGGCATCTCCGCTCGCCTACGCGCAAGGATCGCCGATGCTTCCTGAGGTCCGCCCCCACGTATCCACCGCCCTCGCAGACCAGTTGGAACACCAACTGGACCTGGCTCCGCATCTCGAGGCCGGCCGGCTCGATGTGGAGGGCGTCGCCGGCATCGCACTCGTCGCAGCCGCCCACTCCGATGGTTACGCGGCCACCGGCCATCTCCTCGGGCTGCTGGCCGCGCTGCCTGCCCCTACCGAGGCAGGAGAACGCTTCTGGTCGGACCTGTGGAGGTCGTCGGGCACCGCGTACCTGCTACCCGTCAACATGAAGGCTCAGGTGCTGCGTTCTCTGGAAGGAGAGGGAACAGCCCTGGCCAGGCAGATCCTCTCGGCCATCGATGAGATGACTCCGCCCCAGCGCGTGGCGGCCGGAGAGGTGATCGGTCAAGCCCTCGCCGAGTCCGACCATTTGCCCGACCTGAAGACACAGGTCATCGGCGAGTTGTGGCTCCGAGATCTCGAGCTCACCGCCTGGCGCGTTCTGCATGCGGACCGCAGATGGGACGATCCGGATGGACGGCAAGCCTTCCTCGCCGCCTGGACGGGCACCTGACCGTCTACTGCTCCGAACTGCGCGCGCAGAGGCACAGGGCATGCGGCGCCCGCACCGGACGACGCTCGAAGCAACTGAGGTCAGGAAGTTCGGCCGAGGTCACACCCATCTCAACAGATCAGGGGCCGCGCAGCGATGGCTGCGCGGCCCCTGATCCTGTGCACGCCCTGCACGAGAGCAGGCGCTTCGCCCGGTGGGCGGCAAAGCCCACACGGGCGGCGCTCACCGGACGCAGTGTGCGTGATCCCTCGGGCGGGTCTGTGAGGTCAGGCCGGGGTGATGTTCTCGGCCTGCGGACCCTTTTGACCCTGGGTGACGTCGAACGTCACGGCCTGGCCCTCCTGGAGCTCACGAAATCCCGTGGAGTTGATCGCGGAGTAGTGCGCGAAGACATCCGGGCCGCCGCCGTCCTGGGCGATGAAACCGAAGCCCTTCTCCGCGTTGAACCACTTCACAGTTCCCGTTGCCATGTCTGATGCCTTCCAGTCGATGAACGCCTCCCACTCCATGTGGAAGGCAGAGGTGATCGCCCTGGTCCCTGCGGCACAGCACAGCAAAACGCCCACACCGAAGGCGTGGGCAAGGGGGAGTTCCGAACCACGACAGCTGACGCAGACGCTACACGCCCACACCCCGCGTCACCACAGGAAACGATCACACCGCACGGCAGACAATGCGTGCGGTACCCGCCGACGCGGACGGGCACGCTCATCTCACGCTGCTGCGGTCGGGTTCGCTGATTCGGTGGCGCGGTGGTATTGGGCGTTGAGGCGCTGGGCTTCCTCGAGCTGGTCTTCGAGGATGATGATGCGGCAGGCGGCCTCGATGGGGGTGCCGTGGTCGACGAGTTCCCGGGCGCGGGCGGCGATGCGCAGCTGGTAGCGGGAGTAGCGGCGGTGGCCGCCTGCGGAGCGCAGTGGGGTGATGAGGCGGGCTTCGCCGATGGCACGGAGGAAGCTCTGCGTGGTGCCGAGCATCTCGGCGGCCCGGCCCATGGTGTAGGCGGGGTAGTCGTCGTCATCGAGACGGCCGAAGATGTCGTCTGCTGTCATTGCACCTCTCTGTGGAACGCGTGGAGGGGCCCTGGCGCCGTACTGCCGCCAGGGCCCCGAAGGAACTGCTACACCATCTGCCGGCCCTGATGCTGCACCGGCCCTCTGTTTCCGCAGACCCGACCGAGATGCTGTCGGGGGCGCGGGGATCGCGGTTGCTTGACCGGAGACCACCTCACTATCGATGTCCTGCGGTACCCGGGTCCAAGACTTCCACCCGGGCGATCCTGATGGCGCTCGGCTCCTCCGTTCTTCCCTCTTGATCAACTACTCACTAACGGGAACTGCGTACTACTGGTACTGCGAACTGCTGGTGGCCTCGAACAGCGCCACTCTTCGGCAGCCAGCCCCGTCGCCCATCCTGCGTCTGCCCTGGCTTAGAACCCCACTGCCGAACCTCCCGATGCGCGCGCCCGCAGCCGGCGCCTTCACCGAGGTACTGCCACTGACTTCACTGCTGGGTACTGCGAACCTTCACTTACTGACACTGCGGTGCTGCTCATGGCGGCCCCTGATCACTGCGGGCCACCCGGTCCGGTCGTCAGTCCCGTCGCCGTCCTGCGACCACTCTGGCTTCGGAACTCCACCACCGCACCGTCATGCCAACTGCAACTGCACACTACTGCCCGGCAGTTCATCTCTGCCGGGCCTCTCTTGATCTCGGCTACGACAGAAACCTTAACCACATCGCCAGCCAATGTCTACTCCAGCGAGTACAGATTTCCGCGCGCTGGAAGGTGAGGTACTCCGCCTCGACCAGTCTGCCTCGACCGGTCCCCATGGATGGTTCAAGCAGCCGCGAGGCTCTGGCCGGCGCTCACAGTGACCCACCAGCGCGTGGCATGTCGGGTTGGGCGTGACGTCGCCGCCTGCGCCGCGGCTGCCGTCGGCGGCACCGGCCGACACTACGTCTAGTGAGGACCCACCGACCGGCACGGACGTTTCCAGCCGTGACGCCCCCAGGTCGGCCGTTGACGAGCGTGGCAAAAGGCCCTGCGCCGCCGTCGACGATCCCGGGATGATCGAGCAGCTGATGGCGAACCAGCACGGCCCCTGACTCGAGCAGTTCGCGGGCTGCGGAGACACGGGCTCACGGCAGCGGGTGCCGTCATTTGTCGGCTGTGGTCCTCCGCCCCTTTCAGGCAAGCACTGGGGCTCTGCGGGGTTGGCAAGGGGAGGGTGGGGCACAGGGGTCGGGTACCCAGGGCAGGAGGCATGGACGATTCAGAGATCAGGGTGACCCTGATGATCACGATGATTGCCGGCGCCGCAGCCGACCGTGGCTCCTGACGCGGCGGACACTGTGGTCCTGGTCGTCTCCGAGCTCGTCACCAATGCCCTGCGCCACGGTGGGGGCCGCTGCACACTGGAACCGACTGCGCACCCCGACACCGTCAGGTCGCCGTTCACGATCCCAGCCGGCATGTGCCGCGCATGCGCACCCCTGACCTGAACGGCGGTACCGGGGCTTCGGCTGGCCCATGGTCACCGGCCTCGCCCACGCCACGGCGCCCACCCGCCGGGCCTCCGGCGGCAAGAGCGTGAGCGCCTTACTTGCCCAGTAGCGTCACCGCTCAAGCAGCCGGATGGCCGGCGAACACGGTCCGTCTCATACCGCGCCTGACGAGTTGCTGGTGGCGTTGCCGCCCTGGTGGAGTCTGGAGTCCGGCCAGAGCAACCAGATCTCCCTGGCCGTGGCCACCAGTGGCGCTGCCATCACCGGTCGGCTGGCTGCCGAAGCGATGTGGAGGCAGAGGGTGTCGGATGTGCTGAGGGATTCCGCCCACTTGGGCGAGTTCGCCCGCCGTCTTCGACGCCCCCGTGAAGGAGGACGGGCCGCCCACGCGTCTGCACTGCCATGTCGCCCGGAACCTGCAGGGCAACGGTGACGGGAACCCGCCGCACGCGGTGTGGGCCCGACCGGCGTACCGGTCGGGCCCACACTGCTGCTCAGGTGTCGGCTCGTGTCTGTTTACCCGATCAGACCGTGACGGGGGTGCCGAGCATCGCGGAAGCGTGCTGCATCGGGCTGAGAATGCCCAGGGGCGCTGCCTTGGGAACGACGCGGCAGGTGAAACCGAGCTGAGCCATGGCCCGCAGGACTTCGGCGGCGCTGAAGTCACGACGGTCCTGGCGCGTGATGACCTGGCCGACCTGTTTGACGGGGTAGTGGCGGCGGCCGATGATCACCGATTCTCCGGCGACCGGTTCGGGCTTGATGCCCTTCATCGATTCCAGCACTCCGCCCTTGGTGAGCTCGAAGGGGAAGCGGGCGATGACGCAGCGCATGTGACCTCACAGAGAGAAGGGAAGAACGGTCCGACCGGGGGCCAGGTGTTTCAGCGGGAGAGGGCGAGGATGCCCAGGGCGCTGCCTTGCTCGTCGACCACCGGCAGGACACCCAGCCGACGGGTGCGCATCGCGTGCTCGGCTTCGGCCATCGTGGTCACGGGTGAGGCGAACGAACCGTGGTCGCCGAGGATGTCGCGCAGGCGGACACGGTCCGTGTAGTCGGAGCTGTCGCGGACGGCGGCGAGTTCGGCATGGGTGACCAGGCCGGTGCACTGGCCGTCCTGGTCGCAGACGACCAGCCGGACCGTGCGTGCGGCGGCCATGACGGCCAGCGCCACCTCGACGCTCATGTCGTCACAGACCTGCGGTCCGGCCGCGCCCATGGCCTCCAGCGCTGTCCTGTGCGCGGGGTCGGCGTCCGCCGGGCGGGACTCTGTCTGAACCAGCGTCAAAGCGTGCCTCCTGCAGAGATGGGCCGGCTTCCTGATCACTAAAGGTCTAGGCCACCGCGCCGAAGCCGGACTGGCGTCCGGGGGTGCGCCTGGTCGCCGAGGCGGGGCGGCGGCGACCTCGGGAGGTGGCGCTGCGCTTGGGGCGTTCGACCACCGGTGCGGTGATGACGACCGGGATGCCGGACGGGGCCTGGGCGCCGGTGATCCGGCTCAGGGCCTCGTCGCCCGAGCGGACCTGGGTGGTCTGCGGCCGGATTCCGGCGTCCGACATCAGACGGACCATGCCACGGCGCTGGTTCGGCGTGACCAGGGTGACGACGCTGCCGGACTCGCCGGCGCGGGCGGTACGGCCGCCGCGGTGGAGGTAGTCCTTGTGGTCGGTCGGCGGATCGACGTTGACGACCAGGTCAAGGTTGTCGACGTGGATTCCGCGCGCCGCGACGTTGGTCGCCACCAGCACGGTGACGTGCCCCGTCTTGAACTGCGCCAGCGTGCGGGTGCGCTGGGGCTGCGACTTGCCGCCGTGCAGCGCGGCGGCCCGCACCCCGCTGTTGAGCAGGTCCTGGGTCAGTCGGTCGACGGCGTGCTTGGTGTCCAGGAACATGATCACGCGGCCGTCGCGGGCGGCGATTTCGGTCGTGGCGGCGTGCTTGTCGGCGCCGTGGACGTGCAGGACGTGGTGCTCCATCGTCGTGACCGCGCCGGCCGAGGGGTCGACGGAGTGCACGACGGGGTCGGTCAGGTAGCGGCGTACCAACAGGTCGACGTTGCGGTCCAGGGTGGCGGAGAACAGCATGCGCTGCCCCTCCGGGCGCACCTGGTCGAGCAGCGCGGTGACCTGGGGCATGAAGCCCATGTCGGCCATCTGGTCGGCCTCGTCCAGCACGGTGACGTCCACGTGGTTCAGCCGACAGTCGCCGCGGTCGATGAGGTCCTTGAGCCGTCCCGGTGTCGCGACGACGATCTCGCTGCCGGTGCGCAGTGCGCCGGCCTGTCGGCCGATGGACATGCCGCCCACCACCGTGGCCAGCCGCAGCCGCACGGAGCGGGCGTACGGGGTCAGCGCGTCGGTCACCTGCTGTGCCAGCTCACGCGTGGGTACGAGGATCAGCCCCAGCGGCTGGCGGGGCTCGGCACGCTGTCCGGCGGTGCGGGCGAGCAGGGCGAGGCCGAAGGCGAGGGTCTTGCCGGAACCGGTGCGGCCGCGGCCCAGTACGTCACGGCCAGCCAGGGAGTTCGGCAGCGTCGCTCCCTGAATCGGGAACGGCGCGGTCACACCCTGCCTGCCCAGTTCGGCCAGCAGCTGCTCAGGCATGTCCAGATCAGCGAAGCCATCAACGGCGGGCAGCGCGGGGGTGATCGTCCTGGGCAGCGCGAACTCACCTTGCACTGCGCCGGGCCGACGGCCGTAACCGCCGGAGCGGACGGGCCCGCCGGTACGACGCAGTGCCTGCGAGCCGTAACCGCCGCCCCTTCCGGCGTCGGCACGGCCGTCACGGGAGCGGGCGGGACGGTCGTTCGTGTACGTGCGGTTCATGCGGAACCTTCCTCGATGTGGCACATATCAAGGAATTTCCGCTGCGACGAACGGCACGGAGAATTACAAGTATGGACCGGTGGCAAAAGAAAGCAGATCTGGCCGGCCGAAACCTCCGGGGGCGCAGGTGCTGAAATTGGTGACGCGATGGGGATCTTGCGATCCGGGCGCCGACTGCGGAGCAGCGCTTCATGATGCGCCTGCGTCCTGAGGGAGGAACCCCTGTGGTGGTACTGCGGATTCCTACGGGGCGTCCCGCGGGTGACAACCGCTGCGGGATACGCGTGCAGCTGGGGCCCGCACCCCGAAGGATGCGGGCCCCAGCTACAGATGGTGCGTGAGCGTCAGGCCGGAACGATGTTCTCGGCCGTCGGGCCCTTCTGGCCCTGGGCGATGTCGAAGGTCACCTTCTGGCCCTCGAGCAGCTCACGAAAGCCCTGCGCGGCGATGTTCGAGTAGTGGGCGAACACGTCCGCACCGCCACCGTCCTGCTCGATGAAGCCGAAGCCCTTTTCCGCGTTGAACCACTTCACGGTACCAGCAGCCATGTCATATCTCCTTTGGGGCAGTGCATCGGCGTCCGCACTGCGCGGACGCCGTGTCGCCGCGATGATTGCCCCGCCCGGAAATGACCGGAAATACAAAAGTGCTCCCGATCGGCAGAAGCGTGACGGGGGCACTTGAAGTTTTGGGAACCACAACTGCAACTGGGATCTACAGTAGCACGCCGGAACGTTCCGTGTGCGTTGGATAATTCCACTCTCCTCGTCGCGGCAAAAACTCGTACTGCGTGGTCCGTAAAACTCTGACCTCTCGGGCACAGATATTGATTCACTCGGAGTGCAACGTCTCATGAAGAGTCGCCGACGACACCAGGGCTCCCAGGGGCGCGACGACGTACGCGGCCATCCGTAAAAACGCCGCTCGCCTCCCGTCCTCGCTTGCCTGCCATGGGGGGTGATCGCTCGTCGGGACGGCGGTCGTCGGATCCACCTCACCGTGGCCATCCCGGCACCCGCACCGGACCAGCCCGAGGACCGCGGCGGCTGATCGCTCTCACATCTCCGGCGCTGCCCGGTCGGTGCCGGTGTCGATGAGGATCTGATCGGCCTGCGTAACGTTGTCGGGGAGAAGAGATCCTGCTCGCCATGGGTGATGAGGACGGTGTCGTCGCCGACCGGGAAGGAGTCGATGTGCACGACTCGGTCATCGATAACCAGCCTCGTCGGCAGTGCTTCCCAGGCACCGGCGTCCAGGCCGACACGTGTGACCGGTTCGAGGTACTCGGCCAGAGCGGGGAGCTCCGCGGCGATGCCCCGGGACCGCGGCCACCATGCTCCGTCGAGAACACCCCGGCGGTCGTGCGGTCTCCAGCCGTACGACCGCCGTCGCGGGTTTCAGGGCCTGGTGGGCGGCGTGAGCTTGTTCCGCTTTGACGGACACCATCGGTGTGGTGGTCAGGCTGCGAGTGCGGTCTCGTATTCGGCGGGACTGCGGTAGCCGAGGCTGCTGTGC
>NZ_JOJE01000082.1 GCF_000720255.1 Streptomyces griseus subsp. griseus | reverse complement strand
CGGTTCAGCGCCTCGGTGACACCGGGGTACGGGCCCCAGGTGGGGATGCGGTCGTACACCGCCCGCGCCTCGTCCTCGCGGTACTCGAGACCGACCTTGCGCAACGCGCGTTCCATGGAACGCGCGACGACCTGGTGGAACGGCTGGTACGCGCCCGTGCACTCGTCGATCCGGTACGCCTTGCAGATCCGCAGGAACTCATCGGCGACCTCGGCCGGCAGTCGGTCACCCAGGACCTCACGCATCGTGTCGTTGATGCTGAACTTGATCAGCGTTCCGTTCATGTCGAACGTCACGAACTTGGGCTTGGCATCGAATCCCATGAGTCCTCCTGGTGCTTCAGCGGAGCAGCCTGGACCGCTCCGGTCGATTGTCGACCATCTGGTGGTCGATTGTCGACCAAATTGGTATCGGCTGTCAACAACCCTCAGCCCCGGCTGCGCGCCTTCAGCAGAACAAGGTGTACGTGGACCGCTGCTTCGAGCGCGGCGAGCATCGGCTCGACCACGGACGGATCACCGACATCGCCACCCTCCTCGGCGACACCCGGCCCGAACGGCGTCCGTGCGGGTGTGGGTCATGGAAGCAGCCCGGGAGTGAAGGCCGAACGGTCGGCGCCGAGCCACGGGCCGCCGCGCTCCCCTCGCTCATCACCACGGGACCGGGCAGGTCACCGAACTCACAGCGACCTGCAGCAGGGTGTAGCCGACCATGTAGGCGCCGTGATTGGTGGCCAGCTGCGCGAGGCGCACATCGCCACAGATCTCGGGATCAGCCGGTCCCCGCTGCGCGAGGCGCTGACCAAGCTGGAGGAAGAAGGGCTCGTCGTAAAGATCCCTTACCGCGGGGCGTTCGTCGTAGAGGTGAGCGCTCGTGAGGTCGCCGAGATCGACTCGGTCCGGCTGCGTGTCGAACCGTACGCCGCCGAGCTCTCGGCCGAAGCGCTGCGCGGTCCTGAGCGGGCGCGGTTGCTGCAAACCGTCGAGGATCTCCGCCGGGCAATGGAGAAGGACGACATCCCGGCCAGCATCGACGCGCACCTTCGCTTCCACAGGCTCTTCTACGACCTCTCGGAGCACGGCGTCCTGCAGAGTCTCTGGCACGGCTGGGAGACCAAGCTGCGCCTCCACCTCAGCGTCGATCACCGCACGTACAGCGACGACCCGCATCAATTGGTCGTCGAGCACGAGAGGTTGGCCGCGGTTGCCCTGGAAGGCGACACGGACGCGTTCCGCCAGGAACTGGCTGCCCATTTCCCCATGGGGCTGCGAGCCCAGACGGGAGATCCGGGGGAACCCACGCCCCGGCCTGCATGAGGCCGTGCCGCCTGCGTGAAGTGTCCAAGCCCGCTCGCCACGGTGCCGTCGTAGACCAATGCCTCGAAGTCGAGGATCGAGCCCGCACTGGCACCGTGACCTTGTAGTGGATCTTGGGTGAGGGTTGCCGGTCACCGGCACGGTGGGACGGGTCAGGGGGCGACGGGGCGTTCACGGCTGCGGGGGAAGCTGCGCGGGCGGGTCCGTTCTTCCGGAAACGGCGGGTCGTTGCGGCCTTGTGTCCTCCGTGGATTCCTCCGTGGATTCAATCCTCCACCTGCGCGCACACGAGACCGCCGTCTCCCGTGCGGAAAAGGAAACCTCATCCTGCGGGGTGGACGCGAAGCGGTACAGCTCGGTGCGGCTGGTGCCGTCCAGGCAGGTCACCGTCATCAACGGTTCCACCACCCGCTCGGACATCACCTGCCTGCGGGTCATCGCGGCGATACGTGGCGCGGCCCTTATCCGGGCGAGGCGGGAGCGTCTTCCAGAACCGAACGCGCCGGCGGCACCACGGCGCTCTTGACCTGTCACAACAGGTCGACGCCCGTCGCCGTGGCGGCGAGTCACCGTGGAAATCCGGAAGAGCTCCGGTCCGCCGGCAGCGGCATGCCTGGCCCGGCAGGGCTCCCGGCAGACGGCTGGCGAGTTTCTGCTCGGTGACGACCCGTGAGCGAACGCAGCCTGGAACACGGCACGTCCCGCGCTCCACCAGCGCCGGCAGCCGGATCTTCCCGAACCCGGATCAAGAGGCTGCGCGGAGTTCTGGGTGCCTCCGAGGCCAACGAGGTGCCCGTGCCCAGAGTCTCGCGGTTACCGGCCCACCGTTGGCCAAAGTCGACCGCCGCCGGCGAGGCGCACACGTAACCGTTGGTCGGCACGGTTCCTGAAGCCGCGGGCGACTCGTCGGCCTCAGCGCTCCTGGTGGACGGGCCGGAGTTGCACCCCGGCGGCGCTGTCCGCACCGTGCCGACGTTCAACGGTGACTCGGCCTGGAGCGCGGGTCGCGAGGCGCGGGGACGCGGACGGCGCCACCGCTCCTCTGCACAGCGAACTCTGACTGATGGTCAGGTCAAGCTGCTTCGCCGCATCGCGATTGGCCATACGATCGCGATAGAGTCTTAGACTTGACAAAGTCTAAACTGGGCCATACTTTTCAAGCTCCTTGAGTAGGTGTGTGCGGCTTGGGTGGGTTTGTTCGCGCTGGTTGGCCGCCACGCCCGGCCCCTACTGAAATCGGAGTTGGACATGAGGTGCTACGACTGCCTCCAGGAGGCGCGCAACGACACCACCGGCATCGGTGTGTGTTCGCGCTGCGGCTTGGCCACCTGCGAGAACCACGCCCGCGTACGTCAGGTACAGGTCACCCGCCCGATCGGCATGGGCGCTTCGTACGGCCGTATCCCGGCACGCAGGGTGGTATGCCACACCTGCGACATGGCCGAGACGGCGCACTGACCCGCATGGTGCGCTTATCACCGCTTCACCGGTCGTCGATTGCGCGCTGTCAGTTTGAGCATGCGTTCTTGGCCTGCCCGGACGCCGTCCCGGATCACCGGCGCGGCGTCCGGGCTTCAGCCGTTGCCACGGCTCGGTGCGCCATGCCGGAGGCGCGACCGCGAACCACAAGATGCCGCAGGAGCAGGGCGATGACACACCTTTCGCCGGGCGTCCAGGACGTCGGCTGCAGCGTGAGTGGAGCCGCCCTGTCTGGACCCGCGGGGCTTCCAGGGCTGGGCGACGAGATCCAAACCACCTTGTGGGATCTCCGCCCGGGCTGCCGGGCGGAAACCCACTGACCGCGATCGACCCGACCCTGATCGCCGACGATCAGAACATGTACATGTTCTTCGCCGGTGATAACGGCGAGATCTACAAGTCGACCATGCCGATCGGGAACTTCCCGGGCAGCTTCGGCTCGTCGTACACGACGGTCATGAGCGACACGGTGAAGAACCTGTTCGAGGCGCCGCAGGCCTACAAGGTCCAGGGCCAGAACCAGTACCTCATGATCGTCGAGGCTCGGGGTGCGAATGAGCAGCGCTTCTTCCGCTCGTTCACGGCCTCCAGCTTGAACGGTCCGTGGACCCCGCGGGCCGCCACCGAGAGCAACCCCTTCGCCGGCAAGGCCAACAGCGGTGCCACCTGGACCAACGACATCAGCCACGGTGACCTGGTCCGCAACAACCCCGACCAGACCATGACCATCGACCCCTGCAACCTTCAGTTCCTCTACCAGGGCCTGTCCCCCAACACACCGTCGGGCACCCCCTACGTACAACTGCCGTACCGGCCGGGTCTCCTCACGCTGCAGCGCTGACCCGCGCGCGTGATCACAAGCTCGTTACCGTTCCCGGTACGGCGGCACTGCTCCGGCGTATCGGGCGGTATCGGTTTGCGGTTCGTGGCCCCTGGACGACGTCGTGGACGGTCATGGGCAGTGGGAGCTGTGCGAGCGTGAGGTCCCTCAGCTGCACCGTCCGCGTCCACGAGCGGCGCACCCGAAGCTGCACCTCGACACGGTCTACGTCCCGTTTCCGCAGCGCGCCCCTCAGGGACGCGCCCTCACGGTGTGCCGTTCCTCCGTCGCACCGCGCGCCGTGTGGACCGTCGAGGGATCAGCACCGGTTGCACGAGCCGACGTCGGGCCACGCCGCTGCGGGTGTTGATGACAGCGATCAGCAGGTCGACCGCGTCGGCGCCCACCCGGTCCGGGCGGAGGCTGACGGTGGTGAGGGGTGGGGTGGTCGTCGCGTAGTCCGGATCCTCGCTGATGCACGCCACCAGCAGGTCCTGCGGCACCCGGAGCCCGTGCCGCCGGGCGGCGGCGAGGATGTTGTGACCGGAGTCGGAGTAGACGCCGATGACGGCGTCCGGTCGCGGATCGTGGTGGAGGAGCCGGCTGACGGCGTCCTGTTCGGCCGTGAAGTAGTCGGGCAGTGAGGCGTACTCCTCCACGAGTGCGGGCATGCGGTGTTCGTCGCACCAGGACCGGTAGGCGTGTGCGATCAGGTGCGGGTACGCGTCGCCGTGAAGGGGCAGGGAGAGCCCGATGCGCCGGGCGCCGGACCGCACGAGGTGCTCGAGCAGCAGGCGCAGGGCCGCTTCGTGGTCGGCGTCCACCCATGCGTCGCACGGATGCGGCTTGGGTGGCCGGCCTTCGCTGATCATCGGTATGCCACGTTCCCGCAGGATGGAGCGCACCGGATCCTCGGCGCGCGGTCCGACGTGAATGACGCCGTCCATCGGCGTGTTGAGCCACATCCACGGTGACATCGAACTCGGCATCACCAGGAGCAGGTAGCCGCGCTCGTGGGCCGCTGCCATGGCGCCCAGCGTCAGCTGTGCGTAGTACGGGATCTCGGTGTACGGGACGGGCAGGTCGCCGTACGTCGTCATGGTCAGGCCGAGCACTCCGGTGCCGCCGCGGGCCAGGGCACGGGTCGTACTGGTGGGGGCGTAACCGAGTTCGCGTGCCGCGGCGAGCACCCGCTGTCTGGTCGCCTCGGAGAGCCGTCCGGTGCCGTTGAGCGCGTTCGACACCGTGGCGGTGGACACGCCTGCCCATGCGGCGACGGCCTCGAGCGTGGGGCGCCGCCAGGCACGAGAGCTCTCCATACGCACCCCAACTGCCGTGTGACCGCTAGTGGTTCTTGCGGTTGAGAAGTTAACCACTCAACGTACGGGCGACAGCGGCCAGGAGGACCGCCGGGTGAGGGGACGGCCCCTGCCCGGCGGACGTTCCTGGCCGCGACCGGCCGGCACCCGGTGCGGGCGGCCACCGTACCGTCATCATCGACGGCATCGCCCTCGCCGTGGCGATCACCGTGTTGATCACCGTGGCCGCCTCCCTGGTACTGCTGCCCGCGCTGCTCGCGCTGTGCGGTCAGCGCATCCAGCGCCATGTCGGCAAGCAGGCGGCCGAGGCCGCGGAGAAGGGCAGGGCCGAAGGCAGCCGCTGGCGCGCGATGGCAGGCCTCGTGCAGGGCCGCCCGCTCACGACACTGCTGGTGGGGGCGATCGCCCTGCTGGCCCTGTCGGGAACTGCACTGAGCATGCGCCTGGGCTTCGCCGACTCCGGTAACGACCCAGGGCCACCACCTCACGCCAGGCCTACGACCTGCTCGCCGACGGCTTCGGTCCCGGTTTCAACGGTCCCCTGTCTCGACGCCGTGGTCATCCGCTGCCTCATCGTCCCAGCCGGCATGCAGATGCTGGGCAGGTGGGCTTCTTGGCTACCCGCACCGCTCGCCCGAAGGCTGCCCAGGCTGTCCATCGAACGCCCCGATCAGCCGGCCCTTCGGAAAGCGGCTCGACCGCATACCACCGGGCGTTGAACCAGCCCCCGCCGCGATGACGACGGGAGTGCCGTCCTTTGCGCCGCGTCCCGATGCAGGTCGGGGTCCTCCACCAGCAGACCGCGGGCACGCCGGAACTGGCAGACGAACCTGGCCGCGAGGCTCACATCGATCTGGGCCAGGTCGTCGCTTCCCATGGGAGAGGAGAGGGCGGGACGGTGTCGGCCGTAGCTCGATGGCAGGGCGACGACGGCAGGCCGGCTAGACCGGGGTCGACGCGGACGGCACGAAGGGTGCCCCGTGTCCCGGCACGATCAGCGCCGGACCGAGGCTCAAGACCTTCTCCCTGGCCGCCCGCAACTGCTCACGGTCGGGCGCGAAGGGATCGTCGGCCGGTCCCTCGGCGGTCCACCACAGATGGGTCAGGACCACCAGCCCCTCGTCGGCCGTGACCAGAGTGCTGACGTCCTCCGCGGTGTGGCCGGGCGTCGTCATCAGCGTGATCGACGGGGAGAGCCGGTACCCGTCGGCATCGCGGTCCTCCCAGATGTCGTCCTGGTAGATGGCCATGTGGTCGTGGAAGCGGGCCTCGGGAAACAGGGCCGCGTTCAGCGTGTGGTCCGGGTGGTGGTGGCTGAAGATCACATCGGTGACGTCTTCGGGGCTCAGCCCGTGGTGCGTGAGCGGATCCAGGATGAGTCGGCGGTCCGCGACCATGCCCGGATCGACGATCACGACCGTCTCCCCGACGGTTTCGACGCCTGGCTCGCCCCTGATGGCCGGTTCGACGCCCGCCGGCTGGACGCGGCCGTCCCCGACCGGCCCGTGGTGCTGCGCACGATGGACCACCACACCGCGTGGGTGAACAGCGAGGCGCTGCGCCGGGCCGGGTTCACGGCCGCCACGTCCGACCCGGACGGCGGGGAGATCGTACGCAGGCACGGCTCCACCGAACCACTGGGCACCCTGCGCGAGTTCGGCGCCGTTCTGCCGGTCCTCGACCTCGTCCCCCGGCCGTCCCACGAAACCCAGGTGGACGCGAGACCGCCGCCCGGTTCGCCGCCTCCGGTGTGACCTGGATGCAGGACGCCTGGGTGGAACCGCACCACGCCGACGTCTGGATCACCGCGGCCACCAGCGCCCCGGGACTGCCGGTCCGGGCCGACCTCGGCTTCTTCCTGGGGCCTGAACAATGGCGCGAGCAGCTCCCCCGGCTCGCCGCCGAGCGTGAGCGTGTGGAGGGCGCCGCCCCCGGGCTGCTCACCGCGCACACCGTGAAGTTCTTCGCGGACGGGGTCATCGAGTCCGGCACGGCCGCCCTCCTGGAGCCCTACACCGACTGCCCGCACTCCCACGGCATCGCCAACTGGACACCGACAGAACTGGCGGAGGCCGTCACCGCGATCGACGCCCTCGGATTCCAGCCGCACATCCACGCGCTCGGCGACGGCGGTGTCCGGGTCGCCCTCGACGCGATCGAAGCCGCGGCCCACGCCAACGGCCCCCGCGACCGCCGTCCGGTCATCGCCCACGCCCAGCTGATCGACCCCGCCGACCTGCCCCGCTTCGCCGACCTCGGGGTGATTGCCAATCTTCAGCCGCTGTGGGCCCAGCCCGACCGGCTGATGACCGACCTCATCCTGCCGAAGATCGGCCCGGAACGCGGTGGCCGCCAGTACCAGATCGCGGCCCTGCTCGCCTCCGGCGCCCGCATCGCGTTCGGCAGCGACTGGCCGGTCACCGATCACGAACCGCTGCGGGGCGTCGCCACCGCCGTGACCCGTCAGACGCCCGAGGGAGTCCCCGAGGGCGGCTGGCTTCCCCAGGAGCGGATCGACACCGCGACCGCCCTGGCCGCCTACTCCGCCGGATGCGCCTACCAGGCGTCCGAGGAGAAGGAATGGGGCGTCCTGCGCCCCGGAATGCGCGCCGACCTGGTACATCTCGCCGCCGATCCGGTCGAGACCGCTCCCCGCGACCTCGCGCACCTGCCCGTCCTGGGCACCTGGCTCGCCGGCCGGCGCACGCACGGCTCCGGCACCCCCGCCCCCGTGCCGGCCGGAGAGCTATAGCCTCACCGCGTCCGTCATCGCCGGGCCCGCGTGCCAGGGACAGCCCCCTCCCCGTCGACCTCACGCATCACCATCACGCGGAGACCACCATGACCGAGCCTCACACTTCCACCCCTCCCCAACAGCCCCCGGCGGCCACCGCAGGGGACCCGACCGGCCGTCTGCAACGTGCCTCGCTCGGCGTCACCGACATCGTCTTCTTCGTGGTGGCGGCCGCCGCCCCGCTCACCGTCATGGCCGGCATCGCCCCGCTCGCGATCCTCTTCGGCGGTATCGGCGCCCCGGTCGCCTACCTGGTGGTCGGCGTCGTACTGTGCCTGTTCGCGGTCGGTTTCACCGCCATGACGCCTCATGTCCGCAACGCGGGCGCCTTCTACTCGTACATCTCCCGAGGCCTGGGCCGCCCAGCCGGACTGGGGGCCGCGCTGCTCGCGGTGTTCTCCTACAACGCCCTGCAGATCGGCACCTACGGGGCCTTCGGCTTCTTCGCCGCCGGCACCGCGAACGACCTCCTGGGCGTCGACCTGCCCTGGCCGGTCTACGCCTTCGCCGGGATCGCCGTGGTGTGGTTCCTCGGGTTCCGGTCCATCCACGTCGGCGCCAAGGTACTCGGCGCCCTGCTGATCGCGGAGACCGCCGTCCTGGCCCTGCTCGCCGGAGCGATCCTCGTCAAGGGCGGCGCGCACGGCCTGAGCCTGGCCTCCTTCGCCCCCTCCCATGTCTTCACCTCGCAGATGAGCGCACCGCTGGGCCTCGCCATCGCCGCCTTCATCGGCTTCGAGGCCACCGCCCTCTACCGCGAGGAGGCCCGCGACCCCAACCGCACCGTCCCCCGCGCCACTTACTTGGCCGTCGGCTTCCTCGGCCTCTTCTACACGTTCGTCGTCTGGGTCATCGTCCAGGCCTTCGGCGACGACAAGGCCGTCGGGACCGCGGCACAGAACCCCGCCGAGATGTTCTTCACGGCCATGACCCGCTACGTGGGCGGCTGGGCCACCGACCTCCAGCGCGTGCTGATCGTCAGCAGCCTCCTGGCCTCCCTGCTCGCCTTCCACAACGCCATCACCCGCTACGGCTACGCACTGTCCTCCGAAGGCGCCGCCCCCGCCGCCCTGGGCCGCATCCACCCCCGGCACGGCTCGCCCTGGGTCTCCGGCATCGCGCAGACCGTACTCGCGGCCGTCGTCACCGCCGTGTTCGCCGTGATCGGCGCGCACCCCTACAACCAGTTCCTGCTGTGGGTGAACACGCCCGGAGTGGTCGGCATCCTGGCGCTGCAGACGCTCGCGGCCTGCGCCGTGGCCGTCTTCTTCCGCCGCAACCGCGGCGCTGACGCGGCGGGACGCCTGCGTACGGTCGCCGCACCGGTGGCCGCCGCGCTCCTCCTGGCCGTGATCACCGGTCTGGTCTGCACACGCCTCAATCTCTTCACCGGTGCCGCACCCGCCGTCAACTGGGCGCTGGTCGCGCTCACTCCGGTCATCTTCGCGACCGGCGCGGCCCTTGCTGTGCGGATTCGACGCAACCGGCCCGACGTCTATGCCAAGCTCGCCACGACCGACGTCGACTCCGTATGACCGAGGGCACGTGGCCCCGTCGCGGGCGCGAAGTCACTGCGACGGGGCCGCCGAAGCCTCAGCGACCGTCCGGGCCGTCAGCCGGCTCAGGCGAGTGTGCCGGGCCGGGTCAGCCAGAACAGGCTCCGTGAGCCGGCAGGTCGAGAGACAGGTCAGGACCGTCGCGCCCGGTGCCCGGCCGCCTCGATGAACTCGCGCACGGCGGTGCTCGGGTCCCCCGAGCGGACCAGTGCCTCGCCGACCAGTACCACGTCGGCTCCCCAACCGCGATATTCCGCGACGTCCTTCGGGCCCGTCACTCCCGATTCCGCGACCTTGACCGTGCCGTCCGGGATGGCGGTCACGAGCTCTGCGAACACACTGCGATCCACGTCCAGCGTTGTCAGGTCCCGCGCGTTGATGCCGAGGAGCTCGGCTCCCGCCGCAGCGGCGCGCCGCACTTCGTCGGCGGTGTGCGCCTCCACGAGCGGTGTGAGACCCAACTCCTCGCACAGTCCCATCAGGTCGACGAGTTGGCCGTCGTCCAGCGACACGACCATGAGAAGCGCAAGATCGGCGCCATGCGCGCGGGCTTCCCACAGCTGGTAGGGGTCGACGATGAAGTCCTTGCGCAGAACGGGCACATCGACCCGGGCGCGTACGGCGTCCAGATCGGCGAGAGAGCCGCCGAAACGTCTGCGTTCGGTCAGCACGCTGATCGCAGCGGCACCGCCGGCCGCGTACTGCACGGCGAGCGATGCGGGGTCGGGAATGTCCGCCAGCGCACCCTTGCTGGGGCTCCTTCGCTTCACCTCGGCGATGACGGACACCCCGGGCGCCCGGAACGCGGGCAGCGGGTCGATCGCGGGTGCCGCGTCCGCTGCCCTGGAGCGCAACTCCGCCAGCGGCGTCGCACGCTTACGCTCTGCCAAGTCTTCGCGGACTCCCGCGAGGATCCCATCAAGAACGCTCATTGCCCTCTCCTTGTCGAATTGTCTGCCGCTGCGGACGTCTCCCGGCTCGAGTGAGGCCGTGCATCACCCACGTCCACGTCGTTCTCGACGGCTATTCAAATCAATCATGGTGTCTGTACCCGCTGCCTGGGTCTCGAGCCGGATAACCGCCGCAAGGCGGGGCTCAGGCCGGACCGAACCGCTCGGCGTGCACTTGCCGGTCGGGAACCTTCAGCCTGCGCAGGGCGCTGAGCACGGCCGAGGTCATCGCGGGCGGGCCGCAGACGTACACATCGCGTTCGGTCAGGTCGGGAATCGGGGCACGGAGACCGTCCGGCTCGAACGGCGAGCTCCCTGGGACCACGCCGGTTCGAGCTCTGCTGGAGGAGGAACCGGCCGACGATGTCGTCGTGCTCTACCGGGTGCGCAGTGAGAACGACGCCGTGCTGGTCGACGAGGTACGCGCCCTGGTCGCCGACTGCCGACCGCCTTGGCGGTCAGGCGCAACGTACGGCCGTAGCGTGCCGCGACGACGAGAACCGGCAACTTGTCGAGGTGGCGGCCGGTGACGCGCACCGACACCACGTCGTCCGACTCCGCCGCCACCTCAGCGACCCGGAATCTGTGATAGGCGTTGCGCCACAGAGGCGCGACGATCCGGCCCGCGACCAAGGCGCCGAAAGCGAACAGCCACAGGGCCCACCAGTATTGGGCCAAGGGAACGACGCGGACTGGTGACCGCTGTGGTCATCGATCGGTGCGCACCTCAGGCCAGGGCCTGGCCGGCTCCTGCGACCGCTTCGGGCCGCAGCAGGGCGGCAAGGGTCTCGGCGGGCAACAGGCCCTTTTCCAGGACGAGTTCGGCCACGCCGCGGCCGGTGACGAGGGCCTCCTTGGCGATGTCGGTGGCGGCCGTGTAGCCGATGTGCGGGTTGAGGGCGGTGACCAGGCCGATGGAGTTCTCCACGCTCGCGCGCAGCGCCTCGGTGTTGGCGGTGATCCCGTCCACACAGCGCTCG
>NZ_JOJE01000081.1 GCF_000720255.1 Streptomyces griseus subsp. griseus | reverse complement strand
GACGCCGAAGTCGGCGGCGATCTGTTCCAGCGTGACGCCGGGCTCGCGGTTGCGCGCGACCCTTACTACGTCCTCGCGGAACTCCTTCGGATACGGCTTGGGCACTGCGACATCCTTCCAGGCCGCCTCTCAGCAAGCCAGGTCAGGTGTCACCTGTCCGTGCAGCAGTCTCTACCAAAACCGAATGCCTTCGCCTGAGAACTCATGACTCACTTCCTTGAAACAGTGCGCGGGACCGTCAGTCGCAGACGGGCCCCTTGCATTCAGAAGTTACAGGTTCGTACAAACGGTGCTTGTCCGACAGCGAAAGTCGACGTGTTCTCTGCGCGCACAGAATTGGCTGCAGTGAGCCCCTTCCAACCTGCCTGTGAGATCGAGGGGTCGCGGTGACGGGACGACCACGCCCCAGGTAGATGGGTTGTCGACTAACAGCAACCTTCTCCGCCGAGCCCCCGAGTCATTGCCCACCCAAGCGCGGTTACATCTGTCCACTTCAGCACTGCAACTGCCGCGGTGGGAGCTGACCGCTCGGCGACGACAGATCGGCACCCGACGGCGGCTGACGTGCAGCCGCCAGGCGCTGACGACCCTGGCCCACCCGCGCTGCAGCTACACCTTCGCTGAGCTAGCAGCCAGATTCCGCGTGGGTCTGCTCCTAGCCGTAGCGCCGCGCGAAGTCAAAAACCGTGCTGCGGAGGAACGTCTGATCGCACCAGGCGGACTCGCGCGGCTGGTATGCGGCCGGGCAGGTAGACGAATCCGTTGCCGTTGTCGAGGAGCAACCCCTCATCGATGCCGTCCACGGACCAGAGATCAACCGGTCCACCGGTGTTGTTGATCTGAAGGAAGAACTCTGCGTCCTCCTCGCCCCGACAGACGAAGATCCCCTCCACCTCAGGGCGGCGGCTGCCGGCGATTCCCCGTGCGGCGCCCATCCGGGTCCAATCCAGGCCATGCTGTGCGATCGACTGCCGATTGAGCACGGACGAAACGTGGAAGAGGTTCGACGTATCAAACACGCCAGGAGTATAGGAGGCAGCGAGGCTTCCTCCTCTGGCTGAGGCGGTCAGCTCCACGGTGAGGGTGGCCATGGCCTGTTCGCCGAGTGCGAGGATCTTCGCGTGGCGCGGTTGACGGCCTTCTTCCCGGCCGAGAGCGTGTTCCAGCGGCCGCGGAAGGGGACGCGGACGGCGGGGCCGGAGCCCTGGTACGCCTTGTCGGCCCAGCACCGGATGCCGCCGGTGGTGAGGGCGTCGAGCAGGCCGTGGGAGCGGGCGGCCCTGATGTCGTGGACCGCGCCCGGCAGGGCCGGCGAAGCCCAGATGAGCTTCCTGAAGGGCTCACTACGTCCCGCAGAACAACGTAGGGAGCTCTTTCAGAGCGGCCACTGATCGGGTGACGGGCCGGCGTCCCACAACGCACGAGGTCCCTGTGCCGCTGAGAGGTGTTCGACTCGGTGCAGTCGAAGCTGCCGCACCACAAGACGCTCGATGACTTGGGCCGCCGGGGTTGGCAGGACACCTATCTTCACCGACCTCACGATCACGGTTGGCACGACCAACGTGCAGTCGAAGCACTTCGGACGGAAGTCCGGCAGCGCAGATGCCAGCCACCGCCCAGGCCACGATCCGGCCGGGGGAGAGGCGACGGCGTACGGGCCGGGCAAGGATGGGACCGCCCGCCGTCTGAACGCGATCCACCGGTCGGTCTCCACCCTCGCCCGGCTCAGCCCCAGCACCTGGGCGACGGCGGCCTTGAGGATGTCGTAGCGGACCCGGCCCCGAGGGACACCTCTCATATGCGGGTCTTGATGTCGAGCCACCGACCACGCTGAGGATGAGGCCCAACAGAACAAATGTGTCGAGGAGTCCGGCTGGGCCGATCTAAGGTCGGCGCCATGGTCTCCATGAAGCTCTTCGACTCCGAGCGCCGCGTCATCGAGGCTGCGGAACGGCTCGCTACTGCCCTTGGGAGCGATCCGAACCACACAGTGGCCGCAGCGGCGATGGACACGGCCGGCAGGATCCACGAGGCGGTCAACGTCTACCACTTCACCGGCGGACCGTGCGCCGAACTCGTCGTACTCGGTGCCGCCGCAGCAGCGGGAGCCGGCCCGCTCGTCACCATCGCCGCTGCGGGAGATCAAGGTCGCGGTCTCATCCCGCCGTGCGGCCGCTGCCGCCAAGCGCTTCTCGACCTCCATCCCGACGTCTTCGTCGCCGTACCGACCGACGACGGTCCGACACTGCGCCCGATTCGAAAGCTTCTGCCGGACACCTACTTCTTCCCCGATGCGGATGCGCGTCGAATTGTTCGGTTCAACAAGCGCTACTACGACGACATCGCCGCCGCGCGGAAGACCTCCACCGTCCGCTATGACGATCCGATCGCACTGGGTCCCGCGATCTTTCTCTTCGAGGACGACGAAGTCCACCGCACGTTGAAGGGCACCGTCACTGGCGTCGAACGCCACCGGCTCGATCGCCTCACCGCCGAACAAGCTCGGCTCGATGGATTCACGACCATCGAAGAGCTCAAGAAGGGCCTCCAGGGCCACTATCCCGGCTTGCCCTCCGATGCCGAAGTCGAGTTTGTGACGTTTACCGTCGAAGCGCCTGACGCCGTGCAGTGATGCAGCGTGAATAGCTCCACGCCCGATGGGATTGCAGTGCGGACGCCCTGCAATCCCGGGGCTTGTTGATATCGGCGTCGTCCCTTCGCTGCCGCGTCGTCTCGCTGGCGTTTCGAGGGTGGGCCGGAACTCGATCGTAGTGATGAAGAACGTGCACGATTCTTCCCTGTCAACTCTGGCTGTGTTGTGGCGATCTCTCATCTGACTCCTGGTCTGGGTGGGTGAGGTGACTTGTCGGCGTACCGAGAAAAGTGCTCAGGCGTGTACAGACGAACGTGCTCAGTCGTGGGACCGGGAGGACAACCCTGCGGTCGTGGGGGTGTCCGCGAGCGTCCATGACTCGACGGCGGTCTGAACCTGGAGCACGCGGGCGTAGGCTCTCAGGGATGCGGATAGGCGAGTTGTCCAAGCGCACGGGCGTGAGTCCGCGCTCACTGCGGTACTACGAAGAGCAGGGCCTGCTGACCAGCTCACGCTCCGACGCAGGGCAGCGTCACTATTCCGATGCTGCGGTCCAGCGCGTGTCACTCATCCGACAGCTGTTCGACGCGGGTATGTCCAGCAGGGTGATCGCGACTGTGCTGCCGTGTGTGGACGTCCCGGGCGACCTGGGCGTCGCCGAGGAGACGTTCACGGCGATGATGCGCGAGCGCGACCGGATCGACGGCGACATCGCGCACCTGATCGAGACCCGGGATGCACTCGACGTGCTGATCAGGGCCAACAGCCGACACCGGGCGGAGCTGTCCACGACCCCGGAACCGGTGGCGCAGTCGGCCTGATGCTGTGATCTGCATCTCAGCCGGTTGCCCCTCACATCAATGTCAGAGGTGAGGATGGCGACCACGCCCGGAATCACCGGGTCGGTCATACGAGAGGCGGCGGAAGATGGGGCAGGCGTGGGGTTTCGGCAGGTATGGCGGGCCCGAGGTGCAGGAGTTCTTCGATCGTCCCGACCCCGTCCCCGGTCGCGGCGAGGTGCTGATCCAGGTCGACGTCGCCGGCGTGAATCCCCTCGACCACCTTCTGCGCTCGGGTCTGGTCGACGGGCTCGACGGCGGGCGTCCGTTTCCCCGCGTGCTGGGCATGGAGGCAGCCGGAACCGTTCTCGCCCGGGGCGAGGACGTCAATGGGCTCGAGGTGGGTGACGCGGTCTTCGGCTTCGCACTCACCGGTGGCGGCACCTACGCCGAGACAACGGTGCTGTCCGCGCCGAACACCGCGCGCATCCCGGAGGGTCTGTCCGCGACCGTGGCGGCAACGCTGCCAGTAGCCGGGACGACCGCGGTGGACGTGCTCGACCAGCTCAGCCTCCCGGCCGGTGCCACGGTCCTGGTCAACGGAGTCGGGGGCGGGGTCGGCCTCGCCGTCGCCCGGCTGGCTATCGGGCGCGAGCTGCGTGTGCTAGGCACCGGGAGTACCGCCAAACGCGAGCACGCCGAGGCCATCGGGGTGCGGTTCATCGACTACACCGCCGAGGACGTCGCCGCCGCGGCACGCGAGCTGGTTCCGGACGGCTTCGACGGGATCGTCGACCTGGCCGGAGGCACCTCGCTGCGGACGGTCGCTCCGCTGGCCCAAGATCCCCGCAACGTCATCGCTGTGGGTGATATGTCTGTGCCCGATCTCGGTGGGCGTTTCGTCGAGCGTCGCGTCGACCGCGAGAACCTGGAGCGGTCGGCCCGGCTGGCCCTCGACGGACTCCTCGCACCGGTAATCACCGCGGTCCATCCGCTCTCCGACGCCCCGGCCGCCCTCGCCACCGTCGAGAACGGTCACACCTCGGGCAAGGTTGTCATCAAGGTGGCATGAGAAGTGCCCGGCCGTCTGACGCTGTCGACCGTCCATGGCGGACCGACGAGAACCCGTGGTCAGCGCATCATCAACTGAGCACGTTCACCTGTACGGGGTTGAGCACGTTCAGGCGTACGCCGACAGTGACTCCGTGTAACAGCGGAGAAAGTTGGTTCTGTCGTCTCGTCTCGTCCTGACCGCTCCGCGGTCAGGACGAGACGAGGCGGCGCGACTACGAACCGGGCTCGGGGGCCGGGCGCAAGGCCGCCACGGGGGCTCGCTTATGCCCCGACTGGCCGCGGAGCTGTTCGCTCTCAACGGTGAGGACGTTCACCGCGCGGGCGAATGTCTCGATCTCGGCCTGCTGTGGCTTGTTCTCCTCACGTCCGCCTCGGCGGCCGGCGCGAGGACGGTCAGCGCTCCGTCGGACCGCAGCGGGGTGCCGGCCAGCAGGCGGTCCATCGCGGCCCTGATGTTCTTCCTCTCGTTGTCGTAGCTCACAAGTCCGCCCCCGCTGCCGGCAGGACGCGGTCGTGGTCGTGCTGGTCGGCGAGCTCGTTCAGGATCTGGGCCCGTTTCCGCAGCCGGTCGGCCAGCGGTTCGGGAACCAGGCCAGAGACGGCCTGGCGACCCAAGTCATCGGCCCCTTCCCGAAGTTGATGTGCGTGGGTGTCGGTGCGGGCGATGTTCGCGCAGTTGACCTTGCAGCGGTGCAGGCTGGGGCCTCGCTCTTCGCGTTGCGGCCGGGATGGCGAAGCGCTTTGGCTCGGTCGTAGTCGCAGAACAGAAATGCCTCCTTGTTCTCGAAGACGTTCAGGGTCGGGTCCGCCAGCAGGTCTCTGGCCTGACGAACGGAGGTGATGAGACCGCCGAAGCGGTGGTGTTCCTGGGCGGCGGCGTTGATCAGACGCCTCGCTGCGGGGCCCGAGACGCCCTCGCCGTCCTGGATGGCCTCGTGGACCTCGCTGAGTTGCTCGACGACGTTGCGGGCGGTTTCGAAGTCGAGAAGGTCGTGGATGCCGCCGCGCGAGCGCGATCCGTAGCCCTCGCTGATCAGCGTGCGCATGTGCCGTACTGAACCGCCGGCGCCACCAGTCCGCCCGGCCTGCGGGCGATGTGCCAGGCCAGAGTGCGGCGGAAGCGGCCCGTGCCGACCCGCCCATGCGGGTCGGCCGGGATTGGCTCAGCCTGTCGGCCCCGGTTATGAGCATGCGTGTTTACCCACTCGATGAACGACTCGATGCGGTTGCTCATCGTGGCGATCGCCAGCGACCTGCCGCTGGCGGCGCTCCTCGGGCTGGAGGGGATCGTGGACCTCGATTGCGAACAGCAGTCCGTGCCCGCCGAGTTGTTCCAGCACCCGTACTGCCGTGACGACCTGTGGGACTGCCACCCAGGGAGCTTCGCGTACGACTCCGGCGGATTGATGATTGCCGTCCTCGTCGCGGGCGACCTTGAACTGCCGGGCATAGATGAGGTGCCACCGGGCCGCCTCCGGCGGCCCCTGCGGATCCGGGCAGCACCCGTTCTCCAGCGCCAGGATCTCCCCGGTCCGCATCCCCGTGAGATGGCCCAGGACGATGAAACAGGCGGTGACCAGGTGTTTCAGGACCCCGGGGACGTCGTGGAAGTCGAACGGACCGTGCCAGGGCTCCCCGCCCAGCTTCGCGGTGATGGGGGTATCCAGCAGACACCGGCCGGGATTTTGGACCTTGTATGCCTTCCAGCACGGATAGTTCATGACCTGGTGGACCCTGGTGACTGGAGTCCCCGTCAGAAGTCGCTGTCGAACACCAGTTGGCGGTTCGGCCGGTCGGCGGCGTCCCACTCATCCAGGCGGCGGAAGAAACCGCGGAGTTTGCTGATCACCGGCGCCAGGGGCGGCCAGTTCGCGTCCTCGCCGGCCGCCGGCCGGTACAGCTTCGCGGACCCGACGATGGAGGCGCCGTGGGTGTCGGTGTACCGGCGGTCGACCTCCATGTCGGTGCAGTGCCGCAGCACGCCCAGAAACAGGGGCAGCTTTTCCTGGAGCAGTACCCGACCGTGCTGTTGCCGGTGTCCGCCGAGCAGGCGATGGTGCAGGACCAGGACGTGGCCAGCCAGGAGAGCATGCGGCACGTCATGGAGATCCAGTGGCCGATGATGGCGCTCCCGCTGCTCGGCGTGCCCGCGCTCGCCGTTCCGACCGGTGTGGCAGACGGTCTGCCGGCCGGTGTGCAGTGGGTCGGGAGGCGTTTTGACGACCGGCGGCTGCTGAAGGTCGGCGAGGTGCTGGAGCGTGCCATGGGGACGTTCACCCCGATCGACCCGCGGTAGGGAATGGGCGCCACAGCTGAGGCGTGCATACGAATGCCTGTCGGCGTTCCTGCGGACGTGGGGCGACGCCGCCCGGATCACCGGGCTCGGAACCCGCCTGACGGCTAAGAGCACCCAACAGAAAGCCTGGTCGTAGCCGCCACATCCCCTTCCTGGCTGAGTCGGCAGTGCTGCGGGAGGCGGTCAGGCCCGGGCTGTACGAGGCTGTGCTGGCCGTCTGTCGTGCTGAGGCGGAGTTGTTCGCGATGTTCATCGACGCGGACGTCATCGAGGCCGTCCGCTGGCAGTATCGACTGGCTACTCCTCGGGCTCCCAGGCGATCAGGTGCTCGAAGACCTGCTTGTCGCCCTCGATGTGCAGGTCGCTCAGCGTGAGGCGGCCCCAGACGAAGAGGAGCAGCTGCTCGGCCGTGCCCGTGGCCGAAGCGGAGGCGGGCGCGGTGTCGTCCGTGAGGGGTGCGGGCCAGGCGCCGGTGCCGTCCAGCGCGAGGAGCCAGGAACGGCCCTCGGTGGCGTGGTAGTGGATGGTGGCGGCTTCGTGTGGCCAGGCCGCCGGGGTGGAGGTGCAGGTGTCGAGGAACTCGGCTACGCCGTCGATCGCGAGGTCCGCCGGCATCGGCTGCACGGCGCTTGCGGCGAGCTGGGCGTCGTAGGTGTGCACCAGCACCTCGTGCACCCGGCGCCGGGCAACGCCCCAGGTATTCGCCGGCGACACGCCAGCGCTCCACCACGCCCAGCACTCGCGCTCCGGGCCGGCCTTGCGCAGCGCACTCAGCAGCAGGTCGGTCGACTCGGCGTACCAGGCCAGCAGCGCCTCGAGCTCGCGCGGCGCCTCCGCGGCGTCCTTGGCCGGCGGAGCGTCGGCCGGGCCCGCGGCCACGATCGCGGCCCACCAACGCTGGCCCGTACCCAGGTGCTGCACCAGATCGAACAACGTCCACTCGGGGCAGGACGGCACCGGCGCGTCAAGGCTGGGCGCGGCGGCAATCGCGCTCCGGAACGCGGCCGACCGCTCGTCGATCAGTTGCAGCAGGGCGGAATACTTAAGACTCTCTGTCACATCGCCTACCTATCACCCCAGCGCAGCCGACCGCACCGTATTTTCCAGGCCATCAGCTGCGGAAGTTAGGGCTTGCCGGGAATCAACTCGTCGCTTCGATCTTGGTTTTGTCGGGGTCGAGGAACCGGGCGAGGTCATCCCGGGTAAGGAAACGGGCTGTTGAGGCGGGGACATGGACACCGTGGGCTTCCAGGAGCGGGCGGGTGTCTTTGACTGCGCGGCTGATGGTCATGGCGGTGGTGTTGAAGAGCTGGCCCAGGAGGTCCATGGTTGCGAGTTTTCGTAGGTGGAGCAGGGTGACCAGAACCCGGTCGGCTGAGGTGAGCTTGGCTTTGGCACCTGCTCCAGGGGCCACCAGGCGCTCGTGGCCTCGACGTGTGCGGAGCACTTGCTCGCGTTGAACCTCCATCGCTGGAGTCAACGAGTCGGTGAGCTCGCTGAGCTGCCGCCGGGTCATGCCGGTCGGTTCCGGGTCCTGGAGCGAACGCCGCGTGAGGCGAGTCGGTCTGTTCGCCAGGGCCTCGTCCGGTGTGCTGTCGGTGGTTGTCGCGTCCATCGGAGGCTGGGGGTGGAGGGTGTAGTTCCAGTCGCCGTGGAAGCGGTGGCGGGTGATGGGCAAGGCGGCGATCTCGTCGTCGCTGACGCGGATGCCGGTGGGGTACTCACCGCTGTCGAGTTCGGCATGGACGGTGAGGCCGGTGCGGCTGGTGGTCGCGGTGATGGTTTGGAGCATGACTTCATGGCTGGTCAGGGGTCTGCCGCGCCAGTTCATGGTGATGTGGGAGAACAGCCGGTGCTCGATCTTGCAGCGAGGTCGGCGAGCTGGGTCTTCCAGCTGCGGGTGCGGTAGCCGTTGGAACCCCCGCCGTCGGCGGTGATCGGCAGTCGGCGGGCGCGAGCGTAGTCGTGCCGGCCGCGGGCCTGCCACCAGCGCCGGATCGAGGCGACGGCGAACGCCGCGGTGTCGTGATCGGTACCGATGCTGACCCAGCCGGTGTTCGCCGCCATGTCATAGCTTCCGTACGGAATCGCTTTCGCGGCCTGGCCGGGGAAGTCGTGCGTCCTGACCCTCAGGGGCTGCCCTGCGGGCCGCCATTCGTGCCCGGCATTCTTGTAGTCGCCGATCAGCGCCTTCTTCTTGCTGTCCACGCTGATCACCGGGTCACCGGCGTCCCTGTGGTCTCGTGCCTACTCATTGAGGTAGCGGAACTGGGCGTCCCTGTCGGGGTGCTGAGCACCCTCGATCGTCTTGGCGTTGGCCTGCAGACTGCAGCGCAAGCAGCGCCGGCCGCAGGTTCGGCACGGTCCTGGTGGTGCATCACAAGCCGAGCTGGCCGTATGGCTGGGAGCGCGAGAGGGAACTGCAAGCGCTGGCCACGGCCCGCCTCGCCGAAAGAGCCATCGCCGAACGTTCACTACCGCACGCTGTTCTGCTGGGAGACTTCGATGCCACACCGCAGGCGGCGAGTGTGGGGTTCCTTAAGGGGCTGCAGTCGCTGGAAGGCTTCAGCGTGTGCTTCCAGGACGCCTGGTCCACCGTGCACCCCGGCGAACCATGCCCCACATTCAGCTCCAGCAACCCCCTTGTTCGGCAGGGTGACATGCCCGAAATCGCCAGTCGCCGCATCGACTACATCATGATCCGCTGTGGCTCCTACGGTCCCACGCTGCGCGTCACCTCCTGCCGGCGCGTTCTGGCGGGCCCGGTGAACGGCGTGTACGCAAGCGATCACTACGGTTTGGTCGCTGACCTGTCCCTTCCTGACCACACGCCAGGTCAATGGAGGAGCCCTCACCAGCAGCCGAGCCCTGCCCACCTATCAGCTGACTGAAGATGCCCCACTGCCGTTGGTGGGTGGAGTCCGTCGAGCCTGGTCGCCAGCGACTCCTGCCAGCACGCCCAGGTGACCTCAACCGGGATCTCGGGGAGCGATGACGGCCAGGACTGTGAGGGCAGGGCGCACGGCGGCTCGGTGACGGATGCGCGCGTCGTGCCACTGCGTGAAGCAGACGTCGCCATACCGTCGATAAAGGGGAGGGCTGCACCACCGCAGGCGGTGACATTGTGCGCCAGCACAGATGGCACAGAAGGTGGTGTGAGCTCCTGGACGGCCCCACACAAGGTGCACAGCCGCGTCGCCGGTTCTCCGCGACAGCCAGAGCGGGCTTCCAGCCGAGCAGCGGAGCGTTCTCCGGAGCCTCCCACAGTCCCGCGTGGGCTGGACACCCTGGGGCGGGACCGCTCGACGCTCAATCTTCTGCGTAGGGAGTCGCGAGTGGTGGCGGGAGTATGCGACGGTGGAAAAGACATGAGACCGACCGGCACCGCGGGTGCCGGCCTTTCGGGGAGCCGGACGTTGCCCCCATCCCGGGCATCTGGCCCCCGCCATCGTCGTAGACCCCCATCGGGGGTGCTTCGCCTTTGGGCTCAACAACCCCCGGAAGGGGGCGCGCCCAGATGAACATCACCACCACCATCGACACCACCTCCGCACGCATCACAATGCGCGGGGACATCGATTTCGACACCCTGCCCTCACTGCGCGCTGCCGCGGACGCACTACCGGCACACGTGACCGACCTGCTGTGGGACCTCAACCACACACCTTTCATGGACATCGCCGGCCTCCACCTCCTCTTCACCCCCACCCCGCATGACGGACCGAACCGCCGGGCCACCGTGACAGGCCTGCGCGGGCAGCCGTTGCGGCTGCTGCTCCTAGCCGCCGACCTCCACCCCGCCACCTTCGATCTCACCCGCCTGCTCTCCGACGCGCCCCCCACCGCTTCCCATCAGGCGGCATCCGAGCGGCCCTTGTGAGAAGGCGCCCCGCCATCGATGGTTGGCTCGGTGTATTACGGCGAGACCGCGAGCGCTGATACGAGCGGACAGATCGTGAAGGCGCGCTGTTTGTACTCCCGCAGCCCGGCGGCGTACACAGGCCCCGCCACGCCGCTGGCGAAATGAATGCGAGATATCAGCCCTTGAATGTCTGGTCGATGTGCACGTTGTGGAGCCGCCGCATTCTGGCCGCTGCCGACCGGCTCCCAGGAATCCGTGCTGATCGCCACAAGCGGTACAAAGCATGGTCTGAGCTTGTTCCGCTTTGACGGACACCATCGGTGTGGTGGTCAGGCTGCGGGTGCGGTCTCGTATTCGGCGGGACTGCGGTAGCCGAGGCTGCTGTGC
>NZ_JOJE01000080.1 GCF_000720255.1 Streptomyces griseus subsp. griseus | reverse complement strand
CACCGAGCTGCTCACCAACTACGGCACCATCGACATGTTCATGACCGACGGCTACGCATGGCAGATGGGACAGCAGGCCGTCTCCTACCAGAGGATCCGCTCACTGGTGAAGCAACTGCAGCCGGACTGCGTCATGATCGACATCGGCGGGCTGTCGGAGCCCTTCCTCAGCGACGCGATCTTCTTCGAGGAGCCGCTGGGTGTCACGGCGCCGGCAGGCAACACCTACGCCGGAATGCAGGGGCAGACCATCAGCAACGGCTGGTTCTGGCACCCCTCCACCCCGACCGAGGGCCTCATGAGCAAGGACGCGATCCTCTCGCACCTGGCCGACCTGGAGCCGAAGTACACCTCGTTCATCCTCAACTGCCCGCCCAACCGCAACGGCCTGCTAGACGCCAACATCGTCAACCGCCTCGCCGAGGTCGGCGCGGCATGGAGCCCCGACACCTCCCGGCCGCCGCTGCCCACCCAACTGCTGCGCGCCGAACACCCCGTCACACCGGTCAACGCGTACGCCACCGCCTTCCGCACCGGCGAGGGCCCGCTCAACGCCATCGACGGACTCAGCGACGTCCGCTACGAAACCTGCTGGTCGACCTGGGGGCTGTCCACGGCCCTGCCGCACTCGATCACGATCGATCTGGGCGGGGTGTGGAGCAACGTCTCCACCCTGGAGTACCTGCCCAAGCAGTGGAACCGCAGCAACTCGACCGACGGCGACATCACCTCGTACACCGTCTCCACCAGCACCGACGGCACGAACTTCACCCAGGTCGCCAACGGCACCTGGGCCGGTAACCGCGCCACCAAGGTGACCGAATGGCCCGCCCGCAACGTGGGCTTCGTGCGGATCCAGGTCAACGCGGCCACCGGCGGCTACGTCAACGTGGGCGGTGTCCGGATCGGCGGCCGGACGGCCAAGCCGGCATTGGTGTCCACCACGCTGCCCGGCGACGGCACCGTCTACCGGCTGGTCGCCCGGCACAGCGGCAAGGCCGCCGACGTGCAGAGCGGGGGCACCGCCAACGGCACCAACGTCCTGCAGTGGCCATGGCTCAACAAGGCCAACCAGCAGTGGACCTTCACCAACACCGGCGACGGCTACTACAAGATCAAGGGTGTGGGCAGCGGCAAGCTCCTGGAGGTCGCGGGTCTCTCCCGTGCCGACGGCGGCAACGTCGGCATCTGGTCGGACGCCAGCGCCCCCCAGCAGCATTGGGCCGTCACACCCACCGGCGACGGCTACTACTACCTCATCAACCGCTACAGCGGGCTCTGCCTCGCCGTCGACGAGGGCAGCACCGCCGACGGAGCCAACATCGAGCAGCAGCCGTACGCGTCACAGACACGGCAGCAATGGCAGATCATCCCCTCCTGACCCCGCCCTCCGCCGCCGCTTCTCCTCAACGGCCTGCTGTTGAGGAGAAGCGGCGACGGTCGTCTGCGGACGCGGGGCACCTGATCACCACCACCCCTTCTTGACCAGCTCCTGGATCCGCTGCGGAGGCTCAGACGTTCACCGACCCCCGCCTCTGCGCGGCCATCGTGGACCGTCTGACCTTCAAGAGCACGATCATCGAGAACGGCACCCACTCCTACCGGCTCCGCCTCCACCCGGGCCCGGGCCGAACATCCAGCCAAGGCCGTCTGACGGCTTTCCTTCAACCCGCCACCCTTCACGGGTGGCGGGGCGCCGACCAGCCGGTTGTCACTGGCCGAGGGCACCGTCCTGCTCCAAACGGTCCATGAACTGCTCGTGAACCCTCAGCTCACGCCCTCTGCCCGGGCTCGTCAAAACGATGGTCTTCGCCTCCGCGAGTGACGTGGGACCCGCCCCAAGCAGTTCACACGTGATCACCACCGCATCAAGCACCTGGACCCTGCGCTCACTCAGCTTGTCCTACCTTCCAAGCGTGAGTCTGAGCTGGTCATTCGGGAGTGTAAATCTGACGGCGGATCCGACGATCATGGGAGAGACGTCAAGTGACTGACACCGCCGTGGAGTTGGAGGCGGCCTCAGTAGACCTTTTTGAGGTCCCGGAGAGCGTAGCCGTTGCATGATCACGATTCGTCCGGAGTGCCGTGCTGGCCCGTCCTTGGAGGGGGCACCCCGGTTCGGGCAGGGGGCGGACGCGGTGCAGGCACGGTCTCAGTGATCATGTGAGTGTCGAAGTCCCATGAACACCTGGCGAGTCCGTGCCTGCTCCTGCATCTTCTCCCATGCCCACCGCGCTGGCCCAACTGGGCCGGACTGCCGCGCCGGTCCCGCTGGCGGACGCGGTCGCACTGTCCGGTTTCCTGGACCTGGTGCCCGACCCGCGAGGCGTCCGTGGCCGCCGCTACCGGCTGTCCGCCCTGGTCGCCGCGGCCGCGGCCGCGGCGAGCGTCCTGGCCGGTGCCCGCTCGCTCACCGCGATCACGGAATGGATCGACGACGTCCCTGCGTGGGCCTGCCGGCTTCTCGGCTTCCCCACCGACCCGCTCTCCGGCACCGTGTCCGTCCCGCACCCCCACACCCTGCGCCGTCTGCTCGTCCAGCTCGACGGCGACGCCCTGGACCGGGCGATCGGCGCCTTCCTCACCGCCCGCGCCACCCCGGCCGGTCCCGGACTGCGGGCGATCGCTGTTGACGGCAAGGCTCTGCGCGGCTCGCGCACCCACGTCACCGGGCACGTCACCCTGCTCGCAGCGATGGACCACACCGGTCACGTCCTGGCCCAGCGCCAGGTCGCCGACAAGAGCAACGAGATCCCCGCCTTCCGGCCCCTGCTGGACAGCGTCGACCTGACCGACACGGTCATCACCGCCGACGCGCTGCACACCCAACACGCTCACAACACCTACCTGCGCGAGCGCGGTGCCCACTACATCGCCCAGGTCAAGGCCAACCATCCCGGCCTCTTCGACCGCGTCCGCCGTCTGCCCTGGCGCGAGATCACGCTCGACCACTACGACCGCACCCGCGCCCACCACCGCCTGGAGATCCGGCGGCTGAAGACCGCCGCCTTCGCCCACCTCGACTACCCCGACGCACGCCAGGCCCTGCAAGTCGTGCGCTGGAGGAAGGACTTCACCAGCGGCAAGCTCACCATCGAGCGCGTCCACCTGATAACCAGCCTGCCGCCCGGCGGCATTACCGGCGCCCAGCTCGCCGACTGGATCAGAGGCCACTGGAAGATCGAAAATCTTCTGCACCACGTCCGCGACCGCACGTTCCGCGAGGACGACTCCAAGATCCATGCCGGGCATCTCCCGCGCATCATGGCCGGCCTGCGCAACCTCGCCATCGGCGTCCACCGTCAGGATGGCCACACCAACATCGCCGCCGCCCTACGTCACACCGCTCGCGACTGGCGAAGGCCCCTGGCCGCCCTCGGCATCACCGGATGAACCCGGACAGACCTCGATCATGCAAGAGACCCTGGGGAGAGCGTAAGGACTTGTGCGGGCAGCGTCTCCGATATCCCATGTGCTCGCCGTGTGAATACACGGCGAAGTGTTTGTCGAAGGCGTTCTGCCGGGGCGGCCCGCTGAACATCGCCCGACGCGACCACCATGCCGTTTCCGAGGGTGCGGACGGCTACCTCTGCCAGACCTGCTGACACCGAACTCTGCGGGCGGCGCGGATCAGCACCTCAACAGTCCCGTACGAGCTTGTGGTTAAGAGGTTAATCACTCAACATTCGGGGTGCCGCCGCTGGGTCGGGAGTGGGCACCTGCCTGACGCCTCGAACAGTGCTGCGGAAACTGAGCATGTCCGCCAAGCCCGTAAATCCGGTCAATCTGTGAAGGAAAGGTGAGCAATGAAGAAGAGGGCTCTCCGCGGCATCGTCAGCGCATTCCTGGTCGCCGCCGCGGCCGGTGCCGTTCTTTTGGCTGCCCCAGCCGAGACGGTCAACGTGGCGGCGTCGGATCCCTGCTTGCGTGTCCACTGCTTTCCGATCGGCTGATACGCAGAGCTGACCCGGTTCGGTGGCTACGAGCGGTGTTCTCGTAGCCAACGAACCGGTCGTGTCCAGGTCGTCGTCGAGGTGCGGGTGGCACTGCACACCGCGGGCGCGGCGCACCAGTTGCACGACGGGAACTCGGGAACCGTCCGTCCGGGCAAGCGGGCGGATCTGATCGTCCTCGACCGGGACATCACCAAGGTGCCCGTGAAGGAGATCCGCGCCACCAAGGTCCAGTACACCCTGATCTCCGGACGGGTGGTCCACGACGCGGACTCCCCGACAGGACGGGCCCGCGTCGAGGCGGCGCAGCGCATCGGCGCCCAGGGTGCCGGCCGGACATCGGGTGGTTCCTGCTGCCAAGGGCACTGACCCGCACAGACCGACACGTCCCGGATGGCGCACATCCTTGCTCTGGCGAAGTCGCCTCCCTCCACTTGAGAAAGAACAGCCATGAAGATCGGTTTCGCGCTCCCGCAGTTCCACAAGCAGGCATTTGGCATCGCCCGGACCGCCGAGTTCGCCCGGAAGGTCGAGAATGCAGGGGCTGCCAGTCTGTGGGTTGGCGACCGCAACCTCGCCGCTGTCAACCCGAAGGTCGGTTATGGCGGGCAAGGCAACACCATCCCGGCCGAACTGAATCCGGCCGCCGACCCCTTCGTGCTCCTTGGTATCGCCGCGAGTGCCACCGAGCGCGTGCTCCTCGGAGCTCACGTACTCATCGCCCCCCTGTATCCGCCAGTGCAACTGGCCAGGTCGCTGACCAGCATCGACCTGATAAGCGGTGGTCGTCTGCTGCCTGGATTCGGCATCGGCTGGTCGCCCGAGGAGTACGAAGCCGCGGGCGGGGACTTCACCCGCCGTGGAGCCAGGATGAACGAACTGCTCGACGCTCTGAAAGCCATCTGGACCACCGACCCGGCCGCATACCAGGGTGAGTCGATCTCGGTTCCCTTGCACCACTCTCCGCTCAAGCCGGCACGGCGCCCACGACCGCCGTTCTACCTGGGCGCACTGTCAGAGCGAGCACTGCGGCGGGTCGCCGAACGCGGGGACGGCTGGTTGCCGTTGTGCGTCGTGCCGAGTTACCTGGACATCGACGGTCTGGTGGCCCAGCGGGCGGTCATCGACCGGCTGGTCCGAGAGGCCGGCCGGGATCCGTCCGCGATCGACGCGGTCCTGCGGGTCAACATCGACCCGGACACCTCCTCACAGCAGGTCGCGGATGCTCTCAAGGCGGTCCATGAGCGCACCAGCATCGATCACTTCATGATCGACTCCATGTACGCCGTCCACAGCGTCGACGGAGCCATCGCCTTCGCCGCCGAGCTGATCGAACTGGCAGGCAAGGGCTGACCGCCGGCCATTCCGACCGGGCGAGAGCGCCCCGCCGACCCGTGTGCTCAGTCATTCGCACACCGCGTGTCGCAGGAACACGAGTCGCCACAGTGGGGCCGGCAGGCTCTGGTTACCACCGTCGGGGCCGACCGCTGGGAATGACCGCGGGGCCGGACCGGCCGCTGCGCAGCCGTGATCTCGTCCGGGATCGCAGTACGCGCTTAGCGGATGCGGCATGACCTTGGGTGTGGGCGACGTGACCATCGAGAAGGTCACGCAGTAAGTCGCATGACGCGGGCGAGGGCGGGTGTCCGGCACCTCGGGCATCCGCCCCGACGCAGCGCTGGAGATCCTGTGCGCACTGACCGCGACCGCCGAACTGCGCGCAGGGTCATCGGCGACAAAGGACATCCTCGCCGAGGCGGTGACCTGGGCGTACACCAAGGCCGGCAGGCGGGTGCGCTACGGCGACGACTGGCGTACCCACCACGTCTTCGGGCGGCGAGGTGCGCTGCGGCACCCCCACGATCCGCGCCGCCGGCACCCGCTGGTGGAACTCCCCCACCAGCACCGAACTGACCGTACATAGGAGATTCAAGTGAGATACCGGAAGACTCTGCCCTGGCTCGCTGCGGTGGCCTGCTTCGCGACCGCCTGCAGCAGCACGTCCGGCACCGACCCGGCCGCCCCGTCGACAACGTCCGCCGCGGCCCGCTCGGCGTCGGACTCCGAGGAGCGGAACAAGGAACTCGTTCTGCGCCTGTACTCGGAGGCATTCAACAAGGACAAGACCGACGTCGTGAAGGAGCTCGTGGCGACCGACTACGTGCAGCACGACAAGTCGGTGCCCGGCGAGGCCGAGGGGCAGATCAAGCAGTTCAAGGACGCCAAGGCGAAGGTTCCCGGTGCGGTGGCGACCGTCAAGCACGTGGCCGCCGACGGTGACCTGGTGGCCGTGCACTGGCAGGCGTCGGCCACCCCGAAGAACGAGGCGACCGGCCAGGCCAAGGCCGACCTCTTCCGGGTCGACAACGGCAAGCTGGTCGAGCACTGGGGCATCACGCAGACCGTGCCGAAGAAGACGGCCAGCGGGAACTCGCTGTTCAGCGACGTGTACAAGTACCCGAACGGGGCACCGACCTTGTCCGAGGAACAGGAGGAAAAGAACCGCAAGTTCGCGGTCGACGCGTACCGTAAGCTCTCCGAGGGTGACGCGTCCGTGATCGACACGAGCTGGGATTCTCGGTACTACCAGCACAACCCGATCGCCCCGAACGGAACGGCCCCGCTGAAGCGGTTCTTCCAGCAGAACACGCAGGACGCCCCCCCTCCCAGCAGCAGCGGAGGCGGCGGGACCCGGTTCGGCAACACCCTCGCCGACGGGGACCTGGTGTGGGTCTTCAGCTCCGACTACGTCGTCGTGGACCTCTTCCGCGTCGTCGACGGAAAGATCATCGAGCACTGGGACGTCGTAGCCGACGGGCAGTAGCCCTTTACCAAGCCTCGCCCTCGCCCCCGCAAGGACCGCGCACGCGGTCAGCGCGAGCACGGCAACCAGGGCGTGCCGTACACCGCGCGGGTCTCGTGGGTCGGGCACCTCGGCCAGCCGCTGCAGCAGGCGCGGGACCTCGTCGGAGACGACCTCGGGATGCTTGCGGAGCTGGTCAAGGCACGCGGGATCAGCGATGATGCGTCGACAGGCACGGTCTTCCACTCGGATCACGGGGCGTAGAGAACTCCATGATCTTGGAAACCCGTGTCTACCTCGTTCCGGGTACCACCGAGCTGACAGACCGCCATGAACCGGGCCCACACGACAACGCCGAAGCCCTGCACCCGGCCGAAGGGCAGTTGACGACACGCTGGATTTCGATGCGGCTTCGGCTTTCTCCGCGGCCAGGTCGGCCGACCGACAAACTTCGATCCCGGCATCTTCATTCCGTAATCGACGGCATTCGACCCGTCGAACAATGAGGCCGAATGCTGCGCTTAACACCAGCCCACCCGGCAGTTGGACTCAGTTTTCCTTCGGGTGGACGGGCTGCCGCGAGAAGCATTCGACACCTAGTCGATCACTCAACGAGTGGCTACCGGCGAGTCGGGTGACTAGTTTCCGCTCGGTCGGACATTTTTGATGGTTACACGCGTCGTAGCGACCATCACTTTGTCCGTCTGCCATAGCCAAGTCGGTAACCATCTTGCTAAATTGACGCCCATGCCTCCGATGTGAAGTCGGGCAGATCCCGCAGCTCACGGAGGCATGAATCCCCCCGCGCCTTCACCAAGGCCTTCTTCTGGTGCCCGGAAACCGTATCGGCTGAGTTCCGCCGCACCCAGCCTCGCTTCGCGCCACGCCTTCGGGCATGCACCCCCCCAATAACTGGAAAGCGCACACACAAGTGATGAGACCCCTTCAGAGTGTCGGCCCCCGGCTTGCCATCGCAGCCACGACGATTGTGCTGGGCACGCCCGGACTTGCCACCGCCGCCGAGGACACCGGCGCCAAGGACGCCACGTACTACATCTCGCTCGGCGACTCCCTGGCCACCGGCTACCAGCCGGAGGTCGACAAGGACACCGACCTCGCCTACACCGACCAGCTCTACGCGCAGCTCAAGCAGCGCACCCCCGGGCTGAAGCACATACGCCTTGGCTGCACCGGTGACACCACCGAGTCCCTGATCAAGGGCGGAAAGTGCGACTACCCGCACGCCAAGTCCCAACTGGACGCCGCCCTGCAGGCCATGGCCCAGCACCACGGCAAGGTCGCTTACGTGACTCTCAGCGTGGGTGCCAACGACATCCTCCAGGGATGCGTCAGCCCGGCCGGCACCCTCGACGCGGCATGCCTCAACAGCACCAGCAAGAGCATGGCGACGAACATCGCCCAGATCGCGGGCACGCTCCGCAAGGCGGGCACGAACGACACCCAGTTCGTGGGCTCGACGTACTACAACCCGTTCCTGGCGACCTGGCTGCTCGGCCCCTCCGGTCAGCAGGCCGCCAAGGAGTCGGCACCCCTGGTCGGGGCCGCCAACACGGGCATCACCCAGGTGTACAAGACCACCGGTTTCAAGGTGGCGGACCTGGCCGGGGCCTTCTCCTCGGACGACTTCACCACCCAGGTCAACGTGCCCGGCGCGGGTGAGGTGCCGGCCAACGTGGCCAAGATCTGCCAGCTGACCTGGGCGTGCACGAAGAAGGACCCGCACCCCAACCCCGACGGCCACAAGCTGATCGCCGGCGCCTTCGCGGCGCAGCTCGCCGACACCGACGAGCCCGGTGCGAGCCCGTCCCCCACCCCCACCCCTGACGACTCGGCCACGCCCGAGCCCGGCACCAGCACGCGCAGCGGCACCGGCAGCGACACGGGGGCAAACCAGCCGTCCACGAACGGAGACCTCGCCGAAACCGGCGCGTCGAGCAGCACCCCCGTCCTCGCGGGTGCCGGTCTCGCCGTCGTGGCGGCCGGCAGCACCGCGGTCTACTTCGCGCGCAGGCGCCGTACGACCAACGAGAGCTGACAGTCAGTCAGTCCCGGACGGCAGCAGGCCGCCCGCGATCTCGCGGGCGGCCTGCTGCCCGGCTACGGACGACCGGGCAGCCCGGAGGGCGGGCTCGCCCTGCTGCGCAAGGCACAGCAGGGCGATGGGCACGGTCACACAAAAGTGTTCTCCATCCCCCGCTCCTACGCCCACCAACTGCTGACCGATGTGGGGCCGGTGGAGAAGGCCCGCGTTTTTGAACTGAGAGGTTTCACATGACCGAACCAGCCGCAGCAGTTCTGGCCCGCTTCAGTGAACAGGCGCTGGGTCTTCCCCTACCCGTGGGAATCCGCCTCTGGGACGGCAGCACGGCCGGTCCCAAGGACGGGCCGGCCTTCGTCCTGCACAACCGCGAAGCTTTGCGGCGTCTGCTGTGGCGGCCCGGCGAGCTGGGGCTTGCCCGCGCCTGGGTGGCCGGAGACCTCGAAGTCGACGGCGACCTGTACGAGTTGCTGAAACGCATCTCGACGCTGCTGTGGGAACGGGAGGAGTCCGGCAGCCGCACGGCGGCGCTCCGGGGAGCGCTGAGCGTGCTGACCAAACCCGGCAGCCTGCGTACCGTGAGCCGGACGCTCGGCCTCACGGGGGTCGGGCTCCCGCCGGCACCGCCCGCCGAGGAGGTGGTGCGCCGTCGCGGTCCCGCGCACAGCATGCGCCGTGACAAGGCGGCCATCAGCCACCACTACGACGTGGGCAACGACTTCTACGCCCTGGTCCTGGGCCCTTCGCTCGTCTACTCCTGTGCCTACTGGCAGGGCGACCCGTCCTCCGGCTCCGACAACACTCTGGAGCAGGCCCAGGAGGCCAAACTGGACCTGGTCTGCCGCAAGCTCGCTCTGCGCGAGGGGCAGCGGCTGCTGGACGTGGGCTGCGGCTGGGGCTCGATGGCCATGCACGCGGCCGAACGCTACGGCGTACAGGTCGTAGGGGTCACCATCTCGGACGAGCAGGCGGCACTGGCTCGTGAGCGTGTTGCCGCGGCGGGGCTTGAGCACCTGGTGGAGATCAGGGTGCAGGACTATCGCCAGATCGACGACTCCCCCTTCGACGCGATCTCCTCGATCGGTATGGCCGAGCACGTGGGCGGGAAGCGGTACCGAGAGTACGCGGACATCCTGCATCAACTGCTGAAGCCCGGCGGGAGGTTGCTCAACCACCAGATATCGCGGCGTCCTGTGCGGGACGAAGGGGAGTACCGGATGGACCCCTTCATCGACCGGTACGTCTTCCCCGACGGCGAGCTGGCTCCCATAGGCTCCACCGTGTCGCTGCTGGAGGAAGCGGGCTTCGAGGTGCGCGACGTCGAGTCCCTGCGCGAGCACTATGCCCTCACGCTACGTGAGTGGGTGGCCAACCTCGAAGCGCACTGGGACGAGGCGGTCAAGCTGACCTCGCCCGGGCGGGCGCGGGTGTGGCGCCTGTATATGGCGGCGTCGGCGGTTGGGTTCGAGACCAACACGATGGGCGTCAACCAGGTGCTGGCGGTCAGGAACGGCGGTGACGGCCGGTCCGGCATGCCGTTGCGCAGGGACTTCCTGGGGGCCTCGACCTCGGCCTCGGCGCTCGCCTGACGAGGCGTCGGTCCGGTGCCGTCGGTGGGTGGGACACGCCGCAGCCCGCCTGACGTGCTGCCTGCTGACACCGTCCTGCTCAACGGTCATGTCTGGACCGTGGACGCCCGCGACAGGATCCGGAAGACCGTCGCGATCCGCGCGGGCCGGATCGTTTGTGTCGGTACCGACGCCGCGCGCGCCGGTACGTCGACGAGCAGACCGAGCTCGTCGATCTCGGCGGCCGGATGCTGATGCTCGGCCTGCATGACGGGCACGTGCACGTCCTTGCCGGAGGACGGGCTGCTCGGGCTCGGCTTCGCCTACCAGCCGTACACCGTCCCGCAGTTCCTCGTCCCTGGCCAGGGATTACCTCGCCAAGACCGCAGAGTCCGAGCCGGACAGCTGGGTGCCGGGCTCGAACCGGGTGCGCCGCGCCACCGACGGCGGGCCGATGGTTCTGGGCGTTCCCGAACGCCGCAGCCATGACTACGTCCGCGCCGGCACCACCACCTTGTTCGCTGCCCTGGAAGTCGCCACCGGCAAGGTGATCGGCTCCCTGCACCGGCGCCACCGGGCCGTCGAGTTCAAGAAGTTCCTGACCAAGCTCGACAAGGAAGTC
>NZ_JOJE01000079.1 GCF_000720255.1 Streptomyces griseus subsp. griseus | reverse complement strand
GTCCACCGGCACGCCTTCACCACCCGCACCGCGGCCCGGATCCGGATCGCGACCTGGATCACCGACTTCTACAACAGCCGTCGGCTACACAGCGTGTGCGGCTTCAAGAGCCCGATCGACTACGAACACGACTACTGGGCCAGCCTCAGTGAAGGGCTGGCTGCATAGGAAGGTCTCCGCGATGCGAGGGGATTGACAGCTCGATGGGCCGAGTCGGTGCAGCCGGCGACAACGCGGCGATGGAGAGCTTCTTCGCGCTGCTGCAAGAGAACGTCCTCGACCGCCAAGCCTGGGCCACCCGGCAGGACTTGCGGATAGCAATCGTGACATGGATCGAACGCACCTACCACCGGCGACGACGCCAGAAGCGGCTGGCCCGATTGACCCCCGTCGAGTACGAGACCATCATGCCCCCACCAGCAGCCCTGGCTGCATAAACCCCGCTGTCACTCGATCCTGCAGTAGTCCCGACCGATGACGCCGTCAGTGGTCATTTGGAGGGTTTCCGGGAAACCGAAGTGCTGGATCAGGCCGGTTGCGAGGACGGAGGTGGCCGCGATCAGGACCAGTCCGTCTCCGGCGAGGTCGTCGACACCGTCTCCAGCCGGGCCCCGAAGAGCCCCTCCAGACGACGGGAGCGAAGAGCAACCATGATGCCCGATACTGCATGAATCACCCCCCTCTGCCACAGAATTAGGCAGATCCACCGGCACGCACCGGAAGCGCCGGGCTGCGGTAGACGTTCGTGGTCTCGGACCAGCGGGGCTCGTGGGGGTCGGCCGCGTTCCCGAAGCGGTGGGCGAGATAGTCACACTCCGCAGTGAACGAACTGGAGTCAGCGGACATGACCACGTACAACTGCGACACGGGGCCTGCTGCCGCTCGGGCGTCAACACCCGCGAGCTACCAGGAGGCCCTCCGCTCGGATCGGGTGGAACCCGTAGACCACTTCCCTGGACGCAAGCGCTCAGCTGTACTGGCTATGCTCTGTCAAGTGCAGCAGCCATTAGCCACCCTCCTCGCCTACCCGGCGTCCGAGGCTGCCGACGAACGGCTCATGGGCCACCGAGGCGGCAAACTGCCGCCGATCAGCGTAGTCATCCTGGCTGCGGAGAAGGACATGGCCGGGCTGGACGTCTGTATACGGGGTGTACTCGCTCGCTCCCTGAACCCCGTGGAGCTGGTGCAGGTTGTCGCTCAGCGCCTACCGGCGCGGTCCTTCGGCGATCTGGATTCGCGCGTCGTCTGGTTCGACGAACGAAGTTGCGTACCCAGCAGCCGGGATGTGCGTGAGTACCTGCGAGGCTTGGGCAGAGATCCGTCCACTGCCTCGTGGTACTTCCAGCAACTGGCGAAGCTGCAGTGTTTCGATGTCCTTCCCGCAGGCACGCCGGAACATGTCCTGGTGGTAGATGCGGACTTCGTGTTCCTGCGAGACATGGCATTCGTCGACGGCCAGGGGTCCTCCGTATTGCCGTACGGCTATCCCCTCTCCTGGCGCCTGAACACCCGGGTGCACCGGCTGCCGGACCACCACACTGCGCTGGAGGCGGCTGGGCGGCTGATCCCGGGCTGGCTGCCTGTGGACGCCTACAGCGGCATGCAGCACCACATGGTTTTCGATCGCACCATTCTGGGCGGAATTATCCAGCGAGCCCAGAAAGCACACGGCATACCCTTCTGGCAAGCGTTCCTGCGCACCGCCGACCCCCGTAAGTGGACGGGCGCCTCTGAGTACGTCCTCTACCGGCACTTCGCCGCGCGTTTCTTCCCCGAACGCGTGCGCCATCGGCACGTCGACGCCGTCGACGTGATCCAGGCAGAGGGACACGGCGGCTTCGTCCTACCTGAGGTGGCCGCTGCCGCCGAGGGCTCGTCGCTGCACGCTGTCGGCTGCCACCGTTTCCTCCATTACGCCGAGCGGCTCGCGACCATGGATTACATTCCCGCCGGCCTGCGCCGTACCGTGTGCGCCGAGCCGACACCTCTCCAACTGCGTCTGGACGGAGGACTGTTGGCCATAGGGAACGCGGTCCCGCCACTCACGCTCGCTTGAGGCCGCCTGGGCGCGTGGCCACTCCACTTTCGACGTTCTGACAGGTTTGGGTGCTCACGCGGCGGCGTTGGTACTGGCGGCGGCCCATGCCTGCTGGACGGTGCGGATTTCTTGCTCGGTGGGCTGACCTGGGCGGGTGGGCATACATCGGGCGGCGATGATCACCCGGCGGAGCTTGGCGACCATGTCGGACAGCGAGGGGTCGGTCTTGGTGGTGTACCAGGGTGCGCGCTGGCGGTGCTCGGCCACGTCGTCGGGCTGGTGGCCGTGCAGCGCGTACCAGGCCACGGTGATCGTGCAGCAGTACAGCCCGGAGGGCACGGTGCGCTCGACGGCGGCGCGGGTGCGGTTGTGGGCCTGGCCGGTGCCGAACAGGTGGCGGGCCTCGGCGAAGGTGACCTCAATGGAACAGCGCATCGCGTATCGGGTGATCAGCTCGGCCGGGCTGCTGGTCAGGTCGGTGGTGACCAGGGCGAGGTCGTAGCCGGTGTCGGTGGTGTCGTCCCGGAGCAGGATCACGCGCACAGTGCGGGTATGGAAGGAGCCGCACCACAGGCAGGGGACCTCGGCCAAGTGCACGGTGTCCGTGCGTTGGTAGCGCCTGACCCGCACCGGAGTGAAGTCGGCGGCGGCCGCGAGCTGGGGGGCGTGCCCAACCGCGTGCCCTTGAGCTCGGGACGCCCGCGTTTGCCGGTCGGGGGCGGGGCCATGGCGAACAGCACCGAGGACGCGGGCAGCCGGGTGTTGCAGGTGCAGGTCGCCGGCAGATCGCGCAATGCCTTGCCGTGGTAGGTGACGTCCGCGACGACGGGCCTTTACGCCACCCACACCGCGGGGGTCCTGGCCATGGGCCTGATCCTTACAACGGGCGGCGGATTCGTCGGGGAGCGACTGCTGGGATGGATGGAGGCAGTCAGAAAGCTCCTGAGCCGGTGGGCTGAGGCTTCGAACGCCCCTCTCCGCAGCGCGAGAGACTTCGCGCGACGCAGGCCCCGCACTGCCCCGCCGGTGAGCGAGGCCAGAACGCAGTGTTCCGCGTGCCGGTTCACCGCGGCGGACGGGCACCGTGGGCAGAGACTTCACCCACGACGGAGGGCATTTGGGCACCATGGTGGCCGCCGGGCCATATCGACTACCTGGATCTCGACTGCTAATTTCGGAGCCCATTTATGGCGAACATCAACTACCCGTGAGCTGAAGCACAATAGCCGCGACAAGGGCAGACCGGTTGTCACCAATACCCCGAGTTATTCACCGCCCGGGCGAAGTGTTGCCTGTGGGCTGGTTTGCACCGGTATGTACGGCGCACTGTACGTGGACATGAGCACCCTATGGGTACTCTGTGCGCCCTCCCGGTTCCCTAGGGTGACGGAAATGATGAGCGCACCGCACATGAGCCAGGTGATCCGCGGTCCCCTGTCCCTCGGCCGGGCGGACTGGCGGCGAAGGAGGTCAGGGTGTTGCTTCTCATCTCCCCGGACGGTGTCGAGGAGGCTCTCGATTGCGCGAAGGCTGCGGAGCATCTCGACATCGTCGACGTCAAGAAGCCTGATGAGGGCTCTCTCGGCGCGAACTTCCCCTGGGTCATCAGGGAGATCCGCGAAGCGGTCCCGGCGGACAAGCCGGTGTCCGCGACCGTGGGGGATGTCCCGTACAAGCCCGGCACAGTGGCCCAGGCTGCGCTCGGCGCGGTCGTCTCGGGGGCCACGTACATCAAGGTCGGCCTATACGGGTGCACGACGCCCGATCAGGGCATCGAGGTCATGCGTGCGGTCGTCCGTGCGGTGAAGGACCACCGCCCCGAAGCGCTCGTCGTCGCCTCCGGATACGCCGACGCTCACCGCATCGGCTGCGTCAACCCGCTCGCCCTGCCCGACATCGCCGCCCGATCCGGGGCCGACGCGGCCATGCTCGACACCGCCGTCAAGGACGGGTCGCGGCTGTTCGACCACGTTCCGCCGGACGTCTGTGCCGAGTTCGTCCGACTGGCCCACGCGTCCGGTCTGCTCGCCGCCCTCGCGGGCAGTGTCAAACAGACCGACCTCGGTCCGCTGACCCGCATCGGCACGGACATCGTGGGCGTGCGCGGAGCGGTCTGCGAGGGTGGCGACCGCAACGCTGGAAGGATTCAGCCGCATCTGGTGGCCGCCTTCCGGGCGGAGATGGACCGGCAGGCCCGGGAGCACGCGGCCGGCGTCCCCGCGGTGAACTGACCACCGGCATGCCGACATCCGAGTCCGATCGCGTTCCCGGACGTCAACCCGCCCGTTTCGCCGTCGTCGACCCGGCCACCGGGGAGACCTTCGACGAGGCCCCCGACCAGCAGCCGGACGAGTTGGACGTCGTGGTCGACCGGGCCCACCGGGCCTGGCACGGCTGGCGGGCCGACCCCGTCGTACGCACCACTGCGTTGCGCGTGGCAGCCAACGCCGTGGAGGCGGCCGGCGATGACCTCGCTCGGTTGCTCACCCGGGAACAGGGCAAGCCCCTGGCCGAGTCGCACGCGGAAGTCGCCCGTACGGCGGCTCGCCTGCGCTACTTCGCCGACCTGGCCCCCAGAACCCGGCGGATCACCGACGGCCGGCCCGTACACAGCGAGATCCGCTGGCGATCCCTCGGACCTGTCGCCGCGATCGTGCCGTGGAACTTTCCCCTTCAGCTCGCGGCGGCGAAGTTCGCGCCCGCACTCGTGGCGGGCAACACCGTGGTCCTCAAACCATCCCCGTTCACCCCCCTCGCCACCCGGCTGCTCGGCTCCGTCCTCGCCACCGCCCTGCCCGAGGACGTCCTGACCGTCGTCACCGGCCGCGAACCACTCGGCGCCCGCCTCGCTTCCCACCCGGGCATCCGCCACGTCACCTTCACCGGCTCGGTACCCACCGGGCGGGCCGTCGCCGAAGCGGCGGCGGCCTCGCTCGCCCGGGTCACACTGGAACTGGGCGGTAACGACGCCGCCGTCCTGCTGGACGACGTCGAGGTGGACCGGATCGCGGACCGGCTGTTCTGGGCCGCGTTCCGCAACTGCGGGCAGGTCTGCATGGCGGTCAAACGCGTCTACGCTCCGGCCCAGCTCCACGCCGAAGTCGTCGAAGCCCTCGCCCAGCGCGCGAAGACCGTCGCCGTCGGCTCCGGCCTGAACCCTGAAACCCGGCTGGGCCCGGTCAACAACGCCCCCCAGCTGGCCCGGGTCGAGCAGGTCACGAAGCAGGCCCTGGCGGACGGGGCCCGGGCGGCGGCCGGCGGCCACCGGCTGGACGGGCCCGGTTACTTCTTCGCTCCCACGATCCTTACCGACGTCCCGCCTGGCAGCCCGGTGGTGACCAAGGAACAGTTCGGACCGGTCCTGCCGGTGCTGCCGTACCGCAGCCTCGACGAAGCCGTCGACGCGGCCAACGGCACCGGCTTCGGCCTGGGCGGCTCCGTATGGGGCACCGATCTCGACCGGGCCGGGGCGGTGGCCGACCGGCTCGAATGCGGCACGGCCTGGATCAACCACCACGCCGAACTGTCCCTCGCCCAGCCCTTCGCAGGCGTCAAGAACAGCGGTGTCGGCGTCGCCGGCGGGCCGTGGGGGCTCTACGGCAACCTCCGGCCGTTCGTCGTCCACCGCCCGCAGGAGGCATGACGATGAGGTTCCAGGCGGCCGTACTGCGTTCGTACGAGGACCCCTTCGCGGTCGAGGAGGTGACCCTGCACACGGAACCCGCAGACGGTGAGATCCTGGTCGAGATCGCGGGCTGCGGGATGTGCAGGACCGATCTCGCGGTCCGGCGATCAGCCGGCCGCAGCCCGCTGCCGGCGGTGCTCGGCCACGAGGGGGCCGGGGTCGTGGTGCGGACGGGCGGCGGCCCGGACACCGCGATCGGCGTCGGTGACCACGTCGTGCTGAGCTTCGACTCCTGCGGACACTGCCGCAACTGCCGCGGCGCGGCCCCCGCCTACTGCGACTCCTTCGCCTCCCTCAACCTCTTCGGAGGACGCGAGGAGGACACGCCGCGGCTCACCGACGCGACCGGGGGAGCGCTGGCCCCCCGCTGGTTCGGCCAGTCCTCGTTCGCCGAGTACGCGCTCGTCCCGGCCCGCAACGCCGTCCGGGTCGACCCCGCACTGCCCGTCGAACTGCTCGGGCCGCTCGGCTGCGGCTTCCTCACCGGCGCCGGAGCCGTGCTGAACACCTTCAGCGCCGGCCCCGGCGACACCCTCGCGGTCTTCGGCGCGGGAGCGGTGGGCCTGGCCGCGGTGATGGCGGCCACCGCCGCTGGCGCGCTGACCGTGGCCGTCGACCGGCATCCCGGGCGGCTGGCCCTGGCCGAACGGTTCGGCGCGATCCCGCTGCCCGCCGAAACGGCCGGACTGCCCGAGCAGATCCGGCGGCTGACCGACGGCGGCGCGCAGTACGCGCTGGACACCACGGCCTCGTCCCCGCGCATCAACGACGCGCTCCGGGCACTGCGCCCGACCGGCAGCCTCGGCCTGGTGGCACGGCTCCACACCGCGCTGCCGCTCGACCCGGGCACCCTGGACCGAGGCCGCAGCATCCGCCACATCTGCGAAGGGGACGCCGTGCCCGGACTGCTGATACCCCGGCTGACCGGGCTGTGGCAGGCCGGACGCTTCCCCTTCGACCAACTGATCCGCACCTACCCACTGGCCGACATCAACGAGGCCGAACGCGACTGCGACGCGGGCCGCGTGGTCAAACCCGTACTCCTTCCGGCGGGAAGAAGCCGATGAGCGAGGCACGCCGCACCGCAGCCTCACCGCATCCGAGAAGCAGGCACCTCGCGCCCCCCACTCCCATCAACGGAGGAAACATGGTCGGCACGGCACCCCAGCACACGGAGGCGGAAGGCGTGGACGCAGGCGTGGGGCTGACCGCACTCCTGGTCGCCGCGGCACGGGCGATCGAGACCCACCGCCACGACAGCCTGGCCCAGGACACCTACGCGGAACACTTCGTGCGCGCCGCCCCGGCGTGCGCGGACTGGCCAGTGCGCATCCAGCAGGTCCCGGACGGCGACGGCAACCCGCTGTGGGGGCGGTTCGCCCGCTACTTCGGCCTGCGGACCAGGGTCCTCGACGACTTCCTCCTCCGGACGGTCCGTACGAGCGCCCGCCAAGTCGTCCTGCTGGGCGCGGGGTTGGATACCCGCGCCTTCCGCCTGGACTGGCCGTCCGACTGCGTGGTCTTCGAGATCGACAGAGCGGGCGTGCTGGCGTTCAAGCACCAGGTGCTCAAGGACCTGTCGGCCACCCCCAAGGTGAAGCGCGTCCCCGTACCGGTCGACCTGCGCGCCGACTGGGTCACCGCGCTGACCACCGCCGGCCTCGACCCGGTCGCACCGAGCGTCTGGCTGGCCGAGGGACTCCTCTTCTACCTGCCAGGCCCCGCCGAGACGTACCTCATCGACACGGTGGACCGGCTGACCACCGAAGGCAGCGCACTGGCCTTCGAAGCCAAGCTGGAGAAGGATTTGCTGGAATACCGCGACAGCCCGATCTACACGGCGACGCGAGAACAGATCGGCATCGATCTGCTTCACCTCTTCGACAAGGGACCACGACCCGACTCCGCGGGTGACTTGACGGCCAAGGGCTGGTCCACCTCGGTACACACCCCCTTCGACTTCACCCGCCGGCACGGACGTGGCCCCCTGCCCGAGCCGAACGACGCACTGGAGGGGAACCGGTGGGTGTTCGCGCACAAGCCCTCGCCCTGACGCCCGCAACGCTCACGACGTCCGCCCGCAGGCTGGGGGCGGGGCCTGCCGCAAGGCCCCGCTCGGTGGGACGTGTCCCGATGGAAGCGGCAGTTCGGTCACGTCGTAGCGGTGCCGCCCACGGCCGGAAAGCCGCTGACGGACCGTGTCAGACGGCCCGGGCAGCCACCAACTGGTCGCCCGGGATCCCGGCCATGTCCGGCGCGTAGTAGTCCTTGATGCCGGCGGCCCACGTAGCCACGGTGATGCGGTCCTCGGCGTCCGGACCGAAGGCGTCGAAGAGGGCGTGGATGTTCGCCTCCTCGAAGCCGATCGCCGTCCTCAGCGATACGAAGAGGGGGCGCTCGATCAGGCTGTCCCCGTCGGGGTCGCCGAGTGCGGAGAGGGCCTCAGCGAACTCGGCGATCGTGGGACCGAAACGCTCGGGGTCAAGCACGAACGGACGGAACTCGTTTACGGTGATCACACCGTTTCCGCGCTGAGCCGCCGGCTGTTCCCTCAGCCTGACCGGACTCGGTCACTACCTCACCCTGTATGTCCTGCACAACGACATAGCCTGGCAACTGCTGCTGCTGGAGTTGGGGTTCGGCTCCGGTCAGACCTGCTGGCGCAGGGTGGAGCGGTGGCAGCAGGCCGGTGTCTTCGACCAGTTGCACCGGGTCCTGATCGCCGAGCTCAACTCGGTGGGGCAGCTCGATTGGTCCAGGGCGTGCGTGGACGGCTCCCACATCCGCGCGAAAAAGGGGGCGCCGACACCGGTCCGTCGCCGGTCGACCTCGCCCTCATCGACGGCATCCCGCCCGTCGCCGGCCGCCCCGGCCGGCCCCGCAGACGACCCGAGGCCCTGCTCGGCGACAAAGGCTACGACTCCAACCCCAACCGCGACGAGCTGCGCAGACGCCGGATCCTGCCCGTCATCTTATGGATCACCGGCCCCTACCCGGTGCTGACCTCCCTCGGCGCGCTCGCCGCCAGCATCACCGCCCTGGGGGAGAACCGCAGTCCCGTCGACGGCTTCTCCTTCGGCCAAGCACCTGGCGGACGGGTCACGGTCCGCGTCCTGCCCGACAGCACTCACTCGTCGCAGAGAGTTGGTGAGGCGCCCTGCCTTAGAAAAAGTGCTTGCGTCCACCGACCGCGCGACCGGTCGCACCCAGGATCCACAGGATGGCGCCAACCAGAATGAGGATGCCACCGATCGTCGTCAGCAGACCCATGCCGACAAGCAGGCCGATGATCAGCAGAATAAGCCCAAGAATGATCATTTTAAACCCCATCGTCAATTCCGGCTCAGGCGCGTGTGCGTATGAGCTTCACAAGGGCCTGAGTTCGTCCCTTGGTGGGTAGATCCCGACCAGCTCCGAATGCCAGGGCCTCGATGCGATAGCCCTTGTGCCCGGCGACACGGTGTTCACGCCCTCCTGCGAAACTTCGTTCAGTAAGCCATCTCCTCGACCGTCTGCTGCTCCGGAAGGTCCTTCCACCCCGGACGGTTTGGACGTTGGTGACGGAGACACCGGGCAGCGGCGCCTGCGGGCAGGTCCTCAGGTCCAAGGGCTTCTTCACCCTCGCCAGCCGGCCCTGGGTGACGGGACTGTGGCCGCAGGCCGGTTCGGTGGCTCGCTTCGAGCCTTGCTCGTGACACCGCCAGCTCTCACGCGCAGGAACTCGTCTTCATCGGCACCCAGATGGACGCGGAGCTGCTGCGGGCCGATCGGAACGGCTGCCTCATGCAGGAAGGCGTAGCTCTGCCCGCTTCCGATCCCTTCCCTGCCTGGGACACCTACGGCTCCTGCGAGAGCTGCGCGCATGAGCACGACCCCCTCACCACGGTGACGGGGCACTGAAACTCCGGGTGGGTCGGTGGTCGCAGCCACGGCGGAGCTTCAATGGTCCCTGACAGGAGACTTTTCTGGCGCCAGCCCCCGCCCCGCCTCCCCGCGGGATTCCGTCGTCTCACTGCTGCAATGTTGACAGCACATGCGATCGCAAATCCGTCGTCCCCACAAGCAAAGCAGGAACCTGACTGAGTGACGAGCCGAACGTATCCTGTGCGCCAGCGCGTTCGGCCTCATGGCGAAGCCGCACCGGAGTGCTCCGGTGCGGCTTCGCCGTCTCACGGATCCGCGCAGAGATCCCGCCCGGACGGACCTCGGTGGGTCTCGCCGTATCACCCGCGTATCACACAGCCATCACCAACTGGTCAGACCCACCCGGACCAAGAGGCTCTGACGTGCAATTCCATGCCCTCACTGGACTGGCATAGACGTACCTGGACGGTCTCTACAACCGGTGCCATGTAGCACCGAGGGAGCATCCCATGACCAGGACCGGCGCCTGTTCTGGCCCGTCAAAGCGGTATTGCAGAGTTTCGACGTTCTTCTCACTCACCCACCCGCGCTCCCACATCTCACACTCTGTGCAGGGGCAGGGGTGGAGACGCTGGCCAGCTCGCAGCCCGTTCTCGTCCATGACCTTGTACACCCACTCACGCAACTGCCGCCCGTTGAGCGCCTTGCCGAGTTCGTCCACGAGCACGTAGCCACTTTCCTCATACCTCTCCCCCGCCGCCAGCTTCTCGGCCACCTGCATAGCCCTGAAACACGTCAGCTCCTCCCTGACTGGATCGGGCAGAGGAAGCTGCCGCTCAGCGGCGAGAGACTTCGTGTCCTTCTCCACCACGGTCTTGTTCCCCATCAGTGTCCGCGTGTTGGCAACAGACAGGGCGGCCTTGCCCAGGTCGACATCGGCCCAGCGCATGCCGCAGATCTCAGCCGGCCGCAGGCCCATCAGGGAGAGAAGGAGAGGGGCGTAGAGGCGGTCGTCGTTCACCGCGCGCACGAAGGCATGAACCTCCTCGACGTTCCAGGGCTGAACCACCGCCTTGACCCTGCGCTCCGCCATGCGTACTTTCCGAGGAATCGTGACCTCCTGGGCGACGTTCGCGGCGACCAGGCGCCGGGCGACAGCCCGGTTCAGTGCCTCCTTCAGCCGCGCCAGGGACATCTCCACCGAGGTCACCCCTAGACCCGTGCCCGTCTTGCCACCACGAACGCGGCCTTCCCCAAGCGCTCACCTCATCCACGCCTCGACGTGGTCCTCGGTCAGTTGCTGGAGCCGAATGTGCCCGAGCTTCCCCCGGACACGAGCCAGGGTCATCGTATAGCTGTAGACGGTGCTCTCTTCCAGATCCTCCGCCTTCGTGTCGAGCCACTGATCCAGCCATTCGTTCACCGTGATCTCGTTGGGCTCGATGAACGTCCCTTCGTAGCGACGGTTCGTGATGCGCGCGTACTCGACCTTCGCCTCCCGCAGCGTGCCGAAGGTACGGGTCAACTGCTTGCGCTTCCCGGTAGAGGGATCGCTCCCTGCATCGACCACAAACCGATACCGAACCTGCCCCTTGGCATTCGGCGGGAGCTTCTTGATCGGATTAGACAGGACTGCTCACTCTCATCGAGGGCGTGGAACCCTTCCACGCAGGCACAGGCGCCGCTGCATTTCAGCGAAGGGCGCCGCGGTCACCTTGTCTGGTACGGGTCCCCCGCCGAGCTCAGCCGAATGGGACAACTTCAATGGTCGTCACCATCGCCGGTTCGGCCAACCGGCGATCATGGTCTATGTTCCGCTCGCCACCGGGGGACTCCAGCCTCACCATCCCCGTTGCGACCTCGATCAGGAGCCCACCCCGAAGGACCCGAGTACAAGGTCACGCCATCGGGGATGAGCACTGAGGCTCATCCCGTGCGGCAGTTGCGGTTGCGGGGGCCGTGCACCACGAGGAAGTGCAGCGCAGCCAACGGAGGCCGTATCGTCTGTACCGCCCGTACCCTTCGTGGTGTCTACGGCGTCGCACAGCGGGCGCCAAACCACTGGAGGCAATGGACGTCACCGACCTGATCCTCAACATCAAGCAGCTGGTCGTCTCCTCGGAGCACGACGAGCCGGTCGTGATGTACCTGCGCAAGCAGGGCCCGGGTCTCGTCACCGCCGCCGACATCGCACCCCCGGCCGGTGTCGAGGTGCACAACCCCGACCTCGTCCTCGCCACGCTCAACGGCAAGGGCAAGCTGGAGATGGAGCTGACCGTCGAACGCGGTCGCGGCTACGTCTCCGCCGTCCAGAACAAGCAGCTGGGCCAGGAGATCGGCCGTATTCCGGTCGACTCCATCTACTCGCCGGTTCTCAAGGTCACCTACAAGGTCGAGGCGACCCGTGTCGAGCAGCGCACCGACTTCGACAAGCTGATCGTCGACGTCGAGACCAAGCAGGCCATGCGTCCGCGTGACGCCATGGCGTCGGCCGGTAAGACCCTGGTCGAGCTGTTCGGTCTGGCCCGTGAGCTGAACATCGACGCCGAGGGCATCGACATGGGCCCGTCCCCCACGGACGCCGCCTTGACCGCCGACCTGGCGCTGCCGATCGAGGAGCTCGAGCTCACGGTCCGTTCGTACAACTGCCTCAAGCGCGAGGGCGTTCACATGGTGGGTGAGCTCCTGGCCCGCTCCGAGGCGGACCTTCTGGACATCCGCAACTTCGGCGCGAAGTCGATCGACGAGGTCAAAGCGAAGCTGGCCGGCATGGGCCTGGGCCTCAAGGACAGCCCGCCCGGATTCGACCCGACCGCCGCTGCCGACGCCTTCGGCGCCGACGACGCACCGGACGCGGGTTTCGTGGAGAGCGAGCAATACTGAACGCTGCGCTGCGCCGGTCATCGAGACACCTCGCGTACGGGACAGCGAACCTCCACGCTGTTGCCTGCTCGCTGGGCGGCCTCCGCAGGGTCCGCGCCCGCGCACAAACCCTGGCGAAGGCAGCCGACGATAGAGCGGCGCAGCTTCGCCACTTCACGTACGACCCGCTGCTCTGCCAGCCGCGGCCGCCGGCTTCTGACCTTGCCTGCTGAGTCTGTCGCCCCACCCGGTCGGCGTCGCCATCTCAGCGGATGTGACAGGGCAGCCTTACCGTCGTCGTCAGTAACGTCTCTGGGAGTTCTAGGCCTCTTCGTGCCGGCGCCAAGGGTAAATACGGAGGCCGCCGCGGAGGTCAGAGCGAGCGCGATGAACAGGCCGGGATAGCCGCCGAGCGGTCCTGCCAACGCGGTTCCCGCGAACGGCGCCAGTGCAGATGCGATGGTGGCAGGCGCGGCCAGCAGCCCGGAGAGGCGCCCGTAGTGGGTGGCTCCCCGGCGATCGGTGACAGCGGTGGCCTGGAGCAGGGTGGGGTTGCCGCGCACCATGCCGGCTGCGACCGCGATGCCCACGAGCAAGGGGAAGGGGCCGGAGACCATCGCGAAGAAAGCGGTCGTGGTCCCGCCGAGCGTGATCAGGGCGATGGTGCGAGTGGTGACGCCTGTGCGGCTGGCGAGGGTCGCATACCCGTCTGGCTCGGTCCCGGTGATTGAGTACCGGCCGGTGGGAGCGCAGCGTCCCTCACCCTGCCAGGCGTCACGGCCTTCCTTGTTCGAGATGGCGACGATCACCAGGGCGGCGATCGGGTTCGATCGTTCTGGTCTCCACCCTCCACAAGCCGACCCTGCGCGCCCTCTCGTACGCCCGTCCCTTTTGCCCCGCCCGGCCCGTCCCCGGCGGTGGCTACGCGACCGCCGTTCTGGGTGACACCTCGGTCAACATGCTCGCGGACGGGCCAGCACTCACCGGCTTCCTGCACCATGTCCGGCCCCCGCTTGCCCCGGACGGCGCCTTGTGCTGCGCAGTCGTCCAGGAGACTGCGCTGAGAGCCCACGCGGGCCGCAACGGCGTAGTGGCCACCGACTTCACCGAGGGCTACGGCCGACGCCAACTCCTGTTCGCCCCATTGCGCTTCGACCCCGCCGGACCGAGGGCACTGCGCAACCGTCCCATTGATCTCGGCACAACGGCCTGACTCGGACCGATGATGAGTTGACTCTTCGTCCACTCGTGACCGGCATTGACGGACAGCCGGACAGCCGTGTGGCCCGCCTTCACGGCTGCCCTTCTTCGACCGTCGCACGGACGGCCTCGAACTCCCTTTTGGTGGACGGAACTTGCGACAAGTCCTGTTGCGGACGGCAGCATGCCATGAGGCCCGGGGCCTCCCAGGCCCCATCGCGTGCCAGGGCAGCGTTCGGGGCCGGTGGGCTGTAGCCCCAAGGTACGAGAAGCAGTGCGGGCTCTCCGACGAAGCGGCGAGCTCCTCTGTGGCACCGCGTGGCAGGTCGGCGGCCGCCGTCTTCGGCAGTGTCGTCATGACGGTCCGCAGCCGCGTGCCGAGCTATGGCAGGCATGCAGGAGAAGCTGGTGGTCTACGAACCGGCACGCCGCGTCATGCCGAAGGAATGCGAAACTCGAATTCGGGACGGTCCCACGGCACGGCGGGCGGGTGTGCGAGCGCGGTCCCGGTCCGCACTGCACCGACGCGGTGGTAGAAGTCCTCGGCGGGAGGATGCGACACGACCTTGACGCGGTCGAGCGGGACCTCGCCGTCTCACCCTTTGTCACAGAGAGATCACACAGGCAACGGATCATGTCGTTCCGCTCTGCGGGTAACGTCGAGGTATGAGTCATCCGCACCCCGAGCTGAAAGCCGCCCCGCCTCTTCCCGAAGGGGGGCTGCGGGTCATCGCCCTGGGCGGCCTGGGTGAGATCGGCCGCAACATGACCGTCTTCGAGCACGCCGGCAAGCTGCTCATCGTCGACTGCGGCGTGCTGTTCCCCGAGGAGACCCAGCCCGGCGTGGACGTGATCCTGCCGGACTTCACCTCGATCCGGGACCGG
>NZ_JOJE01000078.1 GCF_000720255.1 Streptomyces griseus subsp. griseus | reverse complement strand
GCCCTCGAACGCGACATCCGCAGCCGGCTCGCCGACTGGAACGAACACCCCAGGCCGTTCATCTGGACGAAGACCGCCGACGAGATCCTCGACAAAGTAACCGCCTACTGCCGACAAATCTCCGACTCAGGTCACTAGCCCACCACCGCGGCCAGCCCTCCCCGGTCGCCGGCCGAGGCGGGAAATGGGAGATCCACCACAACCCCCACGACGTCCGCCAGATCTGGATCCGCCTGCCCGACGGTGAGCTCACTGAGATTCCGTGGATCCACCGCGACCACGTCCACCAGCCGTTCAACGACCACACCTGGCAGCACAGCAGAACACTCGCCCTGCACGACAACCACTTCCACGTCCCGGCGCAGTGTCGCACCTGATGCGAGCAGGACCGGCAGGCACTGGGGATCGTCCCCCAGCGCGGACATCACCAGATTGACGTCATCGTGACGGTGAAGATGACGCTGGAACACGAATGCCCCCATTGAAGCAGCAGACCCCGACCGTGGCTCCCCGCACGGAGGCGGAGCGCAGTTCCTTCATCCTGCACCAGGGCTCGGACATCCGGCCCCCAATCTGGTGAGTTGCCCAACTTAGTGCCATACGGAGAGGTTGCCCCCTGCGGGGCCTGCTGCATGCGGTGGCGGCGCCTTCAGCAGATCCGCTCAGGAGAGGGAGGAGGGCCTGCGGGGCGCGGGAAGCGCGGTCAGCAGTTCCCACAGGGGCCGGCCTTGCGACGCCCAGGATCCCAGCAGCTGGCGGTCGACGAGGTGGAGGCGCTGCTGACGAGCGAAGGCGCGGCCGGGCTGGGTGATCCTGCCGTTGGTCAGCATCACCACTACGTCGGCCCGGTGAACCGGGCGGCCCGTGCCGTTGAGGACCTGCAGCTCCGGGGTGCCCACGGCGGCGCCGCGCTCCCCACCGCGGCGATGTTTGCACTGGATCACCCAGCGGCGCCCCAGCGGGTCGGTCGCCTTCACATCCGCACCCAGGTCTCCCTGCCCGCCGACCTGGATTGCATCCGTGCAGCCGTCCCGGAGCATCAGGTCCCGCACGGCGAACTCGAACTGGCGGTGGGAGAGAGCGTCCAGCTGGGCCAGGCCGTAGCGCAGAGCGCGCGCCCGGGCCTGTTCCCAGCGCATGCGCTCCGCCCGCCGGCGCCACCACACGATGCCGACCGGGACGGCGACAACAGCCGCCACGAGCAGCAACCACCAGCGCACCAGCAGCCAGTGGACCACCGCTACCACGAGAGCGATCGCCCCTGCCGCGATCACCGCCACCAGAACGAACTGGATGTCGTCCTGCTGCTTGCGACGCGACCGACGGACGGGCCTGCGCCGGGTCACCGTCCGCTCCCCAGGCGTGAGAAGTCGATCGGGTACGACACGGTCGGCGTGGGCACAGCCCTGCGGGGCGCGTGGGTGTCGAACCTGATCGGGTACGACACGGTCGGGCTCGGCACCGCACGACCCTGCTCCCCGGTAACGGGACGGTCGTAGCGGACCGGGTAGGAGACCCGTGGCTGGGGCCGGGTACCGGATGCGTCACCGGCGTCCGCGCTGTTGCCGTACCCAAGCACCACCAGCGCAGCGAAGGCGAAGATGGTCAGTTCCCGGCGCGCACCCGGCGCCCACCGGGTATGTCCGCGCACCGGCGTCCCGTCAGAGCGCACGTATGGCCGCACGAACGGCATGTGGTCCCCCCAGATTGTCGTCACGTCCCCTGTCGCACACCATGCTGGTGGCCGCCACTGACAACGACACATCCGAACGCGTCCAACTACGCTTATTTCAGGGCCAGTTCACGCCACCCGTACGCGGTGTCGGTCGCCGAGCGGCACCCCGGCCGCTTGCGCCCGCAGGGCCGGCCCGTCCCTCCCGGTTCTCCCTCGAAGGCGGCTTTGACCAGAGAAGAAGGCGGCCGGGACCAGTCCATAAGGTGTGCAGGGAACGATAGCGCCGCGGCCGGTCACACCGACCGGCAGTGGCGGATTGCGCCATTTTCCGGTGTTGCCCGTGGGGATGTCACGATGCAGGCTCCCCGTTCTGTCGAGCAGCGGGGCAGTTGCCCCAGATCCTCACGGCACGATGGTTCGACGAAGAACATCGAGTCCGTCCAGGTCGGCGACGAGCGCTGGCCGCGGACCCTGTTGCAGAGCAATCAAGACCACGCAAGGCCGCGGACCTGATCGTCGCCGAGGACGACACGTACTTCACCGAGCTTCTCCTCCTCACGCCCCGCGGTGGGGAGAACTGACGGCCGCCGAAGGAGCGCGACGCCACGGCGCGGCCGAGCCCGTCGAGAGGGGATCGGTGCCGGTCCGCCGGCCGTGCTGCCTGTCCTGTCAATCTGTCTGGGCGCCGGGGGCCTGCAGTCGAGATCCGGGTGCAGTGCCAGAGGCGGGTCGATGACGTTCACGCGGGGGTTGCCTCGGTGGCGGTAGGCGATCCTGACCGTGTAGCGCCTGCTGACTGGGGTGACGCCCTGCCCCAGCTGATCGTCGGCAAAGACACCACCCGAGCCGCCGACCACCTCACCCCCAGCCGGGGCCGACCGCGGCGACCAGTAGGCCGCCCAGTGAGGCGCCCGCGATCATCGCGCTGCTGCCCGCGATCCGGCAGAGCGCGAGGGCGGCGCGGCGGGACTCGGCCGGCACGGCCTGGGGCAGCAGCGCCTGGGCGGCGGGCTGGTAGCACGAACTTGACGCCCCGTTGACCGCGGCGAGCACCATGAGCAGGGGGACGGCGGCGCTGTGGGTGAGGACCAGGGCGGCGACCACCGCCTGGCTCGCGGCGCTGACCACGCTGCTGCCGGCCAGCAGCGGACCGCGCGGCAGCCGGTCCGCCAACACCCCGCCCCACGGCAGGAAGAGGATGCTGGTGAGGGAGTGGGCGCCGACCACCACCCGAGCGAGCCGACCGAGCCAGTGGCATCGAGCATGGCGAAGGCCAGGGCGATCGGTGCCACCGCGTTGCCGAGCAGGTTGGCCGTCGTGCCGATGAAGAGGTGACGGAAGGGACGGTGACACAGGGGCGCCAGGGCGGCAGAGATGCGCCTGATCGTCGGGACTGGGCGGCGCGCCCGTCAACGGACTATATGGGGGCGGTGGCGGGCCGTGAACGCACCCACCTCGTCGCCCTGGTCCGTGCCGGAGCCCGCTTCGAGCGCGGCCACCTCGCCGAACGCTTTGAGAGCCATGAGAGCCATGCGGCCTGAACGATCTCAATTGATCCACGGGTGAGGGCTCCTGCCCTGCTCAGCGCGGCTGCAGGCCGGCGCGTGGGGCCGATGAGTTTGCCGGTTGGCTGAAGTCTTCCTTGTGACATCTCCCCGTCCCGTCGGCGGATCGGGAAACGCCGATGGCGGTGTCATGGAGGAGAGGTGGAGGCCAGGATGAACAATCCGATTCGGCTGTACATGTCGATGTCGCTCGACGGCTATATCGCCGGGCCGGACGATCGGCCGGGGCAGGAGCTCGGACGCGACGGTGGACGGCTCTTCAACTGGCTCGACGACCGGGAGGTCGACGGTCCCAGCGGGCAGGTTTATCGCGAGGCGCTGGCGACCGGCGCGGTGGTCTGCGGCCGTCGCACCTTCGAACTCGCCGGGCGCTGGCAGGGCGACCATCACGACGGCGTGCCGATCTTCGTACTCACCCACCAGGTGGATGACGGGGACGTGCCACCGGGCCACGCGCGTTTCGTCACCGATGTCGAGGACTGCGCCCGTCGGGCTCGCGCAGCCGCAGGGGACCGGCCGGTCATGGTCCACGGGGCGGGGGCGGCCCAAGCACTTCTGCGAGCCGGGCAGGTGGACGAGATGGAGATCCACCTGGTTCCGGTCCTCCTCGGGGACGGCCGACGGCTGTTCGCCCACCTGGGTGGCGATCACATCGAACTCGACCTCGTCCGACGGCTCGAGGACCGAGACGTCACCCATCTGCGCTACCGGGTGCACCGACCCGAAGAGGCCGCGTGAAGACGCTCTTCGTTTCCTACCGCGTCACCGACCTGGACCGCTCGCTCGGTTTCTACACCGCCTTGGGCTACGCCGAACTGGGCAGGGTCGAGGTCGGCGACGGGGCTCGCCTGGTGATCCTCAAGTTTCCCGACGAACCGGCGGCCTCGCTCGAACTGGTCCACCGCCCCGGCGACGGACCGGTCGACGTGGGCAGCGGTTTCGACCACCTCGCGATCCAAGTGGACAGGCTTGCCCCCACCCTGGAGACGCTGACCGAAGCCGGCGTGAGTTGCGAACCCCTCCAGTACCCTGGCGGCCCTCATGGCCCGAAGACGTCGTGGCTCACGGACCCGGACGGTTACCGGATCGAGCTGGTGGAGTGGCCGTCCGGACATCCCGACGGCATCACTGCAGCAGACTTCGCCTGAGGCAGCCACGGTCTTCGGCGCGACTGCGGCGCAACGCCAGGAGACATCCCGCCCCATCCGCAGGTCTTGACGATTACTCGCGCCGGCATCGGCGGATGGGCAAGCCTCCTCCCAGATACCGGCCGAGAGGACTGTAATGGCCCGCGACGAAGCCCTCGATAGGCTCAGACACATCGCGCGTGCGAGGGCATTTCGTAGGCACGTCGGGTCTGACCGGCTCATTCAGGCAGGGCTGGACGCGCTGATCGCTGGAGTTGAGAGCCCATCCCTCGCCACAAGGGAGCTGGACATGGCGCTCCAGCTGGTCGACACCCTCAGCGGGCGGTGGGAGCCGGCCCGGTATCACGACACGTTCCAGGAGAAGGTGCGCGAGGTGGTGCGGGCCAAGGCCGACGGCAAGGAGATCACGTCGGAGGAGGAGCCGCCGGCGGCCACCCATGCCGTCGACCTGATGGAGGTCCTCCAGGGCAGCATCGCCAAGGCCCGCGGGGGCGGGGCCAAGGCGGCCGCCGCACCGCGGCAGGAGAAGCCGGGCCCTGTCCGCAAAGCGGCGCGGAAGGCCCCCGCGAAGGCGGCGAAGAAGCCCCAGGCGAAGGCGGCGAGGAAGAGCGCCGCCAGGAGGGCGCCGCCGAAGACGGCCCGTGCCTCGGCCGCATCCCGCAGCCGGCGTGGTGCGGGAAAGATCGAGCTGCGGCAGTTGAGCAAGGCGGAGCTGTACCAGAAGGCCGCCGAGCAGAACGTCACGGGCCGCTCCAAGATGAGCCGCGAGCAATATGAGCCGCGAGCAACTCGTCGACGCACTCGCCCGCGCCGGGCGCCGACGCGAGCGGCTCGGCCCCCCGCCCCTGGTGACCCGGCCTGGCCGCCCCGCCGCGCGCCCGTGGGTGAGCTTGTGCCAGGACAGTGCCGTCCACGACGATATGAAAGCTGTTTTCCAGGGCATAGCGGCCCAGATCACCGATCAGGTGCTCGATGAGCGCGTCGGCGAGCGGGCCGGTGCGCATCGTCCACCGGATCCAGTCGGGCCGTATCCGCCACCGTGCTTCTCAGCGACAGCGCCTCCGGCGGGCTTTGCGAGGTCTTGTCCGGTCTTCACATCGACCCCGGTCTCAGCTGGCTCATGCCGCTCTTCCCCGGGCCGCATGAGCCAGCTGAGGGCACCGGGAACCGGGCACGATTCCTGGACCGCTCGCGACGTGGCCGTGGGCGGTCGAAGTACGCGTCAGCTGCTCCGGAGACCGACTGCCAGCGTCAGTTCAAGGACCCGGTGTGGCGATGCGAGATCCGGAAACAGTTCCCGTAGCTGCGACATCCGGTACCGGACTGTCTGGGGATGGACGAACAGCGCCGCCGCCACCTCCTCCCGCCTGCCCTGGTGCAGAAGCCACGCCCGCAACGTCTCCTCCAGCCGCTGTGCGGTCGCGACAGGCAAGGTCCGCAACGGTGCGAGGGCTCGTGCACGCAGGTCTGCGAACGCGTCCCCGTCGGCGCTCAGCACCAGCTCGGGCAGGTGTTCATCGGTGTCGCGAATATCAGAGGAGAGGGATCGCGCGCGTACGGCTCGTGCGTACGAGGCGGACGCATCAGTCCATGGCCGGGCCGGGCCGACCACGGCAGTGCGGTCGGTCAGCTGCCGCAGGAGATGTGATCGGTCGGCATCGGGGACGAGCAGCACACCTGTGGCGTCCGGCAGGTCGTCGAGGACGAGGGTGCTCGGGTCGAGCACGCGGTAGGCAGGCCGGGCCTGGGCGGCGGGCAGCAGGACCGCGGTCAGCGAAACCGGAGGCTGCCACCCGGCCCGTTGAGCAGAGGCCAGCAGCACGTTGGGGCTCGCGCCGGCGAGGAGGTCGCGGGCCAGGTGTTCCAGGTGGCGCTCGTGGGCCCGGCCCCGGGCGGCCAGTTCGTCGGCGTGGCCCGCGGCGCTCGCGGCGGAGAGCTCGTCGATGTAGGCGAAGGTCAGCTCGGCGAACTTGGCGACCTCGGCGGCGGGCAGACCTGCGGGTACGGCACCCGCTGCCAGGCATCGCCAGGCCACGCGGGCGCCGACGCGGTAGGCGCTGAGCAGGGCGTCCATCGACCGCCCGTCGCGCACCTCGCCGCGGCCCAGCTCGTAGGCTGCGTCACCGGCGTCGCCGCCCGTGGCGTTCCCGCTCGCGAGGTCCAGGTAGTGCCCCAGGGCGGTGCGGACGGCTCGGCGGATGGTGCCGCCCATGCGGCCCGAAAGGGCGCCTGCGTAGGTAGGGACCTCGTCGATGATCGCTTGGACGACCTCGTCGGCGGTGGACTTCAGCGCGGCCCGAAGCGCCGTGACCGTCGTCTCATTCAGGGCCAGTTCGCTGGCCCTCTGGATTGCATGGTTCACGTTTTTGTTCCCTGCGAACAATTCAGCCGACCAGATTTACGTCCTGCGGTCAGGACTTTACTCCTTGAGGCGCAGCAAGCTGGAGTCATGACGAGTGCAGCCCTCCGCAGCAGGGCGTGGAAACTGCTGGAGATGGTCACGACGCCGCTGCTGCCGTCGGACTACCTCGACCTGGTCAGCCCGCTGCGCGCGGGCGCTGACCTGCGCGGGCGCATCGAGGCCGTGCACCCCGAGACGGGTGACGCCGCGACCATCGTGATCAGGCCGGGACGGGGCTGGCGCGGCCACTCGGCCGGTCAGTACGTGCGGATCGGGGTCGATGTCGACGGGGTGCGCCTGTGGCGTGCCTACTCCATCACCTCGCCGACGAACCGCCAGGACGGCCGCGTCACGATCACCGTGAAGGCGATCCCGGACGGCAAGGTCAGCAACCACCTGGTCCGCAAGGTGAAACCGGGCACGCTGATCCAGCTCGACCAGGCGACCGGTGACTTCGTGCTGCCGCAGGCCAAACCCGCCAAGGTGCTCTACCTGACGGCCGGCAGCGGCATCACGCCTGTGATGGGCATGCTGCGCGACATCGAGCTCGACGACGTCGTCATGGTCCACTGCGCGCCACAGCCGCACGACGTGATCTTCCGCAACGATCTGCACGACCTGGTCGCGGACAAGAAGCTGCGGCTCACCGAGGTGCACACCGCCACAGACGGCATGCTCGACATCGCCCGTCTCGACGAACTCGTGCCCGACTGGGCCGAGCGCGAGACCTGGGCTTGCGGGCCCGCGGGCTTGCTCGACGCCGCCGAAAAGCACTGGGCCGGGCACGGCATCCCAGAGCGCCTGCACACCGAACGCTTCCGCCCCAGCATTGTCGTCGCCGGTGACGGTGGCGGTGGCGAGGTCACGTTCAGCACCACCGGCACGACCGTCGACGCGGACGGCGCCACGCCGTTGCTGGACATCGGCGAGCAGGCCGGCGTGCTCATGCCGTCCGGGTGCCGCATGGGCATCTGCTTCGGCTGCGTCACGCCGCTCAAGGCGGGCGCCGTCCGCGACCTGCGCACCGGCGAGATCACCGAGGCCGAGCCGGGCGTCCTCATCCAGACCTGCGTGTCCGCCGCGGCGGGCCCCTGCGACATCGAACGGTAGGAGCATCTTGACCGCCATCGACCCCACCGCCCACCTGAGCGCGCAGCAGATCGAGGAGCTCGGCCGCGAGCTGGACGCGATCCGCGACGAGGTGATCGCCGGCCGCGGCGAGAAGGACGCCGCCTACATCCGCAAGGTCATCTCGGCGCAGCGCACGCTCGAGCTGGTCAGCCGGGGCGTGCTGCTGTTCTCGCTCTTCCCGCCCGCGTGGCTGATCGGCACCGCCGGTCTGTCCGTGGCGAAGATCATGGACAACATGGAGATCGGCCACAACATCCTGCACGGCCAGTGGGACTGGATGCGGGACCCGAAGATCCACTCCACCACCTGGGAATGGGATCACGTCTCGCCGGCCGACCAGTGGAAGCACTCGCACAACGAGCTGCACCACACCTACACCAACGTGATCGGCAAGGACAACGACCTCGGCTACGGCATCATGCGCGTCGACGAGGACCAGAAGTGGCACCCGTTCCACCTCGGCCAGCCGCTGTGGAACTTCCTCAACGCCTGCTTCTTCGAGTACGGCATCGCCGCCTACGACCTGGAGCTCGGCAAGAACCTGCACAAGCGCCGCCGCAAGAACCCGGAGTTCCGCGCGCGGGCCAAGGCCGTGGGCCGCAAGATCCGCAAGCAGGTGCTCAAGGACTACGTGATCCACCCGCTGCTGTCGGGCCCGTCGTTCCTGCCCACGCTCGCCGCCACGTTCACCGCGAACCTGGTCCGCAACATCTGGTCCCACTCGGTGATCATGTGCGGGCACTTCCCCGAGGGCGTGCAGGTCTTCGAGCGCCGGTCGATCAAGGGCGAGACGCGCGGCCAGTGGTACCTGCGCCAGATGATGGGCTCGGCGAACATCAGCGGCAGCAGGGCCATGCACTTCATGACCGGCAACCTGTCGCACCAGATCGAGCACCACCTGTTCCCGGACCTGCCGAGCAACCGGTACGCCGAGGTCGCGGTGAAGGTGCGCGCACTGTTCGAAAAGTACGAGCTGGAGTACGTCACCGGGCCACTCCCCCAGCAGGTGTTCTCCGCGTGGCGCAAGGTCTTCCGGCTCTCGCTGCCGAACAAGAAGCCCGAGGTCAAAACGCCGGACCGCGAGCAGGAGCTCGTCGCCGCCTGATTCTTGGTATTGGTTTCAGATCTCCCGGCCGACCGGCGGCACCGCCGGGTCCGGTGAGATCCGTCGCGGACGGTGGGCGACCGCGACATCCAACCGTACGAGACAGGATCCGCGCCAGCCCAGGGTCCGGCTGCGCTGCCTGGACCTGCGACAGGAGCTCAGCACACAGCCCCCGGCGAGGTGTTGCAGTGCGCTGCCTGCCATGGTCGGGTCGGCAGCCGGGGGCCACGCGCACTCGGTTTGCCGACGGGCGGACTGGGTGGAAGGCATGGGCTGTGACGCGGACACCGCCAAAACCGATGCTCGCCGCCCCCGGGTCCGACCCCGCGCTGCTCGCGGGGCGGGCAGGTGAGCCGAAGTGATGGCTGCCGTGCCCAGCTCTCCACGCACGCGGGCGTCCGGGTGCTGCCGCGCTCCGGGCGCGGCGCGCACATGACGGCCTCGTTCGCGAAGGTTGCGGCCGGGGCCGCGCAGTTGTCGGATACGACCGCGCTGGACGGCGGTGCGGCCTGCCGGTATGTCTCACCGATCTGGTGTCGCACTGCGGCGCGGCTTCATTTGGTCAGCCGTTGACTAATGCGGGAAGCGGCGGGGCGGGCGAGTCACTACGGATTCGCGGAACTCGGCGATCCTTGAATGGACTTGGCGCATCAGATGGGTGTCCTCGATCCGATCCAAGTAGAGGCAGCGGGCTGCCAGGCCTGGGAGGTCGAAAGCGAAGTACAGGGACATCAGCGGGTTCACGAACAACTCGCTGTCCCGGGTGCGGTCAGTGAACCGTACGTCACCGAACGAGCCGCGCACGGCTGCCGCGATGGAACCGTTCACGATGCTGGGGTGCTCCGGGGTGTGGTGCTGAGCGTGTGCCACCGCGTCAAGATAGAGAGCGCCCTCACGGGTGGCGCGCGGTATCGAGAACGCACCGAGGTACGCGCCGTCGCGCTCCAGCGCGGCGATATTCTCCAGAACCTGCACATGGTTCACGCCGTGGTAAGCGTCTACACCGAAGCCGACCGACACGACGAGCCGGGTCGGTATGCCGTTCAGCGCGGCCAGCGCCGCCACACTGGTCAGGTCTTCCTCTGGAGTGCCGAGCCCGGCTTCGTCACCACGCATCAGAATGTCCGTACCGCCGTCGACCAGCACCACGGCGTCGACGCAGTGCAGATCGATCAGTGCTTGGTAGGCGGCGCGCAACGGGCGTACCCCGGTCCGGGGAAAGGCGTACACGGTGCACGGGTATCCGTGCCGGCTCAGCCACTGCGCGAGGATCCGCTCCGGGAAGTAGCTCTGGTGCACAGCAGAGTCGGGAGTGACGGCGGCCAGGTCCGGGGCGATCCAGTCATCGAGCGGGAGACCGGCGAGTGCGCTGAAGGACAGGTTCGCGAGGTGCACTTGCTTCCCCTGATGCAGGAGGGAAAGAGCCAACGGCAGCCCGGAGTAGATGTCGAAGCCACCACCCGCGCCCGCGACGAGGATGCGTTCGGCATCGGCGAGCCGGGAGAACAGCGGGTTGGAACAAAGGGAGGTCATGACCATCATTGTCCGAGAACCCGGCCCCGGGCGCCCCCGAGTTCCCCGCCCCGACGACACAGCCACGAAGCAACCGGTGTCCAGACCTCCCGGTCTTGACCGTCCAACGTCAGCCTGTTGCGGTACTGGCCCTGACTGGCGCCCGCTCATGAGACATCTGCAGCAGTTCGCATCATGCCGCGCCGCCGGCAGTCCCGCAGCACGTCGGCCCAGGACTCGGCGGACTTGCGGGCCCTCGCGATGGTGCGATCAGTTCCTCGGTGCCGTCCGGCCGCACCCCCCTCAGCACCAGGACGCAGGAGTGCGCCTGGCCCAGGCAGACCTTGAGGTGCACGCCGTCCGCCCACACGATCGCCCCTCCCCTGGATGCAACCAAGGCGCCAGGCGCTGCGTCGATCACTGACGGAACTGCTGACGCACGTTGATGAAGGAGTGCACGATGTTACGCACGAGCGGCCCTCTTACCTCTGCGATGAGCCGTCGCACGCTGCTTGTCGCCGGTACGGCCACCGCCACAGCCCTGCTCACGACCGCGCCCGCCCACGCGACGTACGGTGTCACCGGCCGTCTTCGCGCGCTGGAAGAGCACTACGGGGCCCGGCTGGGGGTCTACGCCCACAATGTCCGTACTGGGAAAACGATCCGGCACCGTGCCGACACGCTGTTCCCGATCTGTTCGCTGTTCAAGACGCTCGCCGCCGCGGCGGTGCTGCGCGACCTCGACCGCGACGGCGAGGTGCTGGCCCGCCGGATCCACTACACCGCGGCCGACCTGCTCGACAACTCGGACGTGACAAAAAATCACCTGGCCACAGGCATGACGATCGCCGAACTGTGCGACGCCGCAATCCGCCACAGTGACAACACGGCGGGCAATCTGCTCCTGCGCGAACTCGGCGGCCCCACCGCGATCACCTCTTTCGCCCGTTCCCTCGGTGACCCGGTGACCCGGCTGGACCGGTGGGAGACGGAGCTGAACTCGGGCGAGCCGTGGCGGATCACGGACACCACCACCCCGCACGCGATCGGCCGCACCTACGCCCGCCTCGTCCTCGGCGACGCGCTCACCCGGCCCGACCGCGCACTGCTCACCCACTGGCTACTGCACAACCAGACCAGCAACACCCGCCTGCGCGCGGGTCTGCCGTCCTCGTGGACCGTCGCGGACAAAACAGGTGGCGGTTCCTACGCCACAAACAACAACGCAGGTATCGCCTGGACGCAGGACGGCACCCCGCTGATCCTCTCCATCATGTCCCGCAAGTTCGACCAGGACGCCACACCGGAGAACAAACTGATCGCAGACACCGCAGTCGTCTTGGCCGACGTCCTGCGCTAGTGACCTGAGTCGGAGATTCGTCGGCAGTAGGCGGCTACTTTGTCGAGGATCTCGTCGGCGGTCTTCGTCCAGATGAACGGCCTGGGGTGTTCGTTCCAGTCGGCGAGCCGGCTGCGGATGTCGCGTTCGAGGGC
>NZ_JOJE01000077.1 GCF_000720255.1 Streptomyces griseus subsp. griseus | reverse complement strand
GTCCGGGGTCACGCCGTAGCCGTCGGCGGCGGGCGGGGCGGGGTCGGCCGGGTGGGCGGGCGGGGTGAGGTCAGTCAAGGCGTCCCCCCGAGGTGAGGATCAGCGTGGAGCTGGCGATGGTTTCGACGATCGCGTAGACGGTGTACTCGCGGCTCGCCCGGGCGGTCTGGACGATCCGCTCATAGGTGGCGGGGGCCAGGTCAGGTCGCAGGTCCCGGTAACGCTGGTCGTCCTGGAAGAAGACCTCCCGGACGTCGGCGATCCGGCGGTCGCCGCTGAGGCAGCGGAGAAGCTCCATCCGGATGTATTCCTTGCGGGCCGGGGCTTCGAGTGCGTAACGGCCGAGAGCGAGCCGGTCGAAACCGAAGACGGTGTTCAGCCGGTCGGTCCCGAGCTGGGTCTCGACGGCCAGGAGCAGGGCCTGAAGGAGGGTTTCGGGGCCTTGGTTCCCGGCCGGTCCGCCGGTGCGCGGGTCGGTGACCAGGTCCCCGTCGTCGAGCGCGAGGCCGTGGCCAAGGCTGGGCGCGCCCGTTGGTCGGGCCGGCGGCACGCCGGAGAGGCCGGGGTAGAGGGCGGCGAGGGCGCCCGGGTCGGTCAACACACCGGGGTCTACCGGCACAACGGGGTTGGGGACAAGGTTGGGGTCGGGCGGGGGGCCTGGGGCGCTCATTCAGACCGCCTCCAGCGTCTGCTGGCCGGGATCGGAGATCTTCCAGGTGCTGCCCGGGCCGGTGCCGCTCACAGTGAGACCGTTCGCGGTGGCGAGCAGGACGGACTGATCGCCGACGGCGAGCTTCACGGTGACACCCACCGGCACGGTGGGCAGGGTGAGGCACGGCTTCGGGGCCCCGGAGGCGGGGACGACGGCGGTACAGGGCTTGATCATGCCGGGCACGGGAGTGGCGGCGTTTCCGAAGGTGAAACCCGCCTCCGCGCCCGTGAGCAGCACTGCCTGACCGGTCACGGTGAGTTGCTGGCTGCCGGGGCCGGTCAGCCTGCAGGTACCGCCGTGCGAGCACTCGATGACTGCGCCTTCGACGAGGACGAGAGGCATCAGCGGATCGCCACCTTTCCCTTTTCGAGTGTGAGGCTGGCGCCGCCCGCGTTGACGGCTGCGCTGTCCGCGGTGACGCTCAGCGTGGAGTGACCGACGGTGACGGTCGCTTTGTCTTTGTCGACGGTCACGGACGTCTGGCCGGCCGAGACCGTGACCGTGGCGCCGCTCGCCGCTGTGAGATTGATGTTGCCGAGCGGGTCGATACGCACCTGGGTGCCCGAGGCGTGGGAGAGGAGGAACTCCTCCGCGGCACCCTCGGAGGGCCGGTCGCCGACGGCCGAGCAGGCCGTAGTGCCGACCACCATCTTCAGCCCGACCGCCTCTACCACCCGGCGGCCGTCCGCCGCGGTCAGGTCGTTGGTGCCCTTTCCCACCGGACGTGGATCCGGCCCGGGCGAGACCCTGGTGGGCAGGCAGAGCCACCAGTCGCCGGACTTGGAGGCGGGGCGTTCCATGGCCGGCTCGTTGGTCCACAGGAACCCGGCGACCACGGAATCCTCGCGGGAGGCGCGGACGCTGTTCAGCAGCGCGCGCATGCCCGGGTAGACGGGGACAGACAAGCCGGTCCGGTGCCAGGCGAAGGGGGCGGCCAGCGGTTTGTCATGGAGTACGGGGCCGCTGTCGGCCACTGCGAGGTCTACGCTCGGCGCGACGGCACCCGGGGCTTCGCCCTGCCCGTACCCGAGCTCGGCCATCCGCTGATCGGGCGTGGCGGTGGTGATCCGTCCGACATCGACGGAGGGTGAGATGGTGCGGGCGTCGCGGATCCGCTCGGAGATCGCCTCGGCGATCGCGGCCGGGCTGCCTCGCCGAGCCGCCTCGGTGTTCCTGCGGTTGGCGGTGTCACCACCGGGAGCGGCACCGGGGCCTGCCCGCGTGAAGGCGGCGGCCCGGCCCGCGCACACGTAACCGCCTTGAGAGGTGAGGGCGTTGGCTCGGGGTGAGAAGGAGTGGGTGAGCTCGATGATTCGGTAGCCCCGGAGCGGGTTCTGGTAGCCGTCCACGCTCGCTGCGACGAGCTGGCCAGCCCGCAGCTCCGGCACTCCGAGGACGGTGAAGTCGAAGGCGCCCACCGAGACGTCGTCGGGCAGGTCGCGCGCGATCCGAAGGGTGGCCGCAGTGCCGGCCTGGATCGGCTTGAAGGCTGCCAGCTGGGCGATGGTCCCGGTCTCGGGCACGATCAGCGCGTCCTCGCTAGCGAGCGCCGCGAGTGCGGAGGATGGGTCGGGCGGTACCGACAGGCCCGGGCCGGTGGGCGGGTGGGTGACCGCGGTACCGAACTGCACGGTGCCGTCCTGTACCAGGAGTTCGGCACCGTACTGCCTGGCCAGGGTCTTTAGCAGCTCGAAGTCATTGGGGCCGTCCAGGTTGATGTCCCGTGGTTGCCCGGCCGGGGTGGCGCCGTCAGCGAGCGTGCCGCCGCTGCGCTCGACGATCGCCTTGGCCGCCGCGGCTGGCGTGGTGTCCCGCGCGGCGTAGTGTGCGAGACCGGTCTTCCCGCCTGCGCCGCCGGGCAGGGCGGGAGTGCCGCCGCCGAGAGGGCTCCCGCCGCCCGCGCCCGTGGCGGCGATCAGACGGAACGCGGCCTCCTCGTAACCGGTCAGGCAGACACCCAGCGGCGGGAACTGCTCGGAGACGCCCAGTCCGGTTACCCGGCCCGTCAGCACGGCCTGACGTGAGGTGGGCGCGTCCAGATAGCCGAGGGTGATCTCCACCTCGGCGGTGCCGTTCGCGTCGCCGCGGCCGCCGAGCGCGCCCGCCAATGCCCGGTGGGCGGCCAGCGGAAGGGCCGCCAGCTCGATAGTGAACTTGTCGACCCGGCCGAGGGCGTATTGCACCGTGATCTCGGCGTCGCTCAGGATCTGGCCGGAGGCCACGTCGTTGGACACGGTGAGGTTCAGCTTCGGGAAGGCCACCTGGTACCAGAGGATCACACCCATCGCTGCGCCACTCCAATCACGATCTCGCTGCCGTAGTGGCCGCGTCCGTTGAGGTTGCCCCGGGCCACTCGGGCAGTCACCAGGCGGATGGCCAGCCGGCCCGCGGTGTGGACGAGTTGCGGCTCGACGACGAGCTTGCGCAGGAACTCTGTCCGCTGCCTGTCCGCGCCGTGCCGGACCGCCCGGAGCACGAGGTACCCGGGCGGCGCCGCAGGCCGGGCCGACGGGGCGGGCGCTGCAAGGTCGTACAGCGTTTCCGGCGGGTCGGTGTCGGGGGCGTCCAGTTCGGCGTACAGGCCGAAGTCGTAGGCGGTGGGGCCGATCAGGCAGCCGAACGCTTGCGGGAGGCCCTCGTCCGGTTCCACCGGCAGTCGGTGGAACACAAGGGCCGGGGCTGTCGGGGTGGCGGGGGTGGTCATAGCACGCCTCCCAGCTGGCGGCGGACGGGCACCATGCTGCTCACGCTGGGTGCGGCGGCGATTCCGCTTGCGAGCGCCAGGTCGAGGGCCTCGCCGAGGACGGCGGTCAGGCTGGAGCGCGGGACCTGTTCCAGGGTGATGCTGACGTCGATGGCGTCGCGCTTCTGGTTGGACTGGACGAACCGCAGGCCAGTGATCTGCATGTCGAGGCTGATCGTCATCCCGCAGACCACGGGGAGGCCGGCCAGGTTCATCAGTGGCGCGGTGGCGGGTGCCAGGGCGCGCGAGGTGAGCGCCAGCGCCTCCAAGCCCTTCTTGACCAGCAGCCTGGAACGGCCGACCAGGACCGCCTCCACGGTGATGGTCCGGGTGGTCGGGGAGACCAGCTGCGCAAGCCGGCTGCCGGCGATCCGGGCCACCTGGTAGCCCTCGTTGACGGTCAGACTGGTGACCGTCAGCAGAGGTACCGGGCCGATCAGCACGGGAACGTTCACTCCTGCGACCATGTCGGGCCTACCTCTCCGGCTTCCTCATGACGCGGCGAGGCTGCTTCGGCGCCTCCACGGCCGGGAGATCCTCGGCCTCGACAAACTCGGCCGGCAACGCCTCAATATCCTGGGCGGGCTCCACCTCAACCCGAACCCGGGCGGGCTCCACCTCAACCCGGACCTTGGCCGGCGGCACCCCCACACCGGCCGCCGGCCGGGCACCGGCCGGGGCGACCGTAGTCGCTGGCCGGCGGCCCCTGACCGTGTCCCGGATCCAGGTCTGGATACTCTCCGTCAGCTCCGCGTCGCGGGCCTGCCAACGCGCGATGTCCGCCGGGTCGACGTAGTAGTTCGAGGCGTACCGCCATTCCCGCCAACTGAGCGCCCCCTTGGACGCATTGGCGGCAGCGTCCATCGGTTTGAGGTTGTCCGGTCGGACCGCGAGGACGTTTTGCTCGGTGGTGGTCAGCAGCTCGAAGCCTTCCATCTTCGTCATGCGCTCCAGCGAGACAACGTGGTCGACCTGCACGCGCCCGGAGGTCGCACGCAGCCGGCCGATCCGGTCGACCTTGCCCGCGGCGACCCTGGCCCGCTCCGCGGACGCGTTGAAGACCTGCCGCATGCGCACGACCGGGTCGACCCGGGCTGCCTCGGCGAGCCGTCCGGCCTCCCGCAGTCTGCGCTGTGCCCGGGAGATGTCGCCTTCGCTGGCCAGTCGTCGCACACCAGACCGGTCGGTGCTGAACGCGTCCTCCAGATGAGCGAGGTCCTTGCGGAGCTCGGCGATGCGGAGGGTGTCCCGTGTCCCGGACGGTGTCTTCGGCCCGGCGCGCAGCTCGGCGAGAATGTTCTCCCGCTCCGTACGCAGGTGCTCCAGGAACTGGCTCGCGTCCACGAGCTCCTTCTCGGCCCTGAGCTGCTTCAGGGTCGGCGGACGCCAAGCCCTCATCTCAGCGGTGATCTCGTTGAAGACGGCCTCCGATCGCTCCGCGGCGAGCCGGTCGATATACCGCAGCACCCTGGCCTCGTCCATGCCCTGCCGCTCGCCCAGGGCGACGATTTTCTTCACCTGCTTGAACGCCGTCGTGATGGCGGCGCGCTCGGCGCGGCTCAGCTTCGTCACATCGCCGAGCAGTTCGAGCATCCTCGCCTCGCTACGCAGCTTCGTAACGGTGGCCACACCCTTCTTGACGGCGTAGTACATCGCCTTTATAGGACCGGTCGGGTCGATCAGGAAGCCTCCGTGGAGGCGGCCGGCGAACTCGCCCACCACCCGGCTGAGACCCTGCTCCGCCGCCGCGTGCGCCTTGAGCACAGCCCGGAGTTTCGGCTCCAGCCCCTCGACCTCGTCGATCTTCGTGATCAGCGCCTGGTAGCGAGCCGCCGCCGTCTCGGCGTCTGCGGCCCTGGCGGCGTCGAGCAGCGGCCTGCGCAGGGCGAAGAGACCTTTGGCGGAGCCCTTCAGCAGCTGGGCCGTGGTCGTCCCGACCTCCACGACCGTGGCGGCAACGGCGATGACGACCCAGAACAGCGACGGCTCGTTCCTGATGAACGACAGGTCGTACTCCGCAGACTCGTACCGGTACTGGGTGATCGCGTCCATCGCCTGGTAGACGCTGAGGCCTGTGCCCGCCACCAGGGCAGCAGCGGCGACCCAGCCGCCGACCGGCACCAGCGCCGCGAGGAACAAGGCGATGGCGGCGACGGCGATGCTCGAGAAAAGGTGGGCCAACCCGACCGCCGCGATGTGGTCGTCGATGATCCAGTCATAGATCGTCTCGCGTTCCACTTCCTGGGCGCGCTTGGCCGCCTTCACCAGTGCCTCCTGGCTGAAGACGCGCTCGGGGTCGTCCGCGAGTTCTCCCCGGACTGTGGCCGATTGGCCCTGTAGGCCGTCGGCAACGCCGAGCAGGTACGTCCGGACGGTGTCCGTGTCGACACCGATGAGCCTCTCGAGATCGGTGCCCCGGCCCATCCGATCGGGGTCGACGAGCAGATCGTGTCCCGAGGCCTCCACCACTGACTGGCCGGCCCGAGTACTCAACGCCTCAGCCTCGGCCTGGTTAACCCCCTGCTCCGGAACGAAGTCGCCTAGTTCCGGGTTGAACGTGGTCCTCGACCTCAGGGTCGAGGCCGCCGCGAAGTCGGCGCACGCAGAGGAGGTCGCGATGGCAGCCACCATGTGCTCGACGTAGCCGGGGGTGCACAGCTTCGTCCGCTCCTCGTGCAGCTGGTGGTCGACGTGGCCGAGGAGGTCGAGCCCAAGCCTGACCGCTGCCGCCCGGAACTGCAGCCGGTAGGCCTCCACCGCGGCGGCGAACGCCTCTTCATCGGCGAACCCGTGCCGGGCGAGGGCCTCCTTGAAGCGCTTCCTGGTCTCCGCCAGCTCGATAGAGGTGTCCTCGTCGTGTTCATCGCCGCGCCGGTTCTCCAGTAGCTGCACGGCCCGCCAGAGCTTGTACAGCTCCTCGCAGCCGAAGAGTGAGGCAGCCGCCTCCTCTGTCCTGAGCACCTCGGCCTCACGGAGGCGTTGGTCCTGCAGGTACCGGTCGATCGAGGCGTCCATCGCGGCCCAGTTCGTCGTCTCCCCGGTGACCTTGGCCAGATAGTCGGCGCGCTGCTCCGGCGTCATCGTGGCGAGCTTGCGCCCTAGCTGCACGGCCGACCGGAGGCCTTCGACGGTCATCGGCCGGTCGCCCGCGAAGAGGACGCTCCGGATGTCCTCGGGCAGGGCCGAGAGCTCCCGGCGTAGCGTGTGCTCTTCCACGACGTCGGCGCGCGCACCGCGCCAGCGAGCCCGCCGGTCAGCGTCCTCGGGGCCGGTGCCGAGTTTGGTCCCCGGCGGCAGACCGCTTTCCCGCCAGAACCGTTCGTCCGTCTCCGCGTTGATCTGCTCCTGCTCGGCCGGGGACAACGCCTCCACCGCGGACTGGGTGGCGTCCGTGACGGTCAGTTCGACGAAGCCGCGATCATCGGCTTCCTGCTGGGAGACCGACCGGCCCTCCGGGCTCCCCCAGCGCCACCAGACCATCCACCGGTCGACCTCCTGCTCGCTGCCCGCCCGGTAGTACTGGCGCACGAACTCGCGCAGCAGCTCGGTCGGGGCCATCGCCTGCTTGACCACCACCTTGAACGTCAGGCGAGCAGGCCCGCCCGCCGGGCGGGCTGTAGCCGAATGCTTCGCCGGGGGGCCGCCGCGGCCAGCGATCTGGTTCCGCCGTGCAGGGCGGGACGGCACATGCGCGGTGAGCCGCCTGGCACCACCCGTCCCGGGCCGGAGGAGCACAGGCCGGAAGGCCACGGGCTGTCCAACGGGCCGGGCCTGATCGGTCTTGCCCGGCGTGTCCACCGGGTTTGCCAGCGCCGATTCCGAGACCGAAAAGGCAAGAAGCGACCCCCCGCCCTCGGCAGCCGCCGTGTCCACCGGTACGGCAGGCACCTGAATCGGAGTGATCGTGGGGCCACCCGCGCCCAGGCCGGCCAGCGCTCGGTCGACCGCTGTCAGCAGAATGCTCTCCAGCTCGCCAGCCAGCTCCGCCGACGGCTGCACCGGGCCGATCTCGAAGGCCACCGACTGCGGCGGGTGCGGCCGGATCCGCCACATCTCGCCATTGGCGGCCTCGCGAAGACGGACAGCGAGCGCCTCCTCGACCGCCTGGCCGAGCTGGGCCAGGCCTGCCGCTGACGGTCTGCCGGTCACGGTCACGGTGATCGGGAACTCGCATTCGCTCCGGGACATGTGCTCAGATCTCCTTCGTCCTGCGCTCGCCTCAACTCAGCGCCTGGTAGAGGGCATCCCAGATGGTGGCGGCGATGTCGTCCCCGCCCTCCCGACCACCGTCCCCGGCAAGCACCACGTAGATCGGGAAGACGCAGTGCATCTCGGTGCCGGAGCGGCCAGCGACCGCCGCCTCCGGTCCGGGCGCCGGGACGCCCCGCTCGTCCGCGCATCCCTCGATGGGCGCGGGCCACCCGGCGGCCTGGGTGCCGTCCGGTTCGGGCTCGGGGCCCGGGGGCCATTCCGACATCGGAACCTCCTTCGGCCGTTCTGCGGCCGCATCAGGCAGGTCGGAGCCGTCACGCCGGGACGGCTTGCAGGCAGATGCAGTTGAACGTGGTGGTCGGCACGCCGTCGATCACGATGGTGCTGGCCACAGAGGTGATGTAGCAGTCGTTGAAGGCGACGCTCTTGAACGTCCAGTCACTCCCCTTCGCCTGCTGCACCCCGATGCTGAACCCGCTACTGGACAGCGCCAGTCCGGTGAGCGTCGCCACCACCGTGCCGATAGCCTTGACCGCCATGGTGAAGGTGAACGCCTGCGGCTGGACGATGTGCGCGACGTTGTCCGCCTCCAGCGAGTGCAACGGCTGGACCGGCACGTTGAAGGTCGGATTGAACGAGTCGATCGGCGTCACCGGACTACCATTCATCATCACCGTCAGCCGGGTGTCCCATTTCAGGGCGTCGGGCATGGTCTTCACTCCCTCTCTCGTCCGGTTCGCTCAGCCCCTAAGGACGAGGTCGATCTTCAGCCGGTGGATGGCCCCCGCGTAGACGACCTGGACAGCGAGGTCCACGGACCGGAGCGCCCTGGCGGTACTGATCTCCTTTACCTCCTCCGGTTTGAGGTCGGCCAGGTCCTTGTCCAGCAGGGTCAGCAACGGGGTGACGATGCTGAAACCGTCGATGACCTGCCGCGCCGCCAGTGGTGCCAGCACCGACTGCACGATCGTCTCGACGGAGCGCAGGCCGACCCGCGAGATCCGCACGTTGCCGATCGACTCGATCAGCGCGGCCTTGATCCGGAAATTGATGTCGTCGAGCACCCGGACAATGTCGATGTACGGCTTGCCCTGGCTCCCGTCCGACGTGTAGCCCTCACCGAGGTAGAGCGCCTGGCCGGGCAGCAGCACCGGCTTGGTGATCCAGTTGACGCCCACCTTGTTGAAGGCGTCGATCTCGGTGTCGGAGAACACCTCGGTCATCGCGATGCTGATCGGCTTGAGCAGCAGGGAGATGTGGGGCTGGTAGCCAGAGATGACTCCGGCCAGCGCGGCCGCGACGTCGTCGTCCGACCGATGGGCAATCAGCACCATCCGTTCGTTGATCACCGGCGAGACGACAAGGGTCGTGAGACTGCTCGTCTGCACCGAGCGGTCGAGCATGGCCACTCCGATCCGCTCCTTGCCGTCGCCGAGGTCGGCCGTCACGTGCGAGGTCAGCAGGGCGACGGTGCCCGAGGTGGTCGAGTTGAGCGGCGTGTTAGCCAGCACCACGATCTGGACGTTGAGCTTGTCGACCTTGTCCAGGCCGTCGCCCCAGATGGGGGTGGTGTAGTCCACCGGGACCCCCCAGACCACTGTCGGCGGCGGGCTCTGGGCGAACGCGGTACGGACTGCGCGCAGCAGGTCGCTGTCGCTCTCCTGGGTGACCTTCGTGCCGATGGGATAGTCGGCGCCGAGCTTGCCGTCCAGGGTGAGGGAGAAGCTGGTCGGGGCCTCCCCGTTCCCGGTCACAGAGTCGACGTTGGTCACCCTGTGGACCTCCGACCCGGTGTCGGAAGTGAGCCGCACCAGCAGGGGCACCGGAACGGACACGGCCGTGGTGACGGTATCCCTCCCCTTGGCCGCAGCGGCCGTCAGCGCCGTCCCGCCGAGGGCCTTCAGGTGGTCCCCGGCCGTGACGGGCGAGGTGAAGGGCTGGGGGTCGGAGGCCGGCGTGCCGAACCCGCCCTTGCCGACGATGGCGATGTCGCCGAATGCCCGCTGCGCGGGCGCGAACAGCTCGCTGCTGGGGCTGACCTCAATGTACTTGACCGGCATCGACCGCTCCTTACGTGATGCGGTGACGACACGCCGGGCCATACTGATCCCTGGTGTCTGCCCGAGGGCGTGCCGACTCGGGAGATGGTTCGGCTTACGGGCGCGGAGTTGGTCTCGACTCAGCTGATGGCCTCTCAGGAGTTGGTCTCGAACGCCGTCACGAACCCGTCGGTGGCCAGGAGGTCGTTCACCCGCTGCCGCATGCCGGTGGGGTCAAGGTCCGGGAGCGCCGATGCCGGGAAAACCGCCAGCCACGCGCCGGCGGCCAGCAAGACCCCGCCGTCGTACACGTCGGGACACGGGCGGGTCTCGTCCAGCGCCTGACGGCTCTGGACGAGACGGCGCATCACGCCGACGAGGTCATCCAGACCGGGGAAGATCAGGACCGAGACGCGCAGCCGGTAGATACGGCCGGGCGCGGACGGGTCGTAGGGCGGCGGGTTCGCGAAGTGCAGCCGGTACAGCCGGGGGAACTCCGCCTGGAGCTCTTGGTAGTCGGCGACCTTGGAGCGGCGCATCAGTTCCGCAAGGTCAAGGAAGGAAAACCGGGCGACGAACTCCTCCGGGGAGAGTCCGGTGAGGTCCTCGGAGGCGAGGGAGTCCAGGGCGCCCTCGGTGAGCGCGACCCTCGCAGTGACCTCGGTGTCCAGTGCTACGTCGATCCACAGTGGTGGCCCCACTCCCGGGATTTCGACGACGGCCCGCGCCTGCGCGATGTCGGGCAGCAGCTTCTCCCAGCTCCCACGCACCGCCACCGGCGCCTTTACTGGTGCCTGGAAGCGGGTCGAGACGATGCGGACCTTGTCCAGGACCCGCACTTCAAGCGTGTTCGGCTGGTACACCGAAGCCAGTAAGGACTTCAGCCGGTTCTTCTCCGGATCGTCGGGGGGGACCAGCAACGAGTGGACCCGCGCCGGGTCGAGATACTGGATCATCAGCTGGTCGGAGAAACCGTCCATGTCGTTTCCCGCGTGCACCGCTCATCAGAATTTTGTCAGGGGGAACCGTGCCGGGGCGAGGGCGGGACAGAGCTGGGTCCGGGTCGGGCCTCGGATGTAACGCTTCCCGTGTGGTCCGGAGGGCACAAACGGGCGACGCTTCCGGACCGGATGCCTTGCTTTTTCCCAGCCTACGCCGCACCGTCGCCTGCGTCTTTCGGGGCGGCCGGGGGCTCGGGTCCGGGTACGGGCGACATCGTCATCGGCTGGCTCGGTGATCGGCCCAGCCGCCCCGCGCCAGTTCGCCCTGCCAGCCGGGGCGGAGGGCCAGGACGCCGAGTGACCGACGGCGCCGGGTGTGGTCCGCCCCATAAGGGTGGACCACACCCGCAGCTGGCAGCGCAGGATCTCCTGGAACCGCTGGTGAAGGCCATCCTGGCGTTACAGGGGGAAGTAGTACAACACCGCCGACCAGGCTGGGAGATCGTGTGGCACGAGCCGCCACTGACAGTCCGTCCGGTTCTGGTAGAGCAGCGCGTTCATGACCTCGCGCAGATCGCAGGCACCCGGGTCCCCAGTCGCCGACCGCGACACCCGCTCCTACTTCCAGGCAGTGACCAGCGGCTCGATCAAGGTCCACTGCCCGTCGGGCGAGTCCGTCGAGTACGGCATCCGTCCCATACGCGACCCGACATGTACACGACATGCGAGTCAGCCCCAAGTCACCAGCGGCGCTTGCGGATCGGACATGGGCACTCCCCCCTCGCTCGGGGGGCGGGATGCCGTCCATGGCACCGCGCGCACGCGGAGCCGCAAAACGGGGCAGCAGGCGGGATTCTTCCTCGCCTTCCCCGGGCGGCGGGCCAATATACTCGGACGGCTGCGCGGCATCCTTCTGCGGCTCCTGTGGAATCGCAAGCAATTCCACAGCCTCCTCATCATGAGCCCGAAGACCCGTTATCTGGAGGTGCTGGCATCGCGAGGCACGTTTGGTCGGGAGTAGATGGGGTGATCATGTTGTCCGGTCTGATGCTGCTGCGCGGACTGTTGAGGACATGTGGTCTTCGCCCGGCGTGGCCGCACGCCCGCGTTACTGTTCGAGCCGAGGGATCATGATGGCCACCGTGTCCTCATCGCGTTCGGCTGCCCGGCGCTGCGGGAGCTGCACACTCGAGGTGACCCTCTGTAGCTGCTCGCCACTCTCCGGCGGACGGGTCTGGCCTATTGGGCCGCCTCACAGGCGGCAGCATGTCGATGCCGCGATGCGTGAGCTGATCGAGGCCCGGTTGAGCTTGTTCCGCTTTGACGGACACCATCGGTGTGGTGGTCAGGCTGCGAGTGCGGTCTCGTATTCGGCGGGACTGCGGTAGCCGAGGCTGCTGT
>NZ_JOJE01000076.1 GCF_000720255.1 Streptomyces griseus subsp. griseus | reverse complement strand
GGACCTGTTCGACCGGCCCACGATCGAGCGGATGGCGGGCTGGCTTGCGCGGTTCCTGGAGGAGGTCCTGGCGGCCCCGGAGCAGCCGGTCAGTCGGGCACGCATCCTGGACGACGCCGAACTGAGCCTGGTACTCCAGGAATGGAACGACACCGGCCATGGCATCCCGGGTGCAGTCCTGCCCGAGCTGTTCGAGCAGCAGGCCGTGCGGACACCGGACGCCACGGCGCTGGTCTTCGACGGCAAGGAGCTGTCGTACCGCCAGGTGAACGAGCAGGCGAACCGCCTGGCCCGACTCCTGGCCGCGCGGGGCGCGGGGCCGGAACGGTTCGTCGCCGTCGCCCTGCCCCGCACGTCGGACCTGATCATCGCGCTGCTGGCGGTCCTCAAGACGGGTGCGGCGTACGTACCCATTGACCTCGGTTACCCGGCGGATCGGATCGCTTACATCCTCGAAGATGCCGCCCCGATGTGCGTGATCACGGTCGAGGGCAGCGGAGTCGAGGTGTCGGCCGGCATTGCCCGGATCTTCCTCGATGCCCTCGACGGTGACTCCGAAGCGGAGCTGCCGGTGTCCTTGGACCCGGGCACACCGGCGTACGTGATCTACACCTCGGGTTCGACGGGCCGCCCGAAGGGTGTCGTCGTCGAACACCGGTCGGTGGCCAACCTGTTGGCCTGGGCCGATCGCAGGTTCCGCTTCGCGGAGCTGTCCCGGGTCGTGGCCTCCACCTCCCTCAACTTCGACGTCTCCGTCTTCGAGATCTTCGCCCCGTTGGTGTCCGGCGGCAGCATCGAGGTCGTACGGGACCTGCTGTCCCTGCCCGACCTGGACCCCGACACACTGTCCGGGAGCTTGGTCAGTGGCGTGCCCTCGGCTTTCTCGCATCTGCTGGCAGGCACGTTGAGCGGTGCCCGTCCGCGTGCGGTGGCACTGGCCGGTGAGGCGCTGGCAGCGCACACGGTCCGTGACATCCGTGCGGCGATGCCCGGGGCCCGGGTCGCGAACATCTACGGCCCGACCGAAGCGACCGTCTACACCACCTATTGGCACACCGACACGGACACCGCGACCACGCCGCCGATCGGCCGCCCGATCGACAATGTGTCCACCTACGTCCTCGACGACGGCTTGAGCCCCGTACCGGTGGGCGTGGCGGGGGAGCTGTACATCGCGGGCGCCGGTCTGGCGCGCGGTTACCTCAACCGCCCCGACCTGACAGCGGAACGCTTCGTCGCCGATCCGTACGGCGATCCCGGTTCACGGATGTACCGCACCGGAGACCTCGTCCGATGGAACCCCAACGGCGAGATCGAGTACCTCGGCCGCATCGACGACCAGGTCAAGGTACGAGGTTTCCGTATTGAGTTGGGTGAGATCGAGTCCGTCCTTGCCGCCCACCCCGACGTTGACCAGGCCGCAGTGGTCGTACGAGAGGACCGCGGCGACAAGCGGTTGGTCGGCTACGCCGTCTCCACCGCCGACCCGCAAGTCCTGCGGGCCCACGTGGCGAGGGCGGTACCGGAGTACATGGTCCCGTCGGCGATCGTGCTGCTGGACGTGCTGCCCCTGACGCCGAACGGAAAGCTGGACCGACGGGCGCTTCCCGCGCCCGAGTTCACGGCGAGCACGGAGGGACGTGCGCCGCGCACCTCACAGGAGGAGATCCTGTGCGGGGTGTTCGCGGAGGTCCTCGGGATCGACCGGGTGTCCATTGACGACAACTTCTTCGAGCTGGGTGGGCATTCGCTGTTGGCGGTGTCTTTGGTGGAGCGGCTCCGTGAGCGTGGGTTGTCGGTGCCGGTGCGGTCGTTGTTCGTCACGCCCACGGTGGCGGGGCTGGCGTCCGGTCTGGAGACCACGGACAAGGACCTGTTGATCCCTCCGAACGGGATCGTCGAGGGCGTCGAAGTGATCACGCCGGAGATGGTGCCGTTGGCGGGGCTGTCGCAGGAGGAGATCGACAGGGTCGTAGCCCAAGTTCCTGGCGGCGTGGCCAACGTGACGGACATCTATCCGCTGGCCCCGCTCCAGGAGGGCATTCTCTTCCATCACCTGATGGGTGCCGCGTCGGGTGAGGACGCGTACGTCCTGCCGATGGTGCTCGGGTTCGATTCACGTGCCCGGCTGGACGAGTTCGTCGCCGTGCTCCAGCGGGTGGTGGACCGGCACGACATTCTCCGTACGGCCGTGTTGTGGGAGGGGTTGCGCGAGCCGGTCCAGGTGGTCCACAGGCACACGGAGATCCCGGTACACGAACTGACGCAAGTCACCGATGTGCAGGACTTGTTGGCGGTAACAGGCTCGGTGATGGACATCACCGCAGCACCGATGGTCCGAGTCACCACGACGGGTTCGATGGCACTGATCCAGGTGCACCACTTGATCCAGGATCACACGGCGGTGGACGTCCTCTTCACGGAGGTCCAGGCATTCCTCGAAGGCCGGGAGAAAGAACTGCCGCCGCCGCTGCCATTCCGGAACTTCGTAGCCCAGGCGAGGTTGGGCATCCCGGCGTCCGAGCACGAGGCGTTTTTCGCCGGTCAACTCGGCGACGTAACGGAACCCACCGCGCCCTTCGGTATCACCGATGTACGGGGTGATGGCACCGAGATCGCCGAGGCCCGTAAGCCCCTCGACGCGGCCACCGCCACAGCGGTACGCGAGATGGCGCGGCGTCTCGGCGTGAGCGCGGCGACCGTGCTGCACGTGATGTTCGCGCGGGTGGTCGCCTCGGCGTCGGGTCGTGAGGACGTCGTCTTCGGCACGGTCCTGTTCGGCCGTATGCAGGCTGGTGCCGGCGCGGACCGGATCCCGGGCTTGTTCATCAACACCCTGCCGGTCCGCCTCGACACCAGCAACAACTTGGGCGAGGCCATCAAGAGCACACAAGCCAATCTCGCGGAACTGCTGGTCCACGAGCACGCCCCCCTCGCACTGGTCCAGCGCATGAGCGGCGTGCCTGCCGAAGCTCCGCTGTTCACCGCCCTGTTCAACTACCGCCACAGCACGGTGGACACCGACACCGAGGCCGACGGCATCGAGATCCTCTTCGCTCAGGAGCGCACCAACTACCCGCTGACGGTCACGGTGGACGACACCGGCGACGGATTCGTGTTCACTGTCCAGTGCGTGGACCCGATCGACCCGGACCTGGTGCTGTCCCTGTTGGACACGGCCACCGGCCACTTGGTCCACGCTCTGGACGACACTCCCGTACACACCCTGCCCGTCCTCGACGACACCGGGCAGAGCCTCGTACTCAAGCAGTGGAACGACACCAGCCGTGACATCCCACCCGGACTATCCGGCCGACCGGATCGCCTACATCCTCGACGACGCGGACCCCATGTGTGTGATCACGGTCGGGGACAGTGGGGTCGAGCTGCCGGCCGACACCACCCGGATCCTGCTGGATGATCCGGCGGTGCGGCAGGCCATCGATGTGCGGGCGGCGGGCGACCTGTCCGATGCCGAGCGGGTTGCTCCGTGGGGTGCGCGCGTGCCGGCGTACGCGATTTTCACGTCGGGTTCGACGGGTCGGCCGAAGGGCGTGGTGGTCGAGCATCGGGCGTTGGTGAATTTCCTGTGGTCGATGCAGGAGCGGTTCGGTCTGGGTGTGGGTGACCGGTTGCTGGCGGTGACGACGATTGCTTTCGATATCGCGGGTCTGGAGTTGTATCTGCCGTTGTTGAACGGTGCCGCTGTGGTGCTGGCGGCGTCGGAGCAGGTGCGTGATCCGCTGGCGTTGCGGTCGCTGGTGTCTTCGGCTGGGGTGAGTGTGGTGCAGGCGACGCCGAGTCTGTGGCATGCGGTGGTGGTCGATGCCGCGGATGAGCTGGCCGGGGTGCGGGCGCTGGTGGGTGGTGAGGCGCTGCCGGGTGAGCTGGCGCGCACGTTGGTGGCCCGGACGGCGTCGGTGACGAACCTGTACGGGCCCACCGAGACGACGATCTGGTCCACGGCAGATGAGGTCCGTGGGGATGCCGGCGGGGTGTCCTCGATCGGCGCTCCGATCGCCAACACGCAGGTGTACGTCTTGGATGCGGGCCTGTGCCCGGCACCGGTGGGCGTCGCGGGTGAGTTGTACATCGCCGGTGACGGTTTGGCCCGCGGGTATGTGAAGCGTCCGGGTCTGACGGCGGAACGGTTCGTCGCCGACCCCTTCGGGGAGCCCGGCTCGCGCATGTACCGCACCGGGGACCTGGTGCGGTGGAATGCGAGCGGTGAGATCGAGTACCTCGGCCGTATCGACGACCAGGTCAAGGTGCGGGGTTTCCGCATCGAGCTGGGCGAGATCGAGTCCGTCCTGGCCGCCCATCCCGACGTCGCCCAGGCCGCGGTGGTCGTCCGGGAGGACCGGCCCGGTGACAAGCGGCTGGTCGGCTACGCCGTCCCCACCGCCGACGCGGTACTCGACCCGCAAGCCTTGCGGGCGCATGCGGCGAAGATGGTGCCGGACTACATGGTGCCTTCCGCGGTCATGGTGCTGGATGTGCTGCCGTTGACGCCGAACGGGAAGCTGAACCGGCGGGCCCTGCCCGCTCCCGAGTTCACCACCAGCACGACCGGCCGTGCCCCGCGCACCCCGCAGGAAAAGCAGCTGTGTGACCTGTTCGCAGAAGCACTTGACGTCGAGCAGGTCACCATCGACGACAACTTCTTCGAACTCGGTGGCCACTCCTTGCTGGCCACCCGCCTCATCAGCCGGATCCGAACGGTCATGGGTGTCGAATTGGGGATCCGTGCTCTGTTCGATGCTCCGACAGTGGCCGGACTGGTAGAGCGGCTCGACGTGGACGATCCCGAGGACTCCTACGGGGTGCTGCTGCCGCTCAGGATCACTGGCAGCTCGGCACCGCTCTTCTGCGTCCACCCGTTGGGCTCCCTCGCTTGGGCCTACGAGGGCTTGGCGGACCGGCTTGGGCCGGACCACCCGGTCTACGGTCTCCAGGGCCGGGGCTTGCTGCAGCCGGAGCGGCAACCCGGGAGCGTGGGGGAGATGGCCGCCGATTACGTGGCGCAGATGCGCACGGTGCAGCCGTACGGGCCGTACCGCCTGCTCGGGTGGTCGTTCGGAGGGAACGTCGCGCACGAGATGGCGGTGCAGCTCGAGGAGCAGGGCGAGCAGGTGTCGCTGCTCGCGCTGCTCGACGCGAGCGCCGAATACACAGTCGCATCCAATGAGTCGATCGTGGAACACGAGACGCTCGAGCTGCTGTTGCAGGGCCTCGGGCACAAGCCCGGGGACGTGGTCGGCGCTGAGACCGGCAGGGATGCCACCGCCAGTCAGCTCACTCGCACCGATGTGATCAACTTCCTGCGCCGCACCCAGACCGATTGGCGAGACAGAGACGAAGCACGGATCAACGCGCTGGTCGACACCGCAGAGAACAACGAACGGATCCTGGGTGACTTCAAGCCCCGCCGTCTCACCTCGCGGGTGCTGTACATCGCCGCGGACCCGGCCAGGACCGGTGACACCACGGCGGCGGACAAATGGCTCCCGCACACCGACGGTGGCATCGTGAAGCATTCCGTGCCATACGAGCACGAAGCGATGATGAGCCCGGACTCGCTCTCGCACATCGTGCCAATCATCGCCGTTTCGCTGAGGGGAGCCTGACGGCGCGGAGACAGCGGTCAGGCAGGCTTCCCTTTCTGGGATTCCACATGCCCGGCCTTGGCGATGGGTTCAGCCCCGCCGAGGCCGAATAGCCGGCACGTCCAAGTACGCATGCACTATCCACACGGGGAGCAGAGGTATGGAGTTCGGAATCCTGGGGCAGTTGTCGCTGGTCGACAGTGATGGTCGGTCATGCGCACCTGGCGCCCTGAAGTTGAAGATCTTGCTGGCGAATTTCCTGGCGCGGCCCAACCGCATGATGTCCACCCATCAATTGATCGAGGAACTCTGGGACGGGTTCCCGCCCCGGACCGCGACAACGGCACTTCAGGTTTATATCTCCAATCTCCGTAAGATCCTGGGCGAGAGTGGTTCACGCTCCGAGCAGTCATCCATTCTCACCCGCCCCCCGGGATATGTCTTCAGCCTGGCCGGCCACGACAGCGATCTGCAACAGTTCGAGCAAGAGCGGGACGAGGCCGGCCGACGTGAGGACCGGGGGGATGTGGAAGGCGCCTCGGCACTGCTGCGCCAGGCGTTGAAACGGTGGCGCGGGAGGGCCCTCGCTGACGTCCGTTGCACGCCGCGATTGATGGCGGAGGCGCGGCGCCTTGACGAGCTGTACATAACCTCCTACGAGAAGTCGATAGAACTCGACCTGAACCTCGGGCGGCATGCCGAACTGGTGGGAGAACTCTATGCGTTGGCGGGGGAGTACCCCTCCCGTGAACGAGTCCACGAATATTTGATGGTCGCTCTGTACAACGCTGGACGCCCCAGCGAGGCGTTGCGGGTTTACTCGTCGATTCGCAACTCGCTGAGCGAGCAGTCTGGGCTCGCCCCGAGCCACCGGCTGCGCAGTCTTCAGCAGGCGATCCTGTCGCGGAGTTTCGATGTCCTGTCGATCAGGCCGCAGACCCCGATGCGGTCGATCGCGTGATCCAGCGCACCGGAACCCCAGAAGGGCCAGAGCCGGCCCACCCAAAGGACTGAAACTTCATGCGCGAACTATTCCGCATCCGTAACCTGCGTCTGTGCATCCTGGGCAATACGGTGACCATGATCGGCGACAATGCCTTCTGGCTCGCCGCTTCCATCTGGGTCAAGGAACTGACCGGGTCGACCGCGCAGGCCGGCGTCGTCATCCTCTGCCTGACTCTGGGGACCATGCTCTCGCCCGTCACCGGAGTACTGGTCGACCGGTTCCGACGCAAACGGCTGCTGATGTTCACCGAGGTGGCCACCGCGCTGTTGATCTTGTCCCTCGTCACTGTGGACGGCCGGGGCCAGGTCTGGCTGATCTACCTGATCATGTTCCTCTACGGGATCAGCTCTGCGATCACTTCCGGTGCCTTCGTCGCCTTGCGAGAGCAACTCATGCCCGCGGAACTCGTGAGTACGGCCATCGGGCTCAGTGAGGCGCTGAATCAGGCCGCTCGGCTGATCACCCCCGGGATCGGGCTGGGTGTCTTGGCTGCCTGGGGCGGGCACACCCTGGCCGTTGTCGACGCGGCCACCTTCGGTGTGTCGGTGCTGTGCTGGTCGCTGGTGCGGATCGACGACCCGAAGCCGGTCCGGGGGGCGAACCGGGAGAGCTGGAGCCAGCAGGTCGTGGTCGGATTCCGGTACTTGCTGACCGCGCCGCTGCTGCGTCACCTGTCCTTCGCTCTGGCACTCGCCTTCTTCGCGATGGGCTTCTACGAGACGCTCGGCATCGCTGTGGTGACCGTCGGGCTGGGGCGTCCCGCGACCTGGGTGGGCACTTTGGTCACCGTCATGAGCCTGACCGGGCTGATCGGAGGCTTGCTCGCGCCGGCGCTCATCAAACGTGCCGGACCCGGTCGGACGGCGGCGGTTGGCTTGGGATTGTGCGCGGTCGCCGCCGGCTTCGTCGCAGTCCCGAACAGTGCGGTGGTGATCGCCGCCGCCGCGACCTTCGGGTTGTGCCTGGCGCCGGTCGTGGTCAGTTCGATGACGGCGTTTCAGCTGTATACCCCGAATGAGCTGCTGGGCCGGGTGACCGGAGCGGCGAGCTTCATCATGACCGGGATGCAAGGCGTCGGTATCTTCGTCGGCGTCACGCTGATTGATGTGCTGCCCTACCGAGATCTGGTTTATCTGAGCGTCGGCATTCTCGTCGTCGGCTCACTGTACCTGGCAACACGACCCGAGCAGCGTCGGCGCGTACTCCCGAAACCGGCAGGTCTGTTGGAAGGCGATGAGGCTAAAAGCGAGGAGCCGACCGGAACTGCGAAACGATGAGTGAATCAAGCTCACATCAAGCAGGCCGCGAGCGATCGCTTTTTGTGGGTGGATATCGATGGATGAAACCACTCATATTTCTGCGGTGATCTGCGCCGCCTTGCTCGACGTCACGATCAATGTAAGGTGATTGTGATCTCACCATGCAACTCATTGCTGGAGCACACCTGAATGTCTGTGAATGCGTCTGACGCCGCGGTATGGCTGCGGCGGTTCGGCACGGTCGCCGGACCCAAGCAGCGTCTGGTCTGTTTCCCCCATGCCGGAGGTTCCGCCAGCACCTTCAGAAGCTGGCGCCGTGGGCTGCCTGGCGATGTCGAACTGCTGACGGTCCGCTATCCGGGCAGGGAGGACCGGATCACGGAACCGTTCGTCGAGGACATGGACGAGATGGCCGGCGAAATCGCCGCAGAGCTGGCCCCGCTGCTCGACAGCGGCCTGGTTCTGTTCGGGCACAGCATGGGTGCAGCCCTTGCCTTCGAAGTTGCTTTGCTGCTGGAGGGGGAGCATGGCCGGGGCCCAGCCATGGTCGTTGTTTCCGGCCGTAGTGGCCCCGGCACTGGGGGGCGCGACCTGCCTGATGACAACGACGAATCGGTCATCGACTTCGCCAAGTCTCTGGGAAGCCTCAACTCGGCGGCGTACGACGACGAGGACCTTCGCCCGCTGCTGCTTCCGGCCCTCCGCGCGGACCTGCGCATGATCAAGAACCACTGTCCTCAGCCCGGCCGGACCATCAAGAGCCCGCTCTTGATCTATGTGGGAGACAGCGATCCGGACGTCACCGTCTCGGAGGCGTATGCGTGGTCGCATGCGTCGATCGGTGAATCAAGCGTCAAGGTGTTCCCCGGGGGGCACTTCTACTTGGTCGACTCCGAAGCAGAGGTGCTGGATGACTTGTCCGCACGGCTGCGTAGGGCACGGGTCACCCAGCCGGTACTTCCCAACAGGTGATCGAGGCCATCTGACCCTCTCCTCGGAACCGGCCAGGCCGTAGCCTTGGTGCGAGCCCGTTGTCCGACCCTGCTGTCCGTTCAGCGAGATGGAGACGGGCTTCGAAGGCAGCGGCTGCGGCGCCTCGGTGCTTGCGGGAGGCGGCGCGGTGGCCGATGCTGTCCCGCCATGTGGTGTGGCAGCGACCGAAGTGAAGCTGCAGGTCGCACCCCGTGGGCTCGCACGGGCGCCACCGACACCTGACCTGACATGGGCCAGGCGGTTGGCCCTGTCAAGTGATGGGCCGCAGCAGTGCGGCGACCGCCCCGGCGACGGTGACCCCATGCCCGAGCCGGCAGGCAGCGGCGGAGGCGGTAAATCGCGGAAGCCGACGGGTGACCTGCCGACCGTCAAGCACCCGACAGTAGGGTTGATCGACATGGGTAACCACGTCACCCAGCGGCAGACCGGCCGGACCTCGATGTCGCGGAGCGATTCAAAGTGGGCATAGTCCCCGGTTACGTGTACATCCTGCCGGCGGCGATCGTCGTGGGATGGATCCTGTCGTGGTGGGGGGCCCGGCGGGTCCGGTGGGTCCTGCTGTCCGCCGCGGCCGTCGTCTCCGTGCTCTGCGTCGTCATCGGCTGGCAGGCGATGGGGCCGCCGGCGGGCCCGCGGACCGTCAGCTGCTCGTCCACCTGGGCGTGCACGGATCCGGGTTCGCTCTACCTGGTCGCGGCCGGCCTGCTCGGCTGCGGGTGCTGCTTTGTGCTGTTGCTCCTTGCGATGGTGGGCGAGGCGATTCTGATCTGGAGAAGACGCCGGATCTCCGACTGACGGTTTATCAGCTCTGCTCGTGACGGCGCCGGATGTGGCGTGACGGCCGCAGCGCCGACCGCCGCAGGCAGAAGGCGCGCCACCGATCAATACGGTGGTGTCGCCTTCCGGTCTGTCCCGCGCAGGCCCCGGCCTTCGCCGGGTCGATCCGCACGGGTGTTCCGCGCGAGGACGGAAAAGCCCAGCGGGCCCTCCTCACACGCTGGGCGGCCCAGGTACGGGAGGTGGGCCGCGCGCAGACGACCGCCGGTCCCAGCAAAGGCAGTCGGCTCGCGGTCATGATGTCGCCATGACCATCACTTTCCGGATCCCCGCGTCCGGCGCGGAACTCGTGGGGTTCTCGTACTCGCCGTCGATGGAGGCGGTGCTGAGCCTGCACGTGCTGGTGGAACCCAAGCATCATCCCGTCCAACACGCCTGGGTACGGGCCATGCGCAGGCTGTCGCCGACGCTGAAGCGCGAGATCGACGTGTTCTCCTTCGCCTTCCGTTCCTACTTTCCGGAGTTCTTCTTCCCGTCGCCGACGGGTGAGCTGCTCGGCTTCGAGGACGAATTGCGACGACTGCGCTCGGTCGACCCGGAGCTGGTGCGGCTGGAGTTCGCAGTCGCGCTGGGTGGTCAGCCGTTGGGAGGCGGGCCCGGCAGGAACCCCGCTGCCCTCGACGAACCCGAAGTCCGCCGTCGACTGGACGAGCAGGCAGGGGCAGCAGGCGATCAGAGGCTGGCCAGGCTGCTGCTCGACGAGCCTGCCTCGCTGTTGGAGCGGTTTCTGAGGATGCTGGAGCGCTACTGGGAGGAAGCGTTCTCACACGAGTGGCAGCGCATCGAGCCGGGTCTCGCCGAGAGCGTCGCCGAAGCCGGTTGTCAGATCGCCGAGCACGGTCTGTACACCCTGTTCCGTGGCCTGTGGCCGGAGGTGCGCAGCGAACCCGAGGCCGGGCGAGTCTGGCTGGAGCGACCGCACGATCACGACGTCGAGATCACGCCAGAAAAGCAGCTCGTCCTCGCCCCCAGCGCTTACGTATGGCCGCACGTTCGCGTCAACTGTGACGGCCCCTGGCCCCTCGGGCTGGTGTTTCCCGCGTCCTCCATCGTCCAGGAGGCCCGCCCGCGTATCCCCCCGGCGCGGCTGACGGGCATCCTCAGGGCGCTGGCCGACGACACCCGCCTGCGTACCCTGAGGCTGATCGCCGAACAGCCGCGCAGCACGCAGGAGCTCGCCCCCCTCGTCGGAATCACCGAGGCCGGTCTCTCCAAGAATCTTCGCCTGCTGAGCGAGGCAGGTCTGGTCGAGCGCCGCCGCGAGGGCTACTACGTGCTGTACCGGCTGGTCCCGGAGCAGGTGGCAGCTCTTGCCCCCAGCCTGGAGGCGTTCCTGCACGCGAGCGACCCCACTGATTAGCGTCATTCTCAATCAGTTGATCAAGTGCGTCGCTCGTTCCGACAGTAGGGGCATGACACTCCTGAAGGACCGGAACTTCCTGCTTCTGTTCGCCGGTCAGGGCATTTCACGTTTCGGTGACGGCATGTTCACCGCTACCACCGCCTGGCTGGCCTGGTCGCTCACCCATGATCCGGCGGCGGTGGCGCTGGTCACCGTGGCCGCGTACGCGCCGGCATTTCTGGCGACATTCGTTGCCGCTTCCTACGCCGACCGCTACGACCGACGACGTCTGATGATCCTCACGGACATTCTCCGGGCGGCGCTGGTGGCTGTCGCCGTGGGAATGTTCGCGTTCGGATCGATGAACTTGACCGTGCTGGTGGCAGCGACAGCGCTGCTGGCCCTGGTCGGGGCCCCTTTCGCTCCCGCCCGCAACGCCATCGTGCCGCAGATCGTGCCGCCCGCTCTTCTGCAGCAGGCCAACGGACTGCTCCAAGTAGCCTTCCGTGCCGCCTTTTTCGTAGGTCCGCTCGTACTCGCGCCAGTGCTGGCCGTTGCTTCCCTGACGACCGCTGTGGCACTCAACGGACTGACCTTTCTGCTCTCGGCCGCCGCCGTCGCCGCCCTCCGGGTCCGCGCTCCCGCCCACCGCGGCCGCCCGACCGGGCTTCGCTCCGACCTGGCGGCGGGCCTCAGAGCAGTGCGGTCCGAGCCGGACGTACTGCTGGTGATCGTGACCTTCGTCCTCGCTCTCACCCTCACCAGCGGTTTCCTGACGGTCGGCCTGGTGGCCCTGGTGGGGCAGGGCGGCCAATACGGACTGCTGCTGGGCATCGCCGGGCTGGCGGAGGTTGCCGGAGCCCTCCTCCTTTCCAGGATTGCGATCCGCAGACTCGCCCTGGCCGCCCTACTCGCCTGGGCCCTGCTGGGTATCTTCCGACTTCCGCTGGGCCTGGCCACCTCTCCTGTCATGGCAGCCGCTCTGCTCGCGCTGACAGGGCTCGCCTCAGCGCTGACCGACATCCCACTGATCGCCCTGGTACAACAACGCATCCCGGACAGCCACCTCGCCAAGGCCCTCGGTCTGTGGGAGGCCGGCATCGCCGGCGCCCTCGCCGTCTCCCCGTTCATCGCGTCGACGACCATCTCCCTGGTCGGAGTGAAGGCCGCCTTCACGCTGTCGGGAGCCGCCCTGGTGACACTTGCCCTGGTGGCCTCCACGATCCTCGCCGCGACAACCGCCAAGCGGCCCGACCGACCGGACAGCCGGATGGGTGCCCCAGGACGAGGCCGTCACAGCTTCATCGCCTCGCCCGAAGGGCGAGGCTCTTCAACACGCTGAACTTGACAGAGAAATCGGCAGAGCTCCTCTTATGAGACCCATCTGACCGGATGTCACCGAGCCACAGGGCGTGTCTCAATAGGGGTGCTGCAGCGGCCGGAGCGGCTGCCCCGGCCCCCGCCCTTCCTACCCGCTCAGACCGCGGTGAAGGTCCACTGCACGTTGGTGCTGCTGTTCCCGGACCACTGCTTGGTCACGGAGCCCGAGGGCACGTCGCCGCCGCCGTCGAGGACGAGGCCGGTGGCGCGGTTGCGGATCCAGTACCTGTTGCCGCCCTGGTACCTGAGCTGCCACTGCTGGCTGTTGGCACCGGTCCAGGTCGCCTCCAGTGCGGGGGAGCCGTTCGTGGTGGCGCCGCCGCCGTCGGCGACCATGCCGTTGGCGCGGTTGACCAGCTTGTAGTAGCCGGTGCCGAGCTCGACGGCCTGCCACTGCAGGTTGGTGCTGCCGTTCCAGGTCCACTGCTTGAGGTTGGAGCCGCTGGGGACATTCCCGCCGCTGTCCAGCACGAGCCCGTCGGTGACGTTGGTGATCTTGAACCACGCCGAGGGGTTGAGCTGCACCTTCATCGACACGACGGCGTCGTTGTTGCCGCTGCCGCGCAGGTCGGCGTTGTCGGTGGAGAAGGTCCAGGCGGTACCGGTGAAGTTGTCACCGGAGTAGGCGATGATCTGATAGCCGGGGGCCAGCTTCAGCGAGGACAGGCTGCGGCTGGGCAGGCCGGCGAGCGCCAGCTGGTCGGCGTTGTAGGTGCCGACCTGGAGCACGGAGGAGCCACCCAGGTAGTTGACGTCCTGGTAGACCACGGCCCCGGACAGCGGCTTCAGGGCCGGGATCGGGCCGGAGAAGGTCAGCTTCACGACGTAGGCGAGGGCGGAGAACGGCGCCGACGACGACGGCAGGGTCACGTGCAGCCCGGCCGAGTCCTGCGTGGGGGCGGGCAGGTTGGTGTACGTGCCGGCGGTGGAGTTCAGCAGCTTCGCCGAGGTCAGCGAACTGACGTTGATCCTGGCCGAGTTGAGCGACGATATCGTCAGTGTGCTGCCCGGCCAGCCGAGGACGGTGGCGTACAGGACGGTGTTGTTCTTGTTCCGCGTGAAGCGGATGTCCTGCGCCGTGCCGACCTTCGGGGCGGTGAAGGCGCCGCCGCCCATGTGCGTGGGACCTTCGCCGTACGTGGTCCAGGCCCGGGTCGAGTAGACCGACTCGCCGAAGCGCTTCAGGTAGTCGCCGATGCCGAGGAGGATGTCCTTCTGGGCCTGGGGGATCGTGCCGTCCGCCATCGGGGCGATGTTGAGCAGCATGTTGCCGTTCTTGCTGACCCGGTCGATCAGTGAGTGCAGCATCTGCTGGGTGCTGTAGTAGCCGATGCCGTTCGTGTAGCACCAACTGGAGCTGGAGATGCTGTCGTCGGTGAGCCAGTAGGGGGCGGTGATGTCCCCGGGGCCGCCGCGCTCGTAGTCGAAGACCTCGCCGTGGCTGTTCAAGCCGTCCTTGAAGGTGGCGACGACTTCGCGGCCCCACGCCTCGGCCTGGTTGTAGTAGTACGACAGGAAGTTCAGCCGCTGCGTCTGGTCGACCTTGCCGAGGTCGAAGTCCTGCCAGATGATGTCGGGCTTGGCGAGGTCGATGACCTCCTTGAGCTTGTCGTACCACAGCTGGTTCTCGGCCGCGGTGCCCAACTGCCCGTAGAGCTTCTGCAGGCTCGGGTCGGACTGCGCGGGTACGTGGTCGTAGAAGCCGTTGAAGTTGAACGCGTGGTGCATGGACACCAGGAGCTTCAGCCCCTTGGCGCGGATGGAGTCCGTGAACAACTGGAGGAGGTTGAGCTGAGGGCCCTTGGCGGCCGAGTTCCACTCGTTGACCGAGCTGTTCCACATGGAGAATCCGTCGTGGTGCTCGGCGACCGGGCCGGCGAACCGGGCGCCGGCGTCGACGAAGAGCTGCGCCCACTCGTCCGGGTCGAAGTTCCCGCCCGCGGACTTCAGCTTCGGCGCGAACTTGGTGAAGTTGCCGTTCAGGTCGTTCGCACCGTTGATGAAGTTGTGGTACGGCCAGGCCGACGGGTCGCCGTACGTGGCGATGTGGTGGGCGTTGGCCTTGCTCCCGCTGACGTACATGAAGCGCGGGTACCACTCGCTGTCGTAGGCGGGCACGCTGAAGACGCCCCAGTGGTAGTAGATACCGAACTTGGCGTCCTTGAACCACTCGGGAGCCGCGGTGTGCTGGTCGACCGAGGCCCACGTGGGGGTGTACGTGGTCGCGGCCCGGGCGGTGCCGGCGGCGAGGACGTTGCCTGCGGCCGCTGCCGCCGCGACACCCGTGGCGCTCGCCAGGAACTGGCGTCTGTTGATCATGGGGTACTACCTCCGTCAGAGCTGTGGTGGGAGACCAGGGCCGGTGACCAGGGGGCGCACCCCGCTGGCGGGAGTGCGCCGTATGCGACACGCCCCGAACCGGACGCGGGCGGCGGGCGGTTGACTCGGCGTCACGGCGTGCGGGCGGGGATGTCCGCGGTGAAACGGGTAGTTGGAGCGCGTCACCGGCTGCGAAGGGCGACGGGGTCCGCGGACCCCAGGGGGCTCCTGGCGGAGCAGTTTCCCGACGGCATGTCCTCAACTCCGTTCCCGTACGGCAGCACCGCCGCGTGAACCTTTCGGCTCCTGGACTTCTCGGAGACCCCTGAGCCGCGTGTGCCGGATGTCACGCATGAAGTTGCGGCACTCACCCCGCCCGTGTCAACGGGCGTGCAGGGATGAAAGCAGCCTTTCAACTGGGCGTGCATCCCTTTTTGCACAGCGATCTGCCGATTGATCCCTCGGTAGACATGGTATGTCTACCCGTCAGACGCCAGCGGTCCCGGACCGCTGCCGTGCCGGGTGGTGCCGCAGGATCGTGCGCATCGCGGCGCGGAAGGGTGTCGAGCCACGCCGTGTCACCAAGACGCGCAAGGCGTCCCGACTGCCCATGTCCTGCCATCGCTGGACGTTCAGCCTGGCCCAAGGCGCCCGATCGATGGCGAGAGAGTTCTCGTTCGGCAGGAGCCACAGCGATGTCAGGCCGTTGTTGACCGCAGTGCGTGTCCTGTTGCCCACTGAACGACTCGCGATCGGCGAGATCCGGATCTCTCAGCCGATCTTCTTTCCGCACGTCGCCCGCGAGGTCTTTCACCTGATCCAGCTCATATCCTCACAGCCCGCGTCATAGGGCCTGTGTGAGATGTGAGAGCGTGCAGGACGTGAGTGAGAGCGTGACGAACACTTTGCAATACCGCTTTGACGGGCCGGAAGAGGCTCCCGTCCTGATCCTGGGTCCCTCCCTGGGTACCACCTGGCACAGGTTGTAGAGACCGTCCAGGGACGTCTACGCCAGTCCAGCACGGGCGTGAAATCCCAGGTCAGGGCCTCCTGGTCCGTGAGGGGCCGCCCAGTTGGTGATGGCTGTGTGATAGACGGGTGATACGGTGCGGCCCCGCCGGTGTCCATCCTGACGGGACCTCTGCGCGGAGCCGTGAGACGACGAAGCCGCACCGGAGCGCTCCGGTGCGGCTTCGTCGTGAGATCGGCTGCGCTGTCGGGCACGATGCGGTCGGCGCCTCATGCGGTCCGTGTTCCTGTGACGCTTTCGGGGTGCGCCTACTTTGCGATTGCACTCGCCTACGCGTCTACCCTGAAGGGAACGGCCCGTAGCGGGGGATGAGGGGTGGTAGCGGACATCGCGCGAAACCTGTCTCCGGATCCCTGCACCTCTGCGCGAGGTCAGCCGTCCGGTGATGAGTTCACGCTATTCCCCGAAGAGGCCGAACGGACCGCTCCTGGACGTCGGCTCACTTCCGTCGGCGGTCGTCCTCCGAGGAGCGGCTCGTCTCCAGCCAGGACCGTGCCGGTTCTGCCGGGCGGGTGGTGTCCACGGTGAGCTGGAGGCGGGTCCCTCCCTGGCTGTCCGCGGGATAGCTGCGCTGCTCGGAGGCGGCGAAGCACTGGCGGAGAACCTCCGCGACGCGACGGGCGACCTCGGGGGAGGCCGCGACGATACGTACCTCGGCGTGCCCGTCCGGGGGTGTTTCCGTGGGCTGCATGGCGACCTCGTTGTTCGGGCACAGATGAGCGGACCGATCTTTCACTCTACTTTCCTTACAGGCAGGCAGGCAGGCAGGCGAGTGCGATGTCCGACTCCGGCTCCCCGGGTGTGACCAGGCTCCTGCCGGACGCCTGGGCTTGATCCGCTTTGGCGGACATCCGAGATCAGGGGTTCTGCCCCGGGAGGATGTCCATCATGGAGAGCATGGGGAAGAAGAAGCCTCGGCCTC
>NZ_JOJE01000075.1 GCF_000720255.1 Streptomyces griseus subsp. griseus | reverse complement strand
GGGCGAGGCCGAGCAGGACGGTCTCGGCCTGGTCGTCGCGGGCGAGGCCGAGCAGGACGGTCTCGGCCTGGTCGTCGCGGGCGAGGCCGAGCAGGACGGTCTCGGCCTGGTCGTCGCGAGTGTGACCGAGCAAGACGGTCTCGGCCTGGTCGTCGCGAGTGTGACCAAGCAAGACGGTCTCGGCCTGGTCGTCGCGAGTGTGACCGAGCAAGACGGTCTCGGCCTGGTCGTCGCGGGCGAGGCCGAGCAGGACGGTCTCGGCCTGGTCGTCGCGAGTGTGACCGAGCAGGATGGTGGCGGCGCCGTGGCGTTCGGCGGCGGCGTCGAGGGCGGCGTAGCGGGCGTCCCGCGCGGCGGCCTCGGGGCAACCTCCGCGGCCGATGGTCATGGTGGTGGACTCGACGGGTCCAGGCCGAGTTCGCGCAGGCGCGGGACGACTTCCGCGGCGCGCAGGTCGGAGCCGGCCTGGAGGCCGTGGTCGCCCGGAGGCCGTGGTCGATGGTGACGCCGCAGATGGGCCGGCCCCCGCGTCTCCGGCATGATCCGCCGGACACCCCCTAAACTCGTGCAGTGTGGTCATCCCCGTCCATGACGTGAACCCGGTGCGGCGCACTCCATGGGTGACGTACGCGCTGATCGCCGCGAACGTGTTCGTCTTCCTGATCATGCCCGGCCTGGCCGGCTCCGTCGCGGGCGACAGCAGCCTGGCGCAGCTGTGTCATCTCCAGGCGTTCCTGGACCACTACGCGGCGGTACCCCAGGAGTTGATCCACCATCAGATGCCGCGGGTCGTGCCCACTGGCGAGGTGGCGGTCGGCTCGCACGGCCCCGGCTGTGTGGTCGGCGCGCCGGGCTACGACAAGTCCCCGGCTCTGAGCGTCCTGACGGCGATGTTCCTGCACGGCAGCTGGCTGCACCTGCTCGGCAACATGCTGTTCCTGCTGATCTTCGGCAACAACATCGAGGACCGGCTGGGGCATGTGCGGTTCGCGGTCTTCTACGTGGCATGCGGGTATGCGGCGGCGTACGGCTACGCACTCGCGAACTCCGACTCCACCGCCCCGCTGATCGGGGCCTCGGGGGCGATCGCCGGGGTGCTGGGAGCCTATCTGGTGCTGTATCCGAAGGCCCGGATCTGGGTCCTGGTGCCGTTCCTGATCTTCCTGCCGCTGCGGCTGCCGGCGTGGATCGTGCTGGGCTTCTGGTTCGGGCTGCAGGCGGTCTACTCGTCGGGCCAGGGCATCTCCGAGGCCGGGGCCGTGGCGTACTTGGCGCACGTCGTCGGCTTCCTGGCAGGCATGCTGATCGCCTGGCCACTGCGCCCCGGCACCCCGCCGCCACCCGCACCACGCGGCCTGCTGTTCGGCAGGCGGGCCCGGCCGAACTGGTGATGATGCGTGAGCAGCGGAACGGCTCCGCCGTGATGATGGGCAGCGTCGGCGGAAGCCGTCATCTCCCCGGCTCCGCGGCCTACGGAGCCGCCAAGGCGGCGCGATGGCAGCGCGATGGCGGCCGTCGGCCGCCCCATCCCGCTCGGCCGCTCGCCGACCCCGCAGAGATCGGCGGCGCGTGCGTCTTTCTGGCCTTCGAACGGGCCTCCTGCATCAAGTGATCAGCACCACCGCGAACCTCTCTCATGAGGAGGCGCACGCACCACGACCGGGCTCTTCACTGGACGTGTCGCCGTAGCCACCGGAGAGGATCGCCGGCTCGGCCGCGCGCATGCCCGAGCCTTCGCGCCAAGGAGGCCAAGGTCGTGGTCAGCGACCTGGGCGTCGGCCTTGAGGAAGCGCGGCAGGGGCGGTGCCGGCGCGCATCGCGCCGGCACCGCCCTTCACCTTCGCTTCCCTCGGCCCGCCCCAGCAGCACACCGAGGTGGCTGAGAGGGGCGTGCGGCCAGTGGCGCAGAGGCATTCAGTCCACGTTCACCGCCTGCCACCGCTGACTGTCGGCGTTCGTGTCGGTCGTCTGCACGAGCTGAGCGCCTGCTGTCGTCGAGGAGCCGGACACCGCGAGCAGCTTGCCGCTGTTCACATTCTTGATCTCGTAGTAGCCGCTTCCCACGGCGACCAGAGTCCAGTGCTGGCTCGCAGCGTTGTTGTCGGGCTGCTGGACGATGGTCGCGCCGTCCGTGGTGGACCCGCTGGTGACGTCCAGCAGCTGACCGCTGTTCTGGTTGACGATCTCGTAGCTGCCGTCACCCACCGCGACCCACCGCCAGTGCTGGTTCTGCGCTCCGGTGTCGTTCCACTGGATGATGTTCGCCCCGGCGGTGGTCGATCCGCCCGAGACGTCGATCGCCTTGCCGTCGTTCTTGTTCAGGATCTTGTAGAACGCGTTCGTGGCGGGGAAGGGGATGGAGGCGAACGCGTCCAGCGCGCAGACGGTGTTGGAAGAGGCCGCGTTCTTCGTTCCGGCGCACACGACCTTGATCGTGTGGGGCCCCGCGGCGAGATCCGTCTTCTCGAACAGCGGCACCTGCTTCGTCACCGTCGAGGCGTAGGCGTCGATGCCCGACTGCGCCAGGGTGCCGTCGATGTAGACGTCGACCTTCCCCATGTTCGGCTGCTTCATGCTGAGGTACCGAACACCCGAGCCGGTGAACGAGTACTGGACGTAGTCGCCCGCCCTGCTCGTGTACTTCTCGGACCCCTTGAAGTCCTGCGAGTCGTTCCAGTTCGACCAGGCGGAGGAGTAGGTGAGACCGGAGTCCTTGTCGTCGACGTAGGCCCACCGCTGCCGTACGAGCGACTTCGACGCGGGGGATGCGTTCCCCTGGGCGTCCACGACGTAGAGGCGGTAGTCGCCGACCGTCGGAGGAACATTGATGGTCGTCGCGGTTCCGGCTGCCTTGGTCATGGTGGGGCCGACGGCGAACGTCGTCGTACCGGAGGGAGCCAGCCAGAGCGTCCTGGTCGCGTCTCCGATGGTGCGGAGGGGGATGGACGACACGCCCTTGCCGGTGAACGTGCTCGCGGGCAGGGCGTAGTCCTGCAGACCCAGGTTGCTCCGGGGGACGAGGTCCTTGTAGGCGTCCTCCAAACCGGAGTTCACGGCAATGCTGTACGCCTGTGACGGCCACACGTTGTCCGCGTACGCGCGCACGTCCTGGATGGTGCTGTTCGGGACGCTCTTACTGGCGATCTTGTTGACGGTGCCGTAGGTGTTGGTGATGCTCAGGTCGTGCTGCCGGCCCCACGTGCCGGAGTTGATGGTGTAGGCCAGGTTCGGGTCGACGTCGAGCACGTTGTCGTGCTCGTTGAGGTAGGCGGAGCCTTCATCGGGGTGCATTCCGTACTTGTGGCCGGCCGGAACGCCCTGGATGTAGTTGTTGCTGATCTCGGTTCCCGGCTGGCTGCCCAGCGTGTAGATGGGAGCGGAGTCGCCGAGCACCTGCATCGTGTCGACGAGCTGGTTGTAGCTGATGGTGTTGTTCTTCGCCGTGGTGGTCGGCACGCCGGGGCGGATCGAGTTCGCCGAACCGTCGAAGTTCCACCAACCCCAGCCGAGCGTGATGCCCGCCCACGGGGACTTCTCGATCCGGTTGTGCCGCACGGACAGGGAATCGACGAAGTACGCCGACAGGGGGCTGGACCCCTGGAACAACACCGCGCTGTCGTAGAGGTAGTTGTTCGTTACCGAGATGTTCTTGCAGATCCCCTCGACGTTCACCGGGTACTTCTCGAGGTTGGTCGAGGTGTAGTCCCCGATGTATACGTGCTGGGGATGCCCCACGGTGATGGCGGATCCGGCTATGTCATTGATGTAGTTGCCGGTCAACTGCGTGTCCGTCACGTCGTTGACCATGTTGATTCCGTCGGCGCCGGCGTGCTGCACCGTGTTGCGTTGCAGGATGATCCCGTCCGCGTTCTCGATCTGGATGATCCCCGGCGGCGGGTCGACGTTGCGGTAGGTGTACGCGTGGAAGTTCTTCCTCGCGTACACGGTCGAGCCGGCGTTGCCCTGCTGTCCCTGCCGGAAGACGGAGCCCGCGACATTGACCAGGTTCCAGTCGGAGTGCTCCACGGTGAGACCGGAGAAGGTGATGTTCCGGGCGTGGTCGGTCGTGGACGTGCCGGCGATCTTGATGAGGGTGGACACGTTGTTCGGCGCGAAGACCTGCGCCGAGGTCATGTCCTCGGAGCCGGACTTGTAGTAGTACAGCGTGTGGTTCGTCTTGTTGAAGTAGAACTCGCCCGGCTGGTCCAGGAATTCGTACGCGTTCATGAAGGTGTGGGTGCCGCTGCCGGCGTTGAATCTGCCGTTCGGCGGTCCCTGGGCGATGGCGGCACCCGGCTGCTGGAACAGGGCCACGCGGTTGGCGCCGTCCGAGCTCGTGGTGATCTGGCGGACTCCCACGATGGCCGTGGTCCAGGTCGTCGCCGACTTGATCTCGACGTCGTCCTGGTTGGCGGCGACGGCGGGCAGATCGGCGAGGCTGTACTTGGCTCCGTCGCACTGCGAACCCGACTCCCAGGCCCAGGGAGCCTGGCCGGCCGTGACGGTGTAGGTGCCGTAGCATCCAGCCGAGTCGATCGTCTTCGAGGCCATCTGGGCGCGCTTGCCGTTGACGTAGAGCGCGCGGAGCTTGTTGTCGCGGTTCAGCGGGGCCTTCCAGATGTTCCCGCTGTGCTGGGTCCAGCCGGTCACCTGAACGCCTCCGTTCAGCACCGGCTTCTCGTTCTGGTAGGCGGCGTACACGACATGGTGGCCGTTCGTTCCGGAGTCGGCCGACGTGAAGTTGATGGTGCTGCTCACAGGGTAGTTGCCGCCGCGGAGGTAGACGTTGATGTCTCCGGTCATGTTGCTGTTGACCGTGCGCACGACGTCCCGTGCGTGCTGCAGGGTCTTGAACGGCGCGGTGATCGTCCCGGCGTTGGCGTCGTCGCCGGCGGGGGCGACATAGTAGGTCGTCTGGGTCGCGGCCGAGGCCGGAATCGGCGTCGTGAGGGATGTCAGCAGCACCGCGGGGAGAGCCATCGCAACCGCTGCCGACAGCTTGCGGATGGTGGAGGTGACGGGCTTCATCGTCTGTCCCTCCTGCTGGTGCGGACGGTCGGGCATGCCTTCATGCGGCGGCTCCGGGGGTGTTGTCAGTGCAGTTGACGCGGATCTTCGTCGCCCGGCCGTTGAGCGTCCCGAGGGATCAGAAGCGCCGGTGAGCGGCACAACCTCGCGGATGAGGGGGCGACCTCTCAGCGACAGAAGCGGTGCGGGCCTCTCAGGAGGACGCGGCGTGGCCCGTGTGATCGGTCGGGCGGGCGGCAGACGGCGGCCGCGGCGCCCGCGGCGAGCGCGTCAATCGGGTCCTCTGCGAGGCCGTGGAGCAGTTTGTCCACGGTGGCTGCACCGTGGTGGTCGCCCATGTCGATGAGCGTCACGGGGAACTCCCCGCGCGAGTGCCGTCATCACGTACCGCGCACCGTCCAACGGACGCGGAACGGTCGACCGTGCCTGGACACCGCTGGCGGTGAGGACGTCGGGCCTGATCAGCCCTTGGCACCGGAGATCGTTCCAGAGCGCCCGGGGTACGGCGCTTCACTGGAGTTCCATGTTCCGTGTCACTTCTGCGCGGTCGCGCATGCCGAGCGTGACGTTGACGCAGCTGGGGTGGGTGGTCGGGAAGGCGATGGCGGCGGGCAGGCTGTTGCCAGACACCGGTCGCGAGACGCTCCTGCCCGATTCCTGCGCGGCGGGCAGGACGTCGTCCAGCGCGGACCGGTCGAGGAGGGTGTAACGCCCGGCGAGCATGACCACGTCTGCGGCGGTCTCGCGCAGGAAGCGGGCGAGCATCACCGACTGGTTCTTCTGCGGCGCCTGAGCGAAGCCGTCCTTGGTCGTCGTACCGGCGGTGCTGCCGCCGCCACGGGCCGTCACGGTCAGCAACACCGTGGCTCAGCACCCTGCCAACAACGCCGCGCGCTTTTTGACGAGCTCTCTCTTCGAACTGCACGAAGGCTTGTTGACGGTCATGAGTGACTCCACTCGGTTCGTGGGTGCCCCGAGCAGGTCGGGGGTGGCGCTTGGATGGACCGACGCCGGGCCGTCCCGGGCGGGCGTCGGATGCTGAAGGCGGCTGCACTGCTATCGACATCGAAGAAATTAGCCGCCTTATCAAGAGTTTCGTCAAGAGTGCGTACGGCACTCCTTTGGCGAACTTGGCGGCGACGACGTAGCGTTCGCGCACGACCAGTCCCAATAAAAGGTATTTGTACAGTTGTCGGCTAGGGCCTACAGCGCAGATCTTGGTCAGAATGTGTACGACTTATCATTCATCTGAGCTGCGATGGGGCCGGTTCCACAGTGATCAGTCACCATTCCCCGCAGTCACCCGGGAGGCATCACGGACGGACGACGAGCCAGCGACCGCAGCGGCCTTGCCGGCTCAGGCCCTTCTTCCTTCGGCCCCGAGTGACCGGCTGCCCACGGAGATCGACATGGCCCAAATGCCGAGCACCAGCAGGGCGGTGGCGCGAGAAGCCGTGAAGACCCTTCCGTACCGGAGGAGGCGGCGCAGGCCACCGCGGCGCACCTCGACAGAACTTTGGGAGGACTACCGGCGCGAGATCCAGCGGCGCCTGTTCGGGTAGCGCTGCGCCACAGCTGACGGTTGGCGTCGTCCGCGATGATGTCGTAGTGGTCAGCGGCGATGCTGTTGAGAAAAGCAAGGACGATCCGTTGACTTCCGCACGGACGGGACCCTAGCTTCAGCGTCAGTCGGTTCGACAAGCCGTGCGCTGTTCGATATATCGGCCATCCTTCCTTTTCGGTTGCCGTCCCTCCGAAACGGACCCGCCCAGGCATCTTCTGGTCACCGATCCGCTTGCCCCTCCCCTGGTGCCAGACCGCCGCTCACGCTGCGGTGACAGTGCTCGATCAGCGCCCGCAGTCCGGCATGCCGGCGGCCACCGGACAACCCGCGACAGGTGCCCATTCATGTGACCCAGCAAGGAAGAACCATGGACATCACCAGACGACAGCTGTGCCGACTCGCCACCGTGGGCACCGGGGCTCTCCTGATACCGGGCCTGCTGCCACCAAGCACAGCGGCGGCGGCCACACCGCCGGCCGGGACGTGGGGCGACCAGGGCGACGGCACCTACGTCAACCCCGTCCTCCCGGGCGACTTCAGCGACTGGGACTGCATCCGGGTCGGCTCCGACTACTACGGCATCACCAGCACGTTCGGGTACTCGCCCGGCGTCGCCGTCCTGCACTCGAAGGACCTGGTGAACTGGCGGACTCTCGGCGGCGCGGTCGACGATCTCACCAGCATCGGACCACTGCTGAACTGGGACCGGATGAACCGCTTCGGCCGTGGTGTGTGGGCCGGGGCCATCCGCTTCCACGCGGGCCGGTACTGGGTGTACTTCAACACCCCCGACGAAGGCTTCTTCATGACATCGGCCCCGTCGCCGACCGGGCCGTGGGACCCGCTGACGGCGGTGTGGCGGACGTCCGGCTGGGACGACCCGTGCCCGTTCTGGGACGACGACGGCCAGGGCTACCTGGTCACCACGCACTACGCGGACAGCTACAAGATAAACCTGTTCAAGCTGTCCGAGGACGGGAAGTCGCTGGTCGGCTCGCCCACGGTCATCCACCAGTCGCCGGGCAGCGAGGCCAACAAGCTGTACAAGATCAACGGCCTTTACTACCACCTGTACAGCGAGGTGAAGCCCGAGGGCCGGGTGCTCATGATGAACCGCGGCTCCAGCCTCTACGGCCCCTTCGAGACCCGGCAGCTGGAGCACGTCAACGTCTCGGTGGACCGCGAACCCAACCAGGGCGGCCTGGTGCAGGCCCCGGACGGCACCTGGTACTTCGTGACCCACCACGGCCACGGCGACTGGGAGGGCCGTCCGCTGTCCCTGCTGCCGGTGACCTGGGTGGACGGCTGGCCGATCCTGGGCCAGGTGGGCGCGGACGGCATCGGCACCATGGTGTGGACCGGCCAGGTGCCTGCCGGCGGCACGCCCGGCCTGCCCCTCGACGCGCTGCCCCCCGTGGTGACCAGCGACCTGTTCACCGACACCCGCATCAAGCCGCAGTGGGAGTGGTACTACCAACCGCGCGCGGACCACTGGTCGCTGACCGAACGCCCCGGCTACCTGAGGCTGAAGGCGTTCGCACCGCTGGCGGCCGACAACCTGACCAAGGTCGGCAACACGCTCACCCAACGGGTGCTGCGCACCGCGGGCGGCGCGACGGTGACCGTCCGCCTCGAACTGGCCGGCCTCGCCGACGGCCAGCACGCCGGGCTGTGCCACTACGCGGCCACCTACGCCGGCCTGGGCGTGCGGCGCTCGGGGACCGCCACCACCATCGCGCACAACGCCGGCGGCACCCTGACCTACGGTCCGGCGATCACCCAGAACGCCGTGTGGCTGCGCACCACCTGGAACGTCAACGGGGTCAGCCAGTTCTCCTACAGCCTCGACGGAAGCACGTTCACCGCGTTCGGCGGCACCTACCAGCTCACCTGGGGCGGATACCGCGGCGACCGGATCGGCCTCTACACCTACAACCCGAACAACACCGGCTACGTCGACGTGGACTCCGTGCAGTACACCGTCGCACCCACCAGGGCGTACACGTGCGTCAGCGTGCGCAGCGGCAAGGTCGCCGATGTCTCCGGCGCGTCGAAGGCGGACGGCGCCGCCGTGATCCAGTGGCCCGACAACGGAAAGCCGAACCAGCAGTGGGCCTTCCAGTCCACCGGGGACGGCTACCACACCATCACCTGCGTCAACAGCGGCAAGGTCCTCGACGTGGCGGGGTCCTCGTTGGCGGACGGCGCGCGGGTCGTGCAGGCGACCGCCGACGGCCGGGCGAGCCAGCAGTGGCAGCTGCGCCCCCAGACCGGGGGCGAGTTCGCCGTGGTCAACCGCAACAGCGGCAAGGTGCTCGACGTCAACGGAGGCAGTACGGCCGACGGTGCCGCGCTGATCCAGTACCGCGACGTCGGCAGCTCCAACCAGCGATGGACCTTCCGCCGCGTCACCGGCTGACCGGTGCCCCGGCGGGCAGTGCCTGGATGGCCCGCGCCGGACCGGGGGACGTCAACGCAAGCCGCGCCGTCAATCGTGACAGGAGGATTGACGGCGCGTATCCACTCTTCTAACCTCCGACCGTCTCACCGAACGATGTTCGGTATATCGATCGTGATGGTCTTTCGATGCGCCCACATCACCGACTTCGTGCACCCCTGGAGACACCGAATGAGCACAACCCCCCTCCCGTCGCGCCGGCTGTTCCTCGGCGCGGCCGCGGCCGTGCCGCTGTCCATGACCGGGGCGCTGACCATCGGCAGCCAGTCCGCGAACGCCGCCACGGGCTCCCCGTTCGTCATGGGCTACTTCACCCAGTCACCGAGAAACCTCGGTACCGACTACGGCCTGCACCTCGCGGTCAGCACCGACGCGCTGCAGTGGATGCCGCTGAACCAGAACAACCCCGTCGTGACCCCGACCGGGGGCGACGGTGGTCTGCGCGACCCCTTCATCCTGCCGAAGCAGGACGGCACCTTCGTCGTCATGGCGACCAACCTGAAGGGAACCGACTGGACCAAGCAAAGCCAGGTCATCCACGTCTGGGACTCCGCCGACCTGCGCTCCTTCGACAACTACCGCCTGCTGAAACTGCACTCGATGGCCACCCACAGCTGGGCGCCCGAAGCCTTCTGGGACGCCTCCCGCGGCCAGTACGCCATCATCTACTCGGCCGTCAACAGCAGCGGACACAACGTGATCATGGTGAACTACACCACGGACTTCACGACGGTGACGTCACCGCAGGTCTTCTTCGACCCGGGCTACGACGTCATCGACGGCTCCCTGGCCATGAACGTGAACGGCGTCAACTACCTGTACTTCAAGGGCCACAACAGCCTCGTGGGGGCGAAGTCGACCTCCCTCGACCCCGGCAGCTTCACCCAATTCACCTCGGGCTTGGCGCCCCAAGGAGGCATCGAGGCCCCGATCCTCGCCCAGGCCTCCGGCACCTGGTACCTGTGGGGCGACGCCAACGCGGTGTTCTACGCCTGGCAGACCGGCGACCTTTCCACCGGCACCTGGACCGCCACCGACCGGCGCGTCTACACCCAGCCGCTGAACTCCAAACACGCCACCATCCAGCCCATTCCCCAGACGGTGTACGACAACATGGTCGCCAAGTGGGGCAAGCCCGCCTGGAACCGGCTGAAGTCCTACAACTTTCCGGACAGATACTGGCGGCACGCCGACTACATCGGCCGCATCGACCAGTACCCCTTCGACCCCTACACCGACTCGGAATGGAAGTTGGTGCCGGGGCTGGCCGACTCCTCCGGCGTCTCGTTCCAGTCCGTCAGCCAGCCCACCCGCTATCTGCGGCACGCCTACTACCAGCTGCGACTCGACGTCAACGACGGCACCACGACGTTCGCCCAGGACGCCACCTTCCACAAGACAGCCGGGCTCGCCGACCCGTCCTGGTCGTCGTTCCGCTCTCACAACTACCCGGACCGCTACATCCGGCACTACGACTACGTGCTGCGCATCGACCCGATCTCCACCGCCGTCGCCAAAGCCGACGCCACCTTCTCCATCTGGTACTGAAGCACACCCGTCCGACGCCCGACGGGGCCCCCGACCGCCGGACATGTGACCGATCAACCGGCCAAGCAATCGCTCTCTCGTCACCGAAAGGGTGCAAGATGTCTTCCTTCATCAGCAGACGGCGCCTCCTGCAAGTAGCCGGGGCCACCGCCGCCGCCTCTGCCACCGGGTCCTTCATCGGCGCATCTCCCGCCCACGCGGCCATCCCTCCCGCGAGGGCCGACATCGGGGCCTTGGCGCACCCCTTCGAACTCGGCCAGGTCCGGCTCACCGCGAGCCGGTGGCTGGACAACCAGAACCGCACGCAGAACTACCTGCGGTTCATCGATGTCGACCGGCTGCTGTACAACTTCCGCGCCAACCACAAGCTGTCCACCAACGGCGCGGCTGCCAACGGCGGCTGGGACGCGCCGAATTTCGGCTTCCGCACCCACATCCAGGGGCACTTCCTCACGGCATGGGCACAGCTGTACGCCGTGACCGGGGACACCACCTGCCGGGACAAGGCCACCTACATGGTCGCGGAGTTGGCCAAGTGCCAGGCCAACAACAGCGCCGCCGGTTTCAACTCCGGGTATCTCTCCGGCTACCCCGAGTCCAACTTCACTGCTCTCGAGCAGGGAACCAGTGGCGAGGTGCTGTACTACACGATCCACAAGACCCTCACCGGCCTGCTGGACGTATGGCGCCACATCGGCAGCACACAAGCCCGGGACGTGCTGCTCGCCCTGGCCGGATGGGTCGACTGGCGCACCGGCCGGCTGACCAGCCAGCAGATGCAGACCATGCTGCGCATCGAGTTCGGCGGCATGAACGCCGTGCTGACCGATCTCTACCAGCAGACGGGTGACGCGCGATGGCTCACCGTCGCCCAACGGTTCGACCACGCCGCGGTGTTCGACCCGCTGGCGTCCAACCAGGACAAGCTCAACGGACTGCACGCCAACACCCAGGTACCCAAGTGGATCGGGGCCGCCCGGGAGTACAAGGCCACCGGCACCACCCGCTACCGGGACATCGCCACCAACGCCTGGAACTTCACCGTCAACGCGCACTCCTACGCCATCGGCGGCAACAGCCAGGCGGAGCACTTCCGCGCCCCGAACGCCATCGCCGGCTACCTGGTCAAGGACACCTGCGAAAGCTGCAACACCGTCAACATGCTCAGCCTCACCCGGGAACTGTTCGCGCTGGATCCGAACCGGACCGCGCTGTTCGACTACTACGAGCGGGCCTGGCTGAACCAGATGATCGGCCAGCAGAACCCGGCCGACGACCACGGCCACGTCACCTACTTCACCCCGCTCAACCCGGGGGGCCGACGCGGTGTGGGCCCGGCGTTGGGCGGCGGCACCTGGAGCACCGACTACGGCACCTTCTGGTGCTGCCAGGGCACGGGCCTGGAGATGCACACCAGGCTGATGGACTCGATCTACTTCCACAGTGACAACACGCTGATCGTGAACATGTTCGTGCCCTCGGTGCTCACCTGGTCGGAGCGCGGGATCACGGTCACCCAGACCACGTCGTACCCCGCCAGCGACACGACGACCCTGCAAGTCACCGGCAGCGTCGGCGGGACCTGGGCGATGCGCATCCGTATCCCGAGCTGGACCACCGGGGCCACCATCAGCGTCAACGGCGTCGAGCAGAACATCGCCAGGAATCCCGGCAGTTACGCCACCCTGAGCCGCTCCTGGACCTCCGGCGACACGGTCACCGTTCGCCTGCCCATGCGGGTCGTCATGCGAGCGGCCAACGACAACGCGAACGTCTCCGCAATCACCTACGGCCCGGTGGTCCTGTCGGGCAACTACGGTGACTCCACGCTCAGCTCCCTGCCGACACTGAACACGTCGTCCATCACACGGACCAGCAGCAGTTCACTCGCCTTCACCGCCACCGCCAACGGTTCCACCGTCAACCTGGGCCCGTTCTACGACGCGCACGGCCACAATTACACCGTCTACTGGAACGCCGGCGGCACCTTCCGTCTCGCCAACGCGGCCAGCGGTCTCCTGCTGGGCATCCAGAGCATGTCCACGGCAGACGGCGGGCGCGCTCTCCAGTGGTCGGACAACGGCACCGCCGACCACGACTGGTACATGATCACCGATGGAAGCGCGGTGCGCTTCCGCAACGTCAACAGCGGCAAGGTGCTCGGCGTCCTGAACATGTCCACGGCCGACGGCGCGACTGTCCTCCAGTGGTCCGACAACGGCACCGCCGACCATCGATGGACGCTGCTCGACCAGGGAGACGGGACCTACAAGATCCGCAACGAGAACAGCGGCAAGTTGCTCGCCATCGCGAACAACTCCACCGCTGTCGGTGCCTTCGCGGTCCAGGACTCGGACGACGGCACCGCCGACAACCGGTGGCGCATCGTGAGGAACTAGGGACAGGTGCGCGTCTGGAGGTATCTGCGGCCTCGCCCTGACGGGCGGCTCATCGCACCTTAACCGGTCAGTTCCATCAACGATCTTCTGGCTGCATTGTCTCTTCCGGTCCCGATTCACCATCCACAGGGCCGAACATCGCTCGAAATATCGAACCTTTGCACATTGAAGTTGAAGGGGACAGCACGTGTTCCAGACCCGTCACTCGTCCACCGTTGCCACGCTGTGGCGAAGACTCCCGCAGGGGAGGCGCATGCCCGTGGTTCTCTCACGGCTGGCGGCGATACTCGCCGCCGTCGGCCTGCTCTTCGCCTCCCAGACGCTGACCACACCCGAGCGGGCGGCCGCTGCCGACCCCGGCTACCTGATGGTGCACTTCACCGGCGATTCCGCGACCGGTCAGATGTTGTACCTCGCGCAC
>NZ_JOJE01000074.1 GCF_000720255.1 Streptomyces griseus subsp. griseus | reverse complement strand
ACTTCAAGAGCCCCATCGACTACGAACACGACTACTGGGCCAGCTTCACCGAGGAACTGGCTGTATAGGAAGGTCTCCACAGTTCGAGGGGATTGACAGGACGATCTGCGACGGCTCACCAGCCGGCTCGATACCGCCTCCTCCGGTCTTGTGGTGGTGCTTGAGCTGGCCCGCCGGATGGAAGGCCGCGCAGGAGACGGCTGGCAGAAGGCCGCCGGCATCAGGTCGGGATGGCAGCCCTCGATCGCCGGCGTCATCGCAGCCCTGGGCAGCCATCTGGCCGACAGCCCCACTGTGGCGAACACGTTGTGGTGGCTGGTGTCACGGTTCGTCATCCCCGTCCATGAGCGGATCGCGTACTCGAAGCTGCCGGAACTCACCTTCCGCTTCCGTTGGGAGGACGGCCTGCTGCGCTTCTACGACCATGGAATCGGGCGGTTCCCGCTGGCAGCTGTTCGCAATGCGCCCTTGTCGTCCCTCACTTGGGACCTCGGCTTGTGGAGCGAGACCAACGACGATAAACGTCCGGCAACTCTGACCGCACGGGGCATGAGATTCGTCGAAGAGGTCCTCGGATGACGGACACTCCCGAAAACGGTCCGGTGATACCCACAGTCCAGCCCATCGTCGAACTCTTCACCGGCGGCGCGCAGGCGCTATGGGCCACGACGTACACCATGGATCTCGGACTGTTCAACGAGTTCCTCCTCGCCCGGCTCGGCGAACCGCCGCTCAACATCGCCGTGCTAGCGGACCACCGGCGTCTCACCACAAGCCTTGCCCGCATACCAGCGGAGCGCGCCGACACGCTCGCAACCGTGAACCGCCGCTGGCTCCTGCGCAGTGTCCGGATCAGCGGGGCATTTCACCCCAAGTCCTATCTGTCGGTCACCGGTGCCAGGGCCACGCTGCTGGTCGGTTCCGGAAACCTGTCGGCCGGAGGTCTGGACGACGGCCGCGAGGCGTTCACCACCTTCCGGTCTGGCACCCCGGTCGGCGACGCCGCCATCGCCGCGTGGCGATCGTGGATGCGGCGCCTCGTCGGCATAGTCGGTGACACCACGCTCGCCGCACGGTTCCAGCACCTAGAAGGCCAGATCCCGTCCCCGGCCGTGGCCACCCAGCACGTGCCATCGCCCCTGCTGCACAACCTTGACACCCCGATCGCCGACCAGCTTGCGGCCGTAGTCGCCGAGTCGGGAGTCCGGGTGAACGAGCTGTGGCTGGCCGCTCCCTTCTACGACGCTAATGCCGTCGCAGTCGGCGCCCTGCTCGACATGCTGAAGCCCGAAAAGGTGAAGCTCTTTGTCACCGGGTCGACGAGCGTCAACGGCGAGCGACTCGCCGAGCGGCTTGCCGCAAGCGGCGCTGGCGTGTCCGTGGCTGCCTATGAGCCCGATCAGTTCGTCCACGCAAAGCTCATCGGCATCCTGGCGGGACCGCGAGCGTGGCTGGTGTCCGGATCGGCAAACCTCTCGAGCGCCGCGCTCAGGCTGACCCACGCCGCCCAGGGCAACATCGAACTCGCCGTCCTTGCCCCGCTGGAGACCGACGAGGTTCGGGCCGCTTTCGTGCCGCCCGGCACGGCGGTTCGGGAACACAGTCTCCGAGCTCTGACGTCCCTCAGCTTCCGCACCCACCCGGAGCCGGAATCCCCCACAGTGCAGCTTGTGACCGCCACCGCGCTTCCCGATGGCCGGATCGAGATCACGACCGAGCCACCCTGGAGCGACGACTGGCTCCTCGACGACCTCACATGCCATCAGCCCCTCACCGCCGGCGATAACGGCCGTGCGCTGACCGCCGGGCCGCTGGAAGGCCGACTTGTCCAACTCCTCGACGGCGACAAGCAAGTCCTGTCGAACCGTGTCATCGTCGATGACCCCGTCGCCCTCACCGCCACGCTCATCAAGAACTCGGCCCGCTCCGGCGGCGACATTCCCCCCGAACTCCACGGCGCAGATCTGGACACACCTCTCGGCCGGGCGCTCATCCGGCTGCACCGCAACCTCACCATGGACGTCAGTGAACTGGCCACGACCACCGGTACCGCAGCGGAGGCCCGTGGCGAGCACGGTGAACAGACGGATGACGACCTGTGGGACCGCCTCGAACGTGAACAGCTCGCCCGCGACCCCCGGGCGAGTGTCTACAACCGCGTGTGGAGGCGCCATGCGCTCGATGGCGCCGAACCGCTCGTCGAACTGCTCGAGGCACTTCGCGCCCGTACCCCCGCCACGGCCAGGCCGCATCCGCATTCGCTGCTCGCACAGCTCCTCGACCGCACACACGAGCAACCTGACCACGGTGAGCACGGGCCGACCCGGTCCTGGAAGCCGTCCACGCGAATCAGGGTGCGCACCCGGAACGTCCTGCGCCGCTGGGCCGCCGCGCAAACCGATCCGCGCCTTGTATGGGTCGATCCGTTCGCTCCCGCCGGCAACTTCGCCGTGATGGCCATTACCCTCGCCCACCTCCGCCTCGACCAAGCCCGCCACCCGGAGCGGGGCGAGCTCACCGAGGACGACCTGGACGAGATATGGCAGCTGTGGCTGCGGCCGTTCGTAGGGACCGGCCAGGGCGACGGCTGGCTCGACCAGCTCGACGAGCCGACCCGAACGCAAGTGCTCAACCGGCTGCCCGCCTGGCTGCCCGAAACCGTCGCGGCTCTGTGCTGGCTGGTGATTCAGCCTGGCAGTGACCGGCGCGAACGCGTCGTCGCCGTCAAACCGGTCCTTGCGGCGGTCCTCGCCCACGGCCTGCTCGATCCGACCGAGACGACAAGCCATTACCTGTCCGTCATAACCGGACGAACCATCACCTGTGACATGGCCGATGATCAGCTTCTCGCCGCCATCGACTTCATCGACGACGACCTCTGGTGCGCCTGCACGGCTGAAGAGTTCGGCCTGGACGAGCTGAGGCTGGCAGCGTCGCCGGGTGTAACGGCCGTCCAGCTCCGGCTCGATGTCCGCGGCATAACCACCCCGTTCATCGACGCGCGCGTGCCCCGTCTGGTCGTCGCGGCACGGCACTATCGCCGGTGCGATGGAGTAGTCCTGATCGCCGCCGACTGCGGCTGGCGTCTCGCGTTCGTGACCGATGAGACGATCGCCTACCTGCCTGTGAGTGGGCGGTGGGGTGGCAGCGGGTGGGCGTCAGCGGAATTGCGGAGTGGATGTCCTGGTAGTAGGTCCAGGACAGGGCTGTCGTTGCTGTCATGGGGTGACCAAGCGGCTGTTGTGGTGCGGCTAGCAGGTTGGTTGCTGGCTGTCATGGGTTTCGCTGTTCCTGTGTGAGGGGTTGGCGGGGTCGGGTGGGCTGGCCCGTGTGACGGTTTTGGGGGTTTCGGCGGGTGAGTTCCGGGCGGGGTCGGCTGGGGCTGTGTCGGCCGGGGGCGCGTCGTTGGCGCGGGGTGTGGTGGTGCGTCGGCTTCTTGCGGTGGATGGGGAGGGGACGCTGACTGCGCTGCACGTGCGGATCGCGGCGGAGCTGGCGGGTGTGTCAGAGCGGACGGTGTGGCGGTGGCTGGCCGATGGGCGCCGCGGGCATGTCGAGGCGCGGCCGCGGCAGGACGGGTTTTCGCTGAGTGACGCCTTGTGGGAGGTCCTCGCTCAGGCGGGCGGGAACGTCGCGGAGTTGCGGCGCAGGATGCTCCGGGCTCAGGAAGAGGGGGTGTTGGAGGGGTGGGGTGCGCAGTGTGTGCCCTCGCTGCCGACGTTGCACCGGGTGATCAAGCGGGATCTGGGGGCGGGCCGGGTTCTTGAAGTGGCTCGTCCGGCAGGGGCCCGGGTGGGGCTGGAGCCGAGCCGGTATGACCGGGCGCTGGCGGATTTGGGGCTCATGGACGGGGCGGGTGGTTCGCTTGTTGTCGACGGGCCGCCCGCCGACGTGCCGGTGCCGGAGGACGTCGTGAATGCTGGGGTGCGGGGCGGCGGTGTGCGGTTGTATGTGCCGGGGGCCCGGCTGGTGTCCACGCGGCAGGTGGCCGCTGTGGCGGAGGCTGTGGGGCATACGGTCGCGGCCCGCGGGATGTGCTGTGTATACGGGGACACGGGCCCGGGGAAGACGGTCGCCGTCGAGCAGGCGTTGCATCTTCTGCCCGGCCGGGTGCCGGTGTGGCGGGCGGTGGCCGGCGTCGCACCCGGTCTGCCGCAGTTGCGGGCCTCGCTGTGTGAAGCGCTCGGGCTGCCGTCGGGGGCGCTGCCGCACCGGGCCGGACCGGCCAGCCAGGCTCTGACACGGGCACTGGCCGAGCCGGGTGTGCTGTTCATCGATGACGCCCAGCGGCTGACGCCGCCATTGCTGGATTACCTGCGGCAGTTGTGGGACGCGCCGGGCTGTGCGGCGGCGCTGGTGCTGTGTGGGGCCGGAAGCGAGCGGGCCCTCGCCCGTGCTTCGGCGCTGCGCTCGCGCGTGCTGACATGGCACCAGGTCGGCCGGCTTGAGCCGTCTCAAGTACCGCAGACGCTGACCCTGTTCCATCCCGTGTGGGCGCAGGCGAACCCGGAAGACCGTGCGCGGGCGGACGAGCAGATGGCGCGCGGCAATTTCCGCACGTGGGCGAAGATCACATCGCATGTCTACGCAGCCCGCGAGCGCGGCCCCGCACGGCGTGTGGACCGGGAGCTGATCGAGCATGCCTGCGCCCGTCTTGGCCCCTACCCGTGACGGTCCGCACTGCTCGGAGGGCTCGTGTACGGGGGGCCTTCACCTGTTCCGACGGGGTGAACGAAGAGGGCTTCACGGAAAGCGGATGCGAACGAAGGGGCATGGCGTGGACGGGCAGCCGATGGCGCCGCCGGAGGATCCGGCCGGTGTTTTGGGGGAGGAGTCGTTGACGGCGTTGCGGGCGCCGGCGGTGCGTCGTCTGCTGGCGCTGCGCGCCGAGCGGCGGCTGTCGCGGGAGCATGTGCGCCTGGCCGGGGAGTGCCTGGGGGTGTCGGAGCGGACGGTGTGGCGGTGGCTGGCTGAGGCCTCCCGGTCGCCCCGGGCCGCGATCCGCCCCGGGGAACGCAGCGGTGACCGGTTCGAGGTCACCAGGGAGATCCGGGTGCTGTTGGCGTACTGGCACGGCAACGCTTCCGCGGTCCACCGCCAGTTGGTGGCCCGGGCCCAGACCAGCGGCCATGAAGAGCAGCCGACGGCGGCGTCTGACTCCGCGGCTTCTCCCGCGGGTGCCCCGCCGGCTGCCGTGCCGTTGCTGGACCCGGTGCCGTCGTTGTCGACGTTCCTGCGCGCGGTGCGTCGTGATCTCACCGCGGGGGAGCGGGCCGGTCTTGCGACGGGACCGGATGCGGCCCGCGCGCACGACGTCTTCGGTAAACGGGCGGCCTCCTGGCGCAATCACGTATGGGAGGCCGATCATGTCCAGGCACCTCTGCTGGTCGATGCCGACGGTGACCTGGTGCGCCCGTGGGTGACCTGGTTCATCGACACCACCACCAAAGTCATCACCGGCACCGCGGTCACCCCTGGCGTTCCTTCCCGTGCCTCCGTGCTGGCCGCGCTGCGCGCCGCTGTGCTGCGTGAGGAGCCCTACGGCCCCGCGGGAGGGACACCGGAGCAGGTGCGGGTGGACCGGGGCAAGGACTTCCTGTCGACCACCGTCACCACCGCGTTCGGCACGATGGGCGTGACGGTGAAGGACCTTCCCGCTTACAGCCCCCATCTCAAGGGCACGGTGGAAAACCTCAACCGAGCCGTTGACCGGATGCTGTTCGCGGCCCTGCCCGGCTACACCCTCACCCCCACCAAGCCCCGCTCCGGCCGACGAAGTAGAGGCGCGGGTCGCAGGCCGGAGACTTCCGATGCCATGTCGTTTCAGGACTTCACAGCGGAGGTGCTGGCCTGGACACACTGGTGGAACACCGAGCACCGTCCCAAGGCGCTGTCCGGCCGTACGCCGCTTGAGGCATGGCAGGCCGATCCGACTCCCGTCACGGACGTCCCCGCCGCCGACCTGTGGACGTTCACTCTGGAGGACGACGGCCGCCCGCGAAAGCTGACCAGCCACGGTGTGCGGTGGCGCGGGCGCACCTACATCGCCCCCTGGATGACAGGCCAGGCCGGCCGTACCGTCACCGTGCGCTACATGCCGCACCACGATCACGAGATCGACATCTGTGACGCGAGCGGCGGTTATCTCGGGCCCGCGCACCTCGCGGACGCGGCCACCCCCGAACAACTCGATGCCCTGCGCACAGCCCGAGCGGAGCGGGCCCGACGTCTGCGCGCCGAGGTGAAAGCCGCCGAGACGCTGCGCCGACAGCGCTTCGCCCCGGCCACCACAGCCGGGCCGGCCCAACGGCTGGGAGCACTCACCTCCGCTCAAGCCGGGCACGAACTGGCCGCCATCGAGCACACCGACGCCTCGAAGCTAGCGCTGCCGGACCTCATCCCGCCCGCCGCGCCACCGGCCGACTGGCGCACCCCGCCCTCCCTCGCCACCCGGACCGCGCCCGGCCGGCCTGCGCCCGTCCCGTCCGAACCTGCCCCCGGGCGTGTGCCCGGATCGACCGCACAGACCGCTGAAGACGGAGACGCCACGTGACCGCGGCCACCTACCAGTACGTCGACCTGCCCGATGCGTCCGTGGTCACCACCCGAACCCTGCTCACCGCCCGGGAGAACATCACCGACACCGTCGCCGCCCGCGCCATGATGTGCATCCACGGAGGCGCCGGCTTCGGCAAGACCCTCGCCGTCAACACCTGCCTGCGCGCACTCGAACCCAGCGAGGACGTCCGCAAGATCACCTTCCGGGCCCGTCCCACCGCCCGCGCGGTGCGCTACGAACTGTTCACCGCCCTCGACCTGGCCGGTGAACCACCGCGCCACCCCAGCGAATTCGACCGCCTGCTGAAGACCGCCCTGGCCGAACGCCCCCGCACCTTCCTCGTCGACGAGGCCCAGTGGCTCAACGGGGAGGCATTCGAATACTTCCGCTACCTGTGGGACGAACCAGCCACCCAGCTCGCGATCATCTTCGTCGGCGGCGAGGGCTGCCACACCGTGCTGCGCCGCGAACCGATGCTGTCCTCTCGCATCTTCATCTGGCAGCACTTCACCCGCCTCACTCCCGGCGAAGTCCTCGAGGCTATCCCGCTGTTCCACCCCATCTGGGCCGACGCCGAACCCGATGACATCACCTTCGCCGACAGCCACGCAGCCCACGGCAACTTCCGCGCCTGGGCGCAGCTGACCGCCCACACCCGTACCGCCCTGGCCCGCACCGGCCGCCCCCGCGTCGACCAGGAGCTGCTGCGCTGGGCCTTCAGCCGCCTCGCCTGACCACCACGCCGCCATGCCGCTCGCCACGCCACCGCCCGTCACCGTGGTCATCGACCGCCATGACGACGCGATTCACACGCACACCGCCCTGGCCGCCCACCATCCGCCGTCCGGCCGGATCACCCTGCACCCCGGCCCGGGCACCACCAGCGAGACCGGCCTCGCCCACGACCTTCTCGCCGCCCTGGGCAAACCGCCCCTGCTCCCGGGGCGTTTCCCCGCCGGCCGTCAGCCCGCCTGGGAAGCCGCTGCCACCTGGATGACCGCTCTGCCCGTGAACCAGCTGACCGTCCTGCGCGCCCACCGCCTCACCGTCCGCCGCACGATCCGCCTCCTGCAGTTGCGCGCCCTCACTGGGATTCACCTGACCCTGGTCTGCCACCGCCCCCGCCTTCCCGCCGCCCTGCACCAGGCCCTGCGGGCGGTCGACTACTCCGTCACTGCCGATTTCCAGGCAGCCCGCCGCCACTACTACGGCTCACCCGTCGCCTCACCCTCACCATCAGACGAGCCCGCCCGGCCAGCAGACAGGTGGCTCACCCTGCCTGCACTGGACCGCCTCGTCTCCTACGACAGCCCCCGCCCCTGCGCCGACCCGTGCACGCCGCCCCCGATCATCTGGCGGCACCGCCCACCGCCCGTGCCTCTCACCGCGCACACCGCCCAGCGAGTCGCCCGCCGGCTGCACGCAGCGACCGCACATCCTCGCCTGGCCGCGGCCGTCGCCGCCGCGCTGTTCACCGGCGCATCCCTTCAGCAACTCGCCACCGCACGTCCCCGCGACTACGACGACGCTGCGGCCACGCTCGCCCTGCACGACCGCGCCCGCTACACCGACGGCTGCGCCGCCCACCCCGTACCGCCCTGGGCGGGCATCTTCCTGCGGGCCGCAGCCTGCTTCACCCGGCTCCTCTCCGGCGAGGACCAGGAACTGCTCGCCGCGCCAGGTGACCGTGGGCACCTGCTGCGTGTGGCGGAGACGGCCAGACTGCGCCCGCCCCAGCCGCCCGAGGCCCGCCGCAAAGGCCCGGTCGGCCGTGTGGAGTGGGACTGGCGCGAGCGGCAGGAAGCCGAGCGGTACGAAGCCATGCCGGCCAGTCGAGTCAGGCCCTCGCGACGCTGAACACCCTGACGCGTTTCGCTCGAAGAGGCAGGCTCAGCAGATCGAGAAGTCGGCGAACTCGACCTCGCTGAAGGCGATGTGCAGACCGTGGGCGCGGCGGCCCCCGTCACGGAAGTAGGCGTGCCCCAGCGCGCGGGCGAGGATCGCCGTCTGCTGCTGCTCGCCTGCGCCGGCATCCCGGGCCGCGAACAACTCCCGGGCTACCTCTCCCGGCAGGCCCTGGGTGATCCACCGCACCCGCGGGTCGTCCGAGGAGCCTGCTGGCGCGGCGAAGCCGAATCGCGCCCGGGTATGGAAGACGAACCCCTCCGCCTCGGCCTGGGCACGCAGGCGTGCCCGTACCCGGGGCTGCCACCGAGCCAGGACTGCATCCTCGATCGCCCGGATCTGCGTCGGACCTGGAGGACGACGCGCTCCTGGTTTCTTCGTCACCCACCGCTGCACGGCGCGCTGCGACACCCCCAGCACGGTGGCCACCCTCCGGGTGGAACCACGGTGCGCTGCCAGCAAAAACCGCAGGCGGGTCGATACTTGAAGGAACGGGGCGGGTGCGCAACGCGCGCTCCAATCCCTGCTCGATCTGTCCCACGTCCGCCTTTCCCAGCAGCCAGCCGACAGAGCCGGCACCTGCAGTTCGTCGCCTCAGTTCTCCCACGTCGTCTGCCCCCGCCTGCCAGTTTCCGCATTCTCGGGACAGTGCTGGCTGAGGCAAGCTACAAGCCCGTCCCGTACGCGGAGAACACCACCGCCTCGTCGTCGCCGACGAAGGAAAGAGCCGACGGCCGAGCCGCTATCCTGCCCGCAGGGCCGATGCCCTGGGCTACACCGACGCCCACACCGCACCCGGACACCCACACCGTCCGGAACACCGGTGGAAGGTCTTCCGGGACCGACGGACCGCTCGACGAACACCTTGACGATCCATCGAGCCGGGGTTGCCGTGTGGGGGCGAGAACCCGGTGCCGAGAGGACCCGTCCATGACCAAACGCACTACCGAGCAGCAGCGCGCCCGCGAACTCCAGCGCACCGCACGCGAGCAGGGCACAAACCTCAGCTACCACGAAGCCCTCAACTGGGTACGCGCCACCGCCGAAGTGCGGGCTGAGAATCCGGGCAAGATCGCCATCTGCGTACCGCACGCGCACTGCATCATGATCTTCGGCGCGGACGAGGCCCCCGAGTACATCCGTAAGTCGATCACGCCGACTCCCGCGGCCGAAGTCGAGCTCGCCAATGAGCTCCTCCAGCGGAGGAACGCTCTGATGCGCGACCATTCCAAGGCGGAGATCATGGCCATGATCCTCAGGAGGCGGCGCGTTTCGCGCGCGGATCTCGCACGCTGCACCAAGCAGGAGCTCGCAGGCGATCTGGTAGACGGCGAGGACAGCCGCGAGCGCTATGAGGCGTACGGGTGTGTGGCGCTGATCAACGGCAGACCGACGCGCGACTACGACCTCTTTGCGGAGGCATCGGCTGCTCCGGCCACGACAGCGCGACGCCCTGGCCGCAAACCCGCGCGCGCTTCCGCGCCCAAGGGCCCTGCATCGACGCACAGTAGCCCGAGTGGCTTCTACGCCCTTGCCCATTCCAGTCCGAGCGCGGCGAGCGCGGCGAGTCGCTCCGCCGTGAGCTTGTCGCGCCTCGACTTGGTGTTGGAGATCCATACGCCGAGCTTGACGACGACCGGATCGGCCTCGCCGTCGACGAGGATCTCTTCGCTGTGGCCGCGGGGTACGGGCCGGTGGGCGCCTTCCCGTTCCACCCACTGCGCGAGGGCCGTAAGTCCGCGCTGGAACGCCTGCTCTGCCTTGCCCGGCTTCGTCGCGCGGGTGGCTGCCGGGGCCGGAGATGGCGGCTGGATGGGCTTGATGCCCAGCTGGGACAGCCGTTCTTGTTGCTCGGTGGACAGCTGCGCCCAGGTGCCCGAGTTCTTCTGTCGCTGGAGCCACTTGCCCAGGTCGTCGCCCTCGAACAGCACGCCGGGCTGGATCTCGGGCAGGCTGCCGTCGGCGTCGACCAGGTCCGCGAGGACGCGGTAGTGCCGCTGCCAGTCCAGCGGCCACGCGCAGTCCCAGTCCGGGTCGATCGCGGCCAGCTGCTGCGCGCGCTCCGCCGCCCGCTCCGGGTCCTTCCCGAGACCGCCCTTGCGCCGAAGGTTGGCCATGTGCTGCCCGATGGGCACCATCGCCTCGCCTTCGCCCCACACGGCGTCCTGACGCGGCGCGAGGTGCCCCATGGCCCTCCGGTAGGACCGGAGCGCGGCGAGCTTGTTCTCCCAGGCTTCTTCGCCTGGCTCCCACACCATCCCGGCCTCGGGCGCGTCCAGCAGGGTCTTGCGCCGCTTCTCCAGTTCACCTGCCCGCAGCGCCTTCCTCTGCTGGTGGACCCAGCGCCCCAGCGGAAAATCCTTCGTGACCCCCACTTCCATCTCGACGTCGTAGGGCACGGCGTAGAGGCCGGTGATCTCGTTCTCCTTCCGCCAACGGAGCAGGGCCTGGTAGCCCTCCAGCCACACCAGGGACGCGGGCCGGTAGACCCGGGTGCGCAGGAACGCCGCGATGGTCGCGGCGTCGCGCGGGCTGGAGAAGTGCAGCAGCGCCGCTTCGGCAGCGGCCTGCGTGTCGTCCTCCTGGTCCTCGCCGTCACCCTCGCCGCCGACCCCGACGATCTGCCCGTCTTCGTCACGCCGGATGTGGACCTTGCGCTTGCCGCTGGTGAGCGCGCGGGAGGCGAGCTGCTCGACGAGTCGTTCATCGTGACTGCGGAGTCCTTGGAGGACCGCTACGAGGGGGCGGAACGAGGCGCTGGCGACCATGTCCTGCGGGTCCTCGCCGGGCTCCAGGAAGACCGGCACGATGATCCTGGCCACCTTGGTGGAGCCGTCCTTGTTGAGGCGGAGCGCGCGGCCGATGTTCTGCACGATCTCCACCTGGGAGCCGCGGGTGTCGGCGAAGCAGATCGCCTCCACACCCCGCTCGCCGGTGATGTCGACGCCTTCTCCGAGCACGCGAACGCTGGCGAGGAACGCGCGGTGGACCCGGTGGCCGGCCGCGTCGATGCCGTTGGCGAACTGGCGCAGCACCTCACGTCGCTCGGTGACGAAGTGGTCGCCGCACAGCCACGCCGACCACACACGGTCCGACGGGACGTGGCGGCCAGCCTCGAGCTCGTAGAACTCCGCGTCGATCGACGACTTCGGCAGCCGGTCCGCAGCCGCCAGGTCGTCGTCGGAGGCGTCGTTGACGTACAGCTCGGCAGCGGTCTTCGGCAGCGCCTCCGCGAAAGCCGCCGCTTCCTCCACCTTCTGATGGAAGGTCATCGTCGTACGCAGGTTGTACGCGGCGGCGTGCTCCAGGAGCGCGGTCTGCAGAAGCGCCAGGCGCCGGCCCCGCTGTGCCTCCTCCGACTCCCCCAGGACGGGAGAGGGATCGCGGATCTCCAGCACGTCGATCTCGAACCCGGCGAGAATACCCCGCTCGATCGCCTCGCTCAGCCCGAGCTCGGCCAGCCACGGCCCGTAGGTCGCAGAGTCCTGGCCCATCGATGCCAGCTCCAGCTCCTGGCCCTCCGCGCCCCTCTGCGGGCGGGGCGAGGCCAGGATGCGCGGGGTGGCGGTCAGGTAGAGCCGGAAGTCGGCGGGGATCCGCTGGTTGTCATGGATCGCGGCCCACGGACGACCAAGATCACCTGCGGTTGAGTGGGCCTCATCGATGACGGCGAGCGAAAAACCGTCCATCCGCTGCCCGTACAGGCGCTCCCCACCCGCCAGAGCGGCCTCCAGCGGCCCACGGACCTTCCGCTGACCCTCGGGGGCGTCGATGTCCTCGCGGTCTACGAGAGAGGCGTACGTGGCAAACACGACCACCGGCCCCGACCCTGCCCAGAGGGCGAGCTGAATGGGGTTGGTGGTGGTGCGCACGCCCAGCTCGTTCAGCACCGGGTCGTTCTCCAGCGAGCACACCGCGACCATGGGGGAGAGGTGACCCACCGCCCGCCAGGCCTGGGCGGTCTGCACGAGAAGGTCCAGGGTTGGCACGGTGACGAGGATCCGTCCGCTGGGGAAGCACTCCAGCGCGCACGCGGCGGCGGTGATCGTCTTACCTGATCCGGTCGCGGACACGATCGTTCCCCGCATACCTTCCGGGCCCACGGGCGATCTTGCAGGAAATCCAACCCATTTCCGGAAGCTCGTTTTCTGTTGAACCTGGTGTTCGCGGAGCTGGATCAAAAGATGTCTCCCGGTTCGGGAAGGACTTGTTCGACGGAAGCGATTCGGTAGCTGCCGCGCTGGTAGAGGCCGCCGTCTCTTCCATGTACGGCCCATGCTCGCTCGGCTGCTTCGTCGGCTGACGCGGCCATCAGGTGGACTACGGGAGCGGGCATGTCCGGGCTGGAGCAGCCGGCAGCGGGCCGGGCACCGATCCGGTAGACGCGCTGCCGACAGATTTCCGGGCCCGTGACCCCTGACCGCTCAGCCTCGGCCACGTCCCTCATCAGCCGCTGCAAACGTTGCTGTTCGTAGCGGACGGCACGCGAGTCGCGGGAGGGTGTGTAGGCGGCCATCCGCTCCTTGGCCATGAGCCCAGCGATCCGTTCCCACTGGAGGTGGCGCAGTTCCGCGATGAACAGCTCGCTCAAGTGATGCGGTTCGCGAGGGGCCGCCCTCGCCTTCCCGACGCGTTCTCGAGCCAGACGTACCCGCGCATCCACGCGGTGGCGATCGAGCCCGGCTGCGCTCGCGACCACACCGAGGCGGGCAAGCTCATGCGGAAGGTACTCGTAAATCAACACGCGCACCGCTCCCTGCCAGGTGTCCCTGAATTACGCCAATGCTACATGCTGCATCACAGCAAGATGCTGGCACGCGAATCCCTCATGCCAGCCCTCCTCCGCAAGCCTGCGCCGGCCCTGATGTTCAGCACGGATCGGGGTACACGGCCCCGCATGGCACCGAAGACCGAACGCATCCAGTTTCTGCGGGCCGTGCGGCAGCTGCACCGCATCCGCTCCTTCTACGCCGTGGGCGCCCTGCTGTGGGCGGCGTCCTCTGTCTGGACCGGCTGGCAGGCACCCGGGAGTCGGCAGATGTGGGTGTCCGTCCTCCTCCTGACCGTCTTCACCGGCCTCCTCGTCACCGCCGGCCTGTCCCTGCGGCGCCTCGCAGTTCCTGCGACAGGCCGACCCGCGCATCAGGCCGCCTCACACAAGAAGGCAAGCACCCGCCACGCCCACGCCTGAGGATCCGTCACCTCGCCCGGCCAAAGCCGACCAGGCTCCTACCGACGGGCATGCGACTTCGAAGGCGCCACCCAGGTCTGTGAGCGCGGTAGCCGGGCATACGGGCTTCACTTCCCATCGAGAGGAGCTCGTCATGCTCGGCATAGCCGCAGCAGTGCTGTTCTTCGTATCGTTCCTCATCAACGCGGCCGAGATCAGCACCAATCACACCTTCTCGTCAGTCAACATCATGCTCCTGGGCCTGGCCGCACTGGCCCTGCACGTTGCAGGAATCGGCGGCACCTGGTCCCGCAGGCGCTGACCCGGCATCAGCCCCACCCCTCACAGCTGCTGCTCGGGCCGCAGGCCCGTTGAGTGTGCCGCGCGAAGCGTGGCACACCTCGTGACGCAGAGCGTCACGGTGGCCGCAGCGCAGCGCAGGCCACTAGGCCGACCGAAGGCCGGGCCGCGTCCCGCAACGCGGGACGCC
>NZ_JOJE01000073.1 GCF_000720255.1 Streptomyces griseus subsp. griseus | reverse complement strand
GACTTCCTTGTCGAGCTTGGTCAGGAACTTCTTGAACTCGACGGCCCGGTGGCGCCGGTGCAGGGAGCCGATCACCTTGCCGGTGGCGACTTCCAGGGCGGCGAACAAGGTGGTGGTGCCGGCGCGGACGTAGTCATGGCTGCGGCGTTCGGGAACGCCCAGAACCATCGGCAGCACGGGCTGGGACCGGTCGAGGGCCTGGATCTGGGACTTCTCGTCCAGGCAGAGCGCTAACGCCTTCTCCGGCGGGTCGAGATACAGGCCCGCCACGTCGCGGACCTTGTCGATGAACAGCGGGTCCGTGGACAGTTTGAACGTCTGCGAGCGGTGCGGCGCGAGCGCGAACGCACGTCAGATCCGCGAGATCGCCGACTGCGACATGCCCGTGGCCGCCGCCATCGACCGGGTCGACCAGTGGGTGGCGTTCTTCGGCTTCTCCTCGAGTGTCTTGACGATGACCCGCTCGACGTCCGCGTCGGTGATCTTCCGCGGGACGCCGGGCCGCGGCTCGTCGGACAGGCCGTCCAGGCCGCGTTCGAGGAAACGCCGCCGCCAGGTGCGGACCGTGTCCGCAGTGACCCGCAGCAGGCGTGACACCTCCATGATCGAGTGCCCGTCGGCGCATTCCAGCACGATCCTTGAGCGCTGGGCCAGCGCCTGAGTCGTCGTGCGGCGACGCACCCAGCCCTCCAGCAGGGCCCGCTGGGCATCGGTCACCAACAACGGCGGAATCTTCGGACCCGGACGACTCATACCGAACCAACGACGAATCTCCGACTCAGGTCACTAGCACCACTGACCACACCTCCACACACGACACGCCGCAGCCATCCCGTCCGGCCCTCGTCCCAGACGGCCTGAGACGCCAATCAGGGACATCCGGCAGGCGCCCTGCCCCACCGGACCGCCCCGGAAGAGGAACGCATCGCCCCCGACATTGCGCGCGATGACCGCTGCCCACGTCGCAACCCTGCTCCGGGACATCGCCAGGAGGAACAGTCGAACTCGCCCAGCCCTGACGCCAGCATCAAGACCGCACCCGCAGCCGGTCCAACCGCGTGTGCGCCAGAACGACAGCCATCACAGCCACAGACGACATCATCGCGCCGTGACCCCGGACAGCATGCAGCAGTACGCCCTGGGACCATACGCCGGCGCTCTGCCCAGTACGGGAGATCCCCTGAATCCTTCCTGATGACGACTCATGCCGGCGGCACGCCAGGCCCGCAGGGCCGGACGCACCGGACCCACCGCCGGCTGGTCACGCGATGCCCGGTGAGGCGATGCGCCTCTCGCACCTGGTGTGCGGTATCTCTGATCACGCAACGCCCGTCATGAAAGCGACCAGCCACCGACAACACCTGCTCAACACCCATGCGGCAAGCTGCCCCACCGCGCGCGGCGGCTGCCGTCGCGGAGGTGCACGTGGCTCATGTCTTCAGTCAGGGGCGCAGGCTGACATAACACATGCTAGGACCTGTCAGTCTTGCGCTGACAGATGGCGCACGGGCCGATCTGATCGACGGGGCAGGTGAGCGCGCAGGGGTCGGGCTCAGTGAGCGGCGGCACGCCTGGTGTGGTGTGTGGTCATTTTCTCTGGTCCTGTTCCGGACGGCCGACGCGGCGCCCGGGGAAGAATACGCCTGCCAGGGATACAACTGCCTGATTCCAGTGCCGACGGGGGCTCTTGGCCGCCCGCGCGAGTGATCTCGCCGAGCACGGCTCGCGCAGGCCCGCGTCACGGGGCTCGGCGGGGCATGAAGAGGATCCTGCCCCTGAACGCGGCGCTAGCTTTGGCGCTCATCATCCCGGCTGCGGCGCCGGCGGTCGCCGACTCCAGCGCGTGCACCCATCACTTCTCAGGCCCGCAGGTGTGCATCCCCCTGGAGGGCCACAACTCCTCCAACAGCATCACGGAAAACTGGACGAACCCGCGAAGAAGGCGAGGACGCGGGGCATGCGACTCACGCTGGACAGCGAGCAGCTCGGCAGCGTGCAGACCGCCCGCCGGGTTGGCCGGACGTTCAGTTACACGTGGTCGACGATGGACACCGGCACGGACACGAAGGTGTGCGTGAAGTTCACCGGAATCAGCCAGGTGGCCTGCGACGACCAAGTACATCGGCAACCCGGCCTCGTTGTAGGACAGGGCCCCGACTTACGGAACAGACGCGTTGTGGCTGAGCGCTTCAATGAGCCCCTCTGCGTGTCTGAGTTGACCACGTCCCGTGCCCTCAATCAGAAGGAGTGCGCCTGGTGAACTCGATCGTGCAACCGGATGGAGCCGCAGGCGAGCAGCCGGATCGAGTGGCCGCCGCACGCCGCGAGCTCGCCAAACACGGGCCGCCACGAAGGCCCGACGGCGGTCCGGACTTCGCCACCGTCACGCTGCCGGAGCGCGACTGTGATCAAGTACGTGACCTCTTGATGGAAGGGCGAGTTGGCACGGTCGTCGAGATCGGGCTCGCCCATGCCAGCTCGCCGAGGGCGACCGCGCCGACCGGCTGCTGGGCCTGCCACTGACCCGGGTCCGGCGGGCCGGCCTGCCCAAGGGGGTGCCGCCCGAGCCAGTCGACCATTTCCATAAGCTATGAATATAAAAATGCTATGCTTCGACCATGAGTCGTCAAGACAGCGCTCCTGGCGCGTCCGCCGCCATCGGGGCAGCCCTCTACGGCCTGGCCACCAGGGCCGCGAGACGCCTGCCCCGGGATATGAGCCTGACGTCCGCCGCCACCCTGGCCACCCTGGACCGGACCGGCCCACGGCGCATCACCGATCTGGCCGCGGTCGAGGGCGTCACCCAGCCCGCGATGACCGCCCTGGTCCGAGTGATGGAGGAGTCCGGCCTGGTCGAGCGGCGGGGCGACGCGTCCGACAAGCGGGTCACGCTGGTGTCCCTGACCGAGGCCGGCGCCTCCTATGTCCGGACGCGGCGCCAGGCGGGCGTCCACGCGTTCGAGCGGTTGATCGGCGAGCTCACCGGCGACGAGGTCGAGGCGCTGGTGGCGGCCCTTCCGGCGCTGAAGCATCTGGCAGAGCTCGAAAGCCAGGACCGCGAAGGGCCGAAGCAGTGACCGGGCAGCCGGTCGGCGGGGCCGCGGTGAAGGCGTTCCCGGTGGCGCGTGCCGAGACGCGGCTGCTGGTCCCCGCCCTGATGTTCATCGCTCTGGTCGTGGCGGCGGTCGCCAGCCTCGGGACGCCGCTGATCACCAGCGTGGCGACCTCGTTCCACGTCTCGCTCGGCAGCGCGCAGTGGACGCTGACCGTCGCCCTGCTCAGCGGCGCCGTCGCCACGCCGGTCCTGGGCCGGCTCGGAGCCGGCCCGCACCGGCGGGCCACGATCCTCGCCACGCTGGCGGTCGTCGTCGTCGGCAGCGCGCTCACCGTGCTGCCGCTGCCGTTCGCGTGGCTGCTGGCCGGCAGGGCGGCCCAGGGCGTCGGGCTCGGCCTGACGGCGCTGATGATGGGCGTGGCCCGGGACCACCTCCCCGAGGAGCGCAGCGCGGCCGTGATCGCCCTGATCTCGGTGGTCTCGATCATCGGGGCCGGCGTCGGCTACCCGCTGGCCGCACTGCTCGCCGAGCTCGGCGGGGTACGGGCCGCCTACGGCCTCGGCCTGGTCGTCACCGCCGCCGCCCTCCTGACCGCATGGCGCTCCATGCCCGAAGCCCCCGAAGGCCGCTCCGCCCACGTGGACGTGGCAGGCGCGGTCGTCCTCGCCGCTGCGCTGCTCCTGGTGTTGTTCCTCGCCGGCGAACGGAATCTGTGGAGCCGGCACCTCGCCGTGGCGGCGGGCCTCGCCGTCGTCGCGGCGGTGCTGCTCTGCGTCTGGGCCGTCATCGAGCTGCGCAGCACGACGCCCCTGGTCGATGTGCGGGCGGTGCGGCACCCGGCGGTCGCCGGGGCGAACCTCGCCATGTTCGTCGGCGGGATCGGCATGTACCTCCTGCTCACGCTCATCACCCGGTACGCGCAGACGCCGCACGGCGCCGGCTACGGCTTCGGGCTGACGACCTTCGTCGCCGGGCTGGTCCTCATCCCGTTCTCGGTGCTGGGGTTCGTCGCCGGCAAGCTCACACCGCGGGTCCGGACGCGGATCGCCGACCCCCTGCTCCTGGCCGGCAGCGCCGTCGTGGTCGGCGGCGGGTTCGCCCTGTTCGCGGCGGCCCGGTCGGACCTGGCCGAACTGTTCTCGGCGATGGGCGTGCTCGGCTTCGGCGTCGGCGGCTTCTCGGCCGCGATGCCCGGCGTCATCCTGGCCATCACCCCCAAGAGCGAGACGTCGAGCGCCATGAGCTTCAACTACGTCGTCCGCAGCGTCGGGTACTCCCTGGGCAGCGCCATCGGCGGCCTGATCCTCGCCGCGGGCACCGGCCCCGGCCACCTCTTCCCCGACGACAGCGCCTACACCACCGCGGCGCTGGTCGGCATCGGCGCCATGGCGATCACGACGCTGACAAGCCTCGCTCTCGCCCGCCGACGCCCGTCCGAGACCAACCCGTAAGAGCTCGCGCAAATAGGTGGTGTGGCGAGCCTCTGCAGCAAGGCGGGCACCGGCCCCGATGAACATGGAGTCGCGACACTCTGTGACCACTGGAGAGACTGTGCCCGTCCTGCCGTCACGGCCGTCAGTCCGCCGCCTTGGGCCGCCAACCGGAGGCCCAAGCATCGAGATGGGCGAGAGATTCTCGAAGGGTCCTGCCCTGTTCAGTGAGCAGGTACCCCTCGCCGGCGTTCTCGACGAGGTCGGCCTGTCCAAGCTCGCGAAGCCTGTCTGCCAGGACGCTTGATGAGACGCCGCCGCATCGCTGCTGGAGCTGGCGGAAGGTCGGAGATGAGCCGTCTCGCAGCTCCCATAGGACCCGCAGCGCCCAGCGTCGGCCCAAGAGGTCCAGGAGCGCCATGATCGGGCGCCCCGAGTGCGAGCCGCGGACCCGGCGGCCTGGGAGTGGTGTTGGTCGTGTCATCTGCTTCCCTTTCCAAAGCGTCAATGTTAACGTCTCGCTATGCCTCTGAAATCGAAGCAGCCGCGCATCGAACCGCTCTCGCCGCCCTATGGCGAGGGAGCCAGTGAGGCCCTTGAGCTCCTCGGGTATTCACCCATCCAGCTGTTCCGGGTGTGGGCCCGCCGGCCCGAGCTCGCCCGCTCCATCGCGGGCTGGGGAAGCTACTACTTCTCTCGGCGCTCCGCTCTCACTCTGCGATAGCGCGAGCTGGTCATCGACCGGACCACCGCGCTGGGTGGCGCCGACTACGAGTGGGCCGTGCACGTCGCGTGTTTCGCCGAGAAGGCGGGACTCGACGCGGCGCAGCTCGCGCGTCCCTCGCGGATGGAAGGCCGAGGGACGACTGCTGGCACACCACCGATCGTGCCGTGCTCGAAGCGGTCGACGAGCTCCATGCGACCTTTGACTTATCCGACGACACCTGGGCGAACCTGTCGCTGTCGCCGATGAAGATGCGGCACTCGATCTGGTCTTGGTCTGCGGTTGGTACCACGCCATTTCGTTCGCCGTCAGGGTGCTCCGCATGCCCCTTGAGCCCGGCACCGAGCCGATCTCCGCACACTGATCTAAGTCAGATGCACTCATCCCAACACTGGAGGTTCCCATGCCCAAGGGCTACTGGGTCAGCGTCTACCGCACCATTTCCGACCCTGAGAAGCTGGCTGCTTACAACAAGCTGGCCCGTCTGGCCGTCGAGCCCGGGGGCGGCCGGACCCTCGTCCGTGGTGGTCGGGTCGTGGCGTATGACGCCGGAATCGCCGAGCGCACCGTCCTGGTCGAGTTCGACAGCTTCGAGCAGGCCGTCGCGGCGCGCGAGAGTGCGGCCTACCAGGAGGCGCTGGTCGCCCTCTCCGACGGCGTCGAGCGCGACTTCCGGATCGTCGAAGGCATCGACTGACCGAGGTCCAGTCGGATCTTCACTGAACGCTCACAGAGCGCCAAGAGGCTCGACTCGCCGAGGTGCTGTGCAACGGCAGCTACATCCTCACCCCGCTCGGCCACGACGCCCGCGAGGCCCTGCGTTCTGTCACCGAGTGGTCGCGGCGGTGGGCTGCCGAGCTTGCCGACGCCCCGCCCACTGCCGCCGAGGGTGCCGGCGCAACCGGCTCTGACAGCGGTCCGCGCGCGGGACACCTCAGCTTTTCGGCCCGTAACCACAGGACTGGAGACCACGGACCATGACAGAGTTCCCCTCACAGGCGGCGCGAACCGCCGTCGCCGCTGCCCTGGCCGAGGATGAGTCGGGCCAGGACATCACCACCGCGTGGAGCGTTCCCGAAGGCATGGCGGCCGTGGCCGAGATCCGCGCCCGGCAATGCGGCATCACCGGCGGTCTCCCCGTGGTCGCCGAGGTCTTCGCCCAGGTCGACCCCGAGGTCACAGTGGAAGCGCTCGTCCCCGACGGCGCCCGGCTGACCGGCGACGATGTCCTGGTGCGCCTGTCCGGCTCGGCACGCAGCCTGATCACCGGGGAGCGTACGGCGCTGAACTTCCTGCAGCGCATGTGCGGCACCGCGACGCTCACCGACCGCTACGTCCAGGCCGTGGCCGGGACCGAGGCGCGCATCCTGGACACCCGCAAGACGGCGCCGGGCCTGCGCGCCCTGGACAAGTACGCGGTGACCGTCGGCGGCGGCCGCAACCACCGGCTCAACCTCGCGGCGATGGTACTGCTCAAGGAGAACCACATCGCCGCAGCAGGCGGCGTGACCACCGCGATCGACGCGGTCCGGCGCGGGATGGCGCGCACCGGGCAGAAGGTGGAGACCGATGTCGAGGTGCAGACCGTGGCGCAGGCCGTTGCGGCCCTCGATGCCGGGGCCCGCTGGATCATGCTCGACAACATGCCGGTGACCGACATCGAAATGGTCGTGAAAATCCGGGCCGAGCGTGCCGACGCCTCCCGGATCCTGCTGGAGGCCTCGGGCACCGTCCGTCTGGACAGCGTCCGCGCCATCGCCGAGACGGGAGTCGACCTCATCTCGGTCGGCGCGTTGACGCACAGCGCGCCCGCGCTGGACCTGACGATGCTGCTGACGACCGACTCGGTGCCATGCCCGAGGTAGTGGTCATCGACGCGTGTCAGCGGCAGGGCCGGGGCGGCAGCCCGACCGCTGTTCTCGACGAAGCGTCGTTCACCGACGCGGAGCGATGCCGCATTCCCGGGGAACTGGGCACTTCGCACGCCGTCTTCATCCGTGCCACCGGAGTTGAGCGCGGCCGTCCCTCGTACTCGCTCCGGTTCTTCACCGCCGAAAGCGAACTGCCTGCCTGCGGCCACGGCACCGTCGCGGCCTTGGCGCTGCTCGCCATACGCGAAGGCGGCAGCGACCACCACGCCGTGCTGCGTACGACGAGCCGCAACTTCGAAGGCAGGGCCATCCGAAACCGCGACAGCGTGACGCGTCGTTCGACCCGGGCCCGGTGAACCTGCGTGTCGCCCAGGCACCCGAGCTCAGGGCGGTCACAGCCGGCCTCGGCCTGGACCGATCAGGGATGGCTGAGCCTTCTCGGTCGCAGCCACAAGGCATTTCAGGAGCAGGTGCCCTTCTGGGCTGAGGGAGCCCTACGGCCGTTCCTCGGCGGGCACGCCTACTACCTGGGAGGTTACGCGGGCTTCAATCAACTGGGGCACTTCGACCGGCTGACGCTCGCCAGCCGCATCTTCGGACGCCTCCTGGTCGAAACGGAGATCGGACACGTTCGTACCGTGCTGACCAACTGGGGCTACCAGTACGGCCAGGAAAACGACACGGGTGTGCCCTCGGTGATGAGCCAGCCCCTCCTCCTCAACCGCAGCCCCCACACCCGTGACCTCACGACCTCGTTCTTTGATCGTGTCCGGCGCGAGGAACTGCTGACCGACTGGGGTATGCGGACCCTGTACGCGGTTCACCGGGCCGTGGCCGACCTCGGCTTCTGCGCCCCCCAGCTCCGATCTCCACCTCTGAAGTGGTCAGCCACGCAGGGGTGCCACCGGTGTGGGCCGAGTGGGTGGAACGGTGGAACGCCACGACGACCATGACGCACCGCTCCCGCCTCAACAGCCGCGCCGCGCTGCTGAAGACCGGGCGATGGATTGCGGCGGAGCAGCCGGAAGCCGCTGATCCCGGCGCGTGGACCCGCCCGACGCGTGCGGCCTGGATCGCGGCAGTCGACCGCATGAAGATCGGCGACTTTGTCGTGCGCGCCAGCAGTCTCCAAGAGCGCCTAGGGCAGCCGCTCCAGGCTGCTTCGAAGGCCAGCCTCGTCCGTGCAGTGAGGGTCTTCTTCCGGGACATTCAGGACTGGGAGTGGCTTCCCCGCAAGTTCGACCCTTTCCGCGCTCTCGCCGTGCCGCGCAACATCAATGCCATGATCGGTCCCAGCCCCCGGGTGATCGCCGATGATGTCTGGGCCCAAGCTGCTCTGGGCCGGGCTCAACCTGGAGGCCTCCGACATTCCCCGAGGCAAAGCCGGCCTCATCTACCCCGTGGAGCTGTTCCGTGCCATCACGCTGACCTGGCTGTTCTCCGGTCAGCGCAGCAACGAGATCGCGCGCCTGCACCTCGGATGCATCCGGTGGCAGCACGACGGCGCTCCCGTCGCCGGCAACTCCGAGGGCATCGCCCGGGCTGCTGTCTGCCTGCTGGACGTACCCGCTCACAAGACCGGAACGGCGTTCACCAAACCGGTTGACCCACTGCTCGGACAGGCGATCAACGCCTGGCCGACTTCCTGTTCTCCTACCGCGCTCGCGCCGTCTCCAGCGGCCAAGTCAACAGCAGCATCATCCCCATGCTTTGGGGGGAAGGCCGGTGTTCCTGCAGCCGATGTCCGCGGCAACATCACCAGCCACCGCCCGCTCCCCCATCGCCGGCCAGCTGTACAACGCGAAGGAACCCATGACCCTGTTCGAGCTGCAGGCCTGGCTTGGACATCGTTCCCCGGAGTCCACCCAGCACTACGCGAAGATCAGCCCCAACAGGCTGACCAAGGCCTACAAAGACGCCGGATACTTCGCCCGCAACGTACGCACCCTCGAAGTCCTCCTCGACCGTGAGGCCGTCGCATCAGGCGCGGCAGCAGCCGGCGAACCTTGGCAGCACTCCGACCTGGGGCACGGCTACTGCACCTACACCTTCTTCGAACAATGCCCACACCGCATGGCCTGCGCCCGCTGCGACTTCTACACCCGGAAAGACTCCAGCAAAGCCCAACTCTTGGAAGCGAATGGCAACCTACAGCGCATGCAGGCCACGATCCCGCTGACCGACGAAGAACAGGCCGCCGTCGACGACGGCCAGGCCGCGCTGGACCCTCTGTTGGAGCGTCTGGCGGACGTCCCTACTCCGTCCGGCACGGCCCCTCGTCGGCTCCTGCCCGTCACCGAAGTCCGGCAAAAGAACACGCCGCCGCAAGCTTGGCCGTGCCCTTCGCTGAGTGCTGACTCAGTGCTGGCGGGCGGCTGCCGATGTGGCCAGTTCGGCAAGCTGGATGGTGTCCGGCAGGCCGGTGAGTTCGGCGCATGCTTGTTCGGCGCAGGAGGATGCCATCCGGGCCGCGTTATTGAGAGCGCCGGTGCGTGTCAGCACATCGAGGACGTCTAGGTGTGCGGTGACGGGGTCGGCACCGCCGCGGAATACGGTGGTCAGGCGGTTGCGGTCGGCTTCGTCGGCGGCTTCGTAGGCGAGCAGGACGGGCAGGGTGGGTTGGAGGTTGGCGACGTCGCTGGTGGCCGTCTTGCCGGTGACCTGCTCCTCGGCGGTGTAGGGGAGCAGGTCGTCACGGATCTGGAAGGCCATGCCGAGCTGTTCCCCGTACCGACGCAGGGCCTGGTGCTGCTTGGGGGTTGCTCCGGCCAAGATGGCGCCGGCCTGGCAGGCGGCGCCGGTCAGCGCGGCGGTCTTGGCTTGCATGATGTTCAGGACGGTCGACGCTCCGCAGGTCAAGTCGCCGCGGATTTCGGTTTCGCGCATGAGGCCATGGCACATGTGTCGCAGGGCCTCGATGGTGACCCGTGCTGCGTGGAGCACATGCTCGGCGGGGCCGGAGCTGAGCAGGGCCGCGATTCCAGCCATCGACAGTCCGTCGCCTGCCACCAGGGCCTCGGCGAGGCCGTACTGCTCGGCGGTGGAGGCCCGCCCGCGGCGTACCGGGTCCTGGTCGATGATGTCGTCGTGGACGAGGCTGGCGACGTGCAAGCATTCGATGCCGGCCGCGAAAGCCAGCACCTGGTCGGCGGTGCCGCCGACGGCTTTGGCCGACTCCATGCACAGCACGGGGCGAAGGAGCTTGCCCGGGGGGAACAGCGCGTCCAGACAAGCCAGCTCCAGCAGGCTGTCGCCGCTGCCCACCCAGCGCAGCAACTCGGCCTCAAGGAGCGGAATGTGGGTGCCGTCGGCTGGAGTCACGGCTACGGACATGACACGTCCTCTCGATGGTCAGCAGGGGATGACAGCGCGCATGGCGGGACGCCACACGTTGAGGCAGTGGCTCATGGATGGTTGGACCGGCCGGTGTAGCACGTCCTGGCCTGCGGCCAGGACGCCGGCCACGTGCAGCCCGAAATGCTCGACCACCGCGTTGATATAGGAGCTGACGGGGGTGTCTTCCCATTCAACCGCCAGGGCGGGCAGCCCATCAGTGACGCGCGCGGCCTCGAAGGCGATGAGGTCAGCCATCGCCGGCGTCCACCGTTTGGCCTTGACGTCCTCGGGGCACACCCCGAACTGGTCGAGATCCTCAAGAGGAAGGTAGAGGCGGCCGTCGTCGAGGTCCTCCGACAAGTCGCACAAGCAGTCGGTCAGCTGGCAAAGTTCGGCGAGCTTATACACCAGCGGTTGCGCTGCGGTGAGTTCGGTGCCGGCCATGGCCCACGTGATCCCGTAGAACGGGGCGCCGGCGACCTGCCCGGCCCACTGGCACAGTTCCGCGTAGGTGACGAAGTCACGGAAGCCCACGTCGCGCTGCATCCCGATGAACATGTCCTCGATCAGTGACAGTGGCATGCCGAAGGTCCGGTAGGTGTGCACCGTGGCATGCAGGACGGGATCGCATGAGCCGCCGCCGGCGAATGCTGCCCAGGTGGCCTCCGCGAAATCGTCAAGCTGACGCTGACGATCCTCTACCGGCCCGGTGTCTGCACAGACATCGGCACGGCACCCATGTGCTGCCAGCGCCGCCATGTAAGGCCGTGCCGCTGCAGGCGCGGCGCGCACCCCAGCGTAGGCGTCGCGCGCTCCGCCGATACCGTAAACCTCCCGCGCGCACACCGTGTAGCAGTCCCGGAGGACGGGATCAGTGATACCCGCCGCGTCCAGCCATCGCCGTACCAGCATCTGTCAACACTTTCTGCTCAACCGGCTCCCTTCCGGGGCCAGGGGCTTCGCTCCGCGACGAGGGCGCGATACGTCCCTCGTAGGGTGCCTTGTGACCTGTCGTACGGGGGGCGTCGCCTACCGGGGCGTCGACGTGGCCCTTCCCGGGGGCGCAGGTTGCCGGTGCCTGGGTGGCCAAGGCAAACGGAGGGGCGGTCTTGTGGTTAGGGCGTCTTTGGTGCGGCGGTGGAATGCGAGCAGGCCCAGGAGTGCGGCGCCGGCGAACCACAGGATCTGGACGGCCAGACCGCTGGGCAGGGGTGTGTGGGTGAAGCCCGCGGCGGTGGCGGCCTGCATGGTGCCGTAGGTGGGCAGGAACTGCACGGCCGCGCTTTTGGTGCCGCCGCTGGCCAGGGGGTTTTGCAAGCCGACATCGACGAGGCTGGTCATGACCAGGGCGAACATGCCCTCCACCTCGCGGCGCAGCAGGGAGCCGAAGACGACGCCGAGCGCCCCGTAGGTCATAGCTCCGCAGAACAGGGCCGCGGCGAGCTGCACGGGCTGGCGCGGGCTCCAAGCAGTGCAGATCACCGCTGTGGCATAGGCGGCGATGGTGCCGGAGGCCAGGGTCAAAGACGTGGTCTTGGCCAGGACGAGATGGATGCGGGGGTAGCCAGCCATGGCCAGGCGGCGGTCGAAGCGTCCGCCGCTGAACGTGACGGCGAACATCATGAAACCGGTGATCAGGGTGACGGCGTTGATGGCACCGGTGATCTGCGTGATCTGGTCGCCAGCCGGTGCCAGGAGCCGGCCGGTCGCGCGCAGCCTGAAGGCCACGGGCCTGCTGGGGATGACGGCGTAGGCCAGGCTGATCCAGGACGGAATGAACAGGGCGACCAGGACCATGGCGAGCCTGTTGCGGGCGTGCTCCACCAAGTCGAAGCGGGCCGCTGTCACGTACAGACGCAGGTGTCGCCTCACGCCGACACCGCCGTCGCAGGATGCAGGACGCCGCCCTGAAGCCGCCACAACTCGTCCAGACGTTCGGCGTCATAGGCCAGATGCGAGACGACAAGGACAGAGCGACCCGCATCACGCAACCGTGCCGCCAAGTCCCAGAAGCGCTGGTAGGTCTCCCAGTCGAAACCCTGGTAGGGCTCGTCCAGCAGCAGCACCTGCGGGTCATGCATCAGCGCCAGCGTCAGGTTCAGCTTCTGACGGGTCCCGCCACTGAGCTGTCCGGCCCGCTCATCGGCGTACTCCGATAATCGCAGCACCTCCATGACCTCCCCGGCATGCCGCAGATCCGACAGCCCCCGCGCGACGCGGAAGAGCTCCAGATGCTGCCGCACAGTCAGAGCATCGTTGACCACCACGTCCTGCGGGCAGTACCCGAAACGGTCTCCATGACGGACCGTGCCGCACTGCGGGCGCAGCTCACCAGACAAGATCTTCAACAGCGTGGACTTGCCCGCACCGTTCTCCCCGACGATCCCGGCCAGCACACCAGGCCGCAGATCAAGCTGCAAGCCCCGCAGAACCTCACGACGACCGTACGCGTGACGCACATCCCGAACCTCCACTGCACCCCCGGGCCCGAAGACGGTGGCACGCAGGCTGCTGACCACTCGCCGTCACGGCAAGGCTAGGCATCACGTATGGTCAAAACCGGGACAAGATCATTGATTAGCCCGTACGAGTGAAGACGTGTTTGTAAACGGCGCTCGGCCAAGGTGACCGCCCGCGCTTGCCGATCCGCCGTGCGAGGCAATGCCACCGACAAGATCGACGGGACACCATCCCGGCCCGTGCGTGCGCGCCCGAGGGCACTTGACAATCCTGATTCCACAGAGTGCAGGTGTGGCATGCCATGTGGCTGCAGCGCATCGATCGCAAGATTGCAGCGGTGACCAAACACCAGGCCGAAGAAGAACGCGGCCGTCGAAACAGGCCGCAGCGGCCTGAGTGGATCGTCGAACTTGGCATCGGCAGCCGACGCCCGCCAGTCCAGGTCCATGCGGGTGACTGCCACATGGCAAGCACACGCCGCTGCTCCATCAGCAGACGAAGCCCGGCGGCTGCTCGCTTCAGGACTGCGGGCCTGCCGTCACTGCCAGCCCGACAGGCAGCTGCGCATCCTCGACTGACCCGCACCGCCGCGGTGCGGCACGGCAGGTCAGTTCTCGCTCGGGATGCGGGCCGCGATCTCCCGCGCCAGCCGGTCCGCCTCCGGTGAGACGGGACCGCCCTCCTGGGCAATCACAAGCAGCAGGCCCAGGAGGTCGTGCGCCTCTTCCAACGTCAGCAGCGCGAGCCTTTCGGTGTTCTGCTCCATCGGGGCAAACTCCAGGCATCCAGGTCGAGGTGGTCGTAATCGTCCATGAACTGGGCAACGTACCCGCCTGCCAATCGGTCACGCGTTCACGCGGCGCACACCGCATGTGCTTGTTGCTGGACCTCCGCTCGCGCGGAGAGCACCCGGCCTGGCCCGGCCCGCCGATCCGTGGACGGGTCACCTCCGCTCGCGCGGAGAGCACACCTGCATGAAGCCCACAGACGGGTGGCCTGCCGGGTCACCTCCGTTCACGCGTCACGGCACTTGAGGTTTCAGCACCCCCGTGCCGACACACCCGCACACGCCCCAACCGCCTTCACACGGGCTCAGCACGAAACGGCGAGGGTCAGGCTCCCAATGTCACCGGCGCGGCAGGAGAGGCGGAGACCGTATCTGCGGCGGGTCAGGGCTCGATGAACGGCAGGGCGACGGCGTGCAGTTTGGTCTGGAGGTTGATGTCGCTGGTGGCGACGTACCACGCGGAGCCAGGGTGGCGGGACAAGCGTCATGGGTTTTCTCGTGGGCTTGATTGGGCTTGATCCGCTTTGGCGGACATCCGAGATCAGGGGTTCTGCCCCGGGAGGATGTCCATCATGGAGAGCATGGGGAAGAAGAAGCCTCGGCCTCGT
>NZ_JOJE01000072.1 GCF_000720255.1 Streptomyces griseus subsp. griseus | reverse complement strand
GGCCGACCCCGCCCCGCCCGCCGCCGACGGCTACGGCGTGACCCCGGACGGCTTCGTCGTCAAGGGCATCGACCAGATCGTGGCCGACCAACAGGCCCGCGCCCGGACCATGTTCGGCAGCGACGTCGACCTGACCTCCGGCTCCGCGCTGCGCAAAGTGCTCGACGCCGCGGCCGTCCACGTCCAGGAACTCTGGCGCTCCCTGGAGAACCAGTACTACGCCAACTTCGTCACCACCGCGCAGGGCGACGCGCTCACCCTCCTCGGCAACGAGCTCGGCCAGGAACGCAGGCAGCTGCGGGCCACCGGCGAAGTCACCCTCACCGTGCACACCCCCGGCCCGGACCGTGCCGTCGTCCTGCCCCAGGGCACCCTCGTGCGCACCGCCGCCACCCCCACCCCCGACCACCCCGTCGTCAAGCTGCGCACCACCGCCACCGCCACCCTCGCCAGCACCGCCACTACCGCCACGGTCGGCGTCCAGGCAGTCGAGCGCGGACCGGGCGGCAACCTGCCCGCAGGGGCGAACCTCGTACTCGAACCGCAATGGGCCCGCGTCCACCTCAACCTCGGCCCGGCCACCGTCACCCTCGCCAACCAAGCTCCGATCAGCGGCGGCGACTTCCTCGAAGCCGACGACGTCCACCGCACCCGCCTGCTCGGCGTCCCCCGCACCGTGTGGACCCGGGACGCCGTACTCGCCCAGATCCTCGATGTCCCCGGAGTCCGTGATGCCGCGGTCTTCGACCCACTCGGCGGAATCGACACCTCCCGGGCCACCTTCAACAGCTACCTGTTCGGCGAGCACGAGTTCACCCCCGGACGCCGCACCGGCTCCCCGTACTTCTTCGACATCGTCGTCGCCCCCGAACCGGGCTGGCCCTGGTTCCCGGACGAGGGCGACATCCCGGCCATCCACCCGGCGGTGGTCGACGTGGTGCGGCAATGGCGGCCGGTCTCCGTCTTCCCCGACATCAGGCCCGCCAACCAGGTCGAGGTCGGCATCCGCACCACCCTGGTGGTCCAGCCTGGCCACGACCCGGACGCCATCCGCGGCGAGATCCTTGGCGCCGTCCACGCCGGGGTGGAGCGGCTACGCCTGGGCCGCGGCGTCCTCCACTCCGACCTGGTGCTAACCGCCCGGTCGGTCGCCGGAGTGGTCGACGTGCAGAACCTGCGGCTACGCCGCGGCGCCCCCGTCTTCGGCGAGGTCGGCTTCGGCGGCGCGGTGTACGGCAACGCCGAAGAACTGTCCGTGGGCGAGAACCTCACCCTCGCCGCCGACGAGATCGCCCGATTCAACCTCGACAGCCCGCTGATCGACCTTCAGGTGGCGAGCCCATGACCACCGACTTCCTAGACATCATGGCCACCGGTCTCACCCCCGCGTACGACCGTGGCATGGAACGCCTCACCCTGCCGCTCACCTCGGCCGACCCCGGGAGGCTCAGGCCGCAGTACGACTTCTCCGCCTATCGGGCCCGCCACGGCCGAGACCCGGACGCCCCGCGCTACCTCCTCGCACCTCGACGGACCACCGCCGAACCGCTCGGCGTCGAGGTCGCCTTCACCCGCACCCCCGGCGCGACCGAGGAGCGCACCACAGTCTGGTTCCCGGCCAACTGGCCCGCCGGCGACCAAGTCGCCATCGGACTGCCCGGAACCTCCGCGCAGTTCACCGCCAACCTGCACATCACCGGGCTGTTCCCAGTGCCCCCGGCCCCGGCCACGCCCGAGGACTGGGAGCTCACCGCGCTGCTCGGCACTCTCGCCCGCCTGCTCTGGACGATCGGACGCGACTACCAGGACCTCGACCGCCGGGTCGCCGATGTCGCCCGCCAGCGCTTCGCTGCCCACACCCGCGGCGCTGGTCTCGACCTGCTCGGCCTGGACCTCGGCGCGCCCCGTTTCCCGCCCCTTCCGTACGAACCGGACCCCGACACCCTCGCGCTCTTCCACCTCGACGACCGGCCCGCGCCCGGCGAGACCCAGGTCACCGGGATCCTCGACGCGAGCGGCCGGCTCGATCCGCTGAACAGCAGCGTGACCGGCACCGCCCAATGGGGCCGCACGGGCCGATTCGGGCTCGCCTTCGGCTTCAGCGCCACCGGCGGCCACATCAGAGTCACCGACCTGCCCGGGCTCACCGCCGACCTCACCGTCGAGGCCGTCATCCGCCCCGACCGGACCGCCACCGGGCCCGGCGCCGTTCTAACCCGCCGTGACCCGCGCGACACCCCGGGCGCCCCCGGCTGGGCCCTCACCCTCGGCCGCTACCGCGGCATCGACCACAACCCGCGTTTCTCGATCTCCGACGGCACCAACGAGAGCGAGCTCTTCGCCGACCTCGACCTGGCCGACGGCCGCTTCCACCACCTCGCCGCCACCCTGGCCCGCATCGGTGTCGGCGCCGACGCCCGCCTGTATGTCGACGGCACCGAAGCCGACCGGTCCGCTATACCCAAACTCGCCCCGATCGCCGGCACACCACCGCTGGTCATCGGCACCGGCCACGAGAACACTGAGAACGGCCCCGTCGACGCCCCCTACCTCGGCCTGGTCGAGGAGGTCCGTGTCTCCGGCACCGCCCGCACCACCTTTGCCCCCGTCACCGGCGAGAGCGACCGGCAGTACCGCGACAGGCTCGCCATCTTCCAGAGCTGGCTGCTCCCCACCCCCGACAACCTGCAGGCAGCCCTCAACCGGCTCGCCGGATCCGTCTCCGTCCCGCCGTCCTCCACCGCCGCCGACCCCTTCGTCGTCGACGAGACAACCGCCCGCATAACCACCGGCTCCACCGTTCTGCGCGTGCTGCCGCCCCCACTCACCCCCGGCCAGCGGATCGCCGCGGACGGCGACCAGCTTCCCACCGAGGCGCAGGCCGTCGGCACCACCGCGGACGAGCCCGACTTCGACCCCGTCTGGCTCTGCCGCCACGACGACGACCGGCCCGGCCTCGACTTCGCCGGCAACGACGGGAACCGGCTGATGCAGCTCACCACTCGGATCGCCCTCGACGCGCTGCTCGACCGGCTCGCCGCCCTGCCCCGGACCGAGCCCGGTGTGCTGTCCGTGCTGCGCGCCTACGAACCCGCCGGCCCAGGCCTTTACGCCGTCGGCCGGGCGCTGAGCCTGCGCCACAGCACCGTCCCGACCCCCGAGCTCGGTGTGCACGCCCACGCCGCCGGGTTCGGCTGGGTCACCTGCACCGCCGACGACCAGGTGCACGCCTCCCAGCCGCCCGGCGACGCCTTCGCCATCGCCGTCACCCCCGCCGACGGGCCCGACGGTACCGGCCTCATCGCCGGGAGCAGTGCGACCCTGACCCTCGAGCCGCCCGTGGCAGCGGTGCCCGGTGCCGTGGTCCGCTGGTCGGTCACCGGCGTCGGCCCCGGTTCCGCCCTCGTCACCCCGGGCGGCCCTGCCGGCACCGCGCTGCTCCAGGCCCTGAACCCCGGTGACATCACCGTCGGGGTGGAGATCACGCAGGCCGGCCACACTCGTGGCGGGCGCCGGGCCCTGCGGATCGGCCTGCCCGACGATCTACTGAAGGACGACCAGACGATCGGACGGGACGGCCGGATCGGTGCCACCGAGGCAGACGCGGCCGGCACCGCCTCCGAGGACTTCGACCCCGCGTACCTTCAGCTGCGCACCGACGACCTGGCCATCCCGCCCGCCGCCATCGACTACGGGGCCGACCCGCATCACCGGCAAATGCAGCCCGCCGCCAGCGCCGCACTGGACCGGTTGCTGGCCGGTCTCGGGCGGACGGCTCCGCTCACCGTGGCGGGCGCCTATACCCCGGGGGCCCCGGGGCTGGCCGGCCAGGGGCGGGTCCTCGTACTGCGCGACGATCGGCCGGTGGTGGCCGCCGGTCCGCAGCCCCTGACCGGCGCCGCCCTGGCCGCACGCGCGTTCGCAGCCGGATTCGACCACATCACCGTCCAGGCCCCTGACGGGGCCGGCGGTCGCGGCTCCGTCCGGGTCGCGGTGTCGGCAGCGGAGCAGCTGGCGGTCACGGTGGGGGACGTGTTCGCGGCGCTGACGGACGGGGCGGTCGCCGAGGTGACCGCGGGGGAGAGCCTCACCGCCGCCGTCGGCCCGCGGGTCGGCCCCGTCGCCGCCTCCTTCCACCCGGACGGCAGCCGCTTCTACCTGGCAGACCGCGGTAGCCACCGGGTCGTCGCTTACAGCCTGACGGCGGCCGGGGCCGCGCCGGCGCCCGGGCCTGCCGCGCCCCCGCCACCGGCTGCCTCGCCCGTGCTCGCCTTCGCCGGATCGGCCGTCACCGGCCCGCTGCCCGTGTCGATTGCCTTCGTTGAGGGCCGGCTCTTCGTCGCGCACGAGCGTGGCCGGGTGGTTGCCCTGGACCCGAGAACCCTTTCGGCCAAGCCGCTGGCAACGCCCGACGCGCTGGCCCTCGCCACCGACGGTGCCCGGCTCTACCTCGCAGCCACCGACGGCTCGCTGCGCTCCTACGACCCGCAGACCGGCACCCAGAAGCTCAACCTGCCACTGCCCGGCCCGCCGCGCGCCATTGCAATCTCCCCGAACGGCCCGCTGCTCGCGGTACTGCTGGACAGCGCCCGGTTCTGCCTGGTCGACCGTCAGGCCGGCCAGGTCCGCGGACCGGTCACAGCCGCCGGCGCCGCCCGGGTCCTCTGCGCGGCCTTCACGCCCGATGGCGGCAAGCTGTACGTGGGTGTGGACACCGGGGTGCCCGGGGCGGGCCGCGGCGCCGTCCTGGTCTACGCGGCAGGCGCCGACCTGCCGCGCACGACTCTGCTCGACTTCCCGCCCGGCACGGCCCCGGTGGCGATGTGCCAGGCCACCGACCAGCACCATCTGTTCGTCGCGACTGCCGGCGACGGCCCGGCCGCCGGCCGGGTGCACATCCTCGACGTCACTGCGGACCGGCTGCTGCCGCTGCCCTTCGCCGCCGCCGACGACTGCCGTGCGCTGGCCGCCTCCCCGGCCGGCGCCGCGTACCCGCCCTGCCTGCTGGCCGCGCCCGAGGCCGGAGGCACGCTGTTGCTGGCCGACCAGCGGCCGCTGGCACAGGACCCGCCGCAACCACCGGAGTTGCGGTATCGGGAGACCATAGGCCTGGACCATGGGGTCGAGGTCGGGTGGTCCGTGCTCCCCTTCGGGCCCGGCCGGGCGGAGCCCGTCGCCTTCGACGCCCCCGTCACCCCCGTCACCGGCCTCGCACCCGGGCTGGTCCGTCTCCACGCCGACTGCCTGCGGGGCAGCCCGGTGCTGCCCTACCAGTGCGAGGTGCACCTCCGGGAGGACCTGGAAGTGGCCGGCGCGGTGATCGGCAAAGGCCAGTACGACCTGGTGCTGAACATCCTCAACTGGTTCCAGCCGATTGGCGTGGAGTTTCTGACCGGCCGACTGCGGGCGCACGTCCGCGAACTCGCCGGGGCCGTCGGGGACGCCGACCTACTGCCCGCGTTCACCTTCCCGACTTACCACACCTACGACCAACCGCAGTTCCGCGGCCGCCGACCGGAAAGGGATCATCCGCCATGATCGAGCTGTACCACCCCGCGTTCACCCACGAGGACTGGATCGACAACCAGGACCGCGTCCAGGCAGGTGGCGCGAAGGGTCTCAACGCCCGCTTCCACGCGCTGGAGACCGAGTTCCACCTGCTCGCCGACGACCACCTCAACAAAGTGATCCAACTGCTGGTGAAGTCGCAGACCGTCCTGAGCCTGTGCCCGTTGCTGACGTTCAACCAGCCCGGTTCCGGGGTTGGCTGGGAGATCAGCTTCGACCTCGCGCAGAGGCCGGCCGCCGCTGTCGACGTCCACGGCATCATGAACGTCGTCCTGCCCGACGGGGCTTCCATCAAGTCGCTGACGGTCTTCGGTGACGTCCACTTCCAGGACCCCACCAAGCCGGTTCCACCGCCGGACGTCTACCTGCGGAGCAAGGACATGACCGGCTCAGGCGCGGTGGAAATCGTTCGGTACAAGACATTCGGGACGCCAGCGAAACCGGCAGCGGAGACGATCGTCGACAACGCCGCGAACAAGTACTTCCTCGAGGCCGACCTGGTCGGGGCCCAGAACCGCGGCGACGTGAGACTGCAGTGCTTCCAGATCGCCTACGAGGAACGGCCTGGTCAGGCGACAGGGCAGGCGATCGTGTGACCGGCCGAGGTGGCGGGTCCAAGGTGAAGAGGTGAGAGGGATGCCCATCGGACCACCCCAGTCGCAGGACCAGTCGAGCGGCTTCGACCTGGGGCAACAGAGCCCGCCGATCCGCTACGGCGTGTGGGGCGACAACGTGACCGGGCCGGGCGTGGCGGGCACCAGCGATCAGGGCGCCGTGTCGGCCGACGGCAGTCAGGTCCAACGGGGAGCGGGAGTGTTGAGCGTAAACGTCGCGCTGGGCGGGATCGGTGTACACGGAGCCGCACGCCAGGGCACCGGCGTCTCCGGCAAGGGCGCCGACGCGGGGGTGACGGGCACCGCAGCAGCGGGCCCCGGCGTGGCCGGGTCGAGCGTTCCAGGACCGGGGGTAGCCGGTACTAGCACGGGCGGGCCGGGCGCGGCGGGCAGCAGTGTCCGCGGGCCAGGGGTGTCGGGATCCAGCGTGCAGGGCGCGGGCGTGGCGGGCTCCGGCGACCCCGGGCCAGGGGTGGCCGGCAGCAGCACCGGCGGCAATGGCGTGCTGGGCACCTCGGCATCGGGGAACGGCCTAAGGGGGAGTAGTGGCACCAGCAGTGGGGTGGCCGCGACCAGTGAATCCGGCAACGGGATCGGTACCTACAGCCAGGAAGGACTGGCGCTCAGCGCCTTCAACGGGCACCCGGAATCCGGCGGAGGAGGCATCGCCTTCGGCGACGAGCCCGACCGTGGTCCGGCCATCCGGGCCCACAGCTGGTTCGGATGGGGCGTCCACGCCCTTAGTGAGTTCAACGCCGCCATCCACGCCCAGGGGCCCACAGGGCTGATGGCGACCGGTTCGACACTCGGCGCGGACATCGCCGGCGGCGCACAGGTGAACGGGACGGTGGTCGCGGCCGGCGGAGCCCAGTTCCTGATCGACCATCCGCTCTCTCCGGCCGAAAGCACCCTCGCTCATGCCTTCGGCGCCTCGCCGGAGCAGAAGAACGTCTACGACGGTGTGGTGAGCCTCGACGCCACCGGGCAGGCGGCCGTCCCCCTGCCGGAGCGGTTCGACGCGTTGAACCAGGACTTCCGTTACCAGCTGACCCCGATCGGCGCACCGGCCCCTGACCTGCACGTCAGCCGGGAGATCCACGGAAACAGCTTCGCCATCGCGGACGGCACGCCCGGTGGGCGGGTGAGCTGGCAGGTCACCGGCGTGCGCGTCGACAGATGGGCCCAGGCCAACCCCGTCACCCCCGAGACCGTCAAACCCGCCGAACATCGCGGCCTCTACTTGCACCCTGCCGCGTTCGACCAATCGCCCGAGCAACGGATCGCCATACGGCGCGTCCCCGAGCCGGGTGACCAATCCAAGGAGGTGTGACTGATGGCAATCAAACCGCCGGCATCACAGGACGGTGTGAGTACCTTCGACCCCGGACAGGTGGCACCGCCGCTGCGCTTCGGAGTCTGGGGGGACTCCGACACAGGGGCCGGGGTGATCGGCTCCAGCCACGCAACGACGACGGCCGCGGCGGGCGCGGCCCTGACCCCCGCAGGCGTCCTCGGCGTCAATGACCAGGTTCAGGGCGTCGGTGTTCAGGGCCGGGCCAACGGACAGGCCGGGACGGCCGTGCTTGGTGTCAGCGAGCACGGCGTCGGGGTGACCGGTTGCTCCCGCGGCACCCAGGCGGGGGTGACCGGAACAGCCACCATCGGGCCGGGCCTATCGGGAACGAGTACCAGTGGGCCCGGAGCCCTCGGCTCTAGCACCGGTGGCCCAGGCATCTCGGGGCTGAGCACCGACGGCCCGGGTGTCCTGGGATCGAGCACCAGCGCGCCGGGCGTCTCGGGGTCGAGTGCCGGCGGCCCGGGCCTGTCGGGCACCAGCGACACCGGGACTGGCGTCCAGGGCACCTGCCCTGGTGGCACCGGTGTCCAGGCGTCGGGGAAGGTGGGCATCACCGCATCGGGCGACCCGGTGGCGGGCACCTTCAGCGGCGCCGTCCATGTGACCGGGCCACTGACTGTCGGGGACGGGACACCCGCATCGACCGCAGGGTTGGAGATCGACCGCGGTGCGACGAACGACCTGGCGCTGCGGCTGGTGTCCTCCGGTCCCGGATGGGGTTCCGGGCTCCAGCTAAGCAACACCGCGGTGGGGGCGAGGACCTACGGCATGTTCTCCTCGTCGGACGGGAGTCTGCACTTCACCGACCAGGGCGACGGCAAGGACCGCCTGGTGGTCGACGCCCACGGCAACCTGGGGCTCGGGACTGCCAAGCCCTCTGCCGGCTTGGAGATCGACCGGGGTGCGACGAACGACCTGGCGCTGCGGCTGGTGTCCTCCGGTCCCGGATGGGGTTCCGGGCTCCAGCTGAGCAACACCGCGGCTACCGGCAGCACCTACGGCATGTACGCGGGTGACGACAGGAAGTGGCACTTCCAGCAGAACGGGAACGACCTGCTGACGGTCAGTCCGGGCCAGGGCGGGGTGGACGTCCGCCGACGGATGAGGGTCCGCCAGGGCGACGACCAGTCGGCCGGGATGTGGTTCCTCCAAAGCGCGCCGAACGCCGACCGGGCGTTCGTCGGGATGGCCAACGACGACCATGTCGGTTTCTGGGGTAACCAAGGTGCCGGCTGGGGTCTGCTGATGAACACCTCGAGCGGAAAGGTCCGTGTCGGCAACTCGACGCCGCCGACGCAGGCACTGGACGTCGCAGGCATCGCCGTGGTCAGTGACCAAGTCGGTATCGGGACCACAACACCGCAGACCACGTTGGATGTGCAGGGCCGGACCGTACTTGAGGGCGGCTTCGCCTTTGCGTTGGGCGGCGGCGGGGCGGCGCTGACGGTGACCGCGAAGCCCGACCAGATCGGGTTTCCGCCCCGTCCCATTTTCCCTGACGCGGCACGGTTCAATGGGGACGTCGACGTCATCGGGAAATTGACCAAGTCCAGTCTCTTTTTCAAGATCGACCACCCTCTGGATCCGGCGAGCAGGTACCTGAGCCACAGCACCGTCGAGAGCGACGAGATGAAGAACGTCTACGACGGCGAGGTAGTGCTCGACGAGAGTGGCGAGGCCGAGATCACGCTGCCGGACTGGTTCGAGGCGCTCAACGAACGGTTCCGCTACCAGCTCACCCCCCTGGGCGGACCGGCCCCGGACCTGCATGTATCCCGGAAACTGTCGGCCAACCGCTTCTCCGTCTCCGGTGGCGGGCCGGGCATCGAGGTCTGTTGGCAGGTCACCGGGATCCGGCACGACCCGTTCGCGTTGGCCAACCCGCTGGTCGTGGAAAGCGATAAGGAAGGCGAGGAGTCCGGCCGCTACCGGCACCCGGAGCCACACGGAGCAACCCCTGACCTGGCCATCGGTCATGGCATGCGCGATCATCCGCAAACACCCGGTGACGCCGATAGCTCGTCCGGCGACCGGACAACAGTGCCGGAGGACTCCCCGCTGGCAGGAAGCCAGGGGTGACGACATGGCAGGAGGCGAGCATGACGACGGAACCCTCGATGCGTTACCGGAGGAGCGTGCTTCAGAGGGTTCCGCCGTTCGGATTCTCGACTGTCTGGAAGGCTCACGGTTCACGAGTCGAGTCACCGACCGATCGTCCCATGTCAGATCTCAAACGCGGTCTCAGAGGTCGTTTTCGCCTGGACTGCCCGTGTATCCAGCGATTTTCGGATTGCCGGGTTGTGGTGCTCGTGCTGGTGGAGATGCGGGTTGCTTCTTGCTGGTCAGGTGGGGTGGCAGGTGAGGCGGGAAGTGGCTTGTGCCTGTCTCATCCCAGGACGCCCGGCCTTCGCGGCCGCGTGCTTCCGTTGTCGTCACTGTGCGCCTGGGCGCACTCGGTCCGCGGCGCTACGCCTGGAGCATGCCGACGCGACGCCCGTATCCGAGTGATCTGTCCGATGCCCGCTGGGAGTTGATCGAGCCGGTGCTGGCAGCCTGGCGCTTCGAGCGCCGCGGCAGAGCTCTGGACTTTGGCCGGCGCCGGAACATGACCTGCGCGACATCATGGACGCGATCTTGTATGTGGACCGTACCGGGGTTCAGTGGCGCTACCTCCCGCACGACTTTCCGCACTGGAACACGGTCTATGGCTACTTCGCCAAGTGGGCGGACGAAGGGGTGTTAGCCCAGCTCAACGGCCTTCTTCGGCAGCTCTTGCGGGAGAAGGAAGGGCGGAACACCGAGCCATCGGCCTGTGTCATCGACGCTAAGCGTCAAGACCTCCACCAGCGTCCCCGCCGCCGGCCAGGGCATCGACGCCGGGAAGAAGATCGTGGGCAGGAAGCGAAACATCGTCACCGACACACTTGGACTCCTGCTTGCCGTGCTGGTCACTGCGGCAAGCGTGCAGGACTCCGCCGCCGGCGCCCGACTCCTGGACCAGGTCGCCGCCGAGCACCCTCGCATCCGCAAGGTCTTCGTCGACGGTGGCTACCGCCAGCACCTCGTCGAGCATGCCGCCACCCTCGGCATCGACATGAAAATCACCGCCCGCAAGCCCGGGACCAAGGGATTCACCCCGATACCGAAGCGGTGGGCGGTCGAGCGGACCTATGGCTGGCTCATGCTGCACCGCCGCTTGGCCCGCGACTACGAAACCTTGCCCACCCGCTCCGCAGCCGTGATCCACCTCGCCATGACCGACCTGATGGCCCGTCGCCTCACCGGCGAGAACACCATCTCCTGGCGCGACCCGGCACCACAGACCAAACGGCCGATTCCGGGATGAAACATCGGGCGAAAACGACCTCTGAGGTGTCCCGGGCAGCGGATGGGACTGACAACGATCACGGACTGCGGGCGGTGGGAGCGTTTTGTTGAGCAGATTGGTCGCTGTGGCGGGGATGACGTTTGGCCGCAGGCATTCGCGAGCCCGGCTCGGATCGAGCGATCCGAGCCGGGTCAGGCCGCGACGGGTCTACGGGTCAGTGAGCCGTGTCGGCGAACATGTCGGGCTGGTAGTCGCCGCCGCGCTGGCGGACGATGACGCCCATGCGGTTGGTGGCGTTGATCAGGGCGATGAGCATCACCAGGTCGGACAGCTGATCCTCGTCGTAGTGCCGGGCGGCGTTCGCCCATGCGTCGTCGGTGACGCCGCTGGCGGCATCGGCCATGCGGGTGCCTTGTTCGGTCAGTTCCAGGGCGGCGCGCTCAGCGTCGGTGAAGACCGTGGACTCCCGCCAGGCCGCGACGAGGTTGATGCGGGTTGCGCTCTCCCCGGCGTGTGCGGCGTTCTTGCTCCACACGTCGGTGGCATAGCCGCAGCCGTTGATCTGGCTCGCGCGCAGCACCACCAGCTTCTGGGTCGCGGCCGGCAGCGCGGATTCCTCCAGGATCGTCTTGCTCGCCTTTCCGAAGTACCCGGCAGCCTTGGCGGTGGTCGTGGTCGGATTGCTGAAGAGGTTCAAACGGGCGGTCATGGCGTGCTCCTTGGTGTTGATGGCATCAAGACCCCCCAGGGCTCGCGTCCTGCGACGCCCCTTCGGGATGACGTGGTCCGGATGCGTTGCTCGGGTCGCCGGTCTCGTTGGGGCGCCGTCCGGCGCTATGAGGGGTGATCAGGCTGTGTTGCAGCGGCGCGGGCGCTGTGCCCGGTGGGGCGCGGCTGCTCGAGGCGGTTTTGCTGCGGGTCACGGCGCGGTCTTGCGCGGGTCTGCGGTGATGAACAGGGCGGCCAGGACCGCGGTGCCGAGCATGATGCCCAGTGCCCAGGTCGCGGCGGTGGCGTAGCCGTGCACGGTGGCGTCCCGGAGGACGTCTGCGCCGTGGTGATCGGCCAGGTAGGTGCTGGTGGCGCTGGCCGCGATGGTGTTGAGCAGTGCGGTGCCGATCGAGGCGCCCGTCTGCTGGGCGGTGTTGACGGTCGCGGAGGCGATGCCGGCGTCGTGGGCGGCGACTCCGCTGGTGGCCGTCGCGACGGCGGGGCCGAACAGTGTGCCGATGCCGAGTCCGAGGAGTAGCTCGGCGGGCAGGATGCCGGCGGTGTAGGAGCTGTGCGGGGTGAGCTGGGTGAGGAGGGCGAGCGAGCCGGCCGCGCTGAGCAGTCCGGGCACGATCAGCAGCCGGGGTGGCAGCTTGGGGAGCAAGCGGCCGGACAGCTGGGTCGCCGCCACCACGTTCATCGCGACCAGCGGGAGCATGGCGAGGCCGGTCCTGACCGCGGAGTAGCCCATCACGGACTGCAGTTGGTAGGTGAGGAAGAGGAAGACCCCGAACAGGCCAAGCGTGGCCAGCGCGACGGTGGCGAAGGCCGCTCCCCGGTTGCGGTCGGTCAGGATCCGCAGCGGAAGGAGAGGGGCACGCAACCGGGCCTGTGCGATCCCGAACGTCAGGAGCAGGACGGCGGCCAGGGCCAGGCAGAGGAAGACCCAGGGTGTGTGCCATCCGCGCTCGCCGGCCTCGGAGAACCCGTAGACCAGAGCGGCGATGGCGCCGCAGCCGGTGAGCGCTCCCAGGACGTCGATCCGGGCGTCGGTGCGTCCCGGCGGATCGGGCAGCGTGGCGATGGCGCCGAGCGCGGCCAGCAGGGCGATGGGAATGTTGACGTACATGCACCAGCGCCAGTCGAGGTAGCTGGTGATCAGCCCGCCGCCGACCAGGCCGATTCCGCCGCCCGCGGTCAGCACCCCGCTGTAGATCCCGATGGCCCTGGCCCGTTCGGCCGGTCCGGGGAACACCGCCATCAGCAGCGCGAGGGTCGAGGGGGCCAGCAGTGCCGCGAAGACGCCCTGTCCGGCACGGGCGGCGACCAGCGTCCAGCCGGAGTCCGCCATCCCGCCAAGGCCGGAGGCGACGGCGAAGCCGAGGATGCCGACGAGCAGGGTGCGTTTGCGGCCCAGCCGGTCGGCGATGCGGCCGCCGAGCAGGAGCAGCCCGCCGAAGACCAGGGTGTAGGCCGTGATGACCCACTGCCGACTTGCGTCGGACATGGCCAGATCCTGCTGGGCGGTGGGCAGCGCGATGGTCACGATGGTCGTGTCCAGCACGATCATCAGCTGGGCGATCGCGATGACCATCAACCCCCACCAGCGGCGCGCATGCAGCTGAGCCGGCTCGGCACTCCACCTGCTCTTCGCGCTCTTCGTCTTCTTGCCTGTTGTGCTCAGCATGGTGAACCCCCTTGGTGAAGACGTGCATCAGCACCCGCATTCATTACCTGCCGACAGGTAAAGTTAGCGACGGGGCGAAGCTAGCCCATTGCTTGCCGATCGGCAAGCAATGGGGGTAGGCGGGCCCCTTGTGAGCCCGCCTACGGGCTGGCTGAGACGACGGCGACGAAGGGACTTCCATGGCAGGCCGCCGCACCGACACCCGTAAGCGCGCCCAGCGCGTAGCTCTTCAGCTCTTCAGTGAGCACGGGTACGAGGGCACCTCGCTGCGCGTGATCGCGGAGCGGCTGAACATCACCAAGGCGGCCCTCTACTACCACTACAAGTCGAAGGAGGAGATCCTCGCCGCCGTACTGGCCGACTTCTCCGCCGCGGTCGCCGAACTCACCGACTGGGGCAAGCAGCAGCCCGCAGGACCCGAGACCCGGCGTGAAATCCTGCGCCGTTACGCCGAGCTGACAGCCGGTGGCATCACGGCCGCGGCCCGCTTCGCGCAGGACAACGCACCGGCGCTGCGCAACCAGCCGCTCGCGGCTGAGGTGCAGCAGCACGTCATGACGCTCTTCGAGCTTCTGGCCGGGCCCGGCGCGCTGTCCGGCGACGGCGACCCGGCCGCATCGCTGCGTGTCCGCCTGGCCATCACTGCACTGCATCTGGCGGGCGACGACGCCGATCGAGCGGAAAACGGAGGCCCGGAGCTGATCGATGCGGCGCTCGGCATCGCCTGCGACTTGATCGATCCACCCGCTCCCCATCGGGCGGCCTAGCTTGATCTTTAACCTCCGGCGTCGAATGGTGCGTCGAACTTGATCACTCGGTCCGGTAACTGCCGTACGCAGAAGTGGCCTTCGTCTGAACATGTGCTCCGACCAAGGAACACACACGTCCAGCACGAAGGCCGTGAGGATGAGTCTGCTGCATCGCGATGCCCAGCAGGAGGCATTGGCGGAGTTGTCACGCTTCCGGGGCGAGTTCTACTCCTGCCTGACCAGGCGTTCGGATGCGCTGTTCGAGCTGGCCGACGCCGTGCTGTGTGCGGACGGCCCGGTCCGCTCGCTGGTGGAGCTGTCGCTGGTGGGCGAGCATCGCCCTGGACACGGCGGGCTGTATGACGCCCTGGCCGCGGGCCGGGTGGACCTCGCCCGGCTGCGGCGGGCCGCCGACATCACCTGCTGGCTGCGTCCCGACGCGCACACCTCACCGCAGCGGATCCTGTGTTCCTGGACCGCGCCGCTGGACGCGCTGCGTCTGGCGCCGGGGGACGACGCCGCCACCGTCACCGCCCGGCAGATGCGCGAGCTCATCGAGCGGCTGATGGAGGCCGGGCAGTGGAAGGACGGCGATCCGAACGTCCTCATCGTGGTGGACGCCGGATACGACGTGCCCCGCCTGGCCTACTTGCTGGGAGACTTGCCGGTGCAGGTGCTGGGCCGGATGCGCTCGGACCGGGTCCTGCGCCGGGCGGCCTCGCCCCGCGAGCCGGGCACCCGGGGTCGTCCGCCCCGCCACGGCGGCGAGTTCGTCTTCGGCGATCCGGCCACCTGGAACATTCCCGATGCGGCGACGGTGACCGAGACCCGCCTATATGGCACGGCAACCGCAAGGGCCTGGGACCGGCTCCACCCCAGGCTGACTCACCGCTCTGCGTGGGTCTCCCAGCTGGGCGCTCTGCCGGTCATCGAGGGCACTGTGATCCGTCTGCAGGTCGAGTACCTGCCCAGCGGCGCGACCCCGAAGCCGGTGTGGCTGTGGTGGTCGGGCACCGATGCCACCGACACTCAAGTCGACCTGCTCTGGCAGGCCTTCCTGCGCCGCTTCGACATCGAGCACATGTTCCGGCTGTTCAAGCAGACGCTGGGCTGGACCTGCCCGAAGGTCCGTACTCCGGAGGCGGCTGACCGGTGGACCTGGCTGATCCTCGCCGTCTACACCCAGCTGCGGCTGGCCCGGCCGCTGGCGGCCGACCTGCGCCGGCCGTGGGAGAAGCCGAGCCCGCCAAACAGGCTCACCCCGGCCCGCGTCCGCCGCGACTTTCGGCACCTGCGCCCGCAGGCAGCATGCCCCGCCAGAGCACCGAAATCCTCCCGCCCCGGCCCGGGACGACCACCCGGCCGCAAGAACAACCGGCCCACCCCGCGCTACGACGTGCACACCGTCCGCAAACCAGGCACTACGAAACAGCGAACGAAGAAGTCAACAACCCCACGACCCCGCCGCACAGGTTAAAGATCAAGCTAAAGGTTGTCCCGTAAGTGATCTTCGAGTTGGTGCGGACGGTATCGGCCGTTCGCTGTCTATCCGCCGAGGACGAGGTTGTGCAGACGGGCGATGCCGAGCATGGCGAGGTGGACGCCGTCGCCCTTGAGGCGGCAGTCACGCAAGATCTTCCAGCCCTTCATTCGGGCGAAGGTGTGCTCGACGCGGGCGCGAACTCGCTTGTGGGAGCGGTTGTGTTCCTCCTTCCAGGTCGGCAGGTCGCTCCCCTTTTCGCGTCGGTGTGGGATGACCAGGCCGGTCCCCTGGTAGCCGCCGTCGGCGATCGTCATGGTGGTACCGACGGCGGCCTTGGCTCCGGACTCTTCCCAACCACGGGAGTCGTGCCGATTCCCGGGCAAGGGCCGGCCGACCACGACGACCAGGCGGGTATCGGCGTCGATGACGACCTGGTGGGCTGTTGAGTAGCGATAGTTCTTTGACTGCTCGGCGACCGTGCGGTCGCGGGTCGGCACCAAGGTCCCGTCCACGATGAGCACAGTGTCCTTACGGAACCGTCTTCGCTGCCGGAGCGCCAACAGTGGACCGAGGCGGTCGATGATCCGGTCTGCGGCCGACTTCGAAATCCCGAACAGCGGAGCCATCTGTCGCATCGTCAAGTTCGTGCGCCAGTACGCCGTGACCAGCAGAACACGGTCCTCCAGCGGCAGACTCCAGGGACGCCCGCGTTGTTGATCCGCAGCGTGCTCGCGTCGAACCTCGGCTACCAGCTTGGCGAAGCAGCGCGGGGTCAGACCCGTGAAGGGCTCTATCCATGACGGCACCGACGCCGTGATCACATCATCCACGCAGTGATGGTTGCATCTCCCAACGGCCGTCAAGAGGGTAGCCATAGAGTGAGGCGCCATGCGAAGCCTGGACCGTCTGCCGAAGGCCCATCTCCATCTGCATCTCGAAGGTGCGATGCGTCCCGCCACGCTCGCGGAGCTGGCAGGCGAGGGTGGCGAACGACCTCCAGATTCAGACGGCTTCACCTCGTTTGAGGACTTCGGCGCCTTGTACGGCACCGCTGCCCGGGTGGTGCGCGAGGGCCCGCGCAGGAACCTTCTGCGGCTGGTACGCGAGGTGGTCGAGGACGCCGCCGCGGACGGAGCGGTATGGATCGAGCCGCACTTGAACCCCCTGACCTATGAGGGCGATCCGGACGCCGCGCTCGACGTCCTGGACGCGGTGATCGACGAGGGCCGCCGCGCGGGCGCGCGGCTGGGCGTCGGCTTCGGCATCCTGGTGTTCGCCCGGCGCAACGCGGACCCGTCGGAAGCGGTCGAGGCCGCCCGCCTGGCGGCTAGACGATCAGATAATGGGGTGGTCGGCTTCGGCCTGGCCGGAGATGAGGCCCGTCACGCCCCTGAGCCGTTCGCTGAGGCGTTCGCCATTGCCCGCGATGCCGGGCTGATTCCCGCCCCGCACGCAGGGGAATTTGCCGGCCCGGCCAGCGTGCGCGCCGCACTCGACGTACTCGGCGCCCGACGGATCGCTCACGGCGTACGGGCAGTCGAAGACCCGGCTCTTGTTGCCCGCCTGGCCGCGGAAGGCATAGTCCTCGACGTCTGCCCCACCTCCAACGTCGCCCTCGGGGTCGTCGCATCCCTGTCTGCGCATCCCTTGGCGCGGCTCCTGCAAGCAGGCGTCCGGTGCACCCTCAACGCCGACGACCCTCTCCTGTTCGGTCCGGGTCTGCTGCAGGAGTACGAAACAGCCCGCACGGCGCTCGCCCTCACCGACCCCCAACTCGCCGCCGTGGCCCGTACCTCGCTCGAAGCCTCCGGCGCCCCGCGCGCCACCGTGGAAGACGCAGTCACCCGCATCGGCGCATGGCTGGACATCCCGGGTCAGGCAACTACGCCTCCCAACCCAACAAGCATGTCGGCCGCCGCACCATAGGGCGCCGTCTGGAACAACCAGCCAGAGATTGCGGGACAACCTTTAATACTCCAGCCGGACTTCTGTATTTGTCCTGGTCAACGGCCTGGCGGTGGGGAGTGTAGCGGGGTTTGGCACGGGCGGGGCGGTCTTGGCCAGGCGACGTCATCGAACACATCTACCGCCAGGCCATCACCGCCGAAACCACCCGCAGCCTCACCCGGACCGTGATCTCCATGACCGACGACGAGGTGTTCGCGCCGCTCGCCCGATACCTGCGCACCTTTCGCGAGCTGCGGGTGTTGGTGGTGCCGGACGGCAGGGGCCGCTACGGGCGCCTCGACGTGGTGATCTGGATGCCCGGCACCATTCCGGACATCCTCGTGGAGATCGACTTCGCCCCCAACCTCGCCTCGGCGCAGAAGCTCGCCTTCGCCCGCGACGCCGGGGCCCTCCCGCTGTGGGTCCGCTTCGGGTGCGGCAGCATCGAGAAGATCGGCGGAGTGTGCGTGCTCGATCTCTGTGAGGCCGTGCGCGCGGTGCGGGACGCGGGGCCATCGTAGGTCGTGCCTGCCACAAGGCCGCTGGTGCCGCTCGTACCGTCTGCCTATGACCGCTGGCGCTGTCCTCACGATCATGGGCGGGAGTCTGCAGCTCGCCAGCCTGGGCGGGGACCTGTTGTGCGGCGTCGTGCGCTGTGACCGGCACGCCAGCGGCGGCAGCCGACTGACCGCCACCTGCGCATCCCAACTCCTGGCCGACGATGCCTTCCGCGCCCTGCTGGCCGAGCACACCGGGTAGGAGCCGGTCCTCGAACCAGTGGAAGCAGCCGGCCTTCTCACTCCAGCAGCATTCGACCGCGACCTGGACTCCCCTGCGGGCCTGCTGCGCGCGGACGCCGAGGCCGTCGCCTTCCACGAACTGGCGGCGGCGTAAGGCCGGTAGGAAGCTCCCCGGAACGCTGGGCGGCCCGGGGTCCTTCTCTGTCCGGGGTCTGCGGCATCGCACTGGGGTGCGTGTAGGCCCTGGGACTGGGCGGCTCTCCCTGTCGGCGGTGATGGCCCGGAAGGGGGCTCTCTGAGGCGGTCCAGCGGCTGCATACTGAAGCCGCCGCCTGACGCCCTCGACCGCGCGGCACCGGGGGCGGCACCGGCTGGCCGATGTCCCGGTGATCACGGACCTGCTCGTTGAGATAGCGGAACTGGGCATCCCGGTCGGGATGTTGGCTTCCTTCGATCGTATTGGCATTGGCCTGGAGGCTGAAGCCTTCCTCCCGCAGCGGGTTCGCGACGGTGTCCGCACCCACTTTGTGCCCCTTCTGTGCCAGTTCCCGCGCCAGCGTGCGGGTCGACTTCACCGTCCACCGCAGCGGCGGCATCGGATCGCCCCGCTCGTCGGGCTCGACCAGCGCCAGGAGGGCCGGCCGCAGCCCCGGATCGAGATCCGCGACCCGTTTGCGCCCTCCGCCCGGCCGCCGCACCCGCCCCAGCGGCTCCTCTCCGGCCTCCAACTCGGACACGCCCTTGCGAACCGTGGTCTCACTCACCGAAGCCGCCCGTGCGACGGCCCGAACCCCGCCGTGTCCCAGGACGCGGGCCTCTGCGGCCATCAGAAGCCGTCGCTGCCGCTCATTCAGATGAGGGAACAACACCGCGAACTTCATGGCGAGTTGGGCACAGATCTCGTCCGGGATGCGCATATCACATCAACGAGCCATGGGGCGGGAAGCAACACGTTGATGATCTGCAAGCCCCAGGCCCGTCCCGGATCTTTTCATGGGCCCGACGGCCGCCGCCCTTTGGTCCTGCGCCGTGCGGCCGGGGCTGGGGTCGGCGCATCGCGGTGTCCTGCCCCGACGGTGAAGCCGCGCGGGGCCATGCCCGAGGGCCGCCGTCCCTTGTCCTGCGCCGCGCCGCCGGGGCGGGTCAGCGCACCGCGGTTTCCTCCCCGGCGGTGAACCGCGCGATCGCGCCGGGCTCCAGCGACTTCCATAACATCGCTTTCACCACCCCTGAACATGTCATGCAGCCCATCCGACGCGGCTTACGGCACATCCAGTACCGCAGCCACCGCATAGACGGCTGCCGCGCCGAGACTGGCCTGACCAGGCCGGCCTGAGCAGTCGCACCACACCACGCGTTCAACTCAGTGAGCGCAACACCTTCGACGGGGACACGCCCGTTCCCGTCGAAGGAGAGCAGCACTTGCGGCCGGGTACACCGGCAGGGAAAATCTGGATCCCTTAAGGTTCCTGAGAGGGTCCGAATCCCTTCAAAAAATCCTCCATCAGTTCAACCATGTCTCCCTCCGACCAGTATGGCGGGCCAGCCCAAGGGCGATAGAGCGACATTCCCTCTGCCAGGAATTCAAATATCTCTGAATCCAGGAGGTGCTCCACAGTGAAATTCTCTATGGATGCAACAAAATTCATTGACCGATCTTCGCCGGAAATGAATTTTCGAGCCATTTCGAGGATTTCTTCTACGGGGTTCACGGAATGTCGAATCCCTTTGGAATCATGACAGTTACTATGTGATTGGGATTGCTTCCTGAGATCACTGCGAAAGGCTTGCCTGGAAGCTGCGTCGCCCTGACTTGGATTGTGTCACGCCCCACATCGTATTTTACCTTGTTGCCGTTTTCCAAGATGTAGTCGAGAGCGTTCAGCGTTGTGTGTGGGGGGGCCTGGCCCACTTCCGGCCACTCGTTCGGCTGCGTGATTACTCAAAGTTCTACCATGCGGCGTGATCAGGCTAAAGCCTGTCCCGCAACTGCTGGTCACGGGTGAGATGATCTTGATGTGGCTGGTGTGATCACGGCGTCGGAGTCGTCCTGGATACCCCCGTTCACCGGGCTGAGCCTGCGCTGCTTCGGGAAGTTGGTGACCTCGCTGCGCCGCGAGGGAGCGGACGCGGTCCGCAAGGGGCGACCGTGGGGACTTCCGCTGGAGGACCGGGTGCTGCTTGTTACGGCGTATTGGCGCACGAACTTGACGATGCGCCAGCTCGCCCCGCTGTTCGGAGTCTCCAAGTCGGCCGCGAACCGGATTATCGACCAGCTCGGTCCACTCCTCGCACTCCAGCCCAGGCAGCGTTTCCCGAAGGACACCGTGCTCATCGTGGACGGCACCCTGGTGCCCACCCGTGACCACTCGATCACCGAACAGTCCAAGAACTACCGGTACTCCACTAACCATCAGGTCGTCATCGACGCCGACACCCGACTCATCGTCGTAGTCGGTCGGCCCCTGCCGGGCAACCGCAACGACTGCAAGGCATGGGAGGCATCCGGGGCAAAGGCTGCAGTCGGCAACACCCTGACGATCGCCGACGGCGGCTATCCGGGCACCGGACTCGTGATGCCCCACCGCCGCCGGGCTGGCGAGGAACTGTCCGACTGGCAGAAGGAACACAACCGCTCGCACAAACAGGTACGTGCCCGCGTCGAGCACACCTTTGCCCGGATGAAGACCTGGAAGATCCTGCGGGACTGCCGCCTGAAGGGCGACGGCGTGCACCACGCCATGCTCGGCATCGCCCGGCTGCACAACCTCGCCCTCACGGGATAATCCCGCCCTATGCGAGGTCAGAGAGGTCCAAGGGAAGCGGCCTCCCGCCTCGCCGGCTCGAAGGAGGCTCAGTCGATGCAGAACTCGTTGCCCTCGATGTCCAGCATCGGGATGCAGGCATCATTGCCGTCGTACAACGTCTGCACGTGTACTGCACCAAGCGGCTCCAGGCGCGCGCGTTCAGCCTCAAGTGCGGCGAGACGCTCTTCACCCACGAGACCGGTGCCGACCCGTACATCAAGATGCACCCGGTTCTTGACAGCCTTCCCCTCGGGGACGCGCTGGAAGAACAGTCGCGGGCCCACCCCTGAGGGATCTATACAGGCAAACCATGAATCCTGCTGCTCAGAGGGCTGCGAACGCTTGAAATCGTCCCAAGTCGCAAACCCCTCCGGTGGCGGCGGCACGACGTACCCCAACACCTCGCACCAGAAGCGAGCGAGGCGCTCAGGTTCCGCGCAGTCAAAGGTGACTTGGAACTGCTTGATCGATGACATCGGCGCACCGTACCAAGGGGCGCTGTTGCTCGTTTCCCCAGGTGGACCCGCAGGCTATCGAGAGGACACCCCAACCTCACCGAGACCACCCTCACTCCAGAGATCAGTTACGGGACAAGCTTTAGCCTCGCGCTTTCATGAAGCGGGCTGTCCGGCAGGCGGTCAGGAAAGCAGAAAGTGCCTCTGACCAGCAAGAATGAGGATTGTCTAGGTCCCTGTT
>NZ_JOJE01000071.1 GCF_000720255.1 Streptomyces griseus subsp. griseus | reverse complement strand
AGGCCGAGGCTTCTTCTTCCCCATGCTCTCCATGATGGACATCCTCCCGGGGCAGAACCCCTGATCTCGGATGTCCGCCAAAGCGGATCAAGCCCAGGTGCTGCCCCGGCAGGTGTGGGCCGACCGCATCCTGTATGAGACACGGGAGACCGCCGACCCCGTGCACCCACTTTGTACCTCTCCGTCAGCGACGGTAACGAGCCGGGCTACTTCAGTGCTGTGTCGCTCGAGGCCCAGGGCGTCGGAACGCCCGTAACGCAGTAGCGTGTACCGCGCGGTCCGGAGGACTTGAGTTACGAGGCCCGTCCCGGAAGGGGCGGTTGGGTATGGGGCCTGGGCGAATGGGTGGGCAACCGCCACGTGTACGCGATGCCCGTGTGAGGCCGCAAGCCCAGCCGATTCAAATGGCCTGCGTGTTCGCGGCCCAGCTGCTGAACCTGAAGGTAGTGCCCGTGCAGGCGAGCCGCCCCAAGCGGGGCACAGGCCCCTGGCGAGGCCACCTCCTGGCATCCAATTCCCGCGGGACAGTCAGCATAGAGAGCGGCCTCGCCAGCTACCGCGGGGCGTCGGCGCCCGGTCCCTCCGCGAGTGGGTCCAGGCCGGCGACCTCGAAGCGGGGCGGTGGCTGCAGACCAGCTTGGCGCTGGGTCCAGAGCACAGCAGTCCGGCGCCGTACCCAGGCGACTCGGTCTGCAGCCTCATTGCCGACGTCGCCGGGCATCAGGAGCGCACCGTTGGCGACTCCTTGGCCTATTGCCCGTTGGAGATCCCTTCCGTCCTGCAAGGTCAGATGTGTGGAGCGGAGCCTTCGTCTCGTGTCACAGTGGTCAACGTGCTGCGTGTGAGCCGCTCACGGCCAACTGGTCGGCGCACCAGACTACTTGTCGTGCGCCTCGCTCTGCTGTTGCTCGTCGCGGGAGCCGTTGCGTTGCTGTTCTGGGTACCTGCGCTCTCGGCCCTGGGCTGGGCGGCGGTAGTCGCAGGGCTGAGCGCGGCGATTGCTGGAGCAGTGCAGGGACTTGTCACGTCGGGTATCGGCAAGGGGCAGGAGGTGGTCCTGGGCGGTGCGCCTCCGATCGCCGTCCAAGCAGTCTTCACCCACCAAGAACTCGCCCTGGTAAGGCAGGATGGTACGAGAGGCCAAGTCCACTGCGGCTACGTGAAAATGAGCGTTGAGGCTCTCGTGCCGCATGCGGTCGTGCTGCGGCTGCTCAACGTAGTCGTGGACGGTCGGCAGCCCGCGCTGCATCTTGAGACAGGTCCGCAGCAGGCACCGTTGCCCTACCGGAAGTTCCTCGTCGACCTCGACATCAGCGAGCCCCGCCTCGTGCCGCAGGGCTCTGCCGACTTCCCGTACGTGGTGACACAGACGGGACCTGAGATTTTCGAGGTTATGGCCTACACCGGCGGTCAGTGCGTCGACTGGCACCTGGAGCTTGAGGTGGTCAGCCAAGGCGAGACGTGCACGGTAGTCGTAGACGACGACGGCAGGCCGTTTCGGGTGAGCTACCGGACCCCGGCGCAGCCGGAATAGCGAACTCCCGCGAAGCCGGGGCCGGGGACAACGAGGGGATGGCCAAGGGTGAGAGAGCGCTGGGGGGAGCCGCGGGTACACGTCTTGCGGCGTCAGGAAGCAGGGTTGGAGGGTGGCCTCATCGGGCGCGCCGATGAAACGGCGACGCTGCTGGATCTCCTGGCGCCGGATTCGACGCTCCTCGGCGCTCTGTTGCAGGGTCCCGACGGCGTGGGCAAGACGGTGCTGGCTCGTGTTGTCGCCTGCCTCGCTCTTGAACGCCGCAACTGGTTTAACGGCGGAGCTCTTTTTCTGGAGGCTCGTGGGAGTTGCGACGAGGGACACATGACGATGGCCCAGGCGACCAGTGCGATCCTACGGGCCATGCAGCTTCTGCCCCACCGTGGGGAGCTCACCGAGCGGGAACAGTCAGCCTTCCTGCGGAAGTGGCTGATGCAGCAGGAGGCGGCTGGCAGGCGAGTCCTGTTCGTCTTCGACGACCTCGACGAAGTGGCGGCAGCGGAGAGGCTGCTACCACCCGAGACTGGTCACCGGCTGCTCGTGACCACACGCACCCGACCTGCTTGCAGCTCTCTGACCGCCGTCGAGCTGACCGCGCTGTCGTCCATACGTACGGAAGAGTTGATCACTGCTGTTGCCGCGCGTACCGGTCAGTTTCGTCTCTCTCCTGAGGAGGTTGCCAACCTGGCCCGGATATGCGGTGGCATACCGCTGGCCGCAGAACTGGTCGCCGGCGCTGCGGCTTTGGACAGGTGCGCGGCCGGGCGCGCTACAGCCCGCAGCCGCGCGTCCGCTCTGGCGGAGCCGAGGGCCCGGGCAGCGGTGCGCGCGAGCGTCGACCTGGTCCTCAGGTGCCTACCTGAGTTCGAGGCCGGTATGGCCGTGCGTATGGCTCGGCACCCTGGCCCTGATCACGGCCGCATCCAGCTGAGCGCATGGGGCGGAACGTTGACCGCCCTGCCCGCCTGTATCCCCATGTTCGTCCGGGCCGGTCTGGTCACGCCGTTAAACGGCCCGGGAGGGGAATTCCGGTACGTGATGCATCCGCTGGTCCACGAATATCTGCGGCAGCGTGACGAACTTGGGAGCGCCGGTCAGCACTCGTCGGGGGTCTCTTACCTCTTGGAGGCGTACGAACATGAGGCCGCGCTTCTCGCCGTGTGCGAGGAGGAGGCCCATGGGAGGCAGGGCGGCACAGGCGGAATCGGGTACGAAAACCTACTGGTGACCAAGGACTTGGAGAACTTGGTGGCCGTGCTCCTTGGCGCCGCCGAGCCCGGCAACCCCCGCACCCTCTCGACCGCACGCTCGGTCTTGCGGCACCTGGCCTCCGCAAATCGCCCGTACGAGACACTCGCCCTGGTGAATCTTTGCGTCACGGCTGCCGGGGCCCTCGGTGACCGTAACGCGCTGGCCTGGGCCTTGATGGGTTCTGGGGAGGTCCTGAGAGAGCTCGGGCGCTTCGAGGAAGCTGATGCCGTATTCGGCAAGGCAGAAGCTGCATACGAACAGCTGATCCAGTGTCCGCCCGAGGAGGAGCGGACCGATGCCCGCGGGCGGTACCGAGTGCTGCTTGGAGATCCCGTGGGCTTCCGCTACCTCCTGGCCACCGTGCACGGCCGGCGCGCCACCGCTCAGCTCGGCGCCCATCTCCACACGCAAGCCGCTGCCGCTCATCAAGCGGCGAGTGAAATCTACGTGGCTGACGGCCAGTGGTACGACCTCATGACCCGGGGCCCTGTGCGCCCCGAGTACCAGGTCCCATGGGCCGAATCCCTGCACCGCCGGGGCGTCGCACTGGCTCGTGCCCATCGCTTCTTGGAGGCTTGCTCGGCGCTCCGCCAAGGGGCGATGCTGCAGAGGGACCTCGAAGCATCAGAGAACGAGGCCGTAGCTCTTACAGTGCTGTGGAACACCGCGTCCCGTGCGAACTTCCTGGCCGCTTTAGGTGTGAATCATGTAAACGCTGAACTCGACGCGTTGAACGCTCTGGTAACAGCAGTCGATCAGCAGGACCGACGCATCGACGTAGAGGCCACGCTCCGAGACATCGTGGACGAGCGTGGGGGTCCCCGCCCGCACCCGTTGGAGGCATTGGCTCTCTGGGGCAACAGCCTCGTCAACTGCAGTCGCGTGGAGGAAGGCGTGAGCGTGCTCAACGAGGCGGCATCTCGCTGCCGCGGCGACGGGCGGCTACTGCTCCTCGCGGAGGTCCTGGACGATCTGGGTTACGCCTTGTTCAAGACACGGCAGGGAGCCAAATCCGTGGACGCCCACCGCGAAGCCGTTGCCATCTGGGAGGAACTCGCGGACCGACGTGGCCGCGCCCTTGCCAGCTTCAGACTCGCTGCCGCATTGGTCGCCGCCAAACAGACGGACGAGGCGGTAAGCCTCCTGAGCGAGGTTGAGTATGCGCTTCGGCCGAACGCCTCCGACGTCGGACCGCGCGTCATGAAGAGCATCGCTGACCTCCTCGCAGCCGCGCAGCAGCCGAGTTCGCGTGGGCCGCGAGGAAAACGTCGCAGGCGATGGTCATGACGGGGCGCCGGCGCCCCGCCAGAGAGGTCGGCTGGGTGTAGATCGTCTGCCACAGCCCGCCGTTGTCGCGTGATTCGGACGGCGACCTGGCTGCTGAATAGTGCAAAAAGCGCGAGCCGACGGTGTGCCTGTTGGTGGTCAAGCGCCCAGGCGCAGGCGGCCCGAGGAATTGTCAAGACCTGTGGATGGGAGCCGCGCCGACCCATTGGTGGTAGGCGTCTACGTCGACGTTGCTGCCGCACACGATGGTGACGACGTGCCGGCCGTCGAAGCGGTCACGGTCTTCGAGGATCGCAGCGATGCCGAGCGCGGCCGAAGGTTCGACGACGAGGCCGGCGTGGTCAAGGAGCATCCGCATACCGGCGATGATCGACGCCTCCTGGACCAGGACGGCGTCGTCAGCGACCAGGAGGAGGTCGTCCAGGACAGCCGGGATGGGACACCGGCCGGCGACGCCGTCAGCAATGGTGTTGGTCGAGTCGGTGGTGACGACACGCCGCTGGCGCCACGAGTGTGTCAGCGCCGGTGCGCCCAGCGGCTGGACGCAGATCACCTCGACTTCGGGTGCCAATGCCTTCACCACATGCCCCACGCCGGTGGCCAGCGCCCCGCCACCGAGAGCAATCAGGACGGTGTCGAACGACGGCGCGGTGTCCACCAGTTCCAGGCCGATGGTCGCCGCGCCCTCGCAGGTCTCGATGTCCAGGCTGTCTTCGACCAGCCGGATGCCGTCGTACCGTGCGATGGCCGCCGCCCGCTCGCGGGCCATCTCGTGGTCGCCGTCCACCAGCTCCAACACGGCGTCCAATGCGCGGATGCGATCAAGCTTGGCCCGAGTCGCAAAGCGGGATGCCACGACGGTGACGTCCAGCCCCCGGCCGCGGCCGGACCACGCGAGGGCTTGGCCGAGGTTGCCCGCGCTCGCGCACACCGCGGCTCGCGAGGCATTGTCGGCGAGCAGGCTCGCGACTACCTCGGTGCCACGGGCCTTGAAGCTGCGGACCGGGTTCGCCGTTTCGAGCTTGATGCTCACCGTGCACCCAAGGCCGGGCTCCAGCGCCTCGCAGCGGTACAGCGGAGTGTCGAGAAAGACCGGGTCGATCACCCGGCGAGCTGCCCGGATCCGAGCAGTGTCGAGACGCGTCTCCTTCACGGCACAGCAGCGTAGCGCCACCGGCGCTGGTTGTTCGCCACGGCCGCCCGGGCCGCCGCCGAATCCGGCGACGACCAGCTGCACGCATGCGTACTCGCCCGGGAGGCAATGGTCCCGCTCAACTACGGCGCCCCGAAAGCTGCGGCCGGCCTCGCCGAACGGGGCCTGTCACGTCGCCGGCACCGGCCGACCGCCGCGGCGACGCTGGCTGCCGCGGTCGCCGCCCGCGCCTACGCCCTCAACCACCGGCGCGAGCAGGCCCGCGCCGCGCTCGAGGCCGCCGACGCCCTCATGGACCGGCTCCCCGAGAGCGAGCGGTCGGACACGTGGCTGACGTACGGCGTACCGAAGCATCACGTCCACCGGAGCCCCGAAGGCCACACCCGAGCTTTGTACGGCGGAGGGTACGACCGAGGAGTCCCCGGTGTCGCGTTGGGATCACATCCGCCCGAGCCAAGCGCCGTACGGTTCCTGGCGCCCGACCGCAGGGAGTGCGCCGTGATCGCTCTGCGACGCTCACGGCACTTCGGCCACCACGATCCCGCCCTACCCTGCGCGCCCTGGACCCCGCGGCCCGCTACCGCGACACCGCCACCGGCGCGGTGCACCACGGTGCCGTCCTGCTCACCCACGGCCTGCCCCTGCACCTGGCCGCAGACGACCTCGCGTCCACGCTGGTCCACCTTGTCCGCGAGCAGAACTGACCGCGGGCCCAACGCAGCGCGGCGCGGGGCTCATGGGCGGCCAGGACGGTCAACCCCTCGGGCAGACAGCGGCAGGCGGTCGGTGTCGAGATGCCGTTGCCCCGCCTCGCGGAAGCCCTACAGATATCGTCGTACAGCCGCATAGACGTTGATGGCCTCGCGGTTCGCTTCTGCCCTTGCGGTATCACGCAGACTGCGACGCTTGATCGCCGCTGATATGGCAGTCCGATGAGTGTCGGAGGCTGACGTGCCGAGCCAGGGGGACCTCCACGATCGCTACGCGGCGGACATGGCGCGGGTCGTGGTGCTGCGCATGACTGGTGTCCGGGCTTCGGGGACCACGGCTACATGGCAAGCAAGGCACTGCTGGCCCTTCGCCGTAGCGGTCGGGCTGCCGTACGTCGCTGCCGGCGTGCACCTGGTCTTCTTCTCCACCACCATGCCGAAGTTCCAGGCCTACGGCATGTGGCTCCTGTACTACACACTGGTCAACGTCTGTGTGGTCCTCGGCCAGTGGGTGGGCTGTCGAGGCTTCCACGCGATGCGTGACTCCCTGGACCGCATGCTCACCCCGACCGGCCGCACAGCGGTCCACGCCTGGATCGACCGCGGGATCTCTGCGAAACGCCAGTCGCGGTACGTCGTCATTGGCGCCGTAGGGGCTGTCGCTGTCATGTTCGGCGTTCAACACGCGCTGGGAACCACACCCCACCTCTACGTCGACGTCGCCTCCTACATGGTGGTCGTGGTGACCGGTGCCGCAGCGGCCAACAGCAACTACTGGATGATCCGCGCCATCCGGTTGGCACGCATCGTGACCAACCCGCGGAACGTCAAGCTCTTGTGGTTCGCACCGTCGCGGACCATCGGTCTCGAGCGGGTCGCCCGCTGGTATCGGTTCGTCACGCTGATGGCAGCGGCAGGCTTGTGCCTCGCCTTCGTCCCCGTCGTCTACGCCTCCCGAATAGACCCGGGCGACGGTCTGCTCATCGCCGTCAAGTGGACCCTGGCGGGGGCGTTCATGGTCGCCGTCGCGCTTTTCGGCCTCTACTCGCAGTGGCGCCTCTCGTGGATCGTTGAGCAGGCGAGAGCCGTCTCCATCCAGCGCCTGGAGGAAGCGCTTCCGCCCAGGGCACCTCGGCTCGCCTCCGATATCTCGGAGGAGGACGCCCGAGTGAACGACCTGCTGTCCTACATCATCTCCAGTCCCAACACCGCCGTGAACGGCCAGACGCTCGCCTCCACACTCCTCGCCATGCTCACTGGTGCACTTCCCTTCATCGTCACCGTGATGTTCAGGTGATGAGGACGGGAGCCTGCCATGAGCTGTACGGATGTTTGGAACAGGCCAGGCAGTGGCGCCCGGGCGGTACGGCAGCCGGGATGGATCCGAGCAGGCCGGCGAGTCTCCTGGGCCTTGCTTCGAGAGTCCGGCTGGGTCAGAGGCATCGCCGGGAGTGCAGTTGGCTGCTGGCATGTCAGGGGCGGTCTTGCAGGACCGCCCCTCCAACGAATGACATCGAGAACTGTCTGCGCGGTGATGACGGCAGCCTCCCCACGTGATCGACGACCTTGCCGACGCGACCTGGGACCGTGAACTCGACGACCTCTTCCTGCGCATTGGCATTGGTCACCGTTTCGGCCGCGCCGACCTGCGACGGCCGCACGCGTGACTACGTCCGCGCCCTGCTCGGCCCGGTCGGCCGCAAAAACGGCTGGCAACTGGCCGAACACGCAGGCCACCGCACCCCTGACGGCCCGCAACGGCTGCTGAACGGAGCCACCTGGAACGCCGAAGACGTCCGCGACGACCTGCAGACATACGTTGCCGACAAGCTCGGCGAGGCCGACGGAGTCCTCGTCCTCGACGACACTGGCTTCATCAAGAAGGGCACCACCTCCGCGGGGGTGCAGCGCCAGCACTCTGGCACCGCCGGCCGCACCGAGAACTGTCAGATCGGCGTCTTCGCCGCCTACGCCACCACCAGCGCACGCGCCCTGGTGGACCGCGAGCTATATCTGCCCAAGTCCTGGACGGACGACCGCGAACGCTGCCGCGCCGCCAAGATTCCTGATGAGAGGGGCTTCGCCACCAAGCGTCGCGCATGGCTGTGACAAAGGTGCTGACGCTCCGCTGCACGCCGGAGGCGGCGGCACGGGCAGCCGCCTCCGGGTGGCGACGAGTTGCCCGCTCCGTTTCCGGACGGCTTCCGACTGCCCGTCGGCTCCGCGAGGTCTCACACCCCGCGGGTGCGTTCAACACCAGGACGCCGACGCCAGCGCGCTGCAGTGTCGACTTCGGCGGCGTGGCGTTGCCGGCGTGTGCCGTGCCATCGTGGCCGTACGTCAGCGGGCTCTGGCCAGGGCCCGAACCGCGTAAGGATGGCGCCGCACCGTCACCCCATCCGCGCCCCTCCCGCTCAGAGCGCCGACCTGGCGCCCTCCGCCGCCCGCCGCTGGGCCGGCGTCGTGGCACCGGCGAGCCCCTTCTGCTCGTCCGGACGCAAGCACTCGATCAGGTAGTCGCCGGTGTCGGGGGCACGGGTCACCCCGTGCGTCTCGCTGCCGAAGCCGGGGAAGTGGCGGTCGAAGGACTCCAGGGCGCTGAGGTAGCGCAGGAGAGGGCCGTCTTCCTCTCCGACGCTCTCACCCGGCATGAGGACCGGGATGCCGGGCGGCGTCACTGTGACCATCGCGGCGGCGACCCGACCCGGTGCGTCCGTCAGGCGGATCCGCTCCGTGCCGCCGCGGATCAGGCGCTGGTAGCACAGCTGGGGCGGGGCGACAGGCTCCGGGAGTTGCTGGAAGGCCATGTCGAGCAGTTCGACCAGGCGGGCCTCGCGCAAGTGATCGTGCATCTCCTGGCAAAGGTCGCGCAGCGTCAGCCCGGAGTAGCGCCGAGGGTGCTCGGCGATCAGCGTGGGCAGCACACGGTCCAGCCGGGCATTCCCGTCGTAGAGATCCTTGAAGTCCATCAGGGCGTCCAGCAGCGTGCCCCACTTGCCCTTGGTGATGCCCATGGAGAACAGCACCAGCGTGGTGTAGCTGTCGGTCTTCTCCACGACGATGCCGCGCGTGGTCAGATAGGCGGTGAGCACCCGCGCCGGGATGCCCCAGTCGGACATCACACCGGTCGCTCCGAGCCCGGGGCAGGTCAGGGTGACCTTGATCGGGTCGAGCATGCAGTAGCCGTCGGTCAGACCAGGGAAGCCGTGCCAGTCCGCGTCGGGTGCGAGGTGCCAGCAGGACGGTTCCGACCGCAAGAGGTCCGCCGGGGCCTCGTCGAACGGCAGCAGCGCCCCGCTCGCCGGGTCAGTCACCTCAGCCGGCTGCCATACCCCGAAGAACCAAGGCGGCCGGTCCCCGGCGGCCTCGATCCGCCGCCCGATCCGCACCATCTCCTGGCGGAACCGGACAGCCTCCGACACCGCCTCGTCGACCAGCCACTGCCCTTGCGGACCGTCCATCATCGCCGTGGCCACGTCCAGCGAGGCGATCATCGGATACAGCGGCGATGTCGTGCCGTGCATCATCAGCGCCTCGTTGAACCGGTCGTGCTCCACCGACGCCCGCGGGGCGGGCCGGACGTGGACCATGGCGCCCTGTGACAACGCCGCCAGCAGCTTGTGGGTGGACTGGGTTGCGAAGATCGTCGGCCGATCGGGGCCGGGGAAGGCCTCCTCGTCCACCGACATGCCGTAGCGCCCCGCGTAGAGCGGGTGAAAGCGGGCGTATGCGAACCACGCCTCGTCGAAGTGCAGCCGGGGCGTGCCGGCCGCGAAGGCCCGGGCCGCCGTCACCGCGTCATAACACAGCCCGTCGTACGTGGAGTTGGTGAACACCGCGTACTGGGCACTCGACGACACCGCGTCCCTCGTGAGGGGGCTCTCCGCGATCCGCGCAGCCACCGAGTCCGCCGCGATCTCGGCCGGCGGCAGCGGTCCGGCGAGGCCATAGCCGTTGCGGGTGGGGACCAGATACACCGGCCGGGCGCCGGAGACGACCAGGCCGTGCAGGACCGACTTGTGGCAGTTGCGGTCCACCAGGGCGATTTCGTCGCGGGTCACGCTGAAGTGGCCGACCAGACGGTTGCAGGTGGAGTCGCCGTGCAGAACGAAGTACGTGTGGTCGGAGCCGAAGACGCGCGCGGCGTTGCGCTCCGCCTCTCCGATCGGCCCGGTGTGCTCGAACAGCGAGCCGAGCTCCTCCACCGAGATCGACAGGTCGCTGCGCAGCAGCCGCTCCCCGAAGTAGTCGTGGAACGCCCGGCCCACGGGTGACTTGAGGAAAGCGACACCGCCGGAGTGCGCAGGGGTGTGCCATGAGTACTCATGCGCGTCGTCGAAGCGCCGAAGCGCCTTGAAGAACGGCGGAAGCAGTGCGTCCTGGTAGGCGCGAGCGGCTGTGGTGATCCGCCCCGCGATGAATGCCGGTGTGTCCTCCAGCGGCCACACATAGCCCACCACCGACTGCGACACCCACAGTGGCAGTTCACGCAGACCCTCGTCGGCCATGACCAGGAACACCGGAAGGTTGTGGAACCGGTGCCCGATCAGGCGCAGCACGGTCGCGCCGCCCGGCCCGTCCTCGGCTCCGGGCGGAAGATCCCAAGCGACCACCGCGGCGGCCAAACCGGCCTCCGTCCTGAGTACCGCCTCGGCCTCACAGGCGCTCAGCACCCAGCGGATGTGTAAGCCTCGCTCCCGCATCCCCTCGGCAATGCGCGCCAGTTGCCCTGCGATGGCGCCCCCGTCCTCCGGATGCTCCGCCACCGCCACCAGAACCGTGCCGTCGGCCATGCTGTCCCTCTTTCCCAGATGGCCCGCGCCACCCCCCGACCAGTGTTCGCCGACTCCGCACGCGCGATCGGCCGACGGCCCGCCAAACCATCCCATCGGGGCACAGCACGGGCCGCTCCTTGACATGCCGGTGAGGCCCACTGGGGCTGATCGTTCTCGAGGTCGCCTTGGGCAAGATCACCCGGACCGGCCTGGGGCCCCAGCCGAAGCCGTACGCACGAGCGGGGAGTAGATCTATGCTCACTCCACCCCAGCGTCCGCTGCGGCGACACACGCCCCCAAGACAGGCCGAAGACGATGACGAGCACCCCCCGCAAAGCTTCCTGGACGGTTGCCCGCTGTGCGCAGGCGGCGATAGCGGTGGCCGCCGTGGCCGATGCATTCCGCGCGGCGGCCGTCCGGGACCACTACCTGCACCCCACGGGGGCGTCCCTGCACAAGTCGGGCATCGTCTCCATGATCTTCGCCTACCTGATGGCGCTTGCGATCGCGTTGTTCCTCGTGTGGCTCGCCCGGTCCCGGGGCAACGCACAGGCGCTGTCCCCCGGGGTCTCGCTGCCGAGCCGGGGCTGGACGATTGGGGCCTGGTTCATTCCGGTGGTCAACTTCTTCGTTCCGCGCCAGTTCGTCCTCGACATCGGGCGCGCGAGTTCCGCGTCATGGGAGCACAAGCGAGACACGACACTGGTGAACCTGTGGTGGATCGCCTGGATCGCGCACGTGGCAGTGCTCGTGGCGGGGGGCCGGGTGGCCCCGGGGTCGATGACCTTCCTTGTCATGGCGCAGGCGTTCATGATCGCGGCGGCCGTGATGCTGGGGCTCGTAATCGAGCGCGTAACGGCGCTGCAGCAAGCCGCGCTCGGCGCCACCGTCCAGGTCGCACCTCCGGCCCAGGCGTGACGCAGTTCCCCTGATGCACTCCCCCACAACGGCGTGACTGCGGGCGCGCGCGGACCGGCATTTACTTGGCCACGGTTCTGCGCACGAGCTGTCCGAGGTGACCTTGCTGCTGGTTCGAGACGGTCCGCAATCCGGCCGTCCCGATCGGCGGGATTGCACCAGCATCAAGGCGGTGCAGCGTCGTGTCGGCCCGGCCGGCGCCGTCCCGACCTGCTGCGCTCGACCATGACATCACCGCACGGCGAGGTCAGCGCCACACGTTGCGCGTCAGCGCCGTACCCGCAGTCCACTGCGGACTCCACGACATCCGCCGTCCCTGGACGGCGCCCAGGGACCATCGAGATTTCTGCCCAGAGCAAGGTCCGCCGCAAATACGCAAAGCGTCTCCTGGAAGATCACCCTCGTCCTCGCCGGAGACAGCACGGGGTCCAAGCGAGCCAGGGCCGAAAATGGCCGAAGATGTCGGTATCAGCCTGGCCACCACTGGCGACTTCGCCGCACCGGTCGCCGACCACCTCAACCAGTGGTGGCCCGAGCGCGCTGCTGCGAAGCGCCGAGGCGATCAACCAGAGCAGTGAAGGCCGGACGAGGTCGGCGCAACGAGCGGGGGGGGGCGCCGACCGGAAGAAGGACTCCTGGTGCCAGGGGATTTCGCGTCCGGGCTACGCATCCAACGCAGTTGGATCTCCCGCCAGTTGGCGCCGTCGTCGGCGCCACTGGCCAGCCGTTCCTGCCAGGTGGCGTCGGGCTCATCTGCCAGCCAGTCCAGCAGCAGGCCAAGCCGAACTGCGGCCGTTGCTGTCGCAGGCCGGGGCGGAGGGCTCGGCGGCCAGTCGGCCCCACCTCCTCATCTCCAGCATCATGGTCATCAGCGGACCGTCCCGAACAGCACGTTCAACGACTCGGCCGAGCAGCCAGGGGCAGCGGCGGGTGCGGTGCGAGCGGCGGCCCGTCTCGTCTGCTCGGCATGATGGGCCGGCAGCCGCCGGATGACCTCCTCCTTGCTCACACTGGATGGAGACGACCAGGCTGCTGATGTCGGGCGGTCTACTCGCAGCCGAAGGCCCGCACCTTCAACGGTGCGGGCCTTCGGCTGCGGTCACCCTCCGTGAGCTACTACTCGAAGGAGATCGGCATCGGCGATCTCGTAGAGACGATTGATACGACGGCTTCCTGGTTCCTGCTTGAACAGAACGCCGCGATCCCGAAGAGCAGCAAGGGCGTTCTCCACTGTTGCCAGGCCAAGCCCCAGGGCATCTGCCATGTCGGCCTGGGTCGGGCCTTCGACGATGCCGTTCGGGTAGTGCCGCATCACCACGCTTCCACCCTCGTCAGGCATACGGAGCCAGTCGTCGCTGGTCTCAGAGAGATACAACAGGAGTTGAGCCACCCGCGGCACAGGGGGCCGTCGGCTGACGCCGTACACCGTCTCTGCCGCCCGCAGACGACGGGCGGTCATCTGCGCGAGGGCCAGGAGGAAGTCGGGATGCTCCGCGGCGACCATCCGTACATCTCTCACGGTGATGGACAGCCTCGTGCCTCCGCAGGCCGACAAGGTGGTTACGAGCGGCGCTTCAGAGATCTCAACTTCTGCAGTCCAGTCCCCGAGCACCATGCCCGGGCCCCAGAGTCGCGTCGCGCCGTTCGGGAAGTCTTCCCGTACACAACCCCTATGCAGGAAATGGACATTGGCCGGCCGGGTGGCCCACATCTTGTCCCGCTTGCCGCTCCGCACCACAGTGCGGTGGGCGATGGCCATGAGCGTCTCTTCCGACAACGCGTAGTCCTCGAAGAGGGCTACCACCGTCCGGTATGCGCTACGACTTCGCACATCACGGAATATCGGTGGTCGACCGGCATGCTGAGAAGGCGTCTCCTCGACGCCGACTGCCGCCGTCACAGACCGCTGGCGGTGGACGGGGCCGTGGTCGTCAGCCTCACGTTCTGTTCGGCACCCGCCGTGATCGGCATGGAGGGAGCAACCGTCTCGGCCGGTGCTCGCAGCGGCTCACTCAGCAGCGCGACGATCGGCTTGAGGGCACCGACCAGCGTGGCCAGAGCGAAGATGACGGCGACAACCCGCGCGGGCGTGCTGGACAGGCGCCGCATGGCATAGCAGGCCGCGGCCAAGACCGCGAGGCAGATGAGCAAGATCGTGAGGTTCGCATTCATCGCGACACCCTCCACTTCTGACACGGAGAACTTCGGCTGGTTTAGGTCCGAAGCCCGTACCGCATAAACGGAATGGCTGCATCAAAACGAGAGGCGATCTGGAGAGATCCACTATCGGCTCAGCGCAAGAGAGTACGGCATGCACGCTGAGGAACAGTAATCCAGCTGCATATAACAAGAGTTGCAGGGTTGAGAGTCCTGACGGTTGCTCACCCGTACTACGGAAGACTCGCCCTTGAGGCTGCGCTGCTGCCGCACCCAATCACCGCAAGCGACGGGCACCCCTGGACGAGACAAGTGTTCGCGCAGCTCAACACCGGACTCCCTGGGGAACCACCCCCAGGAGAGTCCGGCAACGCTGATGCAGCCCATTCCGTTAAGCCGTGCCAGCGCCGAATAGTAAACCGGGGGCAACGCTCGACCATTCCCTACCGAGAGGGGAAATTCCCAGGGAGACGATCAGAATCCCTCACAGCAGGGGTTTCGGTCCAAGTTTTTACGCAGCTGCGCACATGCGTAGCCGGTAGTCCCTAACGGCAGGGATTGACACATCAGCCGTATGAGCGGAGCGTTCAGGCCACTGGCCGGCGAAATGCCGGTGGCAACCGCGGATCAGCGACGACGCCTGGCAGACCCTCCTCCGCAGTGCTGCCCGCCCGTCACACACCGGCGGCCGCCCCCGCAGCGAACGGCAGATCCTGGAGGCCATCGTCCACATCGCCTGCACCGCGCAAGCGCGGACGCGTCCTCCTCCGGCTCTCGGGCCCTTCGTCGCCTGCGCAACCGCACCGAGCCTGGGCGCCCTGCGTACCCTGCAGCGGGCGCACGTCCTCTCCCTGGGCTGGGAGAACCTCGACGCCATCCTGCACGGCCCACGTGGCGCTGGACCTGGCAACCCTCCAGGACAAGCTGTTGCACCGGGGGCGCGGTACGAGCACGTGACTCTCCTCACCGCCGCCCTGGAGGCCCTGGGCTACCGCTTCACCGCCGTCTCCGGCCGAGCCCGGACAGGCTCCAGCACGGTCCTTCCGGCAACGCACGCCATGCTCGTCGTCGAGCTGGAGGGGCGCCGCCGGCTGGATCACCCCGGCGCCGACGGATGGGCCGTGTGCCGGCGGAGCGGTGACAGCCCCGACACGTGGCTGAGCATGCGCGCAACGCCCCTCAACCCGCAGTACCCACCGACTACGCCGTGGGCGACCACTTCGACGGCTCCAGCAACCGCTCCCCTTTCGTCACCCGTGCCTTCATCCAGCGAATCCTCCCCGACCGGCTGCACATCCTCGACGGGCTGACCTGGACCACACAATCGGCGCACCCAGCATCCCGCCACAGACCCGGACCGTACGCGCCGAAGAGGTACGCAGCTGAAACGGACGACGTCTTCGGCATCGTGATCGGCGATGACGCCCCCCTACATGTGGCCCGACCACATCCGTAGAGCGGGTTGAGCCCAACCTCGGCGAGTGTTGTGCCGGACGGCCCCTCCCTCGCGGTCAGGAGGAGGACAACGCCGCACCGGCGTGTGCGAGCACGCGGCGAGCACACCTTCGCCCGGATGGAGAACGGGAAGATCTTTCGCGGCTGTCGTCAGACAAGGAGACGGCCTTCACCCGGCCGTCCAAGCCGTCCAAGCCGTCCAAGCCGTCGCCACCTTGCACGAGCTCGCCCTCGCCCTCGCCCTCGCCCTCGCCCTCGCCCTCGCCCTCGCCCTCGCCGGATGGAACAGCAGGGCAACAACCCATGAGCCATGCCAGCAGCCACACTCGCGTAACACCTTCTCAGTGGAGATACGCGGCCAGCGAGAGGTTTTGCCGGCGCACGTCGCCGGCGACGAGCCCGGCGATCCGCTGCGCGCCATAGGTCTCGAAGTGGGTGTGGTCGTTGCAGAAGAAGGCACCGACAGGGCCTGATCCATAGTCGCCGTTGTTCGGGCAAAAACGCAGGCTGTTGTAGAGCGAGACACTCAGCGACTGCAGATCGACGACCGCCGCTCCGGTCGCGGATCCGACGGCGAAGGTCTCGTTGACGAAGCCGCGGTTCTTCGTCGCCGTACCGCCGGAACAGGTGATGGCCGCCACCGGGGTGAGCAGCACCGGATGCGCCCCGCGGGCGAGAGCGGCCTGCACCATCATGGTCATCAGCTGCCGGTACCGGGTCGAGCCGACGTGCCGAGGGCAGGTCGAGGACGAGTCGTTGATCCCGAACTGGATGAACAGGTAGTCGCCTGCCTTCATCCCGGTGCTCGTGTTCAGCATCGCCTGCCAGCGTGAGGAGTACGTGCTGGACGTGAGGCGGCACTCGCCGTCCGACCCCTTGGCGCTGCTCACGTTCCCCTCGTACAGCCAGGTCTGGATGCTGCGGCCTCCCACGGCCTGGTTCCTGACGGTCACGTCGGTGTTGAACAGGGCGTCGAACTGGCTGCCCCAGCCGACCGGGCAGCGCCCGGCGCCAGGGTTGGCCATGGTCGAGTCTCCGGCCAGCCACACGGTGACCGGTGCGGCCGTCGCTCGTTCAACCGGGGCCCCTGCGCGCGGGGCGCCGGTGCAGCTCGCCGCGGCGCTGTCGGCCGCCGAGGCGGCACTGACGCCGAGGCTCGTCAAGGTGATGACCAGTGCGGTGGTGATGAGTGTCCGTATCCGTACGTTCTTCATGGCGTTCCTCCCAGGAACGGGCACGGTCGGCTCGGTCAGCGCAGGTGGGCGGCCAGGGGCAGGTTCTGTTCCCGGTGGAGTCCCTCGGCCCGTCCGCCTCGGCACAGTCCGACCCAGCCCGCAGAAGTCACTGGCGATCATCCGCCCCCTGGCCGAGGCCGGCTTCATCGTCCCCGCCCCCCACTTCGCCAACCTCAACGGCGGAGACGTCTA
>NZ_JOJE01000070.1 GCF_000720255.1 Streptomyces griseus subsp. griseus | reverse complement strand
CATCCCGCTGGGAACACCTCACCTGGCTGCGCGAGCGAGGGCTCGTCCCGCGCATCGCGCGTCCCGGGATCGAACCGAGCGAGCGGCTCGGCCGGCACCGCTGGAAGATCGAGCGGTCGATCGCCTGGCTGTTCGGCTTCCGCCGGCTCACCGTCCGGTACGAGCGAAAGGGATCTCACTTCCTCGGCCTCGCAGCCGCCCTCACCTGCTACAAGAAGCTCGCGAAACTCGCCACGTGAGACATCCTCTTAGGTGCGCGGCGCCAGTTGGTCCTGGGGATCGCTGACGACGAGGGTGGTGGCCATCTTGTCCCACAACTCCTGGCGATTTCGGTCCCACATCAGCCAGAAGTACGGGATGAGAAGGGTGAAACTGGCGAGGATGGCGATGATCGTCTTCGCGATGAATTCACGGAAGAACATCCTCCACCAGCCGGCTGTTCGTGCTTCGGGAATGAATACGACCCGCATGTGGAGCAGTTGTTTCGCGGGCGTCTGGCCGTACTGGAAGACGATGAACGCCCACACGAACCAGCCGATCACCAGAGTGCACACGATGAGTACACCCTCCAGGAGGTATCCGCCGAACCGGAGCCCCACCGTGGCGAGGGGGATCCCGCGCGGCAGGAAGAGTACTTGGCCACAGGTTTGGCAGGAGGGTTCCGGCCCGACCGCTTGCCCGCAGTTCTGGCACGTGGCCGTTGCCGCGAGGGGCGCGGCTGCCGCCGGTGTCGGAGGTGGCACGAACCGGGGTGGTGGTGCCGACCTGGTTCCTTCGATGGTTTCAGGGGCCTGCGGCCGCTCACCGGAATTCTTGTCCATGACCGACTCCTCTATCGATCAATGGCCGAAGGGGTCGAGAGCCTTGGAGGTTCCGTATGTGCCCCACTGCAAGGAAACCTGATCGCCGATCCTCGGGACGTTGTGGAACACGGCCCACGAGAGGACGAGGCGGTGATTGGGGCTGAGGTTCGCGTTCCAGTCGGGGTGATCACTGCAGAGGTCGTGCTCGGCCTCGACGTGACCGATGTTGCGCCCGCCTCTGGATATGTACTCCCGTACCTTTCCGGTGTCCCAGCCCTTGCAGGTCAAGTAGAGAACGTGGTCGGACGTGTTGTGGTAAATGACGTCCACTTGCCAGCGTGTCGGTATGCCGCCTTCCCAGGGGAACACCTGACTGCCTATCCATGAGACCTGCAGCCGTCCGTCGTCCGAGATGATGGTGCTGGCGCCCTGCGTGGCGTACGCGCCCGCCGCGGGGAACATCCTGGCAGCGCTTGCTCCCGCTGCCGACGTCGTGTCCGGCGGAGTACCCAGGCACAGTGCCGCGGCGATCATCAGCGGTGTGGTCGCGGCCAGAGCCCGTCGGATGTTCATGGAGACCACATCCCGGATATCGGGCAGCGGCGCCTCGCGGGCAGCGTGTGAAGCGGCTCTGCGAAGATGTCCGCACCTTGCGGCAAGGCACCCAACCCGCCTTCCCCGTACTCCAGTCGACCACAGGTTCGAAGGCGCCGCATGTCGATCACGCTGTCGCCGCCCGGCACCGGCGGCCGGATCCGGTCGCCCGGAGGCGACCGGATCGGCGCGGGTGAGCGGTCTGTTCAGCGGTCTCCTCGGGCGGTGCCCGGTGGGAACCGGGCACCGGTTCAGATACCGGCTGCGGTCGACAGGTCCCGCTTGATGGTGGTCAGGAGGTCGGTCGCCTTGGTGCGGGCCGCCGGGAGGGCGGTGGGGGAGTCGACCGGGACGACCACTTCCAGGTAGCACTTGAGCTTGGGTTCCGTGCCGCTGGGGCGGACGATGACCCGGGCGCCGGTGAGGGTGTAGCGGAGGCCGTCGGTCGGGGGGAGGTCGGCGGTGCCCCGGGTCAGGTCCTCGGCCAGGGTGATCGGCAGGCCCGCGAGCTCGGTGGGCGGCTGCTCGCGCAGGCGGGTCATGGCGTCGGCGATGACCGACAGGTCCTGGACCCGGACCGAGAGCTGGTCGGTGGCGTGCAGGCCGTGTTCCACGGCGAGGTCGTCGAGGAGGTCCAGGAGGGTACGGCCCCGCTCCCTCAGCTCGGAGGCGAGCTCCGTGATGAGGAGGGCCGCGGTGATGCCGTCCTTGTCCCGGACGCCGTCGGGGTCGACGCAGTAGCCGAGGGCCTCCTCGTAGCCGTAGCGCAGGCCCTCGACGCGGGCGATCCACTTGAAGCCGGTGAGCGTCTCCTCGTACGGCAGCCCGGCCTTCTCGGCGATCCGGCCGAGGAGGGAGGAGGAGACGATGGACTCCGCGAAGGTGCCCCGCGCGCCGCGGGCGACCAGGTGGGCGGCGAGGAGCGCGCCGACCTCGTCGCCGCGCAGCATGCGCCACGCGCCGCCGTCCTTCACGGCCACGGCGCAGCGGTCGGCGTCCGGGTCGTTGGCGATGATCAGGTCCGGGTCCGTCTCGCGGGCCTTCGCGAAGGCGAGGTCCATCGCGCCGGGCTCTTCCGGGTTGGGGAAGGCGACGGTCGGGAAGTCCGGGTCGGGCTCGGCCTGCTCGGTGACGAGGACCGGCTCCGGGAAGCCCGCGCGGGCGAACGCGGCGAGCAGGACGTCCTTGCCGACGCCGTGCATCGCCGTGTAGACGGTGCGGGCGGTACGCGGGGAGCCGTCGGCCAGTACGGCGTCGGTGCGGGCGAGGTAGGCGTCGAGGACGGAGTCGTCGAGGGTCTCCCAGCCCGAGTCGGGCCGCGGGACGTCGTTCAGGCTGCCGATCGCGTCGATCTCGGCGGCGATCTCCGCGTCGGCGGGCGGGACGATCTGGGAGCCGTCGCCCAGATAGACCTTGTAGCCGTTGTCCCGGGGCGGGTTGTGGCTGGCGGTGACCTCGACACCGGCGACCGCGCCCAGGTGCCTGACGGCGAAGGCGAGTACGGGGGTGGGGAGCGGGCGGGGGAGTACGGCCGCCCGCAGGCCCGCGCCCGTCATGACCGCGGCGGTGTCCCGCGCGAAGTCGGCGGACTTGTGGCGGGCGTCGTAGCCGACCACGACGAGACCGTCGGTGCGGCCCTGCTTCTTGAGGAACGCGGCGAGACCGGCGGCGGCGCGGATCACGACCGAGCGGTTCATCCGCATGGGTCCGGCACCGAGTTCGCCGCGCAGACCCGCCGTACCGAACTGGAGGGTGCCGCCGAAACGGGCGGCGAGTTCCGCGTGGGCGCCGCTGTCGATGAGCTCGGCGAGTTCCGCGCGGGTCTCCGCGTCGGGGTCCTCGGCGAGCCAGGCCTTGGCGCGGGCGATCAGGGCGTCGTCGTGCACGTCGGGGTCAACCTCTCGTCGTCTTGTGGTCGAGCGCGTCCTCGAGCGCCGGACGCGCTGATTCTTCCTGACCGGCGTCCGGAGGAACCGGTCCTACAGCCGTCCCAGCACCTGCGTCAGCAGGCTGCCCATCCGCGTCGCCGAGTCGCGGCCCGCCTGGAGGACCTCCTCGTGGTTGAGGGGCTCGCCGGTCATACCGGCGGCGAGGTTGGTCACCAGGGAGATGCCCAGCACCTCGGCGCCCGCCTCACGTGCGGCGATGGCCTCCAGCACGGTGGACATGCCCACCAGGTCCGCGCCGATCGTCCGGGCCATGCGGATCTCGGCCGGGGTCTCGTAGTGCGGGCCGGGGAACTGGGCGTAGACGCCCTCCTCCAGGGTCGCGTCGACCTCCTTGCACAGGGCGCGCAGGCGCGGCGAGTACAGGTCGGTCAGGTCCACGAAGTTCGCGCCGACGATGGGGGACGTGGCGGTGAGGTTGATGTGGTCGCTGATCAGGACCGGCTGACCGGGGCGCATACCCTCGCGCAGGCCGCCGCAGCCGTTGGTCAGGACGACCGTCTTGCAGCCGGCCGACACCGCGGTGCGCACCCCGTGCGCGACGGCGGCGACCCCGCGCCCCTCGTAGTAGTGGGTGCGGCCCAGGAAGACCAGGGCCCGCTTGTTGCCCATCCGGTACGAGCGGATCTTGCCGCCGTGCCCCTCCACCGCCGGCGGCGGGAAGCCGGGCAGCTCGGTGACCTGGAGTTCGGCGTCCGGCGCGCCCAGGGCGTCCACGGCCGGCGCCCAGCCGGAGCCCATCACGAGGGCGACGTCGTGGGTCTCGGCGCCGGTCAGTTCACGCAGGCGCGCGGCGGCGTCGGCGGCGGCGGCGTGGGGGTCGCCCTGGATGTCGTCCGGAAGAAGAGATGCGTTCACGCGACGAGCCTAGCCGCTTCGGGCCTACGCGCGTAGATGACTGAGGTAACGGGATGGCGATCGTTGTCTTGTCGTTTCCAACCAGGGGCTCCGCTCCAACCAGGGGCTCCGCCGGGCCCGCCCCCCGAGCGACCGCCACCACCCGCCGACCCCACCAGCCCCGCTTCAGCAGGCCGAGGCCGTGTGCGCAGCTCCGTCAGCAGGGCCGCTTCCGCAGCTCCATCACGTAATCGTGCGGCGCCCCGGCCGACTCCGCCGCATCCGCGATCTCCCCGAGGTACCGCGCCGACGGCAGCCCGCCCTCGTAGGCGTTGAGGATGTACACCCATGCCGGTTCCTGGCCGTCGAGGGTGTGCACGCGCACCCGCATCCGGCGGTAGATGTCGAGGCCCACGCCCTCCCAGCGGTCCAGCGACTCCTCGTCCATCTCGGCGACGTCGTACAGCGAGACGAAGACCTGCCCGACCGGGTCCTCGACGATCGTCGCCAGCGCGCCCTCCCAGCCGAGCTGCTCGCCGCCGAAGGTCAGCCGCCAGCCGTTGAGCCAGCCGGTGGCGCGCAGCGGCGAGTGCGGGGCGCGGCGCGTCATCAGTCGGGCGTCGAGATTGCCGGCGTACGCGGCGTAGAGCGACATGCGTTGAGGGTACGGCAGCAGCACGCCCGCCACGCGGCGCCTCTCATGTAAAAGCAGACCCACTGGTCCCTCCCGTAACAGTGGTGTCTCGGGTCGCCCCCCAGGCGGTCCTTCCCGGGGCCGTACGGGACAATGGAGCACGTGACTCGGATCGTGATCATCGGTGGCGGACCCGGCGGATACGAAGCGGCCCTGGTGGCCGCTCAGCTCGGCGCGGAGGTGACCGTCGTCGATGCCGACGGTCTGGGCGGGGCGTCGGTGCTCACCGACTGCGTGCCGTCGAAGACCCTCATCGCCACGGCCGAGGTGATGACCACCTTCGACTCCTCCTACGAGGAACTGGGGATCATCGTCGCCGACGACACCCCGCCGCTGGAGCAGGCGGCCCGGGTCGTCGGGGTCGACCTCGACAAGGTCAACCGGCGTGTGAAGCGGCTCGCGCTCGCGCAGTCCCACGACATCACCGCCTCCGTCACCCGCGCGGGCGCCCGCGTCCTGCGCGGCCACGGCCGCCTGGAGGGCATGCAGGCCCTCGACGGGTCCCGCAAGGTCGTCGTGCGGGCCGTGGACGGCACCGAGGAGACCCTCACCGCCGACGCCGTGCTCATCGCCACCGGCGGCCACCCGCGCGAGCTGCCCGACGCCCAGCCCGACGGCGAGCGCATCCTCAACTGGACCCAGGTCTACGACCTCACCGAGCTGCCCGAGGAGCTCATCGTGGTCGGCTCGGGCGTCACCGGCGCCGAGTTCGCCGGCGCGTACCAGGCGCTCGGCTCCAAGGTCACCCTCGTCTCCTCCCGCGACCGCGTGCTGCCCGGCGAGGACCCGGACGCCGCGGCCGTCCTCGAGGACGTCTTCCGCCGCCGCGGCATGAACGTCATGGCCCGCTCCCGCGCCCAGTCCGCCAAGCGGGTCGGCGACCGCGTCGAGGTCACCCTCGCCGACGGGCGGGTCATCACCGGCTCGCACTGCCTCATGGCCGTCGGTGCCATCCCCAACAGCGCCGAACTCGGCCTGGAGGAGGCCGGCGTCCGGGTGCGCGAGTCCGGACACATCTGGACCGACAAGGTCTCCAGGACGACGGCTCCGGGCGTCTACGCGGCCGGTGACGTGACCGGGGTCTTCGCGCTGGCGTCCGTCGCCGCCATGCAGGGACGCATCGCCATGTACCACTTCCTCGGCGACGCGGTGGCCCCGCTCAACCTCAAGACCGTCTCCTCCAACGTCTTCACCGACCCCGAGATCGCCACCGTCGGCTACACCCAGGCCGACGTCGACGCGGAGAAGATCGACGCCAGGGTCGTCAAGCTGCCGCTGCTGCGCAACCCGCGCGCGAAGATGCAGGGCATCCGGGACGGCTTCGTCAAGATCTTCTGCCGTCCGGGCACCGGGATCGTGGTCGGCGGTGTGGTCGTGGCGCCGCGCGCATCGGAACTGATCCACCCCATCTCGATCGCCGTCGACAACAATCTGACGGTCGAACAGATCGCGAACGCCTTCACCGTGTACCCCTCTCTTTCGGGGTCGATCGCCGAGGTGGCACGGCAGTTGCACACGCGCAAGGCGGGCGACGAGGGCTGACAGCCGGGTCCGACTCCGCGCCGGTCACGGGGAGTTGTCGGCCACGTCGACAGCAGGAGTGTCGGGAGTGGGCTCCTATATCACCTCCCGCCCCTGTGTGCGAACAACTTCTGCTATTCGGCGCAAACTGCTGAAAGCAGACGGTCGCTGGGGTTACTGTCAGTTTCGTGTTCGCTGCTGAACGTCGCCAATTGATCCTCGAAATGGTGCGAGCGAACGGGGCCGTGTCGCTCCGTGAGCTCGCCCGCGTCGTCCAGACCTCCGAAGTGACCGTACGGCGGGACGTGCGGGCACTGGAGGCAGAAGGACTCCTCGACCGCCGACACGGCGGCGCGGTACTGCCGGGTGGATTCACCCGGGAGTCCGGCTTCCCGCAGAAATCCCATCTCGCGACCGCCGAGAAGACGGCCATCGCCGACCTCGCCGCCGGCTTCGTCGAAGAGGGCGAGGCGATCGTGGTCGGGGCGGGGACGACCACCCAGGAACTGGCCCGCAGACTCGCCCGCGTGCCCGGACTGACCGTCGTCACCAACTCGCTCCTGGTGGCGCAGGCGCTGGCCCATGCCAACCGGGTGGAGGTGGTGATGACCGGGGGCACGCTCCGGGGCTCCAACTACGCCCTGGTGGGTTCCGGTGCCGAGCAGTCCCTCCAGGGGCTGCGGGTCTCCCGGGCGTTCCTCTCCGGGACCGGACTGACCGCCGAGCGCGGTCTGTCCACGTCCAACATGCTGTCGGCGTCCGTCGACCGTGCGCTGGTCCAGGCGGCCGCGGAGGTCGTGGTCCTGGCGGACCACACCAAGCTGGGCACCGACACCATGTTCCAGACGGTCCCCACCGACCTGATCACGCGCCTGGTCACCGACGAGCCCCCCGTCCACGACGACCGGGCGGCCGCCGAACTCCAGGCGCTCGCCGATCAGGGCGTGCAGATCGCCGTGGCCGGCGCGTCGGGCGGCCCGGGAAACGCGGGGGTTGATCCGGCCCCGGGTCCGGGTGAGGGTCGTTTGATCGACTGAGGCATCGGGGCTCGGCGGGGTGGTGGGCTGAGCGAGGGGCGAGGGCCGACTCGGGGACCGACTGAGGGCCGACTGGGGCTGACTGGGGGCTGTGGAACCCGCCGGAGCGGTCGGGGCCGGCCGGGGCGATCGGGGCCGTCCGGGGGCGGTCGGTCGGCGGTCCGGGTGAGGGTCGTTTGATCGACTGAGGCATCGGGGCTCGGCGGGGTGGTGGGCTGAGCGAGGGGCGAGGGCCGACTCGGGGACCGACTGAGGGCTGACTGGGGGCTGTGGAACCCGCCAGAGCGGCCGGGGCCGGCCGGGGGCGGTCGGTCGGCCGATGGTCGGGGGCGACCGGGGCCGTGGGATTCGCCGGCACAGTCGGGCGACCGGGGCCGTGGGACCCGCCGACACGGTCGAGGCGACCGGGGCCGTGGGATCCGCCCACGCGGTCGGGGTCGGCTGGGGGCTGCGGGTCGGGTGCCGGTGACTGAGTCGTCGGGGCTGCGTCGACTGCCGACGGGACGGGGCGGGGGCTCAGGCGGGCCGCTGCCGGGGCCGAGGGCGGCTGCGATGACGGACGGTGGATCGGGAGGGCGTTTGCCCGGCCGGGTCCGGCGGTCGGGGCATTGTCCCGCGGGTCGGCAGGCCGGCGGTGCCCGAGGCGCCCTGTGCCGTCTCAGGGGGCTGCACCCCAGGAGCGTCTGTGTCCCCTCGTGGAGACCGCGGTTGTCCGGCCCATGAGGGCAGGGGGCCCGGCCCTGGGCTCGCCGCACCCGACGTGGGACGCCGAGAGGACGCTGGGCGCCCCGCCGTAGGCACGGACGAAGCGCCCGGCGGGGCTGCTGTCGCAGTTCGCCGGGCGCTTCGCGGGGTCGTACCGGTCAGTCCTTGATCTCGCAGATCGCCGCACCGGACGTGATCGACGCGCCGACGTCCGCGGTCAGGCCCTTGATCGTGCCGGACTTGTGGGCGTTGAGGGGCTGCTCCATCTTCATGGCCTCCAGGACGACGACGAGGTCGCCCTCCTTGACCTCCTGGCCCTCCTCGACGGCGACCTTGACGATGGTGCCCTGCATCGGGGAGGCGAGGGTGTCGCCGGACGCCACGGGGCCGGACTTCTTGGCCGCGCGGCGCTTGGGCTTGGCTCCGGCCGCGAGACCCGTGCGGGCCAGGCTCATACCGAGCGAGGCCGGGAGGGAGACCTCCAGGCGCTTGCCGCCGACCTCGACGACGACCGTCTCACGGCCCGCCTCCTCGTCCGCCTCGGCGTCGGCCGGCGCGGCGAAGGGCTTGATCTCGTTGACGAACTCCGTCTCGATCCAGCGCGTGTGGACCGTGAACGGCGCGTCCGAGCCGGTGAGCTCGGGCGCGAACGCCGGGTCCTTCACCACCGCGCGGTGGAACGGGATGGCCGTCGCCATGCCCTCGACCTGGAACTCCTCCAGGGCGCGGGCGGCCCGCTGGAGCGCCTGCTCACGGGTAGCGCCGGTGACGATCAGCTTCGCGAGGAGGGAGTCCCAGGCCGGGCCGATGACCGAGCCCGACTCCACGCCCGCGTCCAGGCGGACGCCCGGTCCGGACGGCGGGGCGAACGTGGTGACCGTGCCGGGGGCGGGGAGGAAGTTGCGGCCCGGGTCCTCGCCGTTGATGCGGAACTCGAAGGAGTGGCCGCGCAGCGCCGGGTCGTCGTAGCCGAGCGCCTCGCCGTCGGCGATCCGGAACATCTCGCGCACGAGGTCGATGCCGGCGACCTCCTCGGTGACCGGGTGCTCGACCTGGAGGCGGGTGTTGACCTCCAGGAAGGAGATCGTGCCGTCGTTGCCGACGAGGAACTCCACGGTTCCGGCGCCGACGTAGCCGGCCTCCTTGAGGATCGCCTTCGAGGAGGAGTACAGCTCGGCGACCTGCTCGTCGGAGAGGAAGGGCGCGGGGGCCTCCTCGACCAGCTTCTGGTGGCGGCGCTGGAGGGAGCAGTCACGCGTGGAGACCACGACCACGTTGCCGTGCTGGTCGGCGAGGCACTGGGTCTCGACGTGGCGCGGCTTGTCCAGGTAGCGCTCCACGAAGCACTCGCCCCGGCCGAAGGCCGCGACCGCCTCGCGCACCGCGGAGTCGTACAGCTCGGGGACCTCTTCCAGCGTCCGGGCGACCTTCAGACCGCGGCCGCCACCGCCGAAGGCCGCCTTGATGGCGATCGGCAGGCCGTGCTCCTCCGCGAAGGCCACGACCTCCTCCGCGCCCGAGACCGGGTCGGGGGTGCCCGCGACGAGCGGGGCGCCCGCGCGCTGGGCGATGTGACGGGCCGCCACCTTGTCGCCGAGGTCGCGGATGGCCTGCGGCGGCGGGCCGATCCAGATCAGACCCGCGTCCAGGACCGCCTGCGCGAACTCGGCGTTCTCGGAGAGGAAGCCGTAACCCGGATGGATGGCGTCCGCGCCGGACTCGCGGGCGGCGTTCAGCACCTTCGCGATGTCCAGGTAGCTGGTGCCCGGCGTGTCACCGCCCAGGGCGAACGCCTCATCCGCGGCGCGGACATGCAGAGCGTCCCGGTCCGGGTCGGCGTATACGGCCACGCTCGCGATGCCGGCATCCCGGCAGGCCCGGGCCACGCGGACAGCGATTTCGCCACGGTTGGCGATGAGCACCTTGCGCACGATGAGGCTCCCTCCTTGAAACAAGCCGAGTTTAGGGACAGCCGACACGGCACTACGACCCGTCCCCAGTGGTGAGCTTGCCCACACGGAGCGTGATACGAGGCTCGCTCGACCCGCGAAAGCCCATGTCGCACCTCGGTACGCCGGACTCCTCCCCGAAACCCTAGCCCTCCCATGTGGTCAAGGTCTCTGTGAAGGCGTGCTGCGGGCCACTGTGTTTCTTTGTGGAGTCCCTACGAATGGCCCAACGGTTCTTTGACCACCGCAGAACCCTTGTCCCTCGGTTTACCGGTTAGTAGCGTTCGCGATGCCTCGAACGTACGCGGGGTGACGGCAGCTTCGCTCGAACAGCACTCGAATGGCTCTACAGCTCGGAAGTGGGTGGACCGGTGGTGCGCAGGCCGGTGGCGTGGGTGGTGGCAGTCGTGCTCTTCGGCGAGGCGTTCGGCATCGCCGCGGTGAACTGGTTCCTCGGGGTGGTCGTCGACCGGCAGGACATGTCGCTGGCCGGCCTCGACCCGGACGTGATGTCCACGTCCTCGAAGATCGGCGGAGTCGTCTTCGGCCTCTACTTCGCCTTCTGCGGCCTGGTGGCCCTGCTGGTGGCCCTGCGCAACCGGCCCCCGGCCGGCTTCGGCCGCATCCTGCTGATCAGCGCGGCCGTGGTGCACGGCCTCCTGGGCGCGTTCGCCTGGGGCCTGCTGGGCTGGCCCCAGTTCCTGTTCATGGTGGTCGTACTGGCGCTCATCGTGCTGCTGCTGATGACGTACGACCGCCGGCCGGGCCCCGTCGCCGACGAGCCCCAGGACGCTCCGGGCGGTGACGGCGGCTCCCCGGTCACGCCCCCGCCGGCACCCAGCGCGTCCTGACCCGCGTCCCCGGCCGGGTCAGCCGTTCACTTCTCGCGCGGCGACCACAGGTCGGTGATGCCCACGCCGAGGTTCGCCAGCAGTCGTCGCAGCAGGGGCAGGCTGATGCCGATCACATTGCCGTGGTCGCCGTCGATGCGGTCGATGAAGGGGGCCGAGCGGCCGTCGAGGGTGAAGGCTCCGGCGACGTGGAGGGGCTCGCCCGAGGCGACGTACGCGGCGATCTCCTCGTCCGTGGGCTCGCCGAAGTGGACGACGGTGGAGGCGGTGGCGGAGGCGTACCGTCCGCTCGCGGTGTCCCAGACGCAGTGCCCCGTCTGGAGCGTCCCGGCGCGCCCGCGCATCGACTTCCACCTGGCCGTCGCCTCCTCGGCGTCGGCCGGCTTGCCGAGGGCCTCGCCGTCCAGGTCGAGCACCGAGTCGCAACCGATCACCAGGGCGCCCTTGACGTCGGGCTTCGCGGCCACGACGGAGGCCTTCGCCTCGGCGAGGGCGAGAGCCAGTTCGGCGGGGGTGGGGGCGGTGAGGGCGTCCTCGTCCACGCCGCTCACGATCACCTCGGGATCGAGTCCGGCCTGGCGCAGCAGGCCGAGCCGGGCGGGTGACTGGGAGGCGAGGACGAGTCGGCGGCGCGGCTGATCAGTCATGCGGTCAGCGTATCGACGTAGCCCGGTCGGCTCACCCCGCCGGCTCATCTCACCGTGCTCACGCCGATGACGATCATCGCGAGCACCATCGCCAGTGCTATGAGAAACCCCAGCCGCCGCAACATCTCCTGCATGTCACGCAGTTCCTTGGGCGGCTCGTTCTCGGGGTCGGACCACAGCATGGCACCAGCGTGCGGCCTGGCCGGGGAGGGGCGCCTGAGTAGGCGTACTCAATTCGGCGCCCCCGGAGTACCTCGTTCCTATCCGGGCCAGTACGTGCGGGCCCAGGACGCCTGCCCTGGCTGGGGCAGGCGGTGGCCGGCGATCCTCGACGGGTCGGACCACGCGTCCTTGGGGCCTTCCGCGCCGGGCGGCGTCGCTGCCACCGCCGCGGCGCGGGCCCTCACCACCGCCAGTGCGGCGGCCAACTCCTCCGGGGTCGGATTGCCCCGTACGACCTTGATCGTCACCTTGGCTCCAGCGGGCTAGAGGGGGATGTTGCCGTGCTTCTTCGGAGGGAGGGATTCCCGCTTCGTACGCAGCTGACGCAGACCCCGTACGACGTGATGGCGCGTGTCGGACGGCATGACCACCGCGTCGATGTACCCGCGCTCGGCGGCGACGTACGGGTTGAGCAGCGTGTCCTCGTACTCCTGGATGAGCCGCGCCCGCACGACCTCGACGTCCTCGCCGCTCGCCTCCGCCTCGGCGATCGTCCGGCGGTGCAGGATGTTGACCGCGCCCTGGGCACCCATCACCGCGATCTGGGCGGTCGGCCAGGCCAGGTTGAGGTCGGCGCCGAGGTGCTTGGAACCCATGACGTCGTACGCGCCGCCGAACGCCTTCCGGGTGATCACGGTGATCAGCGGGACCGTCGCCTCCGCGTAGGCGTAGATCAGCTTGGCGCCGCGGCGGATGATGCCGTCGTGCTCCTGGTCGACGCCGGGCAGGAAGCCGGGCACGTCCACGAACGTGACGACCGGGACGTTGAACGCGTCGCACGTCCGCACGAACCGGGCGGCCTTCTCGCTCGCCTGGATGTCGAGGCACCCGGCGAACTGCATCGGCTGGTTGGCGACGATGCCCACCGGGTGGCCCTCGACCCGCCCGAAGCCGGTGAGGATGTTCGGCGCGAACAGCGGCTGCGTCTCGAAGAACTCGGCGTCGTCGAGGATGTGCTCGATCACCGTGTGCATGTCGTACGGCTGGTTGGCGCTGTCCGGGACGAGCGTGTCCAGCTCGCGGTCCTCGTCGGTCAGGGAGAGGTCCGCCTCCTCCGCGAAGACCGGGGCCTCGCTGAGGTTGTTCGACGGCAGGTACGACAGCAGCTGCTTGACGTACTCGATGGCGTCCTTCTCGTCGCCCGCCATGTGATGGGCCACACCGGAGGCGGAGTTGTGGGTCCGCGCCCCGCCGAGCTCCTCGAAGCCGACGTCCTCGCCGGTGACCGTCTTGATGACGTCGGGGCCGGTGATGAACATGTGCGAGGTCTGGTCGACCATGATCGTGAAGTCGGTGATGGCGGGGGAGTAGACCGCGCCGCCCGCGCAGGGCCCGACGACCAGGCTGATCTGCGGGATCACACCGGAGGCGTGGGTGTTGCGGCGGAAGATCTCGCCGTACGCGCCGAGGGAGGCGACGCCCTCCTGGATCCGCGCGCCACCGGAGTCGTTGATGCCGATGACCGGGCAGCCGGTCTTCAGCGCGAAGTCCATCACCTTGACGATCTTCTGGCCGTAGACCTCGCCGAGCGCGCCGCCGAAGACGGTGAAGTCCTGGGAGAACACGGCGACCGGGCGGCCGTCCACGGTCCCGTACCCGGTCACGACCCCGTCCCCGTACGGGCGGTTCTTGTCGAGGCCGAAGTTGGTGGAGCGGTGCCGGGCGAACTCGTCGAGTTCCACGAAGGAGCCCTCGTCGAGCAGCAGCTCGATCCGCTCACGGGCCGTCAACTTGCCCTTGGCGTGCTGCTTCTCGACGGCGCGTGCGGAGCCGGCGTGCGTCGCTTCCTCGATGCGGCGCTGGAGATCCGCGAGCTTGCCCGCGGTCGTGTGGATGTCGATCCCTGGGGTCTCTTGGATCTCGTTACGCTCTTCCGGCTCGGACATCGGGATGCGGCTCCCTGCCTGCTCAAAAGGGGGGACGGTTACTCATCCGTAGAGTAGTGGGGGGCTTGTCAATCGGCAGTGCGGCGTTTGCCACACCTAGGGTGGCTTGCATGACGCCGCGAGATGCCTCAGACGACAACAGCAGCCGTTGGTCCGACCTGGACCGTCCGCCCCTCAACGCAGCGGCGCTGCGGCGGGGGCTCGTGCGGGAGGGGGGCCTGTGGTCCGACGTCCAGCTCGTCCGGAGCACCGGCTCCACCAACTCCGACCTGGTGGCCCTGGCGGACCAGGGCAAGGTGACGGAGGGCGCGGTCCTCGTCGCCGAGGAGCAGACGGCCGGGCGGGGGCGGCTGGAACGGCAGTGGACGGCGCCGGCGAGATCGGGCCTGTTCTTCTCGGTGCTGCTCAAGCCCACCGGGGTTCCGGTGGCCCGCTGGGGCTGGCTGCCGCTGCTCACCGGGGTCGCCGTCGCCACGGGGCTGTCGCGGGCGGCGGGCGTCGACACGTCACTCAAATGGCCTAACGACCTCATGGTCGGTGTCGGCGGCGAGGAGCGGAAGACGGGCGGGATCCTCGCCGAGCGGGCCGGTGAGGACGGGGTCGTCATCGGCGTCGGCATCAACGTCAGTCTCCGGGCCGAGGAACTGCCGGTCCCCCAGGCCGGCTCCCTGGCGCTCGCCGGTGCGGTGAACACGGACCGGGACCCGCTGCTGCGGGCCGTGCTGCGGTCCCTGGAGGACTGGTACGGGCGGTGGCGGGACGCAGGGGGCGATCCGGCGACGAGCGGCCTCCAGGAGACGTACGCGGCGGGCTGCTCGACGCTGGGGCGCGTCGTGCGGGCCGAGCTGCCCGGGGACCGTGCCCTGGTGGGGGAGGCGGTGGCCGTCGACGGTGACGGCAGGCTCGTGATCGCCACGGAGGAGGGCGTGCAGGAGCCGGTGGGGGCGGGGGACATCGTGCACCTTCGGCCGGCGTGAGGGTGCTGTGGCGGCGGGGCTGAGCACATACCGGGGGCGCCCACGCCCACGCCGGTGACCTCAGGAGAGACGAGACCGCATCCTCGGCCGGACCTCACGGAGTGAGCTGGCGCACACCTGCCGTAGAGTTGAGGCCGGTCGATACCTGACCGCGGCAGATCGGAAGGGCAGCAGGCGTGACCGTCGACGACACGGGCTCCGGCATGGGTCAGAACCCAGCGCCCGACGGCACCGAGAGCACCGAGAACGACGAGGACCCCCTCGCGCTCCGCCTCGAACAGCTCATCCTGGGAGCGGAGCGGCGCTACACGCCTTTCCAGGCGGCCCGCAGCGCCGGCGTCTCCGTCGAGCTCGCCACCCGCTTCTGGCGTGCCATGGGCTTCGCCGACATCGGCCAGGCCAGGGCCCTCACGGAGGCCGACGTACTCGCCCTGCGCCGCCTCTCCGGTCTTGTCGAAGCGGGACTGCTCAGCGAGGCGATGGCCGTGCAGGTGGCACGGTCGACCGGCCAGACCACCGCCCGCCTGGCGGAGTGGCAGATCGACTCCTTCCTGGAGGGCCTGACCGAGCCGCCCGAGCCCGGCATGACCCGCACCGAGGTCACGTATCCCATCGTCGAGCTGCTGCTGCCGGAGCTCGAGGAGTTCCTCGTCTACGTCTGGCGCCGCCAGCTCGCGGCCTCGGCGGGCCGGGTCGTCCAGGCCGCCGATGACGAGGAGATGGTCGACAGGCGCCTCGCCGTCGGCTTCGCCGACCTCGTCGGGTTCACGCGGCTGACCCGCCGTATGGAGGAGGAGGAGCTCGGCGAACTCGTCGAGGCGTTCGAGACCACGGCCGCCGACCTGGTCGCCGCGCACGGGGGACGGCTCATCAAGACACTTGGCGACGAGGTCCTGTACGCCGCCGACGACGCCGGGATCGCCGCCGAGATCGGGCTGCGGCTCATCGAGACGATGGCCAACGACGAGACGATGCCGGAGCTCCGCGTCGGCATGGCGTTCGGCACGGTGACCACCCGGATGGGTGATGTCTTCGGAACGACGGTGAACCTCGCCTCCCGGTTGACGTCGATAGCGCCGCGTGATGCCGTCCTCGTCGACAGCGCCTTCGCCGAGGAGCTGATCCGCACCCGGGAGGCGCCGGCCTCCGAGACCGCGGCGGCGGAGGAGGCGGCCACCGCCGAGAAGGAGGGCGAGGAGCCGCCGACGTACCGCTTCGCGCTCCAGCCGACCTGGCAGCGGCCGGTGCGTGGACTCGGCGTGGTCGAGCCCTGGCTGCTGCGGCGCAGGCCCGTCGGGAACGCGTAGCCCGCTCGCTCGCCTCGCGCGCTCAGTGGACGGTGCCCTTCAGTGGGTTCAGGCACAGGCCGATGACCGGGACGCAGACGTCCCCGCTGCCCGGCCCCGACCCGCCAGGCCCCTCCGGCTCGTCCGGCTCGTCCGGCTCGTTCGGCTCGTTCGGCTCGTTCGGATGGGGGCCGGGGGGTGGGGTGGTGGCCCGGGACGGTGCGGGCGCGGGAGGCGTGGGTTGCGCGGTGGCCGGGCTCGGCGGGGGCGCGGACCGAAGGGACGCGGCGGGTGCGGCGGGAACGGCTGCGGCGGTCGGTGCGCCGGGGTTGCCGCGGGCCTGACCCGGCGGCGGGGTGGTGCTTGCGTACGGAGTGCGGGCCCGGCCGGCGGCCGGGGCCTGCGCGCTGTCGGAACCGCCCATGGCGGAGGCGGCTGAAGGGCTCGGCTCGGGGGCGTCCGAGAGGGTGGCGGCCGTGTTGGCCGACCGTCCGGTCTCCGTGTCCGGTCCCGTGCCGGGGGCCAGGTCGGGGCTGGGCTCGGCCTCAGCGGTGCCGAGGCCGGCGACGCCGGAGTCCGGCGCGACGCGTACGAGGCCCAGTACGCCGGCGGCCAGGGCGAGGCCGCCGACGGCGAGCATGACCTTGCGCGGGCGGGGGCGACGATGACGGCCGCGCACTCGGGGCACCCACGGTACCCAGCTGTCCTGTACGTCCAGGCCGTCTTCGGTGTGCGTCATCGTGATCCCTCTGATCCCTCCCCGAGGCGCTCGCGCCCCCATGCGCCGTGCGGAGCGCACGCTATGCGCTCCTGTGGGGCTTGGGATGGGAGATGGGCGGGATGTCACTCGAACGGGTTGTCGGCCGCTGAGGAAGGAACCGGCGGGTGGGTGGGGTGCCGCTCTTTCCTCGCGGGGGTCGGTGCTGCGATGATCGGGCACGGCGCAGTTGTTAACCGTCGTTAACCGGGAGGGTGTCATGAGTGAGGAGCGGTTCGGGGAGTTCGTCCTCTTGCGGCGGCACGGGGACGGGCATGTGGCGGAACTCGCCCTCGACCGGCCCAAGGCCATGAACGCCGTCTCCACCGGGATGGCCCGCTCCATCGCCGCGGCGTGCGCGGCGCTGGGCGAGGACCGGGACGTACGGGTCGTGGTGCTGACGTCGACGCACGAGCGGGCGTTCTGCGTCGGGGCGGATCTGAAGGAGCGCAACTCCTTCAGCGACGCCGAGCTGGTCCGGCAGCGGCCGGTGACGCGTGGGGCGTACACCGGGGTGCTGGAGATCCCCGTGCCGACGGTCGCCGCGGTGCACGGGTTCGCGTTGGGGGGCGGGTTCGAGCTGGCGCTGGCGTGCGACGTGATCGTGGCCGACCGTACGGCCGTGGTGGGGCTGCCCGAGGTGTCCGTGGGCGTCATCCCCGGTGGCGGTGGTACGCAGCTGCTGCCGCGGCGGATCGGGGCGGCGCGGGCGGCCGAGCTGGTCTTCACGGCGCGGCGCGTGGAGGCGGGTGAGGCGCGGGAGCTGGGGCTCGTGGACGTCCTGGTCGAGGAGGGGCGGGACCGGGAGGAGGCGCTGGCCATGGCGACCCGTATCGCGGGGAACTCCCCGGTGGGCCTGCGGGCGGCGAAGCGGGCGCTGCGGCTCGGGCAGGGGCTGGACCTGCGGGCCGGTCTCGAGGTCGAGGACGCGGCGTGGCGGTCGGTGGCGTTCTCGGGGGACCGGGCGGAGGGGGTGGCGGCGTTCAACGAGAAGCGGAAGCCGGAGTGGCCGGGGGAGTAGGCGGGACTGTGCCTGTTCACCACCTCGTGCGGCCGCACTTTGCGTCCCTTTTTAGGCGAAATATCCCTAGCCTGGGGTGATGGGTGAGGACAGACGGCTCGCGGCTGTGGTGGCGTTGGCGCAGGGCATGGCCGCCGCGCACGGCCCGCGTGAGTCATGGCGGGCCGCGGCGCTCGGGGCGTGCAGGGCGCTTGCCGGGAGCTTCGCCGCGCTGTCGCTGTGGGAGCGGGACCTGGGGCGGCTGCGGGTCCTCGTGAACGTGGGGGACCGGGCGTCGGGCGAGGAGGAGTTCCCCGAGGCCGAGGCCTACCCCGTGCACCAGTTCCCCGAGATCACCGAGTTCCTGCACGAACGCTGGGCCGGTGGCGGTGAGCCCAACGCCTGGGTCGAGACGGCCGACGGCCCCGCAGCGGGCCAGTCCGGCTACTGCCACCAGCGCGTCGCCGCCCTGCGCCGCCGCGGCCGCGGCTCCTGCGTCGTCGCCCCGATCGTCCTGCACGGCCGCGCCTGGGGTGAGCTGTACGTCGCCCGCTCCACCGGCACCCCCGTCTTCGACCGCGCCGACGCCGACTTCGCCACCGTCCTGGCCTCCGTCGTCGCCGCCGGGATCGCGCAGACCGAACGTCTGGAGGAGGCCCGCCGCCTGGCCTTCACCGACGCGCTCACCGGTCTCGCCAACCGCCGCGCCGTCGACGTACGGCTGGACGAGGCGATCGAACGGCATGGCGTTCAGGGCGTCACCGTGAGTCTCGTGGTCTGCGACGTGAACGGGCTCAAGCGGGTCAACGACACCCAGGGGCACGCCGTCGGCGACCGGCTGCTGGAGCGGTTCGGGTCGGTGCTGTCGCTGTGCGGTGCGATGCTGCCGGGCGCGCTCGCCGCCCGCCTCGGCGGTGACGAGTTCTGTCTGCTCGCGGTCGGCCCGCCCGCGGACGACGTGGTGAAGGTGGCCGGGGAACTGTGCCGGCGTGCCGCGGAACTGGAGCTGGGTGACGGCGTGGCCTGTGGTGTCGCCTCCACCGAGGACCCCATCGGCCCGGTGCGCGACGCCCGCCGCCTCTTCCGGCTCGCCGACGCCGCCCAGTACCGGGCCAAGGCCCTGCGGGCGACCAGGCCGGTCGTCGCCGGCCGGGAGGGGCCCGAGGATCCCGTCGTACGCCTCGCCGACGAACCGCCGCCGGAGCCGGGCGCCGAACGGCGCCGCTTCCGCGGACGCCCATGAGCCGCGCACGGCACCGAGACCCCACCGCGTAAGGGGCGAACCAGCCACCCACTGGTGACATCTTCGAATTCACTGCGTACGCTCCTGAATATGGATATGCACACTGTGGTGGTGGGGACGTCCGGCGTGACCGCGTCCGACGTGCTCGCCGTGGCGCGCGGCGGTGCCCGGGTCGAGCTCTCCGGGGAGGCGGTCGCGGCCCTCGCCGCGGCCCGCGAGATCGTGGATCAGCTGGCGGCCAAGCCGGAGCCCGTCTACGGCGTGAGCACCGGCTTCGGCGCCCTGGCGACCCGGCACATCAGCCCGGAGCTGCGCGCCCAGTTGCAGCGCAACATCGTCCGCTCGCACGCCGCCGGCATGGGGCCCCGGGTGGAGCGGGAGGTCGTACGCGCGCTGATGTTCCTGCGGCTGAAGACCGTCTGCTCCGGGCACACCGGTGTCCGCCCCGAGGTCGCGCAGACCATGGCCGACCTGCTCAACGCCCGGATCACCCCGGTCGTCCACGAGTACGGCTCCCTCGGCTGCTCCGGCGACCTGGCCCCGCTGTCCCACTGCGCCCTCGCGCTCATGGGGGAGGGGGACGCGGAGGGCCCGGACGGTGTCGTACGGCCCGCCGGTGAGCTCCTCGCCGAGCACGGCATCGCCCCCGTCGAGCTGCGCGAGAAGGAGGGCCTCGCCCTGCTCAACGGCACCGACGGCATGCTCGGCATGCTGGTCATGGCCCTCGCCGATTTGGAGACGCTGTACAAGTCCGCCGACGTCACGGCGGCCCTCAGCCTCGAAGCACTCCTCGGCACCGACAAGGTCCTGGCCCCCGAGCTGCACGCCATCCGCCCGCACCCCGGTCAGGGAGCGGCCGCCGCCAACATGCTGGCCGTGCTGAAGGGCTCGGACCTGACCGGCCACCACCAGGACGACGCCCCGCGCGTCCAGGACGCCTACTCGGTGCGCTGCGCCCCGCAGGTCGCGGGCGCCGGACGCGACACCCTCGCGCACGCCCGCCTGGTCGCCGAGCGCGAGCTGGCGTCGGCGGTCGACAACCCGGTCGTCCTGCCCGACGGGCGGGTGGAGTCCAACGGCAACTTCCACGGCGCCCCGGTCGCCTACGTCCTCGACTTCCTCGCCATCGCCGCCGCCGACCTCGCCTCCATCGCCGAGCGGCGCACCGACCGGCTGCTGGACAAGAACCGCAGTCACGGTCTGCCGCCGTTCCTGGCGGACGACGCCGGCGTCGACTCCGGGCTGATGATCGCCCAGTACACGCAGGCCGCGCTGGTGAGCGAGATGAAGCGGCTGGCCGTACCGGCGTCCGCGGACTCGATCCCGTCCTCGGCGATGCAGGAGGACCACGTCTCCATGGGCTGGTCCGCGGCCCGCAAGCTGCGCACCGCCGTCGACAACCTCACGCGCGTGCTCGCGATCGAGTTGTACGCCGCCACCCGTGCCGTGGAGCTGCGCGAGGGCCTCGCTCCGGCGCCGGCCACCCGGGCGGTCATCGACGGCGTACGGGCGGCCGGGGTCCAGGGACCCGGCCCCGACCGCTTCCTCGCCCCGGACCTCGCGGCGGCGGACGTCTACGTGCGCGAGGGGCGGCTGGTCGCGACGGTGGAGACGGTCACCGGGCCGCTCCGGTAAACGAACGAGGCGAACACAGCGGGGCCCCGCCGTCGCCTACGACGGCGGGCCCCCGCGGACGTCACTTGAGCTTGGCCGCCTGGCCCTCGATCACGGCGGACGGGATCTCGGCCGCCTTGCCGGTCTCCAGATTGCCGAAGTTCACGGTGTAGTACGTGGCGACGGTGTTGCCGACGCGCACCACCTCGGTGTTGAACGTGGCCGTGCCCTGGCCGTCCATGTCGGAGCTCACGGAGAACGCCACCGACTCGTCACCGGCGCCCGAGGCCTTGCCCTCGGCCACCTTGGTGATCTTCTGCTTCTCGCCCTGGGACGTGATGCCGAAGCCGCCGGAGCAGGCCTTGACGCCGTCGGAGACGGAATTCAGGGCCCTCACGGCGCGGTCACCGTCGTAGGAGGAGAGACCCACGAAGGTCATGTCGACCTTGAAGGCGCCCGCGATGTCCTCCTCGCTGAGGTCCTTCGGGTTCTTGGAGGCGGCGTCCGAGGCCTTGTCCTCCGTGACGGTGTTGCTCGCGTTCGCCTCCGTCTCGCCGGGCGCGAGACCGGACATGGCGTAGGCGAGCGGCGCGCACTCGGCCTTGTCGGTCTTCACATCGCTCTTCGACTTCGGCAGGGTGTCGTCGCCCGAGGTGACCCGGTAGCCCTTGACCTCGCCCTGGGCGAGGAGCAGCTTCTCCAACTCGGCGGCGGTGCGCGCCGTCGCGGTCGCAACGGGCGACGAGGGGGAACCCCCTGACCCCCCGGACTTGGCGTCGTCCTTGGAGTCCGCCCCTTCGTCGGAACAGCCCGTGAGGAGGGCGAGCGACAGTGCGCCCAGCGTGGCCGTGGCGCACAGCCGCGCCCCCGATGATCTCTTCATGGGCGGACTATGAGCGGCTGGTCAAGGGCACGTCAAGCAATTTCAAAAACCGAGACGTTCCCGGCGTACCGAGTAGACGACGAACCCGGCGCCCAGCGCGAGGCAGATGGTGCCTCCGGCGACGTACGGGGTGGTGTCGAAGCTGCCCGTGTCGGCGAGCCGGGTGTCGCCGGCGGTGTCGGCCGTGGTGACCGTCGCGTCGACCGAGTCGGTCGTGTCGACCGCGGACGCCACCCTCGCCTGCTGGGTGACCTGCGTCGTCGTGGTCGCCGGGGCCTCCGTTCTGGCAGGGGCCTCCTGTGTCGCGTTGGCGGACGGGACGAACCACAGGGCGGCGAGGAGGGTCCCCGCGGCGGTGGCGGTCAGCAACGGACGGCGAGCGGATGACACGGAATATCGATCCCCTTGTAGCGCTGGCGAATTGGCCGTGTGGGGCGATGTTAGTGAAAGGCGCGGGTCACGGGAAAGTCACGGGAGCATCGGGCCGTAGTCTCGCGCCATGAGCACTGCAGAGACATCACGTTTTGTCCGTCTTCGTGTGGAACTCGTCGTCGAAGTGGACGACAGGGACGAGCTGATCAAGGCCGCGCTGCGCCGGGTCGCGAGCGATCGGGAGATGCCGCAGGAGGAGCGGGCCCATGTCGAGAACGCTGTGACGGAAGACACCGCGGAGGCGCTCGCCTATCTCGTCGAGCCGTTTGACCTGGTCAGCGGGGTGCCGGGGGTCGAACTCCAGCAGGCGTCCTGGTCGAGCGAGCCGATCGTCTACGACCCGGACTCGCCTGACTGGGGCATCGACGACGATGATGTGGATGAGGACGGCGACGACGACGAAGTCGGCCGCGCGGGCGGCATTGGCTGAGCGTTCCTGGGAAATCGTGACCCCGGGCGGCAACCACCCCCCGGGGTTTCGTCGTCTCAACGTGCGCACGGACCGACAGCCGCACCACCCGCCCCGGCGGATCGCCCCAACTGGCGAAGTGGCGTGCCCCACACATACGAGGAATGTGGAACGGGATGAACCGGTCGTAGCGTTGAAGATTCTTAACGGGGACTCTCGGGCTTTTTGGGGATTCGGCAACCATGGAGAAGCGAGTGATGACGAACAGTAAGCGGCGCAGGCGCCTGATGGCCGCGTCCGCACTGCTCGGCGGTGTGTTGGTGCTCTCGGCATGTTCCGACGGTGACGCAGGCGCCTCCGACAAGGGGGGCAAGGACACGTCACAGGCCAAGGCCGACGAGGCGGCGGCCAAGAAGGCGTCCGAGGCCGACATCCAGATCACCCCCAAGGACGGCTCCTCCAACGCCTCCATCAACAACTCGGCGACCGTCAAGGTCAGCAAGGGCACGCTCACCCAGGTGTCCATGACGACGGCCGACGGCGCCGCCGTCGCGGGTCAGCTCTCCGCCGACAAGACGAGCTGGAAGCCCAGTGTCCAGCTGGAGCGCTCCACCACCTACAAGCTGACGGCGACCGCGAAGGACTCGGACGGTCGTGAGGCCCACGAGAACGCCTCCTTCACCACGGTCTCCCCGTCCAACAGCTTCATAGCCAACTTCACGCCCGAGGACGGCTCGACCGTCGGTGTGGGCATGCCCGTGTCGATCAACTTCAACAAGGAGATCACCAACCGGGCCGCCGTCCAGAAGGGCATCACGGTCTCCTCCAGCAGCGGCCAGGAGGTCGCCTGTCACTGGTTCAGCGGTCTGCGCATGGACTGCCGTCCGGACGACTACTGGAAGGAGAACTCCACCGTCACGCTGAAGCTCGCGCTCGACGGAGTGGAGGGCGCCAACGGTGTCCAAGGTGTGCAGCAGAAGACGGTCACCTTCAAGATCGGCCGCAACCAGGTGACGACCGTCGACGCGAAGACCAAGCAGATGAAGGTCACGCAGGACGGCAAGACCATCCGGACCATACCGATCTCCGCCGGGTCGCCGCAGAACAAGACGTACGAGGGCATCATGGTGATGTCGGAGAAGTTCAAGGAGACGCGCATGAACGGCGCGACCGTGGGCTTCACCGACGACGACGGCAAGGGCGAGTACGACATCAAGGACGTGCCGCACGCCATCCGCCTGACCAACTCCGGCACGTTCGTGCACGGCAACTACTGGGGCGCGAAGTCCATCTTCGGTTCCGTCAACACCAGTCACGGCTGTGTCGGCCTCCAGGACGCCAAGGGCGCCAACGACCCGAACACCCCGGGCGCTTGGTTCTACAACAACTCCATCGTCGGTGACGTCGTCATCGTCAAGAACACCGGAGACAAGACCGTCGCCCCGGACAACGGCCTCAACGGCTGGAACATGAGCTGGGAGCAGTGGAAGGCCGGCTCGGCCGCGTAGGTCCCGCCACGACCGACCGAGAGGCGGCTGCCCTATACGGGCGGCCGCCTTCGGGCTTTTCGGGATGCGGATCGTCGCAGAGCCGGTGCATAGGATCATTGGTATGGCACTGCGACCTGTTCACGTGAACATGAAGGCCCTGGACGGCTTGGCGGTCGGCCGGTTCTGGGCGGAGGCGCTCGGCTGGAGCGCTTACAGCCCCGGCGTGACCACCTACGTCGGTCCCGTCGGCGGCCTCGTCTGGCCGGACCCGGTCGCCGTGGGCATCGACGTCGTTCCCGTCCCGGAACCCAAGACGACGACGAAGAACCGCGTGCACCTCGATCTCGCCACCACCTCTACGGCCCATCAGGCGGAGCTGGTCGCGCGTCTGCGGGCCCTCGGTGCGACGCCCGCCGACGTGGGCCAGGGCGATGTGCCGTGGACGGTCCTCGCCGACCCGGAGGGCAACGAGTTCTGCGTGCTGGAG
>NZ_JOJE01000069.1 GCF_000720255.1 Streptomyces griseus subsp. griseus | reverse complement strand
CAGGGCGGGCAGGCCCTCGTGGCGCAGCCGGGACCGGGTGTAGGCCGGGTCGGCGTTGTGGGGGTCGTCCCAGACGGGCAGGGACTGGACCAGGCAGGCCTTGCGGGCGGTCTGCCGGTCGAGCTGGAGGAAGGGGCGCCGGTAGCGGCCGCCGGCCCCCGAGACCGCGGCCATGCCGGACAGGGAGCGGGTGCCGGAGCCGCGGGCGAGGCCGAGCAGGACGGTCTCGGCCTGGTCGTCGCGGGTGTGGCCGAGCAGGATGGTGGCGGCGCCGTGGCGTTCGGCGGCGGCGTCGAGGGCGGCGTAGCGGGCGTCCCGCGCGGCGGCCTCGGGTCCGCCCTGGCGGCCGACGGTCACGGCGGCGGACTCGACGGGGTCGAGGCCGAGTCCGCGCAGGCGCAGGACGACTTCCGCGGCGCGCAGGTCGGAGCCGGGCTGGAGGCCGTGGTCGATGGTGACGCCGCCGGCGCGGATGCCGAGCCGGGGGGCTTCGAAGGCGAGGGCGGAGGCGAGCGCCATGGAGTCGGCGCCGCCCGAGCATGCCACGAGCACGAGCGGCGACGGGGGGCGCTCGTGCGGGGCCGCTTCAGGGGTGTGCTCGGTGAGGAGGTCGTGGAGGACGCGGCGGACCGCCAGGCGTATCGCCGCGACCGCAGGATGGGGACCCATGTCCGGTTCCCTTCATGAAGTTTTCGGGGGTGAGCCCGATGTCGGTCACTCAGAGTGTGTAGATGGTGACAGAAATGGGCGGTTCCCCGAGCATCGCACGCCTACGCGCGGCTCACGGTCCCTCGGACGGGTGATTGCAGGGGCGTTCGCCTGCCGACGGCCGGATCTGGTTCACGACCTCTCCACGCCGTTTCACGACTCCGCCTTGCGGTGCACCCGCGCGACCCAGTCCGCCGGTTTGGCGATCTCCGCCTTGGTCGGGAGGGTGTTCGGGGAGGTCCACACGCGGTTGAAGCCGTCCATGCCGACCTGGTCGACGACGGCCCGTACGAAGTGTTCGCCGTCGCGGTACTGCCGGAGCTTGGCGTCCAGGCCCAGCAGCTTGCGCAGGGCGAGGTCCAGGCGGGAGGCGCCCTTGGCGCGGCGCTGCTGGAACTTCTCGCGGATCTCGGCGACGGTCGGTACGACCTGGGGGCCGACCCCGTCCATCACGAAGTCGGCGTGGCCCTCCAGCAGGGACATCACGGCGGTGAGGCGGCCGAGGATCTCGCGCTGGGCGGGCGTCTGCACCAGTTCCACGAACGAGTGACCGCCGTCGTCCTCCTCGGCCTCGGGACGGCCACCGGAGAGGGACTGGGCGGCCTCCCTGATGCGCTCCAGGACGGTCATCGGGTCGACGTCGGTCTCCCCGAGGAACGACTGGATCTCGCCCTCGAGGTGGTCACGGAGCCAGGGCACCGCGGTGAACTGCGTGCGGTGGGTCTCCTCGTGCAGACACACCCACAGGCGGAAGTCGTGCGGGTCCACGTCGAGTTCGCGCTCCACGTGGACGACGTTCGGTGCGACGAGCAGCAGTCGGCCGCCGCCGCCCTCGCCCGCCGGCAGGTCGCGGGCGGGCGGGGCGAAGGTCTCGTACTGGCCGAGGACGCGGGAGGCGAGGAAGGACAGCAGCATGCCGAGTTCGACGCCGGTGACCTTGCCGCCGACGGTGCCGAGGAGGGCGCCACCCGGGCTGTTGCCGCGGCGCTCCTCCATCTTCTCCAGGAGCGGGCGGAGGATCTCGCGGAACCCGGCGACGTTCGCCTTGACCCAGCCGGGGCGGTCGACGACGAGGACGGGGGTGTCGTGGGTCTCCTCGGTGCCCAATCCGGTGAACCCGCGGACGTGTTGTTCGGAGGCCTTGGCGTGGCGGCGCAGTTCCGCGACGACCGCGCGGGCCTCGTCCCGGCTCACCTCGGGGCCCGGCCTCACGAGCCGGGTCGCGGTCGCCACCGCGAGATTCCAGTCGACCATCCCGGAAGATGCGGCACCACCGATGCTCGTCATGTGTCAACCGTACGTGAGCGCCGGCGTTGGGGGCAGGGTGCGGGTTGGGCAGGGGGGCGGGCGGTTCCGGGTGCCCGGCGGTGTCCGACGGGTGCCTGGGTCGGCAGGGGCGGGCGTCGCTTCGGGCGGCGCCCGGCATGAGCTTCTCAGCGGCAGCCGCAGGCCGCCAGCGCCGTTGCTGCCATGTCCAGGGCTGACTGGGCCGCTGTGGGGCTGGTGGTGTCGGAGGCGAGGAAGGCGAAGGCGAGGAGGTGGCCGTCTCGGGTGGCTACCGTGCCCGCGAGGGTGTTGACGCCGGTGAGGGTGCCGGTCTTGGCGCGTACGAGGCCGGCCGCGCCGTGTGTGTAGCGGCTGGTCAGGGTGCCGGTGAAGCCGGCCACGGGGAGGCCGGTGAGAGCGGGACGGAGGTCGGGGTGGCCGGGGTCGGCCGCCTTCGCGAGGAGGGACGTGAGGAGGTTCGCCGTGAGCCGGTCGGCGCGGTCGAGGCCGCTGCCGTCCTTGAAGGTGGTGGCGGAGAGCGGCAGGCCCAGCTTCTTCAGCTGGGCGTCGATCGCCTTGCCGGCGCCGGTGAAGTCGGCGCGTTCGCCGGTGGCGACGGCGGTGTGGCGGGCGAGGGCCTCGGCGATGTCGTTGTCGCTGTTGGTCAGCATGCGTTCGACGACGGTGGACAGCGGGGGTGAGGAGACCGCGGCGAGGGTCTTCGCGCGCTTCGTCGCCTTGGCCGGCTCCGGGGAGGTGGTCTTGATGCCGTGGTCCCCGAGGAGACTCGCGAACGTGCGTGCCGCCTCCGCCGCCGGGTCCGACACGCGGGGCGCCGGTCCGCGGGTCGAGCCGTCCGTACGGGCCTCGTCGGCCATCAGTGCGGTGACGGCGGCGATGTTGGGGTTGACGCCGATGGGATGCAGTTCGGGGCCCTCGTACAGGGTGGTGTCGTAGGAGAGCGTGACCTGCTTGACGCCCCGTTTCCGGAGGGCCGCGGCCGTACGGTCGGCGAGGGTGCGCAGGCTCGCCCAGCCGTCGGCCGTCCGGCGGGCCGTCAGGGTGGGGTCGCCGCCGCCGACCAGGACGAGTTTCCCGTCGGGCTCCAGGGCCGTACGGGTGGTGAGGCGGTGGTCGGCGCCCATCGCCGAGAGGGCCGCGACGGCCGTGGCGATCTTCGTCGTCGAGGCGGGGGTGAGCGCCTCGTCGGCGCTGGAGCCGTACAGACGCCTGCCGGTGCCGACGTCCACGACGGCGGCCGCGTGGCGGCTGCCGAGGGATCCGGAGCCGAGGAGCGGATCCAGGACGGCGCCGAGGGGCTTTGTGTTCGGCGCCGACTTCACGGCGTTCGTGGTGCCGCCGAGGGTCGTGAGGACCGCCCCGGCGCTGGGGGCCGGCTGCGGGGCCCCGGCGGCCGCCTCGGTGGTGCCGGAGGTGCGACCGTGATCTGCGCCACCCGTGTGTCCGAGGACGGCGGCCCGGTCCCGCTCGGCCGTACGCTGACCGGAGGCGTCCCAGGGACCAGCGGCGGTCACCACTCCGGCGGCCAGCGCCAGCCCGGCGGTAACGGCTCCGGCCGTGTACTGCCAGGTCTGGACGGTCTTCGGCCGGGCGAGCCGCGCGAGCTGCGGTTTCGCGGCCCGCGTGAGCCGCGCGATCCGCGGCCCGGCGGCCGCGGCGGCCCGTGCGAGACGCGGTCGTACGGCGGTCGCGGCCCGCACCACGTGCGGTCTCGCGGCCCGCCAAGGCCTCAGCTCTGGCACGACCACCAGCCCCTTTCGCGATCACACACCTGCGTGAGGGACACTTAACCACCAGAACTATGTGTTGATCATGGAGGAGCCACCGGTGGAGTTCGACGTCACGATCGAGATTCCGAAGGGTTCGCGGAACAAGTACGAGGTGGACCACGAGACCGGTCGGATCCGCCTGGACCGTCGCCTCTTCACCTCGACCGCCTACCCGACCGACTACGGCTTCGTCGAGAACACCCTCGGCGAGGACGGCGACCCGCTCGACGCGCTGGTCATCCTGGACGAGCCGACCTTCCCGGGTTGCCTCATCAAGTGCCGCGCGATCGGCATGTTCCGGATGACCGACGAGGCCGGCGGCGACGACAAGCTGCTGTGCGTCCCCGCGACGGACCCGCGTGTGGAGCACCTGCGTGACATCCACCACGTGTCCGAGTTCGACCGCCTGGAGATCCAGCACTTCTTCGAGGTCTACAAGGACCTGGAGCCCGGCAAGTCCGTCGAGGGCGCCGACTGGGTGGGCCGCACCGAGGCCGAGGCCGAGATCGAGCGGTCGTACAAGCGGTTCAAGGACCAGGGCGGCCACTGAGCACTCCCAGCTCGTCGCCGTGAGACAGGCCGCACGCGTGCGCGTGCGGCCTGTTCGCGTGTCAGTGGGTAGACGTGCGCATACTGAGGCCTGCTGGACGTGTCACACAGGGAGCGTTACGGAGTGACGGAGGCGGAATACCGCAAGCCGCTGTCGGACGAGGCGAGGGGCACGTTCGACTCCGAGATCACATCGGAGTTCGCCATCCCGACCGGGCTGGCCGCCCCCAGAACCGGGGGCGAAGCCGAGACCACGTCCGAGTTCGCCCTGCCGGACGGGCTCGACGTCCCCCAGCAGGCCGCCGTGGAGCCGGAGGGGTCGGCGTTCAGTCCGCCGCGGACCTACCACGCCCGGCACGGCCCGCCGGCCTTCACACCGCCGACGGGCATTCCCGTCGTCAGCCTGACCAAGGACCTCCCCTGGCAGGACCGGATGCGCACGATGCTGCGCATGCCGGTGGCCGAGCGGCCCGCGCCGGAGCCGGTGCAGAAGGCGGAGGAGGACGGCGGGCCCGCGGTCCCGCGCGTGCTCGACCTGACCCTGCGTATCGGCGAGCTGCTGCTGGCGGGTGGGGAGAACGCGGAGGACGTGGAGGCGGCGATGTTCGCCGTCTGCCGGTCGTACGGTCTCGACCGCTGCGAGCCGAACGTCACCTTCACGCTGCTGTCGATTTCGTACCAGCCGTCCCTCGTGGAGGACCCGGTGTCGGCGTCGCGGACCGTGCGCCGCCGCGGCACCGACTACACGCGCCTGGCGGCCGTCTACCAGCTCGTCGACGACCTCAGTGACGTGGAGACCCACATCTCCCTGGAGGAGGCCTACCGGCGGCTCGCGGAGATCCGCCGCAACCGGCACCCGTACCCCGGATGGGCCCTGACCACGGCGAGCGGGCTGCTCGCGGGTTCGGCCTCCGTGCTCGTCGGCGGTGACCTGCTCGTGTTCGTGGCGGCCGCGCTGGGCGCGATGCTCGGGGACCGGCTGGCGTGGCTGTGCGCGGGGCGGGGGCTGCCGGAGTTCTACCAGTTCACGGTGGCCGCGATGCCGCCGGCCGCGATCGGGGTCGCGCTGACCGTGGCGCACGTCGACGTGAAGGCGTCCGCGGTGATCACCGGTGGGCTGTTCGCGCTGCTGCCCGGGCGGGCGCTGGTCGCGGGCGTGCAGGACGGTCTGACCGGCTTCTACATCACCGCGTCGGCGCGCCTGCTGGAGGTCCTGTACTTCTTCGTGGGCATCGTCGTCGGCGTGCTGGTGGTGCTGTACTTCGGCGTGCAGCTGGGCGCCAAGCTCAACCCGGACGCGGCGCTGAACATCCCCGAGAACCCGTACTGGCAGCTCGGCGCGTCGATGCTGTTGTCGCTGACCTTCGCGGTGCTGTTGCAGCAGGAACGATCCACCGTGCTGGCGGTGACCCTCAACGGGGGCGTCGCGTGGGCGGTCTACGGGGCGATGTACTACGCCGGTGATCTCTCGCCGGTCGCCTCCACGGCCGTCGCCGCGGGACTGGTGGGACTGTTCGGGCAGCTGCTGGCCCGCTACCGGTTCGCGTCCGCGCTGCCGTACACGACGGCGGCGATCGGGCCGCTGCTACCCGGTTCCGCGACGTACTTCGGGTTGCTGTCGATCGCTCAGAACCGGGTCGACGAGGGGTTGGTGTCGCTGTCGACGGCGGCGGCGCTGGCGATGGCGATTGCCATCGGGGTGAACCTGGGGTCGGAGATCTCGCGGTTGTTCCTGCGGATCGGGTCGACGGAGAAGCGGCGGGCCGCGAAGCGGACGCGAGGGTTTTAGCGCCGGGTGCCTTCGAGCTCGGTGCGATCCGTTCGACGGCGGGTGCGGCTTGTACGTGGTTGCTCGCGCCCACGCGGCGGAGCCGCATATCGGCACAGCCCCGCGCCTCTTTCGGGGCGCGGACGCGCCGCCGCAGTAGCCCTAGTAGCCCTGGTTGCCGTAGGGGTACTGCTGCTGGCCCTGGTGGTCCTGCTGACCGCCGTACGGCTGTTGCGGGTAGTTCTGCGGGTACTGCTGGGCGTACGGCTGCTGTTGTTGGGGCTGCTGCTGGGGCTGCTGGGCGTAGTACTCGTCGTACTGGCCGTACTGGGCGTTGCCCTGATTGTCGCCGTAGTGCTGCTGGTCCTCGTGGGCCGGAGGGATGCGGCGGAGTTGGGTCGTGGCGTCGTCCATGGCCTGGGGCTGGGGCTGGGAGGCCGGGGTCTGGGCGGCGGCCTTCTTCTTCTTGGAGCGCTCGCGCAGGTACTCGATGGCGATCGGGACGACGGAGACCACGACGATCAGGACGAGGATCGCCTCGACGTTCGTCCGGATGAGCTCGATCTGGCCGAGCCAGTAACCCGCGAGGGTGACGCCGGTGCCCCAGGCGACGCCGCCGATGACGTTGTAGACGAGGAACGTGCGGTACTTCATGCGGCCGGCGCCCGCCACGATGGGGGCGAAGGTGCGCACGATCGGGACGAAGCGGGCCAGCACGATGGCCTTGGGGCCGTACCTCTCCATGAACTCGTGGGCCTTCTCCAGGTTCTCCTGTTTGAAGAGCTTGGAGTTGGGACGGCTGAAGAGCTTGGGTCCGAAGAACTTGCCGATCATGTAGCCGACTTGGTCGCCGAGGACGGCGGCGAGCACGATCAGCGCGCAGACCAGCCACAGCGGCTGGCTGATGTACTGCCCCTGGGCCACGAACAGACCCGCGGTGAACAGCAGGGAGTCACCCGGGAGGAACGCGAAGAGGCCGGACTCGGCGAAGACGATCAGCAGGATGCCGGGCAGGCTGAAGGTCGAGATCAGATAGTCCGGACTGATCCACTCGGGGCCGAGCGCAAGCGTGATCACGGGGATGTGGCTCCTGCTGTGGGGGTACGGGCTGGGGCTGGCTGCCCAAACGTATCAACGCAGCCGTCGGGGCCCAGGTTCCAAGGGGCTCCCCAGAATGCACTGCGGGGCCCCTGGGGCAAAGCTGTGAACCATGGGCATCGAAGAATACGGCGGCGGCCAGGGCCCTCAGCCCGACGTGCTCGTCGTCACCACGAACGACGTACCCGGCCACCGCATCCAGGAGGTCCTCGGCGAGGTCTTTGGACTGACCGTGCGCTCGCGGCACCTCGGCAGCCAGATCGGCGCCGGTCTGAAGTCCATGGTCGGCGGTGAGCTCAAGGGGCTCACCAAGACGCTCGTCGAGACCCGCAACCAGGCCATGGCCCGGCTCATCGAGCAGGCACGCGCGCGTGGCGCCAACGCCGTGCTGGCGTTCCGCTTCGACGTGACGGAGGCGGCGGAGGTCGGCACGGAGGTGTGCGCGTACGGCACGGCGGTGGTCGTGACCCGGGAGTAGACCACCCGGGTCACGACCGCCTCAGCCGCTGTGCCGGGCGGCGTTCGCCGTGATCGCGTCCCTCAGGTGTACGGCGAGTCCGGGGCGCATGGAGTCGTAGAACGCCTTGAAGCGCTCGTCGGCGACGTACATCTCGGCCAGGCCCTGGTGGAGTTCGTACGAGCACTCGTAGAACCATCCGCAGATGTGCTGCCGGTGCTCCTCGGCCATGTCCATGGCCGCTTGGCCGGCCGGCGGCTCACCGGCGGCCATCAGGGCGTCGTAGCGCTCGCCCCAGTCGGCCACCTCGGCCTGCATGCGTTTCCAGTCGTCCTTGGTGTAGCTCGCGGCGCGCCGCTGTGACTCGGCGTACGCGTCGGTGCCGCCCCAGCGCTGCTCCGCCTCCTCGGCGTACTGCTCGGGGTCCTTGTCCCCGAAGACCTCGAACCGCTCCTCGGGGGTGAGGTTGATGCCCATCGTGCGTGCCTCCATGGCCTGCTCCACGGCCGCCGCCATCTTCCGCAGCTTCTCGATCCGGGCGGTCAGCAGTTCGTGCTGGCGGCGCAGATGCGCACGCGGGTCCGTATCCGGATCGTCGAGCAGGGCGGCGACCTCGTCGAGGGGGAAGCCGAGCTCCCGGTAGAACAGGATCTGCTGCAGCCGGTCGAGGTCGGCGTCGCTGTAGCGCCGGTGACCCGCGTGGCTGCGCTCGCTCGGGGCGAGCAGGCCGATGTCGTCGTAGTGGTGCAGCGTGCGCACCGTCACCCCGGCGAAACCGGCGACCTGTCCCACGGAGTAGCTCACTTCCGCTCCCTTCTCGGTACGCACTCCACGGTGGCTCCTCACGTGACGTGAGGTGCAAGCCGGTCGCTCCCCGGATGTTGTGACCTATTTTGATGGTTTGTCCGCTTATCGTGAGCCAGTGGCCCAGGACACCGCGCAGCAGGCGCCCGCCGCCCCGGCGACCCCGGCACGCAAGTTGCTGCCGTTGATCCTCCCCGCTCTCGTGGTGGGCGTGATGGCGAGCCTGATCCTGGTCGGGGTGAGCTCGGCGGCCGAGGAGCTCCAGAACGTGCTCTGGGAGGATCTGCCGGACGCGCTGGGCGTCGGCCGGTACTCCGTGCTGTGGATGTTTGTCGTGTTCACCTCGACCGGTGTCCTGGTGGGCCTGGTGGTGTGGAAGGTGCCGGGCCACGCGGGGCCGGACCCGGCCACCACCGGCCTGAATGCTCCCGTGCTCCCGCTCGCCGTGCTGCCGGGCCTGCTGCTGGCGACCGGGCTGATGCTGGCGGGCGGGCCGAGCCTCGGCCCGGAGAATCCGATCATCGCCGTCAACGTCGGGCTGGCGTTCTGGCTGGGCCGCAGGTTCGCGCCGCGGGCACCCGGACAGCTGTGGGTGGTACTGGCGGAGGCGGCGACGATCGGCGCGCTGTTCGGCACGCCGGTGGCGGCGGCGCTGGTCGTCTCCGAGGCACTGGCCGGGCAGCGGGTGCGGGGTGCGCTGTGGGACAACGTCTTCGCGCCGCTCGCCGCCGGGGCCGCGGGCGCCATCACGGCCGACTTGCTCTCGCACCCCTCTTTCGACCTGCATCTGCCCGCCTTCGACCACCCGGGCTGGGGCGACCTGCTGGCGGCCCTCGTGGTGGCCTGCGTGGCCGCGCTGCTCACCATGTGCGCCGTCCGCGCCTTCCCGTACGTCCACGGCGTCTTCGCGTGGCTGCGCCACCCGATGCTGGCGCTCCCGGCCGGCGGGATCATGCTGGGGCTGCTGGCAGCGGTGGGCGGGCATCTGACGCTCTTCAAGGGGCTGGACCAGGTCGCAGAGCTGGCGCGTGATCCCGACGGCTGGTCGGCGGGGCAGTTCGCGACCCTGACGGTGGTGAAGCTGGCGGCGCTGCTCGTCGCCGCGTCCTGCGGCTTCCGTGGCGGGCGGATCTTCCCGGCCGTCTTCGTCGGCACCTCCCTCGGGCTGTGCGCGCACGCCCTCGTGCCCGATGTGCCGCCCGCGCTGGGCGTGGCCTGCGGGGTGCTCGGCGTGCTCCTCGCGATCACCCGGCAGGGCTGGGTGAGCCTGTTCACGGCCGCCGTGCTGACCGCTTCGCCCGCGATCGTCTCCCTGCTCTGCGTCGCCTCGCTGCCGGCCTGGCTGCTGGTGACGGGGCGGCCACAGATGCAGCTCCGCGCCGACGGGACGTCCGTCACCTGAGCCGGACACCTGAACCCGTCACCCGACCTCGCCCCCCCTGCCCCTGCCACCTCAACCCGACACCTGAATCGGACACCTCAAGGAGAGACACCCATGGCCCTTCACAAAGGCGGCGCCCGCAAGCCCGACGAGCGTCCCCTGTCCGTCAACCCCTTCCGCGGGGACGCGAACCCGGTCGCCGCCATGGCCGAGGCGCCGCCCAAACACCGGTTGCCCGACGCCCCGCTGCCGCCCTCGACGGCGTACCAAGTGGTGCACGACGAGCTGATGCTGGACGGCAACGCCCGGCTGAACCTCGCCACGTTCGTCACCACCTGGATGGAGCCCCAGGCCGGGATCCTCATGGGCGAGTGCCGTGACAAGAACATGATCGACAAGGACGAGTACCCACGCACGGCCGAACTGGAGCGGCGCTGCGTGGCGATCCTGGCCGACCTCTGGCACGCACCCGATCCCTCGGCCTCCGTGGGCTGCTCGACGACCGGGTCGAGCGAGGCGTGCATGCTCGCCGGAATGGCGCTGAAGCGGCGCTGGGCGCGGCGCAACGCCGACCGGTACCCGGGGGCACGCCCGAACCTCGTCATGGGCGTCAACGTGCAGGTCTGCTGGGAGAAGTTCTGCAACTTCTGGGAGGTGGAGGCCCGGCTGGTGCCCATGGAGGGCGAGCGCTTCCACCTCGACCCGCAGGCCGCCGCCGAGATGTGCGACGAGAACACCATCGGGGTCGTCGGCATCCTCGGTTCCACCTTCGACGGGTCGTACGAGCCGGTCGCGGACCTCTGCGCGGCGCTCGACGCCCTCCAGGAGCGGACCGGGCTCGACATCCCGGTGCACGTCGACGGCGCGTCCGGCGCCATGATCGCGCCCTTCCTGGACGAGGACCTGGTGTGGGACTTCCGCCTCCCGCGCGTGGCCTCCATCAACACCTCGGGGCACAAGTACGGGCTGGTCTACCCGGGCGTCGGCTGGGCGCTGTGGCGCGACCACGAGTCCCTGCCCGAGGAACTCGTCTTCCGCGTCAACTATCTGGGCGGCGAGATGCCGACCTTCGCGCTCAACTTCTCCCGGCCGGGCGCGCAGGTCGTCGCGCAGTACTACACGTTCCTGCGCCTGGGCCGGGAGGGCTACCGGGCCGTGCAGCAGTCCTCCCGGGACGTGGCCCGGGGTCTCGCCGAGCGCGTGGAGGCGCTCGGCGATTTCCGGCTCCTGACCCGGGGGGACCAGCTGCCCGTCTTCGCCTTCACGACGACGGACGACGTGAAGGCGTACGACGTCTTCGACGTCTCCCGGCGGCTGCGCGAGAACGGCTGGCTGGTGCCCGCGTACACCTTCCCGCCCAACCGCGAGGACCTGTCCGTGCTGCGGGTGGTGTGCCGCAACGCCTTCTCGGCGGACCTCGCCGACCTGTTCGTGGAGGACCTGTCCCGGCTGCTGCCGGAGCTGCGCCGGCAGCCGCAGCCGCTGACGCGGGACAAGCAGGCGGCGACCGGGTTCCACCACTGACCTGTGTCATCTCCCGAGGCGCCGGGGAACTTGATCAGTGGGCGTCCCCGGGATGCGTCTCCGTCGTCGCGTACGGGTTGCGCTGGCCGTCCGCGAGGATGCCGACGAACGGCTCACCCTCCCCGGCGAAGGTGTAGGCCCCGCGCTCGATGCGCTCGATCAGCCCCTGGATCCACTCGGACTCGCTGTCGGCCGAGTGGACCCAGAGGTTCATGACCTCCCCGATGTGGCCGAGCCGCTCGGGGCCGTCCTCGGGGACGTAGTGCTCGGTGACGACAGCGCGCCACTCGCCGATCCGCCGGGTCCGCTCCTTCAGGAGGGCGACCGCCTCGCCGCGCGGCAGGTCGACTATGAAGCCGATGCCCGCCGACTTCACGTCCACCTTCTGGTCGTACGAGGTCAGCGCCTCGCGCAGCAGCGCGAAGTACTCCTCGGTGCCCTTGCCGGTGATCTCGTACTCCGTGCGCGGCGGGCCGCCGGCCGTGGAGGGGGCGATCTCATGGGCGTGCAGCAGGCCCTGTTTCGCCATCTGCTTCAGGGCGTGGTAGATCGAGCCGGGCTTGGCGTTGGACCAATCGTGCGCGCCCCAGTACTCCAGGTCGTTGCGCACCTGGTAGCCGTGGGCCCGCCCGTGCTGGCGCACCGCGCCCAGCACGAGGAGACGGATCGCTGACATGTGGTCCAGGTTATGACCTCAGTTCTCGGCGAGAGCAACCAGCTCGAACGCCGTCTTCCCGTCCAGCGACTCCCGGATGATGTCGGCGTGGCCGGCGTGCCGGGCGGTCTCCCGGATCAGGTGCAGGAGGACCCAGCGCACGGAGACGGACTCCTCCGGGAACCAGGGTGCCTTCGGGAGCGGGAAGGTGTCGTCGAGGCTGGGAACGGAGCGGGCGAACGCCTCCGTCTCGGCGGCGACCTTCTCCCAGTACTCCAGTTGCGACGCGACCGTCTCGCCCTCGATCAGCGCGAAGCACTCGGGCCAGTTCGACTGGTCCCGGTGCACGGCCGGCTCCTCCCCCTTGGCGCGGGCCACCCAGCCCTGCTCCGTCTCGGCGACGTGCTTGACCAGCCCGGCCAGGGAGAGCTCGCTGGCGCTGGGACGCGAGGAGGCCTGCTCGTCCGTGAGGCCGAGCACCGCCCGCCTGATGCCGCCGCGCTGCTCGTCAAGGAAGGAGAGCAGCGCTCCGCGCTCGTCGCCCTGGGCTTCGGGTCGCACGTGAGTGACCATGAACGGCCGCCTTTCATCGGGGTGTCACGGCTGCTGCCGCCTGACACCGATGACGTTACGGACCCTTGCGGTCAGGTTCTGTCCGCAAGCGACGCCTGCCGCGGATCAGAAGGGAAACGCGCTGCGCCCGTGCTGTACCGAGATCCACCGCAGCGTGGTGAACGCGTCCAGTGTGGTCTCGCCGTTGAGTCGGCCGATCCCGGAGTTCTTCTCGCCGCCGAAGGGGATCAGCGGCTCGTCGTGGATGGTGCCGTCGTTCACGTGGAACATGCCGGTGTCGACCTGCTGGGCGAAGGCGACACCCCGCTCCACGTCGGCCGTGTGGACGGCGCCGCTGAGACCGTAGGGCGTGTCGTTGACGATGCGGATCGCCTCCTCCTCGCCGTCGAAGGGGACGAGGAGGGCGACGGGGCCGAAGATCTCCTTGTGCAGGAGGGAGGAGTCGGACGGCACGTCCGTCAGGACGGACGGCTCCACCAGGTTGTCGGTCGTCGCGCCTCGCACCAGCACGGTGGCGCCCTCGGCGACCGCCTGGTCGACGGCGGCGGAGATGGCGTTGGCCTGGAGGGAGTTGATGACCGGGCCGATCACCGTCCGCGGGTCGCGTGGGTCACCGGTCTTGAGGGTCCTGACCTTGGCGACGAACTTTTCGGTGAACTCGGCCGCGACCGAGCGGTCCACCAGCACCCGGTTGGCGGCCATGCAGACCTGGCCCTGGTCGACGTACCGGCTGAAGACGGCCGCGTCGACCGCGTAGTCGATGTCGGCGTCGTCGAGGACCACCAGCGCGCTGTTGCCGCCCAGTTCGAGGACCGTGCGCTTGAGTTGCGCCGCGCAGACGGTCGCGATGTGCCGGCCGACCTTGTCGGAACCGGTGAAGGTGATGACCTTGGGGATGGGGTGCTCGATGAAGGCGTCGCCTATCTCGGCGATGTCGGTGACGACGACGTTGAGCAACCCGGCCGGCAGACCCGCGTCCTCGAACAGCTTGGCGATCAGGGTGCCGCCGACGATCGGGCTGTCCTCGTGCGGCTTGAGGACGACCGCGTTGCCGAGGGCCAGCGCGGCGGAGACGGGCTTGAGCGACAGCAGGAACGGCGAGTTGAAGGGGCTGATGACACCGACGACCCCGACCGGAACGCGGTAGAGGCGGTTCTCCTTGCCCTCGATCGGGGAGGGCAGGATCCGGCCCTCGGAACGCAGGGTCAGGTGGGCGGCCTCGCGCAGGAACTCCTTGGCGAGGTTGATCTCGAAGCCGGCCTTCACATACGTACCGCCGAGCTCGGCGATGATCGCCTGGAGGATCTCCTCCTCGCGTTCCTCGAGCAGCCGCAGGGCGCTGTCGAAGACGGCACGGCGGGAGTAGGGGTTGATCGTGGCCCACTGCCTGTGGGCACGGGCGGCCGCCCGGTAGGCCTGATCGACCTCGTCGACGGTGGCTATGGTGATCGAGGCGAGCTTCTCGCCGTCGTAGGGATTGAAGTCGATGATGTCCCAGGAACCGGTGCCCGGACGCCACTCACCGTCGATGAACTGCTGGGCCAGGTCGGTGAAACAGGACGACATGTGATCCCTCAATCCCTTGCTGCCGAAGCAGTCGAGGCAGACGCCGGATCGGCCTCCGATCAGTCCGTGAGGCGCTGATCACATGTCATCGTACTTACGTTTGGGGCGAGTTGGAGGTGTCACCTCGGGAAACGCAAGAAGCACACAGGAAAACCGAGGGTTATCCCTACGACAGCTGCAGAAGCCCCCGCAGAAGGTCCCGGCTCTCGGCCGGTCCGGGGCTGTCCTGCTGGAGTTCCTTGAGCGCCTGCTCGTACTGGACGACGTCCTCGCGCTTGTCGAGGTAGAGCGCGCTGGTGAGCTGCTCCAGATAGACGACGTCCGACAGGTCGGACTCCGGGAAGCTCAGGATGGTGAAGGCGCCGCTCTCGCCGGAGTGCCCGCCGAAGCTGAACGGCATGACCTGGAGCCGTACGTTGGGGCGCTCGGAGAACTCGATCAGGTGCTGGAGCTGGCCGCGCATCACCTCGCGGTCGCCGTAGGGGCGGCGCAGGGCGGCCTCGTCCAGGACGATGTGGAACTCGGGGGCGTTCTCGGAGACGAGGTACTTCTGCCTCTCCAGGCGCAGCGCCACACGCCGGTCGATGTCGGCGGCGCTCGCGCCCTTCATGCCGCGCTCGACGACCGCGTGGGCGTACGCCTCGGTCTGCAGCAGCCCGTGCACGAACTGCACCTCGTAGACGCGGATCAGTGAGGCCGCGCCCTCCAGGCCCACATAGGTGGGGAACCAGTTCGGCAGAACGTCGGAGTAACTGTGCCACCAGCCCGCCACGTTGGCCTCACGGGCGAGTCCGACGAGCGCGGCGCGCTCCGCCTCGTCCGTGATGCCGTACAGCGTCAGCAGGTCTTCCACGTCCCTCGTCTTGAAGCTCACCCGGCCCAACTCCATCCGGCTGATCTTCGACTCCGAGGCACGGATGGAGTACCCCGCGGCCTCACGCGTGATCCCCCGGGCCTCGCGCAGTCGCCTGAGTTGCGAGCCGAGCAGCATGCGCCGCACCACCGATCCGGGCTCTCCCGCGCTCACGTTCGCCAGCCTCCCCAACCGTCTTAGGGGCCGCAGTCTGCCACTAAAACACTCCGAGCAGTACTCGTCCGATTACAGAGACAGGAAGAAGTCGAAGATGCCAGGCGGGAGGGTGGGACGGGAGGGAGAGGAGAAGGGAGGAGGAGAGCAAGGAAGCGGCAAGCAGGAGACGTGAAGATGGCGGAAAAAATGGCCAAGAAGCGGTACGGGAAGGTCCATTTCGGTCACGTGCACGTGCATCTGCCCTTGCATCTGCTGTGCGCATCCGAAACCATGGTCTCGCGCCACCGCTGCATCGCAACGACCGCGAATTCCCGGGAGTGCCTCGCATGGGGACGAATGGATCGACCATGCTCGAGCCGTTACGGCAGGGCCTTCCGCCGCTGGATCCCGCTGCCGTGTCCAGTGCCGCCTCGTGCGCTCTGCCCGCCCGCTGCGAAGCGGTGCGCGACGCACGGCAGTTCACGCGCGGAACCCTCGACCAGTGGGACCTCGCCGACCGCTTCGACGACGTCTGTCTCGTCGTCTCCGAACTCGTCACCAACGCGCTGCGGCACGCGCTGCCGACGCATGCCTCACCGGCATCCGAGCAGTGCCCGCCGGTGCGGCTGCACCTGATGCGCTGGACCGAGCGACTGGTGTGCGCGGTGCGCGACCCCAGCCACGACGGTCCCGTCGCGCGCGGTACGGACGACTTCTCGGCGGAGTCGGGCCGCGGCCTGTTCCTGGTCGACTCCTTCAGCGACAGCTGGGGCTGGCACCCGCTGGCCGGCAGGCTCAGCGGCAAGGTCGTGTGGGCGCTGTTCCAGCTGCGCTCCGCCGGCGAATGAACCCTCGCGGCGCACACCGGCGCCGCGGTTCTACGCGCGTCACGCCGACGGCGGCACCGCTTTGCGGAACCCGCGACACCGTTGTCCTGGCGCGGCCGCCGATCAGCCCGCGATCAGGTGGTCGAACTCGCCGTCCTTGATGCCGAGCAGCATCGCCTCGATCTCCGCCCGGGTGTAGACGAGCGCGGGCCCGTCCGGGAAGCGCGAGTTGCGCACGGCCACGTCTCCGCCGGGCAGCCTCGCGAACTCCACGCAGGATCCCTGCGAGTTGCTGTGCCGACTCTTCTGCCAGGCCACCCCGTGCAGCTGCGTCGCCGTCATGCCGTTGTACACGTCGTACCCCCCGTCAACATCCTGATCCACAGGTAGCTCCCCGGTGGTGCACTGGCTCGAGTGGCCATTGGTGCCATGGTCAACAGACCCGGATCATATCCCCGTTCATGTGCAGGTGCAGGCGCAGATGCACGTGCACGCGGGGTGGTCCTCCGGTTACAGCTTTGACGTCCGCCGTGCCCGATCGGTTCTTTCGGAAATGCTTCGCATTGTTTCGCCCTGTACTAAGAACAGACGCGCCTGGGGCTCTTTGTGTTCCACCGCGTTTGTGACGATCCGGCGGGAGATGCGAGAACGTGTGCGCTCCGCCCGGGAGATGCTGGTCCGGGCGGAGCGTGGTGGGGGGGCGGGGTGGCGTCAGCGGCCGGCGGCCGCGTAGGGCAGCAGCGCCATCTCCCGGGCGTTCTTGATCGCACGGGCCAGCCGCCGCTGCTGCTGGGCCGAGACCCGGGTCACCCGGCGGCTGCGGATCTTGCCGCGGTCGGAGATGAACGTCCGCAGCAGCTCGGTGTCCTTGAAGTCGATGTACGTGATCCCGGCCTGGTCCAGCGGATTGGGACGACTTCTGGCGGGCTTGCGGTCGGTCTTGCGGGGCATGGCGGGTCAGACCTCCAGGAGTGCGTCGAAGGCGGGGGGCAGTTGTTTCCAGGCGGCGCGGCCGGCGGCGTACTCGGCGTCGGTGAGCAGGCAGGAGTCCAGCAGGCGCGCCAGTCCCTCGCGGTCGAGGCCCGGGGACGTGAAGACCAGGTGCTGGCAGCGGTCGCCGTGCTCCGGGTGCCAGTCCAGCGCGGCGGCGGCGCGGCGCACCGGCGGGACCATGTCCCAGGCCGCGTCGGGCAGGGAGGCGAGCCAAGGCCCCGCGCTCTCCACACACAGCGCACCGCCGGCCGCATCCCAGTGCAGCAGCGTGTCGGGCCGTTCGGCGAGCCAGAAGCGGCCCCGGCTGCGGGCCGCGGCGCAGGTCAGGTCCTCCAGGGCCGCGTACAGCCGCTCCGGGTGGAAGGGGCGGCACTGGTGCCAGACGAAGGTCGAGACACCGTGCGCGTCGGCCTCCGCCGGGAGCAGCGCACAGGCGGGGTGCTGGGCGGCCGCGGCCGCGTCGACGTCGAAGCCGGCGAAGGCGGCCCGGGCGAGCGGTGACAGAGCGCCAGGTGCGGACGCCCCCGCCCGGGAGCCGTCACCGATCGGCACCTGGCGGGCGGTCGGGTGCAGTTGGGTGAGGAGTTCGTGGTCCTCGGCGTCGGCCTCCTCGGAGTCGGTGACGGCCAGGGTGCTCGCGTACTCCAGCTGGCGGGCGAAGGTGTCGGCGACCGTGCGCTGGTCGGTGGCGGCCGCGGCAAGGCCCCTCTCGGCGAGGTCGTCGCCGTTGCCGAGGTACGGCAGGAGCAGCGCCGGGTCGACGGCGGTGATCACGCCGGTGACCGTGAGCCCGCCGGCCGTGACCACCTCGGCCATGGCCTTGGGCTCGACGGAGTCCCACAGCTCGACGATCGCGAGCCGGGTCCGCCCGGCCTCGTCGAGCCGCTCCAGCTCGGGCACCAGGTCCTCGCGCAGCGCACAGCACGCGCAGTCGCTGACCAGCGGTGCCTCGCCGGCGGACAGGATCCCGCCGGCGTCCCGGACCGTCCGTACGACCGTGCCGGCGGCGGCCGTGGCGAGGTCGTGGTGGAGTACGACACTGCCGGGCACGTCGGCGAGCAGCCGGGCGACCGCCGCCCGGCGTGCCTCGGCGTGCAGTCCGCCGACGATGACGACGGAGAGTGGGGACACCGCGCTATCCCTGCTTCCCGTACCGGCGCTCGAAGCGCTCCACGCGTCCGGCCGTGTCCAGGACGCGGGCGGTACCCGTGTAGAAGGGGTGGCTGACGTCGGAGATCTCGACGTCCACGACCGGGTAGGTGTTGCCGTCCTCCCACTCGATCGTCTTCCCGCCCGCCGTCGCGACGAGCGTCGAGCGGGTCAGGAAGGCGTGCTTGGCGGCACGGTCACGGAAGACGACGGGCCCGTAGGCCGGGTGGATTCCCTCGCGCATGGCGGTGGCTCAGCGCTCCTCTCGGAAGTCGACGTGACGGCCGGCGACCGGGTCGTACTTGCGCAGGGCCATACGGTCCGGGTCGTTGCGGCGGTTCTTGCGGGTGACGTAGGTGAAGCCGGTTCCGGCCGTGGACCGGAGTTTGATGACCGGGCGGAGTTCGTTGCGTGCCATGCTGCTATGTTACTGAAAATGAATTCCATTAGCACCACCTGCCGAGGAGAGGTACGTCACCCGTGTCCGCGCACTGCATGCTGACCGGCGCCCAGCCCGGTTTCGGAAACCGCATCTCCCACTCCCACCGGCGCACCTCGCGCCGCTTCGACCCGAACATCCAGAGCAAGCGGTACTGGCTGCCCAGCGAGGGCCGGTACGTACGGCTGCGGCTGAGCGCCAGGGGGATCAAGACGGTCGACACGATCGGCGTCGAGGCGGCGGTGGCCCGGATCCGCGCCCGTGGAGTGAGGGTCTGATGGCGAAGAAGAGCAAGATCGCGAAGAACGAGAGGCGGCAGGAGGTCGTCGCCCGCCACGCCGCCCGCCGCGCCGAGTTGAAGGAGATCATCCGGCGGCCGACGTCGACCGAGGCGGAACGCGCCGCCGCCCAGCGGGAGCTGCGCGCCCAACCGCGTGACGCGAGCGCCACGCGCGTCCGCAACCGCGACCAGGTGGACGGGCGGCCACGCGGCTACTTCCGGGCATTCGGACTGTCCCGGGTGAGCCTGCGGGAGCAGGCACACGCGGGGTATCTGCCGGGGGTGCGGAAGTCGTCCTGGTAGGGCGCGGGGTGGGGGCGGTCGGGTAGGGGGCGGTGTCGGGGCGGCCGGGACGGTCGCTGGGGTGGCGGCCGGGACGGTCGCTGGGGTGGCGGCCGAGACGGTCGCTGGGGTGGCGGCCGAGACGGTCGCTGGGGTGGTGAGCCGGGGCCGTGGGCCGGTGTAGCGGCTGGGGTGTGGGCCGGTGTAGCGGCTGGGGTGTGGGCCGGTGTAGCGGCTGGGGTGTGGGCC
>NZ_JOJE01000068.1 GCF_000720255.1 Streptomyces griseus subsp. griseus | reverse complement strand
GTACAGGACGTAGTCGTTGGTCGCGGGGTCCCAGATCGCCTCGGGGGCCCAGGCGTTGCGGCCGTCGGGGATCGCGCCGGCGACGTTGAGCAGCCACGGGTCCGACCAGGAGACCAGGTCCGTCGACTCCCACACCACCAGGTTGCGGCGTCGTTCCAGTGCAGGCCGTCGGTGCTGTGCGAGAGGTACATCTGCTGGTTGGTCGCCCCCTCACCGGTGAAGTGCACCATCAGGTAGCCGGGGTCGGCGGCGGCCGCCCGTTCCGGAGCGGTCAGGGCTTGCCCCGTGAAGAGCAGGCAGGCGGCGACGAGTATCGCCGCCAGCCGGGAGAGAAGCGTGCGCATGTACGTTTCCTGTCTTTCTGCGGGTGCCTCAATCGGGAGAGGGGGTGCAGGGCCGCGGAGAAGAGCTCCTCTGGACAAGCACGGTCGCTCGTGCAAGCCGAATCGCGTGGGTGAGCAAGAGCAGAACCGATGACCCATTGTTCGATATTTAGAAAGGGCTTCGGAAATTCGGCCAGACGCTATAGGGCTGGCAAAAAGGGTGTCAAGACGGCCGGAGCGGTCGATCGTCACGGCAGGCCGCCCGTGCAGGTCATTGTCGTTCGACATATCGGATGCCGTTCGAAAAGTATTGACGTCGACGCGTATCCAATTCACACTCACGCAGCGCAATGTCATTCGGGCGGCACGCAGGACCTCGGCCAGGGGCGCGAGCCCCCTTCTCAGGCGTGCCTTCATCACGGGATGTGAACCCATGCACAGCGTGAAACCTCAGAGCCGCCGAAGATTCCGGCAGGGCGCCGTCGCCGCCGTGGCCGCCGCCGCCGCGCTGCTGGCGAGCGCCGTCGGTCTGTCAGCCCCCGCACAGGCAGCGGAGATCACCGACGGTCTGGCTCTCTGGTACAAACTCGACGCGACCTCGGGCACCGTGGCGGTGGACTCCTCGGGCAACGGCCGCAACGGAACCGTCAACGGCACCGCGAACTGGTCGGGCGCAGGGGAGGGACTGACGTTCAACGGCTCCGACACCTACATCAAGGTGCCGGACAACATCATGAGCGGAATGAACTCGATCACCGTCTCGATGGATGTGCGGATCGACGCCGCCCAGGCCACGCCGTACTTCCTCTACGGCTTCGGCAACACCAGCAGCGGCGCCGGCAACGGGTACCTGTTCACCACCGGCGACACCTTCCGGACGGCCATCGCCTCCGGGGGCTTCTCCACCGAGCAGAACACCCGGACCTCCGCCGCGCTGCCGCGCTCGGTATGGAAGCACGTCACGTACACCCAGACCGGCAACACGGGCGTCCTCTACCAGGACGGCGTGGAGGTGGCCCGCAACCCGTCGGTCACCCTCACCCCCGGTTCCATCGGGTCGGGCGTCACCACGGCCAACTACATCGGCAAGTCGCTCTACAGCAGTGACAAGCTCTTCAAGGGCCAGATCCGCGACTTCCGGGTCTACAACCGCGCGCTGGCGCCCGGCGAGGTCTTCGAACTCAGCGGGAACACCACGGGTATCACCGCGGCCACCCACCCCGCGCTGAAGATCGACGCCCTCATCGACGACGCCAACAGCGGGATCACGCTGCCGCTGAAGGAGGGCACGGACCTCACCGCGCTCGCCCCGCAGTTCACCCTCGCCCAGGGCGCGTCCATCAGCCCGGCCTCCGGCACCCCGCGCGACTTCACCCACCCCGTGACGTACGAGGTGACCGGCTCCGACGGAACGAAGCGCACCTGGACGGTGGAGGCGCTGGTCATGAGGAGCCCGGTCCTGCCGGGACTCACCGCCGACCCGAACATCGTCCGCTTCGGCGACACCTATTACATCTACCCGACCACCGACGGCTTCGCGAACTGGAGCGGTACGCAGTTCAAGGCCTACTCGTCCAAGGACCTGGTCCACTGGACGGACCACGGCGTCATCCTGGACCTCGGCCCCGACATCTCCTGGACCAACAGCCGGGCCTGGGCCCCGACGATGACCGCGAAGAACGGGAAGTACTACTTCTACTACTCCGCCGACACGAACATCGGCGTCGCGGTCTCCGACTCACCCACCGGACCGTTCACAGACCCCCTGGGCAAGCCGCTGATCGCCCGTGGCGCCTACGCCGGCCAGATGATCGACCCGGCCGTCTTCACCGACGACGACGGCCAGTCGTACCTGTACTGGGGCAACGGCCACGCCTACGTGGTTCCCCTGAACGACGACATGGTCTCCTTCGACGCCTCCAAGGTCACCAACATCACTCCCAGCGGCTACCGCGAGGGCTCCTTCGTCATCAAGCGCCAGGGCACCTACTACTTCATGTGGTCGGAGAACGACACCCGGGACGAGAACTACCGCGTCGCCTACGCCACCGGCCCCTCGCCCACGGGTCCGTGGACCAAGCGGAGCGTGATCCTGGAGAAGGACCTCTCGCTCGGCATCAAGGGCCCCGGCCACCACTCCGTGGTGCAGGTGCCGGGCACCGACGACTGGTACATCGCCTACCACCGCTTCGCCATCCCCGGCGGTGACGGCACCCACCGCGAAACCACCGTCGACAGGATGGAGTTCGACGCCGACGGCCTGATCAAGAAGGTCGTCCCCACGCTGAGCAGCATCGACCCGGTCTCCGCCGGCGTCACCCTGCCGACGGACACCACCCGCTCGCTCCGGTCGGTCAACTTCCCCGGCCGCTACGCCGTCGTACGGTCGGACAGCCTCGGCTACCTCGACCCGGTGACGTCCTCCAGCACCACGGCGGTCAAGCAGAGCGCCACCTTCACCGTCGTCCCCGGCCTGGCCGACGGCAGCTGCTACTCGTTCCGTGACGCGTCCGGCCGCTACCTGCGCCACAAGGACCTCCGCATCCGCGCCGACGCGAGCAACGGCACCACGCTCTTCGACAAGGACGCCACCTACTGCGCCCGGCAGGGCTCGGTCACCGGATCGGTCAGCCTGGAGTCGTACAACTACCCCGGCCGCTACCTCCGCCACTACAACTACGAGCTGCGCCTCGACACCTACCAGGACAACGCCACCTTCCGCGCCGACAGTTCCTTCACGCCGGTCAGTCCCTGGGCCTGATCACGGTCCGCGCTCGCCAGGTGGCCCGCACCGCGAAGCCCTGCGAGCCACCGGCCTGGCCCAGCGGCCGTACTACCTCCGACACACCGGGATCTCCCGCCGCGCACCGAACATGGCGGCGCGGCGGGGTAGAGGTCTCCGGGCGCGGCACTACCGTCATGAGGGTGACGGGAAGCAATGCCGGCCGGCGGTGGTCCGAGTCCATGTCGGCGGCCTATGAGCAGTACCTCGTGCCGGTGGTCTTCCGGCCTTTCGCCGAGGACCTGACCGCGAGGGCGGCGGCACTGCGCCCTCGGCGGATCCTCGAACTGGCCGCTGGGACAGGCGTATTGACATCACCGCATCCGCCCCGACGACGGATGAGACCGGGTCCCCGGCTGTGGGTTCGAGTCCCACCCGCCCCACCAACTCGACTTCTCGCGGGCGCAGCGCGAAGGCGCTTCCGCTGACGGTGCGCAGCTCCAGCACCCGGAGGGGCAGCCCGGGGCCGGTTACCGAACTTGCGGGGGGAGGGGCGGCTGGGCCGTCTCCGGGGCTTGTGGTGTGGTGGGTGGTCCGGCGAGATACTTCGACAGTACGAACGACACCACGACCGCCACGATCACCAGCGGCATCACCGCGAGGCCCGCGGTGCCGAGAAACAAGGTGGTGATCAGGACCGCCGTCAGCGGGAGTTGCAGCATCCCCGCGGTCATCGCGCCGATCCCCATGGCGGCGCCCGCGATCATCGGCAGCCCTGGCAGATGTGACAGTGCGATCCCGGCTGCGGCGCCGACGAACATGCCCGGGAAGGTCGGGCCGCCGCGGAAGCCGCACAGCGAGATGGAGTAGGCCAGACCCTTGCACACCACCAGCAGGACCAGCGTTCCGGCGGTGTAATCGGCGGCATGTTCGAGCAGCGGCGACAGCGCGGTCTGACCGGAGAACAGCACCGCCGAGGACGGTTTCCCGGTGCCCTCGGCGAAGGCGATCGCCAGCCCGGCGATCGCCAAGCCGGCCACTGGCGTGAGCAGCAGGAGCCGCCGCTCCACGTGCGGGCGCAGGAACAGGGCCAGCCATCGAATCCCGAAGCTGACGGCCCCGGCCGCCAAGCCGATGGCCACCGCCCAGCCGAACTGAGCGACATCGAGGTGAGGAGCCGCAGGGAGGTCGGGCACCGCCAGGGAGAACGTGCCGTATCCGGTCAGCGAGTTCAGCCCCAGGAAGATCAGCGACCCGGCGCCCGCGCCGACCAGGCCGGGAATCAGGATGATGGTGGCCATCGGCCCGCCCAGACCGGAGGCTTCCAGCAGCAAGAACGCCCCGGCCAGCGGGTTGCCGAGAAGCGTGCTGATCGCCGCGAAGCTCCCCGTCGCCGCGATGACTGCGCCGATACGGGGCTCCATGTCCCGCCGGGCCAGCTTGACGGCAAGGACCGCCAGCCCGCCGCCCAGGGCGATCACCGGGGCTTCCGGGCCGATCACCACGCCCAGCCCCAGGCCGGCCACCGATGCCAGCAAGATGCCGGGCAGCTCGTTTGCCCGCGCCACCCCGCCCGGCTTGAAGCCGTCCGCTGGGGAATGACCACCCCGGCCGGGCAGGTACTTGACGGTCGCGCCGACGATCGCCCCGGCCACGGTCAACGGCAGCAGCGGCCACCAGGCTGGTTCGCCATGGAAGCCAAGGCCTTTGGGCAAGTCCGTGAACACCCAGGTCTGGATGTCGGCGATCAGTTTGAGCAGCCAGTAGACAAGGGCCGAGATCACCACACCCAGAACCGCCGCGAGGATCAGCAGGCCCAGGTACTTCCTGGTCCTCATGACAGCGAACGGATCAGCTGGCGCGGTCGTCGAGTCCTCCACGCCCTGCAGCATCCGCCATGCCTGAACGCCCAGCAGGGTGACACGCCACAGCGGGCGCCGATCATCCCCGATCCGAGGACGGCTTCCGGATCGAGGGACGAGCAGGGGGCCGAGGCGGCGCTGAGGTGTCCGCGCCGCACGGTTCGAACTGGAGATGCGAGGGACTGCCCGCGGCGTGAACATGGCCACGAACGGTGAGAGGGATCGATGGTGGGAGAGGCTCGCGGTCGGCTCCCAGGTCGTCGCCTCTCGTGTGCGCCTCCCGGCGCTGATCATCCGGACGCGGCAGGGAAGTTCGTACGGTGCCTCACCGAGCCCGCGAACTTCGCCACGTACGCGGACGCCACCGGCCACCTGCCCGCCGTTGCCAACGCCTGGTACGAGGGGAAGCTGGGCAAAAGCCCCGAGTGGGCCGCCTTCGAGACCCAGTTGAACGTCACCAAGGCCCCGCCGGCCCTCACCACCTGGCAGCGGATCGCCCATACGATCGACAGCGAGCTGCGGAAACTCGTTCACGGCAAGGCCACGGTCGCCGGACCCAGCGGATCCTCCAGGCCGAGGCCACCAGCATCGGCCCCGGCCGCTGAACCCCGGACAGGGCCTTCGCCTGCGGGCCGGGCGGGACGACGGCGTTCTCGCCCGGCGGGCAGGAACGTCCGCCGGGCAGGAGGCGTGTTCAGACGGTCGTGCGCTGGAACTGCTGGTTCGTGCCGGTACCGCACGGCCACTGGATGAGGCGGGCGCCGTCGGCGGTGGAGGCGTTGGCCACGTCGAGGCACTTGCCGCTGTGCCGCGCGACGATGCGGAAGTAGCCGTTGCCCTGGTCCTGGAACAGCCACTGCTGGTTGGTGCCGGTGGTGCAGTGGTACTGGTTCACGAAGGCGCCGTCGGCGGTGGAGGCGCCGGCCACGTCGAGGCACTTGCCGCTGTGCTGGGCGAGGATCTGGACGTAGCCGCCGCCGGCGTCCTTCAGCCGCCACTGCTCGTTGAGGCCGCCGGTGCAGGTGTACTGGATCGCGAACGCGCTGTCAGCGGCGGAGTTGTCGGAGATGTCGAGGCACTTGCCGCTGTGCCGGGCCTTGAGGGTGTAGTAGGGACCACCGCCCACGCCACTGACCGTGCCGGCGTCGGCGTCGATGGCGATCTGCGGATACCAGGGCATGTCCATGGTGGTGTCGGTGGGGAAGGTCAGCGGCAGCCAGACGTACTGGGAGTCGTTGACGGTGCCGCCCATGGAGTTGCCCCAACGGTCGCCCATGTAGAGGTACGAGGTGGCCGCGGTGCCCTGGATCGGCAGTACGAAGGTGGTCTGGGAGCCGTAGGCGGTGGCGTCACCGACGTCGGTCATCGTGGTCCAGGGGCCGGTGACGCTGGTGGCGGTGGCGTACTTCTGCTGGTTGGGGCTCCATCCGCTGTTGCCGGAGGTCAGCATGAAGTAGACGCCCTTGCGCTTGAACAGGGCCGGCGCCTCGCGGAACGTGCCGGGCCAGGGGTTGGCGGCCAGGCTGTCGTAGCCGGTGTAGTCGGCGGTGAGCTTCCAGATCTGCAGATCGGCGTTGCCGGCCGCGGAGGTGATCTGGTAGGCGGTGCCGTCGTCGTCCTTGAACAGGGTCATGTCCCGGGACGTGGTGCCGGACGGCGGGCGGAAGCTGCCCTGGTAGGTGTAGTCGCCGTCGACGGTGTCGGAGACGGCGACGGCGGCGCGGGCCTGGTTGTAGTCGGTGCCGTTCTCCTTGTGCATCCACATGACGAACTTGCCGGTGGTGCTGTTGAAGATGACCTTGGGGCGCTCGATGTTGGATGTGGCGAGTTCTGCGGCACTGGACTGGGTCAGGACGTTCCGCCTGAATTCCCAGGTCTTGAGGTCGGTCGAGCGGTAGGCGGAGACAGCCTTGAAGGTGTTGTCGGGGTTGCGGTTCTCGCCGAACCAGTAGTAGTAGGCACCCACCTTGATCACCCCGCCGCCGTGGGCCTGGACCACGGCTCCCGTGGTGTCGGTGAATTGGGTGGCGTTGGTCACGGTGACCGACGCGGCCATCGCGGGCGAGCCGGTGATGAGCAGTGCGAGCACGCTCAAGCAGGCGGCCACCCCACAGGCGAGGGTACGTCTGAGCATCGGGGTCCTTCGGATCCACTCCCATCCCCGAATCGGGTTGGGATTTGGGGGATTGTGTGCGGCTCCGTTGGAGGACCGTAGGAGTGGGGCGTTGTGGTGTCAACAGTTTGCGAGTCATTAACCTCCGATGTATTGCACCTTCTTGTGCGGCCGGTCGTGAGAGCCCCATGTCTCAGCGCCAATTTTTGTCTCGCTACTAGACACAGCACAGGTGATGGGCGGTTAATACACCCAATGTCACCTCGGCGGAGCCCACGCCTCCGCGCGGCTCCCCTGGGCTCCGCCGACGACAGAGCAGTCATCCGATCTATTCGTCTCGGATGCAGAGCCGCAGCCCTGACGGTGGGTTCATCCGGGTGTGTCATCATGCGGCCATGACAGCACCTGCCGGTCCGCCCACTGGCATATCCGCCGCTGAGCGCGGCGCCAAGTCGTCCGGTTTCGCCGCCGAGTTCAAGGACGCCGTCACCCTTCGGGCCTTCGGGCTCGTACTGGGTGTCCTGCTGGTCCAGCTCGCCTTCGTCGCGTCCTACGTCGGGGCCTTCCATTCGCCCACGCCGCACCGTATCCGGGTGGCGGTGGCCGCTCCACAACAGGTGTCCGGGAAGATCGTCGCCCAGCTCGACGGCCTCGACGGCGCCCCTCTCAGGGCGCTGGCGGCCCCGGACGCCGCGGCCGCCCGACAGTGGGTTCTGACGCGGAAGACGGATGCCGCCTTCGTCTTCGACGCGACCGGGACCAAGGACACCCTCCTGGTCGCCTCGGCGGGCGGGCCGTCGGTGTCGCAGACGGCCACGCAGATCGCGCAGAAGATCGAGGCGGCGCAGAAGCGGCAGATCAGCGTCACCGACATCCGGCCCCCGAACGCCAAGGACGGGCGCGGTATGACGCCCTTCTACCTCGTGCTGGGCTGGGTGATCGGCGGCTACCTGACCGCGACGATCATGGGTATGGCGGCGGGTTCCCGGCCCGCCAGCCGGCCCCGCACCCTCATCCGCCTCGCCGCCCTCGTGCCGTACGCGATCGTGTCCGGCATCGCCGGGGCAGTCATCGTCGGGCCCGTGTTCGACGCGCTCAGTGGTCACTTCTGGGTGCTGAGCGGCATCGGTGCCCTGATCGTCCTGGCCGCGGGGACCACCGCGCTCGCCCTTCAGACCTTGCTGGGTCTCCTGGGCACCGGTGTCGTCATCCTGCTCTTCGTGGTGCTGGGCAATCCGAGCTCCGGCGGTGTCTACCCGGCACCACTGCTGCCGTCGTTCTGGAGCACGATCGGACAGGCACTGCCGCCCGGCGCCGGTACGACCCTGGTGCGCAACACCGTGTACTTCTCGGGCCACGCCACGGCTCCGGCGCTCTGGGTCCTCGGCTCCTACGCGGTGGGCGGCGCGGTGTTGGCCTGGGCGGCCTCCTGGTGGCGCGAGCGCCGACAGAAGGTTTCCGAGGCGACTGAGCCGGCGCCGGACGCCGGTGCCACCACCGGGTGAACCCATGCACCGCCGCGCCGGTGGGGCCGGCGCGGCGGTGCCCGGCCGACTGAGCATCCCGGACATGCCAGGATGATGACCTGACCATCACTCATCCCGTTTCACGCGCTGGCGGGACCCGGGTCCAGGACGGAGCCAGGCAGTATGACCTCTCCTCTCAGCGGCGTCGGCGACGGTGCCGCCCAGCCCTTGCAGATCGACACGAGCAGGCCCCATCCGGCCCGGATGTACGACTACTTCCTGGGCGGGAAGGACAACTACGTGGTCGACCAGGAAGCCGCCGAGAAGTTCATCGAGGCGGCCCCCGAGGTACGGGTGGCCGTCCGTGCCAACCGGCACTTCATGCACCGCGCCGTCCGGCACGTCGTCGCCGAGGGCGGCATCCGGCAGATCCTGGACATCGGCACGGGCCTGCCGACCGAGCCCAACGTGCACCAGGTGGCCCGCGCCACAGCTCCCGGGACCCGCGTGGCCTACGTCGACAACGACCCGATCGTCAGCGCCCACTCGAGGACTCTGCTGGACGGCGACGACACCCATACCTCCGTCGTCCTGGCCGACCTGCGTGATCCCCGCGCCGTCCTCGACCACCCCGACGTGCGCAAGGTCATCGACTTCGACGAGCCGGTGGCACTGCTGCTGGTCGCCGTCCTGCACTTCGTCACCGAGGCGGAGGATCCCCACGCCCTCGTCGCCACCCTCCGCGATGCGCTGCCCACCGGCTCCTACCTCGTCCTGTCCCACGCGACGGGCGACGTCCACGAGGACCGGCGGGAAGGCGCGGCCGCCGTCTACAACAGCGCCAGCGCCACCATGAACCCCCGGACCAGGCCCCAGGTCCTGGACTTCTTCGGCGACTTCACACTGATCGCCCCGGGCCTGACCCTGGTCCCGGACTGGCGCCCCGAGGAGCCCCTCGCTCCCGGCACCCCGCCGATCGGCATCTACGGCGGAGTGGCCCGCAAGAACGGCTGAACGGCAACGCCGCGGCGAGGTCACCGGCCACCTGTCGAGGCTCTCCCGCCACGGCGTGCGGCGCGGCTGTGCACGAGCGGGCGGGCCGGGGAATCCGGCCCGCCCGCCGATCCGTACCGAACGGTGGGATCAGTCCGTCAGTTGAGCGTCCACCGCTGGTTGCTCCCGCCGTTGCACGACCACAGGTCGATCTTGGTCCCGTTGGCGGTGCCGTTGCCGACGGCGTCGAGGCAGAGGCCGGACAGGTTGTTGGTGATGGTGCCGCCCGGGTTGACGGTCCACTTCTGGTTGGTGCCGCCGGTGCAGTCCCAGATGATGACCTTCGTACCGTTGGTCGTGCCGCCGTTGTCCGCGTCGAGGCACTTGTTGCCGTACACCACGAGTTCGCCGCGCGATGTCGAGGTGAAGGTCTGGTTGTGCCCGCCGACGCAGTCCCACAGGGCGGGCTGGGTGCCATTGGTGATGGTGTTCTTGGCGAGGTCGAGGCAGCGGCCGGAGCCGGCTCCGATGATCTCGTTCCCGTCGGTGCCCGGGATGCCCTGGAGCAGGACGGCGTCGAGGTTGGGCGCCCAGCCGCCGCCGTTGGAGAACTTCAGGATGTTGGTGGCGCCCTTGGCGAGGCCGACCAGCACCGAGACGGTGCCGGGGGCGGACCATGAGCCGGTCGGCGGGAACGAGACCACCGTCGGCTGCTGGCCGTTGACCTGCAGCGTGGCCGTACGGGCGGTGCTGTCGCCGTTGACGTAGGCGATGGTGGCGAGCTTCACGCCGGAGGCCGAGGCACTGACGCTTTTGAACGTCAGGGTGTTGGCCGAGCCGTTGCCGATCCAACCGACCAGTGAGCCGTTGGAGCAGGACGCGCAGGTGCCGGTGGCGGCGGTGCCGGCCAGGGTGTTGGCCGAGGACTCCGCCTCGTAGGTGGTACCGGAGCCTTCCGTGCCGGACACCGTGAGGAGAACCGCCTCACCGGCGGGGACCGTGGCGGAGTAGCTCGTCGCGAAGCTGCCCGCGTCGGTCGCCGACCATACGTCACGCACGGTGGCGGAGGCCGTGGTCAGGCCCAGGTCGGCCCAGCGGGCGGTGATCGACGCCGCGGACGAGGTGCGGTTGAGCAGCAGCACGGCACGCTTGCCGGTGCCCGACAGGACCTTGCTGTAGACCTGCAGCCCCTTGGTGTCCTCGGCGACCTTGACGCCCTGGAGGCCGCGGGCGTCCTGGTCGATCGCGATGACCTCGGGGTTCTTGAGGATGGACGCGGTGGTGGCACTCATGGTGGTGAGGTTGTTGCCGGCCACCAGCGGAGCGCCGGAGATCGCCCACAGGCTCATGTGGGTGCGGTTCTGGGCGGCGGTGAAGCCGTTCATGCCGACCATCAGCATGTCCGGGTCGTTGTAGTACCCGGTGTGCTGGGAGGAGGGGTGCAGCGTCTTGTCGAAGTTGGCCAGCATTTTGGCCGTGGACGGGCTGTTGCCCCAGTTGATGATGTCGGTGCTGGTACGCCACATCGGGGCCGTGCCCGCGCCCCAGTTCCAGGGGTTGCCGGTGCCCCACTCGCAGAGGGAGAGGACCAGTTTGCGTCCGGTGATCGCGGCCGCGGCGTCGTTGGCGGCGCTGATCGCCTTGTACGTCGTCTCCTGGTCGAGGCCCTCCGCGTTGCCGCCGCACCAGTCGATCTTGACGAAGTCGAAGCCCCACTCCTGGAAGGTCTGCATGTCCTGCTGGTAGTGGCCTTCACTGCCGGTGTTGGGCGCCGCGGGTCTGGTCGTGGGGAAGTAGTAGCCGCAGCCCTGCTTGCCCGCGTCGGTGTAGATGCCCGCCTTCAGGCCCTTGCTGTGGATGTAGTCGGCGATGGCCTTCATGCCGCCGGGGAAGATGCTCTCGTCGGTGACGATCCTGCCGTTGCTGTCGCGGGCGCCCTGCCACCAGCCGTCGTCGATATTGACGTACTGGTAGCCGGCCGCGGCCATGCCGGACGAGACCAGGGCATCGGCCTGGGCCTTGATGGTGTTGTAGTCGATGCTGCTGGCGAAGCTGTTCCATGAGGCCCAGCCCATCGGAGCCGGGGGAACCGGGATCTGACGGGTACTCACGGCGGCCGGCTCGGTCCGGCCCAGGTCCGCCGACGGCGCCCGGCCTCCGCCCATGGTCACGAGCCCGGCGAGGGCCAGAGCGAGGACCAACGCCTGGACGACGACACGTCTCGTCCAGCGCGTCACCCCGGTTCTCCCAGATGACATGAAACCAACCCTTCCTTGGCAGGGGCGCGCCCGTGGCCCAGGGGTATTACCGTTCACACTTTTCGGGCTGCACAGACATCGGCGTGAGATGGCATCGGCAGGGGATGACGATGCAGGAGGAGTGTGAGCGGTAACATTCGGCTCTGGCAATACTCCACGTGGAATTCGTCTCGGCGTCCCGTCAGGGCGAGGGACCGCCGCGGGTACGGTGAGGCGGGCCGGCCCAACGCAGCCGTCACCGACCAGTCAGGCCACCCCCGGGTCAAGGGTCTGATCGTGGCGCCGTCCATGAGTGACCTGGCGCCGCTCGATCTCGCACTGCGGTTCGAGCAGGCGGCCCGGAGCACCGGGCAGAAGCTGACGGTGCGGCAGTACGCCCCGCTGCCGCTGGCGGCCAAGGACCCGTTCGGCCTGGTCCAGGGGATCATGCTCGTTCCCCTGCTCATAGGCGGATACATGAGTTCGACCCTTCTCATGGCCGTCACCGGCCAGGCGGCAGGCCGCTGGCGTGCCGCCCAGCTCGCCGCGTTCGCCGTCGTCAGCGGCCTGGTCGTCGACCTGATCGTCTGCTACTGGCTGGAAGGGTTCCCCAGCAGCAAGTTCTGGATCACCTGGCCCATCTGCTCGCTGCTCGTCGCCGTGGTCGCCTTCGTCGCCGCGATCCTGCAGAAGCTGCTCGGAGCCGTGGGCACCCTGGTGACGGTCATCGTGGTCCCCCTGTTGGGCAACCCGTCGTCGGGCGGTGCCAGCGGGGTGCCGTACCTGCCTGCCTTCTGGCGTGACATCGGGCCATACCTGCCGCCCCGCAACGGCTACATCCTGCTGCACCACACGATCTACTTCGACGGCCACGGAACCAGCCAGGCGCTGATCAACCTGCTCATCTATCTGGGCGTCGCCGCGGCCGTCCTCATCGTGCTGGACCTGCGCGGCTCCGAAGCGAAGGTGCCCGTGGACGCCACCGAAGCCGCGGCCATGTCCGTCCCGATCGGAGCCACGCCGTGAGCACTCCGTCCCGGCCATGTGCAGGAAGGGACGTTCGTCGCGGCCGTGCCATCCCGTGCCGTCGATCAGGGACACACCCGCACGCTCGACAGGTGCCGCCTCGTCACGCCAGACGCGCGCCGCGCAGGAGCAGCAGGCCGACATCCAGGGCGGCCAGGCCCAGGCAGGCGAGAAAGCAGGTCCGGCTCCGCCCCGCCGGCCACAGGGCGACGGCGAGCGAGAGCGCGCAGGCCACCGCGAGCCCGGCTCGGGCGGGGAGGCCGACGGGTCCAGCCGGGCCCAGGACCAGCACGGCCGACCCCGCGGCCAGTGCCGCCGCCGCCAGCGTCCGAGCGCCGCGGTGGCCACCGCGTTGCGGCAGGCCGCGGATGTTCGCCGCGAGGTCGTCGCCGATGTCCGGCAGGACGTTCGCGGCGTGGGCGCCCACCCCCAGCAGCGCGGCGCCGGCCGACGCCCACCAGTGCGGCCACGGGGCACCCGGCAGGCAGAGGGTGACGAACGCGGGGAGCAGCCCGAAGGCGACCGCGTACGGCAGCCACGACCAGACGGTGCGCTTGACGCCGAGGTTGTAGCCCCAGGCCGCCATCACGCCGATCAGATGTGCGCTTCCCGCCTGCCACCCGTTCGCGAGGGAGAGCGGCACACAGGCCGCGAGCGCGCAGCCCGCCGCGATCCTCACCGCCCGCACGGAGACCACCCCGGTCGCCAGGGGCTTGTCACGGCGTGCGGCGGCCACGTCCCGGTCGGCGTCGATCAGATCGTTGCTCCAGCCCACCGACAGCTGCCCGGTGAGCACCGCCGCCGCGATCAGCGCCGTACCGGCACCGCCCCGCCCGGAGGCGGTGGCCAGCGCGGTGACCACCGCGGTCACGGCCACCGAGGGCGCGGGGTGAGCGGCCAGCAGCAGGCCGACGGCGCGCCCGGGCCCTCGGCGGCGAGGTTCTGCCGTGGTCGGGGTTGCCGAGGTTACGACGCTGCGCACGCCCCGAATGCTAGGCGCGGTCGGCTCGGTCCCTCTGCCGCCACACACATGAAATGCCAGTAAAACGCGTGTTATGAGGATTCGTCATGCTGGTATCTATCCTTCACTGCATGACGCGTATCGCCGCTGTCCACGGAGTGCTGCCCGCCCACCGCTACCACCAGCGCGAGATCGCCGACGCGCTCGCGGGGATGCGCCTTGCCGGAGTCGGGGCTTCTGAGCGGGACCGCGGCGTGCTGGACCGGCTGCACGCCACGGCCTGTGTCCGCACCCGCCATCTCGCCCTGCCGCTGGAGCGGTACGCCTTGCTGGACGGCTTCGGCCAGGCCAACGACCTGTTCATCGAGGAGGGTCTGCGGCTCGGCGAGGAGGCACTGCGAGCCGCCCTGGACCAGGCCGGGATCCTCCCGCGCGAGGTGGACCTCGTCTTCGCCACCTCGGTCACCGGTATCGCCGCCCCGTCACTGGAGGCCAGGCTGGCGGGGCGCCTGGGGCTGCGGCCGGACGTGAAGCGCGTGCCCGTCTTCGGCCTGGGCTGCGCCGCCGGCGCCGCCGGGCTGGCCAGGGTCCACGACTACCTGCGGGGCCATCCGGATCAGGTCGCGGTGCTGCTCTCGGTCGAGCTGTGCTCCCTCACCCTGCAACGCGGCGACACCTCCGCGCGGAACGCGGTGGCCGGTGCCCTCTTCGGCGACGGCGCCGCCGCGCTGGTCGCCGTCGGCCGCGACCATCCCCGCCGCCATGAGTACGCCGGACCCCACGTGGTGGCCACCCGCGCCCGCCTGTACCCAGGTACCGAGGACGCCCTCGGCTGGCACATCGGCGACAGCGGCTTCACGATCGTGCTCGACGCCGAACTGCCCGAACTGGTCCGGCTCCACCTGGGGGAGGAGGTGCGCTCCTTCCTGTCCGCACACGACCTCAAGCCGGACGACATCACCGGCTGGGTCTGTCATCCCGGCGGCCCCAAGGTGCTGGAGGCGCTCCAGGAGACACTCGGCCTCGGGCCCGACTCGCTGGAGCTGACCTGGCGCTCCCTCGCCGAGGTCGGCAACCTCTCCTCCGCCTCCGTGCTGCACATCCTGCGCGACACCCTGGCCCTGCGTCCGCCCCCGCCCGGCACCCCCGGCCTGCTGCTGGCGCTCGGGCCGGGCTTCAGTTCCGAACTCGTGCTCCTGCGCTGGTAGGTGACGGATGACCGGCTACACCGTGCTGATCCTCCTCGTGGCCGCCGAGCGGGTCGCCGAACTCCTCGTCGCGCGCCGCAACGCCTCCTGGAGCCGCGCCCGCGGCGGCGTGGCGTACGGGGACGGCCACTACCCGGCGATGGTCGCCCTGCACACCGGCCTTCTGGCCGGCTGCCTCATCGAGACCCAGCTCGCCCCGAGGCCCTTCCTGCCGCTGCTCGGCTGGCCGATGCTGGCCCTCACGTTCGGGGCGCAGGCGCTGCGCTGGTGGTGCATCAGCACCCTCGGGCCGCGCTGGAACACCCGTGTCATCGTCGTGCCCGGCCTGCCGCTGGTCGACGGCGGCCCCTACCGGCTGTTGCGCCACCCCAACTACCTCGCCGTGGTCGTGGAGGGACTCGCCCTGCCGCTGGTCCACGGAGCGTGGCTGACCGCGACCGCCTTCACCCTGCTCAACCTGCCCCTCCTGAGCGTCCGGCTCCGCTGCGAGAACACGGCACTGGCCCGGTCCGCCCCGCCCCCGGCCGCCGCGGTCCCGCCATGCTCGACCTGCTGATCGTCGGCGGCGGGCCGGCCGGACTCGCCACCGCGATCCACGCCGTACACGCGGGACTCGACGTGGCCGTGGCCGAACCCCGGCCGACGCCGGTCGACAAGGCCTGCGGCGAAGGGCTCATGCCGGGCGCGGTACGGACCCTCGCCGAACTGGGCATCGCCCTGCCCGGGCACCCGCTGCGCGGCATCCGCTACCTCGACGCCGAGGACGACACCCGGCACGCCGAGGCCGACTTCCGCCACGGGCACGGTCGGGGAGTGCGGCGTACGGACCTGCACGCGGCACTGGCCAGGCGCGCGGCGGAGCTGGGCGTCCCGGTGCACCCGGTCAAGGTCGATCCGGCGACAGTCCGGCAGGACGCCCGCCGCGTCACCGCAGCCGGGCTCACCGCCCGGTACCTCGCTGCCGCCGACGGTCTGCACTCGCCCGTCCGCCGGCACCTCGGCCTGGACCTGCCCGATCCGCGCCCACCCCGTTACGGGCTGCGCAGACACTTCGCCGTCGCGCCCTGGACCGACCACGTCGAGGTCCACTGGTCGGCCCGAGCCGAGGCCTACGTCACCCCGCTGGGGCCCGAGTTGCTCGGCGTGGCCATCCTGACCGGCCGGCGGGCTCCGTTCGACGTGCAGCTCGCCGGCTTTCCGTCGCTGGCTGACCGCCTGCCCCCGCACGCCTCCTCCGCCGTCCGCGGCGCGGGACCGCTGCGGCAACGGGTCCGTGGCCGGGTGGTCGGCCGGGTCCTGCTGGTGGGCGATGCCGCCGGTTACATCGACGCGCTCACCGGTGAAGGCGTCTCCCTCGCCCTGGCCGGTGCCGCCCAGCTCGTCCGCTGCGTCCGAGGCGACCGGCCCCTGGACTACGAACACGCCTGGCGCCGGGCCTCGCGCCGCCACCGCCTGCTCACCGACACCCTGGTACGTCTCCGCGCCCACCCCCGACTGGCGCACCTGGTCGTCCCCACCGCCGTGCGCCTGCCCTCGCTGTTCACGGGGCTGGTCAACGGCCTGGCGTGAAGCCCGGCCGGGAGGCGGGCGCTCACGGAAAGCCGAGGCGAGAGAGGGTCACAGCTGTGTGGCCGTGCGGATCAGCCCGGCCAGGGCGAGGGAGCGGCTGTGCGCGGGCCAGGCGACGTAAGTGACGACGGGGGGCGCGTCGGTCAGGGGGACGGCGGTGTGCTCGGCCCACAGCCAGGCGCGGGCGGAGTCGGGGATGATTGCCATGGTGCGTCCGAGGGCGATGAGCTGGGCCAGCTGTGTCTGGTCGTGGACCTCGGGGCCCGGACCGGGTGGGTAGGTGCCGTGGCGGGGCCAGCGGGCGAGCGGAAGGTCGGGGATGTCGCTGACGTCGGCCAGGGTCAGAGTCCTGCGCGCGGCGAGGGGATGCCCGGCGGGCAGGACGGCGATCTGTCCCTCGGTCAGCAGTTCCTCGCTGTCGAACCCGGCGAGGGAGTTGTACGGCATGTGCATGAGCGCCACGTCGGCGCGGCCGTCGCGCAGCATTTCCTCCTGCTCGCACGAGCCGCACGGCAGCACCTCGATCTCGGCGGCGTCGGGCTCGGCCGCGTAGGCGTCGAGCAGCTTCCGCAGCAGTTCGTGGGACGCGGCGGCCTTGACCGCCAGCACCAGGCGGTTGCGGAGGCCGTCCGGAGTGCCGGCGCCACCGGCGCGACGGGTGCGGCGAGCGGCGGCGGTGGCCGCGTCGAGGGCCGCACGGCCCTCGTGCAGCAGTACCTCACCCGCGCCGGTCAGGCAGACGCCGCGGCGGTTGCGTTGCAGCAGCGAGACGCCGAGGCGCCGTTCGAGCTGCTGGATCGCCCGGGACAGCGGTGGCTGGGCCATGCCGAGGCGCTCGGCGGCGCGGCCGAAGTGCAGTTCCTCCGCGACGGCCATGAAATACCTCAGCTCGCGGGTCTCCAGGGTGTCCATGGCCGCAGCGTACTTCGGTGATACCCACCGGGTATGACAGGACACCGTATCGGTGTTGGATGCGCCGCTCGTCCGCGAGCGAACATCAGCGGCATGAGCGAAACGAAGATCGCGCTGGTGACCGGCGCGAACAAGGGAATCGGGTACGAGATCGCGAACGGGCTGGGCGTGCTCGGGTACCGCGTGGGCGTGGGAGCCCGCGACGAGGCCAGGCGAGAGTCCGCCGTCGAGAAGCTGCGCGCCGCCGGACTGGACGCGTTCGGGGTGCCCCTGGACGTGACCGGTGACCGGAGCGTCGCCGATGCCGCGGAAGCGGTCGAACGGCGGGCCGGGCGCCTGGACGTTCTGGTCAACAACGCCGGCATCTCGGGAGAAACCGGGCCGGGGTGGGTGCAGGACCCGACCACGCTCGATCTCGACCTGGTCCGCACGGTCGTGGAGACCAACGTCATCGGAGTCATCCGGGTGACCAACGCGATGCTGCCGCTGCTGCGGCGCTCGGCGTCGCCGCGCGTGGTCAACGTCTCCAGTTCCGTCGGCTCCCTCACCCGGCAGGCGGACCCGGACATCGAGATCGGCCCCGTCATGGCGGCCTACGCGCCGTCGAAGTCGTTCCTCAACGCCGTCACCGTGCAGTACGCCCGGCAGTTCGCCGGTACGGGCATCCTGATCAACGCCGTCTGCCCGGGCCTGGTCGCGACCGACTTCAACGGCTTCTACGGACCCCGTACGCCTGAGCAGGGCGCGGCCACGGCCATCCGGCTCGCCACGCTGCCCGACGGTGGCCCCACCGGTTCGTTCTTCGAGGACGACGGCGTCATCCCCTGGTGACCGAGGCCAAGGACAAGGCATCGCGTCACTGCGGTATGTGTCGAACCTGTCGACGCTGAGGGCGGGGGTGGCGCTCGGGGCGGGGGCGGTGGAGGAGGGTCGCCACCGCCAGGACGGTCAGGACGGCCGTGCCCGCCGTCTCGACGTACAGGGTCGGGCGGACCAGCTCCACGTCGAGCGACTCGTTCAGTCCGAACAGGCCGGTGGTGAGGCTCAGGATCAGTGCGCCCAGCGTGCCGGCCGTGAACAGCGCGGTGACGGCGGCGACGGGGCCCAGCCGGCGTACGGGGGTGACCAGCAGCGCCACGGCGAGCAGGATGCCGACGATGCCGTTGACCAGGAAGAGCGGGCCGATGGTGTCGAGGTACCGGTAGCCCTCGGCCCACAGGCGCAGATGGATCGCGGCCATCGCCGCCGTCAGACCCACGCCGGCCAGACGCAGGACGAGCTTCGCGGCAGTTCCTTTGGTGACCGTCGAGTTGGTAGCCGTTGCCTTGGTAGCCATTGCCTCAGTAGCCGTTCCCTGAAGATGTGTGGTTGCTGGACTGTGCCGGGGCCGCGCCGACGGTGATGGCCGTCTTCATGCCGAGGTCCTTGTGTCCGTCGACCGGGCAGTAGACCTCGTACGAGCCGGCCTTCAGCGTCACCGTGAGGGTCGTGGACTGACCCGGATCCAGCGTCTTGCTGCGGTTCTCGCCGCCGGGACCCTCGATCTCCAGGGCGTGCTCGTGCTCGCCCATGTTCTTCGCGGTGAAGGTGTACCGGCCGGGCTGGAACTTCTCCGTCGAGAGCTTGATGTGGAAGTCGGTCAGCGCCGCCGTGACCTGGGCCGCCGAGGCGCCGGCCTTCGGCGGGGGCGGGGTCGTGGTGTCACCGCTGCCGGCGCTGCCGGCGCTGCCGCCGTTGCCGCCGCCTCCACACGCGGCGAGCAGGGCGGTCAGGCCGCCGGCGGCCACGCCGAGGAGCAGGCGGTGACGGATGTGCGGGATGGTCATGAGTCGGCCCTCCGGATCGTCCCCCTGCAAGGGGTACGGCGCTGAGGGGCGGAGGGATTGCGGTCCGCGGGATTGCGGTCCGCGGGATCGCGTGGGCGGAGAATTGGCGTAAGGCAATCCATTCCGGGCGGCGGAACGTATCCCTGATATGTGGCGCATGGGCCTTTCCCCGGGGCGGATCCCCGACGAGGCGCTGCTCTCCGGCCTGACGACGGGCGATCCCGAGTTCGCCGTGGCGTTCGTGCGCCGTTTCCAGCGCATGGTCTTCGGCGTGGCTCTCTCCGTCCTCGGCGACCCCCAGCTCGCCGAGGACGTCGCCCAGCAGACCTTCGAGCGGGCCTGGCGGCACGCTCAGGTGTACGACCCCCGGCGCGGCTCCGTACGGGCCTGGCTGACGGCCATCGCGCACAACATGGCGATCGACGCGGTACGGGCCCGGCGGGCGAGCCCGGTCGCCCCGGAGGACCTGGACGCGTTGATCGGCATCGTGACCGAGACCCCCGAGCGGCGGGCGCTCGCCGACGACAGCGCGGAGCGGGTCCGGCGGGCGGTGGCCGCGCTGCCCCGGGAGCAGGCGCGGGCCCTGGCGATGGCCGGGATCTACGGGATGACGGCGCGGGAGGTCGCGGACGCCGAGAACGTTCCGCTGGGCACGGCGAAGACCCGGATCCGGACCGGGACGCTCAAGGTTCGGGCCCTTCTCGAGGCGGAGGAAAGGCGGTGAGCGGCATGGAGTGCGAGCGGCTGCGAGAGCTGGACGCCGAACTGGCGCTCGGGGTCCTGCCCGCCCGCGAGCGGGCCGAGGCGGTCGCCCATCTGGACCGCTGCCCGGAGTGCCGGGAGCACGTAGAGCGGCTGACGACGGTCGGCGACGGCCTGCTGGCGCTGCTGCCGGGCGCCGAGCCGCCGGTCGGTTTCGAGAGCCGGGTCGTACGGGCACTGGGCGCGACGCCCGCGGCGAAGCCCCGTAGGCACCGGCTACGACTGGCGGCGGCCAGCGTGGCCGCGGCCGTGGCCTGCGGTTTCGGCGGGTGGGCGGTCGGTACGGCGGTGGAGGGCGCGCCGGCGGCGGTCGCGCAGCGGACGGACGGGGGCCTGCGGGAGGCGGCCCTGGTCTCGGACGGCCATGAGGTGGGCCGCATCTTCGCGCACACCGGTGCCGAGGGCTGGGTGTACATGTCCGTCGACCTCGACGCGGCCGGCCGGGGCCCCGTGCGGTGCTTGCTCGTCCACGCCGACGGGTCGACGGTCGCGGTGGGGTCGTTCCCGCTCAAGGACGGTTACGGATCCTGGGGAGGTGCGGTCGACGCCGACCCGTCGGCGGTGACCGGCGCCCGTCTGACGGCTCCGGACGGGAGCGTCCTGGCCACGGCGCACTTCTGACGTTCTCCGGCCGTTACGAGAAATTCGGCGCGAGGCGTTGACACTCCTGCGGGTAGCTCCTAATTTCACTGCACGCGAACCGGTTCGACGGTCGTGACCTTACCGACTGGATCCGAAAGATCGAACCGCTTCGACGTACAGCGAGGAGTCCTCCGTGAACATCGGTGAGATAGCCAAGCGGGCAGGTGTCTCGCGGAGCACCGTGTCGTACGCCCTCAGCGGCAAGCGCCCGGTCTCCGACGACACCCGTCTGAAGATCCAGCGGGTCATCGACGAACTGGGCTACCGGCGTGCTGCTCTCTCCGAGCGGTGTGGACAGCGACCGCTCGTTCCAGCGGCTGCTGGGGGAGCGGCGGGTCGACGGCGCGATCCTGATGGAGATCAGGCTCCAGGACGACCGGGTCGATCACCTGGCCGCGCTGGACTTCCCCTCCGTCGCCATCGGCCGCACCGCTCACCCGGAGAGCGGCTGGTGGGTCGGCCTCGACCACACCGCGCTGGCGGCGGCGTGTGTCCACCACCTCGCGGACCTCGGCCACCGCAGGATCGCCTTCGTCAACCGTCCCGAGCAGCTGCTGCGGGCCGGATACGAGTCCGCCCACCGGGGCCTGGACGGCTTCACCAAGACCGCGGCGGAACGCGGACTGACGGTGCGGACGTACTGCTGCGGGGACGACGCCGCGTCGGGCGAGGCCTGCGTGGAGCGGATTCTGCGGGACGACCCGGCCACCACGGGCCTGGTCACGCTGAACGAAGCGGCCCTGGGCGGCCTCTACCGGGGACTGGCCCAGGCAGGCCGTCATGTGCCGCGCGACTTCTCCGTCACCGGGGTCGTGGCCGGCCGGTGGGCGGAGACGGTGACCCCGCAGCTCACCGCGGCGGACGTACCGGCGGAGGAGATGGGCCGCCGTGCCGTCGAACTGCTCGCCGAGCGGCTCGACCATTCCGACGCTCCGGCCCGGCACCACCTTCTCGCGCCGCCGATCTCGCTCAGGGCCAGCACCGGACCCGCCACCGCGGCGTCCTCCGCCGACGCCTGACTCCTGGCCCGCCTCTTCCCACCGTCACCGTTCGGCGTGCCCGCTCCCCCCTAGTCACGCCTCCCACGGCACATGTGTGCCCATACGCCCGGCACGGGGGCCGGCGCGGCAGCAACCAGCTCTATCCCTGAAGGGACGTAAGCACATGCCAACCATCGGGCAAAGACGCTCGACCACCGGACGTCTTCTCCACGGCATCACCAAAACCCTCCTCCCGCTGGCCGTCATAGCCGGCGTCACCACCGTGACGGCGACGCCGGCCTCCGCCGCCAACCCCACCCTCACCGTCGACCTCGGCAACACCACCGGGGCCTTCCGCGGCGGCGCCTCCGGCGCCCTGTACGGCCTGTACGGACCGGATGTGCCGACGAACAACCTCATCGAGGGGATGGGGCTGACGACCACCAACACCAAGTACCAGGACGGTCAGCAGCACCCCGGCTCGGACACCCTGGAGATCGCGAAGCCGTTCGTGGACAGCGGCGGCAAGGACGTCATGATCTACATGACGGACGTGTACCGAACGGTCTACGAACGGACCAGCTACTCGCAGTACCAGGGGTACATGAGAACCCAGGTCGAGCAGGCGATGTCCAGCCCCTACGCGAGCCACATCGTCTTCGTGCCCTACAACGAGCCCGACATAGGCTGGTTCAACGGCATGCGCAGCAACTCGTCGACGCTGGCCGCCTTCAACGACGAGTGGCGCCAGACCTACAACTTCATCAAAGGTATCTGGCCCGCGGCACGGCTCGCAGGGCCCAACCTCGCCGGCTTCAGCGCCTCCACCCTCAACACCTTCCTCACCTACTGCAAGGCCAACAACTGCCTGCCGGACGTCGTGACCTGGCACACCCTGGGCAGCCCGGCGGACGTCCGCAGCACCGTCGACGCCTACCGGGCCGCGGAGACCGCCGCGGGAGTCACCCCGATCACCGTCAACCTCAACGAGTACGCCCACCGCTACCACCTGACCGACCCCGGCCAGATGGTCCAGTGGATCGCGGGCATCGAGGACGAGAAGGTCGACGGCAACCTGCCGTACTGGAACATCAACGGCAACCTCGGCGACTCCGCGGCCGCACAGAACACGCCCAACGCCCAGTGGTGGCTTTACAACTGGTACAGCTCCATGAAGGGCGGCAACACCGTCAAGGTCACCAGCACCGGGGACAACGCCGCGTACACCCTGCAGGGCGTGGCGAGTCTGGACACGGCCAAGAAGCAGGCCCGGGTCATCCTCGCCGGCGGCGGCACCAGCGGTGCCTCCGACACGGTCATCAAGAACATCGACCCCGCCGTCTTCGGCAGCACCGTGCACGTCAGCGTGTTCCAGGACCGCTACAGCGGCTACATCGGCGCGGCGGCGACCCCGACCCGGCTCTCCGACGCGGACGTCGCCGTGGGCGCCGACGGCTCCATCACCGTCCCCATCGCCCTCGACCGTATGTCCGCGTACCAGGTGATCGTCTCCCCGGGCGGCACCGGCAGTGCCACCGCCTCCGACAGCACCTGGACGGGCACGTACGAGGCCGAGAACGCCACGCTCAGCGGCAGCGGCTACAACATCAACACCGAAGGCACCACCGGCAACGTCAGCAAGTTCGCCACCTCCGGCACCAAGGACGTCGGAGGCCTGCGCACCGGCTCGACCGCGGTGATCTCCTTCAACGTCTCCGTCCCCACCACCGGCGACTACAACCTGTCGGTGTTCGGCAACAGCTACGCCAAGGACGCCGACGTCAAGGGCCCGACGAACGTGTACGCGCGGGTCGACGGCGGCGCCTCCACCAGGATCGACATCCCGGTGGGCTTCCAGTGGGTGGTGTGGGGACACGATGACGCCACCGTGCACCTCACCGCCGGCAGCCACACCATCACCCTGGCCACCACCGGCGACAACGGCGCGGCGACCGTCGGCGACGCGATCATCGACAAGATCGACCTGCAGTACAAGGACGCCTCCCTCCAGGGCACCACGCTCTACGAGGCCGAGCAGGCGAACCTTTCCGACAGCGGCACCGCCACCTACACCTCGCAGGGCCAGTCCGGCGCGGGCGCGGTGAACCTCACCTCCGGCAAGTCCGCCACGTTCTGGGTCTACTCCGCACGGGACGGATACGCCGACCTGACCGCCCGCTTCCGCAACACCGGCCAAGCCGACCTCACCGTCAACGGCAAGACCGTCAACGACCAGGTCCTCTCCGGCGCGACGACCGGCGCCTGGTACACCTCCACCAACCGGGTGTACCTCAACGGCGGCATCAACAAGGTCAAGGTGACCGGCGCCAGCGGCACCCTCGCCCTGGACGACCTGGCCGTCACCCCGTTCAGCGCCACCGACCCCGTCACCACCGGCAACGTCGTCACCTACCAGGCCGAGAACGGCACCCTCACCGGCACCGCGGCCGTCGACAACACCTACAGCCAGGCCAACGGCGGCGTCGTCACCGGCATCGGCAACGGCACGGCCAACTCCCTGACCGTCAACGTCAACGCGCCCGCGGCCGGCACCTACGCCATGACCATGCGCTTCGCCAACAATGAGGAACTGCCCTCCAACCACTACAACCCCGACCTGTACGCCGAGCACGCCGACGTCAGCGTCAACGGTGGCAACCCCGCCCGCGTCAACTTCGCCAGCACCCTGCACTGGAACCAGTTCCAGAACTACACCGTCCCCGTGACCCTCACCAAGGGCGCCAACACCGTCAAGTTCACCGCCTCACAGCTCTACAACTGGGACGGCACCACCATCGGCGTGGTCTACTCCGGTGGCGGCAGCGACATCGGACAGCCCATGCGGTCCAGCTCCGCGCCCCACCTGGACCAGATCTCCTTCGCGCCGACGAGCCTGCACATCGGTGCCTCGACCGGCTTCTCCTCCACGGCCGTCGCCCAGCACAGCGGGCTCTGCCTCGAAGACCCCGGCCAGTCCACCGCCAACGGCACCCAGTACCAGCAGAACACCTGCGGAAGCGGACAGGAGCAGATCTTCGACTTCCACCCGGTCGCAGGCACGACCGACACCTACACCGTCGTCAACCACTACAGCGGCAAGTGCCTGGACATCAGCCAGCTCTCCACGGCCGACGGCGCCGCCGTCCAGCAGTGGACCTGCCTCAACGGCGCCAACCAGCGCTTCACGCTCCGGCCGGTGACCGCGCTCGGCAACAGCCACGACTACCAGCTCGTCGCCGTGCACAGCGGCAAGTGCGTCGACGTCAGCACCATCTCCACCGCACCCGGCGCCCTGGTCCACCAATGGACATGCGACACCGGCAGCACCCTGACCACCAAGAAGAACCAGATCTGGCGGCTCAACGGAAAGGACTGACCCGACCCGAGTCCGCGAAGGACACATGACGGGGCCCCGGCCCGCCGGCACAGTCCGGCGGGCCGGGGCCTTTCAGGGGTCGTGGGGAGTTTCTCGGGTGGTCGCGTCAGCCGGCGGCCGGCCGGAAGCCGCGCAGGCGCAGGCTGTTGCCGACCACGAAGACCGACGAGAAGGCCATGGCCGCTCCGGCGATCATCGGGTTCAGCAGGCCGGCGGCCGCGAGCGGCAGGGCGGCGACGTTGTAGGCGAACGCCCAGAACAGGTTGGACCGGATGGTGCGCAGCGTCCTGCGGGAGAGCCGGATCGCGTCCGCCGCGACCCGCAGGTCGCCCCGCACCAGCGTCAGGTCGCCCGCCTCGATGGCGGCGTCCGTCCCCGTGCCCATCGCCAGACCCAGGTCGGCCTGGGCCAGCGCGGCGGCGTCGTTCACGCCGTCGCCGACCATCGCCACCGAACGGCCCCCGTCCTGCAGGCGCTTGACCACGTCGACCTTGTCCTGCGGCAGGACCTCCGCGATGACGTGTTCGGGCGCGATGCCCACCTCGGCGGCGACCGCTTCGGCGACCGCCCTGTTGTCACCGGTGAGCAGCATCGGCGTCAGACCGAGGGCGCGCAGCCGCCCGATCGCCTCCGGGCTGGTCTCCTTGACGGCGTCCGCGACTTCGAGGACCGCGCGGGCCTCGCCGTCCCACGCGACCGCGACCGCGGTACGTCCGGCCGCCTCCGCCTCCTGCCTGGCCCGCCGCAACTCCTCCGGCAGCGAGATGACCCACTCGGCCAGCAGCTTCTCCCGCCCGACGAGGACCGCGTGGCCCTCCACGATCCCCTGGACGCCCAGACCGGCGAGGTTCGCGAAGTCCTCGGGAGTGGGGAGGGAGCCGGCCCGGGCGGCGGCGCCGGAGGCGACGGCCCGGGCGACGGGGTGCTCGGAGGAGTGCTCCAGGGCGCCCGCGAGACGCAGGACCTCCGTCTCGTCGGTGCCGTCGGCGGTGTCCACGGCGAGCAGCGTCATCCTGCCGGTGGTCACGGTGCCGGTCTTGTCCAGGACGATGGTGTCGACCTTGCGTGTCGTCTCCAGCACCTCCGGCCCCTTGATGAGGATCCCGAGCTGCGCCCCGCGCCCCGTACCGACCATGAGGGCGGTCGGCGTGGCCAGGCCCAGGGCGCAGGGGCAGGCGATGATCAGGACGGCGACCGCCGCCGTGAACGCGGCGGCCGGCCCGGCCCCGTTGCCGAGCCAGAAGCCGAGGGTGCCGAGGGCCAGGGCGATCACGACCGGGACGAACACCGCGGAGATCCGGTCGGCGAGCCGCTGGGCGGCGGCCTTGCCGTTCTGCGCGTCCTCCACCAGCCTGGCCATCCGGGCGAGCTGGGTGTCGGCGCCGACCCGGGTGGCCTCGACGACCAGGCGGCCGCCGGCGTTCAGGGTGGCCCCGGTGACGGCGTCCCCGGTACCGACCTCCACCGGCACCGACTCGCCGGTGAGCATGGAGGCGTCGACGGCGGACGACCCTTCGACGACCACGCCGTCGGTGGCGATCTTCTCGCCCGGCCGTACGAGGAACCGGTCGCCGACCGTCAACGCGCTGACCGGGATGCGCTCCGCACGGCCGTCGCGCAGCACGGTGACGTCCTTGGCGCCCAGTTCCAGCAGGGCCTTCAGTGCCGCCCCCGCCTTCCGCTTGGAACGCGCCTCGAAGTACCGCCCGGCCAGGATGAAGGCCGTCACACCGGCGGCCGCCTCCAGGTAGATGTTCCCGGCGCCGTCCGTGCGGGCGATGGTGAACTCGAAGGGGTGGGTCATGCCGGGCGTGCCGGCGGTGCCGAGGAACAGCGCCCAGAGGGACCACAGGAACGCCGCCGACGTGCCGACGGAGATCAGCGTGTCCATGGTGGCGGCGCCGTGCCGGGCGTTGGTCCAGGCGGCCTTGTGGAAGGGCCAGGCGGCGTACGTCACCACGGGCGCCGCCAGGGTGAGCGAGAGCCACTGCCAGTACTCGAACTGCAGGGCCGGGACCATGGCCAGCGCGATCACGGGGACGGCGAGGGTCACGGCGGCCGTCAACCGCCGGCGCAGGGGCCGCAGTTCGTCGTCCCCGTCCCGCGCGGGTCCGCCGTCGGCTTCCGGTTCGGTCGGGGCCGGCGCGGGCTCCTGCGCGGTGTAGCCGGTGGCCTCCACGGTGGCGATCAGGTCCGTGACGGCGACGTCGTCGCGGTAGGTCACCTTCGCCTTCTCGGTGGCGTAGTTGACGGTGGCCTCGACCCCGTCCATGCGGTTGAGCTTCTTCTCGATGCGGGCGGCGCACGAGGCGCAGGTCATGCCGCCGATGGCCAGTTCGACCTCGGCGGCACCGGGCGTGGTGGTGGTCATGTCTGCTCCTCGGAATTCACGGACGCGATGTGCGACAGGCGGGGCGGGGAGGGGTCGCGAAGCCGGTGCGGCCCTTCCCGGCTCGTGGGTCAGGCGGTCGCGCGGCCGGCGAAGTCGTAGCCGGCCTCGTCGACGGTCTCGGCGATCAGGGCGTCGAGCGCCTCGTCCGGCTCGGTGGCGGTCGTCACGGTGACCAGTCCGGTGCCGATCTCGACGTCGACCGCGGTGATCCCGTCCAGACCGCCCACGGCCCTGGCGACGACGCCCTGGCAGTGGGCGCTGCCGACGCCGTCGACCTTGTAGGTGGTCCTGATCTCCGCGGTGGTGTGGCAGCTTCCGTCAGTGGCGCAGCAGTTCGACATGGGGTTCTCCACAATTGGTCGGTCGGCCTGTTATACCCATGGGGGGTATCTGGCGGGGCTCCATGTATACCCCCCACCCGTATTCATCGCAAGGGGTGATCTCTGCTTGACTTGATACCCCTAGGGGGTATGTTGAAGCGCGTCGGCCGCGTTCACGAGCGGCCCGAAGCTGAGGAGTGGGCCATGAACACCGGACTGCGGATCACCGTCTTCGCCACCGCTCTCGCCGCGACGTTCGGCACCGCCTACGGCGTGGGCGGCACGTTCGACGCGATCTCCCCCGAACCGAAGGGCGGCGCCCACGAGAGTGCGGCCGGCCATGCGGACGCCGGGCACGACGAGGGTGCCGGAGCTCATGAGGAGAGCGCCGGAGGTCATGAGGAGAGCGCCGGAGGTCATGAGGAGAGCGCCGGAGGTCATGAGGAGAGCGCCGATGGGCACGCGGCGATGACACCCGGCGGCCTCGAGATCTCACGGAACGGCTACACGCTCGACCTCGAAACCCCGCGCCTCCAAGCCGGCCGGAAGGCCGAGCTGCGCTTCGCCGTCGTCCAGGACGGCACCGGTCGCAAGGTCACCGCCTACCAGCGCGAACACGGCAAGGAGCTGCACCTGATCGTCGCCTCGCGTGATCTCACCGTCTACCGTCATCTGCACCCCGCCCGCGCCGCCGACGGCACCTGGTCCACCCCCGTGGAGCTGCCCAAGGCCGGCGGCTACCGCGTCTTCGCCGACTTCAAGCCCCGGGGCGGCGAGGCGCTCACCCTCGGCGCGGACCTCGGGGCGTCAGGCCCGTACCAGCCCGCCCCGCTGCCCGAGCGTGACGCCACCGCCAGGGTCGACGGCTACGAGGTCGAACTGGACGGCGACCTGACCCCGGGCGCGGCCGGTGAACTGACGCTGACCGTGACGAAGGACGGCAAGCCGGTCCGCGACCTCCAGCCGTACCTGGGCGCCTACGGCCACCTGGTCGCCCTGCGCGCCGGTGACCTCGCCTACCTGCACGTCCACCCCAACGGCGAGCCCGGCGACGGCAGCACCCGACCCGGCCCCGAGGTCTCCTTCACGGCCACCGCGCCGAGCCCCGGCACTTACCGCCTGTTCCTGGACTTCCAGCACGAGGGGAAGGTCCGCACGGCCGCCTTCACGGTGCACGCGGGCGCCACCGCGGGTGGGCACGCTCACTGAGCCCCTAGGTGCCCTGTGCGCCGTAGTGGTCCAGGAACATGGTGGCGCCACTGGTGACGAGACGGTCCGTCAGGCCGTCGTCGAGGTGGGTGCCGTAGGAGCCGAAGACCATGTGCGGGAAGACCAGGAGGCCGTAGAACTGGATGATCGCGACCTCCAGGTCGGGGATCTCCAGCCGGCCCTGCTCGGCGAGGGCGCGCAGGGCGCCCGCGACCGCGGGGTGGTGGTTTTCGGGGCCGCGGTGCCGCCACGCCTCACCCAGCTCGGGGAAGCGGTGGAGCTCGGCGGCGACGAGGTTGCGCAGGGCCGTGACCTCGTGGTTGGCGCGGACGGCGGCCACCCAGGCGCGGGCCGCCTCGACGAGGGCGGCCCGTAGGTCCTCGGCCTCGGCCAGACCTTCCAGCGCGGCCGACGACTCACCGGCCAGCGGCTCGTCGAGTGCGTCGGTGATGACCGCGGTGAACAGGGCTTCCTTGCTGCCGAAGTGGTTGTAGACGGTCACCTTCGACACGCCCGCCCCGGCGGCGATGGTGTCCATTCCCACGCCGAAGCCCTCACGCAGGAACAGCTCGCGGGCGGCCCGCACGATGGCCAGCCGCTTGAGCTCCGCGCGGGGGCCGCTCGGGGGCGGTTTGACGCTGTCCACGCTCATGACCACGACCCTAGCATCCACCTGAACTGTACTGTTGAGTTCATATGAACTGAACAGTATGGTTCAGTTATGACTCACTCCACGGCCGGTGCGCCCCACACGGCCGAACACCACCACCCACCCTCCGACGCGCGCCGCTGGACGGCCCTCGCGCTGGTCTGTCTCGCCCAGTTCATGCTGATCCTCGACGTCACCGTCGTGAACGTCGCCCTGCCCGACATGGCGTCCGACCTCCACCTCGGCCGGGAGTCGCTGACCTGGGTGGTCACCGCCTACACCCTCTGCTTCGGCGGGCTGATGCTGCTCGGCGGCCGCCTCGCCGACGCCCTCGGCGCCCGCCGGACCCTGCTCGCCGGACTCGCGCTCTTCACCGCCGCCTCACTGGTCAGCGGACTGGCCGAGAACGCCCCGACGCTGCTCGGCGGCCGGATCGGCCAGGGCGTCGGCGCGGCCCTGCTGTCCCCGGCCGCGCTGTCCCTCGTCACCACGACCTTCCACGGCCCCGAACGCACCAAGGCGCTCGGCGTCTGGGCGGCGATCGGCGGCACCGGCTCCGCGGCCGGCGTACTCCTCGGCGGCGCCCTGACCGACGGACCCGGCTGGCCGTGGGTGTTCTACATCAACGTGCGGATGTTCACCCGGCGGCCGGTGCTCGCCGGAGCCTTCCTGATGCTGATCGCCACGGCCCTGCTGATCGCCTTCTTCTTCCTCGGGTCCGCCTACCTCCAGTACATCCGCGGCTTCAGCCCCCTGCGGACCGGGATGTTCTTCCTGCCGGTCGCCGTCGCCACCGGTGCCGGGGCGCACCTCGGCTCCCGGCTCGTCGGCCGGATCGGCAGCCGCCCCACGGCCGTCGCCGGCATGGCCGTCGCGGCCGCCGGCACCGTCCCGCTGACCCGGCTGACGGAGAACGGCAGCGTGTACGCCTGGCTGCTGCCGGGCTTCGTGACCGCCTCCCTCGGCATCGGCGCGGTCTTCGTCACCGCCACGACCACCGCCCTGGCCATGGTCGAGCACCGGGAGGCCGGGCTCGCCTCCGGAGTCGTCAACACCTTTCACGAGGTGGGCGGCTCGGTCGGAGTCGCGGTCGTCTCCACGGTCGCGGCCGCCGGCTTCGAGCGGGGCGCGGTGGACGGCTTCGCCGACGCGTTCACCCTGTGCGCCGTGGCGGCCGCCGCCGCCGCAGTCGTAGCCCTGGGCCTCGTACCGCGCGGCACCCCGCAGCCGACCGGCGGCCCGTACGTGCACTGACCCCATCACAGACAGATCGGAGCCTTCAGGGCAACCGGGGCCGGTGCTCGCGTGTCTAGTAGGGCTTGGTCAGGTCGGTTGTGGTGGCGCGTGTCCTTCGGGACGGGTGCGGCGTTGAGGGTGTGTGACTCCGGACGAGATTGCTGTGGTGCGT
>NZ_JOJE01000067.1 GCF_000720255.1 Streptomyces griseus subsp. griseus | reverse complement strand
CGGGTTCCGGAACCTCCGCCCACACCTCACCTGCCCCGCCCGTGCACCCAAACCCACACGACCGGGCCCGGGGCGGCCGCTCGGCTCGAAAAACCGACGGCCCGCCAACCGCTACGACGTGGGTAAAACGGTCAAGCGACCCGAGAGCATCGCCGAACGTGACCAGGTCAGACCATAAAGAACAAGCTGAGAAGCTGTTGCTCTATCGATCTTGGTGGGCGTGAGTTCGAGGTCGTCGACTCGGTCGGGTGATCTCATGGCCGGCCGGGCATGAAAGCGGGGCCTCCCGCACAGCTCGAGGGTGTCGAATCCAACCGAGCAACAGAAGGCCCCTGGTGCTGCAGTCTTCCGTGCCGACGCCGATGGCGCCCAACTCGGCGTCTCCGTCGTGTGATTGTCTCGCTCACCGGTTCGGGAACGCCACGGACCGGCCGTACAGGCGACCCAAGTATCCGTCGGACATGAGCGACGCGGAGTGGGCCGTCGTACGTGACGCGATGCCGGTTCCCGGCTGGCTCGAGGGCCGCGGCGGGCAACCGGAGAGCTATTGCCACCGGCAGATGGTCGACGCGGTGCGCTATCTGGTCACGGGCGGCATCACCTGGCGTGCAATGCCCGCGGACTTCCCCGCGTGGGACCGCGTCTACGCCTTCTTCCGGCGCTGGCGGGACAAGGGCCTTGCCGCCGAGTTCCACGACCGCCTCCGCGACCGGGTCCGCGAGGATGCAGGCCGTGATCCGGAGCCGACCGCAGGGGTCATCGATGCGCAGTCGGTGAAGGCAGCCGCGTTGGTGCCGGCCGCGACCAGGGGCTTCGACGGCGGGAAGAAGGCCAACGGCCGCAAGCGGCACATCGTGGTGGACACCCTGGGACTGTTGCCGGCCGTGATGGTGACCGCGGCCTCGGTCACCGACCGTGACGCAGGGCAGACACTCCTGGCCCGGCTACGTGAACGGCACTGGCGCGTCACGCGAGTGTGGGCCGACGGCGGCTACACCGGGCGCCTGGTCGACCTCACCCGCGACGCCTGGCGGATCGCGCTGACCGTGGTCAGACGCAGCGACGACACCAGCGGTTTCACCGTGCTGCCGAAGAGGCGGCTGGTGGAGCGCACGTTCGCGTGGCTGATGCACTCACGCCGCCTGGCCCGCGACTACGAGACACGCACCGACACCTCGGAGGCAGTGATCAAGTGGGCGATGAGCACGGTCATGAGCCGCCGCCCCGCCCGACGGTCACGCTGAACAGCCCCGGACGTTCCTCCGCCAGCCAGCCCCGCGCTCCCAGCCGCTTGGCTTTCGACCGCACCCCTTCCACCTTCGCCGGGACCGGCTCCAGCCCGAGGCCGCCGCAAGTTGCCGACAGTCCATCGCCTCCCCGCGCATCCCGCTCCCACCGGCCGGCACATCCATGAGCCGCTGGTAGTCCGGCGCCAGAACCGCCGGGGCGAGCCCTTCCTCCCAGTGGGGCACTACTGAGCGGGGCACCGCCGCCGTGACCTGCACCGGCCGTTCGCCCGCCACCGCTACCGGCGCCACGTCCTCGCCTCTGCGAGACTCCGCCAGAACCTCACCCACCGTCTCACGGGCCATCACGAACCGCTCCCACACCGCCTCCGCCTCCCGCAACTCGGCCTGGAGAGCGTCCACCCGCTGCCGAGCGACGCGTTCACGCTCCTCCAGCAGCCCCATCACCGACGGCATTCCAGCACCTCCACCGAAGAGACGACACAACAACCCGTCCCTCCCGCCGAAACACCACCCCTACACCTGACCAGCGGAAACACACCCGCACTTCCGGAAAGACAACGGCTTCTGACAGCAGACATGGCTGCACCGGATCCGGCGTTTGACGCTGACCATATGGCCTGGGGTGGTGAGGAGTGTGCCGAAACCGCGGAGGAAGACCCGGCGGACGCCGAGCTGCGCCAGCTGACTGCGGCCCTCAGCAGTTTCGCAAGTACCTATGTCAACGGCACCGCCTCTTCAGACGACATCGCAACTTCCGAGCAAACGGCGACCAAGCTAGAAGCGGCCCTGCCGCAAACACAGTCCGCGGATCTGCGCACGCAGGCGGAGGACGCCCTCGCTGATGCTGCTGAGATCTGGACCCGTAGCGCGCAAACTCCGTCGGCAATCCTGAACCACGCGCGCACCCTCCTCCTCTCAGCATCAAGGAGCCCTCGACCCGAACCCACTCCGGAAAACGTTACGTGCAACCTGGCGATTCCCCAGGGCCCGCGAACCGAAGCGGCCCGTGGTCTTGGTCAACTGGCTAGCATTCCAGCGCAGTACAACCCGGAGGTGACCCACGCGATGCTCGCTCTGACAGCAGATCCCGTGGGGGCCATCCGGCACACCGTGGCATTGATCGCCCCTTCCGTGGCCGTCAGCGACACCGGAACGGCGTGGGTAATCCTCGAGCACCTCGCGGAGCACGACATCGACGACGCTGTGCTCGCTGCCACGGTCACCACGGCCTGCTTCCGTATGAACGACGCACAGCGCGGCGCTTCGATCCTCGCCACAGTCATGGGGCGCGCGGCCTCCCGCTCAGGTCGCGACACCGCCGCTTCCGCTTGCGCCATCGCCGCCGGGCTCCTGTGGGTCCACCACACGACGCCCGGAACGGACACCGCCCTCACCAGGATGATCACTCGCTGGCCGGACGGCGGTACCTAGTCCGCTTGTCTGCACGAACTGCGCGTGTCCGGAGCGCTCACCCACGACAACGACGCTGTCCGACGGCGCGCGCTCAGGCTGATGCAGCAGCTCGCCGAACCAGCCCTGGACCGAACGCGTCATGCTCTGCTCCAGTATCAGGCCCTGACCGATGCCGAGCGCGAGCAATTCAAGAACACCGCCCAACTCCTCGACCACATCGCGTCACAGCTCTACTACGCAGGCGGCGGCGTCCCCAACAGCACACACTCCTCGACGAGGCACAGCCACTGATCAAGCTGCTCTCGGCGACCCCAATCGCGCGCACCGCCCACCACCTCGTCAGACTGTGTGAGCGCATGATCGACCGGCGCCCGCAGGAGACGCTCCTCACCGTCCGCGACATCATCACCCAGGTCGGGGCCCAAAGCGGCTACACCGCAGACACCCTCGGCGTCGGAACCTGCGTCACCTTCGTGGAACGCATCCTCGCCGACCACCGCAGCCTCCTGCGTAACCCGGACAACCTCACCGCCCTACGACAGATCTGCGACGCCTTCATCGACGCCGGGTGGCCCCAAGCCCACAAACTCGTCTTCGGCATCGAGCAGATCTTCCGCTAACAGCTCCAACACACACCACCCTCATGACAGCCGCCCCTGCACCATGCCTGTCGGGCAGCACGGAAGATTTCAGTGAGCGAGCCTGTGACCTGGGCACTGAAATCTTCCGTGCGATGGCTCATGCGGGTTCGGGTGCAGCGATGGCTGCAGTGTCGGGTGGCAGGGAGTCAGCGTTTGACGCGGTTGCGGACGGCGAGGACCGCGAGGCCCACAAGGACGGGCTCGGCCAGACGGGAGGTCATCTCGATGTAGGTGCCGGCGGTGGTCAGGTCCTGGTCGGCGGAGCGGAAGACCACCGAGTTGAGCGTGACGTTCAAGGCCTTCTCGAAACGCTCGCCGGTGAACCGGTTCTCCGTGGGGTACGCAGGACGTCGGCGCGGTGGCGGGTGGTGGTGGCGGCCCAGGAGCGGCCGGCTTCGTCGGCGCAGGCCACGGCATCGAGGGCCTGCCGCACGTCCAGGTCGGGGACGTGGGCGATCGTCCGGCCGGTGGCCGGATCGTGAACGTCGAAGGCGCGGTTCACGCCGGGAACGGCGAGGTCGAGGTTGGCCAGGACCTTGTCGGAGTCGGCGAGGGCGGTCGGATCGGCGTCGGGGAGGGTGCGCATGGTGGTCACTTGGCTTCCTGTACGGAGAGGACGGTGTCGATGGCGGCCACGAGCTGCCTGATCGCGTCGTCGGTGGTGATGAAGGGCGGGCTGATCTGCACGGTGTTGCCGCGCAGCGGTCGGGTGACGAACCCGTGCTCGACCAGTTCGTCGGTGACCGCTTCGGCGCTGATGTCGTCCGTGAGCGTGAGGCCGCCCAGGAAACCAGCTACACGCGTCTCCACCACCGCTGTCCTCGCGGTGAGGTCGTGCAGTTCGCGGGCGAGCAGTTGCTCCAGTTCGGTCACTCGGGGCAGCAGCTTGTCCTCGTCGAGAAGGTCGAGGGGCGACGATTGACACCCCCACCACCGGCGGCACAAGCGGATCCCGGCACACGCCGAAGACCGAACCGTCCCGCGAGGAAGCGTGCCGAACGAGCGGCACCTTGCAGCCGTCGTGGTTCTGCCCGCTGCGGAAGACCGAGTCTCACCGCCTGCGGCAGTGCGGGTCATGGCCGAGGGCGAAGCGGTCGTAGGCGACGACTTCAGCGCCCCGTGCCGCCAGCCGCACTCAGGCCGCGGTGCGGTCGGCGGTCGAGATGAAGTCGATGGGCTGAGCCGAGCTGCCGTTCAGCGCCAGGTCTGCAGCGATGTCTCCATACGCTGGGGAGAGTTTGAAGCCGTAGCCGGAGAAGCCGGCGAGCAGGATCACGTTCTCGTTGCCGGTCCCCGGCAGCGGGCCGACCAGTGGGCGGCTGCTCTTGGTATAGCCCTCCATGTAGACCGACAGGCGGATCGGCTCGGGGTGCAGGTCGGGCAGGTAGCGGCCGATCAGATCGCGGTAGACCTCCAGTTCCTCCGGCTGCACCGTGCGGTCCAGCTGGTTCGGGTCGCCCGCAAGCTTGTGCAGGGCCTGGGAGAGGCCGAGCTTGACGGAAATGCCGTCCGGGGAGGGCAGGCCATAGCACTGGGTGGGTGAGGTGCGGATGAAGGCGGGGCGCTCCTCGCCGAACCAGACGCCGGTGGTGGACACGAACCAGGCGCTGATCAGGCGGCGGACGTCCACCTCCCAAGGCAGTTCGGGCAGGAGGTCGTTGACCCAGGGGCCGGGGGTGACGACGGCGGTGTCGAAGCGGTCGCTGCCGGCGTCGGTGCGGATCTCGACGCCGTTCGCGAGGGGGACGATCTCGCGGACCGTGGTGTAGCGGTGGATGACGGCGCCCAGTTGCTCGGCGCGGCGGGCGGCGGTCTGGATGGTCAGTTCGGGGCGTATGAAGCCGGCGCGTCGGTCGAGCACGACGGCGTCACCGTCTTCGAGCCGGTACTGCGGGAATCGTTTCGCCATGGCCTCGGTCTCGAGTACCTCGTGGTCGAGGCCATGTTCCGCGATGGACTCCAGGACCGTGGACATCTGCTGTTCCTGGGTGGACCCCATGAGCAGACATCCGGTGAGTCGGCGCAGCTCACGGCCGGTCTCCTGCTGCAGCTGCCCTCAGAGGGCGTCGGCGTGCCGGAGCAGCGGTACGTACCGGGTGTCCTCGAAATGTGCACTGCGAAAGACGCGGGTCTCGCCGCCTGCGGCGCTGCGGTCGTGGCCGGGGGCGAACCGGTCGTAGCCGACGACCTCGGCGCCCCGGGCCGCCAGCCGCCAGGCGGCCTGGGTGCCCATCGTTCCCACGCCGACGACGGCTACGCGCTTCCTGGCAGCTGACATAGGACTTTCCTTTCGTGCCGCCGGGCCGCAAGCTCGGTTCGAGCGTGAGGGGTTCGGTGGCGACTTGGAGGGGCGCGCCCTGCCTGGACACCGAGGCCTCCTTCCGGCGCGGCTCTTGTACCGTGCCTCTGGCCCGCCAAGCCGTCCGGTCGGTGGGCACGGTGACCGCCCTGACCCCAACGTCGGCCATGTGGCGGCCGCTTGAACCGCGCCAGGGGCGGCCCCGACCACCGGGGCGGACGTGGTGGACCTCGTGGTCCAGCGCGAGCCGCCGGACAGGGAACAGGCCGTGGCGCTGCTCACCCCGGTGCCGTAGAACTCCCCTCTCCTCGCGATCGGTTGACGACGCTGGAGAGGGTGAGCGCGGTGACCGTGTCCCGTACGCCGGGCATCTGGGCGATGTCCTCCCAGATGCTCCGTACGCGTTCCAGCGAGGCCGCTTCCAGGCGCACCATGATGTCGAAGTCGCCGCTGAGGATCTCGCAGATGACGACCTCGCCGGATGCGTTTGAGTGCGGCCAGGACGTCGCCGCCGCGCATGCGGTCCTGGCGGTCGACGAGTACGAGCGCCGAGACCACATTGCCGGTGTCGTCGCCGGCGCGGACGATGGTGTAGCCGGCGATGTGGCCCCGGCGCTCCAGCCGTTCGATGCGCTGGCGCACCGCATTGCGGGACAGCAGCACCTTGCCGGCCAGTTCGGAGTGCGAGATGCGGGCGTTGCGGGTCAGCTCGGCGATGATCTTCTCGTCGGTGGTGTCCACGGTCGACCGTCTCCCTCGCGAAGTCGGTGGAGATGACGGATGTGCCCGGCCCGGGATCAGAGGCGGCAGCGCAACTCGTGTGTCCAGCCTTCTTACACTGCCACGGCCAGGACACGGGCGAGCCCTGCGCTCGTGACGGCTTGCTCAGGTGTGAAAGCCCGGCAGGGACAGGTACTTGAGCTGCTGGTACTCGTGGAGGCCTTCGGGTCCGCCCTCGCGGCCCAGGCCGGACTGCTTGACCCCGCCGAAGGGCGCCGCCACCTCGGAGACCAGGCCGCGGTTGATGCCGACCATTCCGGCCTGCAGACGGGCGGCGACCCGGCGGGCGCGGTCGATGTGGGACGTCATCAGGTACGACGCGAGGCCGTGCTCGGTGTTGTTGGCCACCGCGATGGCCTCGGCCTCGGTGGAGAACCGGTGGATGGCGGCGACGGGGCCGAAGACTTCCTCGTGCATGATCGCGGCGTCGGCGGGGACGCGGTCCAGCACGGTCGGGGCTGCGTAGTGGCCCGGCCCGTCGGGGATGTCCGCCTCGGCGATGACGACGGCACCACGGGCCACGGCGTCCTCGACGAGGTGGCGGACCTTGGCCACCGCACGGTGGTCGGCCAGCGGGCCGAGCTCGGTGTCCTCCCGGTCCGGGGGGCCCACCCGGACAGCGGCCATCCGTTGGCCCAGCGCGGCGGCGAACGCGTCGGCGATTCCTTCCTGGACGAGGAATCGGTTGGCGCCGACACAGGACTGGCCGCCCAGCCGCATCTTCGCGATCATCGCTTCGCGGACCGCGAGGTCGAGGTCGGCGTCGTCGAAGACCAGGAACGGGGCGTTGCCGCCCAATTCCATCGAGGTGCGCAGCACCCGGGCACCGCTCTGCTGAAGCAGCAGCCTGCCGACCGGGGTGGACCCGGTGAACGACAGCTTGCGCAACCGGGGATCGGCCAGCAGCACCGAGGTCACCGCAGCCGCGTCGCTGCTGGTGATCACGGTCAGGACACCCGCGGGCGCACCCGCCTCGCGCGCCAACTCGCCCAGGACCAGGGAGGACAGCGGGGTGAGCGCGGCCGGCTTGAGCAGGGCGGTGCAGCCCGCGGCGAGAGCGGCGGCGACCTTGCGAGCGGCCATGGCCAGCGGCACGTTCCACGGGGTGATGAGCAGGCAGGGCCCGACCGGTTCGGCGACGGTGACGATGTGACTCCTGCCGTCCGGGGCGGGTGTGCTTCGGCCGTGCGGGCGGACCGCCTCCTCGGCGTACCAGCGGAAATAGGCTGCGGCGTAGTCGACCTCGCCCCGGGCTTCCGTGATCGTCTTGCCGATCTCCAGCATGATGATCCGGGCCAGACGCTCACGGTGTTCGAGCAGGGAGGCGGTGAGCCGGTGCAGGACGATCGCCCGGTCCCGCGGGCTGGTGAGAGCCCATAGGTCGGCGACCGCGGCCGCCGCGTCCAGGGCCTTCAACGCGTCCTGTGGGCCGCAGTCGGCCACGGTGGCGATGACTTCTTCGGTTGCGGGGTTGCGCACCTCGAAGGTGCGCTCACCGGTGGCGGGTTGCCAGTCGTGGGCCAGGAAACCACGGGGGACGGATTCCAGGACTGCCGACTCCCACGAGGGAGCGGTAAGCATGTCAGTCATGCACATGGCCCTTTCGGATTTGGTGATCGCTGGATGGTGTGTCACGGGAGCATGAGCGCTGGCGCACCCTGATCGCGCGAGGCCGGCACGGTGTCCCCCAGGACGATGGCCGGGTTGCCCAGCATCGACCAGGACGTGGACCACGGAGCGAAACGGGGCTTCGCCGAGCTTCGAGTGATCGCCGAGGTCACAAGGATGATCATCACGGTGCCCAAGGCGGTGCCCAGGGCACTTGGCGACAGCACGGCCAGCCACGCTGCCGAAACCGCTATCGCATGTCTGTGCCGTTCCTACAGCACTCTTTCGAGGAAGGCCTTTGTGCGTTTCTCACGCGGGTTGGCCAGGACTTCGCGGGCGTCGCCGCGTTCGACGGCGATGCCCTCGTCCATGAAGAGGATCTCGTCGGCGACTTCGCGGGCGAAGCCCATCTCGTGGGTGACCAGGAGCATGGTCATGCCGTTGCCGGCGAGGTCGCGCATGACGGAGAGGACTTCACCGACCCGCTCGGGGTCGAGGGCGCTGGTGGGTTCGTCGAACAGCATGATGGTGGGGTCCATCGCGAGCGCGCGGGCGATGGCCACGCGCTGCTGCTGGCCGCCGGAGAGCTGGGCGGGATACTTGTGACCGCAGCCCTCGAGGCCGACCCTGGCCAGCAGTTCCTGTGCCCGTTCCCGGCTGGCGGCGCGGTCCTTCTTGTGGACCAGGACCGGTCCGGACATGACGTTGCTTTCGGCGGTCATGTTGGGGAAGAGGTTGAACTGCTGGAAGACCATGCCGATGCGGGCGCGCTGTTCGGCGAGCCGCTTGGGGCGCACGGCGTGGTAGGCGTCGTCCTTCTCGACGTAGCCGAAGTCCTCGCCGTTGACTTTGAGGACGCCGCGGTCGACGGTCTCCAGTCCGTTGACGCAGCGCAGCAGGGTTGATTTGCCTGATCCGCTGGGGCCGATGATGCAGGAGATCTCCCCCGCCTTGACGGTCAGGTCGATGTCGCGCAGGACCTGGTGGCGTCCGAAGCTCTTGCACAGTTTGCGTGCGACGATCGTTCCGTCGGCGTTCACAGCAGGGACTCCCTCGTGGTGGGAACGGCCTGTCCGGCCCCGGCCCCGGGCCCGGTGCCGGGGCCGGCCGAGGTGGCGGCCGGGGTGAGCCGCGTCCGGGTGGAGCGGGAGAAACGGCGCTCGATCATGGACTGCGGCACGCTCAGCACCAGGGTCATGATCAGGTACCAGAGGCTTGCCACGATCAGCAGCGGGATCGTCTGGTAGTTGCGGGCGTAGATGGCCTGGGCGCTCTGCAGCAGGTCGGCGACGCCGAGCACGCTCACCAGCGAGGTCTCCTTGAGCATGCCGATCACCTGGTTGCCGGTGGCCGGGATGACCGCCGGCATGGTCTGCGGGATGATCACATGGCGGAGCTTGGTGAACCCCGACATGCCCAGCGACTCCGCGGCCTCGTGCTGTCCGCGGCTGACCGAGGCGAACCCGCCCCGGATGATCTCCGACATGTACGCGGCCTGGTTGAGCGTGAGCCCTACGACGGCGGCGGTCATCGGTGTCATGATCGCGTTCACGTCCACCGGCGTGGACACGCCGGTGAACGGGATGCCGATGGACAGGTGCGGGTACAGGGCCGCGATGTTGAACCAGAAGATCAGCTGCACCAGCACCGGGGTGCCGCGGAAGAAGGCGATGTACAGCTGGGCCAGCCCGGAGACGGGCCGCTGGGGCGACATGCGCATCACCGCCAGCACCAGCCCCAGCAGCGTGCCCAACGTCATGCTGGCCGCGGTCAGGAACAGCGTGACCAGCAGGCCCTCGAGGATGGTCTCGGTGGTGAAGTAGCTGAACACCACCGGCCAGTGGTAGTTCTCGTTGGTCACCGCGGTCCACACCAGACCGGCGACGATCGCGATGGCGACGGCCCAGGCGACGTAGTCGCGCGGACGCTTCGGCGTGATCCGCTTCTTGTCTTCGGGCAGCAGGAGTGGCACCGGTCGGCTCCTGGTCATCGTCGTGTCGATCACGTCCATCGGCTTCTCAGTCCTGCGGGACGGCCATGGCCGCGGTCTTGATCCCGAGACCCTGGAAGCCCCAACGCCCCAGCGCCTCGGTGTACTTGGGGTCGTCGATGATGGACTGGATGGCCGCCTGCACCGCGGGGGTCAGCGGCGAGTCCTTCTTCAGCGCGACCGTCACGGTCTTGGTGGCCACCATGGGCTTCAAAACCTGGAACGTCTTCGGCTGCTGCGTGGCCGCCCACTGAAGGCCGGTGAAGTCGTACATCACCGCGTCGACCCGCTTGGACACCAGCTGGGTCAGAGCATCGTTCACGCTGGCCAGGACCACCGGCTTGATGGCCGGCTTGCCCTTGCTCGTACAGTCCTCCTTGGACCGCAGGGGCAGCCACTGCAGCTCCGCGGTGCTGCCGGTCTGGACGGCGACGCGGCGCCCGCACAGCGAGTGGGTGCCCAGCTTCTGCGGGTTGCCGTAGGGGACGGACACCCCCGTCCCGGCCGTGAAGTAGTCGACCATGTCGAGCACCTTCAGCCGGTCCTTGGTGGCGCCCATGGTGGAGGCGGTGAAGTCGTACCGGTCGGCCTGCAGGCCGGTGATGATGGTGTCGAACTTGATGTTGTTGATCTGCAGCTTCAGGCCGAGCTTGGCCGCGATCAGCCGGGAGAAGTCCGGGTTGAACCCGATCGCGGTCTTGTTGTCCGACGCCATGAACGAGGTGGGCGGGCTGCTCAGGTCCATGGCCACCGAGATCGTGCCCCTGGCCTTCACCGCCGCGGGCAGCAGCTTCACCGCCTTCGCATCCGGCTTCACCCCGACCGAGATGTCGTCGGTGTGCTCGGCCGACGAACCCGAACCCCCGCCCTGCTTCGTGCTCTTCGCCCCGGTGTTCTCCGCGGTGCCGCCCGCCCCGCACGCGGCGAGCGCGAGGGCCAGGGCCGTCGTGACGATCGGAACGCTCAAGTGTCTGCTGACTCGCATGGTTCTGCTCCTTACTCAAAGGGAAAAGCGTGCTGGGAGCCGCTCAGATCCCGGATGGGTGGCTGTTTCGAACTGCTGGGGCGACCGGGAACACGTCAGAGGGGGCTTTCGGGCATCTCAGGGGGTCCCGGAGGCGGTCCAGCTTTGGCGGTGGACGAAGCTGGAGCCGTCGCAGGCGGTGACCAGCAGGTGGCGGTGGTCCTCACCAAAGCCGCAGTATGAGGGCGCTCGTGAGGGATGAGGCAGAGCCGGGCCTGCGACTGAGGGACGTGCCGAGCGATCCATCGGCCCCAGCGACGTTGCTCAGCAGGTGTTTGACGAGAGATCCTGAGGACGATCGGGTCGGGCGGCATCGGCGTCACATCACGGTCACGTAGATCTTGCGCACGGTTTCGATGGTCTTCCAGACGCCGACGTAGCCCGGCTTCATGACGAAGCTGTCGCCAGCCTTGTAGATCACCGGTTCGCCACCTTCGGGTGTGAGTTCGACGATGCCGGAGAGGATGTGGCAGAACTCGAAGGTGTCGCCCTTGATCGAGCGCATCTCGCCGGGCGTCGCTTCCCAGACGCCCGTATGGATGGACTCCCCACGGGCGACGTCCTGGGCCCAGGTCTTGAAGGCGGGATCGCCGGAGATCAGGCGTTCCGGGAGCGGGCCGGACTCTCGCGGCGCGAAGGAGGGATTGGTGTCGATGGCCTTCAGGAGCGACATGTCTTTCCTTGGGAGCTAGAGAAATCGGCGGGGTTGTCGGCATGGGCGCACCGTGGGTGGCCCTGTTCGAGCACGGCGGCATGAGGCACGTGCTCGGCGCGTGTTCGACAGTTCATGCCGCGATCGGCGGTCGCCCAAGGCAGAAGGCGAGAGCGGTGCAGGCCGTTCAGCCCATTGCTCGTGGTGATCCCCAGCAGGGTGTTCAGCCGGCGGTGTATCCGCCGTCGACGGTCAGGACCGATCCGGTCACGTACGACGACTCCGACGATGCGAAGAAGAGCACCGCGTCGGCGATCTCTTCAGTGGTGGCGAGGCGTTGGAGCGGGATCGTGCTCTCGCGCTGGCGGCGGTAGCCCTCGGGGTCGGGCCTGCGCTGGAACGCCGCTTCGATGATCGGGGTGGCGGTCAGGCCCGGAGCGACGACGTTGACACGGATGTTGCGCGGGGCCCATTCGATCGCCGCGCCCTTGGCGAGCATGATGAGGCCTCCCTTGGCGGCGGAGTACAGGACCTGCCCGGCCATGCCGACCATGCCCAGCCGTGAGCTGACGCAGACGAACGAGCCGCCGGTCTCGGGCATCAGCGGGGCGAAGTGCTTCATCACCAGGAACGCGCTGAGCAGGTTGCTCTCGAGCACGTTCCGCGCGTCGTCGCAGGCCATCTCGGTGAGCGGACCGTCGGCCTGCAGGCCGTGGTTGAGGACGACGACGTCGACGGCGCCGAAGGACTCCGAGGCCTGCTTGGCCAGGTGCTTGACGAACGTCTCGTCGTTGAGGTCCCCGGGAACGTACAGGTCGTCGGGCTCGGCGCTGTCGAGTCGCGCCCTGCGGCCGGTGAGCAGCAGTCGCGCGCCCTCGCGGCGGAAGTGGGAACTCACGGCTTCCCCGATGCCACTGCTGGCGCCGGTCACCAGGGCCGTGACGTTATCGAGTCTCATGTCGGGCATTCCTTCACGGGGTTGTCGGTGGGGTCGCGGGTGGGGTCGCGGGTTCGGGTACGAGGGTCCCGTTCGCCGGCGCCGGTCAGTTGAGGAATCCGCGGGCGTCGACCGGCCACCGCTCCAGCGACGTGCCCGTGCTGTCGGTGACGATCAGTTCCTCGAAGCCGAGGACGACCGGGCACACGTGGTTCGGCACCACGGGGACGACGGTGCCGACGCCGGGACGGAAGTCGCCGTCCGGCAGCGGAAGGAACCCGTGGTACTCGTTGACCTTGGACAGGACCGCCTTCGTGCCGGCGATGCCGCCGTAGCCGATCTCGGGGTTTCCTTCCTTGCTGAGGACCTTGTTGCCCACATCGACGATGACCTGGCCGGGGACCTGGTCGCTGACCACGGTGCCGGCGACGAACAGCGCGATCTGGTCCTCCGTGCACGCGCCCAGCCGGGCGTTGTTCAGATCTCCGAAGACGTACTCGCCGGGACGGATCTCGGTGATCACGCCGCTCGTTGCGAACTCGAGGGTCGGAGTGGAACCGGCGCTGACCACCTCAGCGGTGACCCCGACGCCGGCGAGGCTGCGTACGGCGGTGATGAGGGCGGCCTCCTGGTCCTGCGCGGCGCGCCCGCGAGCGTCCCCGTCGGCACCGCCGTGACCCGGATAGGTGAAGACACCCACCGGTACCAGGCCCCGCTTGCGGGCGGCGAGCGCGAGGTCGCCCGCAGCCTCGGGCGGCGCCCCCGAACGACGGGCGCCACAGTCGATCTCGATCACGACCTGCAGCCGTTCCGGTTCGTCTCCCATCGCGTCGGCGAGGGCCTCGATCGACGCGACATTGTCGGCACCGACCCGCAGCCGGGCGGACTCGGCGAGCCGGCGGATCCGCGGCCCCTTCGTTCCCGCGGCCCAGATCGGATAGGCGAGGAAGATGTCGTCGAACCCGGCCGCGGCGAAGACCTCGGCCTCACCGACGTTGCCCGCGGTGATCCCGACCGCGCCGGCCTCGATCTGGCGTCGCCCGATCTCCACGCACTTGTGCGTCTTGACGTGCGGCCTGACCTTGAGGTTGCGCTGGTCGGCGAAGCCCTGCACGCGGTCGATGTTGCCCTGCATGACGTCGACCAGCACGATCGGCGCGGGAGTGTCGATCCGCTCGACCAGAGCGTCGAGTGCTCGTTGCAGCCGGTTCACGCTGCCCCTCCTTGTGGTTCTGCCTGGAATGATCGAGGGGCGCGGGTGCTGGCTCCCTCTGGATGCCGAACGTGTGCGGTCCGCGATGTGGCGCGCTTGCGTACACCGCCGCCGTCGGCCGGGCCTACACCGCCGTGCAGACCATCTGGATCTCGACCGGACTGTTGGCCGGCAGCCCGGCGACACCTATCGCGGTGCGGGCGTGCCGCCCGTTCTCGCCCAGTACCTGAATGAGCAGCTCACTGGCCGCGTTGGCGACGCTCGACTGCTCACCGAAGTCCGGCGTGCTGGCCACGAAGACCAGCATCTGTACGATCCGGACCCGCTCCAGGTCGCCCACCGCCTGCACAGCGGCGGCGAGCGCGTTGAGCGCGGCATGGCGCGCGAGCTCCCGCGCGGTCTCCAGCTCGACGTCCCGGCCGACGACGCCCTGGCCCAGCAGCCAGCCGTCCTTGTACGGCAGTTGGCCCGAGATGTAGATGCTGGAGTCCACCTTGCGGTGGTGCACGTAGTACGGGTTGTCCCGGAGCTCGGGAAGGTCCAGACCCAGGGCCCGGAGCCGGTCGGAAGCCGAGCCGGTGCTCGCTTGTGGAGTCACGGACTGGCTCATCGCGTCACCGCCGCGGACGGCGCGGGGAGCGAACCCTCGCGGCGGGCTCCGAGAACCCGCTTCTCATGAATCTTGATCATCTGCACTCGGCTCTCCTCTCGAGTAACAGGGGCGACAAAGCGCCTTATGGTGGCTTAAAACCGCCACCGTATTGTCGTTTGTCGACGATATGGTTGGCCGTCGAGCACTGTCAATACACACGTCGGTCTCGAGTTCGTCCTCGGAACACCAGGTGCGGATGCGCCTGCCGCTGCTGGAAGCGACGGTCGACGCCTTGGACCTGGCTCACCGGTTCTATCCGCTTCGGCACGCATGCTGGAGGAGACCGGCCTGGGATATGTCCTCGCGGTCCCCAAGTCCCAGCAGGTGCCGCACTTCGGACGCCCCCCAACGAAGCATGGGAGCGACGTTCGTGCGGGGAAGGCGCGAAGGGCCCGCGCGTCTATCACTGGGCGGCCCTGCATATCACGTCCATCGAGGACTTCGACGGCGAGATGCCCACCCACCAGCGGTGGGCGCTGGCCCTCCGCAGCATCGGCAAGCCCGAGGAGATCGCCTACTACCTCGCCTACGCGCCGCTGGGCACCACGGTCGAGCACTTGGTCCGTGTCGCGGGGATGCGTTGGGCCATTGAGGAAGCCTTCCAGGCCGCGAAGAACGAGTGCGGCCTCGACCAGTACGAAGTCCGCCGCTACACCGGCTGGATGCGGCACATCACCCTGGCCATGCTGGCGCATGCCTTCCTGGCCGTCATAGCTGCCGTCGCCGCGGCAAAAGGGGCAGCAGAAACGGCTCCTGCCTCGCGCCCCTCACCGTGACAGAAGTTCGGCGGCTCCTGGCAACTGTCCCCTCACCCACTGCCGTTGGCTCGTCCCTGATCAGCACGCGCACGCTGAGATGGTCTCACTGGCACCGACGGCGCCAAGCCGTCGCTCGCCGCTGTCACTATCAGCAGCGGCTGCACACGATCGAGGGGCGGCCCGGGAAAGAGAACACGGGCCAGCAATCAGCCCACTACACTCACCCAAACCGTCCCTGAACAGGGAAAACGTCAAAGTGTTGCTGGAGTACTAGAACTTCGGTCATGGGCTTCTCCGTTTCGGGTAGGTGGTAGCGGCTACGACGGCAAAGGGTCAGGGAAGCTTTCCGGTGAAGGCAAGTTCGACCAGTTCGCGCGCCTCCACGGCGCCGAGGGGCACCGGGTTGTTCTGCACCAGCCGACGAGCTCTCAGACCGTTCTCAGCGATCTCGTCGAGTTGGTCCTGGGTGACACCGAGGTCGGCGAGGGTGGCAGGGATCCCGATGTCGGAGAGCAGGTCGGCGACGGCCCGTACGGCGCCCTGAGGGGTCACGTTCTCCCCGGCACCGAGCAAGCGGCCGATTTCGGAGGTCTCCTCCGGGCGCGCCTCGGCGTTGAAAGCCATGGCGTACGGCAACAGACAGCCGACCCCGACTCCGTGCGCGGTGTGGGTGAGGGCGCCGATGGGGTACTGGAAGGCGTGCGCGACGGCAGTGCCGGCTGTGCCGAGCGCGAACCCGCCACACAGCGCCGCCATGGCCATGTCGTCGCGGTGCGGGCCCTCGCCGCCGGTGTGCACGCAGGTCTGCAGACTGCGGCCGACGAGCTCGAGTCCGTAACGGGCGTAGGCATCGGTCAGGGCGCCTTTGCCGACGAAAACACGCTCCCGGTACAGCTCGGAGGTGGGCTCGTGCCGGATCGCGGTGAACGATTCCACGAGGTGGCTGAGGGCATCGGCGCCCGAGGCCGCGGAGAGGCCGCTGGGGCAACTGCCTGTCAGCACCGGGTCGATGACGGCGGTGTGCGGAATCAGGTGTGGCGATGAGATGCCGACCTTCATCACCGCCTCCGGGTCGCTTAGCACCGCGACGGGAGTGACCTCGGACCCGGTGCCGGCGGTGGTCGGGACCGCGACGACGGGGATCGTGGGACCCGGTACGGCGAACTCGCCGTAGTAGTCCCGCGGCGAGCCGCCGTGCCGAAGCACCAGGGCCAGCACCTTGGCGAGGTCGATGCAGCTCCCACCGCCGATCCCCACCACGACCTCGGGGTCGAAGGCTTCCGAGCCACGGACGTGGGCCACTGCGGCGTCGACGTCACCGATCGGCAGATCCGGCGTGACCTGGTCGAACACGGTGACCCTGGCACCGCTGCGCCGCAAGGCGACGACGACGTCGTTGAAGAACGGGTCGCCGGCCATGCGCTCATCGGTCACGAGCACCACCTGGTTGCCCAAAGCGAGGACCATGGGAGCCAGGGCGGCCCGCTGGCCGGCTCCGTAGAGCACCTCGCGGGGTTGGCGGAGCAGCCCGAAGGAGGACGTGGGAGCAATGCCGGCCGAGCTACTTGGGGACATTGGTTTCCTTCCGTTGGGGGGTGTGTCCGTCATGCATGGTCGAGCGCGCGCAGCTCGGCCACGAGTGCAGCCGGCAGTTCGACGCCGTTGGCGAGTGCGCGCGAACGGCGCTCGCGGGCCCGGTCGCCTGGGACGAGGACGGCGCGGTCGGGTCCGCTGTCGCGGATCGCGGTGAGGTAGTCAGTGAGGTGGCCGGGAACTACAGCCGGTCGCAGCAGCACGAAGAGGTCGCCCTTGGTCGCGGGGTGCACCGAGTCGAGCGTGCCGGTGATTCCCGTCCCGAGTGCGGTGCCGGTCAGCGAGGCCACCATGAGCTCGATCGCGAGGCCCAGCCCGTATCCCTTTGCCCCGCCGAACGGGGCGAGCGCCCCCTCCTTCGCGCGCACCGGATCGACGGTCGGCTCCCCGTCGGCATCCAGCGCCCACCCTGGCTCCAGGGGCTCCTCGCGCAGAGCATGGGCGTGGATTTTTCCCATGGAGATCTGGCTGGTGGCCATGTCAAGCACGAACGGCTCGGGCTCGGCGGGGACGCCGACCGCGATCGGGTTGGTCCCGATCAGCGCCCGCCGCCCGCCGTAAGGGTGGACCAGGGCTTCGCTGGTGGTCACGGCCAGGCACACGAGCCCGTGCTTCGCGACATGCTCTGCGTACCAGGCCAACATGCCGAGATGGTTTGCGGAGGCGATCGACGCGGCGGCGATGCCGGTCTCGTGGACACGCTCCTGCACGACGTCGAGGGCGGTCCGGGCCACGACGGGTCCGAGCCCCTGTCCGCCCTCGACCCGTAGGAGGGCCCGTCCCATCCACGTGTGGGTCCCGGTGGTCTCCGGGTCGGCGACGTCGGCCCGGATTCGGCGCACGAGCCGCGGAAGCCGGAGCAGTCCGTGCGACGGCTGGCCTTTGAGCTCGGCGTCGATCAGTAGGTCTGCCTGCCACCGCGCCCCCTTCGCGGGTACGCCGACGGATCGAAGCGCGCGCTCGGCCAACTCGCGAAGCTCGGCCACGGGCAGGCGAACCTGCTTCTCCAACGGCTGTCCAAGCGGGTTCGGGGTGCTCACGGGGGCGGTCCTCCATCATGCGTCTGCCTGGGGATGACTGCACAGAGACTGACAGTAGATCCGATCGGATTCAAGAAGAGATCCGATCGGATCTTGAGTCGGATCCGATCGGATGTCATAGTGATGCCCAGTACATCAACCGATGACAGGAGTGTTCCGCGTTGACGAGTCAACCGGCGAACGGCCCCAGGAAGGGACCGATGGTCACCGAGGTGTACCACCTGATCTTCGGCATGTTGATCTCCCAGGAGATCCCGCCCGGTGCCCGGATGGCGGTCGACGAAATCGCCCGCAAACTGGGGGTGTCGCAGACGCCGGTGCGCCAAGCGCTGGCCACTCTGGAGGCCGAGGGCCTGGTCACGCGTACCCACCTTGTCGGCTACCGAGCCGGCGAGTTGATGACACGCAGGCAGTTCGATGACCTCTTCGCAGTCCGTGTGCTACTCGAGCCGCAAGCGGCCCGGCTAGCGGCCGAGAAGCCCGCGCCGGAGACGCTCGCGGAGATGCGCAGCACCCAGAGTGAGATGACCTACGAGGCTTCTCGCAACGGTGTGGTGCCCTACGGCACGTTTGCGCGGCACGACGCCGAGCTGCACTCAGCCATTGCCGAGGCCTCTCGCAACGAAGCGCTGCGCGACGCGGTCTCCCGGCTCAATGCCCACGTCCACCTGTTTCGCCTGTACGTCGACCGTGCTGTCACCCACGACGCACTCGACGAGCACGAGGAGATCGTTTCGGCTATCGAGCGCCGCGATCCACGGCGGGCGGCGGCCGCGATGCGCGCTCATCTCCGTCGCTCGCAAAAGCGCCTCCGCTCGGCATTCGAGTAGCTGCCGGCACTGCTGTCGCGCTGTCCATCTGTCCCGGTGCCATGTCGGGCCCCGCCGGAGCCGCCCGAACCGTAGGCCCCGGCGGAGTCCCCGGCGCTGCCGGCGACGGGATCGGCCCCGACGCAGCCGATCTCACGGTCGTGCGGGCCGCGGGGATCGAGGTGCCCACCACCCACGTGCCCGTTTCGGCCGGCCTGCCTTGCTTCCAGAAGTGAGCCACGAGGAGTTCCATGAGTGCGCTGGTCAGCCTTGAATCCATCCAGGACGCGGCGGAGCGGATCCGCGGGTACGCCCTCCGGACACCTCTGATCGTGTCGCCGTGGCAGGGACTTTCACTAAAGCCGGAGAGCCTGCAACCGGTGGGCAGCTTCAAGATTCGTGGTGCCGCAACGGCAATCACCCGCCTTGCGCCGGAGGCCCGCCAACGAGGCATCGTCGCGTTGTCATCGGGCAACCACGCACAAGCCGTGGCCTACGTGGCCCGCGCTCTTGGAATCCCGGCGCACATCTTCATTCCGGACAACGCTCCGGCACGAAAGATCGAAGCCACCAGAGCCTTGGGCGCAACCGTTGAGGTGGTTCCACTCGAAGAGGCCTACAGCCGACCGGAGGAGTTCTCACGACAGACCGGCAAGACTCTCATTCCGCCGTTCGAGAACCTGGACGTGATTGCCGGGCAGGGCACCATCGGCCTGGAGATCGCCGCGGATGACCCGGGCATCTCGACAATCCTGGTGCCAGTGGCCGGCGGCGGATTGATCTCGGGGATCGCTGCCGTCGCGGCGGCGTTGCTGCCGAACGCGCGAGTGATCGGCGTCGAGCCGGAGCTAGCCGCGGACGCCGCGGAGTCTCTTCACACCGGCGCACTCCGGGCGTGGGCTGCTGAGGAGACGGCACGAACAATCGCCGATGGGTTGCGCACTGCCAGTCTCGGCGAAATGGCCTGGCCACATGTGAAGGCCTACGTGCACGACATCTTGACCGTTACCGAGGACGAGATCCAGGACGCCACTAGACGACTCGCGGTCGAGGCCCGGCTTCTAGCGGAGCCTAGCGGCGCGGTCACCACAGCGGCGTACCTCCACCGGCGTCGCGAACTGCCGGCAGGACGTGCGGTGGCGGTGGTGTCCGGAGGCAATATTGATCCCACATTCCTGAGCGGCCTGGTCGCAGATGCTGAGAAAGTACCGCGGAACACGCCTGCCGGCGCTTGCCCGTAGACAAACTCCTGCCCATCAGCCGAGCCTTGCCCCGCCGAACCTAATCCACGAAGAGGCCAGGTCGGCCCACACTTCTGCTGAGGGCACGGGCGTCAGCCGTGGCGCCCGTCGCCGTGAAGACGGCGATAGCACTGATCGGCGTCTGGGTTACGCCCGCCGGCTCCAGGACCCTCGCCGGCGGCCGTGACCTAGCGTGAATTTGCCCTGCTGGCCCGTGGTGACGAACCTGGCAGCGGCGTCGCGTGGCCGCAATGGGCCCGTTCACGGCCGGAAGAACGCCGCGGTCTTCGGGCGGATCCGGTAGAACAGCGACCATGACGCGGAGGCAACTAGACGACGCACAGCGGGGGTTGGTCATTCCCTTGCTGCCGATGGGCGGGTACGGCCTCACGTGCGGGCCCCTACCCTGAGCGGCTGCGGCATCGGTCCTTGCATGCAAGGTGGCCCCCTTTTCCGCCGCACCGTGCCGGCGGTCGGCAACCTGCAACCCTCACTCAAGATCCACTACAGATCGTGTGGAGAGTGCGAGCTTGATCTTCCACGTTTCGGCATGGGCGTGTGACGTCATGGTGGCGAGCGGGCTTTGACGCTTCACGCACGTCGGCATGGCCTCAAGCGTGCCGGGGCGGGTGTTCCCCCGGTTCTGCCGTCCGGGCTCCCAGCCCCATGGGAAAGTGGGCGGCCAGTTCCTGGCGGAACGCGTCGGTGTCGCCTTCCAGGGCGACCGTGGCCAACCTCTCGTGCTCGACGACCAGTTGCGAGCCCTTCTTCCTCCAGCTTGGTCAGCGCCTCGCGCAGCGGGGACCGGCTGATCCCGAGATCTGTGGCGATGTGCGCCTCGCGCAGCTGGCCACCAGGGGGGACGCTTCCATCGAGGATGGCGGCACGCAGTGTGCGGTAGACACCGTCCGGCGTCGTCGTCCGCTGCTCCTGCCACTCGAACTTGTGGTCCACCCCGTCACACTCCCCTGCTCGCACCCGACCGCCTGGTCGTTTGTCGACTATACCTCTGCTGGTTTTTCCGCATCCACACCTCAAGTTGACTGCCAGGCACGGAGCTCACTGATACTCACAGCGGTGCCCTATCCGGATCGCGGGTCGCGGTGGCAGGCGGTGCCTCGGGCAGGGCCGTTAGCTCTCAGGCAGATGCCGGGCTGGCGACACCGGCGCTTGCGGACCTGCAGTGGAATGCAGTCGACCAAGGGGAAGCGCTGTGGGCGCATCTCCGTCTCTCCGGACGCCAACAACACTTCTTCTTCGCCGAGTCGGTACCAGGTTTCACGCCAGAAGCTGAGCGCCTGGCTGACCGGTGACATTGCCGTTGCTCGCGGCCTGCTATGAGCCCGGCGCTCTGCCGGCCTGCACGAACTCGGAGGCGACCTCGACCGAGAGCCGATTGCGCCCGACCCGGCGGATCACCTCATCCATTCTGGAAGCGGATCAGCGCCGGGTCTGCCTGAGGCACTCCTCCGATGTGGTTGACAGCCGAGACCCGCCTGGTCGACAATCGACCAACTAAATGGTCGACAATCGACCTGTAGCCGAACTACTCCACTTACGCACGAGGAGGACCCTGTGGGATTCGATGTCAAGCCCAAGTTCGTGACGTTCGACATGAACGGAACGCTGATCAAGTTCAGCATCAACGACACGATGCGTGAGGTCCTGGGCGACCGGCTGCCGGCCGAGGTCGCCGATGAATTCCTGCGGATCTGCAAGGCGTACCGGATCGACGAGTGCACGGGCGCGTACCAGCCGTTCCACCAGGTCGTCGCGCGTTCCATGGAACGCGCATTGCACAAGGTCGGTCTCGAGTACCGCGAGGACGAGGCGCGGGCGGTGTACGACCGCATCCCCACCTGGGGCCCGTACCCCGGTGTCACCGAGGCGCTGAACCG
>NZ_JOJE01000066.1 GCF_000720255.1 Streptomyces griseus subsp. griseus | reverse complement strand
GTGAGGGAGGGCAGGGCGGGTGGGACGGGGTTGCCCAGTGGGCGTGGAGGGGGTGGGCGTCGGCGGGTCCCGTGAGGGCGGGCGGCCGTGACGTGCGTGCCGAGTGCGGGAGGCCGTGTGGGGGGCGAAGGCGGCGGAGGCCGGGTGATCACGGCCGGGTTGCCGGACGGACGCGGCGGGGGCCGGGTGATCGCGGCCGGGTTGACGCGGCGGGGGCCGGGTGATCATGGCCGGGTTGCCGGGTTGCCGGGTTGCCGGGTTGCCGGGTTGCCGGGTTGCCGGGTTGCCGGGTTGCCGGGTTGCCGGGCGGACGCGGCGGGCGGGGGCCGGGGGATCGCGGCCGGATGCCGGGTGGACCGCGGCCGTGTGCCGGGCGGCGGGCGGCCCGGCGAACGGGCCGTGTGCCGGGTGATCGCAGCCCGGGGCCGGGTGGTCCGCGGCCGTGTGCCGGGCCCGGGCGGCGGGCGGCGGCCGAACAGGCCGCGTGCCCGGCGGACGAGGCCGCGTGCCGGTGGGCGCGTGTCGGTCAGGCGACCGTGTATGGCGTGTGGCCGTTGATGCGGCCGTCGCGGACCTGGAGGACGCGGTCGCAGTGGGCGGCCACGTCGGGATCGTGGGTGACCATGACCAGGGCGGCGCCCTGTTCACGGGTGACGGAGGTCAACAGGCGGACGACCTCCTCGCTGGTGGCCTGGTCCAACGCGCCGGTGGGTTCGTCGGCGAAGACCACGTCCGGCTCCACGGCCAGGGCCCGCGCGATCGCCACCCGCTGCGCCTGACCGCCGGAGAGCTGACCGGGGCGGCGTGACTCCAGACCGTCCAGACCCAGCGGCGCGAACCAGCGGCGGGCCCGCTCGACGGCCTTCCGCCGCGGGGTGCCCTCCAGCATCAACGGCAGGGCGACGTTCTCCTCGGCGGGCAACTCCGGCAGCAGCTGACCGAACTGGAACACGAACCCGAACCGCGCCCGGCGCAACGCGCTGAGCCGGTTCTCGCCCAGGTCGTCGATACGCCCCCAGCCTTCGGCCGGGGCGCCCCCCCTCTCGCTCCGCTCGCCGCGCAACAGCACCCGCCCGCCGTCGGGTCGGACGATCCCGGCGAGGGTGTGCAGCAGGGTGGACTTGCCGGACCCGGACGGGCCCATGATCGCCAGCGAGTCGCGCTCGCCGACCTCGACGTCCACCCCGGCCAGCGCGGTGGTGGAGCCGTACTTCTTCACGAGGCCGTGACCGGCCAGAACGGTGCTCATGGTCTGCGGTGACTCCTACTCGGCGCTGTCGTTCAGCGCGCTGTGTCAGCGGTCGAATTTCCAGGTGATGGACGAGGCCGTCGCCTTCACCGTGGTCACGCCGATGCGGATGGCCGTGCCGTCGCTCTTCTGGCCGGTGCAGGTGATGGTTGCCCCGGCCACCGCCTTCAGCCCGGTCGGGCACGTCACGTCGTGGACCTTCGGGCCCACCCACGGCAGCGGGTGGTACTTGCTCTCGGTGCGGCCCGCGACGATGTTGGGGGCCAGCGCCCGGTGGCCGCCGACGCTCACCGTGCTGAGCTTGTTCAGCTCGGTGGTCGATTCGGTGCCGGCGATCAGATGGGTGGCCAGCGCGCCGAGAGCGACCATCGCGGTGGCGCCCCCGACCGCTCCCACGACGAATCTGCTGGGCTGCATCACGTACTCCTGAGGTCCGAAGGGAGGAAGCGGCTCCACTCTCCGCTGCGCGGGCCCGCGCGCGCCTCGGCCATACGGCCAGGGTCCGCAGCCCGACGACCCGGCGCCCTCGATCGTTCGGCCGATCTCGCCGGGCGCGGCCTCGCATACGGTGACCGGCATGAAATCCGTATCCGGCCGGGGCTGCGCCCGCGGACTCGCCGTGGGCGCCCTCGTCGGCGCCTCGCTGTACGACGTGGTCATCGCGGGGGCCGAGACGCGGGCCCTGTGGCCGTCGGTCCTACTCATGCTGGTCGGCCTCGCCGCCGTGCTGTGGCCGCCCGCCCGACGGCCGCGGTGGCTGATCCCGCAGGTGCGTACGGCCGTGCCCGCCCTCCTCTCCGTGGCGATCACGGTGGCGGCGCTCGTCTCCGGCCGGCAGGCGCTGTTCGGCCCGGGCGAGGTCCTGATCCTGCTGTGCCTGCTGTTCATCGCGGTGCGGCACTGCCCGCCGCCGTGGTCCGCGGTGTGCGCCGTGCTGGACGGCGTGGCCTTCCTCGCCACCCCGGTGCGCTACTTCCACTCGGTCACGGACAGCGAAGCGCAGTCCGCGATGTTCCTGGGCCTCGCCCTGATCGTCCTCGTCGCCGGGCTCGCCGGCTATCTGCGCTCCATGGACTACCGCCGTGAGGTCGCGGTCGGTGAGACGCGCCGGGCGGAACGACTCGCCATCGCGGCCGACCTGCACGACTTCGTCGCGCACCATGTCACCGGCATCCTCGTGCAGACCCAGGTGGCACGGATGATGGCGACCTCGCAGCCGCAGGAGCTGGATCCGGTCCTGGCCGGCATCGAACGGGCCGCCACGGAGGCCCTGGCCTCGATGCGCCGCACGGTCGGTGTGCTGCGGGACACCGGGTCGGAGGCGGCCGAGCGTCGTCCGGTCGGTGACCTGGCGGGCATCGCCGACTTGACCGAGTGTTTCGCGACCCCCGGCCAGCGCGTCGTGCTGCGCCGCGCCCCCGACGTCCGCGACGACCTCCCCCACGAGGTGCAGGCGGCGGCCTTCCGGGTCGTCCAGGAGGCGTTGACCAACGTACGCCGGCACGCGGCCGACGCCGCCGAGGTCGCCGTCGGGCTCCGCCGCGACGGGGACCGGCTCGAGGTGGCGGTCATGGACGACGGCCGCGGCGGCACCCAGCTCCCCGACGCCGCCCATGGCGGCGGCTTCGGCCTCGTCGGCCTGAAGGAACGCGTCACCGCGCTCGGCGGCGAACTGCACGCGGGGCCGCGGGGCGGACACGGCTGGGAGGTGCGGGCGGCGTTCCCCACGGGGAAGAACTGAGGAAAGCGGAACCCGGCATGGTGACGAAAGGGAGCGCAGCATGAGCGAACCGGCCGTTGTCGCACGTCTCGCCCGGGAACTGACCGCCGGACTGAAGGCCGGTGACCTGGAGGACTTCTACAGGGACCTGCACCGCCACCCCGAGCTCGCCTTCCGGGAGCACCGCACTTCGGCCCGGCTGGCCGGACGGCTGCGCGGGGCGGGGTTCGAGGTGACGGAGGGTGTCGGCCGTACCGGGGTCGTCGGGGTGCTCGCGAACGGGGACGGGCCGGTGGTGTGGCTGCGCGGGGACATGGACGCGCTGCCGGTGCGGGAGGCCACCGGACTCGACCACGCCTCCACCGTCGACGGGGTCATGCACGCCTGCGGCCATGACCTGCACGTCACCTGGCTGGTGGGCGCCGCCGAGACGCTCGCCGCCGCCCGGGAGACCTGGTCGGGCACCCTGGTCGTGGTGGGGCAGCCGGCGGAGGAGGACGGCGGGGGAGCGGGGACGATGGTCGCCGACGGGATCCATGAGCGCTTCCCCCGCCCCGATGTGCTGTTCGGGCAGCACGTCACCCCAGGACTCGCCGGTTTCTGCCCGCACACCCCCGGCCTGATGATGTCCGCGTCCGACGACATCGACGTCGTCGTGCACGGCGTGGGCGGCCACGGCTCACGCCCGGAGGCGACGGTGGACCCTGTCGTGACGGCCGCCTACGTCGTCACCCGGCTGCAGTCCGTGATCGCCCGCGAGGTCGCGGCCAAGGAGTCGGCGGTGCTGACCGTCGGACAGTTCCACTCCGGGACGCGGCACAACATCATCCCCGCCGAGGCCCGCCTCGCGCTGAACCTGCGCACCCAGTCGCCCCAGGTGCGCGAACGCCTGCTCGCCGCGGTCCGACGCGTCGTCGAGGCGGAGTGCGGGGCCGCGGGCTGCCCGGTGCCGCCCGAGGTCACGGTCATGCCGGGCTGTCCGAGCACCGTCAACGACACCGCCCTCGACCAGGAGATCGCCGCGGTGCACCGCGAACTCCTCGGCGCGCACGCGGTGCCCGACTTCGGACCCGTGATGGGCAGCGAGGACTTCTCCCGGCTCGCGCCGCCAGGAGTGCCGTACGACTACTGGTTCGTGACGGCGACACCGGCTGACGTGTGGGAGGCGGCACCGGGCGAGGACCTGGCCGAGAAGCTCGACCACGTGCCCGCCAACCACAGCCCACTGTTCGCCCCCGACCTGTCGGTGCTCGTCCCGGGCGTACGGACGCTGGTGTCGGCGGCGCTGAGCCAGCTCACCTGAGCACGCTCAGGCCTTGATGCCGACCGCCCCGTACAGCGACACGGGCCCCGGCCCGAGGTCCGACTCGCCCTCCGCGAGCTCGGGGCGCCAGTCCGCCACCGGGACGATCCCGGGTTCGAGGAGGTCGAGTCCCTCGAAGAAGCGGCTTATCTCGGCGTGCGAGCGGGCCACGAGGGTCACGCCGGAGGCGGCGTACGCGGCGATGCCCCGTCGTACGTTCTCCGGCTCGAAGTCGGCGGTCATCGCGGACAGCACCAGACAGCTGCCCGGCGCCAGCGCGTCGACCAGTGTCCCCACCATGTCGTGGGCGCCGTCGTCGTCGGCGATGAAGTGCAGCAGGGCGATGAGCGACAGCGCGACCGGGCGGTCGAAGTCGAGGACGTGGGCCGCCTGTCGGAGGATCTCGCGGGGATCGCGGGCGTCGGCCTGGACGTACTCGGTGGCGCCCTCCGGCGTACCGTGCAGCAGCGCTGCCGCGTGGGCCAGGACGATCGGGTCGTTGTCGACGTAGACGACACGGGAGTCCGGCGCCACGGACTGGGCGAGCTGGTGGAGATTGGGCTCGGTCGGGATGCCCGAGCCGATGTCCAGGAACTGGCGGATTCCGGTCTCCCGGGCGAGCAGGCGCGTGGTGCGGTGCATGAACCAGCGGTTGGCGCGGGCGGCCCGGGGTGCTCCCGCCTCCATCTGCCGCCCGAGTCGCTCGTCGACCGGGTAGTTGTCCTTGCCACCGAGGAACCAGTCGTACACCCGGGCCGGATGCGGCCGACTCGTGTCGATCCGTCGCCCGGCCGACTCGGTCCCGGTCACGCGCTGCTCCTCTGCTCGGTGGCGGACACGCCCGTACGAGATCGTACGGGCGTGCGATGCGTCCGAGCAGTCTGTCACGATCATGCGGCCCGGCGGAGGCTGTCTTCGGCCACCTCCCGGTCCGGCAGAACACACCGACGCGGCCTTGAGCGCGGCGAGTTCGGGATCACCCCTGGGCTACACCGGGCATCGCCGGAGTCCCGGGCGTCCGCCCGGGACTCCGGTGAGTTCTCGTATCCCGTGCTCCCGGTCGCTCACGGCCTGAGCGGATCGTGCCCGATGGTCATCAGCCGGTGCCGACGCCGGGTCTCCTCCGGATCCTCGGGCGCGGGCTCGTTCTCGACGTCCGTCTGCGCGGTGACGGTGTCGACGACCCGGTACATCACCCGGATGTCGTCGTCGGTGAGATCAGTGCGCCGCTTCTGCAGGATCGCCAGGACGTGCTGTCCGGTCGGCGAGCCCGCCTCCTCCGGCAGCGGCTCCGCGTTCTCGTCGGCGTCGCGGACCCGCAGCCAGGCGGCCAGCTCCTGGGAGGTCATGTTCACCGCGCGGTGGAAGTCCTCCCACAGCGCGTCGAGTTCGAGGGCGTCGGTCATGGGTGCCCTTCCTGTGCGTGGATCTTCGGCCGGCCCGGGGCGGTCAGCTGTCGGGCGAGGCGTTCTCGGCCTCGAACATCCACCGCTGCTTCTCCAGATCGGCCGTGATGCCGATGAGCAGGTCCTGGGTGACCGGATCGGCCTTCTCGGTCGCCTCGATCCGCTCGCGCAGCCGGCCGATCGCGTCGCCCAGCGTCTCCGAGATCAGCTGGACGACGTCCGAGTCGCGCAGCCAGCCGTCCTTCGGGCTCGGCAGGGTGAACGCCGAGGCGATCGTCTCGGGGCGGCCGTCCGGCGGCAGGCCGAGCGCCGAGGACCGTTCGGCGACCGTGTCGGCGTACGTACGGGCCGTCGACACCACTTCGTCGAGTTGGAGGTGGATCGAACGGAACCGCGGACCCACGATGTTCCAGTGCGCCTGCTTGCCGATCAAGGAGAGCCCGAGGAGGTCCACGAGAGTGCTCTGCAGGGCGTCCCCGGTGACCTTGCGGGCGTCTTCGGGAAGCGGGCTCTTCACGACGGTCATACCGTGCTCCTCCTTGTCGTTCGGTTTCTGGTGCGGAGCAGTTCCGCGCGTTCCTCCTCGCACGTCCCGCCCCAGACGCCCGCGGCCTGTCCGCTGCTGAGCGCGAAGGCGAGACACTCCGTGATCACCGGACAGCGGGCGCACACGCGCTTCGCGGCCGCGATGTCCCTCAGGGCCGGTCCTGTCGAGCCCACGGGGAAGAACAGCTCGGGGTCCTCTCCCACGCAGGCGGCGCTGCGCAACCACTCCATGGAGGCGCGGGTGCCCCGGGCGATTCGGTGCAAACACGGCGGGTTCCAGCCGGTCCGCATCTTTGTCCGGAAGCCGATGACCTCCGCGAACACGTGTTCCCCGTCCCGCGGGTCCCAGGCCTGTCGGGCCTTCCCAGAGTGCGGACGGCGGTCTATAGTCCAAAACTAGCATCGCTAATTAAGTCCGGTCGGCCCCTGCCGGGACGGCTTCGGTGATCAGGAGTCCTGTCGTGCGCCCCGTCCACTTCGCGGCCGCCCGCCGCACCCCCATCGGCAAGCTCCGCGGCGCCCTCTCCGGCGTGCGGCCCGACGACCTCGCCGCCGCCGTGATCCGCGGACTGGTCGCCGACGTGCCCGCGCTCGACCCGGCCCGCGTCGACGACGTCTACTGGGGCGCCGCCAACCAGGCCGGCGAGGACAACCGCAACGTGGCCCGCATGGCCGCGCTGCTCGCCGGCCTCCCCGACTCCGTGCCCGGCGCCACGGTCAACCGCCTGTGCGCCTCCGGTCTGGAGGCCGTGACCACCGCTGCCCGCATGATCGGCGCCGGTGAGGCGGACGTCGTGATCGCGGGCGGCTCCGAGTCGATGAGCCGCGCCCCCTTCGTACTGGCCCGCCCCGACGAGGCACTCCCGCACCGCGTCGAGACCGTCGACACCCGCCTGGGCTGGCGGCTGGTCAACCCGGCGATGAAGGAACTCCACGGACTGTTGTCCATGGGGGAGACGGCGGAGGAGGTCGCCGAACGATACGGCATCCCCCGCGAACGCCAGGACGAGTTCGCCCTGCGCAGTCACCAGCGCGCCACCCTCGCCCGCAAGAACGGTCACTTCGACGACGAGATCCTGCCCGTGGAGCGCCCGGACGGTGTGGTCGTCGACGTCGACGAATGCGTTCGCGAGGACACCTCGTACGAGAAGCTGGCCCGCCTCAAGCCGGTCTTCCGCCAGGGCGGCACGGTCACCGCGGGCAACGCCTCCCCCATGAACGACGGCGCCGCGGGTCTGCTCCTGGTCAGCGAGGAGGCCTTGAACGACCTGGGCCTGGAGTCCCTCGGCCGCTATGTCGCCGGCGCCTCGGCCGGCGTCCACCCCGACATCATGGGCATCGGCCCGGTCCCCGCCACCCGCAAGGCGCTGGCCCGCGCCCGCTGGAGCGTCGACGACCTCCAGGAGGCCGAGTTCAACGAGGCCTTCGCCGCACAGGCCCTCGCCTGCGTCGACCGACTCGGCATCGACCCCGACCTCGTCAACCCGAGCGGCGGCGCGATCGCCCTGGGTCATCCCCTGGGCTGCTCGGGAGCGCGCATCCTGACCACGCTGCTGCACCGGATGCGGCGGACGGGAGCGGGGCGGGGTCTGGCGACGATGTGCGTGGGGGTGGGGCAGGGGAGCGCGGTGCTGGTGGAGAGGCACTGAGACACTCTCGGCGTGAGGCACTCTTCAGCGCCGGGTGAGTACTCGGCGCCCACACCAACGCAGCGTGCCACCAGGCGAGACGGTGCTTACGGCATCGGTTAGGTGCCCTTAGCATCGGAGTCCGCATGGACACGATCACGCACCTCACCGCCTGGGAGTTCACCGCCCTCGCCCTCGCCGCCCTGCTCGTCGGCTTCTCGAAGACCGCGGTGAGCGGAGCCAACACCGTCAGCCTGGCGATCTTCGCGGCGGTCCTGCCCGCCCGCGCCTCCACCGGCGTCCTGCTGCCGATCCTGATCGCCGGTGACGTTTTGGCCGTCCTCACCTACCGCAGGCACGCCCACTGGCCCACGCTGTGGCGCCTGTTCCCCGCGGTCGCGGCCGGTGTGGTCGTCGGGGCGGTCTTCCTGCTGAGGGCCGACGACGGGGTGGTACGGACGTCGATCGGGGCGATTCTGCTGCTGATGGCGGCGGTCACGGTGTGGCGGCGCCGCACGGCCGACGCCGAGGACGAGCCGGACTCGGTCACCACCCGGACCGGCCGGGCCAAGGCCCGCTCCTACGGCGTCCTCGGCGGTTTCACCACGATGGTCGCCAACGCGGGCGGCCCGGTGATGTCGATGTACCTGCTGTCGGCGGGCTTCCGGAAGCTGGGCTTCCTGGGCACCTCGGCGTTCTTCTTCCTGATCGTGAACATCTCCAAGGTGCCCTTCAGCGTCGGCCTCGGCCTGATCGACGGTCCCTCGCTCGTCCTGGACGCCGCCCTCGTCGCGTTCGTCGTCCCCGGCGCCCTGTTCGGCAAGTGGGCCGTGCACCGGATCAACCAGCGTGTCTTCGAGCAGTTGGTGATCGCGGCGACGGTGGTGGGCGCCGTACAGCTGCTACCTCACTAGCCCCAGCAGAGCGGGCAGATCCGCGAAAGAGTCGACCACGTGGTCGGGCGTGCCACTGGCGTCCCGATGGGTCTCCGGCAGGTACTTGCCCGTCTTCACCAGCACCCCGCTGATCCCGGCCCGCTGCGCCGCGAGGACGTCGGACTCGATGTCGTCGCCGACCATCAGCGCCTCGTCCGCGCCGGCGCCGAGATGCGCCAGCGCCGCCGCGAAGAACGCGGGCGACGGCTTCCCCGTCACCTCGGCCTCGATCCGCACGGCCGCCTCCAGACCGGCCAGGAACGCGCCCGAGTCGAGCTGGAGCCCGGCGTCGGTACGCCAGTACAGGTTCCGGTGCATGGCCACCAGCCGCGCACCCCGCTGGAGGTGGTGGAAGGCGCGGTTCAGTGCGGCGTAGCCGAACTCGGGACCGGCGCCGCCGAGGACGACGACGTCCACGTCACTGTCGCTCCCGTCGACCAGGGTGACCCCGGCCAGATCCTCCCCGATGTCATCGCCGCTGTCCCCGCCGCTGTTCAGCAGCACACAGCGTGCCCCGGGGGCCCTTTCGGCGAGGTGCGCGGCGGTGACGGCGGGAGCGGTGAGGATGTCGTCGGCGGTCACCGGGAAGCCCGCGTCCGCCAGCGTGCCGGCGATCGACGCGCGCGTCCGGGAGGTGGTGTTGGTGACCAGCACGACGGCGAGCCCCGCGTCCCGGATCTCACGCAGCGCGCCGACCGCACCCGGCAGCGGCTGCCAGGAGACCGTGAGCACGCCGTCGACGTCGATCAGTACGGCCCGCACCGCGTCCATGCGGGGACGATAACGCGGCCCCGGACGCACCGCAGAGTGCCGCGTGCTCGGGGACCCACCCGAACTCCTCGTCGGCGCCGGGGCCTCGTACCCTCGACCCCATGTCCCCCCATGTCCTCGTCCTCGGCGGCACCACCGAGGCCCGCCGGCTCGCAGCCGAGCTGGTGGCACGGTCCGGCGTACGGGTGACGACGTCGCTGGCCGGGCGGGTGTCCCGGCCCGGGGCGCTGGAAGGGGACGTACGCGTCGGCGGGTTCGGCGGGGCGGAGGGGCTGGCCGAGTGGCTTGACGAGCAGGGCGTGGACGCGCTCGTCGACGCCACCCACCCCTTCGCCGCGGGCATCACGGCGAACGCCGCACGGGCCGCGGCGGCGACGAGGCTGCCGCTGCTGGTGCTGCGCCGGCCCGGCTGGCAGCCCGGGCCCGGCGACCGCTGGCACCCGGTCGACTCCCTCGACGCCGCCGCTGACCTGCTTCCGGAGCTCGGCCGACGGGTCTTCCTGACCACGGGCCGCCTCGGTCTGGCCGCCTTCGCCGGTCTGACCGGCCTGCACTTCGTCGCCCGCTCCGTGGAACCACCCGAGCCACCGATGCCGCCGCGGCTGGACGTGGTGCTGGCGCGCGGTCCGTTCACCGTGGCCGACGAGTCGGCGCTGCTGCGCGAGCACCGGGTCGACGTGGTCGTGACGAAGGACAGCGGGGGAGAGGCGACGGCGGCGAAACTCACGGCCGCGCGCCAACTGGGGCTGCCGGTCGTCGTCGTACGCCGGCCACCGCTCCCGGCGGACGTCACCGTGGTCCCCGACGTCCCCACGGCACTGGCCCGGCTCGGGCTCGGCGGCCTCGGTCCGCAGGCCGGTGCGCGCCGGCGGTCATGAGCTCCGCCGCCGGGGACGCGAGGGCGCCTCAGGCGTCCTTGGGTTTGCGCCGCAGCAGATAGGTGTCCATGATCCAGCCCTTGCGCTCCCGCGCCTCGGCGCGCAACCGCTCGATGCGGGGGGCGGCCTCGGCGATCGGGCCGGAGGCGAGGATCTCGTCCGGGGTGCCTATGTAGGCGCCCCAGTAGATGTCGATGTCCTGGTCGGCGTACCGCCGGAAGGTCTGGTGCGCGTCCAGCATCACGACGACGTCGTCCACCCCCTCCGGGAACCCCTCGGCCAGCCGCCGGCCCGTGGTGATCTGCACCGGGCGGGCCACCCGGTTCAGGCCCGTGCGATGACGGGCGACGAGCGCCGAGACACTGCTGATCCCGGGCACGACGTCGTACGCGAAGGCCACCGCGCCGCGCTCCAGCACCTCCTCCAGGATCCCGAGCGTGCTGTCGTACAGCGCGGGGTCGCCCCACACCAGGAACGCGCCGGTCTCGTCCTCGTCCAGCTGCTCGGCGATCAGCCGCTCGTAGATGTCGGCGCGGGCGCTGCGCCAGTCTCCGACGGCGGGGGAGTAGGCGGCACCCCCCGCCTTTCGGTCCCGCTCCGGGTCGCGCGCCTGGACCAGGCGGTACGTCCCCTCCGGCAGGTGCGCGTCGAGCATGTCCCGGCGGAGCTGGGTGAGGTCGCTCTTCACCTCGCCCTTGTCCAGGACGAAGAACACGTCCGTTCCGCGCAGCGCCCGGACCGCCTGCAGGGTCAGCTGCTCGGGGTCGCCCGCCCCGATCCCGATGACATGAATCTTTCGCACGCCCCGAGTCTGCCGTACGCCACTGACACCGCGTGCACCGCGTGCACCGCGTCCACCGCGTCCACGTGCGCTACCGCTCCCGAAGCCGCGGCGCCCGCTCCCGGGCGTCCACCGCCCGCCCGTCGCGCTCAACGGCCTCCGCCAGCTCCCGCGCCCAGGCCACGAGCCCCGCGAGATCCATCCGGTACGGCTGCCGGCGCGCCCGGCCCGACGCCCACTCCTCCACGGCCCCGGCGCCGCGCCGCAGCAGCCGCGCCCCGCCCGTGAGGTTCCCGCGGGCCGCGTGCGTGAGCCCCACCGCCATCTGGGCCAGCCCCCGCCACAGCGCCCGTTCCTCCTCGGGCCCCGATTTCCAGGCGTCCTCGAACACCTCGTGCGCGTGGAACGGCTTCCCCGTGTCCAGCAGCGCCTGTGCCTCGGCGACGCTCTCCTCCGGGGTCCGTACGACCCCCTCGGGCTGCCGCTCCACCCCCTCCACCCCGTACGGCAGCGGCCGCCCGAGCCCGTCCCGCGGCCGTGCGTTGCGCGCCCGCCCCTCACTGTCCCGGTCCCGGGCGCCCGCCCCCCGAGCCGGGAAGGCGCCGCCGGTACGTCCTGTGTCACCCATGCATCGATTGTCCCGCCCCTCCCGTGCCCGCTTCGGCACGGTGCCCGGCGTGGGGTAAAGTGCTGTTCGCGCGATCACGCGGGACACCCCGTGTACGCGCGACGGGACGTGGCGCAGCTTGGTAGCGCACTTGACTGGGGGTCAAGGGGTCGCAGGTTCAAATCCTGTCGTCCCGACTTTACGAAGTCGCAGGTCAGGGGCCGTTTCAGAGGAGATCTGAAACGGCCCCTTGATCATTTGGGGGACCAGTTGGGGACCAGCCTGGAAACGAAGCACTCACTGGCGACCGCGCCGGTCGCCGAACCTGCTGAATGACGATCGCCCCCAGGAACCCTGGGGGCGATCGCCGTTCGCATGTGCCTGTGGATCAGTTGTCGATCAGTCGATGGGGTCGTCGCTCAGGCCCAGCACCTTCGGATCGTCGCTGGGGAAGTCCCTGGGCATACCCCCGACGCGGATGGTGCGCCCGTACACGCCGGCCAGGAACTCGACGGCACCGACCTGGAACTCCATCCAGTCGCCGTTGTCCCCGCGGACGACCACCGGCCATGCGTCGGGGTCCGCGGGGCTCGTCCTCCAGTAGAAGGAGTCCCCCGAATAGGACGACGCCCAGCTGATCAGGCCTCCCGGCTGCGGGTACGGGACGTAGTCCTCGGTGTCGCCCATCTCGAACAGATCCTGAAGGATCTCGTCCTCCCGGCACCCGGACGCCGCCCACAGCGTCTCGGCACCGGGCGTCGGAACGGACACCATGAGGAAGTCATCGATGACCAGCGCCGGGCACGCCTCCGCGGACTCGACGACGTGGTCGAAGCCGTCGTACACGCTGCGCCCGACGACCGTGCCGTTGCTGGTGACCGACTCCTGGCGGCCGAACGGATCGTAGTTGTACTGGAACGCCGTACCCGCGACGGCCGCGCTCTGCAGCCGGTTGCGGTCGTAGGTGAAGGTCGTGGACGTGTCCTCGACCGTCTGGCTGATGACGTTGGAGTTGTCGTCGTGGACGTACGTGTCGGTCGACGCGCCGTTGCCGGTCTTGACCGACTGCTTCAGCCGGTCGACCGGGTCGTACGTGTAGTCGGTGGTGGAGTCGAGGTACCCCGAGTGGTTGTCGGCGTTCATCTTCTTCGCGACGTCCTGCGCCTGGTTGCCGTTGGCGTCGTAGGCGTAGGTGTGCGAGGCCACCAGGGTGCCGCCGGCCTTCTTCTCCACGGTGGCTTGAGCGCACCGTCGAGGAAGTAGGTGTTGTCGACCGTGTTGTCGTTGTCCTTGGTCTCCCGCAGGACCTGGCCGCGGTCGGTGTACGTGTACGGCGTGACCTTGGGAGACGTCGTTACGCGGAGCACCCTGCGCGTCCCGCTACCCGAGTGCCGGCGTCTACTGCCGGACGTCTGGTGCTCGCGGCGGAGTACACCGCGGGCCGGACGGGAACGTGTCCCGGATTCTCTGCCGAGACGTCGGCGGCGCGAAGAGGAGGGCCGGAGCTCTCTCCTCTCTTACGCAGTACGAGTGAATGAGCGGATGGTTCCGTTCGGGGGCGGTGCTAGATCTTTTACGGTTCTGAATGAATCCGGGGCCGCGTGTGAGGCCCTGCGGGCGGGGACCGGTGGGAAGGCGTACCAGATGTCGGGGCTGGGGAAGTCGCCGGACGTGCTCGGGGTCCAGGAGGGCCGCTGTCATCGGGCCTGGGCACGGACCCGGGCAGTGGTGGGCGCGGCGTGTCTCGTGGGATCGGTGCTGGTGCTCGGCGGGTCGTGGGCCGCCGGCGGCGGGGCGGCGAGGATGGTGGCCTTCGGGCCGTCCACCGGTTGCTGGGGGTTGGCGGCCTCCCTGCTCCTCCGCGCGAGGGGAACGAGCGGACGGGTGCGGACACGGCTGCTGCTGTTGGGGGGCTCCGCGGTAACCGGAGGCGTATACCGGGGAGCGGTCACCGTGCTGTCGGCTCGGTCTTCGGCGTCGGGACGGGAAGCGCCGTCGTTGCTGGGTTCGGTGGTGGTCACCGGAGTGACGCTGACGTTCGGCCTGGGGATGGCCGGTCTGGTGGTCGCGGCCGACGCCGGTACAGGCCGACACGTGTTGCTGCGGCGCGTGGTCGACGGGGTCGTCGCAGCCGGGGTCGTGTTCATGACGGGATGGGTGCTGCTGCGGGGGGCCGGTGGCGGCTGGCGGCTGGGGACCGGGATGGTCGGTGTCCTGTGGGCCGCGGAAGTCGTGTTCCTCAGTTTCCTGTTCTCCCTGCGCCGTCTTGTGCGCAGCGACCAGAGAGCCACCTTGTGGGTCGGGATCGCCGGGCTGTCCCTCATGCTGATCGGCGATACCCTGCGACTGTGGACGGTCGGCCCGCACGGCCCCGAGGTGATGTCCTGTCGACTGGTCGACACTTGCGCCACCGCGGGACTGCTGGTGGCCGCTGTCGCCCCTTGGGTGCCCGGCGGGGCGAGCGCCCTGGGCACCGCTCAGCCCGCGCTGCGATGGGGGATGGAGGGTGCGGCGGCGTTCATTCCCCTGACGGTCTGCACGGCCACCGCGCTGGGATACGTGCTGGCTCCGCCTGCCGGGGACCCGGTACCGCTGTTGGTCGGCGGAACGGCATTGCTGAGCCTCTGGGCTCGCCACAGGTTCCTGCCGCGCGAGAACACCGGACACGACGAGTCGACTCCCCGTCGCTGAACACGAGGCGGATCAGGAGCCCGCCGTACGGATCGTCGTACTCGCCGAGAAACGCCGGAGTGGGCCTGGGTCCGTCGCCGCGCCCCCTGACCAGGCCAGTGCGTTCACGCTTCCCGGTAGCCCCGGAGTTTCCGGTAGAGGGTGGCGCGCGCTATGCCCAGGGCTGCCGCCGTGTGGGACTTGTTGCCGCCGTGGCGGCTGAGGGCTTCCAGGATGGCGGTGCGTTCGGCGTGTTCCATGGGGCTGAGCTGTCGGCTCGCCGGGCCCTCACGTACCGGGTCGGGGAGTTCGTCGCGGCGGACGGGGCCCGTCACGCGCCGGTGTTCGGACAAGGCGCGGACCAGGTGGGCCAGTTCCGTGACGTTGCCGGGCCAGGGGTGCTGTTCCAGCGCGCGCAGCGCGTCCAGGGTCCAGGTGAGCGGAGGGCGTCCCGGTACGGGTCCGGGGCTCAGGGCGGTGAGCAACTCCCTGATGTCCTCGGGGCGTTCGCGCAGCGCGGGCAGGGTGACCGAGCGCGCGGCCAGGGTGTCCAGGAGGCGTTGGAGGCAGGGGCCCACGGGTGTTCCGGGGGTGTAGGTCAGCAGGAGGGAAGGACCGGGGCGTGCGTCGAGCAGCGAGTTGAGGGTTGCCACGTCGGGCTGGGTGAGGCGTTCGGCATGGCGGATCAGGAGGGTGCGGCCGTCGGTCAACGCGTCGACTGCGGCGCTGAGTTCGTCGTTCGCCGCGTCCACGGTGAGCGGGTTCTCCGTGAGCAGTTCCCGTGCGAGCGAGGTCTTCCCGGTGCCGCGCTCTCCGACGAGCAGCAGGGGTTCGGGCGACCGGGCCAGGTCCGTCGCGCGGTCGACCGCATGGCGCCAGGGGACCGATCGGCCGGCCAGTTTCAGGACCGTCCGCTCGGCCGACGTCGATGTGGGTGGGGTCGGCGGTCCCAGTGGCTCCAGTACGGCGACCGCGCCGATGACCGAGCCGAGGTGGGAGACCGGCCGGACCGTCGCGGAACGGCCCGCGCCGTCCGGGAGTTGCACGGTGTACGAGGTCCAGGGCGCCCCGGCCCGCAGCAGCGCGGCCACGCCGCGCTCCAGCGTCTCCAGGGCCTGCGGTGACAGCAGCCGTCCCGCGGCCTCGCTGACCAGCCGGCTGCGTCCGTCGACGGCGACGACGGCGTGCCCGCGGTCGCGTACCGCCCGCAGGTAGGCGTCCAGCAGCACCCGTTCCGCCGCCTGCGACCGGGCGAGAAGTTCCGCCTCGACGGCGCATGCGGCGGCCTCGGCGAGCGAGGCCCCGGGATGCGGCCGCCGCTCGGGGGAGAGCACGCTGAGCACCGTCACCGTGCCCAGCGTCCGCCCGGTCTCGGGTGCCAGGACCGGCACGCTGACCGCCGAGACGTTCTGCCAGAGGTCGAGGAAGTGCTCGGGGCCGTGCACCTCGGCGCGGCGGCGGGTGTGCAACGCGCGGGCCGCGCTGTTGGGGCCGACCAGTTGTTCGGAGAGGTTGCGGCGGTAGGGGGCGTCCGGTGCGTGCCCGGTCGCCCACAGGACCCGTAGCCGCTCGTCGGTGAGGACGAGCGTGGTCCGCTCGGAGCCCAGTGCCGGAGCGATCCGTTCCAGCACGGGCCGCGCCGCGGTCAGCAGGGCGGAGTCGGCCGGTCGTGCGGAAGGCTCCGGTGCGGCCGGGGAGTCCGGTGCGGCCGGTGAGTCGGGCCTGTCCTCCCCACCCCGCGCGTCATGTCGTACGCCGAAGAACCGGGCGCGCTTCCATGCCGCGACGACGTCCTCCGGTGTGCCGTCGGGCAGCCGACGGCCCAGCAGGAACAGCTCGCGGGCCCTGCGCAGCGAGTCGAGGGCCGGAACCGGAGGTTGCTCTGTGGTGGTCACGACACGAATCACCGTACCCGGCGAGGTTGAACGCGCAACGACCAGCCCCGTGGCGCGCTGTCTCGTATTGAGACACCCACACTTCCGCAGCCCGCTCCATGATCTTGGACGGTCGGTGCCTTTTCTCATTCCCTGGAGCGTTCCCGTGCACACCGTCGAGCCCGATGTCGTGACCGACGTCCTCATCGTGGGCAGTGGTCCCGCGGGTGCCTCCGCCGCGCTCGCGCTGAGCACCTACGGCGTACCCAACATCGTGGTCACCCGCTACGCGAGCCTCGCCGACACCCCCCGGGCGCACATCACCAACCAGCGCACCATGGAGGTGCTGCGGGACCTCGGCGTCGAGGACGACGTCGTCGCCAAGGCCACCCCGCAGCATCTGATGGGCGACACGACCTTCTGCACCAGCCTCGCCGGCGAGGAGCTCGGCCGGATCCGCTCATGGGGCAACGACCCGCTGGTGCAGGCCGCGCACGAACTCGCCAGCCCCACCCGCATGTGCGACATGCCCCAGCACCTCATGGAGCCCGTGCTCATGGACGCGGCGGTCGCCCGGGGCACGAACCTGCGTTTCAGCACCGTCTACCGGTCCTTCGTCCAGGACGACCTGGGCGTCACCGTCACCGTCGAGGACCGGCTGCGCGGCGACACGTACACCATCCGCGCCCGCTACCTCATCGGCGCCGACGGCGGCCGTTCGCAGGTCGCCGAGGACGCCGGGCTGCCGATGGGCGGCAAGATGGGGGTGGCCGGCAGCGTCAACATCGTCTTCGACGCGGATCTGAGCGAGTACACCGCCCACCGGCCCTCCACCCTCTACTGGGTGCTGGCCCCCGGCGCCACGGTCGGCGGCATCGGCGCGGGCCTGGTGCGCTGTGTGCGGCCCTGGAACGAGTGGCTGATCGTCTGGGGGTACGACGTCACCGCCGGTGCCCCCGACCTGACCACCGAGTACGCCGAGGCGGTCGTCCGCAAGCTGGTCGGCGACGACGAGATCCCGGTGACCATCAAGTCGTCCTCGGCCTGGACCGTGAACGAGATGTACGCCGAGACGTACGCGAACGGCCGTGTGTTCTGCGCCGGGGACGCCACGCACCGGCACCCGCCGTCCAACGGCCTCGGCTCCAACACCTCCATCCAGGACTCCTACAACCTGGCCTGGAAGCTCAAGCTCGTCCTCGACGGCACCGCGTCCCCCAAGCTGCTGGACACCTACACCGCCGAACGCGCCCCCATCGGCAGGCAGATCGTCACCCGCGCCAACAAGTCCATCGGCGAGACCGCCCCGATCTTCGAAGCACTCGACGGGCTCTCCCCGCAGACCCCCGAGCAGCTGTGGGCCAACATCGACGCCCGCAAGCAGGACACCGAGGCGGCACAGAAGCAGCGGGCGCGTCTGCGCGAGGCGATCGCCTTCAAGGTGTACGAGTTCAACGCGCACGGCGTCGACCTCAACCAGCGCTACAGCGCCGAAAGCTCCGCCGCGGTCGTCGCCGACGGCACCCCCGACCCCGGTTTCGAACGCGACCCCGAGCTGTACCACCAGCCCACCTCCCGCCCCGGCGCCAAGCTCCCGCACGCCTGGATCACCTCGGACACCCGCAGGCTGTCCACCCTCGACACCGTCGGCCGGGGCCGCTTCACCCTGATCACCGGCATCGGCGGCTCGCACTGGCTGCGCGCGGCCGCGGTCCAGGACCTGGAGATCGCGACCGTCGTCATCGGACCCGGACAGGAGTACGAGGACCCGTACGGCGACTGGTCGCGGCTCAGCGAGGTCGCCGACGGGGGAGCCCTGCTGGTACGGCCGGACGGGTACGTCGCCTTCCGGCACGCGACGGCGGCCGCCTCCGGCGAGGACGCGGAACGGTTGCTGACCGGGGCGGTGCGGCGGATCCTCGGACATGCGTGACGGGAAGGACCCCGACATGACCACCGAATTCACCACCCGCATCACCGACGCGGTCGTCGACAGCCTCGACGGCACGGCCGACCCCAGGCTGCGTGAGCTGCTCGCCTCCCTCACCCGCCACCTGCACGCCTTCGTCCGCGAGACGGAGCCGACCATGGCGGAGTGGGAGAAGGCCGTCGACTTCCTGACGACGACCGGGCAGACCTGCACGGACACCCGTCAGGAGTTCGTCCTCCTGTCCGACGTGCTCGGCGTCTCCATGCTCGTCGAGACGATCAACAGCGACCGCGACGGCGGTGCGACGGAGTCGACGGTGCTCGGCCCCTTCCACATGACCGAGTCCCCGGCCCGCGTGCTCGGCGCGGACATCGACCTGGCCGGCGGCGGTGAGCCGTGCGTGGTGAGCGGGCGCGTGCTGTCCCGGGACGGCACCCCGCTGCCCGGCGCCGTCCTCGACGTCTGGCAGGCGAACGCCGAGGGCTTCTACGACGTGCAGCAGCCGGACGTGCAGCCACCGGGCAACGGACGGGGCCTGTTCACGGCCGACGCCGAGGGCCGCTTCTGGTTCCGTACCTGTGTGCCGAGCCCCTACCCGATCCCCACCGACGGCCCCGTCGGGGACCTGCTGCGGGCCACGGGCCGGGAGCCCTACCGCCCCGCGCACATCCACTTCATCGCCTCGGCCCCGGGGCATGTGCCGGTCACCACGCACATCTTCGTGGCGGGCAGCGACCACCTCGACTCCGACGCCGTGTTCGCGGTCAAGGAGAGCCTCGTCCAGGACTTCGCCGACACCGACGACCCGGCCCTGGCAAGGGAGTTCGGCATCCCGAACCCGTTCAGGCACGCGCGCTTCGACCTCGTACTCACCCCGGAGCGCACGTGATGGAGTTCGTCCACGAGTCCCCGCCCACGCGGGTCGTCCTGCGACCCGGCTCCTCGGTCACCGCGGTCCCCGACGAGGCCGAACGGCTGGGTCTGCGGCGGCTGTTGGTGATCTGCGGGGCACGCGGCGCGGACACCGCCCGGGCCGTCGCCGCGGCGCTCGGCGCGACCTCGGCCGGGCTGCACGCCGAGGCCCGGATGCACGTGCCGGTGGAGGTGGCCGACCGGGCCGTGCAGGTGGCGCGCGCCGCGGGCGCCGACGGCTGCGTGGCCGTCGGGGGCGGCTCGGCGATCGGCCTCGGCAAGGCGATCGCCCTGCGCACCGGGCTGCCGCTGATCGCGGTGCCGACGACGTACGCCGGTTCGGAGATGACGCCCGTCTGGGGCCTCACCGAGCACGGCGCCAAGCGCACCGGCCGCGACCCGTCGGTCCTGCCGCGCAGCGTCGTCTACGACCCCGAACTCACCCTGACGCTCCCGGTCGCCCTGTCCGTGACCAGCGGCATCAACGCCGTCGCCCACGCGGCCGAGGCACTGTACGCGCCGGACGCCTCGCCGCTGCTGGCGCTGACGGCCGAGGAGGGCGTACGGGCCATGGCGGGCGCCCTGCCGGATGTCGCGGCCGACCCCGCGGACCTGGACGCCCGCGGCCGCGCCCTCTACGGTGCCTGGCTCTGCGGGACCGCGCTCGGCGCCGGCACCATGGGCCTGCACCACAAGCTGTGCCATGTCCTCGGGGGCACCTTCGGCCTGCCGCACGCCGAGACCCACACGGTCGTCCTGCCGTACGCTCTCGCCTACAACGCGTCCGCCGCGCCCGCGGCCCTCACCGCGCTCGGCCGGGCCCTGAGCACCGACGACGCCCCGAACGCCCTGTGGGAGCTGTCCGGCCGCCTCGGGGCGCCCCGCTCGTTGGCCGAACTGGGCCTCGAGGAATCCGACCTGGACGTGGCTGCGGACGCGGCGACCGGGCAGGCGTACCCCAACCCGCGGGAGGTCACCGCGGAGGGCGTACGGGCGGTGCTGCGGGCGGCGTACGAGGGCGGACGGCCTCGGGCGACGTACTGAACGCGGCCGACGACGTACTGAACGAACCAAGGAAAGGTGAACCCCATGCCCCTCGGACTGCTCCGGCGGCGATTCCAGCGTGCCACCGGAGGCGCCGCGGGCCCCGCGTTCCCCGTCCCGGCCGGCGCGGGCGTGATCGTCCGCGAGGTCCTGGACCCCGTGAACCAGCCCATGGGCGCGGCCGACGTGACGGTGACGGAACTGCGCAGCCACCAGGTCGCCGCACGGGGCACCACGGACCCGTACGGCTACTTCACGGCCGTGCTGCCGCCGGGGAGCTACAGCCTGCTGATCGCGGCCGAGGGCCTCGAACCGCACCGCGAGACCGTCGAGGTCCTCGCGGACACCGGACCGGCCTCGGAGCGCGTGTGGCTCCAGTCCGCGCGGGCGCTCGAACTCCCGGCCCCGGGCACCTGGCTCTTCGACCCGCCGCACACGGCGATCCGCTTCATCGCCAAACATGTCGGCATGGCCCATGTGCACGGCCGCTTCGAACGCTTCGAGGGCGGTCTCCAGGTCGCCCAGGACATGACCCAGTCCCGCGTCCACGTCCGCATCGACGCCTCCAGCATCAACACGGGCAACAACACGCGCGACACCCACCTGCGGTCCGGCGACTTCCTCGACGTCGACCGCTACCCGTACATCGACTTCGTGAGCAGCCGGTTCGCCTACCGCGGCGGCAGCAAGTGGACGCTGCTGGGCAGCCTGACCATGCACGGTGTGAGCCGGTCGGTGTCGCTGCACACGACATACCTGGGCACCGTCAACGGCGGCTACGGCGAGGAGTTGCGCTGCGCGGCCCTCGCCACGGCGGAACTGCACCGCGAGGACTACACCCTCAACTGGCGGACCATGCTGGCGCGCGGCATCGCCGTGGTCGGCCCCACAGTCCAACTGGAGCTGGACGTCCAGGCGATGTACCGCACGCACGACACCCCGACACCGCCGGAGTAGGGCTCTGACCTGTAGGTTTACCAAGCCGGGGAGGGAGAAAGCAATCGGTGGGAGTCTCGGCCTCTTCCGGCCACTCGACCAGCAGCCAGCAGCCAGCAGCCAGCAGCCAGCAGCCAGCAGTCGGGCAGGATGCCGTCCCACCAGCCCCGTTCGGCCGAGGCGGCAGCCCGGATGGGACGTTCGACGGCGTTGTCGGCAGGGCGGACGCGCACGGCGGCAAAGCGGGAACGTAACTCGCCGCGCGAGCCCTGCCGCCCGGTGATGGAGGTGAACGCCTCCTGCCCGAGGCCGGTGGCAAGGGTAGCCACTGAGGGTGCGGGGTGGCGGTAGCGGGGCTGGGGCCAGCAGCCGACGGGGCCCTTACGGTCCGGGGCTGTCGGTTTGGGCGTCGAATGGGTGGGCGGTCACGTCCGCGCGGACAGCCTCGCGGGCAGCAACTGCTTTGGCAGTCGGGGCGTCGGTGGCGTCGATCGCCTTCGCGAGGTCGCGGGCGACAGCGGCCATTCCGGGCGAGGTCTCGTTCACGTGAAGATCGTCAAGCTCGGAGGCGATCTCGCAGCGCATCCGCATCCTGCTGCAAGCCCAGCGGGAAAGCCGCAACCGAACTGGAGTGCGAGCCATGCCCGACGAGGCCGACCCGCCGCCGTTCTGGTTGTCGCCGCGCCCGTTCCGCGAACCGGACTGGTCGCCGCCGGACGACGAACCCGCGTGACAACGCCCCCACCCTCCCGGCGGATTCTCGGGGTCCTCGCAACACCTGATGGTTTACGCGGCTGTCAGTAGATCACGCAGGCGCTCGGCTGGGGTTCTCCAGCCGAGCGTTTTGCG
>NZ_JOJE01000065.1 GCF_000720255.1 Streptomyces griseus subsp. griseus | reverse complement strand
CCAGTGCCTCGAAGAACCTCGCCTTCAGCACCTCAAAACCCACGATCCCCGCAACTCCCTGAACTCCAGGGTGTTGCGGGGATCAGTAGAACCGGCCCCTCCGGCGCCGGGGGCTTCGTCATGCCGCCGCCGACCGGTACTTTCGCACCGCCAGGGCCCGGAATACGACGATGATCAGGATCGACCAGATCAGCGAGGCCCATGCAGGGTGCTGCATCGGCCAGGCATCCGGCACCGGATAGCCCTCCGGGAGGTTGCCGAACAGTTGGCGGCAGGCCTGCACGGTGGCGCTGAACGGGTTCCAGTTCGCGATGGTCTGCAAGAAGGTCGGCATGTTCTCCGCCGGCACGAACGCGTTCGAGATGAACGTCAGCGGGAACAGCCAGATCAGTCCGCCTGAGGTCGCGGCCTCGGGGGTGCGCACGGACAGGCCGATCAGGGCACCGATCCAGGAGAACGCGTAGCCGAGCAGGAGCAGCAGGCCGAACCCGGCCAGCACCTTGCCGAAGTTCTCGTGCGTGCGCCAGCCGACCAGGACGGCGACGATCGCGAGGACCACGAGGGTCAGGGTCGTCTGCACCAGGTCGGCGAGGGTGCGGCCGGTGAGCACCGCGCCGCGCGCCATGGGCAACGAGCGGAACCGGTCGATGAGGCCCTTGTGCATGTCGTCGGCGATGCCCGCGCCTGCTCCGGCGGTGGCGAACGTGACGGTCTGCGCGAAGATGCCGGCCATCAGAAACTCGCGGTATCCGGAGGCGCTGAGCCCCGCGCCCGGGACGTTGATCGAGCCGCCGAACACGTAGCTGAACAGCACCACGAACATGATGGGCTGGACCAGGCCAAAGATGATCATCTCGGGAATCCGCGTCATGCGGATCACGTTGCGTTTGGCCACGACCAGGGAGTCGCGGACGGACCGGGTGACCGGATTGCCGGGCGGTGCGATCCGCACGGTGTCGGTGACGGCACTCATGTCGCGACCTCCTTGTCGTTGATGTCGTCGTTCTGCTCCTTCGCCTCGGCGACGTGGCCCGTCAGGGACAGGAACACGTCGTCGAGGGTCGGGCGGCGCAGGCCGATGTCGTCGATCTCGATACCGCGGGCGTCCAGCTCGCGGATGACCTCGGCGAGGAGCTTGGCGCCGCCGGTGACGGGCACGGTGAGCTTGCGGGTGTGCTCCTCGACGGTGGTGTCGCCCTTGCCGAAGCCGCGCAGGACCTCCGAAGCTGTCTGTATGCGCTCGCGCTCGTGCACCACGACCTCGACGCGCTCGCCGCCGGTGCGGGCCTTGAGCTCGTCGGAGGTGCCACGGGCGATGACACGGCCCTGGTCGACCACGGCGATGTCGTGCGCCAGGTGGTCGGCCTCCTCCAGGTACTGGGTGGTCAGCAGCAGTGTCGTACCGCTGGAGACGAGTCGCTTGATGACCTCCCACAGCAGCTGACGGTTGCGCGGGTCGAGGCCGGTGGTCGGCTCGTCCATGAACATCACGGGCGGTGAGACGACGAGAGCCGCCGCCAGGTCGAGCCGGCGGCGCATCCCTCCGGAGTAGGTCTTGGCGGGGCGGTCGGCGGCGTCCGCGAGGTCGAACTGCTCCAGCAGCTCCACGGCCCGCGCCTTCGCCGCCTTCGCCCGCATCTGGTAGAGCTGCCCGACCATCTGGAGGTTCTCGCGGCCGGTCAGATACTCGTCGACGGCGGCGAACTGGCCGGACAGGCCGATCGAGCGCCGTACCTCGTTGGGGTGCTTGAGCACGTCGACGCCGGCGACGACGGCCCTGCCGCTGTCGGGGCGCAGCAGGGTCGTCAGGCAGCGGACGGTCGTCGTCTTGCCCGCGCCGTTCGGCCCGAGCAGACCCAGGACGGTGCCCTCGGGGACATCGAGGTCGACGCCGTCCAGAGCCTTTACGTCGCCGAAGGTCTTCACCAGACCTTCGGCGTAGATGGCGCCTGGCATATGAGTCTCCACGTCTTCGGGGATTCTTCGAAAAGCCGGGGGTTCGCAACACACCATAACGCGATGTATCGCGTCTCTCAATGCATTTGCCCGACCGGAACCAAATCGGGTGACAAAAGGGCCGTGACCTGCACGGATACCGTCAGCCGATGACGGTGTAGCCCGCCTCGCCCAGCGCCTGCTCGACCTCGGCGCAGTGCGCGGATCCCTTCGTCTCCAGGTGCAGCTCGACCTCCGCCTCCGTGAGCCCGAGCCGCGGGTCGGTCCGGACATGGCTCACGTCCAGGACATTAGCGTCGACCACTGACAACACCCCGAGAAGCGCCGCGAGCGCGCCCGGCCGGTCGGTCAGCCGGACCCGAACGGCCAGGTAGCGGCCCTGCGCCGTCATCCCGTGGCGCAGGATGCGCTGGAGCAGCAGCGGGTCGACGTTACCGCCCGACAGCACCGCCACGACCGGCCCCTCGAAGGAACCGGGGTCGCTCAGCAGCGCCGCGACCGGGCTCGCCCCGGCCGGCTCCACGACCAGCTTGGCACGCTCCATGCACAGCAGCAGCGCGGTGGACAACTCGTCCTCCGTGACCGTACGGACCTCGTCGACCAGGTCTCCGACGATGCCGAACGTCACGTCGCCTGGCCGCCCGACCTTGATGCCGTCGGCCATCGTCGCCGGGTGCTCGATCGACAGGGGACGCCCCGCCGCCAGCGAGGGCGGGTACGCGGCGGCCCCCGCCGCCTGCACGCCGACGATCCGTACCTCCGGCCGCAGCGCCTTCACGGCGACCGCGATACCGGCCGCCAGCCCCCCGCCGCCGACCCCGACGACGATCGTGCGCACCTCCGGGCACTGCTCGAGGATCTCCAGGCCGACCGTGCCCTGACCCGCGATGATGTCGGCGTGGTCGAAGGGGTGGATGAACACCGCGCCCGTCTCGGCCGCGTACTCCTGCGCGGCGGCGAGCGTCTCGTCGACCACCTGGCCGTGCAGGCGCACCTCGGCGCCGTAGTCCCGGGTGGCGCTGATCTTCGGCAGCGGGGCGCCCTTCGGCATGAACACCGTGGAGTGCACACCCAGCAGCGAGGACGCGAGGGCCACGCCCTGCGCGTGGTTGCCGGCGCTCGCGGCGACGACCCCGGCGGCGCGCTCCTCGGGCAGCAGCCCGGCGATGCGGACGTACGCGCCGCGCAGCTTGAACGACCCCGTCCGCTGCAGGTTCTCGCACTTGAAGTGCACCGGCGCGCCCACCAGCTGCGACAGCCGCCGACTGCCCTCCATCCCGGTCAGCCGCGCCACTCCCGCGAGCATCTTCCGGGCGCCGCGCACATCGTCGAGGGTGACGGGGCGCAAGGAGTCAGCCGTGCTGTAGCTCATGACTCAAGCATCGCAGTTCACAGGCGCGGGCCGCGGTTGTGACCAACCACCGAGACCGGTTTGTGCAGCGCCCGTACGGCCCGCCTTCCGGCCGCGTAACCTGTCCCCCAACTCCAGCACTCTTCATGAAGTGAGCCCCTGGCCATGCCCACAACACCTGAAATGTCGATGGACATGACGACCTTTGGTGACACCGGTCTCCTCGACACGCTGCAGCACGAGGTGGCGGTCTTCGCGCGCCGTGCCGAACAGACCCGGCTCGGCGGCGTGGGGCAGGTGCGCAACTCCATGGACCGCGCCGCGTACCTCCTGCTCAACCGGCTCGACAAGGAGGGCCCGATGGGCGTCAAGGCGCTCGCCGCGAGCATGGGCATCGACTCCTCGACGGTCACCCGGCAGGTGGCTCCGCTCGTGGACACCGGCCTGGTCAAGCGCACCTCGCACCCCGAGGACGGACGGGCGGTGGTGCTCCAGCTGTCCCCGCGCGGGCTGTCGCGACTGGAAGAGGTGCGCTCCTCGCGCCGTCAGCTGATGGCCGAGCTGACCCAGGACTGGGCACCCGAGGAGCGCGAGACGTTCTGCACGCTCCTGACGCGCTTCAACAGCGCGCTGTCCTCCCGGATGGCGGCCCAGGGCCTGCCGGGAGCGGAGCCGTCGTCGCCGTCCTGACCCGGGCGAATCCCCCGTCCCCCTCTGCCCGGGGCGAATCCCACGGTGTGACCTCGGAGGACCCGCCGTCCCTGTCCTGGCGCGGGGTGAATCCCGCCGGTGCGCGGCCCTTGACCGGCGGGCCGGGGCTGGCCTCATATGAGACACGTACGGAGCGGGTGCGCCGGCGGGTTCCACTGATGCCGCACCGGTTTTCTCGACGTCGTCTCAGGCGGGAGGCGGGATGGGACAACGGCACGCGGCCCAGAGCGCCCGCCGGGCCGCGGAGTTCGAGGCGTTCGTCGCGGGTGCCGGGGGCCGGCTGCTGCACACGGCCACGCTGCTCACCGCGGAGGCGCCGGAGGACAACCCGCGCGCGCGGCGCCTTCTGACGCTCGCCCTCGCGCACACGTACGCGTGCTGGGACCGGCTGCGCGGCGAGGACCCCTACGACCGCGCCCGCCAGTACCTCGCCACCCGCTTCGCACGCGGCGTCTGGCACCACTACGGCGCCTTCCCCCGCCTCCGCTCACATCCCGGCGCCCCCTTGGCCCGGCTCGGGCCCCAGGAGCGCCTGGTCCTGGTGCTGCGGCTGTACGAGGGTGTCGCCGAACAGCAGGTCGCGGCGCTGCTCGGCATGCCCATGGAACGCGTCCACGCGATCTGCGACCGGGCGACGGCCACCCTCCTGCACCCGCCCCGCCGGCCGGCCACGGCGAGCGTGGGGGCGAAGGTGGCGCCGTCTTGAGCGGCGGCCGGGCCAGGAGGGCATCGGGAAGCGCGGAGACGGGAGACCACCGGTGAACCGTGCGGAGCGGGAGACGGCGGTACGGCGGATCATGGAGCGGACTCCGCCCCGGGTGCCGCCGGATCTCCACGCGGACGTGCTGCGTCGCGGCGGGCGGATGCTGCGCCGCAGGGTCCTCGCCCGCCGGCTGATGTGGCTGCTCCTGTTCGCCGCGACGGTGGCGTTCGTCGTGTGGGCTGTGACGGCCCGCCCCTGGGTGGAGCCGCCGTCGCAGACGACTCCACCGCTCACTAGTTGGTGAGCCCCCAGTCCGAGGGGACCTAGCCGAGCGCCTGCTGGAGGTCGTCCAGGAGGTCGTCGACGTTCTCGATGCCCACGGAGAGGCGTACGAGGTCGGCGGGGACCTCAAGGGCCGAACCGGCCACGGACGCGTGCGTCATGCGGCCCGGGTGCTCGATCAGCGACTCGACACCGCCGAGCGACTCGCCCAGCGTGAACACCTTGGCACGGTTGCAGACCTCGACGGCCGCCTCCTCGCCGCCCGCGACCCGGAAGGAGACCATGCCGCCGAAGGTCTTCATCTGCTTGGCGGCGACCTCGTGACCGGGGTGCTCCGGCAGCCCCGGGTACAGGACACTCGTCACGCGCGCGTGCCGGGTGAGCATGTCGGCGACCTTGGTGGCGTTCTCACTGTGCCGGTCCATGCGCACCGAAAGCGTCTTGGTGCCCCGCAGCACGAGCCAGGAGTCGAAGGGCCCGGCGACCGCGCCCATCGCGTTCTGGTGGAACGCCAGCTCCTCGCCCAGCTCCTGGTCGCCGACGATCAGCGCGCCGCCGACGACGTCCGAGTGGCCGCCCATGTACTTGGTCAGGGAGTGCACCACGATGTCCGCGCCGAGCGACAGCGGCTGCTGGAGGTACGGCGTGGCGAAGGTGTTGTCGACGACCAGCCGCGCTCCGGCGTCCCGGGCGACCTGGGCGACGGCGGCGATGTCGGTGATGCCGAGCAGCGGGTTGGAGGGGGTCTCCACCCACACGACCTTGGTCTTCGGCGTGATGGCGGCCCGTACGGCGGAGGGGTCGCTGGTGTCGGCGACGGACCACTCCACGCCCCAGCGGGCGACCACCTTCGCGAAGAGGCGGAAGGTTCCGCCGTAGGCGTCGTTGGGGATGACGACGTGGTCGCCGGGGCTGAGCAGCGTACGCAACAGGCAGTCCTCGGCCGCCAGTCCGGACGCGAACGCGAGGCCGCGGCGGCCGCCCTCCAGGGCGGCGAGGTTCTCTTCCAGGGCGGTCCTGGTCGGGTTGGCGCTGCGGCTGTACTCGTAGCCGCCGCGCAGGCCGCCGACGCCGTCCTGCTTGTAGGTCGAGACCTGGTAGATCGGCGGGACGACCGCGCCGGTGAGGGGATCCGCGGTGTTGCCGGCGTGGATCGCGAGGGTCTCGAAGTGCTGACTGGTGTGCCTGTCGCTCATGGGCACCGAGGGTAGTGCGCGTTTCGCCCGCGCGACTTCCCCACGCGCTTTCCCTGCGTCGCGGCGCGTTTTCCACAGGTCGTTTTCCACAGGCCGTCGAGCGGGTTGGCCAATTGTCGGCGGTGTCTGGAACCCTTGAGACATGGAGATTCTGTGGGTCCTGATGGCCCTTGTCATGCTCGGCTTCGTGCTGCTGCCGGTCATGAGGCGCAGGCGCGGCATGCTCGAGCAGGTTCCTCCGGGGCACCCGGACGCGGCGGACCCCGCGAACTACGGGTTCGTCCGTCAGGAGGAGCTGGACATCCGCATGCCTGGACCCGACCAGGATCTGCTCGACGTACTGGAGCTGGTGCAGCGGACCCAGGATCACAAGGCGGCCGCCCAGCTGCTGGCCGGTACGGAGACGGAGGGCGAGCCGCGCTGGCAGCGCGTGCAGGCCTTCGCCGGTGCCGCGGCGCTGGAGCTGCAGCAACGGCCCGGCGGGGTGAGTGAAGCGCCGGGCGGGCAGTGGCTGCGGGTGTGGCGGGCGGAGACGCCCAAGGACGCGGGCGGCGCGGCGGTGCACGCCGAGTTCCTGGTGCAGCAGGCGTGGCGTACGGCGACGCCGGGCACGGACGAGTTCCGGATCATCATGGAGGAGGCGCGGGACGCGTGCGGACAGGCGGCGCTGCTGTCTCCCGGTGACCCGGTCCCGTACATCATCGAGCTCTCGGTGGCCCGCGGGCTGGCGTACTCGCAGTCGGAGTTCGAGCAGCTGTGGTTGAAGATCCTCGACCGCGCGCCGACGCACATGGGAGCGCACCTGGCGGCGCTGCACTACTGGTGCGAGAAGTGGCACGGTTCGCGCGAGCTGGCGTACGCGTTCGCGGAGGCCGCGGCGGCGAGGGCGCCGCAGGGCTCGCTGCTGGCGGCGATGCCGTTGTTCGCGGTCTTCGAGCACCTGCCCGAGGTGAACCTGGTCAGCGGCTTCTACCAGAGCGAGGTCGTCACGAAGGCGATCCACGGCGCGCTGCACGCGGTCCACTCGGCGCGCGCCGACGACCCGATGGCGGCGCACGCGCGCCATCTGCTGGTGTTCTTCCTGGTCCGCTCCGAGCGCTGGTCGGAGGCCATGAACCAGCTGATACACGTCGACGGCCACGTGGGCGCCCTGCCGTGGACGCTGTCGGCCGACCCGGCCGCGGAGTTCGCGGTGTACCGGGCGCTGGCGGTTGCGGGCTTCGAGGCGAACGGTGGGAGCCCGGCGACGCTGCCGCACTGACCCGTCAGCTCCCGCAGACGCACTGACCCGTCATGCTCCCGCAGACGCACGCGGGGCGGGCGGGCGAGCCGGGGCGGGAACGGAATCGCTCGGAACCCGCGCGCGTTGAGGACAGTGGACACGGGATGCCGGTGGTGTGTGAGCCGGGTAGCCCGAGTGGCCGAACCGACAGACATTGGAGGGGTAGTAATGGCTGCGCAGACGCAGAGGGCCGTGCTGGCCGGCGGATGCTTCTGGGGGATGGAGGAGCTGATCCGCCGACTCCCGGGCGTGACGGCTACCCGGGTCGGCTACACCGGGGGTGACGTGCCGAACGCGACGTACCGGAACCACGGCACGCACGCGGAGGCCATCGAGATCCTTTTCGACCCAGCGAAGACCGACTTCCGCGCGCTCCTGGAGTTCTTCTTCCAGATCCACGACCCGAGCACCAAGAACCGCCAGGGAAACGACATCGGCCTCAGCTACCGCTCGGCGATCTACTACGTGGACGACGAGCAGAAGCGGATCGCCGAGGACACGATCGCAGATGTGGACGCCTCCGGGCTGTGGCCCGGCAAGGTCGTCACCGAGGTGGAGCCGGTCGGCCCCTTCTGGGAGGCCGAGCCCGAGCACCAGGACTACCTGCAGCGTTACCCGGACGGCTACACCTGCCACTTCCCGCGCCCGGGATGGCGGCTGCCCGCCCGCGCGGAGGGCTGACGGTCCGCGTCGTACCGCCGTTCGACGTCCGGTGACCGTGTCCCTCACCCTGGCTTGATCTTGGAGGGAGGCTTCGTCCTCGGCCGACGCCGGGAATTCGGTTGCCTCCCGTCACCCGGAGCGGGCTGAATACCAGACATGGCTGACATTCAGGGCTCGTACGACGATCTGTTCACCGCGGTGCCCGGTGCGCTGGCCGCCCTGTTGGACGAGGGGGACGTGGGCGGCTCGGTCGCGGTCTTCGTGGACGGTGAGCCGGTGGTGGACGTGTGGGGCGGGTTCGCCGACGCGGAGCGCACGGCGCCGTGGCAGCGGGACACGATCGTCAATGTCTTCTCGGTCACGAAGACGATGACCGCGCTGTGCGCGCTGGTCCTCGCCGACCGCGGCGAGCTCGATCCGGCCGCGCCGGTCGCCCGGTACTGGCCGGAATTCGCGGCGGCGGGCAAGGACGGGGTGCTGGTACGGCATCTGCTCGCGCACACCGCCGGGCTGCCCGACTGGGACGGGCCGGTGGAGGAGCTCTACGACTGGCCGTCCGCCACGGCGCGGCTGGCCGCCATGGCGCCGCGGTGGGAGCCGGGCAGCGCGGCCGGGTACCACTCGCTCACCCAGGGATACCTGGTCGGCGAGGTCCTACGCCGGATCACCGGCAGGAGCGTGGGCGCGTTCTTCGCCGACGAGGTGGCCGGACCGCTGGGCGCGGACTTCCACATGGGGCTGTCGGCCGAGCACGACCACCGGGTGGCGCCGGCGGTCCCGCCACCGTCGCGGGACGAGGACTACACCGCGAGCGCTCCCGGCCGCGACGCGGCCCCGGCCTCGGCAACCGCTTTCCGGGTCCGTGACGGCAACAGCGTGGCCTGGCGCCGGGCTCAGATCCCCGCGCGAGCGGGTTCGGCAACGCCCGTTCGGTCGCCCTCGTGCAGTCGGTGATGGCCTGCGGCGGCTCGGTGGGCGGGGTGCGACTGCTGTCGCGGGCGGGCTGTGACCGTGCGTGGGAGGAACAGTTCACCGGCGAGGACCGCATCCTGGGCATGCCGATCAGCTGGGGCCTGGGCTACGGACGGTTCGGCGGCACCTACGGGTGGGGCGGCTGGGGCGGCTCGACGGTCATGATCGAGCCCGAGTCACGCATGACCGTGGCGTACGTGACCAACCAGATGCGCGAACCCGCCGAGGACACTCGGGGCATGGATCTCCTGATGGCCGCCTACGACGGCCTCAAGGGACTCCAGGCGTGAAGACGCCGCAGGCGTGACGTGGTGAAAGGCCGCGGCCGGGCATCGCATGGTGCCGAGTTCCCCGAGTCGCGGCCCTCTCTCCCGCGTGCGAGCCTGCATTCATGATCGGTACGTCGGCCGTACGGCTCGAGGCATCCCTGGATCCGCAGCTCTCCAGGTGGATGTGGCTGGTGAAGTGGTTCCTCGCGATCCCGCACTACATCGTGCTGTTCTTCTTGTGGATCGCGTTCACCGTCGTCACCGTGATCGCGTTCTTCGCCATTCTTTTCACCGGCCGCTATCCCCGCTCCCTCTTCGATTTCAATGTGGGAGTACTGCGCTGGAACTGGCGTGTCAGCTATTACGCCCACACCGTCCTCGGCACCGACCGGTACCCGCCGTTCACTCTCGCGGAGGTGCCCGACTATCCGGCGCATTTCGACGTCGCCTATCCGGAGCACCTCTCCCGTGGGCTGGTCCTGGTGAAGTGGTGGCTGCTGGTGATCCCGCAGTACGTCGTGGTCGGGATCTTCCTGGGTAACTGGGGGTGGGGTGAGGACGAGACCTGGACCGGCGGCGGGCTGATTCCCTTCCTCTCCCTGGTCGCCGTGGTCATCCTGTTGTTCACGGCCCGCTATCCCATGTACCTGTTCGACTTCCTGATCGGTCTGGCCCGCTGGGTGGCTCGGGTGGCTGCCTACGCCGCGCTGATGACCGACGAGTATCCGCCGTTCCGGCTCGACATGGGCGGACAGCAGCCCTCCGCACTGACGAAGACGTAACGGCGAGGAACCTGGCGACGACCTGGCAACGACCTGGCGACGACCTGGCGAAGTTCCCCATCGCACGTCGGACCACCCCCGACCAGTACGACATGCGTACGAATAGGGTGGCCCTCATGCCACCCACCGTGCGTCCCACAAGCCCCCTGAGTTACCCGAGAGCCAGAGCCGCGCTGCGCATATCGGCGCGCATCTCCGTGGAGTCGCTGCTGGTCCTCGTGCTGGTCGCGGTGACGCTGTGGCTGCTCGGCCAGATGTGGTCGGTGGTCTGGCCGCTCGTCGTGGGTCTGCTGCTCACCACCCTGACCTGGCCGCCGGCCCGCTTCCTGCGCCGCCACGGGTGGCCGCCCGCACTGGCCGCGTCGGCGGTGACCGTGCTGTTCCTCCTGGTCGCCGTGGGTGTGGTGGCGCTGATCGCGGTACCGGTGGCGTCCCAGAGCGGCCAGTTGACCGACGGTGTCGGGGAGGGCATCCAGCGGCTGCGCGAGTGGGCCGCCGGGCCGCCGCTGAACATCGGCGACGACGAGATCACCAAGGCCATGGACACCGCGGTCGCCCGGGCCCAGGACGGCGTCGGCAGCATGGTCACCACCGTCGTCACGGGAGTGAGCACCATCGTCAACGGTGTGGTCACCGCCGTCCTGGCGCTCTTCCTGATGTTCTTCTTCCTCAAGGACGGCCCGCGCTTCCTGCCGTGGCTGGCCCGCCAGTTGCCCGGCCGGCTCGCCACCGACATCCCGACCGTGGCCGCGCGCAGCTGGGACACGCTGGGCGCGTTCGTGCGGTCGCAGGCGGCCGTCGGTCTGCTCGACGCCGTGCTGATCGGCCTCGGTCTGTGGATCGTGGGGGTGCCGCTGGTGCTCCCACTGGCGGTGCTGACCTTCGTCTCGGCGTTCGTGCCGATCATCGGCGCCCTGTTCGCCGGTTTCGTCGCGGTGCTCATCGCGCTGGTCTCCAACGGCCTGACCGACGCGCTGATCGTGCTGGCCGTCATCGTCGTGGTGCAGCAGCTCGAGGGCAACGTGTTCCAGCCGATGATCCAGAGCCGTGGGCTCGGCCTGCACGCGGCCGTGGTCCTGCTCGCGGTGACGCTGGGCGGCAACCTGGCCGGCATCGTGGGCAGTCTGCTCGCCGTGCCGGTGGCCGCGCTGATCGCGGTGGCCTGGAACTACGTGCGCGAGCAGCTCACCGACCCGTCCCAGGAATTGGATCCCTTGCAGGGCCAGTCCAGTACGAGCCCCTGAGGCGCCGTTCGAAAACCAGTGGCCACCCGGACCGACGGCACCCAGGCTGTACGCCATGGAACACCAGCCGCAGCGCGAGATCCGTGCGGTCCACTCGCCCTCCACGATCACCGTCTACCAGGCGTACTCCCCCCACCTCGGCCTGCCCGCCGCCCGCGAGGGCCGGTTCCCCGCGGCGTGGAAACGGGACCGGATGACCTGGATCAAGCCGTCGTTCCTGTGGATGATGTACCGCTGCGGCTGGGGAACGAAGGAAGGTCAGGAGACCGTCCTGGCCGTGGAGATCGCCCGCGAGGGCTTCGAGTGGGCGCTGCGTCACGCGTGTCTGTCGAGCTACGACCGTGCGGCGCACCCCGATCGCGCCGCCTGGCAGCGTGAGCTGAAGCGGGCGCCGGCTCGGGTGCAGTGGGATCCCGAACGCGATCTGCACCTCCAGCGGCTGCCGTACCGTTCGCTGCAACTCGGGCTCTCCGGCGAGGCGGTACGCCGTTACGCCGACGAGTGGACGGTCGCCATCACCGACGTGACCCCACTCGCCCACGAGATCCACGCACTCGTCCGCAGCGGCGACCTCGACGCGGCGAACGACCTGCTGCCGCGGGAGCGTCCCTACCCGGTCGTGGACGAACCGACCCGCCTGTGCCCGTGATCGACGTGCGACACCACCCACGGGGGACCACCGTGCGAAGACCGGACGACCGCATCGCCTCCGCCCTGCGTTTCGCCACGGAACTCATCGCCTGGGTGGCCACCCCCTGGGCCCTGTCCGCGTACTCCTGGCCGCTCGCCGTCCTGGCGGTGGTGGTACTGATCGGCCTGCCCACCGTCTTCTCGACTCCTGGTGACAAGTCGCGGGTCATCGTCCCCGTCCCCGGTACGGTCACGATCCTCCTCGTCCTCCTCCAACTCGCCGCCGCCGTCGTCTCCGCGTGGACGGCCTGGCCCATCCCGGCCGCCCTGCTCGTCACCCTCCTCGCCGTCACCACGCTGGTCACCGAACGCCACCGCTGGCACTGGCTCCTCGCGACGGACCGGCGGAAACGGCGGGAACGGCGGGAACGGCGGAAACGGCGGGACCGGCGTACGGACGCCCGTCGTCCGTCTTGATCGTGTGCGCCCCGCCCCTCCGCACAGCGGGCCCCCGGCGCGCGTCCGCACGCCGAGGGCCCGAGAAGTGCCGTCCGGTCCGGGGTCAGATCGTCGCCGTGTCGATCACGAACCGGTAGCGCACGTCGCTCGCGAGCACCCGCTCGTACGCCTCGTTGATCTGGTCCGCGCGGATCAGCTCGATCTCGGCCCCGAAGCCGTGCTCGGCGCAGAAGTCCAGCATCTCCTGGGTCTCCTGGATGCCGCCGATGCCGGACCCGGCGAGGGTCTTGCGGCCGGCTATCACCGAGAACAGGTTGAGGGCGACGGGCTCCTCGGGCGCGCCCACGTTGACGAAGGCGCCGTCCGTGCGCAGCAGGGACAGGTAGGCGTTCAGGTCGAGCGGGGCCGAGACGGTCGACAGGATCAGGTCGAAGGTGCCGGCGAGCTTCTTGAACGTCTCCGGGTCACTGGTGGCGTAGTAGTGGTCGGCGCCCAGCTTGAGACCGTCGTCCTTCTTGCGCAGCGACTGGGACAGGACCGTCACCTCGGCGCCGAGCCCGTGCGCGATCTTGACGCCCATGTGTCCGAGGCCGCCCATGCCGAGGATCGCGACCTTCTTGCCGGGGCCGGCGTTCCAGTGGCGGAGCGGGGAGTACGTGGTGATGCCGGCGCACAGCAGGGGAGCGGCCTCGTCGAGCTTCAGGCCGTCGGGGATGCGCAGGACGTAGTTCTCGTCGACGACGATCTTCTGGGAGTAGCCGCCGTAGGTGGGCTCGCCGTCCTTGCCGATGCCGTTGTACGTCTGCACGTTGCCCTTGGCGCAGTACTGCTCCAGACCGGCCTTGCAGTTGTCGCACTCACGGCAGGAGTCGACCATGCAGCCGACGCCCACGCGGTCGCCGACGGCGAACTTCGTCACGCCCGGGCCCACCTCGGAGACGACGCCCGCGATCTCGTGGCCGGGGACCATCGGGAAGATCGCCTCGCCCCAGCCCTCGCGGGCCTGGTGGATGTCGGAGTGGCAGATACCGGCGAACTTGACGTCGATCAGGACGTCGGACTCGCCGACCGCGCGGCGTTCGATCGTCGTACGCTCCAGCGGAGCCTTGGCGGCGGGTGCGGCGTACGCAGCAACAGTGGTCATGCCGTGGTTCTCCTAGCAAGGGGTTCCGCGCCCGGCTGCCTTCTGCCGGACACGGCGTCCAGCCTGCCAGGCATCACCGCACGCACCCAGATCACCGTTCTGCCTACGACCACTGTGCCTACCACTGGCGGGGGCAGGTTCGGGTGCGTACGACCGTGAATACTGGGACCTATGGACGAACAGCCCGAATCCGTCACTGAGCCCGCCACGGCCGGTCGGGCCCTGGACCGGCGTGCCGAGCTCAGCGAGTTCCTGCGCACCCGGCGTGCCCGGCTGAAGCCGGAGGACGTGGGGCTGCCCGACTTCGGGCGGCACCGCAGGGTGCCCGGGCTGCGGCGCGAGGAGCTGGCGCAGCTGGCCGGGGTGTCGGTGGCGTACTACACGCGGCTTGAACAGGGCAACGGGCGGAACGTTTCGGCGGAGGTGTTGGACTCCATCGCCCGCGCGCTCCGGCTGAGCGACGCCGAGCACGCCCACCTCACGCACCTGGCGAAGCCGAAGCAGCACAAGAAGAAGCCGGCGGGGCGGGCGCAGCAGGCGCGGACCTCGCTGCAGCATCTGCTGGACTCGATGGACGGCGTCCCGGCGTACATCGGGGGGCGACGCTCGGACATCCTGGCGTGGAACCGGATGGCGGCCGCGCTGTTCGGCGACTGGGCGCAGCTGGCCCCCGCGGAGCGCAACTGGGCGCGGATGGTGTTCCTGCGGCCCGACTACCGCGAGCTGTTCGTGGACTGGGAGCAGAAGGCGATCGACATGGTCAGCTATCTGCGCATGGACGCGGGCTGCCATCCCGACGACCCGAAGCTGTCCGCGCTGGTGGGGGAGCTCTCCGTGAAGAGCGAGGAGTTCCGGCGGCTGTGGGCCACGCACGACGTCAAGGAGAAGGGCCACGGCGTCAAGCGGATGCACCACCCGCTGGTGGGCGACCTGTCGCTGTCCTTCGAGTCGTTCCGCCTGGCCGACGACGGTGAGCAGACGCTGATCACGTACCACGCCGAGCCCGGCTCCCCGTCCGCGGAGGCGCTGCGCCTGCTGGCGAGCTGGGGCACGGACGCGACCCGTGCGGGCACGGAGTCGGCGGCGCCGAAGCGCTGACGCCGACCCGCCGTCCCACCCGGACCGGCCGTCCCACCCGGACCGGCCGCGTCACCCCTGGTACGGCGGCGCGGCCCCCCAGTTCCACTTCGGCACCGGCTGCTCCCCCGGCGGCCCGGCGTTCGGGCCCGAGAAGTACACCGCCAGGCGGGTGCCCCACTCGACGTACGCCAGGAAGGCGGAGCGGAACTCGGCGTCCGTCGGCAGGCCGGCCTCGTCGGCCGCGTCCTGGATGAGGCTGACCCAGCGGCGGCGCTGGGCCTCTGTGATGTTCTTGCCGAAGTGCTTGGCGACCATGTGATCGTGGCCGCCCTGGGTCTGCGAGTACGCCTGGGGCCCGCCGAAGACCTCCGCGAGCCAGAGCGCGACGTGCTCGGCGTGGTCGGGCGGGAGGCCGGCGAAGACGGGGGCGAGGACGTCGTCCTTGAGCACCTTGCCGTAGAACACCTCGGTCAGACGGGAGAAGGCCTCGGCGCCCCCCGCCCAGTCGTACAGCGTCGGGACGGCCGATCCCGTGCCGCGCACGTCGGTGGGCCGGTAGTGACGCATCTCCTCGATGTCGCTGACGTAGGGCCGGATCTCGGCGAGGAAGGGCGGGAACAGCTCGGACGTGCGGAAACCCTGGAGGTGGTCCTCGGTGGAGGTCCAGGTGATGCGCAGGATGTAGCGGTCGGTGTCCTCCTCGCAGCGGGAGAGTTCGTAGTCGACGCACTGGGGCGAGGCGGCGAGCGGGATCGCCGCGCGCGTGTAGGCGGCGAGGAACTCGGCCGAACGTTCCTCGGGGACGCGGTACCGGATGTATTCGACTGTCTGAGCCGTCATGGGTTCACGCAAGCACGAACGGCCCACCGGACGCTTGTCCTCCGACGGGCCGTTCGCTGTGGGCTCACTCGTCTCACCCGCTCACCCGCTCACCCGCTCACTCTTGCCGGAAGCGGCGTTCTCCTTGACCGTGATGGCGCCCTTGCGGATGGTGGCCAGGCGGGGCGCCTTGCGGGCGATCGCGGAGTCGTGGGTGACCATGATGAACGTGAGCCCGAGCTCCTTCCACATGCGCTCCAGTACGTCCATCACCTCGTCTCGCATGCCTTCGTCGAGGTTGCCCGTGGGCTCGTCGGCGAGCAGCACCTTCGGCTGCTTGACGAGGGCGCGGGCGATGGCGACGCGCTGCTGCTGCCCGCCGGACATCTCCCCCGGCAGATGCCCGAGCCGCTCCCCGAGCCCGACGGAGGTCAACGCCTCGGCGGCCCGGTCCCGCCGGTCCCTCCCCTTCACACCGAGCGGTACGAGCGCGGTCTCCACGTTCTCCTGCGCGGTGAGCGTGGGAATGAGGTTGAACGACTGGAAGACGAAGCCGATGTTCTCACTGCGCACCTTGGTGAGCTTGGCCTCGGACAGTCTGGCCAGGTCGACCCCGTCGAGCACGACCTCGCCGGAGGTCGGCCGGTCCAGCGCGCCGAGCATCTGGAGCAGGGTGGACTTGCCGCCGCCGGTGGGGCCCTGGATGACGAGCCGATCACCGTCGGGGATCGTGAGATCGACCCCGTCGAGCGCGTGCACGGCTTCCTTGCCTCGGGTGTAGCGCTTCGTGACGCTTCTGAGTTCGTACATGGGGACTACAACTCCTGCGTTTGTATGGGTGTTGGAGGTTCCGGGACCGCTACTCGACGCGCCGCAGCGCGTCCGCCGGCCGCAGCCGGGACGCCCGCCAGCCACCGAACGCGCCCGCGATCAGACCGCCGGCCACCGCGAGTCCCACCGCCAGCGCGACGGTCGTCAGACTCACCGGCGCGGTCAGCGCGACGTCCAGCGTCCTGGCCGCCGCCTGCCGCCCGGGCCCACCAAAGCCTCCACCGCCGCCGGGCCCGCCGGCGCCCCCGCCGCCCCCGCCCAACTGCGCCTGGAGCGTGGGACTGACGGCCGTGACGGCGTACGCGCCCGCCAGCCCGAGGGCGATGCCCAGCGCCCCGCCGAGCAGCCCGTTCACCATCGCCTCACCGACGACCTGCCGGGTCACCCGCCCCGACTTCCAGCCCAGCGCCTTCAGCGTCCCGAACTCCCGCACCCGCCGGGACACCGCGGAGGACGTGAGCAGACCCGCGACGAGGAACGCGGCCACCAGTACGGCGATGGACAGCCACTTGCCGACAGTGGTGGCGAGGCTCGACGCCGTGGAGAGGGAGCCGGAGACGGTGTCCGCGAGGTCCGCGGAGGTCGTCACGGTCGTACCGGAGACGTTCTTCTGGATCGCCGACTTGACGGAGCCGATCTTCTGGGAGTCGGTCGCCTTGACGTAGATCGTGGTGACCTTGTCCTTGGAATCACTGAGCGTCTGGGCCTGCTTCAGCGGAATGTAGAGGTTGGCCGCCGCGTCCCCGCTGTCGGCCGTCGCGACGCCGATCACCTTGAAGTCGACGCCCTTGATGGTGACGGTGCTGCCGACCTTGAGCTTCTTCTCCTTGGCGTACGCCGAGTCGACGACGGCGACCTTGGCGTCGGTCTCGGTGGTCTTGAACGTACGGCCGCTGCTGATCTTCGAGGAGGTCAGCGGGCCGAGCTGCGGCTTGGCGACGTCGGTGCCGAAGACGGAGTAGCTGTTGACGTCGAAGTCGGCGCCGCCTCCGCGCACTTCACCCTGCGGCTGGCCGCCACCGAATCCGCCCCGGCCGCCCCCGTTGCCGTTCCGCTCGAACTGACCGCGGGTGAACTGCCCACTGACCTTGAGGACCTGAAGGCTCAGGCCGCCGACCGCCTCGGAGACACCGCTCTGCTCTCCGACCTTGGTCACGGTCGAGGTGGCCAGGGTCTGGAAGCCCCGGACCATGACACGGTCGCTGCTCTGCTTCCCGTCGTCGCCGTTGTCCTGCGCGTCGAACCGGAAGCGCGGCCGGTCCGAGGCGTCGGCGGTGGGCGCGGCCGCCTTGGTGACCGTCATGTCGGTGCCCAGCCCGTACAGCGACTCGAGCACCTTGCCCTGGGCCTTCCCCATCCCGGAGGACACGGAGTTGACCACGATGACCAGCGCGATACCCAGCGCGAGCCCGGAGGCGACGACCAGGGCCGCCTTTCTGCGGCGGCGCAGCTCGCGCCTCAGGTAGGTGAAGAACATGCGCCGCAAGGTAGATACGGTCCGTGATGAAGGGATAACACCTGGATAAGAGAACGATGAGAAGGCCCCGGGCGGGCCGGTGCAGGCCGGTGGGGCCGGTCGGGGGGCGCCGTCCCGGCCCGCCGGATTGCGAGGTGGTCCGGGCTGGGCTGCAATGAAGAGGTGGCGCTTCGCAGGCAGGCCCGCAGGCAGCCGGGGGCAAAGATGGCAGGCGTTCCAGTGCCGGACGACAACGGTGATGTCACCGAACACGGAAACTCATCCTGGTCCCAGCGGAGCACCGCTCACATCGCCGACCTCCAAGGGCAGATCAACAGGCTGAGAAACCAGGTCTCCGATCCGGACACGGAATTCCTCAAGAAGGCGGAGGCACATCTCGAAGCCGCGCGAAGGTCCCTGCGGCGGAAGAGCCGTAGGGAACGGTTCACGGGCCATGCGTCGGACAAGGCGCTGGCGAACATCCACGAAGCCGAAGTCGCCATTCTGCGCATTCTTCCGGAGGCGGATCTCCAGTGGCGGGGTCTGCCCGTCCTCGTGCAGGCGCGGCTGCATCTGCACCAGGACGACCTGCGGTTGCAGCACCTGGAGCAGGGCTTGGGCGGTGGCTCCGGGCAGGTCACCGCCGAGCAGCGGGAGTTGCTCGTCGGCACCCTGCACGCCGCCTACCAGGCGGAGGAGGCGGAGCGGGCGAAGGTCCGCAGCTTCACCCAGCTCGTGTGCGCGGCGACGACCGTCATGGCGTTCATCGCGCTCGGCTTCGCCCTGTGGGCCCTGGTCGAACCGGACGTCGGTGCGCGTTTCTGTTTTCCCGAGAACCCCGGCGACCCCCGTTCGGCGCTGACCGTATGCCCCCTGGGAGACGAGCCGACCTGGGAAGGCGTCTGGTTCATCGAATTCGTCGGCACGCTCGCCGCCGCCGTCGCCGGAGCGGTTTCCCTGAGACAGGTCCGCGGAACGGCCGGCCCCTATCACGTGGCCACGGCACTTCTCCTGCTACGACTCCCGGTCGGGGCGCTCACCGCCGTCATCGGCGTCATCCTGCTCAGCGGACAGTTCTTTCCCGGGCTGACCGGACTGGACACCTCCAACCAGATCATCGGGTGGGCCATCGCCTTCGGCATCCTCCAGGAAGCCGTGACCCGTTCCGTCGACCGTCAGGGACAACTCCTGCTGGAGAACGTCAGGACGTCGGGGCGGGATCCGGAAGTCCCCGGGGAGAAACGGAAGTCCAGGAAGAAGGAGCCCTAGAGCGGCTGGGGATCCAGGCTGACCGTACGTTCTCCGGCGCTGCCTTCCTCGTCGCCCTGGGTGGGTGGTAGTGGTGGGTACGCGGCCGGCCTGGGTGCCGCCCGCCCGGACCGTCCGGGCTTCGAGTCCACCCTGGCCGTGTGGTCGGGGAGGATTCCTGCGTTCGACGCTGATATGGCTCGTACGGCTGTGCTCGCTCGGGGCGTGGGTCGCGGCCGCCGTCAGCTGTATGTGGCTGTTGGGGGCCACCGCCATGGCCCGGCCCTGGCACCAGCCCCTCGTGTGGGGTGCCGTCGCCGTGGGGTGTGCCCTGGTGCGGGTGGTGGCGCTGTGGACGCTGCGCGGCGAGCCCAAGGACGACGGATTCACGGACGAGTTCTGGGTCAAGCTTCGCACCGGTGCCCTCTGGGTCGTCGTCGCGTTCTCTGCCGCCGTGTTCGCCGTCGCCCTCCTGAGCTCGTCCAACGCGGGCGAGAAGCTCGACGGGCTGCGCGACGCGGGCGCGGAGGTGAGCACCGCGACGGTCGTGGAACGGCAGTCGACACGGCAGGAGTTGAGCGACGGCGTCGTGAAGGGATACGCGTCCCGGCTGGTGGTCTCCGTGCCCGGCGGTGCCGAACGGCTGACCGTGCGCGGCGCTTACACGTACGAGAAGCCCGGCGAGGGCACCGAGGTCGACGTGCTGTGGGCCCGGTCCGACCCCGGTCTCGGCGGCTACGTCAACGAGAGCAAGGATCTGCCCACGCTCGCCGAGAACCGCTGGAGGGCCTTCCAGGACGACGAGTCGGGCACGGGCTCGTTGATCGCCTTCATCGTCGTCGCGCTCATCGGTGCGGTCCTGGTCGCGGTGTTCTCCCTCGTGCCCGACGCCGACGGCCTTCAGGAGGCGGCCTGGTCGGCGCCGTTGCAGACCGTGCGCACCGCGCTGACCGTGCTGGTGTTCTGGGGCTGGATCCCCTTGATGCTGGGGACTCAGCCGAGCGTCCCGCAGATGATCGTCGCTCTCGGCAGCTCCTGCCTCGTCCTGCTGGGGTACGTCCTCACGTCACTCCGCAACTTCGGCTGACGTACTGCCCGCGACCGGAAAATACCCGCTCATGACCAGCGCGGGGCCACTAGTGTCATGCGCCATGCGACTGACCGTTCTCGGCGGCTGCGGGGCCTGGCCCACCGCGGTCCAGGCATGCAGCGGCTACCTCGTCGAGTACGCCGGTTTCCGTCTGCTCATCGACCCCGGGTACGCCACCTTGCCCCGCCTGCTCGACCACCACACCGTCGACGCCGTCGACGCCGTGCTGATCAGCCACGGCCACCCCGACCACTGCGCCGACCTGAACCCTCTCCTGCGGTCCCGAGGCCTGAGTGACGCGCCGCCGGCGGCCCTGCCGGTCTATGCACCGCACGGCGCGGTCGACGCCGTACTCGCGCTCGACAAGCCGAGCATGCTCGCCGAGGCCTACCGCCTGCACGAGTTCAAGCCCGGCGACCGCTTCGACATCGGCCCCTTCACCACCGACACCTGGCTCCTGCCGCACTTCGTGCCCAACGCCGGCATCCGGCTGACCTCCCCGGAAGCGGTGCTCGCCTACACCGGCGACACGGGCCCGAGCCCCGACATCCCACGGCTCGCCCAGGGCGCGGACCTGTTCCTTTCGGAAGCCACGTACATCCACGAGGTGCCGACCGCCGACGCCCCGTATCTCCTGACCGCACGCCTGGCGGGCCAGTACGCGAGCCAGGCGGACACGGCCCGGCTCATGCTGACCCACCTGTGGCCCGGCACCGCCCAGACTGCCGCCCGCGAGGTAGCCGCGGCTGCCTTCCGGGGCCCCCTCGACATCGCCACCCCCGGGCTCGTCACCGACCTTGCCCGCGGAGGCTGAACCGGTGCGCACCCCTTCATGCTTGGCACCCAAGGTCACGTACGCGACTCCAAAACCCCTCACCGCGCCGCCCTCGTCCTCAGCGCCCGCGCATGGGGCCCTTCGCCAACGCGCTCAAGGGGGAACGGCTCCCCCAGGTGACGGCCGCTCTCAAGGTGCCATCGTCTTGAGCCAGTCGTCGACGGTCACGACATCCGCCCACTGTGGGAACAGTCGCTCGATGAGGACCCGGTGCACCTCGGGGTCGGTGTCCAGGCAGGCGTCGGAGAGGACGGTGAGTCCGAAGTCGAGGTCGTTCGCCTGGCACAGGGTGGACAGCACCACAGCGCTGGTGGCGATGCCGGTCAGTACGAGGCTGTCGATACCGCGTGCCCTCAGCACCACGTCGAGATCACTGCCCGAGAAGGCGCTCGCCCGCCTCTTGGTGACCACCACGTCACCCGGCCCGGGCGCGACCTCGGGATGGATCTCGGTGCCAGGGGCGCCCTCGACGAAGAGACCGGCGCTTGCGATGGCGCTGAGAGCCTTGTTGCGCGTGCCGACTTCCGGGAAGCCGGGACGTAACGCGATGACCACGTAGATCACGGGCATGTTCGCCGCCCGAGCCCCGTCGATCGCCCTGCGCACACGTGGCAGGTAACCGGAGCCGTCGTCTGCGATGTCCACGATGGCCCGTTGGACGTCCATCACGAGAAGGGCGCTGTTCATGTCGTCTCCAGGAACGAAGTGAGTTCGGCGTTGAGTCGAAAGCGGGCGGGTTCTCGATGATCCGATCACCGCGGGCCCTACGGGACTGTTTCTGCTTTCGGCAGACCGCAACGGCGACCACACCTTCGACGAGCTGATCGTTTTCCCCGCCGCGTCCTACGAGGAGCTCGCCGGTGAGGCCGAGGTCCGGCCGGGTGTCTGGATCATCCCGACACCCGGGCACACCCAAGGACATCGGTCGCTAATCCTTCGGCGAGGGGACGGCACGGTGGTCCTCGCCGGCCAGGCACACGACTTCGCCTCTCATTTCGCATCCGACCAGCTGGCCCGCCAAGCGGCGCTTCAGGGCGTGGAACAGCCGCTTCCCGCCTACCGGCAGTGGCTGGAGCGACTCGCCGACTCCGACCCGCGACGTGTTCTCTTCGCTCACGACTGCTCGGTCTGGGAACCGTCGGGACGTTGGTGACACGCCTGCTGGATGCACGAGCCCGGGGAACCGTACGCGCCACCTCCCCAGTCGCGGAGTTGAACACGTTCAATTTGTCTGACAAGGTATCTCTCCACGGCCCGCTCTCGAAGATCGGCCGTGCGGGCTGAGGGTGGGAGGTCCTGGTGGCGGGCGGAAGCAAGCTGCGTGCGTGGGGGGCATCTCTCGGTGGCCTCATGGTGGTCTTGGCTGCTCTGACCGCGTGCGCCAACCCCTATCAGTACTACGGGGGAACAGGGATCCACGACACTACGGTGGCCCAAGTCGCTGGAGGCTGGGAAAACATCGAGGGGACCCGCGTGGTGCTCCGCGAAGACGGAACGGCTCTTCTCGAAAAGCTCGACGGGCAGGACTTCGACTTCGAGGACGGCTGGCGCCTCTCCGGTACGGGAACCTGGCAACTGACCGACGACGACGGCGGACAGATCGTCCGACTCGCGCTGAAAGCCCGGACCCGAGTGGAGAGCCGCTCCCCGGCGACGGCCACTGACGCCTCGACTCCTGAACCCCCATCGACATACGCGTGGTCCTTCTACGTGGACCGCGATCAGCACGACGAGTTGAAGCTGTTCTTCTTCTACGGCGATCCCGACGCCGGGAACACGTACGTGATGACGCGCAAGACCGGTTCATAGCCATTCGTTGATCCCCGCGACCGGCACAATCGCCTCGTAGCGGACCGCGAGCTTGTCGTAGCGCGTGGCGACAGCACGGTGTCTTTTGGCCTTGCCCGGAACGGTGGTCCTACGGTCCTTCAAGACAGAGCGAGGACGCAGAACTCGTGGCCCTCCGGGTCGGCCAGGCACGTCCACGGGACGTCGCCCTGGCCGAGGTCGAGGTCGGTGGCGCCGAGGGCCCGCAGCCGGGCCACCTCCGCCGCCTTGTCGTCGCCGGGGTAGGGCAGCAGGTCGATGTGGACGCGGTCCGGCACGGTCTTCGCGCCGGGCACGCGGAGGAACTCCAGATACGGGCCGACGCCCTTGGCGGAGCGCAACACCGCCTGATCGTCGGTCACCTCGTGCAGGGTCCAGTCCATCGCCTCGCCCCA
>NZ_JOJE01000064.1 GCF_000720255.1 Streptomyces griseus subsp. griseus | reverse complement strand
GACGCCGAAGTCGGCGGCGATCTGTTCCAGCGTGACGCCGGGCTCGCGGTTGCGCGCGACCCTTACTACGTCCTCGCGGAACTCCTTCGGATACGGCTTTGGCACTGCGACATCCTTCCAGGCCGCCTCTCAGCAAGCCAGGTCAGGTGTCACCTGTCCGTGCAGCAGTCTCTTACGTCCTCATCGACGAGATCCACCGCCTCAACCCCCGCACCACCACCGGCGCCCAAGCCGCCGACCTCCTCAAAGACCTCACCGAACGCATCCACGCGACCTTCGTCTACGCCGGCATCGACGTCACCACCACACCCCTGTTCAGCGGCGTGCGCGGCGCCCAACTCGCCGGACGCGCCACCCTCATCACCTGCGGCCCCCTCCCCGCCCGCCACGGCCAGACCCGCCCCTTCACCGACGTCATCACGGAAGTACAGCAGATGCTGAGACAGTCGGAACCCCCGGCCGCCTCTGTGTTCCGGGGCGCTCCGGCACGGCCGGAGATGTCGTGGGCGTGGGACCCGCCCGCTCGGACGACGCGGTTGTCGGTCACGAGGAGCTCGCCGTCTCGGCTGACGGCCCAGATGATCGCCGGCCGGCCCGGGGAGGAGCGCCGTCCTCCGCTGCCGCGTCGTGTCCCAGGTCTCGTTGGTGATGCCGTCGTCGGTCAGACGTGCGGTGAGAAGCGTACGACCGCCGAGCTACGAGCGCGGCGTCACGGTGCGCCGATCCGCCCTGTCCATATGAGATGTGAGTGCTGCCCGGGTAACGGGTGTGGCAGGAACTAATCGGAACTTACTGGCAAGTTCCATTGACGGGCTTGTGGCTGAAACTTATCTTTTCCCTCACGGTTCGAAGTTACGCACATCGTTCGGGATATCGGACAGCTATCGAAGGGGGCAGTACGTGTTCAGCACCCGTCACTGGCCCACCAGCGCCACGCCCTGTCGATGCCTCCGGCGGGAGGCGGGCGGGTGGCGCTCTCCCGAGCGGCGGCGTCACTCCCGCGACTGGTCGAACTTCTGGAGCCTGGTGGCCGCGGTCGCGCTCAAGTCCGGCAACGATGCCATCACCTTCTTCGACCCCTCCGCCTTCGCACCCGACATCGACAAGGTGGCCGTCGCGCCGCTCAACGACTGATGCAGCGCCGGCCGGGGCCTAGCCCCGACCCCGGCCGGCGTTCCGCCTTCCCGGATCCCACTTCCTCCTTGTCCGACTGCCCGAACACTGCACGAAATACCGAACAGAAAGACGATAGATGGTGAACGCCGAACACGCGCAACAGCCGCAGTCCGACACCTACGTCATCGGAGTCGACTACGGGACGCTGTCCGGACGGGCCGTCGTGGTTCGCGTGTCGGACGGCACCGAACTCGCCTCCGCCGACCACCCCTACACCCACGCCGTCCTCGACCGGGAGCTGCCCGACGGGACCCCGCTGCCGCCCGACTGGGCCCTGCAGGTGCCCTCGGACTACATCGACGTCCTGCGTATCGCCGTACCGCAGGCGCTGGCTCGGGCCGGTGTGCGGCCGGAACAGGTCATCGGGATCGGTACGGACTTCACCGCCTGCACGATGCTGCCGGTGCTCACCGACGGCACCCCGCTGTGCGAACTGCCGCACCTCACCGGCCGCCCGCACGCCTACGTCAAGCTGTGGCGCCACCATGCGGCGCAGGCCCAGGCCGACCGGATCACCGACCTGGCCGCAGAGCGCAAGGAGCCGTGGCTGAAGCGGTACGGCGGGAAGATCTCCTCGGAGTGGGAGTTCGCCAAGGCACTGCAACTGCTGGAGGAGGACCGGGAGCTCTACGAGCTGACCGACCGCTGGATCGAGGCCGCCGACTGGATCGTGTGGCGGCTGTCTGGCACCTACGTCCGCAACGCCTGCACCGCCGGTTACAAGGGCCAGTACCAGGACGGCACCTACCCTTCCCCCGAGTACCTCGCCGCGCTCAATCCCGGCTTCGCCGACTTCGTGACCACCAAGCTGGACCACCCCATCGGTCAACTGGGCGATTTGGCAGGCACGTTGACGGCCGAGGCCGCCGCGTGGACGGGTCTTCCCGAAGGCATCGCGGTCTGCGTCGGCAACGTCGACGCCCATGTGACGGCGCCCGCCGCCACGGCCGTCGAACCGGGCCGGATGGTGGCCATCATGGGCACCTCGACCTGCCACGTCATGAGCTCCGACCAGTGGGCCGAGGTCCCGGGCATGTGCGGCGTCGTCGACGGCGGCATCCTGCCCGGCCTGTGGGGCTACGAGGCCGGGCAGAGCGGCGTCGGCGACATCTTCGGCTGGTTCATCCGCACCGGCTTCCCCGAGTCGTACGCCAAGGAGGCCGCCGCGCTCGGACGGAACGCACACGAACACCTGACGGCACTCGCGGCCGAACAGGAGATCGGCCAGCACGGACTGATCGCTCTGGACTGGCAGAGCGGCAACCGCAGCGTCCTGGTCGACCACGACCTCAGCGGAGTCCTGGTGGGCCTGACCCTGTCCACCCTCCCGGAGGACGTCTACCGGGCGCTGCTGGAAGCCACCGCCTTCGGCACCCGAACCATCATCGAGACATTCGAGACCGCGGGCGTGCCCGTCCACGAACTGATCATCGCGGGCGGCCTGACGAAGAACGCGCTGCTCATGCAGATCTACGCCGACGTCACCCGCCGACCCCTCGGCGTGATCGACTCTGCCCAGGGACCCGCTCTCGGCTCGGCGATGCACGCGGCGGTCGCGGCGGGGGCGTACCCGGACATCCGGGCCGCCGCCCGGGCCATGGGCAAGGCGCGTGCGGGCGTCTACCAGCCCGACCCGGAGCGGGCCGCGGCCTACGACCGGCTGTTCGCCGAATACCAGCTCCTGCACGACTACTTCGGGCGCGGCGCCAACGAGGTCATGCACCGACTGCGCCGGATCCGCGCCGAGGCGTCCGCCTGAGCGACTCCCTGTACCCGACGGCCCTCGCCTCATCGGTGGTCGTCACCCTGAAAGGAAAACCCTCATGAACACCAGCACCACCCCCTACCTCGAGCACGAGATCTGGTTCCTCACCGGAAGCCAGGGCCTGTACGGCGACGACGTCCTGCGTCAGGTGGCCGACCAGTCCCGGAGCATCTCCGAGACCCTCGGCCGCCCCGGCAAGCTGCCGGTCAGGATCGTGTGGAAACCGGTCCTCACCAACGCCGAGTCGATCCGGCGGATCTGCCAGGAGGCGAGCGCCTCCGACACCTGCGTGGGCGTGATCGCGTGGATGCACACCTTCTCACCCGCCAAGATGTGGATCGGCGGACTCAGCGTCCTGGACCGGCCGCTGCTGCACCTGCACACCCAGTACAACCTGTCGCTGCCCTGGCCGAGCATCGACATGGACTTCATGAATCTCAACCAGGCCGCCCACGGCGACCGCGAGTTCGGCCACATCGAGTCCCGTGTGGGCATCGACCGCAAGATCGTTGCCGGGCACGCCACCGACCCACGAGTCATCCGACGCGTCTCGGCCTGGGCCCGCGCCGCCGTCGGCCGCCACACCTCGCGCAGCCTGCGCCTCGCCCGCTTCGGCGACAACATGCGCGATGTCGCCGTCACCGAAGGCGACAAGGTGGAGGCCCAGCTGCGGTTCGGCTTCTCCGTGAACACCTACGCCGTCAATGATCTCGTCGCCGTCGTGGACGCGGTCGAGGACAAGGTGGCGGCCGAACTCGCAGAGGAGTACGTCGAGTCGTACGACGTGGTCGCGGCGCTGCGCCCCGGCGGCATCCGCCACGACTCCCTGCTCTACGCGGCCCGTATCGAGGTCGGCCTGCGGACCTTCCTCTCCGAGGGCGGCTTCACCGCCTTCACCACGAACTTCGAGGACCTCGGCGGCCTGCGCCAACTGCCCGGCCTCGCTGTCCAGCGGCTGATGGCCGACGGCTACGGCTTCGGCGGCGAGGGCGACTGGAAGACCTCGGCCCTGCTGCGCACGATGAAGGTCATGGGCGCCGGGCTGCCCGGCGGCACCTCCTTCATGGAGGACTACACCTACCACCTCGGCCCCGGCACCCCACGCGTCCTCGGCGCCCACATGCTGGAGGTCTGCCCCTCCATCGCATCCGCCCGCCCCCGCTGCGAGATCCATCCCCTCTCCATCGGCGGCCGCGAGGACCCCGTCCGTCTGGTCTTCGACGCGGCGCCCGGAAAAGCGGTCGTCGTCGGCCTCTCCGACCTCGGCGACCGGTTCCGGCTGACCGCCAACGCCGTGGATGTCATCAGCCCCAGCGAGCCGCTGCACCGCCTGCCGGTGGCCCGCGCCGTGTGGAAGCCCCGCCCCTCTCTCGCGGAGTCCGCCGAGAGCTGGCTTCTCGCCGGCGCCCCGCACCACACCGTGCTCAGCTCGGCCGTCGACATCGAGACACTCACCGACTACGCCGCCATGACCGGCGTCGAGCTGCTCACCATCGACGAGACCACCAGCATCGAGCAGTTCGCCAAGGAAGTCCGCTGGAACGCCGCCTACCACCGCCTCGCCCAAGCCCTGTGACAGCGGTGCAGCCCAAGAACCGGATCCGTATCCAAGGAGACGACGACCGATGACCGTACGAGTCCGCGACGGCCTGCGCCAAGAGGTGCTGAACGCGAACCTGGCCATCCCTCAGGTCGGCCTGGCGACGCTGACCTGGGGCAATGTGAGCGGCGTCGACCGTGAGGCAGGCGTCTTCGTCATCAAGCCCTCCGGCGTGCCCTACGAGGATCTCGCCCTCGACCACCTGGTGACCGTCCGCCTCTCCGACGGCGAGGTGGTCGACGGAGACCTGCGCCCCTCCACCGACACCGAGACCCACCGCTGCCTCTACCTGGCTTTCCCCTCCATCGGCGGCGTCACCCACACCCACTCCACCCACGCCGTCGCCTTCGCCCAGGCCCGCCTGGAGATACCGGTGCTGGGGACCACCCACGCCGACACCTTCAACGGCCCCATCCCCTGCACCCCCGACCTCACCGCCGAGCAGTGCGCGAAGGACTACGAGTACAACACCGGCCGCGTGATCGTGGACATGCTTAAGGAGGACGACCAGAAGGCCGTGGAGGTACCTGCGGCCATGGTCGCGGGCCACGGCCCGTTCACCTGGGGCGCCACCGCCCGCAAGTCCCTCGAACACGCCATCATCTGCGAGGCCGTCGCCGACATCGCCCTCCACACCCTGGCCCTGTCTCCGACCGCCCCGCCGCCCCCGCACCTCCTCAACCGCCACTACACCCGCAAACACGGCCCCGACGCCTACTACGGCAACCCCACTCCCGCACCGGCCGGATGAGCGCAGCGGCCGTCCCCGACCGGTGCGTCAGCGCCGACGGCCCCCGCAAGGGGTCGTCGTCGCCGTCATCCGGTACGGACCGGGCCAGCGGCCCTGCCGGTGGCTCTGCCCCTGCCCTCACCCGGCGGACGTCGAAGAGACCACCGACACGGACAAAGCCGAGAAGCCCCCTGCCGCCCAGCACGCCATCCCCGCACACCGGCCTGCAGCCGACCCGGAGGAAGAGCTCACCCTCTTCGCGAGCGGCCCGCAGGGGCGCGGGGACATGGAGGCACCATGAGGTCCCCGGTACAGGAGACCCTGCCGTTCGAGGACCTGCCGGGGGTCTGCGCTGGCGTGACCTGCACAGCTGGTGGCAGGACACTCACGGGTTCAACAGTGAGAGTGACGCCGGTGAGGATCTTTACCAGCGGCTCCTCAGGAGCCTGCCCGGCAACTCACCTGGTCAGAAGAACCTCTTCACGGCCTACCGTACGGCTCGCCCGTTCTGCGCGGATGACCTTGCTCTCCTGCCCGAGGTATGGCTGCACTGGGATCCCAAGACCGTTAAGGAACGCGGCCCCGAAGCGTTGCTGCGTTCCCGGATGGACTTCCTTCTGCTGCTGCCCTTCGGACAGCGTGTCGTTCTGGAGGTCGACGGAGTACAGCACTACACGCGCGACGACGGCCGTACTCCCGACACCGCCAAATACGCCGAATGGTCGCCGCCGACCGGGACCTCAAGCTCAGGGGCTACGAGGTTTTCCGCTTCGGCCACGACGAACTGAAACGGCCCGAGGACGCCAAGAAGCTTCTCCTCCAGTTCATCCCAGACATGTTCAGCCGCTTCAGAGTCAGGCTCTGACGCCTCGGTGGTCTCCAGCGCGCGACCGACGAGCGAACCACCCAGGAGTCGGACGATCACAGCGGTACTCCCATCCGGCGCCACGGCCGGTAAGCCAGCCAAGCGGACCAAGAGCCTCGAAGGGCCGGTCCACGAGTCGCAGCGTAGGCCAGCCCTGTCGAGTCAGTTCCTGCATGCGGGACGGGCGTCCAGCGCCGTGCGCAGGCGCTTGGCGATGGGCTGGTACCGCTGGACGAAGCTGAGGTCCTTCAGCCGGTCGGGCTCGGGCAGCTGCCGGTGCGGGGAAGGCCGGCGCTCGGAGACTGCCCATCCAAGGGGGCGCAGCCCGTGTCGTACGGGAGAAGGCGCCCGGCACCGACGGCGACTCAGGACCGGTCACCGCCGTCCACCTCGCCCCCTCCCGCCGGGCACACGTGGCTGCAATGTCACGGCGGGTGTTGCGTGTCGGGGCGCGAGGGGCTGGTGGGACCGGGGGAACACCGCGCGCCCGACCATGACCGGTCCGCCCGCCGCCGTCACCTGGGCGGCCGATGGCCTGGGTGGAAGGCATGAGTGCGTGACGTGGACACTGCCGGAGCCGATACTGGCCACCCCCTGCCTGATCCTGCTCTGCAGCCCGGTTGGGCCGGCGAGCCGAAGTTATGGACAGGGTTTGTTGTTGTCCGTTGTCCAGTGCCAACGGCCCGCTGCGAGGTCTCGAACCTCGAAGTCGCCCGCTAGCCAGATGATCTACATCCTGGACACTGCCCCACCACCGACACGAGCAGCAAACCTCGCCCACGGTGCCCCGCCCGCTGCCACCCCCTGGAAGAAGACCCAGTGCTGAACGGTCGCTCGTTACTGAGCCTCCGCCATCGGGCAGGCGGCGGCGAGCTCGGCCTGGACGACGTCGTCGGCGTCCAGGTCGTACAGGGTGCGGCGCCGTGTCGGCGAGCAGTTGCGCGACGCGCTCCCACTCCGCGAGCTCCGCCGGGCCGCGGACGTCGTCCGCCAGGTCCTCGTGCCTGGAGTCCTGCCGGGCGTCGAACCGCGCGTCCTCGAGGGCCGCCGCGATGGCGCCGGCGTCCACCCCTTCGCCCGGCGCCGGACGACGCGGCGGCCGATGCGGGCGGGGTCGACCGGCTCCCGGGGCGCGCGACGCGCGGGGCGAGCGGACGGCGCGCAGTGCGCCGGGGCGGACAGGGCGTGGTCATCATCGGCCTTATCTTCGTGCTGCGGATTCGGAGCGGGCCGCCGCCAGAGCGCTGTACGACGGCCCGCCGGATTGAGCCGAAGCTCAGGAGTTGTCACCGTCGGGACCGGCTGAGCTGGTGAATGGGAGCGGTCGAAGCAGCCTGGCTGTCCCAAGCGAGGCATCGGACTTGTCACAGACGCTCATTCAGCAGCCTATCTGTCACCAGCTACCGGAAGCCGGGGGGTTCTCTGCGGCGATTTCATGAGGTCATGGCCGCTACACGCGCTGGGTCGGGGAGAGTAGTCGAAGCCGCTGACACCGGGTCCGTATGATCGCAGCAGTGCAGCTGCGAGGAGGACCTTTTCGTGTCGACGGACGTCGATGCGGGCAGGCCAGGTCTGGATCCGCGTGACGGCTGGACGAGACGGTGAGCGGTCTAGTGGCGGGCAGGTGGAGACGATGCGTCCTGTTCGGTACAGGACCTCGTACAGGAGCCGGTGCTCACGAGCGGCCCGCGGCACTTCACCTGGCGTCGGGACAAGGGCACGGTCCTGGCCTGCAGCCAGCACCGGCCGTCATCACGGCGCGGAGAGCCTGGCGGAGGGCCGGGTGCTGCTTGCCCTGGACTTCGCCGACGACGCGGTCGAGGTCGTCTCGCGGCCGTTGAAAATCTCTTTCGGGACCTGCGGGAAGCGCCGCTCCCGCATCCCTGACTACCTCGCGGTGACCCACCGCGGCGTCTGGCTGATCGACATACGCCCCGAGGCTTTGATCAAAGGGGCGGACCGGGAGTCGTTCGCTGCGATCGCTGAGGTCGCTGTCGCATGCGGCTGGCGCTACGCGGCGGCTGCCCGCTGGCGCGAGCACGCCTTCGCGGGACTGGACGCGAGGGCGTCGCGTCGGAGGCTGAGGTTCGATCGGCCGGGCCGGTGCTGCTCTCCGAGGCCGCCGACGGATGGAGGTTTCGGCGTTACGTGCTGCAGGCGAGATCCCTGTCCTGTTCGCCGCGCCCTGGCAGTGGTTGTGCAGTCGGCGTTCTGACGTGCGGCCCGAGCGCGTAGGGAAGTCTCCGCAGCTCAAGGGGCGTAGCAGAGGAAGTCTCACCGTCATGGGCGGTTGCGGGGTGCGACCGCGCGGAAATCGCACTGGCCGGTTTCATTGACGCGCTTCTGGCTGAGACCTATCTTCTGATCGAACTTGCGAACAATGTTCGATTTTTCGAACCATGGCCGTCAAAGGGGACAGCCCGTGTTGCGCACCCGTTTCCGGCGTACTTGTGAGCCGGCTCCGGCGGCCCTCTGTGCCGCCTTCGTCACCCGACCCGCCACGGCGGGGTCCCCGGTCGCTGCCAGGCTCACGCGGAAACCGCGGGCGCCGAAGCAGTCCGGTCGGTCGGCCTCGTGAGCCAGGGCGCCTTGGGTGCGACAACGGGCGGCTGATGCGGGGCGGGTGACGATGGTTCACCCGCCCCGCATCAGCCGCCCGTTGTCGTTCAGTCGGCGATGCCGTCGAAGGCGATGACTTTGTCGATGTGGGCGCGGACGAGGAGGTTACCGGGGCCGCCGTTGCGGGCGGCGTACTCCTGGGTGCGGTCTTCGCCCAGGTAGCGGGCGCCGAGGAGGCCGCCCCAGTGCAGCATCTCGTCGGGGTTCTCGGAGGTCTCGGCGCGCCCTTGGAGTACGACGAACGCGTACGGGGGGTGGTCGTCGTCGACGCAGAAGGCGAAGCGTCCATCGCGGGCGAGGTTGCGGCCCTTGACACTGTCCTTCTCGGTGGTGAGCACGATGTCGTCGCCGTCGAGGAGGAACCAGACCGGGGCGACGTGTGGGCTGCCTTCGGCCCGGACGGTCGACAGCTTGCCGGTGCGGGTGCCGTGCGTGACGAACGCCCGCCACTGCTCGTCGGTCATCTTCCGCATGCGATGCCTTTCACGCTGGTGGAGAAGCCGTGCCCCGTCCAGGGGCGCAGTCGTGTGCCCCGAGGCCGGGCCGACCTCGGGGCACACGCGGGTTTCAGCGGCCCCAGAAGGCGTCTTCGGCGCTCTGGCCGCTGGAGAAGAGCCACATCTCGGTGATCTTGCCGTTCTGGATGCGCAGGAGGTCCACGCCGTCCATGGCCATGGGCGTGTCGCCGCGGCGTCCGGTGAAGTGGATGGTGGCGGCAACCAGGTCACCGTTGCCCATGAGTGAGTGGATCTCGTCGATGGCGAAGGTGCCCTGGCTGGCCTCCATCATGCCGCCGAGCATCTGGAAGACGGCGCCCTGGCCCTTGTGCTCGCCGGAGAACTGGTTGGCGCCGGGCTGGTGCCAGACGATCTCCTCGTCGAGGAGGCCGCCGAGGGCGGCCATGTCTCCGGTCTGCACGGCCTGGAAGTAGGCGCGGGCCAGGTCGAGGTTCGCAGTGGTCATCGCGCTCTCCATGGTCCTCGTGCGGGTTCGGTCGGGGTCATCGGGCGAAGTCGAGGCGATCGGCCAGGCCGGCCTCGGTGAAGGTGGCCTCGATCTCGGCGCGGCCTTCCTGGAAGTGGGCCCAGCTGTCGTAGTGCGCGGGGACGACGCGGCGGGCGCCGAGCGTCTTGGCGGCCTCGGCGCCCAGGGCGCTGTCGAGGGTGAGCAGGGCGCCGTCGAAGGCGAAGGGCATGCGGGCGCCGCCGAGGAAGAGGATCGCGGTGTCCACCGGGGCGAACTTCTCGGCGATCTCCTTGACGTGCTCCAGGGCGGCGTTGTCGCCGCTGACGTAGACCGAGGGCAGGTCGTCGGAGGTGAGCATGAAGCCGATGACGTCACCGGAGATGGGCTCGCAGCCCACGGGGCCGTGCCGGGCGGGCACGCCGGTGACGGTCACGGTCCCGCCGTCGGGCCGCTTGAGCTCGGCGGTCTGCCAGAAGGCGAGACCGCGGGCGCTGCCGCCCAGGCGGCCGGCGCCGCTCTCGGTGGTGAAGACGACCGGCACCTCGGCCAGGAGGGCACGCCCGGCGTTGTCGAGGTTGTCTTCGTGCGTGTCGTGGGAGAGCAGGACGGCGTCGACGCGGCCGAGGTCGGCGGCGGTGACCGGCGAGGGGGCGGTCTTGACCAGCTTGTGGTCGCCGGGGAGGGGCATGGGGTACTCGCCGGGCGGGTCGAAGGTCGGGTCGGTGACGAACCTGAGCCCGCCGTACTCGACGAGGGCGGTGGGGCCGCCGTAGACGCGGACAGGGATCTTTTCGCTGGTGGCGCTGGCGCCGGACATCGGGGAACCTCTCGGTCGGGGGAACGGTGGCCCGTGACCCTGCGGCGCGCTCCGGCGGGAGGCAGGGCGGAAGGGGCAGGGTTACGGGGCGGGTACGGAGAAGACGCCGAAGTGGTTGCCGGCGGCGTCCTCCAGCCGGGCGAAGGTGAGGCCCGCGGAGTCGGAGACCGGCTCCATGAGGACCTTGGCGCCGAGTTCCCGGCCGCGCTCGACAGTCGCTGCGACGTCCTGGACCAGGACGTAGAAGATCGCGTAGTTGGGGAAGTTGCCCTCCGACTCCCACACGCCGCCGGTCGGCTGCCCGGCGCCCGGCGTCATCACGGAGTGGTAGGTCACGCCGGGGGTGTTGGTGTTGAGGGCGTACTGCCAGTCGAAGAGCTCGCCGTAGAACTCCTTGACCTTCTCGGGCTGGTCGGTGCCGAACTCGAACCAGGCGACCGAGTTGAAGGCGGGAACAGTCATGACACGCACTCCTTACGCCCCACAAGGGGACGAGTGTGACTCTCTGGGGCGGGCTAAATGCAGATGGTGACCATCGCTCCGCGCGGGGCTCGCGGGAGTCCGGCGGGGACGGCGGGCTCCGGACCGGCCCGGGGTCCAGCAAACCATTTGCATTCCATGGAATCAACTTCCACAGATTATTGTTCCTGTCTATGGGTTCGGCGGCCTGCGGTCCACCGGCCCTTGGACAGCACAGGACCCCGGCGCGTCGGACACGGACGGCCGGGCCTCGGGAAGGAAGCACGTCATGGAGCCGGTCGAGATCGAGGCGAAGACCCTGATCCAGAAGTCGAAGACCCCCTCGAACGACTACGTCATCAACCCCTACACCGGCTGCGTGATCGGCTGCGCCTACTGCTTCGCCAGCTTCGCCGGGCGCCAGTTCGGCCGGTCGGTCAAGGAGTGGGGCGACTACCTGTACGTGAAGAAGAACGCGGTCGAGCTGGCCCGCAAGGAACTGGCGAAGATGCCGCAGGACAAGCGCCGGGGCACGATGCTGCTCAGCTCGGTCACCGACCCCTACCAGGGCCACGAGACGAAGTACCGGCTCACCCGCGGCATCCTGCGCGAACTGGAGAGGGTCGAGTATCCGGGCCTGGTGCGCATCCTCACCAAGTCACCTGTGGTCACCCGCGACATCGACCTGCTCACCAGCCTGCCCCGCGCCGAGGTCGGCATGACCGTGACCACCACCGACGACAAGGTCAGCCGCTGGCTGGAGGTCCGCGCCCCACTCGCCTCCCGCCGCCTGCGTACTCTCGCCGAACTCAACGAGGCGGGCATCCCCACCTACGCCTTCGTCGGCCCGCTCCTGCCCCACTTCGCCACCCAGCCCGAACTCCTCGACGACCTCTTCGGCCGGCTCGTCGACGCGGGAGTCGGCGAGGTGTTCATGGAGCACATCAACCTCAAGCGGTACATCCGCGAACGCATGGACCAGGTCCTCGCCGACGAGCCCGGAGACGTCCGCGAGGCATACCTCCAGGCGCGGACCAAGGAGCACCGCGAACAGCTCGACGCGATCGTGGCGGAACTGCTGGACAAACACGGGTTGCGGCTGCGCTTCGAGGAGGTCGTCCACCACGACGACAACGACACCCTGCGGCAGAGGCTCGCATCCTCGGCGTGACCATGGCCATGGCCATGAACGTGTCCGGGGCCGGGGGCCGAGCCAGACGTACCTCAGGCGGTGACGCCGGACTCGGGCTCCGGCACCGCCATGGCCCACGCCCCCATGGCCTCCAGGACCTCGCGCAGCCCCTCACCGAGAGGGGTCAGCGCGTACTCGACACGCGGCGGGATCTCCGCATACGTCGTGCGAGTGACGATGCCGTGCCGCTCGAACTGGCGCAGTCGGCTGGTCAGGGTGTGCGGGCTGATGCCCGGCAGGGCCTCCCGCAGCTGGTTGAACCGGTGGGGGCCATGCAGCAGTTCGCGCACGATCAGAGTGGCCCACGGCCCGTTGAGCAGCGTGAGGAACCGGGCAACACCGCACTCAGGAAGACAGGGATCAGTCACAGTTTTGACCGTACCCCATTAGTGCAGTTGATGTAACTGGTGCACCTCATGCACTAATGACGTCATGACCTACGTGATTCACGGCGCCACCGGCGCCCAGGGTGCCCCCGTCGTCGCCGCTCTCGCCGCCGCAGGCAGGACCGTCACCGCTCTGACCCGCAACCCCGACGCCGTCGTGCCCGGCGCGCAGCACGTCGTGGCCGCCGGCTACTCCTCCGCTGCCGACCTGACCGACGCCTACCGAGGTGCCGAGGGCATCTTCGTCCACCTGCCGGTGGCCTCGGAGGAGGACCGCCAGACCTACGCGCACAACATCCTCACCGCTGTCCGCGAGGCCCGGCCGGACCGCGTCGTGTTCTCCACCAGCGGCTTCCCCATCGATCCCGCCATCGGCGGTGCCGCCGCGACCCTGGCCGCGGGCCTGGCCGACAGCGGTGTATCCCACGCGGTCATCGCACCCGAGCTCTACCTCGAGAACCTGCTCATGCCGCACGTCATCGGCTCGGTCCGCGAGCGCGGCGTACTGCCCTACCCGATCCGAGCCGACTTCCCCGTCTCCTGGGCCTCCCACCTGGACATCGCCGACGCCGCCGTCGCCCTGCTCGACCGCACGGACGTCACCGGCGTGGTCTCCGTCGGCCAGTACCCGGCGATCACCGGGCCGGACCTGGCCGAAGCATTCGGCGCCAGGCTCGGACGGGACGTGGTCTTCGACCAGATCACCGCCGAGGAGTTCCGTACCTCGATGGCCCCCCTGATCGGGGACGGCCCGGCCGCTGATATCGCAGGGGCCTACCAGGCGATGAGTGCCATGCCCGGCCGCTCGATCGCACCGGAGACCTCCGCCCAGAAACTGCTGGGAGTCACCCCCCGGACCACAAGCCAGTGGCTGGCCGACATCGGCCTCTGACCACAACCGCTGTCAGCTCCGGCCGAGTTCGCCAAGGCTTGGCAGGCCGCCATATTCGGCGGGCGGCCTGCCAAGCCTTCAATTACCGCCGACCTCCGGGCCAGGACCGCCCCGACTTCAACACGCTGAACTTCGGGCATGAACTGGCCGGGCAGCGAGGAGTGCTCTGCCGGGGAGAACAGGTGCAGGGAGTCCCACATGTGCTGCCAGGACCCGCCCGGCGCCGGATCAGCGTCCAGGATGATGAAATCCAGGCCCCGGCGTCGCAGGTGATAGCCGGCGGCGAGCCCAGCTTGGCCGCCGCCGCCGACCACCACCACATCCACATGCCGCGTCAGGGGGCCGTCGTCACCGAGCCCGCAGCGAACTTCCTTCGCCAGGCAAGCGCGACGTACACCAGGCCAATCAATACCGGCACTTCGATGAGCGGTCCGACGACACCGGACAGGGCCTGGCCGGAGGTGCCGCCGAAGGTGGCGATGGCCAGCTCGATATTGCCCGCAGCCGTGAACGCCAGCGTCGTGGTGCGGTCGTAGGCGAGCCCCAGGCCCTTGCCAAGGAGGAACGTGCCGGAGAACATGACCGCGAAGTACACCAGCAGCGGCAGCGCGATCCGGGCGACGTGATGGAGTGGACGAAGGAGTGCATGGCCGCCCACGGCTGGTACTTGCAGGACGCCCCGCCCGACCAGCCCTGAGCTGCCATCGCTGCGTCGTACGGCAGTGCGGCCGCCGGGTCGAACTACTGTTGAGCCGTGGTGACAACGTACGACTTTCCCGGCGACCTCATCGCAGCGCAGCAGGCACTCACCCAGGTGCGGGCCGACCTCACCGCCCTGTACAAGCGGCTGCCCTACTCCGTCGAACCGATGGAGGCCTGGCAGCGCCCCGAGGGCTACTGGCTCACCACCTCCCGCGCGTACCCGGACTCGCCGGGCTGGTCGGAGCAGGAGCAGCAAGAGGTCGCCGCGCTGCGCGAGCGGGAACGCGACCTCACCGCCGCGATCGTCACGCACGCCTTCTGGAACGATGTCGCCGGACCCGAACGGCTCGATGCCCGCTCCCAGCTCAAGCGCGCCCTCGAACGTGAGGACGGCGAGGGCCAGGAGGCGGCGTAGCCGTGGCGGACACGCCACCCGAGCCGGAGCCGCCGCCGATTACGGTGGTCCTCCCCGACGGGCAGGAGCTCTCTGAGGTAAATGCTGTGGTGCGAAGCAGACCTGTGGTGATTGCCGCAGCTCAGCGCCAGGTTCCTTGACGCTAGCAGCCGCAACAGGCGTTGCACGATCGCTGATCCGGGTGATGCGCCAAGAAGGGAGCACTCACGGTGGTGGAAGTCGGACGGGCTGCGGCTTTCGTTGCCGACTGACCATTGAAGGTGGCTACTGCTGCGCGCCTTCGGCCTCGCAGCGTTTGGCCGTGCGACGGTCATGGCGGCGGTTGTGTTCCGTCAGCGCCGGGCTGCTCGCGGATACGAAGCCGCAGTTTCTCTAGACATCAAACTCGGCGGACGGCAGGTAGCGGCATGGCGGGGACGGCAGCGGCGGGAGCCAAGGGGGGTGCGGCGGGGGCTCGGCGGGTGCTCGTCCCGCTGGCGTTGGCGCAGTTCATCTGCAGTTTCGCGGGCTCGAACATGAACGTGATGATCAACGACATCAGCGAGGACCTGGACACCACCGTGCAGGGTGTCCAGGTTGCGATCACGATCTTTCTGCTGGTGATGGCCGCGCTGATGATCCCGGGCGGGAAGCTGACGGATAAGTGGGGGCGCAAGCGCTGCCTGCTGGCGGGGCTCGTGGTCTACGGGGTGGGGGCGGTGCTCAGTGCGGCCGCGCCGGGGCTGGGCGTGCTGATCTTGGGGAACTCGATTCTGGAGGGTGTGGGTACGGCGCTGCTGATCCCGCCGGTCTACATCCTGACCACGCTGCTGTTCACCGACATGGCGTCGAGGGCGCGTGCGTTCGGCGCGATCATGGCGATGGGAGGGATCGGGGCGGCCGCCGGTCCGCTGATCGGCGGGCTGATCACGAGTGCGATCAGCTGGCGGGCCGCGTTCGTGTTCCAGGCGCTGGTGATCGTGGTGATCGTGGTGCTCAGCCGCAAGATCGACGATCCGCTGCCGCCCGACCCCGCCCGGCCCTTCGACACGGTCGGGGCCGTGCTGTCGGCGGCGGGCCTGGTGCTGCTGGTGACCGGCATCCTGGCCGTCGACAACAACGGCTGGCTGGCGCTGGGACTGCTGCTGGCCGGTGCGCTGGTGCTGGTCGGCTTCTTCGCCTGGGTGCGTGGCCGCGAGCGCGCCGGCCGGGAGGTGCTGCTGTCGACGGCGCTGTTCCGCAACCGCACCTCCAACCTCGGTCTGGTCACCCAGAACACGCAGTGGCTGATGCTGATGGGCGTCTCGTTCACGGTTGCCGCCTACCTGCAGGTCGTGCGCGGCTACGACGCGATCGAGACCGGCGTCATCTTCACCGCCGCGACCCTGGGCATCCTCGCGTCCTCGCTGGCCGCCGAGAAGCTGGCGCGTCGCCGTGCACAGCGCACCCTCATCATGGCGGGCTTCGTCGTGACGATCGCCGGCATCGCCGCGCTGTTGGCCCTGGTCGCCTGGAAGCCCGGGGCCTGGGCGTTCGCCCCCGGCCTGCTGCTGATCGGGCTGGGCCTGGGAGTGATGCTCACTCCGTCGGTGAACGTGGTCCAGTCGTGCTTCGCCGAGGCACAGCAGGGTGAGATCTCGGGGCTGTCGCGCAGCATCTCCAACCTCGGTTCCTCGCTCGGCACGGCCGTCGCGGGCACGATCCTGGTCTCGGGCCTCAGCAAGGGCGGGTACGCGGCGGCCATGGCGGCGCTCGCGGTCGTCGGCCTGGGCGGGCTGACCGCCGCGGCCCTGCTCCCGCGAGCCGGCCGACCTGCTGCCACCGGAGCCGGGGCGGCCGCATCGCCAGGGGCGCCGCAGCAGTGACCGTGCCACGGCGTGTGCGTTGGCTGCCCGCCGACGGTGCATGCGGTCAGCTTCTGCGGCCCTCGGCGCGGTCGAGTTCCTCGTCCAGGGCGAGGGCGGCGTCGATCAGGGCCAGGTGGGTGAAGGCTTGCGGGAAGTTACCGAGCTGCTCGCCCGAGGGGCCGATCTCTTCGGCGAACAGGCCGACGTGGTTGGCGTAGGTGAGCATCTTGGAGAAGGCGTAGCGGGCCTGGTTGAGGCGTCCGGCGCGGGCGAGTGCCTCCACGTACAGGAAGCTGCACAGGTTGAAGGTGCCCTCCGAGCCGCGCAGGCCATCGGGTGAGGCGGCCGGGTTGTAGCGGTAGACGAGGCTGTCGCTGACGAGTTCGCTGTCCATGGCGTCGAGGGTGGTCAGCCAGTCGGGGTCGGTGGGGGTGAGGAAGCCGACCCTGGGCATCAGGAGCAGGGAGGCGTCGAGGACGTCGGTGTCGTAGTGCTGGACGAACGCCCCTCGTTCTTCGTTCCAGCCGTGCTCGACGATCTGCCGCAGGACCGCGTCGCGTGCCTCCAACCAGCGGGTCAGGTTGGCGGGGCGGGAGTGCGCGGTGGCGAGTTTGACGGCGCGGTCGAAGGCGACCCAGGTCATCAGGCGGCTGTAGGTGAAGTTCTGGCGGCCGCCGCGGGTCTCCCAGATACCCTCGTCGGGGCGCTCCCAGTGGTCGGTGAGCCAGTCGATGACGGTTGCGAAGGCATGCCAGCCGCGGACGGCACCGATGTCCTCCGCCTGGGCGAGGGCGTAGGCGGCCTCGCCGTAGATGTCGAGCTGGATCTGGTCGGCGGCGGCGTTTCCGGCCCGTACCGGGGAGGAGCGGCGGTAGCCCTCCAGGTGGTCGAGCACCTCCTCGGTCAGGTGCGGTTCGCCGTCGACGCGGTACATGATCTGCAGCGGTTCTCCAGAGGCGGTGCCGCCGGCGTCCAGGCGCTCCCGCAGCCACCGGCGGAAAGCGTTCGCCTCCGTGGTGAAGCCGAGGTCGGTCAGGGACCGCACCGACAGCGAGGCGTCACGCACCCAGGTGTAGCGGTAGTCCCAGTTGCGCTCCCCGCCGATCTGTTCGGGCAGGCCCATGGTGGCGGCAGCGATCGGTGCACCGGTGGGGGCGTAGGTGAGGAGCTTGAGGGTGATGGCGGAGCGAGTGACCATCTCGTGCCAGCGGCCGCGGTAGCGGGAGGCGCGCAGCCAGTCCAGCCAGAACGCGGAGCATGCCTCGAGTTCGCCGCTGACCGCGTCGACGGTAGGGGCAGGGCCCCCGGGCCGCCCGCTCAGCGTGTCCGGCTCGCCGGACACGGCGGTGAGCACCACGGCGGCACGCTCCCCTGCATGCAGCGTGAAGCGGGCGGACACGTCCGTGCCGTCCGGATGCAGGGCGACCGGGGTGGTGGCCTGCAGTTGCAGTTCCGTGCCGGGGCCGCGGAACAGCACCGACCCGTCGTCGAGGCGGAGCAGGTCGTGTGCGGCCCGGCCATAGTCGAAGCGGGGCCGGCAGATCAGCTCGAACGGCATGCTCCCGCGCACCACTCGCGTGACCCGGATCAGCCGGTGCCGGACGGATGGCGTCAGCGTGGAATCGGGCGGCATGAAGTCGACGACTTCGCCGACCCCGCTCGGCGCCATGAAACGAGTGATCAGGACGGCCGTGTCGGGAAGGTAGAGCTGGCGGACGGTGACGTCGTCGGCATCGGCGGCCAGACGGCAGAAACCGCCACGGTCGCTGTCAAGCAGCGAGGCGAACACGCTGGGCGAGTCGAACCGGGGCGTGCACCACCAGTCGACGGTGCCGTCGGCGGCGATCAGCGCCGCCGTCTGCAGGTCGCCGACAATGCCGTGGTCTGCGATCGGGGGGTACTCATTCACAGCGCCTCCTCGGCCCCCTGCACCAGCGAGAGACCCACGCAGCCCTCGCACCCCGGCTGACCGGCGCGGTCCCTCGACAGGTGGCGTCCCGCGTGCGGCCGACAGCTCCTGCGCCCCGGCCACACACCGGCTGGTCTGCTCATCATCGCGACCCCGGACGCCCCCAGCCACTTCTAGCCGGAACCGCCCCCTGATCGTTCTGTGGCTCCTTTCTGATTCAGGGCCCGGGTCAGTTCGCGGTTGGCCGCACGGGCAGCCTCCAACTCTGCGTCTCTTTCCTCCAGGCGCGCCGACAGCTCGGTGTTCGCCTGCTCCAGGCGGGAGACCCGACGCTGAAGCTCTTCCTGGTCGGCGGGGGCTCCGAGTCCCGATTCCCGCCACGCCTGCTCGCCCATCAGCTCGGAGAGCCGGCGCTCCAGGCGCCGGGTCTGGGTGACGAGCCGGGTGTTGCGGGCGTGCGCGTTGGCGAGGTCGGCCTGGAGCGAGGCCAGGCTGACTGGGGGCCCGGCCGCGGGGTCCGATGCGGACGGCTGGAGTTCGGCGGCGTGGATGAGGGCGAGCAGGTCGCGGTGGCGGTAGAGGAAGGTGCGGTCGACGCCGGCCTGCCGGGCGATGCCGCTCACGCTGATCGCGGTGCCGTCCTGGGTGGCGTGCTGGATGGCGCTCTTCACGCGCTGGCGGCGGCGTTCGCCGTCCGCGCGGCGGCCGTCGGCCATGGCGGTGCTCATGCGGTCCTCGTGGTGTGGACGTCGGGCAGGGGCTGGCCGATGCGGGGCATGCCGAGCATCACGCTCCGGCTGCGGCGTACGACGGCGACGGCCTCGCCGATCTGGGCCTGTTCCTCCGTGGTGAGGTCACCGAGATCGGCTTTGACCCGCTCGATCAGCCGGCGCACCCGGCGGATCTCCTCCTGGGAGGGCATCGCTTCGCTGCGCGCCCAGTCGTCAGCGGCGAACGCCGACATCAGCCGCTCCCGGCAGCGCAGCAGGTCAGCCAGGTACGCCTGGAGGTCGGGCAGGTAGGACACATCGGTGCGGAAGTGGTCACAGCCCACACAGCGGAACCGGATAGGGCAGCTCTGTCCGCCGGCCGCGACGTTCGAGGGCTCCTGGCAGACACCGTAGGGAACGCTCACCTCCCCGATCGCCCGCCGCACGTGCTCGGAGTCCAGCAGCGACTGTGCCTTGCGCCACACGCGGGTGCCGTTGCGGTCGAACTGCAGGGCAACCACCCGGTCCACGGCGTCGCGCCGCCGTTCCTGGCTGACCCGGTAGTAATTCTGGGTGGTCTTGAGATCGGAGTGCTCCATCAGCTCCTTGAGGACGTCCGGGGCCACCCCGGCATCCGCGTGCCGCTGGGCGTAGCTGTGACGGTAGGCGTAGGGGAAGATCCGGCTCTTGTCGAAGGGCAGCATCCGGGTGACCGCCTGCCCCCTCTCCTCCACGGTCGTGGGGACCAGGAAGTCAGGCAACGCGTCGACCCAGGTGCGGTGGCCTTCACCGATCGAGTGGATCGCCTTGATGCCAGCCACCGCGGGAGTCATCACCACCCAGCAGCAGCGGGTGCGCGAGATGTTCCCGGACACTCCCGTCGGCGAGTTGAAGCTGCTGCCCAGCATGCGCGCCAATCCGCATGTTGTCCTCGATGGTGCCCACCGCGCCGATGCCTGCGTTGTTCACGACGATGTCCAGCCCGCCGAGCCGCTCGACGGCCTGTTCCACGGCGGCGCGTACGGAGGCGTCGTCGCTCACGTCGGCACGGAGACCGAGCAGCGGTTCGCTGACGCCGCCGGGATCCAGGTCGAGCACGGCCACTGCCGCGCCCTGCGCCGCGAGTGAGTGTGCCGTGGCCAACCCGATGCCGGACGCGCCCCCGGTGACGACGGCCCTGAGTCCTGACAGACCGCTCATGCCACCTCCTCCGCTCCAGCGAGGTCGGCGGCCCAGAAGGTGCCGTCCGGGTAACGGTATTGAGCGAGAGATGCGGCGTGCATGGTGGCGGAGAAGCCCGGGGTCAGCGGCGCGGTGTAGTGGCCGTCGCGCATCACCACGGGCGCCGTGAAGTGCTCATGAAGGTGGTCGACGAATTCGATGACGCGGTTCTCGGTCGTGCCGGACAGGGCCAGGTAGTCGAACATCGACAGGTGCTGCACCAGCTCGCACAGTCCCACTCCGCCGGCGTGCGGGCACACCGGCACCCCGAACTTCGCGGCGAGCAGCAGGATCGCGAGGTTCTCGTTGACCCCTCCCACCCGGGCCGCGTCGATCTGGAGCACGTCGATGGCGCCGGCCTGGAGGAGCTGCTTGAAGACGATGCGGTTCTGCACGTGTTCGCCGGTGGCCACCTTCACCGGGGCGACACCCCTGCGAACGGCGGCGTGGCCGAGGATGTCGTCGGGGCTGGTGGGCTCCTCGATCCAGTACGGGTCGAACTCGGCGAGCGCGTTGGTCCACTCGACGGCCTCATCGACGTTCCAGCGCTGGTTGGCGTCTATGGCGATGCGGATCTCCTCGCCAACGGCGGCGCGGGCGGCTCGCATGCGGCGGACGTCGTCGTCGAGGTCGGCGCCCACCTTCAGCTTGATCTGGGTGAAGCCGTCGGCGACGGCCTGCTTGGCCAGCCGGGTGAGCTTGTCGTCGGAGTAGCCGAGCCAGCCGGGCGAGGTGGTGTAGCCGGGGTAGCCGCGGTTCAACAGCACGGTCTCGCGCTCGTCGAGTCCCTCGCGGCCCTTGCGCAGGAGGGTGAGGGCGTCCTCGGGGGTGAGGGCGTCGGCGATGTAGCGGAAGTCGACCTGCGAGACCAGCCACTCGGGGTCGGCGTGGGCGAGCAGCTGCCACAGCGGCTGCCCGGCCCGCTTGGCGGCCAGGTCCCACACGGCGTTGACTACCGCGCCGATCGCCATGTGCATCACGCCCTTCTCGGGCCCCAGCCAGCGCAGCTGGCTGTCGCCGATCAGGTCGCGGCTGAGCGAGCCCGGATCGGCGCACAGCTCTTGCACGGAGCGGCCCACGACGTGGTGCCGCAGGGCGCCGATCGCGGCGACCTGCACGTCGTTGCCGCGTCCGATGGTGAAGGTGAATCCGTGGCCCTCGATGCCGTCAACGGCGTCGGTGCGCAGCACGACGTAGGCGGCGGAGTAGTCGGGGTCCGGGTTCATCGCGTCGGAACCGTCCAGTTCCCGTGAGGTGGGGAAGCGGATGTCGTAGGTGTCGACCGCGGTGATCCGGGCTGAGATGGCAGTCAAGGGGGTGCCTTTCACGCTTGGCCGAAGGTCTGGCGCTGGCTGCCGAGCCTGTCGACGGAGAGTTCGACGGTGTCGCCGGGGCGGAGGTAGGGCGTGCCGGGCAGGCCGAGGGCCACGCCCGCGGGAGTACCGGTGTTGATCACGTCGCCGGGCTCCAGGACCATGTACTGGCTCAGGTAGGACACGATGTGGTCGACCGGGAAGATCATGTCGCTGGTGTGGCCGTCCTGCCGCTTCACGCCGTTGACGCTCAGGTGCAGGCCGAGGTTCTGCGGGTCACCGGCCTCGTCGGCGGTGACCAGCCACGGGCCGAGCGGGTTGAAGGTCTCACAGGACTTGCCGAGGTCCCACTGCGGGGAGTACTCCAGCTGGAACTCGCGCTCCGAGACGTCATGGCTGATCGCGTATCCGGCGATCACGTCCCGGGCGGCGTCGGGGCCGTCGAGGTAGCGTGCCCGGCGGCCGATGACGGCCGCCAGCTCGACCTCCCAGTCGGTCTTGACCGAGCCGCGGGGGACGAGTACCTCGTCGTATGGCCCGACGACGGTGCCCGGGTCCTTCATGAACACCACCGGCCGCTCGGGGATCGCCGCGCCGGTCTCGGCGGCGTGGTCGCGGTAGTTCAGACCGATGCAGACGATCTTGCCGGAGCGTGCGACGGGCGGGCCGATCCGCAGGCCGTCCGCGTCCAGTGCCGGGAGGTCTCCCGCCGCGATGGCGGCATGGGCACGGTCGATACCGTCCGAGGCGAGGAACGCGGCGTCGATGTCGGACGTCACGCAGGACAGGTCCAGCAGCCGGCCGTCGTCGGTGCGGACAGCGGGCCGCTCTTCGCCGGGGGCACCGACTCGTAGCAGTTTCACTGGCAGTTCCCTTGCCATAGGGGGTTTTCGAAAGGAAGGGGGCGGCCGGTCGTACGGGCCGTGCCGCCGGCCGCGCCCCGACCGGGCCAGGAGGGAGCTACAAGCTCCTTCCCCAGTCATCGGATGTATGGCGGCAGCGCGACTGTAGACGCAGTGGAGCCGACTGGCAACAAATACCTCGGATGTTTTTCCCTGCTGTCGCCAGTTCACCCCCATCTGCTGGGACTTGACGCCGACGTCACGGCGGGCCGGGGCGGCGCGCGGAGGTTTCCTCGGATGACTGAAACGTCGGCTGTGTGCGGCAGGATCCGCTGGTGGGAGCCGCGAGACGGCATGCAGAGCAATCCCCGGTGCGGGCGAAAGGCCCCGGGCACGTCCCTCAGCCGCCGCTGCGCCGCAGCGGCGGCAGCCGTCGTTGCTGAATCGTGAGCCTGTGCCGGTCCCTGCGGCCCGACCCGGGGACTGGGCAGAGCCGCAGGTCACGAAGGGATCCTGGCGGGTTGCCGACTCCTTGCGGCGGGGATGCGAAGCCTTGCGCCGTCATGCTGCGCAATTCTGTGGCGGCGGAGGCTTGTCAACGTCGGCAACGTCGTCGTAACGTCCTCGGCGTCCGAGAGACATCGGAGGAATGGCTCGCATTCTTCTACGAATGGGAACTGCGCGCTTGACCTGTGTCGCTCGGCACCGGCTGTCCCTCACTTCCGTCCCCATCGGGCGCGGTCCGCACTGCCTCGTGCCGGGCCACCTCCTGCCCGGCCTGCGTACGCCCGTCCTTCTCGGCAGGCGAGTAGGCACCTCCTCACCGACGCCCCGCGGTCCTCCGCCCCGCCAAAGGAGACAACACGGCCATGAAGCTCACTCGCACCCGCTCCACCGCCACAGCCGCCACCGCCGTGCTCGCGGTCCTCGCCCTCGCCACCGCGTGCAACCGCAGCGGCTCGGAAGCGGTCGGCTCGGGCGGTGACAAGCCGGCCATCGGCATCGACCTGCCGCGTTCCGACTCCGACTTCTGGAACTCCTACGCGCAGTACCTGAAGAAGGGCATCAAGTCCGACGGCGTCAACGCCCTGCCGGTCAGCAACTCGCAGAACGACGTCACCAAGCTCGTCGCCAACGTCCAGGTCTTCGAGAACACCGGAGCCAAGGCCGTCGTCATGGCACCGCAGGACACCCGGCAAGGGCAAGGTGGCCGAGTTCCAGGGCGCGCTGGACTCCATCAACGGCCGTGACCGCTCCGAGGCGTTCGCGCAGTGCATGAAGACGAAGTTCCCGAAGATCAAGGTCTTCGAGCTCCCCACGGACTGGAAGGGTGACGTCGCCTCCGCCAAGCTGCAGTCGCTGCTCGCCCAGCACCCGGACCTGAACGGGATCTACATGCAGGCCGGCGGTGTCTTCCTGCAGCCCACACTCGCCCTGCTGGAGCAGAAGGGCCTGCTCAAGCCCGCCGGCGCCAAGGGCCACATCAGCATCATCTCCAACGACGGCATCCCGCAGGAGTTCGACGCCATCCGCAAGGGCCAGATCGACGCCACCGTCTCCCAGCCCGCCGACCTCTACGCCAAGTACGCGCTGTACTACGCCGAGGCCGCCGCCGAGGGCAAGACCTTCAAGCCGGGAGCGACCGACCACGACTCCACCATCATCCAGCTCCCGAACGGCCTGGAGGACCAGTTGCCCGCCCCGCTGGTGACCAAGGACAACGTGGACGACAAGTCGCTGTGGGGCAACAACGTCGGGCAGTGACCGGCACGCGGGACACCGGCTCCGGGGGCCCTCGCCATCCCCCTCCCCCGGCAGCTGACCCCTGCCCCGGATCCGGGTCCACGCCCAGCTCCGCGGTCCCCACCATCCGCATCCGAAGGACGGTACCCACCATGGCGGACACCGCCACCATCCCGGCGGCCGGCTCCGGAACCCCGGCCCCGGTCGCCGAGGCGACCGGCATCAGCAAACGGTTCGGCGCCACCGTCGCGCTGCGCGACGCCCGCATCAGCATCGCCGAGGGCGAGTCGCACGCCCTGGTGGGACGCAACGGCGCCGGCAAGTCGACGCTCGTGTCCATCCTCACCGGCCTGCAGCAGCCCGACACGGGCTCACTGCGCTTCTCCGGCGCGCCGGCGCCCGCCTTCGGCGACATCGACGCCTGGCGCTCGAAGGTCGCCTGTGTCTACCAGCACTCCACCATCATCGGTGAGCTGACCGTCGCCGAGAACCTCTTCCTGAACCGGCAGAGCCCCGGCGCGGTGCGCCCCATCCGCTGGAAGCAGCTCAGGCAGCGTGCGCAGGAGCTTCTCGGCGAGTACGGCGTGGCCGTCGACCCCGCCGCCCGGGCCAGGGACCTGACCGTCGAGCAACGGCAGTTCGTGGAGATCGCCCGCGCGCTGTCCTTCGGCGCCCGTTTCATCATCCTGGACGAGCCCACCGCCAAGCTCGACGCCCGCGGCATCGGCCGTCTCTTCGACAAGCTCCGCGACCTGCAGCAGCAAGGCGTCGCCTTCCTCTTCATCTCCCACCACCTGCAAGAGGTGTACGACCTGTGCACCACGGTCACGGTCTACCGCGACGCGGCCCACATCCTGACCGCGCCCGTGGCCCAACTCGGTCACCGCTTGCTCGTGGAGGCCATGACCGGCGAGGCGGCCCCGGCGGCCCCCGGCTCCGCGAGCGCGTCCCCGGTCGCACCGGCCGGCCGCTCGGAGCTGTTGCGCATCGAGGCCCTGAGCCTGCCCGGCACCTGCGAGGACCTCTCCCTGTCGGTGCGCTCCGGCGAGGTGGTCGGGCTCGCCGGAGCGGCGGCCAGCGGCAACGTACAGGTGGGTGAGGCCGTCGCCGGTCTGCACCGCGCCACGAGCGGCCGCATCTCGGTCGGCGGCAGGAACGTACGCACCGGCAGTGTGCCCTCCGCCCTGGCCGCCGGAGTGGGTTTCGTCCCCGAGGACCGGCATCTGCAGGGCCTGGTGAACAACCGCAGCGTGGCGGAGAACGCGACCCTCACCGTCACCGACCAGCTCGGCCCGTTCGGCGTCGTGCTGCCCGCCCGCACCCGGGCCTTCGCCCAGCACATGATCCGTGACCTCGATATCAAGACCCCGCAGGCCACCACCCCGGTCTCCGCGCTCTCCGGCGGCAACCAGCAGAAGGTCGTCGTCGCCCGCGCCCTGGCCACCGACCCGCACGTCCTGGTGGCCATCCGCCCCACCAACGGTGTCGACGTCAAGTCCAAGGAGTTCCTTCTCGGCCGGATCCGGCGGGCCGCCGACGAGGGCAAGGCCGCGCTGATCGTCTCCGACGAACTGGACGACCTCAAGGCATGCGACCGGGTCGTGGTCATGTTCCACGGACGGGTGGTCGCCGAGTTCGACCGCGGCTGGAAGGACGAGCACGTCGTCGCCGCCATCGAGGGCGTCGCCGACACCACCACCCCAACCGCCGCGTCCACGGCGTCCGGCAATCACCAGCACGGAAGGTAGACATGTCCGCCACCACAGATGTCACGCAGCCCGCACCGAGCACGACGGCGCCGGCCGCGGCGGACACCGCCCGGCGCCGGCTCGGCCTCGGCCGTTTCCGTGAACTGTCCCTGATCCCGGCCATCCTCGTGCTGGGCCTGATCGGTTTCATCGTCTCGCCGGCCTTCCTGACCGCCGACAACCTCATCGGGGTGGCGCAGCAGTCCACCGAACTGAGCCTGCTCGTCCTCGCCACCGCCCTCATCCTCATCTGCGGGCGGATGGACCTGTCGCTGGAGTCCACCATCGGCGTGGCCCCGGTCATCGCCGTGTGGCTCGTCCTGCCCACCAGCGGCGGGCGGTTCAACGGGCTCGGGCTCTTCCCCGAGTGGATGGCCATCCCGCTGTGCCTCCTGGTCGGGGTGGCGATCGGCGCCCTGAACGGCTTCCTCATCCTCAAGCTGCGGCTCAACGGCTTCATCGTCACCCTCGGCGCTCTGACCATGCTGCGCGGCCTGCAGGTCGCCCTCTCCGAGGGCCAGTCCATCGTGGACCTGCCGTCGTCGTTCACCTACCTGGGCAAGGCGTCCTGGTTCGGCGTCCCGGCCGCCATCTGGATCTGCGCGGTGCTGTTCGCGGCGGGCGGCAGCGCACTGGCCTGGCTGCGGCACGGGCGGGCCCTGTACGCCATCGGCGGCAACGCCGAAGCCGCCCGCACCGCCGGCATCCGCGTCGACCGCATCGTGTGGGCCGTCCTCATCCTCGGCAGCCTGCTGGCCGCGTTCGCCGGCATCCTCTACAGCGGGCACTACGGCTCCATCTCGGCGACGCAGGGCAGCGGCTGGATCTTCCAGGTCTTCGCCGCGACCGTCATCGGCGGGGTCAGCCTCAACGGCGGCAAAGGCTCCGTGTTCGGCGCCCTCACCGGTGTCCTCACCCTCCAGCTCGTCGTCAACGTCATGACGCTCGCGGGCGTACCGGCGCTGTGGAACCAGTTCCTGAACGGCGCCATCATCATCGTCGCCCTGATCATCTCGCGCTTCGCCTCCGGCGAGAAGCAGGAGTAGTCACAGCCCGCACGCCGCTCCGCCCCGGCCCCGGTGCCGCGCGGCGGAGCGGACCCCGCCCCTCCCCCGGCACAGGAAGGCACGCTCGTGGCACTCACCGACGAGGCGATGGACAAGATCAAAGCGATGATCATCGCCGGTGAACTGGCGCCCGGGTCCCGCCTGCCCAAGGAGGAACTCCTCGCCGCGCAGCTGGGCCTGTCCCGCAACTCGCTGCGCGAGGCCGTCCGCGCGCTCACCGCGATGCGCATCCTCATGGTGCGGCAGGGCGACGGCACCTACGTGTCCAGCCTGGAGCCCCACCTCCTCCTGGAGACACTCTCCTTCGCCTCCGACGTCTCCCAGGGGCAGACCGCCCTGCAACTGATCCAGGTGCGCAGGCTCCTGGAACCACAGGCCACCGGGCTGGCCGCCGCGCTGCTGACACCCAAAGACCTGCGAGAACTCGGCGACATCCTGGAGCAGTCCAAGTCGGCCGCCACCGTCGAGGAGTTCGTCGCCCACGACATAGCCTTCCACGCAAGGATCGTCGAAGCCGTCGGCAACCCGGTGCTGTCCATGCTGCTGCGCGTGCTGTCCACCAGCACCCAGCGGGTACGCATCGTCCGGGGCAGCCAGGCCCGGCGTGCCGTGGACAACGCGCACCGGGACCACCAGCAGATCCTCGACGCGCTCCGGGCACGCGACGCCCTGCTGGCCGCCTCGGCCGCGACGGTGCACATCACCGCCGTCGAGCAGTGGCTGGCGACCAGCCTGACCGATGCCCCTTAAGGAACCTCTCACCGGCTGACCGTCCTGCCCGCCCCGCTCCCGCAACCGCCCGATCCCCCTCCCACGTCGGCCTGGCGGCGGGTCACCGGTCTCCCCCGAGCCGCAGCCGGTACACGCCCGGCGTGATCCACGCCCACGGGCGCCGCCCTTGCGGACCGGGGGATCGCATCCCCGGTTTCCTCACCCTCCTGAAGGAGCATCAATGCCGCTGTTCCGCTCAAGAGCCGCCGGCCTGTCCGGTGTGCTCGGCACACTGGCGGGGCTCATATGCGCCGCGCTCTCCACGGCCGGCCCGGCGTACGCCGCCGCCCCGACCTTGCTGTACGCCTCTCCCTCCGGCTCCGGCAGCACCTGCTCGCTGAGCGCGCCGTGCAGCCTGGACGGCGCCAAGAGCAAGGTGGCGGGCCTCGCCCCCGCCATGGCCGCCGACATCGACGTCTATCTGCGCGGCGGTACCTACCGCCTGTCCCAGGCGTTCGCCCTGGGTCCGTCCGACTCCGGCCGCAACGGCTTCAAAGTCGTCTACGCCGCCTACCCGGGTGAGAAGCCCGTCCTGAACGGGGCCACCAAGCTCAGCGGGTTCACCGTTTTCGACAGTTCGAAGAACATCTACCGCGCCTCCGTGCCGACCGGTACGCAGAGCCGGCAACTGTTCGTCGACGGAGTACGGGCCCAGCGCGCACGCGGTCCGCTGAACCCCTCGGGGTTCACCCTCTCCGGGTCCAGCTTCACCACCAGCGACTCCTCCTACGCGTCGTTCACCAACGCCTCCTCCGTGGAGATCGTAAACAACAACGCCTGGAAGCAGATGCGCTGCCCGCTGGCGAGCATCACCGCGCCTGGTGGCGGCGGGTCCAGCCTCAACGTCGACCCGACCTGCTTCGCGAACAACAACACCTCGGTGCCCAACCGGGGCTTCCCCTTCAACGGCGCCGGACTGCCGAAGCTGACCTCCATCAGTTACCTGGAGAACGCCTACCAGCTGCTCGACTCCCCAGGCGAGTTCTACCTCGACAGCTCAGCGGGGTTCCTGTACTACAAGCCGCGCAGCGGTGAGGACCTCAGCACCGCCGACGTGGAGCTGCCCACCACCGAGACACTGCTGAACGTCAGCGGCACGCCCGGCCACCTCGCCCCGGTCAACGACACGGACCCGGCCATCACCTACACCGGCTCCTGGAGCTCCTCCAGCGGGCGTGGCCTGGGTGACCTCTACAACGACGTGCACGCAACCACGGCCAACGGCGACTCGGTGAGCTACACCTTCACCGGTACCGGGATCGACGTGCTGTCGGAGACCAACAGCGACGAGGGCGGCATCGACGTCTACGTCGACGGCGCCAAGGTCCAGAGCGTGTCCGCCGCCGGCTCCTCGCGGCTCGCCCAGCAGGTCGTCGCCTCCGTCAGCGGCCTGGCCAAGGGCCAGCACACCATCAAGCTGGTCAAGACCGGCGGAACGTACATGATTCTCGACGGCTTCACCGTGGTGCCGGACGTGATCACGCCCGTCCACGACATCACCTTCCAGAACCTGACCTTCGCCTACACCACCTGGACGCTGCCCTCCACGGCCGGCTACATCGACAACCAGGCCGGCGTGCTGTGGGACACCGCCAACAACAACGCCCCCTTCCGTATCCCCGCCGCCGTCCAGGTCCACCGCGGCTCGGACATCACCTTCACCGGCGACGAGATCACCCACACCGGCGGCACCGGCATCGACCTCGCCGACGGCAGCAAGAACTCGACCATCACCGGCAGCTACATCCACGACACCTCCGGCGGCGGCGTCTCCGTGGGCGAGGTGGACGACTACTACCTCACCGACACCAGCCGCATGACCACCGGCGACACCGTCTCCCAGAACTGGATCTCCGACGTCGGCCAGGACTACTCCGACGCGGTCGGCATCTGGGCCGGATACACCCGGGGCCTGACCCTCTCGCACAACGACATCGGCCACACCCCCTACTCCGGCATGTCGCTCGGCTGGGGCTGGGGCTACGCCTCACCGTGCTCCATGCAGTCCGCCCAGGGCCTGACCACCTGCCAGCACGGCACCATCTACGCCGGCGACAACCAGATCCTGGACAACCACGTCCACGACGTGATGAACATCCTCCACGACGGCGGCGCCATCTACACCCTCGGCGGCCAGGGCAACGGTGACGGCTCCACCACGTCCGTGCTCGCCGGCAACCTCGTAGAGGTCGGCAACCACACCAACAACCGGCTGTACCAGGACGAGGGCAGCTCGTACTGGAACACCTACAACAACGTCACCCGCATCGGCGGCAACAACTGGATCGGCATGTGGACGCCGACCATCCACGACATCAACATCCACGACAACTACTCCGACACCACCGCCACCCTCAACCACGGCACCAACATCACCTTCAACCAAACCACGCTCGTCTCCGGCGGTGCCTGGCCCTCCGCCGCCCAGGCCATCATCGACGCCGCCGGCCCCGACGCCGCCCACCAGCCGCTGACAGGCTGGATCGACGACGACGACACCGCGATCTCCTACACCGGCAGCTGGACGGCGAACGGCAACCGCGGCTACGGCGACTACGAGGACGCCGTGCACGCCACGGGAACCAACGGCGACACCGCCTCGCTGACGTTCACCGGCACCGGTATCTCGGTCATCGGCGAGAAGAACACCGACCAGGGACAGGTCGAGATCTTCATCGACGGAACCTCCAAGGGCCTGATCGACACCAGCGCCACCACCCGCCAGACCCAGGCGGTCATCTACAGCACCGGCGCACTGACCGCGGGCAGCCACACCATCCAGTTCGTCAAGCGCAGCGGCACCTGGGCCACTCTGGACGGGTTCGAGGTCACCGGCGTCCACAACGACACCAACTCCTCCATCACCTACACCGGCGCCTCCTGGCGCTCCTACGGCAACCGAGGTTTCGGCGACTACAAGGACGACGTCCACGCCGCCACCACGAACGGCGACTCGGTCACCGTCACCTTCACCGGCACCGGGATCAGCCTCGTCACCGAGACCAACTCCGACGAGGGCACCATCGCGGTTTCCCTCGACGGCGCCTCCCAGGGCACCGTCAACGCATCCTCCACGAGCCGCCAGGCCCAGCAGACCGTGTACACCGTGAGCGGCCTGCCCCTCGGACGGCACACCCTCACCCTCACCAAGACAGGAGGCAGCTGGCTGGTCGTCGACCGGTTCGACGTGCGGTGACCGCACGGCGGCCACCGGCCGCACCACACCGCCCGTGCCGGACCCACCGGCACGGGAGGCTCCCTGCGCCCACGGCGGCATCCTGGGACGCGCACAAAGTGCGGGCCCAGCGTGCACGCGCACTACGACGTTCCCTGGGGCCAGCGGCGCGTGGCGCGGTCCTGGAGTCACTCGCGCCCGGCCTCTGCCAGGGCGTCCGCAACCAATTCACCCGATCTATCGACTGATCGCATGCGCGTCTCGGTGGCTCAACCCTGAGGTCCTAGCAATCCAACCAGCCTTGTCCTGGAATTCCTGTCGAGCCTCTAGACAGATGTCAGATCGATGCCCGTTAATACACCCGATGTCACTCCGGTCAGCCCGAATGCCGAGCCGCAAACTGCGGGCTGTCCTGCGAGCACTCGGGAGAAGACCTTGTCGGCGTCGATCACCCGCCGACGATGCTCATCGGGCGCCCGCCCTGCCCGCAGGGAGCACCGTTTCGCAGCCTTGGCGGCAATCCGTCCCCCAGCGGGTTGCAGATGCCTCCGGCAGGGCGCGTCCATACCTGAGTCTCGTCACCGCAGTCAATGCCATCCGCACACAGGAGTAGGCCATGTCCTCATCAAAAATGAGTCGCCGTAGGTTTCTCGGTGCGGCGGGCGCGGCGAGCGCCGCGACCGCCCTGCCGCTCGTCCCCGGCTTCTCCGGCCTGCTGTCGCAGGCGGCCGCCGCGGACACCCAGACCAACCTGAGCCGGATGGTCGACATGCGCTTCGGTATGTTTAACCACTTCAGCCTGGGCACGTTCACGAATCAGGAGTGGGCGGAACCCAACCAGAGCCCCACCCTCTTCGCTCCCCCGGGTGTCAACTGCGCACAGTGGGCCGACGCGGCGGCCGCCGCGAAGATGAGCTACGGCATCCTGACCACCAAGCACCATGACGGCTTCGCCCTGTGGCCGAGCGCCTACGGCACCCAGAACGTCGCGAACAGCGCCTACAAGCAGGACATCGTGCGGACGTACTGCGACGCCTTCCGGGCGAAGGGGCTGAAGGTCGGGTTCTACTACTCGATCTGGGACCGCACCTTCGGCG
>NZ_JOJE01000063.1 GCF_000720255.1 Streptomyces griseus subsp. griseus | reverse complement strand
CACCGACGCCGGCCTGCACATCCACGCCACCACCGCCTACGGCGACATCACCGCCCACAGCCTGTGACCGAACCCCGCCACCGAAGGAGACCCCGCATGACCGCCCTGGCCATCACCGCGAACGGGCTGCGCAAGTCCTACGGCGACAAGACCGTCCTCGACGGCGTCGACCTGGCCGTCCCGGAGGGAACGATCTTCTCCCTGCTCGGCCCGAACGGCGCCGGCAAGACCACCGCCGTGAAGATCCTCTCCACCCTGATCTCCGCCGACGGCGGGCAGGCGAGGGTCGCGGGACACGACCTGACCGCCGATGCCCAGTGCGTACGGGCCGCGATCGGTGTCACCGGCCAGTTCTCCGCCGTGGACGGCCTGATCACCGGTGAGGAGAACATGCTCCTGATGGCGGACCTGCACCACCTCGCCAAGCGGGAGGGGAGGCAGGTCGCCGCCGAGCTGCTGGAGCGCTTCGACCTCACCGAGGCCGCGAAGAAGCCCGCCTCCACCTACTCCGGCGGCATGAAGCGCCGCCTCGACATCGCCATGACCCTGGTCGGCGATCCGCGGATCATCTTCCTCGACGAGCCGACCACCGGTCTCGACCCCCGCTCCCGGCACAACATGTGGCAGATCATCCGCGAGCTGGTCTCCGACGGCGTCACCGTCTTCCTCACCACCCAGTACCTGGAGGAGGCCGATCAGCTCGCCGACCGCATCGCCGTGCTCAACGACGGCAGAATCGCCGCCGAGGGCACCGCCGAGGAGCTGAAGCGGCTCATCCCCGGCGGACACGTGCGACTCCGCTTCACCGACCCGGCCGCGTACCGGAGCGCCGCCTCCGCACTGGGTGAGGCGTCCCGGGACGACGAAGCCCTCGCGCTGCGGATCCCGAGCGACGGCAGCCAGCGCGAGCTGCGCGCCCTCCTCGACCGGCTGGACACGGCCGGCGTCGAGGCCGACGAGCTGACCGTGCACACCCCCGACCTCGACGACGTCTTCTTCGCCCTGACCGGCGACGCCGGCACCCCCGACCAGCCGAAGGAGGCTGTCCGATGACCACCCCCGTTGCTCCCGCCCGCCCGACCCGGTTCTCCCTCGCCCTACGGGACTCCTCCACCATGCTGCGCCGCAACCTCCTGCACGCCCGGCGCTACCCGTCCCTCACCCTGAACCTGCTGCTCACGCCGATCATGCTGCTGCTGCTCTTCGTCTACATCTTCGGCGACACCATGAGTGCGGGCATCAGCGGCAGCGGCGGTCCGGACCGCTCCGCGTACATCGCGTACATCGTCCCGGGTCTCCTGCTGATGACGATCGGCAGCACCACGATCGGCACCGCGGTCTCCGTCTCCAACGACATGACCGAGGGCATCATCGCCCGCTTCCGCACGATGGCGATCCACCGCCCGTCGGTACTCGTGGGCCACGTCATCGGCAGTGTGCTGCAGTGCGTGATGAGCGTGGTCCTGGTCGGCGCCGTGGGCGTGGCCATCGGCTTCCGCTCCACCGACGCCACCGTCCTGGAGTGGCTGGCGGCGTTCGGGCTGCTCGTGCTCTTCGCGACGGCGCTCACCTGGATCGCGGTCGGCATGGGCCTGGTCAGCCCGAACGCCGAGGCCGCCGGCAACAACGCGATGCCCCTGATCCTACTGCCGCTCCTCTCCAGCGCCTTCGTGCCCCTGGACTCGATGCCGGGCTGGTTCCAGCCGATCGCCGAGTACCAGCCGTTCACCCCCGCCATCGAGACCCTGCGCGGCCTGCTGCTCGGCACCGAGATCGGCCACAACGGATGGGTCGCCGTCGCCTGGTGCCTGGGCCTCACCGTTCTCGGCTACTTCTGGTCGACCTCGAAGTTCGACCGCGACCCGAGGTAACCAGGCCCCGTCAGAGCGTCCGGCCCAGCGGCCGTGACCTCCCCGAGCGGAGATCACGAGTCAGGCGTAAAATCCCCATAAGAGGACAAAGTGGACCAGGGGGGCACCCGCACTACGGCGCGATCTACGGCGCAATCAGACGAGAGTCTGGGAGGACCCATGGCTGTAGAAATCCCGCCCCTCATCAGACCCTCTCGGCTAAGGCGCCGAGGAGGCCTGTGGGGCGAATGCCTGGCAGAGTTTCTTGGAACTTTCGTTCTCATCTCCTTCGGTTGTGGTGTCGTCGCCATGGCGGTCGCGGCACTGCCGGGGTCCGGTCGCGCACAGGGACCAACCACGATCTTCCTGGCAGCCGGGGACTGGCTGCTGATCACCTGGGGCTGGGGCCTGGCCGTCGTCATGGGCGTGTACGTGGCCGGAGGCGTCAGCGGAGCTCACCTCAACCCAGCGGTGACCCTGGCGTTCGCGGTACGCCGCAAGTTCGCCTGGGCCAAGGTCCTCCCGTTCTGGCTGTCGCAGTTGGCCGGTGCGTTCGCCGGCGCCGCGCTGGTCTACTGGGTCTACCACGACGCGATCAACGCCTTCGACGACGCCTCGAAGGGGCCGAAGACCAACGGTCACACCCTCGCGACGTTCTCCATCTTCGCGACCTTCCCCGCTCCGTACTTCCACGGCGGCATCTGGGGACCGCTGATCGACCAGATCGTCGGCACCATGTTCTTGGTGCTGCTGATCGTCGCCATCGTCGACTTGCGCAACACCGCAGTGAAAGCGAACCTCGGCCCACTGATCGTCGGATTCGCCGTCGCCGCGATCGGCATGTCGTACGGAGCGAACGCCGGCTACGCCATCAACCCGGCCCGTGACTTCGGCCCACGCCTGTTCACCTGGGCAGCCGGCTGGCAGGATCTCTCGATGCCAGGGACTTTGGCAGGGGCATTCAGAGATTACTGGTGGATCCCCATCGTCGGCCCGCTGATCGGCGGAGTGATCGGTGTGCTGGTCTACGACCTGCTCATCGGCGACATCCTGCACATCCGAGCCCAGCAGGGCATCCCGGAGGAGGTCGGCCGCACGAAGCCCGAGAAGGGCACGGACGAGGAATAGGACTGGGCATCCCGAGAAAGCCGCCCGCCGCGCCAGGACCTTACGGTTCTGACGCGGCGGCGTCACGGGATCAGAGCGTCACGGGACCAGGACAGCCGCCCGGCCTCGTGAAGCGCGCCGAAGACCATCCGTCGAAAGTGCCGAAGTGCCCGGAGCCGTCATGGACGTTCCCCGAACCGACCGCACGGTGGCCCGCGGCTTCGACAAGGACGGCAACCCGCTGGTCATCGAGGGAACGGGGTACTTCGCCCGTTGCCTGCAGCACGAGACCGACCACCTCTTGGGACGGGTCTATCTTGACCGGCTGTCCCAACGGGACCGCAAGGATGCCCCGCGGCAGATGAATGACCGGCAGGACCGTGTGTTCGCCCAGCGGGCTGCCAGGGCAGCAAGGCTGCACCGTCAGGTCTCCGGGGGCCCTCCGCGCAGGAGTCGGTCAGTGGCACGCAAAGGGGGCGGCCCGCCCGAACACGACGGGCAGGGCCCGCCGGCGCTCGTCTTGACCGCCGGGCAGGCCGCGGACAGTCCCGAGTTCGTCCCCGTACTCGGCGGGGTGCGGGTCCGCCTGCCCGTCGGCCGTCCCCGCCCCCGCCCCCGGCCGGACGCGAAAATCTTGCTCCAGCAAGATTGTCAGTGCACTTCTGGAGCCTGTCGGCCTGCGGGTCAGTCCCTGACCTGCGTGTCGATGAACCTCGCGCTGGTCCGCTGGGGCGCGCCGCACTCGGCCACGGACTTCTGGTACCACTGCTTCCACGGGCCGTAGACGATGTACGTGTCGCCGTTGATGCCGTCCGTGCAGCGGATCTTGGCCCGCTGCTCTCCCGGGCCGTAGTGGCAGGTCGAACTGATCGAGTAGGTGTTGATCTGGTGGAACCCGCAGCCGTGCGGCGCGGCGCTGGCCGGGGTGGCCAAGGCGACGGGCGCGGCCATGGCGATGCCGCCGAGCAGCAGCGGTGTGGAGAGGAGCGAGGTGAGCTTCCTCTTGCCGAGCGTCTTCTTGCTGAGCACAAGATCCCCCTCTGTCTGGCCGGCTGGTCAGGCCGGCCGCGCGCCGTCGGTTGTGGATGACCGACAGGCTGGTCGGGAAGCAGGATACTGATCCGTCGCCGATCATGTCCATGCCTTAATACCTCGCTGAACGAGGACCACTGGAAGCCCGCTGTGGCGTCCGTGGGCGCTTTCCCGAGGGCCAAGAGCCGGGGTCACCCGGCCGCGCGGGAGCACGGCATGCACGCTCTCAGGCACTTCTACGCACCCGTGCCGTTGGACGCGGGCGAGAGCATCAAGGCCGTCAGCGAGTACCTCGGCACTCCGACCCGGGACTCACGCTCAAGGTGTACGCGCACCTCATGCCGAGCAGCCGCGACCGGGCCCGGAAGGCACTCGGCCAAGCGCTCCGGCCGCCGCAGGACGCACCACGCTGAGGTCCCACAGAGGGCCCAGGCCGTGAAAATGCCCCCGCCCCACGCCATATGCGCGGGTGGGGGCATGATCGCAAACTACTTCTTCTTGCCCTGGGTCTTGTCGGGGATCTTGGTGAGCGGGGTTTTTGCTGGCCAGGGGCGGTGGGCTCGTCCGCCTGGTGGTCGTCGTTGGTCGTCATTGGCCACTGTCGAGCGGCCTCGGACGGCCCAGAGACGGCCCAGTGCGGACACGAAAGCCAGCTCCGCTGGCCTGGCCGCGCTCACCCGGAGGCGGCCCCGTGTGGGCCGTCGCTAGCGTCCTGCCCACCGTCGCAGCTCCCTGATGGCACGGGCCTTGTGGAGGCGAGTTGTCGAGAGTTCGCTCGGGTTCGTCATGAACGCCGTGATGGGGGTCCATCGCTTGCCCCCCTTGCGAGCCGTCCATCTGACAGCGGGGAAGTCCGTGATCTCTGTGATGCATTCTCGCGCAATCACGCGTGTGCGCAGGTAGCCGCGGATCGAGAGTCTCCCGCGCTCACACGTCACGCCGAGCCGGTATCCCCTCACGGAGAGGATCGCGAGCCCCATCACAGCGATGGCTCTGTTCACGAAGTTCGGCAGCATCAGTTCAGCAGTTTGGGAGGCACCCGAACCGCGCTGTGTTCGATGTTCACGAGATGTGACAGCGCCCGTTCCTCGTCGGCGCGGCCGCCATTAGCGTGCCCTGCCGACCATTCGATGGCATGCACCGGCAGCGTCCGCTTGCCGGGGTGGCCGGGCATCGGTCAGGCGGACAGGCGGTCAAGCGGTCAGGCGGTCAGGCGGTTAGGCGGTTAGGCGGAGCGTGGTCAGACGGTCGGGATCGGTGAGGATGTCGAGTCCGGTGATGCGGCCGTCGCGGATGGTGAACGACATGACGGACAGCGGTCGGCCCTCGGCGAATGAGACAACGCCGGGTGTGCCGTTGACCAGGACGAGGCGTGCGTCCGCCGCGAAGCGGGCGAAGGTGATCGCCTGGGATGCCACGTCGGACGCGCCGCGTCGCAGGATGCTCGGAACGAGCGTGCCGCCGTCGGAGCGCGCGACCACATCGGGGTCGAGGACGGCCAGGAGCGCTTCGAAGTCGCCCCCGCGGGAGGCGGTGAGGAAGGCGTCCACGACATCGCGCTTCCGGGCGAGGTCCGTGTCGGCCGCCGGGGCGGCACCCTGAACCCGGCGGCGGGCGCGGCTGGCGAGCTGCCGGGTGGAGACCGTCGTCCGGCCGAGGATGGGGGCGATGTCGTCGAAGGGCACGTCGAACATGTCGTGCAGGACGAAGGCGAGTCGCTCGGCCGGGGAGAGGGTCTGTAGCACGATCATGAGTGCGATACCCACCGAATCCGCGATCAGGATCTCCTGCTCGGGGTCGACGCGGGACAGCGCGGTGACCACCGGGTCCGGCAGCCGGATTGACCCGTCCTGCTCGGGCAGCGGATCCTCGCGTCGCGAGGTACGCGAGCGCAGCATGTCCAGGCATATCCGGCCCACGACAGTGGTGAGCCAGGCCCCCAGGTTCTTCACGTCGCTCACATCGGTGCGGCTGAGCTTGAACCACGCCTCCTGGACGGCGTCCTCCGCCTCGGCGAGCGACCCCAGCATCCGGTAGGCCACCGCCCGCAGCGCGGGCCGCTCCGCCTCGAAACGGTCGGCCAGAAAAAAGTTCTCGCTCACCTGTCACACCCCCGTGTCCGGATCCGTCGGTCCAGTGACAGACGCTAACGGATCACCAGGAGAGCATCAGATGAACGCCGCGATCACCACCACTGCCCGGATGAAGAACCCCGCCCTGGTCCTGCCGGACGCCATGAAGGGCATCCAGAACATCTACAAGGCCATGTACCAGGGCGGCGTCTCCCCGCAAATCCTGGAGCTGGTCCACCTGCGGGCCAGCCAGATCAACGGCTGCAGCGCCTGCGTGTTCGCCGGCGTGGCGGGCGCGAAGAAGCACGGCGAGAGCGACGAACGCCTGCACGCCGTGGCCGCCTGGCGCGAGGCGCCGTTCTTCACCGACGAGGAGCGCGCGGCCCTGGCCCTGACCGAGGTCGCCACCCGGATTGCCGACCGCTCCGGCAAGGCCGTCCCAGACGAGGTGTGGAACGAGGCCGCAGACCACTTCAACGAGGAGCAGCTCTCCGCGATCATCCTGATGATCAGCCTCACCAACTTCTTCAACCGCATCAACACCACCATCGAGGAGCCCGCCGGCACTACCTGGTAACCGGCGCTGCTGACCTGTCGTCAGGGCTCGAGGTGCATGCCGTCCCCAGCGACGGTGCTGGTGGTCGCGGAGCTCCGCCACCAGCACTGGCTCGGGCCCCCAAGCGAAGTCACACGCGGGACCAGCGCTGCCCAAACTCGTGAACAGTTCGACTCCTGCCCTTGGCTCCGTCCGCCTCTCAACCGATGAATAACTGCTGTCCGATCTCGTGCACAGAGCCACAGCGAAACAGGCCGTGACCCGCGAGAAGCCCGAGCTGGCTTGCGCTGCGTAGGCAACAGCAGCGGCCGCCGGCACAGCTCCGAGACTGCTGTTCGCAAGACGGTTCAACATCGATGGCGCTAGCTCCACGACGCTCCTCGTCTGTGCTGGTGCCTGCCGATGGCAACGTACTGGGACCTCAGCTTGGGAAGCTGCGATCATCGGGGCCCGTTGTAGGCGCTGACCTGCTCGAACGGCCTGTTCGCGGCCTCTGAGGGCTCGGCTGTTTCACCGTGATTCCCCGCTGTTCCCCGCTCGGTCTAGTGCGCTTGCGGTGCAGTCCGGTGCGTCTGCAAGAGCCTCAGAGGTGTTCCTTGGCTACTCGGACCAGTCGGCTGATGTCGTCACGGGTCCGCACCCTGGCATCGTCAAGTTCGGTTCTGTTGTCTGTCTTGGGCAACGCCGTAACGTCTGCCAACACGTCCTCCGCGGCCCGGCTCAGCGTCTCGTCGCCGGTGAGCATCTGTACCCGGAACAGTGCCTCTTGGGCACTGGAGCGTAGGTCATAGGCGCGGATCCGCACCGTGTCAGGGTCCTCCGGTGGCGGCTGTTCGTGCTCGCAGAACCAGAGGTGAACCAGGCAGCGGCGGTAGTTGACCAACGCGCCGGCGTAGGCGGAGTAAGCGTCGAGGCGTTCCTGCCGAAGCTTCTCGCGGCGGGTGAACTGGTGGCTTCTGTCGGTGGTGCGCTGCTGGAACGCCAGAGTGATCCCCGAACCAAGCAGCGTCCCGAGGACGGCTATGCCGCTGGCGATGATGGTCTCCACATCCCAAGCTGATCACGCCTCGCCGTCCTCCGCGGTGAACGGCCGTGAACGGGGCTGAATGAGACGGAAACTGAGATGGATGGGCACCCCCAGGGCTGAGGCACCCGACCTACCGATTCGCTGGTCTGACAGCTTCGTCCATACGAGGATGCTGCCATGCGCCGCGCAGACGAAGAGGAAGAGGAAGAGCCGCTCAAGTTGATCCGCCGGTACGTCACACCCGACCGGCGGTACCTCAAACTTGGCGGCAACCTTCTCGGGATGAGCGGACGCGACCGAACCAAGTTCCTCCGGAAGCTGGGGCAGGCTGCCGGTCAGATCAGTCCTCGAGAACTGGACACGCTGCTTGACCGAGGGTGGCGCGAGCGGAAGACGGCAGCCTGGCTCGTCGCCGTGGCCGGCAGACCCGAGTTCCGGGATCGTCTCGGCGAACTCCTGCTCGCCAGTGAAGGGCCCTACGCGGGGATGGCGTACTGCGTCGCTCTGGCCACCTTCGGCACCCGAGCTGACGCTGACCTCCTGGTCGCTTACCTCGACCGCTACCTGCGGCGCCCCGACCTCTATTACGACCAGGAAGCCGCCCTCGGTGCGCTCCTGTTGCTCGACGCCAAGCTCGGTGCTGACTACGCGGCCCGGTTCCTCGCGCCTGACGGACTCTGGCAGCAGTGGATCGACGGGCCGCCCAGCAAGGACCACGAGGTACCCGACAGTTACCGAGAATTCATCGGCAAACTCTGCGCTTTCGCTGATGAGGCGGCCAAGCACGGCCCCAACAGGCTGACGTGAGTCCCTCGTGTCCTCTTGGCCTCTACTCCCATACTCTGTGGCTCACGGCACTCTGCCGTCATGGCTGGGGGAGCATGATGGAGCAGCTTCGGAAACTCGTTGTCCGCTACGGCGATTGCGAACAGAAGCCCGTTCGCTTTCGTCCAGAAACGTGGCGCTCGCGGTTGGAGTCGCACGGAGCGGCGCATGTACTCGATGTCGGCGTTGGATGTGCGAGCGGGTCGAGCGGTGACCGTCTCATCAGTCGGGGCGACCTGGCCCATCTCCGTGACCGCGTTGGTGACGGTGATCCCGACGGTCTGCGTGACCTGTTCGTGGCCGTCATGATCTGGGGCTCGGGCACCACGAACGGACGTGGGCCGCGGTACACGGAAGCGGCTCTGTCCGACGCGCGCATGCCCACTGTCCTCCGGACCACGCGCGAAGCGGTCCGAGACGGCGACATGAGCGAGGCCTACCGGCAATTCGCCCTCAACGGGGTGGGGCGGTCCTTCTTTACCAAGTGGTTCGCGGCCGTTGACAACCGCGACGCCCCACGCGACCGGGCCTTGATCCTCGACGACCGGGTCTTTCGTTCTCTCAATGCCCTCGGGTGGACCAGTTGGAAGGCGGCCGGCACACGCCACTGGCCCACCCGATACGCCGCCTACGTCAGCTCCATGCACGGCTGGGCCTCGCCTCTGGGAGTCACGGCGGACTGGCTTGAGTGGCTTCTCTTCCATCTGAACGGTCGCGTAGACGAGCTCTGAGTTTGGGAAGCTGAGGTGATCTGGGGCCTAATCCGCGGCTGACCTGCTGCTGAGCGGAATCGGTGTCTGGAGCGAGGCTGGCTGGTTCCCTGGTGTCCCCCGTGGTTCCCCGCACGATCTGGCACGTGTCTGGCACGACCTCTTCGTCCCGAACTCTCGGCTGGGAGGTCGTTGAGACGCTGATGGGCTGGTCAGTCGGCCATCGAGGGGTGTTGGCGGTCAGCTGCGGTCCCGGTGGTTGCTGTACTCCGCTGCTGTTCAGCGGTCACGGGATCAGGAAAGCCGCGCGGCCTCGTGCAGTGCGTCGAAGACCATCGCGTCGACGGCCGAGACCCGGTCCCGATCGGCGTAGCGGAACCACGCCTTCTCGGCGATCTCCCTCGACGGGGTCAGCTCACCGCGGTGATCGGCGATATAACAGATCATCCTGAAGGGGCCGTGATCCGGATGGCCCTCGCCGATCTCGAAAGTGCCGAAGTGCACCATGGAACCGGGGTCGATCGTCGCCTGCAGTTCTTCGTCGATCTCCCGCACCAGGGTCTCTGCGTCGGACTCGCCCAGCTCACGATGACCGCCCGGGAAGTAGAAGCGATCTCTGCCGTGACTACGCGTCACCAATACCCGGTCGTTCCGAACCAGGACCCACGGCACCTTCTCCGGCACACCGTTGCCATTCACCATGGCTCGGACCGTATCGGAGGGCATCGTCTGCGTCAGCACCGTCCAGCATCAGCCTCGCTGCTGGCAATTCCACATGAGGGAGCTGGGCCGGCGGGAGCGTAACGCCGAGTTTTGGAGGACGACCGCTTCGTCCCGAAGCAACTTGGGCGGGCACTCGACCTTGGGTCGCAGCGCCTCTCACCTGCGGCGGTGATCCGCTGGCGTTCGCGGCCGTCCGCTGTTGTTCGCTGGCGTTGTCACGCAGTTAGACACTCACCCAGGGCGGCTCCCCGTGCGAGGGATAAGCGCACGTCAGCTCAGTTCTCCGGGCTTGAGCATGGCGCTACCAGCGTCGCAGATCCAACCTGCCTCCCGCGGTCCCCGGCGAGAGTTGGCCTCGGGGCACGCCCCCTGTTCAGTCGTCACGGAGGCGCTGTCGACGTCCAGGCCCGCGTCAAACCGCGGTGGGGGCAGTCAGCGTCGGGTCCTGGCCGGAGTGGCGCAGCGCCTTGGCGACGAATCCGGACATCACCAGCTCGGTCACGAGTTCACTGAGGAACTGCGTGGTCTTCGGACGCCGCTCCTTCGTGGTACCCATGGCCTGCCGAATCGTCATGAACGCGGGCTCTAGCAGGCGCAGTTCGGCGTGCTGGGAAACGTGCGTGGTCAGCGGTTGGCGGATGCCAGCCGCCACGTCCAGGCTCTCGGCGTGGAAGACGTCGACCCCCTCGTCGCCGCGCACCACGGTGGCGTGACGCAGGGTGCGGCTCAGGTAGAGGTCGTACGCGGACCCCTTCTTGACGCCAATGCGCACCCCGTCCCGGTCCACGTCGTCGGCAGAGACGAACGCCGAGTTCACTGGTGCCGCGTACACCCCCTCGATGTGCACGTACGGCGTGCTGAATGCGACTTCCTTCTCGCGTTCCGGATCCACGGCCAGGAAACACAGGTCGGCGTGGCCCTCGGCCATCGCGGCGTACGACTTGCGGGCCGCATCGAAGCAGATGAACTGCACCGGCAGAGCCAGACGTGCGGCAACCTCGCGGGCAAGCTCGACAGTGACCCCGGACGGCTCGTCGGGGGTGCCCTGAGCAAGGACTGGGTTGCCGAGGTTGATGGAGGCGCGCAGCACTCCGGTGGGTGCCAGGTCGTGCGCAAGCTCTGCGTCCATAGGCGTCATGGCCCCAGCCTAGGCGGCTGTTGCTCAATCGTTCGTGGTCGAGGGTTCAGGGGCAGGTGAGTGAGATCGCGTCTGCACGCGGCATGAGCACACCGTGTTGATGCTCCATGAGAACCTGGCCCAGCCCACTACTTGGGATGGGAGCGCTCCGCGCACCCAGCGGCTGGCTGATCAGTGGCTCGCCCACACCGAGGCGGACATGGCACGCGGGCAGTACATCGACCCGCGTGCCGCTCGGGTCACCTTTCAGTGGTACGCCGAGACCTGGGTATCCACCCAGGGGGCCGACCCGAACACCCAGGCTTCGATGGAGTCGTAGCTTCGGCTGCACGCCTTCCCATACTTGGGAACGCGCCCGCTCGGCTCCTTCCAGCCTGCGCACATCCGTGACTGGGTGCGGCAGCTCCAGGAGAACGGGGTCCGGGGCTCGTACGCTCCGGAATGGAAGGGGCGGGGAGAACAATGGCGGACGAGTACTTCTTGCTGGTTTGCGACGACGTGCCTCATGACGTGGTGCTCACTGACCCCGGTGTCCGCGTGATGGACGTCGTCCAGGTCGTGCGTCGGCTGACGGGACTGAGACGCAGCAAGGTTCTGGCGGCTCGGGTTCCCGCCGTCATTCTCGTCGGCGTGCCCGAGGAAGATGCGGCTGCAGCCGTGTCGGCCCTCCGCGATGCGGGAGCCCAGGCAGAGACGAGAGAACAGCCGGAGCCGGATCTCCTGATGCACTGAGCACGGCCCGATCAACCGGCTGACGGCCCAGAGACGGCCCAGGCCCACCAAAAAGCCCCCGACCCGCGAGAAACTCGCAGGTCGGGGGCTTATCGACACGGCGTTACTTCTTCTTGCCCTGGTTCTTGACCGCCTCGATCGCGGCCGCCGCCGCTTCCGGGTCGAGGTACTTGCCGCCGGGGGTGAGCGGCTTGAAGTCGGCGTCGAGGTCGTAGGCGAGGGGGATGCCCGTGGGGATGTTCAGGCCCGCGATGTCGGCGTCGGAGATGCCGTCGAGGTGCTTGACCAGGGCGCGGAGGCTGTTGCCATGGGCGGCGACGAGGACCGTGCGGCCGGCCAGGAGGTCGGGGACGATGCCGTCGTACCAGTACGGGAGCATGCGGATGACGACGTCCTTGAGGCACTCCGTACGGGGGCGCAGCTCCGGGGGGATCGTCGCGTAGCGGGGGTCGTCCGACTGGGAGAACTCCGTGCCGTCCTCGAGCGGCGGGGGCGGGGTGTCGTAGGACCGGCGCCACAGCATGAACTGTTCCTCGCCGAACTCCGCGAGCGTCTGCGCCTTGTCCTTGCCCTGGAGGGCGCCGTAGTGGCGCTCGTTCAGGCGCCAGCTGCGGTGGACCGGGATCCAGTGGCGGTCCGCGGACTCCAGCGCGAGCTGTGCGGTGCGGATCGCGCGCTTCTGGAGGGACGTGTGGACAACGTCGGGGAGGAGATCGGCGTCCTTCAGGAGCTCGCCACCGCGGACTGCCTCCTTCTCGCCCTTCTCGTTGAGGTTGACGTCCACCCAGCCGGTGAACAGGTTCTTCGCGTTCCACTCGCTCTCGCCGTGGCGGAGGAGGATCAGCTTGTACGGTGCGTCGGCCATGCGTATGAGCGTAATGGAAGGCTTTCGGCCCGGGCGCGGCCGCCCGAAGGGCGGACAAAGGCCACACGCCTCCTGTCGGTTGACGGGATCTGTTAATTGAGTGGCCTCCGACAACGGCCCCCTCGTAAGTTGTGATCACCGCCTGAGCTGCTTACACCGTGGGGGATCCGCCATGTCCGTCGCCGCCCTGAGACGTGCCGCCCGCGAGACCGTCTCGGGACTCCCCCGTGAGTTCTGGTGGCTGTGGACCAGCACCCTCGTCAATCGGCTCGGCGCGTTCGTGGCCACCTTCATGGCCCTCTACCTCACCCTCGACCGCGGGTACTCCGCCTCCTACGCCGGCCTGGTCGCCGCCCTGTACGGGCTCGGCGGGGTCGTCTCCTCGGTGGCGGCGGGGGTGATGGCCGACCGGCTCGGGCGGCGGCCGACGCTGCTCGTCGCGCAGACCGGCACCGCGTTCTCCGTCGCGTTGCTCGGGTTCGTGCACGACCCGGTCGCCATCGCCGCCACGGCCTTCCTCGTCGGCATGGCCTCCAACGCCTCCCGGCCCGCCGTGCAGGCGATGATGGCCGACATCGTGCGGCCCGAGGACCGGGTAAGGGCCTTCTCGCTCAACTACTGGGCCATCAACCTCGGCTTCGCCGTATCCTCCATGGCCGCCGGCTTCATCGCCGAGGTCAGCTACCTCGCCGGTTTCCTGGTCGAGGCCGGAATGACGGCGGTGTGCGCGGTCGTCGTCTTCCTCAAGCTGCCCGAGTCCCGGCCCGCCCAGCGCCGCGCGGCGGACAAGGCCGACGACGTCAGCCTCGGCACCGTCCTGCGCGACGGTCGCTTCATGGGCGTCGTCGGCCTGTCCTTCCTCATCGCGCTGATCTTCCAGCAGGGGGCGATCGGCCTGCCCCTGGCCATGGGCGAAGCCGGACTCACGGCCGCCGACTACGGCATGGCCATCGCCGTCAACGGTGTACTGATCGTCGCGCTGCAGATCCCGGTGACCCGCTTCATCGAGCGCCGGGACCCCAAGCTGCTGCTCGTCGTCTCCTCCCTGCTCGCCGGGTACGGCTTCGGGCTCACCGCCTTCGCCGGGTCGGTCGGCGTCTTCGCGCTCACCGTGTGCGTGTGGACCCTGGCCGAGATCGTCAACGCGCCGACGCAGACCGGGCTCGTCGTCCGGCTGTCCCCGGTGCACGGGCGTGGGCGGTACCAGGGCATGTACTCCCTGTCGTGGGCCGTGGCCTCTCTGATCGCCCCTCTGATGTCCGGCGTCGTCATCGACCGGTTCGGGGCGGAGTGGCTGTGGGGGTTGTGCGCGGTCGTCGGCACGGTGGCCGCGATCGGGTACGCGACGCTGATGCGGCGCCTGCCCGCCGAGGAGCACAGCGGCGCCTCCCGGACACCGGAATCGTCCACCGAGCCCGAGGTCAGCCCGGCCTGACCTGGCTCATGCCTACGGATGCATCCGTGCCCCCTTCAGCACCTTGTCCACCGCGTTGCGCGGCCCGTACAGCGAGATGCCCACCAGGTCCAGCTCGCCGGTCGGCACCGCCCGTACCGCCGCCCGGTTGTCGCGGTCGTTGCCCGTGGTGAACAGGTCGCTCGTGAAGACCGCGCGCGGCAGCGCACGCGACAGCACGCGCGCGTGGGCCGCCGTCAGCGTCTCCTTCGTGCCTTCGAAGACCAGCACCGGCTGGCGGAACATCGGCAGGTAGGCGACGCCGTCGGCGTCCTCGTACGGCTCGCCGATCACCTCGGGGACGGTCGTACCGAGGCCGCTGACGAGGAACGCCGTGACGTTCAGGCGCTGCCAGGGCTCCAGGTCCTCCCGCAGCAGGACGGCGATCTTGGTGTCGAAGCGCATCGGTTCAGTGCTCATGCTGGTGCTGGTGCTGGTGCTGGTGGTCATGCAAAGAGACTGCCGACCGTCGTTCGACACCGTCTTGTACGTTCTTTGCATGGCGCCCAAACCATCGGCTCACCAGGAAGTCTCCGCCTGGCGTCCGCGCGTCCCGGGTGTCGTGGAGGTCTTCCACGCCCACTTCACCGAGCACGCCTACCCGATGCACGTGCACGAGGCGTGGACACTGCTGATCGTGGACGACGGCGCCGTACGGTACGACCTCGACCGGCACGAGCACGGCACTCCGCGCGACACGGTGTCCCTGCTGCCGCCGCACGTCCCGCACAACGGCTCGCCCGCCACCCCGAACGGCTTCCGCAAGCGGGTCCTCTACCTCGACGCCACCCACCTCGCCGACGACCTCATCGGGCCCGCCGTCGACACGCCCGACCTGCGGGATCCCGTACTCCGGATGCGCGTTGGGCAGTTGCACGCGGCGCTGGCCCGGCCCGGTGACGAACTGGAGGCGGACAGCCGGCTGAGGCTGATCGGGGAGCGGCTGCGGGACCACTTCCGGCCCACGGTACGGCCCGATCGCCCCGACCCCGCCCTCGCGCGCCGGCTGCGGGAACTCCTCGACGCGTACGTCGTCCGGGGCATCTCCCTGGAGCGGGCCGCCGGTGTCGTCCAGGCTCATCCCGCCCATCTCGTACGGGCGTTCAGCGGCGCGTACGGCATCGCCCCGCACCAGTACCTCACCGCTCGCCGCGTCGACCTGGCCCGTCGGCTCCTCCTCGACGGGCGGTCCCCGGCGGACGTCGCCGCGGCGGCCGGCTTCTACGACCAGGCTCATCTCACGCGCCACTTCAGGAAGTTGGTGGGGGTGACGCCGGGACGGTACGCGGATCGGCGGAAGCCTCACGTCCGGTGAGTACCGCCGGATAGCGTCGAATCCATGGATGAGACACAGAACTCACAAGGCTTACATAATCCACAGGAGTCCCCCACCTCGTCCGCTCGGCGCACCGTGCGGTTCGGACGCCTCTCGACCGCCGTCGCGGGGGCGGCGGCCCTGGTGGCGCTGAGTGTCGGCGCGGCCCTCGCGGCCACCTCGGACGATCCCCCGACGCCCGAGCCGAGCCCGTCGTACAGCGAACCGCAGGGCGACCCGCCCGACGGCGGCAGCGCCGGAAGCGGTGGCGGCGAGCCGACCCAGAACCCCAGCCCGCCCTGGCCGAGCCCGACCCCGTCCTCGGTGACCGAACCACCCGGGCCGTCCGGCGATCCCGACTCGCCGACCGACCTCGAAGAGCTCAACCGCCGCATCACCGAACTCGACCGGAAGGTCGACCAGCTGCCCACGAAGAAGGAACTGGCCGACGCGCTGCGCGCCTTCGCCGACAAGCTCGACAAGCCCAGCCGTCCCGAGCCCCAGCCGTCCGACCCCGAGTAACCCGACGGACCCGCAGGGGTCTACGGCAGGGCAGGCCCCGCCGGGCCGCTACTCCCCCGGCCGCCGCGTCAGATGCGCGAACGCGTCCAGGTTGCGGGTCGACTCGCCCCGGGACACCCGCCACTCGTACTCCTTGCGGATGGCGGTGGCGAAGCCGAGTTCCAGGAGGGTGTTGAAGGCGCCGTCGGCGGCCTCCAGGACCTGGCCGAGGAGGCGGTCGATCTCGTCGGTGGTCACGGCGGAGAGGGGGAGCTTGGCGGTGACGTAGACGTCGCCGAGGGGGTCGACGGCGTAACTCACTCCGTAGAGCTTGAGGTTGCGCTCCAGGAGCCAGCGGTGGACGCCCGCCTCGTTCTCGTCGGGGTGGCGGATGACGAAGGCGTTCAGGGAGAGGGAGTGGCGGCCCACGATGAGGGACAGCGTCGTCTTCAGCTTGCGGGTGCCGGGGAGTTGTACGACGTAGTTGCCGGGCTCGGGGCTCTCCCACTCGAGTTCGGCGTCCTTCAGGAACCCCTCGATGAGCTGTGCGGTCTTCTCGACATCACCCATGGTGGGAGCGTACGCGACGGCGGTGGGCCTGCATCGCGGCCGTGTAGACGTCGGCGGTGGCGGCGGCCGAGGTGTCCCAGCCGAAGGACTGGGCGTGCCGGGCGGCGGCCGTGCCCATGGCGGAGAGCAGTTTCGGGCGGTCGGCGAGATCGGCCAGCACGCGCGCGTACGCGGCCGGATCGTGCCCCTGGACGAGGAAGCCGGTCTCGCCGTCGCGCACCGCGACCGGCAGACCGCCGACCGAGGCGGCGAGGACCGGCGTGCCGGCCGCCTGTGCCTCTATGGCGACCAGACCGAACGACTCGCTGTAGGAGGGGACGACCAGGAGGGAGGCGGCGCGGAACCAGTCCGCGAGCTGCTCCTGCCCGACGGGCGGACGGAACCGTACGACGTCCGCGATGCCCAGCCTCGCGGCGAGCTTCTGCAGGCCCTCCGGCTTGGCGAGGCCGCTGCCGCTGGGGCCGCCGACCACGGGGACGACGATGCGGGAGCGCAGCTCGGGGCGCTCGTCCAGCAGCACCGCCACCGCGCGCAGGAGTATGTCGGGGGCCTTGAGCGGTTGGATGCGGCCCGCGAAGAGCGGGATCAGGGCGTCCTGCGGGAGGTCCAGGCGGGCGCGGGCGGCGGCGCGGCCGTCGGCGGGGCTGAAGCGTTCGAGGTTGACGCCGGGGTGGACCACGGCGACCTTGTCGGGGTCCGCGTGGTAGTGCCGTACGAGTTCGTCGGCCTCTTCCGCGGTGTTGGCGATGAGGCGGTCGGCGGCGTCGACGATCTGGGTCTCGCCGATGACGCGGGCGGGCGGCTCGGGCGTGTCGCCGTCGGCCAGGTTGGCGTTCTTGACCTTGGCCATGGTGTGCATGGCGTGCACCAGGGGGGCGCCCCAGCGCTGGGCGGCGAGCCAGCCGACGTGGCCGGAGAGCCAGTAGTGGGAGTGGACGAGGTCGTAGTAGCCGGGGCGGTGGCCGGCCCACGCCTGCATCACGCCGTGGGTGAAGGCGCACAGCTGGGCGGGGAGCTCCTCCTTGGCGAGGCCCTCGTAGGGGCCCGCGTCCACGTGCCGGACGAGGACGCCGGGGGCCATCTGCACGGTCGGCGGGAGGGCGGCCGTGGTGGACCTGGTGAAGATCTCGACCTCGATGCCCAGCGCGGCGAGGCGCTGGGCGAGCTCGACGATGTAGACGTTCATGCCGCCGGCGTCGCCGGTGCCGGGCTGGTGCAGTGGGGAGGTGTGCACGGAGAGCATCGCGACGCGGCGGGGGCGGCGGTGCAGACGCAGCCGCGAGGACGCCGCCGGGGAGCGACGCCCGAGCCTGCTGACGTAGTGGCTCACGTCGCGTTCCTCCTTGCTGCGGGCGGGAGGCGGGAAGCTACCTCCAACGGGCTGCAACAGCGGATGAACCGCTTCCCATTCCGGCCCGCGGACTTTTTGCCGAGGTATTACCGAGCATCGCTCAACCGTTCGAGTGCCGGATGCGTCTCCCACTCGGCGTCCCGCCCGCCGGGCACCCCGTCGCCTTCCCCCGGGTACCCCGCCGGAGCCGCTTACCCTCATACGTATGCCATCCCGCGCGACCACCCGCCCCGTGGGCACGATCACGCGCGGGACCACCAATCCGAACCGGTTGCGCCGCATGGACCGCTGGATCGCGGCCACGCACGCCCCCGAGCTGCGGAGGGCCGGCGCCCCCGTCGCGGTCGACCTCGGCTACGGGGCGGCCCCCTGGACCGCCGTCGAGCTCCTCACCCGCCTCCGCTCGGTCGTGCCGCACGCGCGCGTGGTGGGCGTCGAGATCGAACCGGCCCGGGTCGCGGCCGCGCGGCCGTACGCGCGCGAGGGGCTGGTCTTCCGGCACGGCGGCTTCGAGATCCCGATCCCCGAGCGACCTCACCTGGTGCGGGCCGCCAATGTGCTGCGGCAGTACGACGAGGACCAGGTCGCCGCGGTGTGGGAGCGGCTGTGCGCGCGGCTGGCGCCGGCCGACCCGGCGCGCGGGTCGCGGGGCGGGCTGCTCGTGGAGGGGACGTGCGACGAGATCGGGCGGCGGCACGTGTGGGTCGCGCTCGGCCCCGAGGGCCCGCGCACGGTGACCTTCGCGACCCGGCTGGGCTCCCTGGAGCGCCCCTCGGACCTGGCGGAGCGCCTGCCGAAGGCGCTGATCCACCGCAACGTCCCGGGCGAACCCGTGCACGCCTTCCTGCGCGACTTCGACCGCGCCTGGTCGGCCGCCGCGCCCTACGCCTCGTACGGCGCCCGCCAGCGCTGGATGCGGGCGGTACGGGGCCTCAGGGCCGACTGGCCGGTGACGGACGGACCGGTGCGATGGCGGCAGGGGGAAGTGACGGTGCGGTGGGAGGCCTTGGCGCCCCGCGTGTGACGACTCCGCGATCTCTCGGCGTTACGGGAACGATCTCCGTGAGTCGTTCGTCACACAGGCGGGGAGATCGTCTTGCCGGGGAGGCGAAGGGGGGAGAGAGCGGGAGGGGGCTCGGAGCGGGAGAAGGAAAGAGGAAGCCTCCCCTCTGTCGTTTTGCACCGCACCGTGGCACGATCCCTCAGGCGTCCGCATGTTACTGACGGTTAATCAGTTTGGGGGAATGGGGCATGAGAGCGGGCAAGCGCGGCCTGTTCGCGGTGGCGGTGACCGTCGTCTGCGCGGTGACCGTACTGGGAGCACCCGGCACGGCGTTCGCAAGCCCATCCCCCACTCCGTCGCCGTCCGTCACGACACCACCCCCGGCCCCCGAGCCCAACAAGGACCTCGAAGCCGTCCGCGAGAAGCTGGACGCGCTGTATCACGACGCGGCCGTGGCCACCGACGCCTACAACGGCGCCGAGGAGAAGGCGGAGAAGCAGTCCGCCGAGATCGTCGAGCTGGCCAAGAAGATCGTCGAGGGCCGGGAGCGACTGGACGAGCTGAAGGACCGCGCGGGCGCCGCGGCCCGCTCCCAGTACCGCACGGGCGGACTCCCCGACGAGGCGCAGCTGATGCTGAGTGACGACCCGCAGGGGTTCCTCGACGGCGCGGGCCGCGTGCGGCAGGGGCAGCGCGCCACCAAGGGACTCCTCGGTGAACTGACCCGCACCCAGCAGGACTTGGAGCAGTACTCCAAGGACGCCTCCGCCCAGTGGCAGAAGCTGGAGTCCAACCGCAAGGACAAGGCCGAGGCCCAGAAGAAGATCGAGAAGCAGATCGCGGAGGCCAAGAAGGTCGAGTCCCAGCTGGCGAAGAAGGAGAAGGAGCGCCTGGCCGAGCTGGAGCAGGAGGCCGCGCACAAGGCGCAGACCGCCTGGCTGGACTCCGGCGCCCTGGAGGAGGTCGACGGCAAGGCGACCGAGCAGGGCAAGAAGGCCGTGAAGTACGCGACGGAACAGATCGGAAAGCCGTACGAGTGGGGCGCCGAGGGGCCCGTCTCGTACGACTGCTCCGGGCTGACCTCACAGGCGTGGGCCACCGCCGGCCACGGCATCCCGCGCACCTCTCAGGAGCAGTGGCGGCAGTTGCGGCACATCGACACGAAGGACATGCGCCCCGGCGATCTGATCATCTACTTCGCCGACGCCAGTCATGTCGCCCTGTACATCGGCGACGGCGCCATGATCCACGCCCCTCGGCCAGGACGGAACGTGACGATCGCGGGGGCGGGCTCGATGCCGATCCTGGGTGTGGTCCGGCCGGGCGCGTGAGCCGAGCGGGCCCGCGCATTACAGTCAAACTTCCCACCAGGCGCCATATAGCACCGACATGAGACACCGACCACGTGACCCGGCACACCCCTCTCTCGGACCAAACCCCGGGCGGACGTGACCTTCGTCATCCCCACTTCACCGCCCTCATGTCCAACTGCGTTACGGTAAGCGGCATATGACAGAGGTCTGACGCCAAGACGCGTGTCTCACGCCATTCCGCTGCGGCACCCTCTACCGCTATGGTCCCCGTCGGTGGGTCGAGGTCCCTCGCCCCCGCCGTGCCCTCGGGGGGAGGGAAGGAACTCAGGCAATGCCCGTACCAATACCGCGGCAGAGAGCGATCCCGGCCGTGGAGTGTGGTCAGGCGCAGGCCGCGCCCGTAGTCGGCGGCCCCTCCAAGGAAGACGCCACGAGCAAGGACGACGTGGCCGACAGCGCCACCCAGACGAACCTGACACTGCTGCTGATCGAGGACGATCCCGGCGGCTCGCCGATCGTGCCCGATCTGCTGGACTCGTCGGGCAAGCCGATCCGCGTGCGCACCGCCCGCAACCTCACCGAGGCCGGGAGGCTGCTCACCGACGACGTCCATTGCATCCTGCTCGACCTCGCGCTGCCCGCGCCCGGTCGCGCCGAGGGTGACGACGAGCTCGCCGTGCTCCGGCACGTACTCGAGCTGGCGCCCCGGCATGCCGTGCTGGCCCTCACCGCGTCCGGCGACGCCGAGCGCGGCGCCGAGGCGGTGCGCGTCGGCGCCCAGGACTACCTCTTCCGGGACGAACTGGACGGGCGGCTGCTGAGCCGGGCCATCCGGTACGCGGTGGAGCGCAAACGGTCCGACTCCGCGGAGCGGCGGCTCGCCGAGGGCCGGGTGCGCGCCCAGGAGAACCGTCGCCTGGAGCGGGGCCTGCTGCCCACTCCCCTGCTGGAGGGCTCCTCGCTGCGCTTCGCCGCCCGCTACCGCCCCGGCCGCTCGCGCGCGCTGCTCGGCGGCGACTTCTACGACACCGTGCGCACGCCCGACGGCACCGTGCACGCCATGATCGGTGACGTCTGCGGGCACGGGCCGGACGAGGCGGCGCTGGGCGTGGAGCTGCGGATCGCGTGGCGCGCGCTGACGCTCGCGGGGCTGTGCGGAGACGAACTGCTGGGGACGCTTCAGCAGGTCCTGGAGCACGAGCGCTCCGACGACGAGATCTTCGCGACGCTGTGCACGGTGGACATCGCCCCGGACGGCCGCCGTGCGGGCCTGTGCCTGGCCGGCCATCCGGCGCCGCTGATCGCCCGGCCCGGGCGGCCGGCCCAGCTGTTGCCCTACGACAACAACGGGCCCGCGCTCGGGCTGCTGCCGGGTGCGCGCTGGCCGCGTATGCAGGTGGAGCTGGGCTCGGAGTGGAGCCTGATGCTCTACACCGACGGGCTGATCGAGGGCCGTATCGGGGCGGGGCGGGAACGGCTCGGGCAGGACGGCATGGTGGAGATGGTGCGCCGGCAACTCGCCGAGGGACTGCGGGGGGAGGAGTTGCTGCGGGCCGCGGTGAATGAGGTGCGGCAGCTCAATGGGGGCGAGCTCACGGATGATGTGGCTGTGCTGATGCTGGATCGGACCGACTGAGCGGGGCCTCGCCGTCGCGGGTTCCCGCGTCCCTGCCAGGGGCGCGCCTCAGCGGCCGCCGTTGTACGGGCCGTACGGGCCGTCGCTGCTGGAGCCCCTGCGGCTGCGGCCGCCGCCGGGGAGGGTGCGGAGGGCCGGGCGGACGTCGACCATGTACACGATCGTCGCGATCAGGCCGATGATGGGCAGGAACGACAGGATGTTGAAGATCAGGTTCACCACGAAGGCAAGCCCGAGGATGATCAGCCAGAACGGCTTGGTCTTCTTGTCGGCCGCCCGATAGGCGTCCTCACGGCGCGTGGCGGCGTCGATCAACGCGAAGCCGCTGAAGAGGATCAGGGCCACACTCAGCAGCCACATGAACCCTGCGAACCCCTGCATCAGCACAACGTCCACCACCTGTATCGGCTCGTCACTACGCGGTCACCGTACCCCCGACCGCAACCCCTCTACCCGGAACAACGGGCCGTGCACCTGGTAAGTGCCCGGCCCGTCACTCGTGGGTCGAAGTCCGTCGGTGTCACTTGGCCGGCGGAGTCGTCTTCTTCGCGGTGGTCTTGCGGGCGGCCGGGGCCTTCTTCGCGACGGGCTTCGGCGCCGGGGTGGGCACGGCCTTGGCCTCGGCGGGCTTCGGCTCCTGCTTGACCGCGACCGGAGCGGGCGTCGCCGCAGGCTTCGGCTCGCTCTTCGCTTCGGGCTTCGCTTCGGGCTTCGCCTCGGGCTTCGGCGCGGGCTCCGGCTCGACCGCGATGGCCAGCTCCTCGATCTCCTCGGCGGCCTCGCCGCGCCAGGTCCGCACGGCCTGCTCGCCGTGCTCGGCGACCTTCTCGTAGGTCTCGCGGGCCTTGACCGCGTACTCGGCGGCGACGCCGACGCCACGCAGGGCGAGGTCCTGGGCGGTCTCGCCGATCTTCTTGAGGTCGGCGTCGAGGTTGCTGCCGAGCTTCTTCAGGTCGACGTCGATGGTGCCGATGAACTCGCCGACCTTGGACTGGATCGTCTCCTGCGCCTCCTTGGCGCGGGCGGCGGCCTTCTCCTGCACGGCCTTCGGGTCGGTGCCGCGGACGGCCTCGAACCGGGCCGGCGCCTCGGTGCGCAGCTGCTCGACCAGACCGGGCACCTTCTTCGCCTGCTGGAGGGCCAGGTCGGCGGTGCCGGCGGCGAAGTAGAGGGGGGTCGGGTCGCTGAGGGTCTTGCGCAGGTCGTCGGTGATGGCCATGGTGATGGTCCTCCCGGATTCGCGTTCGGCTGAGGGTTTTGGTGGTCCGCAGTCAGGCGGCCGGTCCCCTGGTCCGGTCAACTGGCCGTCTGCTGCGGATCGGCGTCGCTGCCGTCGGTCGTGCGGGTGTCACGTATCACGGCGTCGCTGTCCCGGGCGTCCGACGCGCCGTCGCTCTCCGCGGGGCGGACGGCGACGACCTCGAATCCGTTCTCCTTGCGGAACGACTCGTAGATCTGGAGCAGCGCCTGCTTCTGCTGCTCGGTCAGCGTGGGGTCGGCGAGGATGACGGCGCGCGTCTCCACCTCGTCGCGGTCGCGCTCGGCGTCGAGGATGCCGGCGCGTACGTACAGCGTCTCGGCGGAGATCCGCAGGGCCTTGGCGACCTGCTGCAGCACCTCCGCGCTCGGCTTGCGCAGCCCGCGCTCGATCTGGCTCAGATACGGATTGGACACCCCGGCGGCGTCGGCGAGCTGCCGCAGCGACAGCTGCGCGGTGCGCCGCTGTTCGCGCAGGTACTCACCGAGATTGCCGACGTTGAGCGATGCCATGCCTCCACCTTGCACCACCGACGCTAACTATTGCAAGCACCTGCTAGCAATAGTGCGCCACGCCACTGCCCGCCGACCTTGAGGCTGAGCACGATAGGTATCGCTTCTGCACGACAACTGTCGCCATCGCGCATGACGAGGCCACGGCCCGGCGAGCTCTCGACGTCATCGACCAGTTGCTGGCCGCCCGCGACAGGATGGCCTCCGGAGTGGGCGGCATCGGCTTCCTCCGCGGCCGCAGCAGCCGCATCGCGTCCGGAGTGGCGGAGTTTGCGGCAGGCCAGTTCGACGAACCAGCGCTCGACGAGGTTGAGCCACCCTCCAGCCGATTCGCCAAGAATCAGGTCCGCCACTTGCGCACCGTCTCCCGCGAGACACCCAGATCGAGCGCCGTGCGGTCCTCCCGCCCGGCGCGGGCGCGACCTGCGCGTTCGCCCGACCCTCCGCACACGCCATCACGATCCTCGACCGCAACACCAACGCCTGAGACGCCGTCCGCTTACGCAACCAGCCACGCAGCACCTGGCCTTCGTGATCGGACAACTCCAGCGACAACGGGTTCGGACCAGGCACCACCCCACCCTATGACCGCCCTTGAACTTTGGACTCAGGACACTAGTAGGGCTTGGTCAGGTTCGTATGGGGGTGGGTATGTCGCGGTGGCAGGTGGGGCAGGCACCGGTCCAGAGGGCGAGGAGTGTCTGTAGCTCGCG
>NZ_JOJE01000062.1 GCF_000720255.1 Streptomyces griseus subsp. griseus | reverse complement strand
CCCCCAGCCCGGCCGCGGCCCCCTGCCCCGTAGCCATCCGCGACTGGTACGAACTCAGCGAGAAAACCTTCGCCCACCTGGTCCCGCCGGCGGAGATCCCCGTCGAGAAGGCCCGCGCTGACCTACTGCTCGTAGCAGGCGGCGCCGACGCGATGTGGCCGTCCCTGCGCTTCGCCGAACAGCTTGCGCAGCGCCGGCGCTCAGCCGGCGCCACAGTGCGCCTGATCGGCCGCCACGATGCCGGTCATCGACCACGACTGCCAGGGGAGGGCCCGGCACCGGCCTCTCCGCGCTTCCAGTACGGAGGCACGCCCGAGGCCGACGCACTCCTGGGGGCCTCTGCCTGGCCGCACATCCTCGACGCGCTCGGCGTCAGCGGACGCTGACACCCCCCGCACGCCACTCGCACCCTCAGGCGCTCTTCACCAGGTCCGCCTGAACCACCGCACACGCGAGCGGTGCCCCCGCCCTCAGCAGCGCCAGCTCCTCCACGACGGTACGCCCCAGCCGCTCGAGCTCGTTGCCGAGCGACCCGGCGATGTGCGGGGTGAGAAAGACGTTGGGCAGCCGGTACAGCGGCGAGTCCGCGGGCGGCGGCTCGGGCTCGGTCACGTCCAGCACCGCCCCGATCCGCCCGGTGACCAGTTCGTCGGTGAGCGCCTCGGTGTCGACGAGCGCGCCCCGGGAGGTGTTGACGAGCACCGAGCCGTCCCGCATCAGCGCCAGCCGGCGGCGGTTGTGCATCCGCAGCGTCTCGGGGGTGTCCGGCGCGTGCAAGGTGACGATGTCGCTGGTGCTCATCAGCTCGTCGAGTACGGCACCGAGCTCCGCGGCCTCTCCGGCGTCGACGTACGGGTCGTGGAGCCGCACCGAGAAGTCGAGGGGCCGCAGCAGTTCGAGCAGGCGGCGTCCGACCCGCGACGCCCCGATGACCCCTACACCCCTGCCGAGGTTGCCGACCGGCGCGTGGTCGCCGAGTGGTGGGAACACGTGGTCGGAGCGGAACCGCTCCCGCAGTCCGAAAGCGTCCTTGCCGGACAGCAGGATCGCGGCGAGCGTGTACTCGGCCACCGGAATCGCGTTGGCCCGGACCGCGCTGGACACCTCGACGCCCCGGCCTCAGACCGCCGGCGCCAGCAGGCTGCGCACACTGCCCACGGCGTGAAGCACCGCTCGCAGCCGCGGGGCCGCGGACAGGACGTGCCCGTCCACACGCGGGCAGCCCCAGCCGGTGATCAGCACCTCGGCCTCCGCCAGCGGCCCGGCCACCGCCGGGTCGCTGAAGTCCCTTACGACCAGCGCGGGATCGAGCCGGGCCAGTGACGTCAGTCGTGCCATCAGCCGGGGCGGGAAGAGCGCGGGAAGGTGCACCGGGTCCATGGCGAACAGGGCGCGGGGCAGCTGTGGAGTGGGCATCGAGCTCCGCATCTACAGGGAGGGGAGGAGAGGGGAACGGAGTAGTAACCGTATTCCACGCTAGAGCGCGTTCAGTCTGCCGGTCAATGTTCCCTTCCGCTCGCTGAAACCCGAACGATCCAAGTGCGGCAGCGGGTCGGCGCAGCGAACAGCAGGTCAGTGGCGCTCCTTGAGTTACCTGCTCGCAAGCCCTGCGAAACAATTGACCACCGGACTCTTGTGGGTCGCCCCTTTGAGGTCTTACGGTCCACGGGAAACGGTTTCTACCGCTGAATCTTACGTCTCCCCTGTCCTGCTTGCCTTCAGCCGCCCGCGCCCTCCCCCGCCGCAGGCGCTGTCCGCCCTTCTCCGGAGGACTGATGAGCACCATCCGTACGAGAGCCTTCGCCGGCGCGGCCGCCGCTCTTTCCCTGTCTCTCGCCCTGAGCGCCTGCGGCGGCGGTGACGACACCGACTCGGCGGCGAAGACCACCAAGGGCAAGGTCCAGCTGGAGTTCTGGAGTTGGACCGAGGGCATCCAGCAGCAGGTCGCGGTCTGGAACAAGGAACACCCCGAAACCCAGGTGAAGTACGTCAACGCGGCCGGCGACACCGTCTACCAGAAGCTGCGGGCCGCCATCACGTCCGGCAACGCGCCCTGTCTGTCCAAGATGGACGGGATGAATCTGGCGAACTTCGCCGCCGACGGCCTGCTCACCGACATCACCAAGGATGCGGCGAAGTACCAGGACGCCTACACCACTCCCGCGTGGAACGCGGTGAGCCCCGGCGGCGCCACCTACGGCATCCCCACCGGCTCCTCCCCGCTGTTCACCGCCTACCGCGCGGACCTGTTCCAGAAGTACGGCGTCAAGGCCCCCACCACCTGGGACGACGTGATCGCCGCCGGTAAGGCGGTGCAGAAGAAGGACAAGAACATCAAGATCTTCAACATGGCGGGGGAGGACCCGAGCACGCTCGTCGACCTGTCCTGGCAGGCCGGCGCGCAGTGGTACAGGATCGCCGGTGACCACTGGGAGATCGGCTTCACCTCGCCCGACGCGCTCAAGGCTGGCGACATCGTGCAGCAGCTGGTCGACGACAATCTCGCCTCCAACGCCTCCTACGCCGACCCGGGCGTCTTCAAGACCTGGGACCTCGGCAAGACCATCCTGATGACCACGTCCACCTGGCAGTTGCCGATCTACGACACCAACTTCCCCAAGTCAAAAGGGAAGTGGCAGCTCGCCGACGCTCCCCTCTTCGACCCGGCCAAGCCGCAGACCTCCAGCAACTTCGACGTCACCGCCGTACTCAAGGGCTGCAAGTACCCCGATCGGGCCGTCCAGTTCGCCGCCTGGCTCTCCAGCAGCAAGGAATCCCTGACCGCGCTCACCGACCCGGCCTCAAAGTCGGGCCTCTTCCCCGCGGTCAAGGACGTCTCCCCGTACGTCGACAAGATCATCCCGACGGAGATGTTCAACGGGAAGTCGGACAGCGCGCAGATCATCACCACCGCGGCCTCCCGGGTCGGAGAGCAGTGGCAGTACGGGCCGGACTACGCGGCCATGTACTCCGAGATGCAGAAGCAGTGGGGCAAGGTCATGAAGAAGCAGCTCACGGTGAAGGAGATGCTGACACACCTTCAGGACTGGGTGCTCGCCGACCTGAAGAACAAGGGCGTCAAGGCCGTTGCGGCCGGCTGAACCACCTGACCTGGAGACATCGTTGTCCACCCTCACGCGACCGGCGAAGGTCGCCACCGACTCCCCGGCCCGGCGGACCTCCCCCCGCCGGACCGGGAGACGCGGAGCCGCCAAGGGCCTGCTGTTCATGATGCCCTTCCTGATCGGCTTCCTCCTCACCTACGTCGTGCCGATCGGCTACGCCTTCAGCCAGAGCCTGCACGAGAAGAAGAGCAGCGGGATCGGCTTCGGCCCGACGAAGATCGTCTACGCGGGCTTCGCCAACTTCTCCGCGATCCTGTCGGACGGCACGTTCTGGACCGGCATGCTGCGCACCCTGCTTTTCGGGGCCGCACAGATCACGGTCATGCTGGGCGTCTCACTCCTGCTGGCCCTGTTGCTCGACGGCGTCGCGGCCCGCGCGGTGCGCTTCTTCCGGGCCGGACTGCTCATCCCGTACGTCATCCCGGGCGTGGTCTCGACCCTGATCTGGCTGTTTCTTTACAGCCCGACCGCCAGTCCCATCATCGACATCGCGAACCGGGCCGGCACGAGCGTCACCTTCTTCGGCGGCATCGACACCTACCTCTCACTGGGCAATCTGCTGACCTGGCAGGGCATCGGCTTCAACATGATCCTGATCTCCGCCTCGCTCCAGGCGCTGCCGCGCGAGCTGTACGAAGCCGCCCGGCTCGACGGGGCGAAGGAGTGGCGGATCGCCTGGTCGATCAAGGTCCCCAACATCACCGGGATCCTGGTGCTGACCGGCATGTTCTCACTCATCGGCCGGCTTCAGCTGTTCACCGAGCCGCTGTTCCTGCGGTACGTGGCGCCCGAGTCCATCAGCACGGACTTCACCCCGATGCTGGAGATCTTCGACCGGGCGTTCAAGACCGGCGACTACCAGTACGCGGCCGCCGAGTCGCTCGTCCTGGCCGTCGTCACCGGCGTCCTCGCGTTCGTCTTCTACCGCGTCACGAACAGGAAAGTGTCATGAGCAGTGCCAGCGCCACGAACACCGCAACCGACTCCGGTGGGGGAGCGCGCCCGACCCGCCGCGCGGTGGCGCTGACCACCGCACTGCTCATCGTCTTCCTGCTCTACTCGCTCGCACCCACCTGGTTCCTGCTGGTCGCCTCGACGAAGAACCAGACGGACCTGTACTCGACGTTCGGCCTGTGGTTCTCCTCCAACCACCTCGCCGACAACTTCCAGGCGATCTGGGACTACCACGACGGGGTCTTCGGCCGCTGGATCCTCAACTCGGTCCTCTACTCCACCGTAGGCGCCGCCGGTTCGACCCTGGTCTCGCTCGCCGCCGGCTACGGCTTGGCGAAGTTCGGGTTCCGGGGCCGAGGCGCCCTGTTCGGCGTCATCGTCGGTGCCTCGTTGCTGCCGAGCACGCTGCTGGCGTTCCCGCTGTACCTCGTGTTCGCGGAGATCGGGCTCACCAACACCGTCTGGGCGGTGCTGATCCCGTACTTCATCAACCCCTTCGGGGTCTACCTCGGCAAGGTGTACGCCGATACCTCGGTGCCCACCGAGCTGATGGAGGCCGCCCGTATCGACGGCGCGAGCGAGACACGGATCTTCTTCTCGGTCGCCCTCCGGCTGATGCGCACCGGCGGCATCACCATCTTCATGCTCGACTTCGTCAACATCTGGAACAACTTCTTCCTCCCCCTGTTCATGCTGAACGGCGAGCGCTCCTTCCCCGTCACCCTGGGCCTCTTCTCCTGGGTGCAACAGGCGCAGACCGCCCGCGACATGAACACCCTCGTCCTCACCGGGTCGCTGCTGTCGATCATCCCACTGGCGGTCTTCATGTTCGCCCTCCAGAAGTACTGGCGCAGCGGAATCCTCATGGGCAGCCTCAAGTAAAGGAACCACCGTGCCCAACGCACCCAGAAGACGCGATGTGCTGAAGTACGCCGGAGCCACCGGTGTCGCCGCGGCCGCCATCGGACTGCCGACCGCCGCCCCCGCCCTCGCGGCCGAGCCGGATGAGCCGGCCGCAGCCGGCCCGCGCGGTTGCGCACCGCTCGACGTCGTCGTCTTCGGCGACGCGGACTCCGAGGCCGCGCACGGCCTCACCGCCACCCTCTCCGACACGGTCACCGGCGGCCTCGGCCAGCCGGCACGTGTCCTCAACCCCACCGCCCCCGCCTCGTACTGGGGCGGCACCCTCGAGTTCGACGTCGCAGTCAACCCCACCGGCACCACGTACGTCACCGTCCGCCTCTGGGGCGACGACTACGACGACACCTCCGAGGAGGCCGGGTCCGGCACCAACATGTGGCGCCTCCAGCTCTTCTGCGAGGGACAGCAGGTCGGCTACGAGGACCAGGGCGCCGTCGACAGCCTCGACATCCTCGACACCGCCCCGCGCACCCCGGGCCGCTTCTTCTTCCACACCCTGCCGCTGCCGGAGAAGATGACCGCGGGCAAGGACAAGGTGACGCTGGAGATCCGGGCCATGGGCCGCATCTGGTCCTACGGCCAGGACGCGAGTCAGCTCTACCGCACCATGACCACGCCGTCCCGCGGCATCTACCGTCTCTACACCCACACCGACCCCTGCTTCGTACCGCCCAAGGGCGAGGTCCAGGGCACCGCGCCCACACCGACCGCCCGCACCGGCGGCGAGGAGGTCCTGGACGCCATCAGGACGCGGGTGCAGAAGGACCAGCAGAACCTCCTCACCACCGCCAACCCGGCCACCCTGGACGGCTGGGCCATGCAGTCGCTGGCCGAGGGCTACCTGTGGTCGGGGAGCCCGGCCTACGGCAGGCCGGAGGCGATCGACCGGGTGCTGCAGGCCATCGACGGCCGCTACATGGCCTGGAAGGCCGACAGCACCGTCATGACCGGCTCCGACCAGCAGTGGCAGGGCTTCGGCCGGGTCGGCCTGGTGCTGGCCCTGCTGTGGGAGCACCTCGGCGACCGTCTCGGCACGCAGGTGACCGGTTCGCCGTACGCCATCACCAATCCCGGTTTCGAAGCGGGCGGCGACACCCCGCAGGCCTGGTCGGCACCCGGCTGGGCGCTGAGCGCGGACGCGACCTGTACCCGCGACACCACGGTCGCCCGCGGCGGATCGGCCTCCCTGAAGCTCTCGGCCACCGCGTCCGACGGCAAGGTCTACGTCTACCCGGACGGGAAGACCAAGATCGGCTCAGGCACGTACACCTACGGCGCCTGGATCAGGACCGAGGGTGTCACGGGCGTCGGCGCCCACATCGACCCGCTGTTCTACGACGCGAGCGGCAAGCTGGTGGGCACCGACCACAAGGTGTACGCGACCAAGGGCACGCACGACTGGGAGTTCGTCAAGTTCGTCTTCGACACCCCGGCCGGCGCGACCCAGATGCAGATGACACTGCGCCTGAACGGTCCCGGCACCGCCTGGTTCGACGACGTCACTCTCGTCGCCCCCGCGAACACGACCACGCCCGTGCCGCCGGTGCGCAAGGACGCCTATGTCGACATGCTGAAGTCCAGCCGCGACTACTGGCGCAGGCACTTCCCGCACTACAGCAACCAGGCCCAGATCTGTGCCATCGGCCTCTACCAGACCAACCGCGGCCTGAAGCTCCTCGCCCCAAACCTGGCCCTCCCGGAGGACAAGGCCCGCGACTACATGTACCAGTCGATCGGTCTGGTCCCCTACCTCGGCCCCGAGGACCAGGACGGCAAGCCGACCAAGCCCCTCGGCGACGGCTACTACCAGGTGACCAGGGCGGGCCTGACCCGCGAGCTCGGCTACGTCGGCAGCTACGGCGAGGTCATCGACTGGCTGGTCATGATGTACGAGTCGGTCACGCGCGGGTACCAGGGCCAGGAAGCGCCCGAACTGCGCGACCACATGGTCATGATGACCAAGGCGCGCGGGAAGTTCCGGGTGATCGACGTGGACAAGGACCACCACCGGATCTCCCGCATCGAGACCGTCATCGGCTGGCGCAACGAGGTCTACCCCGGCGAGACCGCCTACGCCTCCCGCACCGCCTGGGACTCCAACCCCGTGATGTCGGCGGCCGTGTTCAAGGACCCCGAGATCGTCGGCTGGACGCAGGAGATGGCCGCCGACGGCCAGCTCTACCCGCAGCTGAACCTCCAGGCCACTCACACCTGGACCCGCGTCGGCCTGAACGCCCTGCGGTTCCTCTCCCGCGACTGGCCGGACTTCCAGGCGCTGGCCTCCCGCCCGGGCCGGATACCCACCGGCTGGGACCAGCCCGACTTCGTCCTCACCGACGAGGAGAACGGCTGCGTGGCCGTCAAGAACGGCGACGAACTCTTCTTCGCCTCGCTCTACTTCCGTTCCCGCCAGGGCGTCAACAACTACGCCCGCGTCCACCACATCACCCCCGTCGACCAGCGCTCCGCCACCATCCGCGAGCGCAGCGCGGGCACCACCGGCGACACCTTCACGGCCCGCGACTGGGTCCTGTGGGACTACGCCATCAACGACCCCGGTGCCTCCCACATCCCGCCCGGTGGATTCCCGCCCCCCGGTGACACCCTCCACCAGGCCCTCGCCGGCGACGTCTACCACCTCGCCCCGGTACCGGCCGACGTCCCCGACCCCACCCTCGGCGTGCACTTCGACGGTGTCGAGACGATGCTGGTCGGCCGCGCGCCCTTCTACCTCTGTGAGTACGGCGACTACCTCGTCGCCATGAACACCAGCACGGACAAGGCCTTCACCCTTCCGACGAGAACCGACTTCGGCCCCGCCCGCGACCTCGCCACCGGCCGGACGGTCGGCCCCGGTCAACGGCCGAAGCTCGGCCCGCGCAGCAGCCTGGTCCTGTACCGCGGCTGAGCCCCCTCGCGGCCGGTGCGGTGCGGGGGACCGCACCGGCCCACCCCCCAAGCCCTCAATCACTCAACGCCGAGTGAAAGGCCACCACTTCATGAACGAGCCGCCCGCCACCCCCACCCGCCGCCGATTCCTGCAGATCACCGCCGTCGGAACCGGAGCGGCCGGCCTCACCGGCGCCGGACTCGCCACCGCCCGCCCGGCCGGCGCCGTCACCTCCGGTCTGACCTCGCTGACCCACCCGGGCGTACTGCACAGCCGCGCCGACCTCGACCGCATCCGCGGCAAGGTCGCGGCCGGCGCGGCACCGTGGATCGACGGCTACAAGGTCTTCGCCGCCGACTTCTTCTCCAGGTCGGCCTACGTCGTCGCCGGCGGCCGGGAGACCGTGACCCGGGGCAGCGCAGACGAGGCCGGCAACACGGAACTCTGGTACGACTGCAACGCCGCCTACCAGAACGCCCTCATGTGGTACATCACCCGGGACACCGCCCACGCGAACAAGGCCCTGGAGATCATTAAGTCCTGGACGAACGCCCTTCAGGAGATCAACGGCAAGGACGCCGAACTCGCCGCCGGGATCTATGGTGCCAAACTGGCCGCCGCCGTCGAGATCATGCACTACACGGGCCCCTCGGGCAGCTGGACGCCCGCCGAACTCGCCCGGACGGTCGCGATGTTCGAGAACATCTTCGTGCCCCTGATCAACGTCTACGGCGACGGCGGCTACGGTCTGATGGGCCTCAAGGGCATGCTGCAGATCGCGGTGGCCTGCAACAACCTCACCCTGTTCAACGACGCCTACGACGCCTTCTACACCCACAGCTGCTGCGGGCTGACCAAACTGGTCCAGCCGGGCACCGGACAGTGCTGCGAGTCCGGCCGCGACCAGGCGCACACCCAGCTGATCCTCGGCTCACTCGCCGAGATCTGCCAGACCGGCTGGATCCAGGGCCTTGACCTCTACGGCGCCTCCGACTCGCTGCTGCTGTCCGGCTTCGAGTACACGGCGAAGTACAACCTCGGCAACACCGTCCCGTACGACCCCGCCTTCGGCCGGTGCGACTGGCACTGGCCCGCCCTCTCCACCGACGGGCGTGGCACGTTCCGCTCCATCTACGAGATGGCGTACAACCACTATGTGAAACGGGCCGGCCGGTCCGCCCCGTACACCTCCCGGGTGGCGGGCCGGCTACGGCCGGAGGGCGCACCCTTCCAGTGCGACCACCCGGGGTTCGGCACCCTCCTGTTCTCACTCTGAGTGCTGATCGGACCCGACCGTGACCCACATCCCCTTCCCGCACCGCAACGTCAGGCTGTTCTGTACGAGCCTCGGGCCCGCCGACGCCACCGCCCTGCTGCTGGTGCACGGCTGGGGCGGCGACGGCAGGGAATGGTCAGGCCACGCCGAGACCCTGGCCGACCGGTTCCGTCTGATCGTGCCCGACCTGCGGGGTCACGGCCGCTCCGATGTGCCGGAACAAGGCAACACGCCGGTGGAGATGGCGGACGACCTGGCCGCGCTGGTCGACGCCCTCCACTGCGGTCCGGTGGTGGCCGTCGGCCACTCCATGGGAGGCCAGGTGGTCAACCTGCTCGCCGTACGGCACCCGGAGCTGGTCCGGTCGGTCATCGCCCTCGACCCGGCCCACGGTGCGCACGGCACCGAGGTGGACATGATTCCGGGGCGGTCGGCCGAGTACCGGGAGCGGGGGGCCCTGGCGGCGGCCACCTTCGTGGCGGGCGCGTTCTCCCCTCAGGCCCCGCCGGGGCTGCGCACCGCGCACATCCGAACCATGCTCGGAACTCCGGACCACGTCATCGCCCAGGCCTACGCAGGCATGTACACCGACCGGGGCGCGGTCGGTATCCGCCCGCACAGCGAGAGGTACCTGCGCCGACGCACGCAGCCGGCCCTGACGGTGTGGACATCGGCCGAGGCCGCCGACTGGGAGCGGAACACCCTGCACGTACCCGGCTCCCGTGTGGACCACTGGGTCGATGTCGGCCACTACCTGCACGAGGAACAGCCCGAGCTGACCGTCCGGCTCATCCAGGACTGGGTGGGCCGGGTCACCGCCGAGAGCTGAGTAATGACCGATGACGATGTGGTTGCAGATCACCCCGGCTACGGGGCTGTCGCCGGTGATCCACGCGGCGATGATCATCCAGACGCCCATCGCGCACATGAACCAGCTCGGCCCGTACATGGGCCCGGGTGTCGTGGTGAACCCGACGGCAAGGGCCGCCCTGCGCCGGGTGTGAGCCCGCCCCCGGAGAGCGCCGACCCTCTCCGAGGGCGGGTGCCCCGTCCGTCAGTTCCGTCCGAGGAGTGCCCGCGGATGCAGGAACAGACAGAGTTGCCGACCGGGGCCTCAGACGCTCCCCTCCGGCTCCAGGCGACGGCGCAGCCGGTCCAGGCCGCGCCGCGCGTGGCTCTTCACCGTGCCCAGGGGCCAGCCCGTGCGCTCCGCGATCTGGGTCTGCGTGAGGTCCTCGTAGAAGGTCAGCCGCAGCACCCGCCGCTGGGCCGACGGGAGCTTGGCCAGTTCGCTGCTGACCAGGACGCGGTCCAGCGCGGCCTCGGGGCGGCCGCGCTGCGGATCGGTGAGGGCGAGGGCGGATCCGGCCCAGGTGGCGAGCTCACCGCGGCGGCTGCGGGCGGACAGGGCGTCGGCGATCTTCCGCCGGGCGATGCCGACGATCCAACCGGCGATCGTGCCGCGCTCGGGCCGGTACCCCCGACGTCCGCACCACACGCCGAGGAAGACCTGCTGGGTGACGTCCTCGGCCTCCCTAGGGTCGCCCAGGGAGCGTCGGGCGAGTGCGTGCACCAGGGCGGACCAGCGGTGGTAGGCGGCGGCCAGACACGCTTCGTCACCGGCCACGAGTCCTCGCGCCAGCTCCTCGTCGGCGAGCGACTCCTCGACCGGGGCCCACGGATGCGATCTCATCGAGACGGCTCCTCTCAGGTGCCGCCATCGTCCGGGCAACCGACCGAGCCGCTCAACTTGCATCGGTTTTGCATCGTATAGTCGGTTCCATGGCGAAATGCACGGACGCTGCCGTGAGTCTCACGACCGGTGCGCTGGCGCGTCGCCTGGGTGTGTCGCCCACGACCCTGCGCTCCTGGGACCGCCGCTACGGCATCGGGCCGGCGGTCCGCGCCGACGGCCGGCACCGGCGGTGGAGCCCCGAGGACGTGGTCGTGCTGGAGACCATGTGCCGACTCACGTCCGCCGGAGTGCCACCCGCCGAGGCGGCCCGCACGGCCAGGGGAGGGGCAGCGGTCCGAGCACCCGAGCCGCCCCCCGAGGAGCCCCGCGGCCGCTCGCGTGCCGCGGGCTCGCCGCCCCTCGGCGACGTGCGCCAGGAGTGCCGGGGCCTGGCCCGCGCCGCGGTGCGGCTCGACGTGCCGGTCGTGGACGAGCTGCTGGACTCCGCCGTCGCGGACCACGGGCTGGTCGTCGCCTGGCAGGAGGTCATGGTCCCGACGCTGCACGCCGTGGGACGCAAGTGGGCCTCCTCCGGCGACCGGTACGTCGAGGTCGAGCACCTGCTGTCCTGGCACGTCTCCAGCACCCTGCGTCGGCACACCCGCCCTCCGACGGGACCGGGCGGCACCACCGGCGCCGGGCCCGTCGTGCTGGCCTGCGTACCCGGCGAACAGCACACCCTGCCGCTGGAGGCACTCAACGCCGGACTCACCCGGCTCCGGGTGCCCACCAGGATGTTCGGCGCCGCCGTACCCGCCGAGGCACTCACCGCCGCGGTGGAGCGGCTCGGCCCGGTGGCCGTCGTGCTGTGGGCGCAGTCCCGCTCCTCGGCGAGCGTGCCCCTGGCCCGGCACGTCGCCGACGCGCAGTGGGGTGTCCGGGGCGCCCGCGGACGGCCCACGGTGATACTCGGCGGCCCCGGCTGGCTCGGCCGCCCCGCCCCGGGGATGCTCCGGCCGACGACCCTGCGGGATGCGCTGGACACCCTGTCCGGCCCGTACGGCGGCGAGGCGCCCGCCGGGCCGGAGACGTGAGCCGGTGACGCACGGCGGGACCCGTAGTCGTGGCCGAAACCGCGCCGCCCCTCCGCACGCCCGGTCCGTCAGTCGCGGTCTCGCCCTCGCCTGAACCGCGCGAGCCCCTCCGCGAGGTCGACGATCGGGTCCGGGTAGTCGACGGCGGCCCGGTCCAGGCCCCGCAGCTTCCACGGCTCGTGCACGGCGGCTCCGTCGAGGCCCCCCAGTTCCGGCACCCAGCGCCGCACGTACGCCCCGTCCGGGTCGTAGCGCTTGGCCTGCGTGACGGGGTTGAGGACCCGGTTCGGCCGGCTGTCGGTGCCCGTTCCGGCCATCCACTGCCAGTTGAGCTGGTTGTTGGCGACGTCGCCGTCGACCAGCAGCTCCAGGAAGTGGCGCGCGCCGACCCGCCAGTCGACGTACAGCGTCTTGGCGAGGAAGCTCGCCGTCAGCAGGCGGCCGCGGTTGTGCATCCACCCCTCGTGCCGCAGCTGGCGCATGGCGGCGTCGACGACCGGGTAACCGGTGCGGCCCTCCTTCCACGCCTCGACGTCCTCCCGCGCGATGCGCTCGGACCGCCAACGGTCACGTTTGGTGCGGTAGTCGGCCGTGGCCGCCCCGGGACGCGCGGCGAGCACCTGCCGGTGGAAGTCACGCCACGCCAGCTGCCGTACGAACGCCTCCGCGCCCGGGCCGCCCACGTCGCGCGCCCGCCGGACGAGATCGACGGGGGAGAGGGTGCCGAAGTGCAGATGGGGCGAGAGGCGGGAGGTCGCGTCGCCCGCGAGGTCGTCATGGCGGTCCTCGTACGCGGCGATGCCACCGCGCAGCCAGGAAACCAGCCGTCTCCTGCCTTCCGATTCGCCTCCGCGGGCGACCCCCGGAGACACACCTGAGAGGTCCGCGCGGGAAGGCAGTTCCTCGGATCCGACCCCGTCGGGGACCCGTACCGACCTGGGGGCGCCGAGCGTCTCGCGTGTCCTGTGCCGCGACCACTGCCCGAAGTACGGCGTGAACACCGCGAAGTGGTCCGAGGAGGCCGGGGTCACCTGCCCGGGCGGGACCGCCGTGGTCACCGTGTCGTGCACGTGCAGCCGCAGCCCCTCCGCCTCCAGCGCGCGCCGCAGCCGCCGCTCGCGCCGGTGGGCGTGGGCACTGACGTCGGCCGCCATGTGCACCTCGTCCGCCTCCGCCTCGGCGGCGACCTTGCACACCTCCTCGACGAGGTCACCGGAGCGGACCACCAGACGCCCGCCCCGCTCGCGCAGACCCGCGTCGAGGTCGTGCAGGCAGTCGGCGAGGAAGGCCAGCCGGTTGGGTACGGCGAACCCGGCGGCGTCCACGGCCCGGTCCCGGACGAAGAGCGGAACCACCTCGCGGGAGCCCTGTGAGCCGTGGGAGCCCCCGGTGTCGTGGGGACCGTCGAGGGCCGCCCGCAGCGGCGGATGGTCGTGCAGCCGCAGATCGGCCGTGAACAGGACGACGGAGACGTTCATGGGGCGAACTCCGGTGAGGAGAGGAAATCGGTACCGGGGTACTTCGCCGTGAGGCGGTCCTTCGGATGCGCCTGCGTCAACGCAGCGGCGCGCGTTCCCGGCTGCGGACCGCTGCGCCCGTCTCCGCGGCCTGCGCGATGTTGCGGGCCATGCCGCCGAACACCACGGCGTGGAAGGGTGAGACGCTCCACCAGTAGGCCTGGCCGAGCAGCCCGTGCGGATGGAACAGGGCACGCTGGCGGTAGCGGGTGCGGCCGTCGTCGTCCGTCTCGCAGCGCATCTCCAGCCAGGCCAGGCCCGGCAGCCGCATCTCGGCCCGCAGTCGCAGCAGCCGGCCCCGCTCGATCTCCTCCACCCGCCAGAAGTCCAGCGAGTCGCCGACCCGTAGCCGTGACGCGTCCCGGCGCCCACGACGCAGCCCCACCCCGCCGACCAGCCGGTCCAGCCACCCTCGCACCGCCCAGGCGAGGGGGAAGGAGTACCAGCCGTTCTCGCCGCCGATCCCCTCGACGACCCGCCACAGGGCCTGGGGCGAGGCGTCGACGGTCAGTTCCCGGCAATCGCTGTAGAGGCTTCCTCCGGCCCAGTCGGGGTCGGTGGGCAAGGGGTCGCTCGGGGCCCCGGGCACGGAGGCGGACGACCACCGGGTCGTCACCCGGGCGTCCCGGACGCGCTGGAGGGCCAGCCGCACCGCCTCGTCGAAGCCGAGCAGGCAGCCCGGCGGGTCGGGCACGTACCGGGCGATGTCGTGCTCGTGGCAGACCACCTCGTGCCGCAGCGACTCGGTGAGGGGCCGGGCGATGGACGCCGGCACGGGCGTCACCAGACCCACCCAGATGCTGGACAGCCCGGGGGTGAGTACCGGGAGGGGCACGATGAACCGGCGGGGCAGACCCGCGACCTCCGCGTACCTCAGCATCATCTCCCGGTACGTCAGCACGTCCGGCCCGCCGATGTCGAAGGCCCGGTTCACGTCCTGCGGCATCCGGGCGCTGCCGACGAGAGCGCGCAGCACGTCCCGTACCGCCACGGGCTGGATGCGGGTGTGCACCCAGCTCGGGGTGACCATCACGGGGAGCCGCTCGGTGAGGTAGCGCAGCATCTCGAACGAGGCCGACCCGGAGCCGATGATCACCGCCGCCCGCAGCACGGTGGCCGGGACCGCCGAGTCCAGCAGGATCCGGCCGACCTCGGCCCGCGAGCGCAGGTGCGGCGACAGCTCGCGCTCCGGCACGCCGGCCGGGGTGAGACCCCCGAGGTAGACGACGCGTCGCACTCCCGCCGCCCGGGCCTGTTCGGCGAAGACGCGCGCCGCCCTGCGGTCGGTCTCCTCGAAGTCGTCACCGGTGCCGAGCGCGTGCACCAGGTAGTAGGCGACGTCCACGTCCCGCATGGCCTCGGCGACCGACCCGGCATCCGTGACGTCTCCCCGTACCGCCTCCGCCTCGTCGGACCACGGATGGCCGCGCAGCCGGTCGGGGGAGCGGGCCAGACAGCGCACCCGGTATCCGGCGGCGAGCAGTTCCGGGACGAGCCGGCCACCGATGTACCCCGTGGCACCGGTCACCAGGCAGCGCGGGCCCGCGCCCCGTTCGTCACCCTTCATCAGGTCTCCGCTTCCGTGTCGGCGTCCGCGTGTCGGTGTCCCCCCTGCGGATCTCTTCCCCGGGGAGACGGGCATCGGATGCGGCGAAAGGGTGTCCGCCCCTGGCAGGAAGCGGTATGACCAACCCGTATGAACATGGACACGGCGATCCGGGGCAGGCGTTACGGGGAAGAGGAATGTCCAACTCGACAGAGGATGCCGGAGGTGCTGCCGCTATGGGCGCGAAGGTGTTGGAGCGGTTTCCTGCGGGAGCTCCGCGCGGATCGTGGCCGGCGGAGGAATTCGCGGCGGCTCGCCGCGCGGAGGGTGAGCCCGCCACCGTCGTCATGGACCTGAAGTCGGACGCCTTCCTGGTCGTGGTCCGGACGCGGGAGGACGACTGACCGGGCCCGGCAGGGCGCCGACCAGCGCTGTCCGGGCCCGCCGCACGAACACCGTGTGCAGGTCCCGCGCGGCCTGCGGTACCGACTCCGCCCTGCGCCGCCGCAGCATCATCAGCACGCGGGTGGCGTCGCCGGCGATCGGCCGGTGGGTGATCGCGCCGAGCCGCTCCAGCGGGTCCCCGATCACGCTGAAGTCCGGCAGCACCGTCGCCCCCAGCCCCTCGGCGACCATCAGCTTGCCCATCTCGGCGCCGTCGGTGGAGTAGGCGAAGGCCGGGCCGCGGCCGTCCAGGAGCCGGTGCACATAGCGGTGCATCACATAGCCCGAGCGCATGCCGATCAGCGGCTCGCCGACCAGGTCGTCCGCCGACACCGAGGACAGGGACGCCAGCGGGCTGTCCGGGCGCACGCACACCACCGGCCTGCCGCGCAGCAACTCCGTGGACTCGAAGTCGGCGGGCATGTCGTCGCCCTCCAGATGGTTCACCAGACCCAGATCGAAGGCGCCCTCCAGCAGCGCCCGGTGGATGTCCGTCTGCTGCGCGCCCACCACCTCGACCTGGGTCAGGGGGTGCGCGGCGCGGAACTCCCGGACCACCGGGATGAGCAGCGGCACGGTCGCCGCGTTCACCGTGCCGACCCGCACCATCCGGCTGATGCGGTGCTGCTCACCGGCCGCCGCCCGCAACCGGTCCACCGCGTCCAGGACGTCGATGATGTGCGGCAGCAGTTCACGGCCCGAGGCGCTCATGGTCGCCCCGGAACGCTTGCGTTCGAGCAGATCCACCCCCAACTCGCGTTCCAGGTTGCGCACCGTCTCGCTCAACGCGGGCTGGGAAAGTCGGAGTTCATCGGCGGCCCGACGCAGTGAACCGAGCCGTGTCACCGCCGCGATGTATTCGAGCTGTTCCGTTCGCACAGCTGAAGAATGCGGGCCTCTTCGACGGCGGTTCAAGGGAATCCCTGTCACACCTTCGTGAAATTCAATGGTCCGCGATGCGAGACCGGTCGGGTTTACCTTGACGGCCGAGACCGGCGGCTGCCACGATCGACGACATGAAGATGCGACTGGACCTCACGCGGCGACGCCATGTCGACCTCGCGCGCGTCTCCAGCGCCTCCTGTTGCCCCGCGGCCTGATCACCCTTCCGGGATCCGCCGCGCTTTCCTCTCCTTTTCCCGCCTGAATTCACCGCGCCCACGCGCGCCTGATCACCGTCACGGTGCCCGGCGCCGGTTCATGAATTCGGCGTGCCCGAAAGCATTCCGCAACAGGAGTTCCGCATGCCCGCAGAGCCCGTGAAATTCGCCTACTGGGTCCCCAACGTCAGCGGGGGACTGGTCACCAGCAAGATGGAGCAGCGCACCGACTGGGGGTACGAGTACAACCGCGAACTCGCCGTCCTCGCTGAGAACAACGGCTTCGACTACGCCCTCAGCCAGGTTCGCTACATGGCCGGCTACGGCGCCGAGTACCAGCACGAGTCGACCAGCTTCAGCCTCGCCCTGCTCCTCGCCACCCAACGCCTGAAGGTCATCGCCGCCGTCCACCCCGGCCTGTGGCACCCCGGCGTCCTGGCCAAGCTCGGCGCCACCGCCGACCACCTCTCCAACGGCCGCTTCGCGGTCAACGTCGTCTCCGGCTGGTTCAAGGGCGAGTTCACCGCCCTCGGTGAGCCATGGCTGGAGCACGACGAGCGCTACCGCCGCTCCGAGGAGTTCATCCGCGCCCTGCGCCAGATCTGGACCGAGGACCACACCGAACTCGCCGGTGACTTCTACCGACTGCGGGACTTCTCCCTCAAGCCCAAGCCGCTCAACACCCCCGAACGCCCCCACCCGGAGATCTTCCAGGGCGGCAACTCCACCGCCGCCCGCGCGATGGCCGGCCGGGTCTCCGACTGGTACTTCTCCAACGGCAAGGACTTCGACGGGGTGACGGAGCAGATCGCGGACGTACGCGAGTCCGCCGCCGGAGCGGGCCGTACGGCACCCAAGTTCGGCCTCAACGGTTTCCTCATCGCCCGCGACACCGAGGCCGAGGCCCGCGACACCCTCCGCGAGATCGTCGCCAGGGCCGACAGCGAGGCCGTGGCGGGCTTCGGCGCGGCCGTGAAGCAAGCCGGTCAGTCCACCGCCGACGGCAAGGGCATGTGGCAGGACTCCAGCTTCGAGGACCTCGTCCAGTACAACGACGGCTTCCGCACCGGCCTCATCGGCACCCCCGAGCAGATCGCGGAACGCATCGTCGCCTACAAGAAGCTCGGCGTCGACCTGCTCCTGCTCGGCTTCCTCCACTACCACGAGGAGGTCGAGTACTTCGGCAAGCGCGTCCTGCCCCTCGTGCGCGAGCTGGAGGCCCAGCTGCCGGACACCGAGAGCGCTTCCGTTCCCGTCCACGCCTGACCGCCTCCACGCCTGACCGCCTCCGCGCCTGACCGCCTCCGCGCCTGACCGCCTCCGCGCCTGTTCGCCTCCGCGCCTCTTCGAAAAGAGAACCCATGGCCATCGTCCTGTCCGTTTCCGGCAGCCCGTCCGTCTCCTCCCGCACCAACCGCCTGCTGCGCCACCTGGACCAGCGGCTCGTCGCACAGGGACATGAGGTGATCGCGCTCGACGTCCGCACGATCCCCGCCGAGGCCCTGCTCGGAGCGGACTTCCGGCACCCCGCGATCGTCGAGGCCACCGAACTGTTCGAGCGGGCCGACGCGGTCGTGGTCGGCACACCCGTCTACAAGGCGTCGTACTCCGGCGTCCTCAAGGCGCTCCTCGACCTGCTCCCGCAGTACGCCCTCACCGGAAAGACAGTGCTCCCGCTCGCCACGGGCGGCAGCGTCGCCCACGTCCTGGCCATCGACTACGCCCTGCGTCCCGTCCTCACGTCCATGGGCGCCGCCCACATCGTGCAGGGCTGGTTCACCCTCGACAAGGACATCACCCTGCACGAGGACGGCTCGCTGAGCGTCGCGCCGAGTGCCTCCGAGTCGCTCACCCAGGTGGTCGACCAGTTCTCGGCAGCCCTCGGGCGCACCCCGCTCCTGGCAGCGGCGGGCTGAGCGCCATGTCCGCCCACGTCATCGCCGACGAGGCCGAGGCGCTCGCGGTCGCGGCCGCGCTGGCCGACGAGTTCCGCCCGGGCGCCTGCGAACGCGACGCCCGGCGGCGCTTGCCCCGCCCGGAGCTGGACCGCCTGTCGGCGTCCGGGCTGCTCGCCGTCAGCGTCCCCGCCGAACACGGCGGGGCGGACGTGGGCGCCGGGACCCTCGCCGAGATCTTCCGGCTGCTCGCCTCCGCCGACGGCAGCCTCGCCCAGATCCCGCAGAGCCACTTCGTCTACGTCAACGTGATCCGCCGTCAGGGCGCGCCCGAGCAGCAGAAGTTCTTCTTCGCCGAACTCCTCGCCGGCCGCCGCCTCGGAAACGCCCAGTCGGAAGCGGGCACCCGGCACGTCCAGGACATCCGCACCCGCCTGATCCCACGCCCCGACGGATCGTACGTCCTCAGCGGCGTCAAGCACTACGCAACCGGCGCCCTCTTCGCCGACTGGATCCCGGTACTCGCCCGCGCCGAGGACGACACCCTGCACGTCGCCTGCGTACCCCGCGACGCCCCCGGCCTCACGGTGATCGACGACTGGGACGGCCTCGGCCAGCGTACGACGGCCAGCGGCACCGTCCGCCTGGACGACGTCCCCGTACCGGCCGACCGGGTGCTGCCCCACCACCTCACCTTCCATGGCCCCCAACTCCACGGCGCGGTAGCACAGTTGCTGCATGCCGCGATCGACGCCGGAATCGCCGGCGACGCACTGGTCCAGGCCGTCGAGTTCGTGCGGACCAAGAGCAGGCCATGGTTCGAGAGCGGGGTCGAGACGGCCGCCGAGGACCCGCTGCTGATCCAGCGGTTCGGTGAACTCGCCCTCCAGGTACGCGCGTCCGAGGCGCTGCTGCGTGAGGCCGCCCGCGCGGTGGACGCGGCGCGTGCCGACCTCACCGACGACTCGGCCGCCGAGGCGTCCATCGCGGTCGCCGCGGCGAAGGTGCGGGCCGCTCGGACAGCCGTGGAGGTCGCGAGCGCCCTGTTCGAGGTGTCCGGCACCCGCTCCGCCCTCAACTCGCTCAATCTGCATCGCCATTGGCGCGACGCACGCACCCACACCCTGCACGACCCGGTCCGCTGGAAGATCCAGCACATCGGCCGGTACGTGCTCAGTGGCACCCGGCCACCCCGCCACGGCCTGCTCTGAAGGGCACACCCCCGTGACCAGTTACCGCGGACCTTCCTGATCGGAGACCCCACGTGTCCCTCACCTTCCACTGGTTCCTCCCCACCAACGGCGACAGCCGCCATGTCGTCGGCGGCGGCCACGGCACACCGGCGACTTCCTCCGGACGGGACCGGCCGCCGACGGTCGCCTACCTCAGTCAGATCGCCCGAGCCGCGGAGGATCTGGGCTTCGTGGGTGCGCTCACCCCCACCGGGGCCTGGTGCGAGGACGCGTGGCTGACCACGGCGATGGTCAGCCAGGCGAGCGAGCGCCTCAAGTTCCTCGTCGCCTTCCGGCCCGGCTTCGTCTCGCCGACACTCGCCGCGCAGATGGCGTCCACCTTCCAGCGGCAGACCGGCGGACGGCTGCTCCTCAACGTCGTCACCGGCGGCGAGAGCCACGAGCAGCGGGCCTACGGCGACTTCCTCGACAAGGACGACCGGTACCGCCGTACCGGCGAATTCCTCGAAATCGTCAGGGGCTTGTGGGAGGGCAAGACCGTCGACCTGAAGGGCGAGCACCTCCAGGTCGAGGAGGCCAGGCTGGCCCGGGTCCCCGACCCGGTGCCCGAGGTCTACTTCGGCGGATCCTCACCCATCGCCGGTGAGATCGCCGCTCGGCACGTCGACGTCTACCTCACCTGGGGCGAGCCGCCCGCACAGGTCGCGGAGAAGATCGCGTGGATCCGTGGACTGGCCGCGCGCGAGGGGCGCACCGTGCGCTTCGGCATCCGGCTGCACGTCATCACCCGCGACACGTCCGAGCAGGCGTGGGCGGAGGCCGACCGGCTGCTGGCGGGATTCGACACGGAGACCGTGCGGTCCGTACAGGCCGGGCTCGCCCGCAGCGAGTCCGAGGGCCAGCAGCGGATGCTCGCGCTGCACGGCGGCAACCGGGACCGCCTCGAGATCCATCCCAACCTGTGGGCGGGCATCGGGCTGGTGCGCGGGGGAGCGGGGACGGCGCTCGTCGGGAGTCACGAGGAGGTGGCCGACCGCATCAAGGAGTACGCCGCGCTGGGTATCGAGGAGTTCGTGCTGTCCGGCTATCCGCATCTGGAGGAGGCCTACTGGTTCGGCGAGGGGGTGCTGCCACGGCTGGCCCGGGACGGGGTGTGGACGCACCCGGTCGCCCAGCAGGCGCCGTCGGTGCAGGTGCCCTTCGCCGGGTGAGCGGGGTGGCCGTCTTCCCTCTGGGACCGCCGTGGTGAAGCGGATCCGACAGGGGTGGACCAAAGGGGCCCGTCAGTAGGCTGACGGACCCCCGTGCCGCACCTGGAGGGCCACCTCACCGGCAGCCGGGGATCAGGCTTCGGCGTCCTGCGGGTACCAGCGCAGTTCGACGGTGTTGCCGTCGGGATCCCTCACGTAGACGGACTGGGCCGAGCCGCGGGCGCCCCAGCGCGGGACGGGGCCCTCTATGACGTCGAAGGTTCCGGAGCGGATGACCTCCTCCCAGTCGAGCGGGTCCACGACCAGGCAGATGTGGTCGACGTTGGACTCGCCCCGGGGGCGGGAGAACAGGTCGATGACCGTGCTCTCGTCGATACGTACGGACGGGAAGGGCACCTTGCCGGCCCGCCATTCCTCGACCCGCTCGGGTGCCAGGCCCAGGGGGCCGGTGTAGAACGCGAGCGCCCTGTCGACATCGGTCACATTGAGTACCAGGTGGTCGAACGCTATGACGCGCATGGGGACTCATCTGCCTTTCTGGGAATTGCTCGTCGGAATAGGATGGTCATGATCATCCCCGGGCCTGTCACCGCGGCCCGCAGCGGCCCCTCCTCCGTTGTCAGCCGAGGACCAGCAGTGTGGCAAGGGCCGGGCCGAGGGCTCCGCCCATGAGGTGGGCGAGTAGGAACACACCGATGCCGGTCGGGCGCCGGCCTTCCGGCACGGCGGAGGCGGCGGTCATGGACTGGGTGGCGTTGTCACTGGTGGGGCTGAAGACGGCGAGGCCGATTGCGAGGAACAGGACGACAGGGCTGTGGGCGAAGACCGCCGTGACAGCGGCCGCTGCTCCTGCTCCGAGCAGGACTGCTCCCACCCCGGTCCGACTCAGGCGGGCGGAGACGGCCGCGAAGGCCAGGGTGAGCGCGGACCCGGCGATCATGGCGATCATCTGGCCCGCGGCCACCGATCCGGTGGCCCAGTCCGCGCGGTCGGAGATCAGCTGCGGGATCGCGAACAGCAGGGTGAAATACGAAGTGGAAAGGGCGAGGGCGATCAGAACCGAGCCGCGGAAGAGACGGGAGCGCAGCGCGGTCGCTGGGACGTGGCCGTCGGGACGCGCTGAGCCACAGCGCCGTGCGCGTACCGCGCCGCCTCAGCAGCGTGGCGACCAGCGGTGTGCCGACGGCTGGGCGCGGTGGGCCCACTGCTCGGTGAGCGCCTCACCGGCCCGGTCTCCTGGCCGACCCGGCACACACATGGCTGCGCCAGGCAGTGTCGAGGAGCAGTCGACCCGGAAGCCCCGATCGTGCCCGCGCGACGCAGCCGCACAGTGCCGCGTCCCTAGACGATCAGGGCGTTGAGATGAGCCCTGCGTGATTCGGCGGTCTGGCCCTGGACCAGGAGGAACAGGGCCTCACGGGCCAGGCGTTGGGCCTTGCTGCTCAGGGCCATGGTGCGGCCGCCGCCCGTCACCACGGCCGCCGTGGTGGCCGCGCGGAGCAGTTCGAACGACTGAGTGCGCAGGGCCAGCCGCTCCTCCTCGTGCTCGTGGGGAACCGAGTGGTCGGCGAGGGCATAGGCCCTGCCGCGGATCTCCTCCAGACGGGAGCGCAACGGGGCCGCCGTGTCGTCGTCCAGGAGGCCGAGGGCCGTCTCCGTGACGCCGAACGCCGCGGGGGAGGCGTTGAGGGTCTTCAGCCGGTCGGTCGCGGCCCACTCCCCGTACGGCCGGCGCAGGACCACGGACTCCTCGGGCAGCCACAGGCCGTCCAGCTCCAGCGACACCGTCCGCGCGGCGGTGAGAGCCACGAGCCGCATCGGCGCCGACGCCCGCAGACCCGGCTGCTCCCGCGCCTCCGTGAACGCGAACAGGGCCTCATCGGCGTCGGTGACCCCGGCGAGCAGCATCACGTCGTTCAGACCCCATCCGGTGTACCAGGGCACCGTGCCGTCGAACCGCCACCCGGAGCGCTCGCGGGTGACCCGTACCGGGGTTCGCGGGTAGCCGCGCAGGTGGGCGTAGGCCACGCCGGACAGCAGTTCACCGCGGGCCAGCGGGCCGAGGAGCCGTTCGCGCACGGCGGTCCCGCTCTTCGCCAGCGTCGCCACCGGCGTGTGGTGCTGGGTCTGCACGAACCACGTCGAACAGCACGCCCCGGCCAGGATCTCCGCCGTCTCCCGGCCCACTGCGGCGGGTGCCCCCGCACCGCCGTACGCCTTCGGCGCGCCCACGCCGAGCAGCCCGGACCGCCTGATCTCCTGGATGTGCTCCTCGGGTACGCCCTCCTGGTCCACGCGCTCCGCGTGCGGGGCGAGGAGGTCGTCCGCGATCTGCCGCGCACGGCCGACGAGAGGGTGCGATGTTGTGGTCATGGGGACGATTCTTCGACGTCTCGGGCCAGGGTGTCGATCGGGCCGCCCGCTGTTCGTGTAGGAGGTGACACAAGCCGAGCGAACCACCGACGCCAAGGAGACCGTCATGAAGTACTACCTGCTCAGCGTGGTGCAGCCCAGCGAGGGCGAGCGTCCCGCGCCCGAGGCGCTCGCGGAGATCAACCGCAATCTCCAGACCTTCCACCAGGAACTGCGCGAGGCCGGCGCCTGGGTCTTCGCCGGCGGACTGCACGGCCCGGAGACGGCCACCGTGCTGCGGCCCGACGGCGGCGACGTGCTGATCACCGACGGCCCGTACGCCGAGGGCAAGGAGTACCTGGGTGGCATCTGCCTGATCAAGGCCCCCGACCTGGACGCGGCCCTGCGGTGGGGCCGCCGGGCGGCCTGGGCCACCACCCTCCCCATCGAGGTGCGCCCCTTCATGGGCGAGGCCGTCTGATGCACACCGAGGGCGGGGGAGCCGGCGGCGCACAGCCACCGCCCCTCGACGTCGAGACCGTCTTCCGCGCGGAGTACGGCCGCGCGGTCGCCGTTCTCGTCCGCTTCCTCGGCGACATCGATCTCGCCGAGGAAGCGGTCCAGGACGCCTTCACGACGGCCGTCCGGAAGTGGCCGGAGACCGGGGTCCCTCCCAGCCCGGCCGGGTGGATCATCACCACCGCTCGCAACCGCGCGATCGACCGGATGCGCCGGGAGGCCACCCGGGGCGCCCGGCACACCGAGGCGGCCCTGCTGTACGCACCCGACGCACCGGCACAGGAGGGTCCCGTGCGTGACGACCGGCTCCGACTGATCTTCACCTGCTGCCATCCGGCCCTCGCCGCCCAAGCCCAGGTCGCCCTGACCCTGCGCCTCCTCGGCGGACTCACCACCGCCCGGATCGCCCGGGCCTTCCTGGTGCCCGAACCGACGATGGCCCAGCGTCTGGTCCGCGCCAAGGCGAAGATCCGGGACGCCCGGATCCCCTATCGGGTGCCCCGCGACGCCGATCTGCCCGACCGGCTGCGGGGCGTCCTGGCGGTCGTCTACCTGATCTTCAACGAGGGCTACACGGGCGACCCCGAACTGTGCGCCGAAGCTGTACGACTGGGCCGGCTCCTCACCGAGCTGATGCCGGACGAACCCGAGGCGACCGGGCTGCTGGCGCTGACGCTGCTCGTCGAGTCGCGCCGGCCCGCCCGCGTCGGCGCCGACGGCGCACTCGTCGCGCTGGGTGAACAGGACCGCACCCGGTGGGACGCCGATCTGATCGCCGAGGGCCAGTCGCTGGTCCGCCGCTGCCTGCGCCGCAACCAGCCCGGCCCCTACCAGATCCAGGCAGCGATCCACGCCGTGCACAGCGACGCGCCGACCGCGGACACCACGGACTGGGGCCAGATCCTGCGTCTCTACGACCAGCTCATGGCCCTCGCGCCGAGCCCCGTCGTCGCCCTCAACCGCGCCGTGGCGCTCGCCGAGACCGAGGGCCCGGCCCCGGCCCTCGCCGCGCTGGACGGTCTCGACCTCGCCGACTACCACGTCCTCCACGCGGTCCGCGCCGACCTGCTGCGCCGCCTGGGCCGCGACACGGAGGCGGTACGGGCCTACGACACCGCACTCACCCTCGTCGAGAGCCCGGCCGAGCGCGGCTACCTGGAACGAAGACGCCGCGAGCTCGCCCCGGACTCCCGCTGAGAGCGTTGTCATTCCCCCCGGACGGAGCAACGCGGGCAGCCAGCAGGTGATGCGCACCGGCCCGGGCCCCATCCTGAGCTCATCGAACGCCGGATACGCGAGGAGCACCGAGATGGCAGCCCAGCCCGTGACCCATGAGACTCCCTGCGCCATGATGCGCCGCGAGGCGAAGTCCGCCCGCACCGAGATCCGAAGCCTCGGAAAGCAGATCAGCCACCTCGACCAGGAGATCGCCGAACTCGGCGGACAGCCCGACCCGGACCAGCAGGCGATCGCGGCCCTCAAGCAACGACGGGACAGCCTGCGGGTCAAACTCGAACAGGACGAGTTGTCCCTTCAGACCCTCGAGGACGTGATCAGCGAGAACTGCTGATCCGGCCCGGCCGGGGTCGGGTCAGGCCTTCGGACGGCGCCCGCTGCGTCGGGGAGCCGGGTCGGCGCCGTCGAGCAGGGTGAGGCGACGCTCCTCGCCGTGCTCCTCCACCTGCCGTACGACCTGCCGCAGGCCCTCGGCGACGGACCGGCACTCCTCGTCGCTGAGCCGTCCGGCGACGAACGCCTCCTCATCGTTGAAGGCGGGGAACACCCGCCGCATCAGCGCCTCCCCCTCCTCGGTGAGGCTCAGCAGGACCAGCCGGCCGTCGGTGGGATGCCCGGTCCGGCGGACGAGCCCCCGCCCCTCCAGCGTGCGCGACACGCCGGTGAGCGTCCCCTTGGAGATCCCGGCCTCCTCCGCCACGTGCCGGGTCTCCGACTCGCCCCAGACCCAGACGACCCACAGCACGACGAACGCCGTCCAGGTCAGATCGGCACCGCGCAGCACCGAGTTCTCGAGGTGCTGCCGGACCGCCGAGGCGGCCCGGTAGATGTTGGCCACGACGGCCATCTGCTCGCGTCGGACGGGAATGCCGCCGAGCTTCGCCGCCGCCAGCTTCTCCGCCTCGGTGATGGACCGATGACCGGGCACAAGCACACGCTCCTTTGATCGTTCGGCACCAAATTGTAGATCCGGCGGCTCGGGCGGGGTGTCGTCACCTCACCTCGTCCAACCCCGCGGCCCGTCCCGCCTCGTCCCACCGGACCTCCAGGACCCGTACGACGGCGTCGCGGTCGAGGGGCCCGAACACATGGGGGAACGAGACGTCCCCGGCGACCCCGGGCGGCGGGGCGGGGGCCGCGGCCTCCCACTCCACGCGGGTGGTGAGCCGGTCCTCGTCGAGAACCAGGGCCAGCAACGGCCTCGGCGCATCCGTGTAGAAGGCGTTGGCGACGGCCAGCGTCGTCTCCTCGTCGGGGGAGCAGTGCACGAAGCCGTCCTCCGCCAGGGAGGCGGGGGCGTACGGCCGGCCGGGGACGGCATGCCATTCGGCGTGCGGAACGAGGTGATAGATCATGGTCCGGTTATACCTCGTGCCGCTCCGGCCGGGGACGCGCGCGGCCCCGGGACCGGCCGGTGCGGACGGACCGCGAAGTCCTGGTGCGGTGGTGAGGAGCGGGCGCGAGGCCGACGTGGTTCGACCCGGGGACGGACGACACCGACCGCGACGACTCGGGGCGCGCCCGGACAGGCGCGCCCCGATGCCTCGCGGTCGGGCTCAGGCGACGCCGGCGGCCGCGTTGAGGATCGTGGCGGTGACGGCCTCGGGGCTGGAGGCCGGCAGCGCGTGGGAGGCGTTCGGCACGAGCGTGGCTTCCTTGGCGCCCGCGCGCTCGGCCATGAAGCGGTGCGCCTCCAGCGGGATGTTGCGGTCCAGCTCGGGGAAGACGAACCAGGACGGGACGGTCTTCCACGCGGGCTCACCGGAGGCCTCGTTGAGCGCCGTGTCGCGCAGCGGGCGCTGGGCCGCGGCGTTCAGCGTGGCCTCCTCGGCCGGCAGGTCGGCGGCGAACTGCTGGTGGAAGGCGTCCTGGCGGATGTAGAAGTCATTGGTGCCGTCCGCCAGCGGCACGACGTGCAGGACGTCGGGCAGGGTGCTGCCGGGGAACTTGCCGGTCAGCTCACCGATGCTCTCACCGGACTCCGGGGCGAACGCGGCGACGAACACCAACGCCCGCACCCCGGGCACGCCACGTGCCGCGTTCGAGGCGACCGCCCCACCGTAGGAATGGCCGACGAGTACGACCGGCTCCTCGATCGACGTGAGCAGGCTCCGCAGTGCCTCCGCGTCACCGGACAGGCCGCGCAGCGGGTTGGCGAACGCGATCACCCGGTGCCCGGCCGCCTGGAGACGCTCGGTCACGGAGTTCCAGGCGGAGGATTCGGCGAACGCCCCGTGCACGAGAACGACGGTGGGCTGGGTACCGGTCATGGGTCACTTCTCCTGATCATCACGTGCACGACGAGACCGCTCGAGGCGCACGACACCACCCGCGCACGACACCACCCGCGCACGACACCACCCGCGCACGACACCACCCGCGCACGACACCACCCGCGCACGACACCACCCGCGCACCGCACCACCGGCACCGCACCCCGTCGGTACGCCCCCGGTCACTCCATCCGGCGCTGATCGTCCTCGGTCCACGCCCGGGTGTCCCGCGGCGGAACGTACGGCTCCTCATCGGCCGGCATGCCCCCGAGGACGGCGCGCTGACGCGAGAGCTCCGCGTCGAATTCCAGACCCAGCAGGATCGCGATATTGCTGATCCACAGCCACACCAGGAAGACGATCACCCCGGCGAGGGTGCCGTACGTCTTGTTGTAGGAGGCGAAGTTAGCCACGTAGAAGGCGAACCCGGCAGAGGCGATCAGCCAGATCACCAGGGCCAGCACACTGCCCGGGGTGATCCACTTGAAGCCGCGCCCCTTCACGTTGGGCGCCGCCCAGTACAGCAGCGCGATCATGACAGTGACGAGAACGACCAGCACCGGCCACTTCACGAACGCCCACACCGTCAGCGCCGTGTCCCCGATCCCCAGCGTCGCACCGGCCTCGCGCGCGATGTCGCCGGTGAACACCACGATCAGGGCGCTCACCACCGCCAGCACGAGCAGCGACACCGTCACGCCCAGGCGGACCGGCAGCACCTTCCAGACCGGGCGGCCCTCCGGGATGTCGTACACGGCGTTGGCCGAGCGGATGAAGGCGGCGACGTAGCCGGACGCCGACCACACCGCCAGGACCAGGCCCAGGACGGCCATGACCGAGCCGATGCCGCCCCGGCCCTGCAGCTGCTGAACCGCGTCGCTGATGATGTCGCGGGCCGACCCGGGCGCCAGCGTCCTGATGTTGTCCAGGACCTGGTCCGTGGCCGACTTGCCCGCGATCCCCAGCAGCGAGACCAGCACGAGCAGCGCCGGAAACATCGACAAGACCCCGTAGTACGTCAGCGCCGCGGCGCGGTCGGTGAGCTCGTCGTCCTCGAACTCCTTGACCGTCCCCTTCAGCACCGCCACCCAGGACTGCTTGGGCAACTGGGTCGGCTGGTCCGGCTCCCGCCCTTTCGCCCGCTGTTCCTGCTCGACCTGCGCCGATGGTCGGCCTTCTCGGTGTTCAGACTTCGCGATTCGTCCCATATGGGCGGGGTAACCCAGGTCGCCCGGCTCATGCGTGGCCGGGCGTGTCGCCTTTCAGCGCGGGGCGGGCGGAAGAGCGTCGAGGTAGGCGTTGAAGGGGCGCTCGATCTTCTTGACCGCGACGGCGTCGAGCGCGGCCCCGGCGGAGCTCGTGCCCAGGGTCCCGCCTGGATGCCAGGTGCCGGTGACCGTCACCCAGGTGTTCGCCGGCAGAGCGGTGGAGCCGTGGACCCGTACCTTCACGGACCGGGCGTCCGCGGCGCAGCACGAGAAGATGATCCGGGTCAGATCCCAGCTGTCGCCCGCCCCGTCCGGGGTCACGAACCCCGTGAGCTGCACGCTGCGCCCCTTGATGGCCTGCTTGCGGTCCTGCTGCACCCGCTCGGTGAAGTCGGTCAGGGTCATCGGCAGCGGCGAGGTGGCGGGCAACGGATCGAAGCCCTCCCGCTCCGGAACCTTCGCCACGGCCTGGGGCTCGGCGCGGGAGGCCGTGTAGGCGCCGAGCGTGGGCGGAGCGTAGAACAGCAGACTGAGCGCGGGGAGGAGCAGCAGCCAGGCGACCCGGGGTGTGCCGGAGTGGTCATGGCCGTGGTCATGAGCGGCCGGGGCGCTGTCGTGGTCATGAGTGGCCGGGTCGCCGTCCGGGTCGTGGTGGTCGTCCCTGTCCCCGTGCCGGGCACCGCCTCCGGACCGCCGCCGGTACGACCATGCCTCCGCCGCTCCCAGCACGAGCAGCAGAGCCCCCGACGCGATCAGCATCGGACGCATCCCCGGCTTGACGTACCTGAGGTAGAGGTCGGTGAAGAGCGAGGCGTGCAGCAGGGCGAGGCCGATGAGCACGAGCAGGACCAGTTGTACGAACCGTCTCACAGCAGCACCCCTCCGATCAGCACGCTGCACACGACGGCGACGACGGTCGTCGCGGCCGAGAAACGCACCGCGAAGGCCCGGCCGAACGTGCCCGCCTGAAGGGCGATGAGCTTCAGGTCGACCATCGGGCCGACCACCAGGAACGCCAGCCGTGCGACGGGCGAGAAGCCGGTGAGCGACGCGGCGACGAAGGCGTCGGCCTCGGAACACACCGCGAGGACGATGGCGAGCGCGGCCAGGAACAGCACCGACAGCCAGGGCGAGCCGGAGAAGGTGTCGAGTACGGAGCGGGGCACCGCCACGTTGAAGGTGGCCGCCGCCATGGCCCCGACCACCAGGAAGCCGCCCGCGTGCAGGAAGTCGTGCTGGAAGCCGAGGCGGAACTCCGTCCAGCGGCTGTGCCCCGGCCGGTGCCCGGTGTGCCGTACGGACGGCCGCAGCCACTCCGCGCGGCCCAGCCACAGCCACAGCCAGCCCATCAGGGCGGCGGTGGCGAGTGAAGCGAGCAGCCGGGCCAGCACCATGGCGGGGCTGCCGGGGAAGGCGACGGCGGTGGCGGTCAGCACCACCGGGTTGATGGCGGGGGCCGACAGCAGGAAGGCGAAGGCGGCGGCCGGGGTGACACCGCGGCCGATCAGGCTGCTCGCCACCGGCACCGAGGCGCACTCGCAGCCCGGAAGGACGACTCCGGCGATCCCGGCGACCGGGACGGCGAGCGCGGGCCGCCGGGGCAGCACCCGGGTGAACACCCGCGCCGGGACGAACGCGTTGATCGCCCCCGACAGGGCGGTGCCCAGCAGCAGGAACGGCATCGCCTGCACGGTGATGGCGAGACACACCGTCCGCCAGGCCTGAAGGGCCGGTTCCTCCAGGAACCGGCCGACGACGAAGAGCACCGTGCCCGGCACGACGGCCGCCGCGACCAGCAGGAGCCCCCAGGAGCTGGGCCGGCCCCGCACAGAGGTGTCGTCGCGGGCCACCGCGTCCGCGAGCGCCGCCTCCGCCTCCTCGTTCCGTTCGTCTGTCTTCTGCATCCCCACCCCTTGGTTGTTCGCGTCGAACATAGCGGTAGCGGGGACCACCACCGACCACCCCGCCCCCCTCGCGGTCACCCCAGCTCAGGCGGCCTCCAGTCGGCGTGCCGCAGGACGGCGCGGACCGTCACGCGGGACGGCGCCAGCCGGAGCGCGGTGTCGCGCACGGCGACGGCCAGCGGATGGGCGAGCCGCTGGCCCATCCGTCCGGCCTGGCGCGCGGCGCGGGCGACGGCCTGGCTGCGCGGGCGGCGCTCGGCGTCGTAACGGGACAGCCCCGCGTCGACCGTCGGCTCGGCGGCGAGCGCGGCGGCCAGCACGACCGCGTCCTCCAGTGCCTGGCAGGCACCCTGGCCGAGGTGGGGCGTCATCGCGTGGGCGGCGTCGCCGAGCAGGGCGATCCGCCCCGCGGCGAAGGCGGGCAGGGGCGTCACCAGCTCATGGATGTCGTGGTGCAGGACGGCGTCCGCTCGCGTGCCGTCGAGCAGCGCCGGGATCGGCTCGTGCCAGGAGCCGAAGCGGCGACGCATCTCCGCGAGGACGTCGGGGTACCGCACACCGACGGGCGCGTTGTACACCGCGTGCCACTCGGCCCGGCCGTCGACGAACGCGATGTGACCGAACTCGGCGCCCCCGCCCCAGGTCAGTTCGAAGTCGGCGTCCAGTCCGACGGGCCGTTCCGTGATCGCGCGGACCACGGTCGAACCGCTGTAGGTGGGCCCGGGGTGGTCGGGGAACAGCTGCGCGCGCAGCCGACTGTGGACGCCGTCGGCGGCCACCACCAGATCCACCTCCTTCACGCCGTTCCCCACCGGCACGCGCACCCGCCCGGAGTCCGTGCCCACCACGGACGTCACCTCGACCCCGACGACCAGGCACTGCGCAGGCAATGCGGCGCGCAGCAGCCGGTGCAGCTCGGCGCGCGATATGCCGACGATCGGCGTGCCCAGCTCGCGTTCGAGCGCGGCCCCGTCCATCCGGGCCAGTCGGCGGCCCGCCGGGGCACGTGTACCCCCCGTGTACTGGGGGCGGGCGGCCGCGCGCACCCGCGCACCGAGGCCGGCGTCGAGCGCGTCCAGCGCGCGCAGGCCGTTGGCGTGCAGGGAGATCCCCGCGCCCACGTCGGCCAGGACGGGCGCGCGTTCGACGACGGTCACCTCCCAGCCCACCCGACGCAGCCCGATCGCGACGGCCAGCCCGCCGATGCCGCCCCCGACCACCACCGCACTTCCACCCATGCCCGGCCTCCCGTCCACCCCGTGTCGCCGCCTCGCGGAGATCTCTCGCCTCGCCTTCTACGGATGTAGAAAAAGAGGCGAGACGGGAGACTACTCCGTCCGGTTGCTCCGTCCCTCTACGGGTGTAGAAAGGCGGGCGTGTAGAAAGAGGGGCATGTCCACCGATCGACGCACCGTCCTCGCCGACGCGGCCATCGACGTGCTCGCCGAGGCCGGAATGCGGGGCCTGACCCATCGCGCGGTGGACCGGGCCGTGAAGCTGCCGCCCGGCACGACCTCCGCGTACTACCGCACCCGCCAGGCGCTGCTCACCGCGCTCGTCCGGCGCCTCGTCGCACTCGACCAGGCCGAACTCCAGGCGATCGGGGAGCGGACGCCCGCCCTGCGGAACGCGGAGGAACTCGTCGCGGGGCTCGGCGTCTTCATCGAGGGCCGGCTCACGGGAGCCGGGCGGCGACGCTCCCTCGCCCGCTACGCCTGCGCCATCGAGAGCGTGCGCCAGCCCGAGCTGCGGGAGATCCTCGTACCGCGCGAGAACGCGGCCAGGCAGGCCGTGCAGGACTTCCTGACGGGGCGGGGGCACGCGGACGCCGAGGAGCGCACCGTCACCCTGCTGGCGTGCGTCGACGGGCTGGTCTTCGACAGGCTGGTGGCCGGCGGGAGCGTGTCCGACGCGGAGCTCCGCGGGCTGGTGGCGGCGGCCCTGCGGTGAGTGCCGGCCGTCAGGTGCCGCTCGGCGCCTCGGCGGACACGTCGAGACCGGACGCCCGCATCACCCGGTCGATCGTCGCGCACAGCGAGCTGTCGGCCGGGACCACGGTCTCCACACCGCCCGGCAGCAGGTCCGACGGCCGGTACCAGGAGCGCAGTTCGGCCGCGCCGACCTCGTCGGCGATCGGCTTGGTCGCGTGCCGGACGAGGGTCTCCTCGAAGGGGACGTCCAGGTAGAAGCAGTGACTGCGACCCGGGTAGTCGGCCAGCAGCCCGGCGAGCATCTCGCCGTAGTGCGCGACGTACAGGATGCCTTCGAGCACCGTGTGGAAGCCGTGGTCGAGGGCGTGCCGGACGGTGAGGTCGATCAGGCGGATGTTGGCGCCGCCGGGGATGTCCCGCTCGCGCAACACCTCACGGCGCAGGACGTCCTGGCTCACCAGGGCGATGCCCCGTCCGTACCGCGCACGCAGTCCGGCGGCCACCGAGCTCTTCCCGGACGCGCTGTTGCCGCGCAGGATCACCAGCCGGGTGGAGGAGGGAGGAGTCGTCATTCCGGTCAGCGTACCCACGAGGATGAGGTAGGCTTGATCTTGAGCAGGCCGCCGGAACTCCGGTGGCGGTGCCGCGCGTTGGTGGTCCAAGGAAAGACGCCCCGCTTCCTGCGGGGAAATGCAGGTGCAAGGCCTGCCCGGCGCTCCGGATGCGAGCCCCACCCCCATATCAGGGGGTGGGGCTCGTTGCGTCCTAGACCGTCTCCGCCGCCTCCACCGACCCCTCCGCCGTTCCCTCAGTGTCCACGTGCCCGAGGTCGGGCCGCGGGGCCAGCGGCCCCAGGTGGAACACGAGTCGTGCCTCGTCCGTGCCCACGTTGCGGAAGCGGTGGCGCAGGTACGGCGGGATCAGCAGCCCCTGACCGATGCGGAGGGGGTGCGGCTCGCCGTCCAGGTCCACCTCGAAGGTGCCGTGGGTGACGTACACGAACTCCTCGGAGTACGGATGGTAGTGCTCCGCGATGCGTTCCCCGGGCTGCACCAGCGCCACGCCCATGAACCCGCTGGTCGAGCCGACGGTGGTGGGCGTGAGAAGGGCGCGGACGTCACCACCACGCCGGCGGTTGGGCGCGGCGTCGGCGAGGGAGACGATGCGGGCCTGTCGCTCTGTCATGTCAGTCACTCCGAGGACGAGAAGCGGGAGAGGAGGGCGAGAGAGGAAGGGGGAGGGGAGGGAGGCGGACGTACAGGGGTGCACACCTGTTCCTCGTGAACGCGTCACGACGATCGTGGGTCGTGCCCGGGAACACCGCGAACCAGGCGCGTCAAGCGGGTGAAGCCTGAGCCGCCGTCCGCCCCGGGTGGCATGCATCAAGGGCCAGGCCGTGCCGCACGCGGCCGATTCGGCGGACACGACATGCTGGAGGCGAGAGATGAACTCAAGAGCCGAACAGGCCGACAACAAGACCCACAGGGTGCCGGTCCTCATCGTCGGCGGTTCCCTGGTCGGCCTGTCGACCTCGCTGTTCCTGGGCCGGCTGGGGGTGCCGCACACCCTGGTGGAGCGCCACGCCGGCACCTCCATCCACCCGCGGGGCCGCGGCAACAACGTCCGCACGATGGAGCTGTTCCGGGTCGCCGGCACCGAGCCGGCGATCCACGAGGCGGCGGCCACGCTGGCCGACAACCACGGCATCCTGCAGACGCCCACCCTGGTCGGCGACGCGGGCGAGTGGCTGTTCCGGCAGATCGACCCGGGCAACGGACTGGCCCGCTTCAGCCCCAGCTCCTGGTGCCTGTGCAGCCAGAACGACCTGGAGCCCGTCCTGCTCGACCACGCCCGCCAGCTCGGCGGCGATCTGCGCTACCACACCGAACTCATGTCGTTCGACGCCGACAGCGACGGCGTCACCGCCGTCGTCAAGAGCCGTGAGACCGGCGATCACACCACCTTCCGCGCGGACTACCTCGTCGCCGCGGACGGCCCCCGCAGCCCCGTCCGCGAACAGCTCGGCATCGGACAGAGCGGTCCCGGCGACCTGTTCCACAACGTCAGCGTCACCTTCCGCTCCCGTGCCCTCGCCGACGTGGTCGGCGACCGTCGCTTCATCGTCTGCTACCTCACCAGCCCCGACGCCGACGGCGCCCTGCTGCCGGTGGACAACCGGGAGAACTGGGTCTTCCACGCCCCCTGGCACCCCGAACACGGCGAGACCCTGGAGGAGTTCACGGACGAGCGGTGCGTGGAGCACATCCGCCGCGCCGTCGGCGTCGCGGACCTCGACGTCGAGATCACCGGCAGGGCGCCCTGGCACGCAGCCCAGCGCGTCGCCCGCAGCTACCGCTCGGGACGCGTCTTCCTGGCCGGCGACTCCGCCCACGAGATGTCACCCACCGGGGCGTTCGGCTCCAACACCGGTATCCAGGACGCCCACAACCTCGCCTGGAAACTGGCCGCGGTGCTGGGCGGCTGGGCGGGGGAGGGCCTGCTGGACACGTACGACGCCGAGCGCCGCCCGGTCGCGGAGGCGACCAGCGCCCGCGCCGCCGCCCGGTCGGTCGAGCACAGCCACCCCGGCTTCGCCCCGGCGCCCGGAACCGGTGGCGGCGGCCCCCAGCGCGGCATCCTCAACGTGGCCCTCGGCTACCGGTATCCGCAGGGCGCGGTCGTCGGCGCCGACCCCGAGACCCCGGTCGTCCCGGAGGGGCTGAGCCTGACGGGGGAGCCCGGCAGCAGGGCACCGCACCTGTGGCTGCGCCACCGGGGCGAGCGGGTCTCCACCCTCGACCTCTACGAGCGCTCCCTGGTCCTCCTCAGCGACGCCACCGCCGGGAGCGGATGGCACGAGGCCGCCCTTCGCGTCGCCGCGGAACTGTCCGTCCCGCTCACCTCGTACCGGGTGGGCGACGGCACCGACGCCGACTTGATGCCCGAGGGCGACACGGACTGGTCGGAACTCCACGGCGTCACAGCCGAGGGCGCGGTGCTCGTCCGTCCCGACGGTTTCGTCGCCTGGCGTTCCCTGGTCACGGTCCGGGACCCCGAGTCGACGCTCCGGCAGGTCCTCGGCGGGCTGCTGGCGCGGCCCTGACGCCCTCACAGAACCACCACAGCACCGTGGCGCCCCATACCGGGCGCCACGGTGCTGTGGCGAGCGTGCGTCAGATCAGGTGGGCGAAGACGACGAGGTTGTCGGTGTAGTCCCGCACCGAGCGGTCGTAGTCGCCCGCGCAGGTGATCAGACGGGCCTGGGCGGTATCTGTGTCGTCGTAGACACGGTCGCTGGGGAAGCTGTCCTTGTCGAAGGTCTCGACGCTGTCGACGCGGAACGTCGCTCTGCGGCCGTCGGCGCGGGTGACGTAGAAGGTGTCGCCCCTGTCGAGTTCGCCGAGGCGGACGAAGACGGCGGCGGACGTCTTGGTGTCGACGTGTCCGGCGATGATCGACGTGCCGATCTCCCCGGGCGAGGCGCCTCCGGCGTGCCAGCCGACGAGGTTGGTGTCGTCCGCGGGCGGCGGTTCCAGATGGCCGTTCGCGGCGATGGAGAGGTCGGTGAAGGGGGCGTCGACGTCGATCTTGGGGATGTGCAGACGCAGCGGCTCGGCACGGGGGAGGTGCTTGCCGGACCGCTCCGGCGTGTCGGCCGCCGTCGACTCCCGTGCCGTGGGCGCGGCCGGGGCGGCGCGGGGCGGCTGGGGAGCGGGGGCCGGCGTGTCGTCGTGGCGGCCGAGCAGGGTGAGCCCCAGGGCGAGCACGGCGACGGCACACAGGATCGTCACGCGGGAGGAGGAAGCCTGCTCCTCGGCCGGCGCCGGCGCCGGCGCCGTGTCCGGGGTGGGGGTGG
>NZ_JOJE01000061.1 GCF_000720255.1 Streptomyces griseus subsp. griseus | reverse complement strand
CGAGGCCGAGGCTTCTTCTTCCCCATGCTCTCCATGATGGACATCCTCCCGGGGCAGAACCCCTGATCTCGGATGTCCGCCAAAGCGGATCAAGCCCAGTCCCTGAGCCCGCAGTCGGCCGACAGTCTGATGGCGACGCTGCTCGCCTTGAGCATCCATGCCTTCCTCCTGGACGCCATCACCCAAGGGCGTCCCACGACCTCCGACGCCGTCGACCAGATGCCCCTGGCGCAGATCGCACACACAGTCGCCGTGCGGCCAGCGCACGAACTGCTCGCTGGCCTGCCCTACTTGGACGGCGAAGACCAGCTCCGTGTCAACATCTTGAAAGTCCTCATCTACGACGACGCATCCGCTCTGCCCCTCGCCCGGCTCAGTGAAATGACACGCATCACTGTGACCCAATTGGCCGCCAGCCTCTCCGAAGACAACCCTGTCTGTGCCGACATCCCGTCGATCGACCCGGGGCACGGCGCGCACAACCGAGTTGATTGAGGCTGTAAGTGGGCGGTTCGTAAGGTGACGTCTGTTTCTGGCTGAGGTGAGGCAAGGCCGCTGGTGGAGGTTGTGTCGGCTATTGCTTCCTGGCGAAGTTGCCGTGTCGGCCTCGGTGAGGATCCCGAGTTTGACGAGGCGTTTCAGCTTGGCGCGGGTGCCCTCGACGTTCTCCGGCAGCAGTTCGTGGCCGAGGGCTTCGCAGACGTCCTTGGCCCGGAGCGGCTCGGTCGTGTGGTTGAAGGCGGTGAGGATGCGGGGGTAGTCCGGGTGCTCGGGCAGGTTTGGCGGGCCGACCGGGAGCGGGTCGGCGGGGCCGGTGACGGTCTTGCGGGTGATCGTGAGGTGTTCCAGGTGCGTCTCGGCCTCCCGCAACCGGGTCGCAGGTCGTCGATCTGTGCGCGGAGGTCGTCGGCCAGGGCCCGGGCGGCGTCTTCCTGGAGGTCCAGGGCATCGAGCAGGGGCCGGATGTTCATACTGCCGTCGCCTGCGCTGCGCGCCAGGTGGGGGCGTGCGTGCCGGGGAGGCGTCGGGTCATGATGTGGGTCATCGCCCAGTAGACGCGGGAGGCGGGGGAGGGGGGCGGTGCTCGTAGTCGCGGACCAGTCGCCGGTGCAGTATCAGGATCCCGTAGGTCTGCTCGACCTTCCACCGCCTCACCAGATCAACAACCGCGGACCGGCAGATTCCGCCCCGCCACCACACCATCAGGCGACAGCAGACCCACTCAAGGGCTCACGAACCGCCCACTGAGAGCTATGCAGAAGCCGCCCTCTCACGCGGGGCGGCTTCGGCATGGTCGGCGCGTGGGTCGGTGCGGCCGGAAAGCCTTCGTCTTCCGGCTGCACCGCCACCGTCCTGTGCTGGGTCACCCGGTCACTGGATCGTCCATGCCTGGTTCGATTGGTTCAGGGGCATCCACTGATTGATGGCGGCTCCGCTCGTCGTCGATCCGCCACCGACCTCCAGGACCTGCCTGCTCTCGAAGTTGCGGATGACGTACCCACCGCTGGTCGGCTCGAAGTACCACAGCTGGTTGTTGCCGCTGGCGAAGGAGTACTGCTGCAGTGAGGTGCCCCTGCGGTGACTGAAGTTGTTGATGTCGAGGACCTTGCCGCTGTTCCTGTTCACGATCTTGTAGAGCTGCCCGCTGACCGGGACGATGTTCCACTGCTGGTTGGCACCACCGGTGCTCGCCCACTGGTTGACGCTCGCGCGGTCGAGGGTGGAGCTCTGGTCCACGTTCATCAGCAGCCCGCTGTTGGCGTTCTTGATCGTGTAGTACGTCGATGGGTTGGTGTTCGGCGTACCGGTGGAGTCCTCCAACGCCCCGCCGGCCTGCTGGACACTGAAGTCCGCGATGAAGAAGTACGCGCCGTCGGTCTTGGCGACCCGCACGTAGCGGAACTTCTGGCGGACGTCTATGTCGCCTGTCAGCGTCGCGGCGAGCGGCAGGGTGGCGCTGCCCTGGCGCCCCAGCACGGTGTAGGTGGCGAACGACGGGTCGTTGGAACCACGGATCTCGAACTGGCTCCGCGTCGTCGACTGGTCGAGGTCCTGGCGCGTCGTCAGGGAGAACTGTCCGAGCTGGTAGGCCTGCCCGAGGTCGACCTGCCACCAGGCCGAGGTGTCGCTTCCGATGGGCGACCAGCCGGTCGAGCCGTTGTTGTCGTTGGCTTTGGCCGCCACCCAGGCTGAGCTGTACACCGAGGAGGAGGATGCCGGCTTGTTGTAGGCGAGGTTGATCTTGGCTGCCAGCCCCTGGTAGGCGGACTCCAGACCGGAGGCCTTGATCACCGAGTCCCCGGACGTTGTGTTGTTGGTGAGCGTGACGTTGGTGCCGTTGCGGTTCTGGTTGATGAATCCGTCAGTGTGCGACAGCACGTTGTTCGAGACGGTCATGTTGTCCGACCCCTCGTCCAGGTAGATGCCGCTGACCGCGGAAGTGCAGGCGGACGGCGTACGCACCGCGTCGTGGATGTAGTTGCCGTTGATGACCGTGCCCGGGTCGTTGGAGAGGTGGTAGATGCCGGCGGCGTCGCACAGCCGGTTGAGCACGTTGCCGACTCGGTTGTAGCTGATGCTGTTGTTGCCTTCGGCGTTGGCGGCCACCTGCCAGCCCCACCCCAGCGAAATGCCGGCCCACGGGGCGTCGCTGATGTCGTTGTGGTCGATGGTGGTGCTGTTGACGAAGCCCGCGTTGATGCCGGCGGTACCCACGTAGTCCTGACCGATCCGGGTGATCAGGTTGTTCTTTACCGTGACGTTCTTGACGACCTCCCGGGCGTCCTCACCCGCCGGGGAGGTCGGCGGGTTGTACACGGTGTGCATCTCCACCGTGGGGTCGGAGAACTTGCCGACCATGATGCCGTTGCCGGCGATGTCGGAGATGAGGTTGCCGGTCACGGTGCTGTCGTGCACGCCGTGGGACAAGTCGAGGGCGGTGGAGCCCATCTGCGTGAACGTGTTGCCGGTGAAGGAGACGCGGTCGGCGTTCGCGGTCTGGACCCCGGCCGGCGGACGGCCGACGTACTGGTGGTTGGAGGTATCGGCCGAGACGTTGTAGTTGCCGCCCTGGCCGTTGAGGTAGCCGTTGTTCGTCGCTTCCATCCAGGTTGTCCCGGTGAAGGTGATTCCGGAGAAGCGCAGGTCGTGGGCGGGGTTGCCGAGGTCGGTGCCCTTGACGTCGAAGAGCGTCTCCAGCGTCGGCGCCTGCACGGTGGCCTTGGACATGTCCTCGCCGGGGCGGGGCTTGTAGTAGACGGTCTGCGCGGCCGTGTCGACGTAGAACTCGCCCGGTTCGTTGAGGAACTCGTGGGCGTTCTCGAAGTGCAGGGGAGAGCCGTTGGAGAGGATCGGATAGGGGCGTGGGAACAGGATGCCCGCCTCGTGGTCCTGGATCGACACGTTGGCCATGCCGTTGCTGGAGCTGATCGACTTCAGCCGCAGGTAGCTCTCGCCCCACTGCGTCTCCAGCAACATCTCGACCTGGCCCAGGTGGTTCCAGTTGGAGACCTGTGAGCTGAGCACCTTCAGCAGCTTGTTGGTCTTGTCGCTGCCCTGCAACTGGAAGTCCGAGCCGAGGTCGGGGAAGCGGGCCCGGGTGGCGCGGACCCCGTTGACGTACAGTTGGCGGAAGTCGAGGCCGCCCACGGGCGCCTGGTACTCGCCGCCCGCAGCCGCGGTCCAGCCGGTGATCGTCTTCCCGCTGGTGATCACGGGCGTCTCACCGTTGTACGCCTGGTAGACGACCGTGTGGCCGTTCGTGCCCGAGTCGCTCGTGCCGAAGGTGATCGGAGAGGTGAGGGAGTAGGTGCCGCCGCGCAGGTTCACGACGATGTCGTCCGACATGTTCGCGTTGACAGCGCGGACGGCGGCCTTGGCGGCCTGGATGGTCTTGAACGCCGCCGCGGTGCTGGTTCCCGCGTTGGTGTCACTGCCGTTGACAGGGTCGACGTAGAAGTTCGTCGTGGCCGCGTAGGCGGGCTGAGCGGGCAGCACGGCCGCGAAGACGACAGCCGCTGCCGCGAGCGCCTTCACCGTCCCCGCCCCGATGCGTAGGGGTCTCATGAGTGGCATTTATCAATGAAACGAGGCGCTCCGGTCAAGACGATAGGCACACCCATTTTTGCTTACGTAACACCGATGCCATGTGGACGCATCGGGCTCAGTACTACTCGGACCGCCTGGAGCGGAGGAAACTCCCCAGGTAGCAGCGTATCTAGCCGGATCGATCGTCCGTCAACCGCGCCCCATTCAGGTCACCCCGCAAAACTTGCACCTACAAGATGAGTAGTACTCATTTCGAGCGCCCGGGTCGTTCGAGCGGGCGTACGGCCGTCACATATGGAACGGAGTCTGTCAGAAATATTGACGGAACCTTGACGTAAACCTATGTTCTGCTCGACGTACCGCGCATTGTCCGAAATCTCGGACATCTATGCCCCTTCAGCACGGTGATCGGCCAAGCGGACTGGCCGGGCCCGGAGGAAGAGTTGAACAGAACCGTAAGAACCCTGCTCGGCCTGCTGGGCCCACTGCTGCTGGTCCTGCTGGGTGCCCCCGCCCTCCAGGGCACCGCCTCCGCAGCCGCCCCGCCGGCCGGGCAGGCCACGAGGTACACGATGACCGCGTTCACCAACTCCAGTGAGTCGAACCTGTATGTGTACGACTCGCCGGACGCCACCGGATTCAACCTGAAGAAGGGCCCCGCCTACACTCCGCCGTCCGCTCTGATCCGGGACCCCAGCATCTTCAAGCACACCGACGGGTTCTACTACCTCACCTACACCACCAACTGGACCGGGAACACGATCGGTTTCGCCCGGAGCACCGACCGGGTGAACTGGACGTTCCTGTACAACTACACGATCCCGATCAGCGGGCTGACCCGCACCTGGGCACCCGAGTGGTTCATCGACACCGACGGCAGTGTCAACGTCATCGTGTCGCTGACGACGGCGAGCACCGCCACCGCCTTCACCCCGTACAAGATCACGGCGACCAACTCCGCGCTGACCGCCTGGTCCGCGCCCACCCAGCTGGCAGGCATCGGGCCGAACAACATCGACACCTTCGTCGTCAAGGTCGGCTCCACGTATCACGCGTTCACCAAGAACGAGACGACGAAGTACATCGAGTACGCCACCGCCTCCAGCCTCACCGGCCCGTACACCATTCTGAAGTCGGGCGACTGGGCCGGATTCGGCAGCTGGGTCGAGGGCCCGGCCCTGGTCCAGCTCGACAACGGCGGCTGGCGCATCTACTTCGACGGCTACCGCGACGGGAAGTACTGGTACAGCGACAGCTACGACAACTTCGCCACCTGGTCCACGCGCACCGAGGTGCCCGCGCTGTCCGGCTTCATCCGCCACGCCACCGTGCTGAGGGAGACGGTCCCCGGCGGCGCCACGCTGCCCACCAACACCACCAGGTCGCTGCAATCGGTCAACTACCCAGACCGGTACGCCGTGGTGCGCTCCGACAACCTCGGCTACCTCGACCCGGTGAACTCCTCCAGCAGCACCGCCGCCAAGCAGAGCGCCACCTTCACCGTCCTGCCCGGCCTCGCCGACGCCAACTGCTACTCCTTCCGCGACTCCTCCGGCCGCTATCTGCGCCACTGGGACTTCCGGGCCCGCTTCGACGCGGACAACGGCAGCGCCGTCTTCAAGAAGGACGCCACCTACTGCGCCCGCCCAGGCTCCACGGCCGGCTCCGTGCGACTGGAGTCGTACAACTACCCGGGCTACTACCTCCGCCACTACAACTACGCGCTGCGCGTCGACCCCTACCAGAGCACAGACACGTTCCGCGCCGACAGCTCCTTCACCGCGGTCAGCCCCTGGGCCTGACCTGTACGCCCATCCCCCTGTCATGCCGGAGCAATGCTCGGAACCTGTGGATCGGTTGGGGGAGGACGTACTTTCCCTGGTGATCGATCGATAGGTCATCGAGCAAGGCCGGCGTGGGCGCGTCGGCCGGGAAGGCACGTCCGTGCTCACCGTAGTCAACACCGACGGCACCACCACTGGCGGGGCGTCGCTGCTGGACGAGATCGTCCGGGAGGGCGCCCGGCGGGTGCTGGCCGCCGCGCTGGAGGCCGAGGTCAACTCCTACATAGCCGAGCTGGCCGACCAGCGGGACCGAGACGGCCGCCGGCTGGTGGTGCGCAACAGCTACCACCAGCCGCGGAAGGTCACCACCGCCGCCAGATCGGTCGAGGTCAAAGCCCCGCGGGTGAACGACAAGCGGGTCGACGAGACCACCGGGGAGCGCAAGAGGTTCTCCTCGGCAATCCTGGCGCCCTGGTGCCGCAAATCACCGAAGATCGCAGAGGTGCTGCCGCTGCTCTATCTGCACGGCCTGTCCACCGGCGACTTCGTGCCCGCGCCGGAGCAGTTTCTCGGCTCCGCCGCGGGCCTGTCGGCGGCCACCGTCACCCGGCTGACCGCGCAGTGGCGGGCCGACCACCAGGCGTTCCAGGAGCGCGACCTGTCCGGCAGCGACTACGTGTATGTCTGGGTGGACGGCATCCACCTGCGCATCCGTCTGGACGAGGCCAGGGCCGCGGTCCTGGTCGTGATCGGGGTGCGCGCGGACGGCACCAAGGAGCTGGTTGCCATGGCCGACGGCTACCGCGAGTCGTCGGAGGCCTGGGCCGGCCTGCTGCGGGACTGCGCCCGCCGCGGCATGCGGGCCCCGGTGCTGGCGGTGGGCGATGGCGCGCTCGGCTTCTGGAAGGCTCTGCGCGAGGTCTTCCCCGCGACCCGCGAGCAGAGGTGCTGGGTTCACAAAACGGCGAATGTCATGGACGCGTTACCGAAGTCCGCGCAACCGGCCGCGAAGAAAGCCCTGCAGGACATCTACAACGCCGAGGACCGCGAGCACGCCGAGCAGGCCATCACGACCTTCGCCAGGCTCTACGGGGCGAAGTTCCCCCATGCCGTCAAGAAGATCACCGACGACCGGGACGAGTTGCTGGCCTTCTACGACTTCCCGGCCGAGCACTGGATCCATCTGCGGACCACCAACCCCATCGAGTCGACCTTCGCCACCGTCCGGCTGCGGACCAAGGTCACCAAGGGAGCAGGCAGTAGGGCGGCCGCTCTGGCCATGGTGTTCAAACTGGTCGAGTCCGCCCAGAACCAGTGGCGCGCGGTGAACGCACCCTAGCTCGTCGCACTGGTCCGGGCCGGGGCCCGCTTCGAGCGGGGCATACTCGTCGAACGTTCCGATCAGGAGGCAGCGTGATCACCCTCAGGCCCGAAACCATCCACACCGACCGGCTGGCCTTACTTCCGCTGCAGGTCGAGAACGCCGACGAGATGGCCGCGGTGCTGTCCGACCCCGGCCTGCACACCTTCACCGGCGGTGCCCCGGCCACCGCCCAGGATCTACGCGCCCGCTACGAACGTCTGGTGGCCGACTCCCCCCGCCCCGGCGAGTCCTGGTGCAACTGGGTCATCCAGCTCCGTGACGCCGCCTGCCTGGCCGGCTATGTCCAGGCGACGGTCACCGCCGACGACCGCGGAGCCGCTGCGGAGATCGCCTGGGTGACAGGCACCCCCTGGCAACGACGCAGTATCGCCACTGAAGCTGCCCAAGGGCTCGTCGCCTGGCTCCGGAAACACCCGGTGCACACAGTCATCGCCCACATCCACCCTGACCACAAGGCATCCGCCGCCGTCGCCACCGCAGTCGGCCTCACCCCCACCAACCAGTCGCACGACGGAGAGACCAGATGGCAGCTGACGATCAGCTGACCCCACACATCCACAGGTCTTGACGATTACTCGTCGTGCCGTCGCGGACCCACCCGCGGCGGTACCGACGCCGAATGGATCCACTGGCCCAGAAAGCCGTAGTCGATCTAGGCCTCCGAGCCCGGCTCGACGCTTTCGCGCAGCACGGTGACCTTGGAGCGGGCCGCTTCGTCGGGCAGGTTCTCATGCACCCAGCGCCGGAACATCGACAGCGAGACCTTCAACTTGCCCTCGTCCCGCAGCCGCTGGTGGATCGTGGTGACGGTCGTCGTCTTCAACAGTCGTCTTCAACAGCTCCTTGACGTAGTCGCGGTGCGGTTCGATCTCACCCCACCTGACCTGGCTCAGCCATCGCAGGCTGACAGCCTGACCAGTGCCACCTCCGAGCTGGGATGATTCTGATGCATAGACGAGAAAGCAGCGAGGAGCGTCATGACCGACTACCTAACCGCAGTCGTGGCGATGCTCGGCACGGCACAGAACCGCTACGCGGACGCGTCCGCCTGGGACCGCCTCCACGCAGAACTCGGCATCCGGCTGCCGACCGACTACCAGACCCTCGTGGACGCGTACGCTCCCATCCAGCTCAACGGCCACCTGTCCTTGCACCACCCCGCGACCTTGAGCTGGAATCTGGGTGACTGGATACGGGACACGGCCCGTGCCTGGTCCGAGGTTCCCTGGGAGGACCTTGACCCGGACGAGGACCCTCGCTTGCTCTTCGGACTCACAGAGTTGAGCTTCGGTACCCGTAACGGACTGTGGCCGATTGCCAGCACCGACCGAGGCGAAACACTGTTTCTCATGGCTGCGGACGGCACGCTCTCCGGGATCCTGGTCGAAGACGGCGAAGGCGGTTGGGCGCAGTACGAGATGAACTTCGCCGAGTGGCTCTACCGCTACCTCATCGGCGAAGACATGGCCGGCCCCAACACCTCAGCCTTCTATCCCGGCCCGGTACAATTGCGCCGCCTTCCGATGACCGCCGACGAACGGCCAGAGCCCTGGAGCGGGCCCGAGCGCGGCATGTAACCCTGCCTGCCACAACAGTCACAGACACGCACCGCGTCACCTGGAAAGCCAAACGGGACGACCAGTTAATCCGCGCCAGCGTCCACCGCTGGTCCTCCCAGCCGTGCGAGGCCGGTCCCTTGGCCAGCTCCGTCTCCAACTGCGCGAACTGCTTCTGGCTCAGCCTTGGCAGCGACGCCGGCCCTTGCGACCGCAGAGCCCGCGGACCGCCCTCATTCCACTTCTGTCGCCATCGCTGTACCGACCGGACGCTGACCCGCAGGTCCTTGGCGATCACCGCACACGCCTCTTCCTGGGCGAACCGCTCCGCTGCCTGGAGCCGTAACAGCTCCCGAAACTCCTGGCGCTCGGCGGTCAGCCCGCCCCCTTGTGGATATCGCACGCCTCTGGTGATACCGCAACGGTGTCACTGATCGTGCTGGTTGGCTGTTTCAGTGCGGGCTCGGCGTTCAATGCCCTGGGGTCAAGTGCGGGTGCGGCCGAGATAGCCAGGTGGTCGGGGTGGGCGCGTCTGGGGCGGGCAGGTGAATGCCGCGGGCGTCAGCTTCCTGCGGCGGGGTATGTGTGGCGGGCCCCGTTCAGTACGGAGTCGAGCAGGCCAGGGAAGAGCGCGTCCAGGTCGTCGCGGCGCAGCCGCACCAATCGGGACCGGCCTTTGACGGTGGTCCAGGTGACGCCCGCCTCGCGCAGCATCCGGTAGTGGTGGGACAGCGTCGTCTGGTGGACGTCCAGGTCACCGCCGATGGCGTTGCAGCTCTCCTCACCGGTCACGGCGAGCCGTTGGACGATCTCCAGCCGCACTGGATCGGCCAGCGCGCGCAGTACCTCCACCATCCGGATCGCATCGGTCGCCGGCTGGGACACCTCACGCATCGCTTCCCTCCGTCCGTGGCAGGGGCCCAGCTTATCCACTCATTGATACATGGACAAGTATCCATGCATTGCTTACAGTGCCGATCACCTGCCTCCGCAATGCTCCGAAAGGCGGCGCGATCCGTGCTGAAACGACTCCTTCCCCTGGCCCTGGCGACGTTCGCCGTCGGCACCGACGGCTACGTCATCGCGGGCCTGCTCCCGTCCATCGCCACCGACCTGGGGGTATCCACTCCGTCCGCAGGCCAGTTGGTGACGGTCTTCGCTCTGACGCTGGCGTTGTCAGCGCCGATCATGGGCGCCCTTACCAGCAGCCTGGACCGGCGGTCGGCGCTGCTGATCTCGCTGGCCGTGTTCGTGATCGGCAACGCCGTCACCGCGTTTGGAACGAGTTATGGGGTGGTGATGGCCGCTCGCATCGTTACCGCCGTGGGAGCGGGCATCATCACCGCCGCCGCCTCCAGCACCGCGGCGGCCATCGCGCCGCCGGAACGCCGCGGCCGGGCGCTGGCCTTCGTGCTGGGCGGCCTCACGTTGGCGACCGCGCTGGGACTGCCGCTCGGCACGTTGATCGGCCGCGCGGACTGGCATATCACCCTGTGGGCCGTCGCCGGGATCGGCATGCTGGCGGCCATCGGCATCGTTGTCGATCTCCCCAGGGTGATGCTCCCCGCCGCCTCACTGCCCGACCGGATGGGTCCACTTAAGCAGGGCCGCGTACTGGCCCTGCTGGCAGTCACCTCGCTCGCCTTCCTCGGCACCTACACCCTCTACACCTACATCGGCCCGACCCTGCGGGACGCGACCGGCGGTAATGAGTCGTTACTTACCCTGATCCTGCTGGCCTGGGGCGTCGGCACCCTGGCCGGCAACATCACCGCCGGCCGCCTGGTCGACCGCCACGACTCCGCCCGCGTCCTCAGCGGCACTCTTGTCTTCGCCACTCTCGCCCTGGCGCTGACCCCACTGGCGATCCATACCCTCCCGTCCACCCTGGTCTGGGCGGTGGTCTGGGGCGTGACCGTCGGCATCATCGTCGTTCCTCAGCAGCACCGGCTCATCGCCCTCAGCCCCGCCGCCGCACCGGTCCTGCTCGGTCTCAACTCATCCGCGCTCTACATCGGAGTCGCCCTCGGCGGCGGTTTCGGCGGGCTGGCGCAAGAGTGGTTCGGGCTTGCCCCGGCCGAACTCGGGCCGGTGGCCGCCGCCGTCACCGCCCTAACCCTCTTATGGCACCTGGGAACCACGCGTCACCCCGCCGCACCCATGACACCAGAGCCGACCTCGGCCAACCAGACAGAGTCCAAGGCGCGACCCGCCCGTTAGGTTGGCCGACCCATCTACTCAGGCTGGCCAACCAGTATGCCCAGCCACAAACGGGCGACCAGCCGTCAGCCCCTGCGACACCACGCGTTCAACCTCAGTAGGTGTGGGGTGGCAGGGCGCGGAGGGTGGCCGCGAGCTTGTGTGGGTCGCGGCGTGCGATGTTGTGGCCGACGGGGATGTCGTGGACTTGCCAGTCGGGGTCGTTGCGCAGCCGTTGGGTCAGGGGTAGGAAGGGGCTGCCGGGCCAGGCGCCGCCGCTGATGAAGGTTCGGCCGAGTGCGCCGTTGGGGGTGCCGTGCAGTTTGATCGACTGGATGAAGCTGGCCAGGGGGTGGGGGCGTGCGCGGGGGTCGAGTCCTTCGGGGACTGCGACCCATTGTCCGTCGGTGCGGGCGCCGGCTATGAACATTTCCCGGAATCTGTCGCTGGTCAGTGACCAGCACGAGTCTCCGTGGTCCGGGACGTAGGCGTCGATGTACACGAGGTGATCGAGGCGGTCGCTGAGCCGGTCTGCGACTCCGGTGATCACCATGCCGCCGTAGCTGTGTCCGCACAGGGCGACGGGCGTTGCGTCGCCGCGGTCGATGATTTCGGCCACCTGGTCGATATGGGTGTCGAGGTTCGGCGGGCGGTACGCATCGGCTGGGCCGTCCGGCTCCAGCCCGGCCAGGGTCACCGCTTCGACGTGGTGACCGTCTCGGTGCAGCTCGGCAGCCACCGAGTCGAACACCCATCCGCCTTGCCAGCCGCCCGGCACCATCACGAACTTCACCGCGTCATCGTAGGTCAAGCAGAAGGCGACGCCGGTGGGTTGGCTCGGATGATTGGGCTGCTGCATCCGCGTGCTGCAGCGGACACGGCTCGTCTCCGGCTGGCGACGAACGCGGCGTTGAACTTCGCCAAGGGGCTCAGCCCGTCCGTGAACCCCGGCTTCGGACCCTCCTGGCGGCGCTTGAAAGTTGACCCCCTCCAAGGGGCTGGCTCGTTGAGTCAGACCGGGAGGAGTGGTGATCAGCGTGGAGGACTGGGCGGAGATCCGCCGGCTTCACCGGGCCGAGCAGATGCCGGTTCGGGCGATCGCGAGGAAGCTGGGGATCGCGAGGAACACTGTCCGCAGGGCGATCGCGGACGACGCGCCGCCGAAGTACCAGCGGGCGCCGAAGGGCTCGATCGTGGACGTGGTCGCGCCGCAGATCCGCGAACTGCTCGAGCAGTGGCCTGAGATGCCGGCGACAGTGATCGCCGAGCGGATCGGCTGGGACCGGGACTGACGGTGCTGAAGGACCGGGTCAGGGAGCACCTGCGGCCGTCCTATCGGCCTGCGGATTTGGCCTCGCGGACGGTCTATGAGCCGGGCGGGATCGGCCAGTGCGACCTGGGGTTCCCGCCCGCCGACATCCCGCTCGGCTTCGGCCAGGTCAGGCGTCCGCCGGTGCTGGTCATGGTCGCGGGCTACTCGCGATGGATCACCGCCCGGATGCTGCCCTCGAGGTCCGCGGCCGACCTGATCGCAGGGCACTGGCGGCTGCTGACCGAGCTGGGCGCCGTCCCCCGGGTGCTGGTCTGGGACAACGAGGGAGCCGTCGGCTCCTGGCGGTCCGGCGGAACTCAACTCACAGACGAATTTGCTGCGTTCGCTGGACTGCTCGGCGTCAAGTTCCTGCTCTGCAGGCCGCGGGATCCGGAGTCCAAGGGCCTGGTCGAGCGGGCCAACGGCTATCTGGAGACGTCGTTCCTGCCCGGGCGGGTGTTCACCTCACCTGCGGACTTCAACATCCAGCTCGCCGACTGGCTGACCAGGGCGAACCGGCGCATCCACCGCACCTTGCAGGCCCGCCCGGCGGACCGGCTGGAAGCGGACCACTCCCGGATGCTGGCCCTGCCGCCCATCGCCCCGCCGGGCTGGTGGAAGGCATCCCTGCGGCTGCCCCGGGACCACTACGTCCGCCTGGACACCTGCGACTACTCGGTGCATCCGCTGGCCGTCGGCCGCCGCATCGAGGTCGCCGCCGACCTGGACCAGGTCCTGGTGACCTGCGACGGCGTCGAGGTCGCCCGCCGTGCCCGCAGTTGGGCCCGCCACCAGACCATCACCGACCCGGACCACGCGGCCGCTGCCGCGGCCGCCCGCAAGAAGGCCGCCGGCACGAAACCGGCGCCGGTGGACGTGACAGAGGTCGAGGAACGGTAGCTGGACACCTACGACCGGGTCTTCGGCGTCATCGACGGCGGGCTGAGCACGGGTGAAGGGGTAGCGTGATGAGCACGAAGAACGGCACGAACCAGGCCGGGACCGGCCGCGACGTCGGCTCCGAACTGATCTACCTGACCAAAGCGTTGAAGGCACCGGCCCTGCGGGACGCGGCCGCCAGGCTCGCCGAGCGGGCCCGCGACGAGGGCTGGAGCCACGAGGAGTACCTGGCCGCCTGCCTGCAGAGGGAGGTCGCCGCCCGCGACTCCCACGGCGCCGAGGGACGCATCCGGGCGGCCCGTTTCCCTTCTCGCAAGTCGCTGGAGGACTTCGATTTCGACCACCAGCAGTCCGTGAAACGCGAGGTCATCGCCCATCTGGGGACTCTGGACTTCGTCGCCGGAAAGGAGAACGTGATCTTCCTGGGGCCACTCGGCACCGGCAAGACCCACCTCGCCACCGGCCTGGGCATCCGGGCCTGCCAGGCCGGCCACCGGGTCGCTTTCGGCACCGCCGCCCAGTGGGTCACCCGCCTCGCCGAGGCCCATCAAGCAGGGCATCTGAGCGACGAGTTGACCCGGCTGGGACGGATCCCGCTGATCGCGGTCGACGAAGTGGGATACATCCCTTTCGAGCCCGAGGCCGCGAACCTGTTCTTCCAGTTCATCTCGGGCCGCTACGAACGGCCTCGGTGATCGTGACCAGCAACAAGCCCTTCGGGCGCTGGGGCGAGGTCTTCGGCGACGACACCGTCGCCGCCGCGATGATCGACCGCCTCGTCCACCATGCCGAGGTGATCTCGCTGAAGGGCGACAGCTACCGCATGCCCGGCCGCGACCTCGGACGGGTTCCCGCCGCCAACACCGGGGAATGACCAACAACAACTGACGCAGCAGGGGGTCATTTTTCACCCGCCGGAATCGGCTCACATTGCAAGCGTCGCCGACTGTCCGCGACCGGTACCGGCGGGCACGACGGGCCTTGAGTACAAGACCACTCCGTCCCACGTCAAGGTGTCACTGGTCGCCGAGGCCCGGGTCGGGGCCCGGTAGGGGACGGCGGCGCCCTGCTGGGGGAGTTCCGGGCCGTTCGGGGGCGCCCTTTACGATGCCCTGGACTGCGCGCACGCCAGGTGCGTTGAGGGGGAGGGGATCCAGCTCATGTGGAACAGACGTGGTCTGCTTGGGGGTTGGCGAACAGGGGCGCTCCTGATCGCCGCCGTGATGGGCGCTGGGCTGCTGTCGGCCGTGCCCGCAGCAGCCGTGCACGGTGCAGTGCCCGGTGACTTCAACGTGGACGGCTACCGCGACGCCGTGCTGCCCGCGCCGGGTGCGAACATCGCCGGCAAGGCGGGAGCCGGTGCCGTGGTCGTTCTCTACGGAGGCAAGGCGGGGCTGTCGGTGTCCCGGCGGGCAACCATCACGCAGAACACCGCGGGTGTGCCGGGCACGGCCGAGTCGAACGACGGGTTCGGTGGCGCCACCGCGACGGCCGACCTGAACCGGGACGGTTACGCGGACTTGGTGGTCTCCGCGCCGTACGAGGACACCACGCGGGGCGAGGACGCCGGCACGGTGACGGTCCTGTGGGGCAGCAGGTCCGGGCTGAGGTCCGGCACTGATCTGCCGGCGACCACGGCCGGCAAGTACTACGGCCTGGACGTGGCGGCGCTCAGCACCGGTGCCGGCGTTCGGACCGAGGTGCTCGTGGCCGGGTATGAGGGGGCGATGCGCTTTCGGGGGCCGTTCAGCCGCAGCGGTACCTACGGCTCGGCCGATGAAAGCCGTGACACCGCCTCCGTCGGAAGCGTCACGCTGGGCGACTTCGCCCACAGCGGGGCGCCGGACGAGGTGGCCGTCACTGTCCGCCTCAGCGACATCAGCGGCGGCGAGGTGTACGTCAACCCCGTCTACGGCGGCGCACAGCAGATGGGCAACGGCCTGATCGCGGCCACCGGGGACATCAACGGCGACGGATACGCCGATCTCGTGGTGGGAGACCCGGACGAGCCGGACCACGCCACCACTGACGGTGCGCTCGGCGGCCGGGTACTTCTGTGGTACGGCTCGGCACACGGCATCGCGCGGGACGCGAAACCGGTGCAGCTCACCCAGAACACCCCGGGTGTCCCTGGCGCGAGCGAGAAGGGGGACGACTTCGGCGGTGCCCTCGCTGTGGGCGATCTGAACCGTGACGGGCTGGCGGACGTCGTGGTCGGCTCGCCGCTGGAGGACATGGGCAAGCCGAACGCCGGGCAAGTCACGGTCATCCCCGGCCGCCGCACCGGTGCCCTGGGCGCCGGCGCCTACGCCTTCACCCAGGACACCGCGAAAATCCCGGGAGCCGGCGAGAGCGACGACATGTTCGGTACCACGGTGGCTGTCGGCGACATCAACAAGGACGGCAAACCTGAACTCTTCGTCAGCGCCGCGCAGGAGAACAACGCCACCGGCGCCGTCTGGGTCCTGCCAGGCGGCGCCAACGGCCCCGCTGCCAAGGGCAGCAGCATGATCACCGCCCCGTCCGTCGGCTTCCCGCAGAAGGACAGCACCCTCCTGGGCGGCAACGGACTGCTCGGAGTCATCTGAACGAGAGGTGGCCGTCCCCGTCGAGCTCTCCTCCGAGGCGGCAGGGCTGCCGCACGGAGGAGAGGATGGTGCCTGCCGTTCTCGCTGCACCGGGTTGCCGCGCGGGCATCACGCGATTGACGCCTTCAGCACCCGGGCCAGCAGCTCGGTGACGGCCTTGCGCGACGAGGCCGCCCAGGGCCCGGTCAATCACCGCGAAGAGCGCCTCCGACGCGTCCGTCTGACGGCCCACGCCCCGCTGCGAGGCCAGCGCCACGAACGCGGACACCAGCTCCTCGAACAAAGGGCCGCGCAGCGCCCGACGTCCCTCGAGCGCCAGCGTCCGCGCCAGATCACGGGTCTGACCATCGGCATACAGGTTGCCGCCCTCGGCGTGTTCCTTCTCCTCCAGCAGCAGGTCGATCACCTTCGCCACCGCCGCATACTCCTTGTCGACCACGTACACCGAACACCAGTCATGGAGCGCACCACCGGGCCCCCAGACCTGCTGCAGCAGAGACCACCGCTGCGTGTGGTCCTTGAACAGGCGGAACTTCAGCTCCCCGGCCTGCCGGATGCGGGCCTGCCCCCGCAGCTCCTGCACAAGTGGGGCGGCCTCCGCATCGTCGACGGCGGCCGAAGCGAAGACCAGGAAGCGACGCTTCCGGCCGACCAACTGCTCGCCGTCCCACCCTGACTCGTCGCAGGCGATCCACCGCCCACACTCCTCGCCGTCAGCGGTGGACTCCAACTGGCTCAGACAGCTGGACGTTTCTCCGGTCAATGGCACGACGCAATGGTCCATGCCACCGGCACGCCGCCTCCCCTGAGGTGGGCCCGCGCCTGGAAACGACTTTCGCGCCCCGGGGCATCTGCTCACAGGGTTGGCTTCATGTGCCGCGTGAGGAGTTCGGTGAAGAAGTCCTCCAGGAGCTGCTTCCCGCCCGGTTCGGTCAGTTCCCGTCCGCCGAAGCGGTAGATCTCGTATCCGGCGAGCCTCAGCCGGCGGTCTTCGGCGACCATCTCCGCGTACAGCTGCGGCACGGCGGTGTGGGTTACCCGGCACGTGTCGTCAGGCGGGTTCGGCCGACCGTAGTGCTGCACGCCGCCAACCTCGATGACGATGCGGGAGCGGTCTGGAGCCAGGAGCAGGAAGTCCATCCGCTGCCGGTACAGCGCCCCGGACTGCTTGCCGCTCTTGCGGGTGTAGGGGGCGTAGCGGAGGTAGACCTGGGGGATCAGCGCGGGCAGGTCGAAGCCGCCTTCTTTGGCGTAGCGGGCGCAGTAGGTGATCATGAGGAGTTGCTCGGGCGGGGAGTCCAGCGACCGGTACAGCCGCCGGTACAGGGCGTCGGCGGCTGCCTTCTCGTCGACATCAGGCTGGTGACTCTTCCTCCACCAGGCCACCATCTGCCGCCAGGCCAGCCCCTGCGGCGGTAGAGGATCGGTGAATACCAGGCAGGTGTCGGCGTGGCGGACGATCTCGACGTCGTTGTTCACCGCGTCGCGCAGCACGATCTGCGGTTTCGCCCCGTCGGCGGCGAAGATGAGGTTCTTGAAACTGCCGGACGGCCCGTTGGTGAAGCGGCGCTCGTATTCCAGCTCCTGCGGCTCCTCCAGCGCGTCGCGGGTCGGGCCGAGGATCTGCTCGATGCAGTCCCGCCGGGCCTGCCAACTGTTCCGCATGTCGTTGTCGCGCCAGTAGGTGCCGAAGCCGCGCGGTCCGTCGAACGTACGGAACGGCCAGGCTGGCGGATTGAGGGCGAGTCGTTCCAGAACGGCGCGGTGGGCCTTGATGACGATCGGCACGTTCTCGTCATTCAGATGCCTGCCCTTGCCGTCGGTCCCGTAGGAGACGAAGTCGTTGTGCAGCAACCGGGTCAGCGCGATGGCCACGTCCAGGTCGGTATGACCGGCTGGGGGCCGAACCGGAGGGACTCGACCAGCCCGACGTCGAGCACCCAGGGCTGTGCCCATCCGTCGCCGCCGCTGAAGAACGCCGTCAGCTCCACGCCCACCCCCGTTGGTGATCCTGCAGGACATCGTCGGCCGTCGACGACGCAGCCGCCAAAGGCTCTATGGGCATGGGCCTGTCGTCGTCTGTCTCGCCGCCCGTGCCCGTAAGTCTCCTCGAAGTAGCCGTCCGTGCGACCCGCGGTCAACCTCGACGGCTGGACCCTCGAGGACGAGGACGGCCACACCTACACCTTCGAGGACTACCGCCTGGCGGGACGTTCCACGGTCCGCATCCACACCGGAATGGGCCGCGACAGCAGCACCGACCTCTACCAGGACCGCCGCAACTACGTGTGGGACAACCGCTCCGACACCGCCGCCCTTCCACCAGCCCATCGCCCCGCCGGGCTGGTGGAAGGCATCCCTGCTGCGCAACGACCGCGGGCGCCTCGTCGACGCTGCGGCCTGGGGCTACGACCGCCACCACCACGAAGGCAACTGCCACTGATGACCCGCACGCCGGGTGCACCCCTTCCCGCACCCGATGACGAGACGGTGGCGCGCCAGGCTCTGCGGGGCCTGGGGAGCAGGGTTTTGGGTTCATCGAGCAGGCCGGTGGGGGCCCGGACGTCTTCGCGCACTACTCCGAGATCAGGGCAACGGGTACCGCGAGCTGACCGGGCCGAGCTGGTGACCTTCGACATCGGCCAGGGGCAGAAGGGCCCGTAGGGGCAGAACATCGTCCGCGGCTGAGCAGGCAGGGGAAACGGACAGTGAGGCGGCTGTCTGGACCGGACAGCCGCATCACTCATGCAGCGGCGTAAGACGGTGGGCTGCCGGAGGGCAGAGGTGTAGAGCGTCGCGGCGCGGGCGATGTCGGAGTGGCTGGGGTCCGGTGGTTTGGAGGCGCAGGTTCCACTGCTCACCGGGCCCCAGCTATGAGGCCCGGTTCCCGGGGAGGTGGTAGTTACACCGCTTGCCCGGAGAGATGCCCTGATCCAGGACATGCCTGTGGGCTCCGGGTGCATCCGGAGTCCACAGGCATGCTGCTGCTTGGCGGGTTACCAGCGATACCAGCGTCCCTTGCGCCCGCCCCCGTCCGCGGAGCGCATGACGAAGCCGAGCAGCCAGACGACCAGCACGATGACGGCGATCCACCACAGTGCCTTCAGCGCGAAGCCCGCGCCGAAGAGGATCAGAGCCAGCAGAAGAACGAGAAGCAGGGGAACCATAGTTATCAACCTCCGTCGCTCCTCGTGCCCGGCGAATGCAAGAACACACGGTCGATTTCCCTGGTTTCTCCACTGCTCTTGCGGGCACTGAACACAGTTTCTCTACGGCGTTGACCTCACCGCCGGGTCGACGGACGGCTGCCGGTTCGGTCGAGTTCCACGCAGAGTGGCCACAGGCACCGCCCGGTACGTGGGTGACGGCCTTTCCGGCCGGTCGGCCGCCGCTGTGGCTCAGGAGTAGGTCATCGGGCAGCCGTACCGCAGGGAGTACTGCGCGGCGCGCAGGTAGAGGGCCACGTAGAAGGCCGCGTCCCGGTCCTCGACCCAGGGTCCCGGCCGCACCCGGGCGGTCCGCTCGGCCCCGCCCTCCAGGAACCACAGGCTCAGTGCGAGGTTCTCGCCGGCCGGTATCGCGTCCACGGGCAGTTTGACGGCACCGGCCAGCCGCTCGGCCAGGGCGAGCACCCGCGGGGCCCCGGCGACCGTTGTCTCTTCGCCGGAGTACGCGGTGCCGACGGGGAGCACGATCTCCTCCTCCAGCGCGAGGGGCACCAGCACGCTCCAGTCGAGGAGGGCCGACAGCTCCGCGTCGGTCAGCCACGTCCTGCACAACGCCACGAAGCCGTCCATAGACGGGCTGACCTTCTCCTCGAACCAGCCCGGCGCCTCCCGTGCGGCCTGCCGCAGCTCGTAAGGGGGCAGCCCGCGCCGCTCCAGCTCGGTGTTCAACGCGGCGGCGACATCCCTGTACCCGTCCTCCCCCGCCTGCGACCAGTCCTGCGCGGTGACACTCACCAGATAGAGACCCATGATCGCAACGTACCGGCCGCCACCGACAACGCCCCGGCCGGCGTCGTGTCTCCACGGAACTGCGGCTCGCCCTGGACGACCCGCTGAGCGGTCATGGCGGCGGCTGTCGGCGACGGCATTCTGGACGAGCACCCGGGCCGCGGTGTTCTCGTAGAGGAACGCGGCGGACACACCGGCGCGCTGGGCGATGGCCCGAACCGTCGGTCGGCCGCGCACGCGGCGGAGCTGGCCGATAGCGGCCGTGACCTGGGCCAGCTTGTCCTCGGTCTGGCGGCGGCGGGCGGCGAGGGCGGCCGCGGTGTTCTCCGGTCGGGCCCGGCCCATGGCCCGCGGTGCGCTATGAGCTGTTCACTGCGCTTGACCTGGCCGGGGAACCACCGCGCCACCCCAGCGAGTTCGACCGCCTGCTGAAAACCGCCCCGGCCGAACGCCCCCGCACCTTCCTGGTGGACGAGGCCCAGTGGCTCAACGGGGAGGCGTTCGAGTACTTCCGCTACCTGTGGGACGAACCCTCAACCCAGCTCGCCATCATTTTCGTCGGTGCGGCGCGGGCTGCCACACCGTGCTGCGCCGCCGTACCGTGCCGGCTTTCGCCGTGACGCGCGAGGGCGTTCTCCTCGACCAGGTGCACCTCCATGGCCGAGGTCACGGCGGCCGGAAGCCCGAGGCGGGTCTTGGCGAGCAGGCCGTCGATGAGGCGGGGCGGTACGGCATTTTCGTGCGCGCCAGGTCCTCACCGGCGCGGTGAGCTGGTCGAGACCGCGTCCGGTGAGTTCCGCCGGTGATCTCCTCAGGTGCGGCCACCTCCGCGCACCTCCGACCGGGGCGAACTCGTGTGCTTACGGTCGCAGTTGGTAGGAAATCAGTGATGATCGGCCGTCGATCAGCTCCGTCGGGGTGTGACCCCCGGGCGGAATTGAACGTCTTACGTTCGCGACCGCATCCCGACGGCCCCCAACGGAAGGTTCTTCGATGGACAGTCAGATCGTGAAGGTGAAGATTCACCCCGCCATCGGTGTCGCCCGGGTCGGCAATAGTGTCGAAGCACCTTTCATCGGCCCGGAATCACCGGACCAGAAACCAGCGGACCCCGGCTCTTACAAGGACGGTTCCGGGGCGCTCCGCAGGCAGGCCGCACGGTTCCGTGTGTACGGCTACAACGCCGCGGGGGAGGTGGTGAGGGAGCTGAAGCCGGGCGCCGAGGGTGTCTCCGAGATCCAGTGGACGGTGCATCTGGCCAACAAGAAGGCCGCCTGGTACCAGTTCCATCTGGCGCTGGACATACCCGAGGGCAAGACGCTCGCGGCAGAGCAATACGCTCTGCGCAACGCCGACGTCGTGGGCGCCGAGAGGAAGAAGCTGGTCAACGACCCCGGAAGCCGCACCGTCCGCGGCTCGAAGACCGAGACGCAGAAGTTCGACACCGGCAAGATCATGGGCAAGGCGGTGTACCTCGGCGAGATCTCCACCCGTTCCGACGGCCGCCTGCTGGTGCTCGGTGGCCGGGGAAACTCCGCCTCCTACAACAACCAGCCGATCACCGGGGTCGCCAACAACAACACCTGGTACGACGACGTGTCCGACGGCCCGGTGACGGCGACGGTCCGTATCGACGGCAAGGATCTGACCGCCGCCCCGGCCTGGGTCGTGGTCGGGCCTCCGCACTACGCCCCCGGCGTGAAGTCCATACGTACCCTCCACGACCTGCTCTTCGACGTCTTCGTCCAGGCCGGTTCGCTGACCCGCCCGCAGCAGATCTCGTTCACCGATCACATCGAGCCGATCCTCCGCCGGTTCTGCGATCTGCAGTGGGTCAACCAGGGATTCGCGGCACAGTTCGGCTGGAACGGCCCCCACTTCTTCCTCTCGCCTGCCATGCGGAAGAGGCTCGCCGATCCGTCCGGCCGGAACCGGGAACTGCGCCGCCAAACGTACGCCGCACTGCGCGACTACGACCGGGACGGAAAGTCCCCGCTGCCGTGGCCGTGGATCTACGGCGACGCCATGGCCAGCACGCCCAAGTCCGTGCGTCAGCACCTGGTGCTGTCGCCGACCCAGGACTGGATGCTGCAGCGCTGGGCGGACGGGGCTTTCCTGGCCGGACCCCTGCGGCAGCCGCGCCCCACCGTCGACGACGCCCCTGTCGGCGAGCAGCCGGGGCTGTTGGACCGGGCGGCCCTGGAGAACTGCGCCGCCGACGCGTTCCACCCGGGGTGCGAGGTCACCTGGCCGATCAGGCACCCGAGCATGTTCAGTGAACCCTTCCGCATCCGGCACCGCGCCACCGGCACCGCGGAACCCGACTACGGGCCCACCCTCACCCCGCAGGAGGCGGTCGCCGCCAACGGCCCCCTGCACGCACAGGGGCCCGGAGACCTCACTCGCTGGATGGCCGCCCCCTGGCAGGCGGACGCCGCGAGCTGCCGCTCCGGCTATGAGGTGCTGGCCAACCTGGGGCCCCGCTACAGCCCTTACCTGCCGACCTTCTGGCCTGCCCAGGTACCCAACCATGTCCTCAAGCTGGAGGACTTCGAGAAGGTCAACACGCCGTCGTCCGGGAGTGACGACAGCGCCCGGGAAGAGGCGTTCGAGCGGCGGGCGACCTGGCTGCGCGGCCTCAACGGCACCATGAACCAGCAGCGCACACAGATGATCAAGGACTGGCCCAAGCTCGGCATCGTCGAGGTGCGCGACTACACAGTGGGCGACGGGAAGTTCCCGGAACGGATTCTGGTGGAGTCACGCCCGGGACAACCGCTCGACCAGGCACCGGACACGGCGAATCTCGTCAACCTGCACGTGCCCGAGGCGGGTCCGCACGTGTTGTCCGCGGCGGCGGGCATCCGGCCCGAGGGAAGGCTCTCCCCCGAAACCGCCGAGGCCGCCTCCGCGGCACGGGTGATCGGCGAGGCCGCCCGGGCGACCGGCTACCGCGAGGAGGAGATCACCGCCGGATATCTCGAGATACTCGACCCCTTCCGCGACGCGCGGTGAGCGCCGCACTCGCTCCCGGCACGGACACCTACGACGTCGTGGTGGCGGGCGGCGGCCCGGCCGGCTGCGCCGCCGCGCTCGTGCTCGCCCGTGCCGGCCGTACGGTTCTGCTGGCGGACGCCGGCACCGGGCCGCCCAAGGTCGGCGAGACGCTCGTGCCCGCCGGGCGGGTTCTGCTCGGCGACCTCGGCGTCGCCGACCGTGTTCTCGACTCCGGGCATCTGCCCTGCTACGGCAGCCTCTCGGCGTGGGGTTCGGCCGACCTGCACGCCGTGGACTTCATCAACGACCCGCACGGCCATGGCTGGCATCTCGACCGGCGGTTGTTCGACCGGCGTCTGCGCGACGCCTCGCGCGCGGCGGGGGCCGAGGTTGCCGAGGGCTCGGTGGTACGCGACACCGCGCGGACGCCGGACGGCGGCTGGACCCTGCTCCTGCGCGGCGGCACCGGCCCTGCCGGTACCCGCTCCGGTGGCGAGCGTACGGTGCGCTGCCGCTGGGTGATCGACGCCACCGGCCGCGCCGCCGCGATCGCCGTCCGGTGCGGGGCCCGGCGGCGGGTCGGGGACCGGCTCACAGCTCTGTACGTGCCCCTGGAGGCGGACCCGCTGGACACCGACCGCCGTTCCCTCGTCGAGTCCGACGAGGACGGCTGGTGGTACACCGCCCCGCAGCCCTCCGGCGGGCGACTGGTCGCCTACTTCACTGACGCCGACCTGCCCGCCGCCTCCTACACCGCACGCCACTTCCGCCGACGGATGACGGCCACCCGCCACGTGTCCCGATGGGTCCACCGGGACGAACCCCCGCCCACATCACCTGCCGCGCCCCGCCGGGCCGCCGCGCACACAGCGCACCTGGACACGGTGTACGGAGACGGCTGGACCGCCGCCGGGGACGCGGCGGTCGCGTTCGACCCGCTCTCCTCCCAGGGCGTGCTGACCGCTCTTTACACCGGGCTGGGCGCGGGACTGGCCGTCGATACCCGCCTGGGTCGCGCCCCCTACGGCGCGGACTCGGCCCTCGCCGCATACGCGGACAAGGTCGCGGCCGCACGGAGCGCGTATCTGCGCGGCCACCGTGTCATCCACGCCCAGGAGGCCCGCTGGACCGACCGCTCCTTCTGGGCGCGGCGCCTGGCCGACCTCCCCGACTCGTCCTGCCGACCGCACGAAGGGCCCAGCACGTCCTGAACAGGGAACGGCCCCGAGTCGTCGTCGAGATCGGCTGGACCGTGCCGCAGCGAAGGCACTCGGCTGGACGGCGCCTTCCGGCCGACGCCGACCGAGCGCGGCACCCCGGGTGTCGTCGGGGTGCCGCGCTCGGTCGCCGCTGTTGAGGCGCCGGCGGCCGTCGTCGCGGAGTGGCTACCCGGCGTCGGCCTGACCCGCCCGGCCGTCGTGGGGAACTCCCTGGGTGGGGCGGTCGCCCTGGAGCTGGCACGTATCTGCGCGGTTGGCAGCGCCGTCGCGCTGTCTCCGATCGGGTTGTGGACGCGTGCTGAGGCCGCCTACGCTCTTAGTTTCGCCCGGCCCTGGCGGATCCCGCAGGAGACGGCGGCAGGCGCGCTGCGCAACCTGGCCCGCTCGCCCGGCTTCGAGCCGACGCGGCGCTCGGCGCTCGCCTACCGGCTGCGGGCCCTCACCCCTGCGGTCCCGGTCACGGTCGGCTGGGGCACACGGGACCTGATGGCCCCACCCCATCAGGTCCTCAGGGCAGCCCGACTGCTTCCGGGTGCCAGGCACGTCTCGCTCAAGGGCTGCGGGCACTCGCCGATGTCCGATGACCCCGAGCAGGTCACGTCATCGGGGTGGGTCGGCTCAGGCTCCCGCCCTCGCCCCGGCAGTCGGGGATGCCCGACTCCGTGGAGATGCCCGCACCGCTGAGCACCAGCACACGGTCGGTGCCCAGCGCCTCGACGACCGGCTCTAGGTCCGTGGTACCTGGCGGCAGGTCCTCGGGAGGGGTCCAGCTCAGGGGGGACGCATGCGCATGCCGCCAGCGTACGAAGGACCGAGACCCCCGGCTCCCGCCGTGACTCACCCCCCACCTGCACCGCACCCCACCCGGCTGTTCGGGTGGGAGGGGGCTTCCGCCCGGTGAACGTGGGAACCCGGTGATCCAGAACACCGCACGATCACAAGGGAGGCCTACGTGGGCGACGAGCAGCACGCTCAGCAGGATCCGACGACGCAGCACCCCAGGCCCGGCTTCCCCTCGCAGGACCAGCCGCATCCGGGGTGGACCGGCCCGATGGACCCGCCGCCGGACCACGGCGAGGATTCCTACCGGGGATCCGGCCGGCTGGATGGCCGTAAGACGGTCATCACGGGCGGCGACTCCGGCATCGGCCGGGCCGTGGCCCTGGCGTTCGCCCGCGAGGGCGCCGACGTGCTGTTCACCCACCTGGAGGAGGAGGCGGACGACGCGGCGGAGACGACCCGGCTGGTGAACGACGCAGGACGCAAGGCGATCGCCGTCCCCTGCGACATCCGCGAGGAGGACGAGTGCCGGGCGCTCGTCGACAGGGCGGTCGAGGAGTTCGGCCGCATCGACGTCCTGGTGAACAACGCGGCGTACCAGATGTCTCAGCCGGACGGAATCGAGGCGATCTCGACCGAGCAGTTCGACCGGGTGATGCGAACGAACCTCTACGGCATGTTCTGGCTGACCAAGCACGCCCTGCCGCACATCCCGGAGGGCGGCAGCGTCATCAACTCCACCTCGGTGCAGGCGTACAAGCCGAGCCCGCACCTGCTGGACTACGCGATGACCAAGGGCGCGATCGTCACCTTCACGCAGGGACTGGCACAGATGCTGGCGGAGCGCGGCATCCGCGTCAACGCCGTGGCACCCGGCCCGGTGTGGACGCCGTTGATCCCGGCGACAATGCCCGACACGGCGGAGTTCGGGAAGCAGAGCCCGCTGGGCCGACCGGCGCAGCCGGCCGAACTGGCTCCCGCGTACGTCTACCTCGCCTCACAGGAAGCGAGCTTCATCACCGCCGAAATCCTCAACGCCACCGGCGGCACCCCCCTGCCGTGACCCCACCGCGACGCCGCGCCCCATGCCTCCGGCGCGGGTGGTCCCTCCTTGGCGGCGAGGGGTCGCCACGCGTTCCGGGTGTCGAGTCGCTGCCGGTAGGCGACGTCGACGACGAGATAGGGGTAGGCGCCGAGGAGGAGCCGCAGGGGCGCTTCTTCGGTGTCGACCAGTTCCAGGACGACGTCGGGTGGTGGCCCGCGGAACCTGCGGCGCCCGGACGGCGTCGCCGGCCCGGCGCGCCGCACGTACGCCGCCCGTCCGCTGGAACGGGCGGCGGCCTCGCTGTTCATGCGGTCACACGGAGGGGCGCCGCCGCCCGACGCGGCGGCCGTGGGAAGCGATCAGGTCAGCCCGCCCACCGGGAGTCGAGCGCGATGGTCTGCAGGCGGTCGAGCGCCAGCGGGGACCGCGGTCGCGTCACGGCGCCGCCCTCGGCGTAGGAGTTCACTTCCTGGACGATGACCCGGCGGCCGTCGGGGTGGAGGGTGTCGACCAGCCACACCACGGCGGAGCCGCCCTTCTCCGACGCCCGCTTGGCCCGCTTCACCTGGGTGCCGTCGGCCAGGGTCAGAGCCTGGCACTCGATGTACTCGCCCTCGCAACCCATCCGCCCGTCGAGGACGTCGCCCACGTTGTGCTGGGCGTTGACCCCGATCATGCTCTTTCCGCGGCCGTCGTCCCAGACCACGGCGGCGTAGCCTTCCTGGCCCTGCTCGTCGGAGATCTTCCCGCCCTTGGGCAGCAGGGACTTCAGCACCCGGAGCATCTGGCGGCCGGACAGCGACGCGCTCGAGGCGGAGAGCGCTGTGGACGGCGCCGAGGCGCTGACCTCGTCGCGGGCGGTCCGCGTCTCGGCGGAGGCCTGCGCCGCCGCACCAAGCCTACTAGGCTGCCGCCCTGCACGCGTCGACGCCCGTGAGCTCGGCCGACAGTGCCCACAGGCGCGCAGCCTGCTCGGGGTCGGTAGCGTGTGCGTGCACGCCGCCTTCTGTTCCTTCGGCTGCCGGCTCGGCGATGTCGCAGTCCTCGCAGTACACGCCGCCCATGCCCGCCAGTTGAGGTGAGGTGGCAGCCCACAGCTGGGTGGCCGCCCCCTGGCCGGGCGTCTTGAAGGTGGGATCGGCCGGGTTGCCCTGCTCGTCGATCCAGCCCGCATCGACCATCTCCGCCTTCGCGAGATGGCGCTGCAACGGGGTGAGGATGCTGCCCGGATGCACCGCGAACGCCCTGGCCCCGGCGTCGCGGCCCAGCGCGTCGAGCTCGACGGCGAACAGTACGTTGGCTGCCTTCGCTTGCCCGTACGCCTCCCACCGGTCGTAGCCGCGCTCGAAGTGCGGGTCGTCCCAGTGCATGCCCATGCCGTGGGCGCCGGAGGACACGGCGACCACGCGCGCACCACCGCGGGCGATCGCCGGCCAGAGACGGTTGACCAGCGCGTAGTGACCGAGGTGGTTGGTGGCGAATTGCGCCTCCCAGCCCGGACCGACCCGCGTCTCGGGGCAGGCCATGACCCCAGCGTTGTTGATCACTATGTCGATCGTGCGGCCCGTGGCCAGGAAACGGTCGGTGAAGCCCTGGACGCTTTCGAGGTCGGACAGGTCGAGGTCGTCGGTCTCCACACCGTCGATGCCCTTGACCGCCTTCTGCGCGGCCGCCCGTCGCCGCGCGGGGACGATGACGCGGGCTCCGGCATCCGCCAGTGCGCGGGTCGTCTCCAGACCGAGTCCCGAGTAGCCACCGGTGACGATCGCGGTGCTGCCGGACAGGTCGATCCCGCTCAGGACGTCGTCAGCGGTGCTGCGGGCGCCGAAGCCCGATCCGATCTTGTGCTGGATTGTCGTCATGACGGAGACGCTAGGTGCTGAACTGCGCTCTAAGGCAAGGCAATTGGGCGGAGACCTTTTGGGTGCGAATCCTCTCGGGGATAGCTGAGCGGGGAAGACGTTGATGAGCAATAGTCAAGACTTGTGGATCAAGTCATGGCGAGCCAGTAACACAATGAGGCTGGCGATCTCGTTCGTTGGCCAGGGTTCAGTCTTCGGTCATGGTCCAGCGCTCCCAGACCAAGTCAAGGCGTCGGTATGCGTCGTCGAACCAGGCATCGACCAGTGGGACGGTGACCGTCACCGTCGTCAGGGACGTTGAGTGGTCCTTGATCGTGACCTGGCACCGGTCATCATCCTCGTCGAGTTCGATGAACAGCCACGGAGCGCGCTTCCCCTCGCGCCAGGCGATGTCCTGTCCCGCGTCGAGCGAGTCCAGTGCCTGCTGCCACTGCCGCAAATCCTCGGGGAAGATCCAGGTCTTGAGGGTGCCACGGACGAAGGGCGTATCGACCAGGAACTCTCCGGCCAGGACATCGGCCTCGGTGGGACGCTTCCGCTCCTCCTTCCCCGCGATCCGGAGAATGACGCTATTGCCCTCCCCCTCCAGGCGGATCAGGTCGATCGGATCCTCAGCCATGACTGCCCCTCCCCACTCGCGCATGCTGCCGAACACTAGCCTCGATCTTTCGCGGGGGTCCGCCGACGGAGTCGGTGGGCCCTTTTGCTTTCCGGAGCTGATGGTGGGCAGGCCGGTGACCCGGCTGTCGCGTCGGGTGGGCGCCGGGTTCC
>NZ_JOJE01000060.1 GCF_000720255.1 Streptomyces griseus subsp. griseus | reverse complement strand
ATCCAGTGCCTCGAAGAACCTCGCCTTCAGCACCTCAAAACCCACGATCCCCGCAACTCCCTGAACTCCAGGGTGTTGCGGGGATCAGTAGAACCGGCCTACGCGGCCGGGGGCTTCACCATGTGTTCATGAGTGGGGCCTCGCAAGACTGGTACATGACATCTCCCCGGCATACGGGAAGGTGGGGCGTGGTGCGTCGTTGCCAGGTCCGGCCGGTGATCTTGAGCCGCCCCTGGCTCATTGCCTACGCTTCAAAACGGTCGGATAACACTCTGGCAAGGTAGGGTTCTCGGATTTGTCTACGCGCGTTACGCTGCGGCGGAACCAGCGCCTGGATGGGCGCTTGCACAAAGGAGTCTCGTTCCATGCGCCGGGTGTCCCGTATCGCGGTTGCAGGCGCTGCAACCGCAGCTCTTGCCATCACCATGACTGCCTGTGGCAGCAGCTCGTCCAGCTCGTCCGACTCTTCCTCCGGTGGCGGTGGCAAGAGCAAGGGCATCGGTCTCGCGTACGACGTCGGCGGCAAGGGGGACCAGTCCTTCAATGATGCCGCGTTCGCCGGCTTGGAGAAGGCCGACAAGGAATTCGGCTACACCAGCCGTGACATCGAGCCGCAGGACGGCGAGACGGACGCCGACAAGGCGCAGCGCCTCGAGCAGCTCGCCAAGTCGGGTTACAACCCGGTCATCGGCGTGGGCTACGTCTACTCGCCGGCCGTCCAGGAGGTCGCGGCGAAGTTCCCGAAGGTGACCTTCGGCATCATCGACGACGACAAGGTCCAGGCGAAGAACGTCGCCGACATGGTCTTCCACGAGGAGGAGGCCTCCTACCTCGCGGGTGTGGCGGCGGCCAAGGCCACCAAGAAGAACCACATCGGCTTCGTCGGCGGTGTGGACATCCCGCTGATCCACAAGTTCGAGGCCGGATACGTCCAGGGCGCGCAGTCGGTCAACCCGAAGATCAAGATCGAGAAGCAGTACCTGACGGAGACGGCCCAGGAGGGCGGCTTCTCCAGCCCCGACAAGGGCGAGAACGCCGCCGAGGGTCAGATCGACGCGGGCGCGGACGTCGTCTACGCCGCCGCCGGTCTCTCCGGCCAGGGCGTCATCAAGGCCGCCAACGCGCACAAGATCTGGGCGATCGGCGTCGACTCGGACCAGTACAAGCAGGCGGCGCTGGCCAAGTACAAGGACTCGATCCTCACCTCGGCCATGAAGAACGTCGAGGGCGCGGTCTACGAGCTCGCCAAGTCGGTCCACGACAAGAAGCCCCAAACCGGTGTGGTTCGCGGCAGCCTCACCAACGGTGGCGTGAGCCTGTCGAACTCCAACCCCGCCTTCGCCGGCAACACCGCCATCCAGGACGCGGTGAAGAAGGCCGAGGAAGGCATCAAGAGCGGCAGCATCAAGGTGAAGACCTCTTGACCTTCGGGTTGTGACCCGGTCAGGGCTCTTGGCCGGGAAGCGCTGCAATGGCAGCGTTACGACTGCGGAACGGGGCGCGGGGAGGACTCTTCGCGCCCCCGTTCGCGCGGCAGAATGCTCGGAACGGATCGGGTACCCGAAAACGACCGGTCAGGTCCGGGCACTATTTAAAGCAGGGGCGCTACGCGCGTAGAGTGGCCCCTTTCCCAAGGAGAGTGCGCCATCGACGCGTCCAGCAGCCCTCCGCTCACCGCACAGTCGACGATCGCGGTCGAGCTGGCGGGGATCACCAAGCGATTCCCGGGTGTCGTCGCCAACCACGACATTCACCTGACGGTCCGAAAGGGCACCGTCCACGCCCTCGTCGGTGAGAACGGCGCCGGCAAGTCCACGCTGATGAAGATCCTCTACGGCATGCAGAAGCCGGACGAGGGCACCATCGCCGTCGCGGGGAACCAGGTCTCCTTCTCGTCGCCCGCCGACGCCATCGCCCGCGGCATCGGCATGGTCCACCAGCACTTCATGCTGGCCGACAACCTCACCGTCCTGGAGAACGTCGTCCTCGGCAGTGAGAAGCTCCACGGCATCGGCGGCGGCGCCCGCAAGAAGATCAGGGAGATCTCCGACCGCTACGGCCTCGGCGTCCGCCCCGACGCCCTGGTCGAGGACCTCGGCGTCGCCGACCGGCAGCGCGTGGAGATCCTCAAGGTGCTCTTCCGGGGCGCCACCACCCTGATCCTCGACGAGCCGACCGCCGTCCTCGTCCCGCAGGAGGTCGACGCCCTCTTCGCCAACCTGCGCGAGCTGAAGTCCGAGGGCCTCTCCGTCATCTTCATCTCGCACAAGCTGGGCGAGGTCCTGTCGGTCGCCGACGAGATCACCGTCATCCGGCGCGGTACGACCGTCGGCACCGCGGTCCCCTCCGAGACCACCCCGCGTCAGCTCGCCGAGATGATGGTCGGCAGCGAGCTGCCGACCCCGGAGACCGCCGAGTCGACGGTCACCGACAAGGCCGTCCTCCAGGTCGAGGGCCTCACCGTCTACGCCAGCGGCGGCGCCTCCGTCGGCTGGGAGGAGGAGCCCGCCGGTGAGGGGCTCACCGAGTTCGCGGGCGGCGGCGACGCCAAGCGCGTCCTCGACGACGTCACCTTCACCATCCACGCCGGTGAGGTCATGGGCATCGCCGGTGTCGAGGGCAACGGCCAGACCGAGCTGATCGACGCGCTGATCGGCACCAAGCACGCCCACTCCGGCGCCATCCACTTCCTCGGCGAGGACATCACCCCCTGGCCCACCCGCAAGCGCCGCGAGTCCGGCGTGGGCTACATCCCCGAGGACCGCCACCGCCAGGGCCTGCTCCTGGAGGCCCCCCTCTGGGAGAACCGCATCCTCGGACATGTCACCGAGGCGCCCAATGCCAAGGGCTTCTGGCTCAACCCCAAGGGCGCCCAGGCCGACACCCGCCGGATCGTCGAGGAGTACGACGTCCGCACCCCCGGCATCGACGTCACCGCCGCCTCCCTCTCCGGCGGCAACCAGCAGAAGCTGATCGTCGGCCGGGAGATGAGCCACAACCCGAAGTTCCTGATCGCCGCCCACCCCACCCGCGGTGTGGACGTCGGCGCGCAGGCCCAGATCTGGGACCGCATCCGCGAGGCCCGCCGCGAGGGCCTGGCCGTCCTGCTGATCTCCGCCGACCTGGACGAACTCATCGGACTGTCGGACACCCTGCGCGTGATCTACAACGGCAGGCTGGTCGCGGACGCCGACCCGGCCACCATCACCCCGGAGGAACTGGGCTCGGCCATGACCGGTGCCGCCTCCGGTCACCTGGAGCACGGGGAAGCCCCGCAAACCGCTGAAACCACTGAGGAAGCTGCCGGTCCGGAGGACGAGGCCCGATGAAGAAGTTCGACAAGGACCGCGTCCTCGTCGCGGTGGCCGGCCCGGTCATCGCGCTCGTCGCGGCGATCCTGCTGACCTCGGTCGTACTGATCGCCTCCGGCAAGAATCCCTTCGAGCCGTACGGGCTGATGCTGGAGCAGGTCGGTTACTCCGACGTGCAGGTGCTGATCATCAACCAGGCGTCGCTGTACTACATCGCCGCCCTGGGCGTCGCCCTCGGCTTCCGCATGAACCTGTTCAACATCGGTGTCGACGGCCAGTACCGCCTCGGCGCCATGATGACCGCGGTGGTCGGCGCGCACGTCGCGCTGCCTTCCTTCCTCCAGATCCCGATGCTGCTCCTCGTCGGAGCGCTCACCGGCGCGTTCTGGGCGGGCATCGCGGGTGTCCTGAAGGTCACCCGGGGCGTCAGCGAGGTCGTGGCGACGATCATGCTCAACGCGATCGCCACCAGCCTCATCGGCTACCTCACCCTCCGCGACAACTTCGGCGTCCTGGTCGGCGACAACGTCACGACCGGCGTGATGAAGAAGTCGGGCTGGGTGCCGGGCATCGACCTGGGCGAGGACGTCGGTGAAATCTACGGCCTGGTCTTCCTCGCCGTCGCCCTGGGCATCGGCTACTGGCTCGTCCTCAACCGCACCCGCTTCGGCTTCGACCTGCGGGCCACCGGCGAGTCCGAGACGGCCGCCGCGGCCTCCGGCGTCAGCGCCAAGCGCATGGTGCTCACCGCGATGCTGATCTCCGGCGCGGTCGCCGGCATCTCCGGCCTGCCGCTGCTGCTCGGCGACGCCCACACCTACAGCCTCAGCTTCCCCGCGGGCCTCGGCTTCACCGCCATCGGCATCGCACTGCTCGGCCGCAACAACCCGGGCGGCATCGCCCTCGCGGCCCTGCTGTGGGCCTTCCTCGACAAGGCCTCTCCCGCCCTCGACTACGCGACCCCGGTGGCGTACGACAAGGAGATCGCCACGATCATGCAGGGCCTGATCGTCTTCGCGGTCGTCATCTCGTACGAGGCCGTACGCCAGTGGGGTCTGCGCCGCCAGCAGAAGCGGGTCGGCGCCGAACTCGCCGCGGCCGCCGCCCAGAACACCCAGAAGAAGGAGGTGGCGGTCTGATGAGCACCTCGACCATCGCCAAGCCGCAGGCGAAGCGGCCCGCCAAGGGCCGCCGCATGTCTCTCCCGGTACTCCTGCTGGTCATCGCGGGCGTGCTGGTCCTCACCTCGGTCGTCCGCCTGATCAGTGGCGCCGACGGCATCACCTCGACCGGCCAGATGTCCACCGCGCTGCGCCTCGCCGTGCCGATCGGCCTCGCGGGCCTCGGCGGTCTGTGGGCCGAGCGGGCGGGCGTCGTCAACATCGGCCTCGAGGGCATGATGATCCTCGGCACCTGGTTCGGGGCCTGGGCCGGCTACCAGTGGGGCCCGTGGACCGGTGTCGTCTTCGGCATCATCGGCGGCGCGCTGGGCGCCGTGCTGCACGCCATCGCCACGGTCACCTTCAACGTCAACCACATCGTCTCCGGTGTGGCGCTGAACATCCTGGCCCTCGGCATCACCCGCTACCTGTCGAAGTTCACCTTCGAGGACGCCCCGCAGGGCTCTTCCAAGCAGTCCCCGCCGATCGACTCGCTCGGCACCTTCGACATCCCAGGTCTGTCCAGCTGGCTGGACACGCTCAACGAGAAACACTGGTTCCTGGTCTCCGACATCGCGGGCCTGATCGGCGGTCTGGTCACCAACCTGTCGCCGCTGACGGTCGTCGCCGTCGCCCTGGTCCCGGCCACCTGGTACGTGCTGTGGCGCACCGCCTTCGGCCTGCGCCTGCGCTCCTGCGGCGAGAACCCGATCGCGGCCGAGTCCCTCGGTGTGAACGTCTACAAGTACAAGTACATCGCCGTGATCATCTCGGGCGGCTTCGCCGGTCTCGGCGGCGCCTTCCTGTCGATCGTCGCGTCCAACGTGTACCTGGACGGCCAGACGGCCGGCCGCGGCTACATCGGTCTCGCCGCGATGATCTTCGGCAACTGGATGCCGGGCGGACTGGCGCTGGGCGCGGGCCTGTTCGGCTACACCGACAGCCTCAACCTGCGCGGCGGCACCACCAACGTGCACGCGCTGATCCTGCTGATCGCGATCGTGCTGGTGATCGGTGCGGCGTACCTGGCCTGGCAGAGGAAGGCCCTGAACACCGCGATCACCCTCCTCATTTCGGCCCTGATGTTCTTCTGGTACGCCAGCGTGGACGAGGTCCCGCGCCAAGTCGTCTCCGCGGCCCCCTACATCGTGACCCTCCTGGTGCTCTCCCTCTCCGCCCAGCGGCTGCGCATGCCGAAGGCGGACGGTGTCCCCTACCGGAAGGGGCAGGGCAAGTGACCGACGCCGACCCGGCCGTCGACTGGGAGGCGCTGCGCGCGGTGGCCCGGGACGCCATGTCCCGGGCGTACGCCCCGTACTCCGGCTACCCGGTCGGCGTGGCGGCCCTCGTCGACGACGGGCGGATCGTCTCCGGCTGCAACGTCGAGAACGCCTCGTACGGCCTCGGCCTGTGCGCCGAGTGCGGGCTGGTCTCCGAGCTGCAGAACACCGGCGGCGGCCGGCTCACGCACTTCACCTGCGTGGACGGCGAGGGCGAGATCCTCGTCCCGTGCGGCCGGTGCCGCCAGCTGCTCTACGAATTCGGCGGCCCGGGCCTGCTCCTGGAGACCCCGGCGGGCATCCTGCCGCTGTCGGAGATGCTGCCCCAGGCCTTCGGGCCCGGCCATCTCACCAAGTAAGTCCCGTGCGGCCCCTCCGAGCCGGTCAGGTGCTCGGAGGGGCCGCACGCTTCGCACAACCCGGCAACACCCGGCAATACCGGAAGGAAGGCCAAGCCATGGCCATGGACGCCACCTCCGTCATCCGCACCAAGCGGGACCGCGGCGAACTCAGCGACGAGCAGATCGACTGGGTCATCGACGCGTACACGCGCGGCGAGGTCGCCGACGAGCAGATGTCGGCCCTCGCGATGGCCATCCTGCTCAACGGCATGAACCGCCGTGAGATCGCCCGCTGGACCGCGGCGATGATCGCCTCCGGCGAGCGCATGGACTTCTCCTCGCTGTCCCGCCCGACCGCCGACAAGCACTCCACGGGCGGCGTCGGCGACAAGATCACGCTGCCCCTGGCCCCGCTGGTGGCGGCCTGCGGCGCGGCGGTCCCGCAGCTCTCGGGCCGCGGCCTCGGCCACACCGGCGGCACGCTGGACAAGCTGGAGTCCATCCCCGGCTGGCGCGCGCTGCTCTCCAACGAGGAGATGCTGTCCGTACTGGACGGGACGGGCGCGGTGATCTGCGCTGCGGGCGACGGACTCGCCCCCGCCGACAAGAAGCTGTACGCCCTGCGTGACGTCACCGGCACCGTCGAGGCGATCCCGCTGATCGCCTCCTCGATCATGTCGAAGAAGATCGCCGAGGGCACCGGCTCGCTGGTGCTGGACGTCAAGGTCGGCACCGGCGCCTTCATGAAGACGATCGAGGACGCCCGCGAGCTCGCGTCCACCATGGTGGGCCTGGGCACCGACCACGGCGTGAAGACGGTCGCCCTGCTCACGGACATGTCCACCCCCCTCGGCCTGACGGCGGGCAACGCCCTGGAGGTCCGCGAGTCGGTAGAGGTCCTGGCGGGCGGCGGCCCGGCGGACGTCGTGGAGCTGACCCTGGCCCTCGCCCGCGAGATGCTCGACGCGGCCGGCGTGCAGGACGCCGACCCGGCCAAGGCCCTCGCCGACGGCTCCGCGATGGACGTCTGGCGCCGCATGATCGCGGCCCAGGGCGGCGACCCGGACGCGCCCCTGCCCACCTCGCGCGAGCAGCACGTGGTGAAGGCCCCGGCCTCCGGTGTGGTGACCCGCCTGGACGCCTACGACATCGGCGTCGCCGCCTGGCGCCTCGGCGCGGGCCGCGCCCGCAAGGAGGATGCGGTGCAGGCAGGTGCCGGCGTGGAGATGCACGCCAAGCCGGGCGACACGGTCGTGGAGGGCCAGCCCCTTCTCACCCTCCACACCGACACCCCGGAGCGCTTCGAGTACGCGCTCCAGGCGGTGGAGGGCTCGTACGACATCGGTGCGGCCGGGACGGAGTTCACGCCGTCGCGGGTGGTGCTGGAGCGTATCGCCTGACCAGGAGGTTTCCCTTTCGGGTGAACGGGATCGGTGGACCGCCGCCGGTCCCGTTCGGCATGCTGGGATCGGTGACGCACCGATTGGAGAAACCGCCATGAGCGCACTCACCGTCGACCACTCGACGGCCAGCGGCCACGAGTGGGACGACCTCGTCCGGATCTGGCAGGAGACGGACGCACCCGAGGGCTGCAAGGTGGAGATCATCGAGGGGATCGTCACCGTGGCACCACCGCCGTCCAACGACCACAACGACATCGCGGACCTCGTGCAGCGCAGTCTGTATGAGGTCATCCCCCGGCAATGGGGGATCTACCAGACGTTGGGGACAGCGGTTCCTTCTCGTGACGGGCTCTACATCCCCGATATCGCCGTGGTGCCGAGGGCCGTTCTGCGTGCCAAGGAGGGCGTCTTCATCCCCGCAGCCGCCGCCGAGCTCATCGTCGAGATCACCTCCAAGTCCAACGCGACCCACGACCGGATCAAGAAGGCGGCGGGCTACGCCCAGGCCGATGTCCCCCTGTACCTCCTCGTAGACAGCTGGGCTCCTGGGGGGCCCACGCTCACGCTGTACGGCGAACCTCAGCAGGACGTCTACCGCGTGCTGCGCGCCGGTAAGTTCGGTGACGCGATCGAGCTGCCCGAGCCGTTCGGGTTCACGCTGGATACCAGCGACTTCCCCACTCCGTAGGGGGTTTCACCAGCCTCCGATGACTTGTAGCCCTCCCCCCGGTCTACAGATCGTGGACGCCACAACACCCCCCGTACTCGTACTGGCCGGCCCCGTCACCCGAGAGGAGGTGACGCGGCTGAGCGATGGCGTGCGGGCGCTCATGGCGGGCACCGGCGCCGGAATCGTCGTATGCGATGTCGGGGGGCTCGGACCACCGGGCCTCGGCATAGTCGATCTGCTCGCGCGGCTTCAGCTTGCCGCGCGGCGGGCCGGGGGACGGATACGGCTGCGGGATGCCGATCCCGGGCTACACACGCTCCTCGACCTCGTCGGGCTTCGCTTCGAGGTGGAGGGGGAGGTCGAAGAGCGGGAACCAGCGCTGGGTGTCGAGAAAGCAGTGGAACCCGGTGATCCGGCCGTCTGACAACTCCAGGACCTGGACGGCCCAGGCGGTGAAGCCACCCGTCTCCTCGTCGGGCTTGTACTGGGCGAACCCCGGCAGGCCGTTGACCTGGACCGGGACGAGGTGGGAGCCGGCGCAGGCGGAACCGAGGGTCGTCATGAAGCCGGTGATGTCGGCGGTGCCGCGCAGCCACAGGTCGAACGGCGGCATCGTCATGATGGCGTCCTCGTGGAGGAGCGCGGTCAGGGCCGTCATGTCGTACCCCTCGAACGCGGCGACATAGCGCTCCAGGAGCTTCTGCTGCTCCTCGTCCAGCGGGTCCGAGACCGCCCCCTCGGGTCCCTGGCCGTCCCGCTCGGCGAGAGTCGCCCGGGCCCGCTGCAACGCGCTGTTGACCGACGCCACCGAGGTGCCGAGCAGCTCGGCGACCTCGCTCGCCTTCCACGCCAGCACCTCACGCAGGATCAGCACCGCCCGCTGCTTCGGCGGCAGTTGCTGGAGCGCCGCCATGAAGGCCAGCCGGACCGACTCCTTGGCCACGGCCGTATCCGCCGGGTCCTCCACCGTCGGCAGCACCCGGGCGTCCGGCATCGGCTCCAGCCAGGTGTGGTCGGGGCGGGGGGCGAGGGCCGCCTGGGCGAGCGGGGTGGACTCGCTCAGGTCCATCGGCCGGGCCCGCTTGTTGCCCGCCGTCAGCATGTCCAGGCACACGTTCGTCGCGATGCGGTACAGCCACGAGCGGAGGCTGGAGCGGCCCTCGAACTTCTCGTAGCTCTTCCAGGCGCGGACCATCGTGTCCTGCACCGCGTCCTCGGCCTCGAAGGAAGAACCCAGCATGCGGTAGCAGTACCCGGTCAGTTCGACCCGGTACTTCTCCAGTTGGAGATCGATGTCTGTCGGTGTCGCCATGCTGCTGCCCATCGTCCACCCACCCCTGTGGCCGTTCTGTCACGCGCCTGTGCGCCCAGTACTTCGGAAGCTACCGCACCCCACTGACAACGGCGCCCGGAGCACACGGAAGCCCAGGTCAGACGGGTCAGACCAGCTGCCGTACCGACATGAGCAGGTGCCGGTGCGACCCGACCGCCTCCTCGTCCCCGGCCCCACCCTCCGGCACCGCCTCCAGCAGCGCCCGCTGCCCCGCCCCCAGCAGCTCCAGCCGCAGCCCGGGCGCCTCGAAGGAGTTCAGCGCGTCCAGCAGATACGCCGGGTTGAACGCCACGGTGGCCTCATCGGCACCGCTCAGCGACGCCGGCAGCCGCTGTGAGGCCACGTCGTCGCCGTACCCGGCGCGCAGCAGCACCGACCCCGCGCCCGGCCCGCCGGAGAAGTCCAGCCGCACCGGGCTGTTCGCCTCCGCCACCACCGCGACCCGCCGCACCGCCTCCCGCAGCTCCCCGCACCCCACCTCGGCGACCGCGGCCCCCGCCGTGTCGAACAGCGACCCGTACGCGGGCAGCCGCCCGTCCAGCTGCCGCACCACGCTGCGCATACCGCCGCCCTCGAACCCGACCAGGCCGCCGCCCGCCGTGGCGTCCAGCCCGATGCGCACGTCACCGCAGCGCGCCAGCGACCGTGCCACGTCCAGCAGCCGCCGCGCGGGCAGCAATGCCTCCACCTCCCCGTCGGCCGTCCCCGCCTCCGGCTTCCACTCCAGCCGCCGCACCGCGTACCGGTAGCGGTCGCAGGCGGCCAGCGTCATCGCGTCCCCGGCCAGCCGCAGCTGGATCCCGGTGAGCACCGGAAGCGTGTCGTCGCGGCCCGCGGCCACCGCGACCTGGCCGACGGCGGCCGCGAAGGCGCCGGCGTCCACGGTGCCGTACACCTCGGGAGGCGTCGGCAGGGCCGGGTACTCCTCGCGCGGGAGCGTCGACAGGCCGAACCGGGTGCCGCCCGCCTCCACCGTGAACCGGGTCCCCTCCAGGACACAGCTCACCGGCCCGTCCGGCAGCACCTTGCAGATGTCCAGCAGCCTGCGCCCCAGGACGAGCACCTCACCGTCCGCCGCCACCTCCGCGTCGGCCTCGACGCGCGCCGCCGTCTCGAAGTCGAACCCCGAGACGCCCAGCCGCCCCGCCGTCGCCGTCAGCAGCAGCCCGCCCAGCACCGGCACGGGCGTACGAGCGGGCAGCGCCCGCGCCGCCCATCCGACCGCCTCCGCGAGGACCCCGCGCTCGACCCGGAACTCCATCGACAAAACCCCCTGCTCGCACCGGTTGGTCCGGGGACGCTATCCGCGCCCACTGACAACCGGCCCCGAGCAGGGGGAACGTACCGCCGAGGACGTGCTCAGGCAGTCACCGGGCGCCGCCGCTCCACCCGGGCCGCCCGCGACCCGAACACCGTGATCGTCACGACACCGAGCACCGCCAGCACCCCGACGCCCACCGTGCCGGCCCAGCCGCCCGCGTGGAAGGCGATCGCGCCGACCGTGCTGCCCGCGCTGGAGCCGATGTAGTACGCCGACTGGTAGAGCGCCGAGGCCTGCGCGCGGCCCCTGGTGGCCGTCTTGCTGACCGCCGAGGACGCCACCGCGTGACCGGCGAAGAAGCCCCCGGTGATCAGGACCAGACCCAGCAGGACCAGCGGCAGGGAGTCGGCGAGGGACAGCAGCAGACCCGTCGCCGTCGTGCCGCCCGCCAGGTACAGGGCGCCCCGGCGGCCGAAGCGGCCCACCAGCCGGCCCGCGGTCGACGCCGACACCGTACCGACCAGGTACACCAGGAAGATCGAGCCGACGATGCCCTGCGGCAGCGAGAACGGGGCCTCCGTCAGGCGGTAGCCGATGACGGTGTACACACCGCCGAAGACCGTCATGAACAGCGCGCCGATCGCGTACAGGCGGCACAGCAGCGGGTTGGACAGGTGGTCGCGGACCGTACGGGCCAGGACGCGGGGCCGCAGCGAGCCCGTCACGAAGTGCTTCGGCGCCGGGAGCAGCAGCCGGAACGCCACCGCGCAGGCCACCGCGATCGCGCCGATCACCCCGACGGCGACCCGCCAGCCCCACTCCTGCGCGACCCAGCCGGTGATGACCCGGCCGCTCATGCCGCCGACGCTGTTGCCCGCGACGAACAGGCCGATCGCCGTGACCAGCGCCTTCGGCCGGACCTCCTCCGCGAGGTAGGCGGTCGCCGACGCCGGCAGACCGGCCAGCGCGGCGCCCTGGAGCGCCCGCAGCACGACCAGGACACCGAGCGACGGGGCGAAGGGAACCAGCAGACCGATACCGACGGCGACCGCGAGCGACGCCGTCATGACCGCACGCCGCCCGAACCGCTCCGACAGCGCGCTCATCGGCAGCACGAACAGCGCCAGACCGCCGGTCGCGGCGGCCACCGTCCAGCTCGCCTCGCTCGCCGCGACCCCGAACTCGCCGGAGATCAACGGCAGCAGGGCCTGCGTGGAGTACAGCAGCGCGAAGGTCGCGACACCCGCGAGGAAGAGAGCGAAACTCATCCGACGGTAGCCGGGGCCGCCCGGGGCCATGCGGGAGTCGGTGACAACGGGGTCGGAGGCGGCGGGAACGGAAGCGGTGGCGCCCACGACGGTGGACGCCCCGGTATCGGCGGGAGTCATGCTTCGACGGTACGGAGACCCCCGGTCATCCGTCCAATGCATGGAATCGCCATAATCGTTCCCATGGTGCATCAACCGAGGTCACAGCAGCGGCTGTCACCGAGCAGTGACACAGCAGACATGACGATGTTGCTCGCGCCGCGTCTCGCGTACTTCGCGGGAGTCGCCCGCACCGAGCACGTCACCCGCGCCGCCCAGGAGATGAACGTCCCGCAGTCCACCCTCTCCCGCGCGATGGTCCGCCTCGAACAGGACCTGGGCGTCGACCTGTTCGCCCGCCACGGCCGTACGGTCTCCCTCACCCCCGCCGGCCGCACCTTCCTCGCCTCCGTCGAACGCGCCCTCTCCGAGGTCGAGCGCGCCGCCGAGGAGGTCCGCGCCGACGCCGACCCCGCCACCGGCAAGGTCGCGTTCGGCTTCCTGCACACCATGGGCGCCGAGACCGTCCCCGGCCTCCTGCACGCCTTCCGCGAGGACCACCCCCGCGTCCGCTTCAGTCTGGTCCAGAACTACGGCGAGGCGATGATCGAACGCCTGCGCGCGGGCGAGCTCGACCTCTGCCTTACCTCCCCGGTCCCCGACGCCCCCGACCTGGTCGCCCGCCGCCTCGACGAACAGAAACTCCGTCTCGTCGTCCCCGCCGACCACCGCCTCGCGAGCCGCCGCAGGGTCCGCCTCACCGAGGCCGCCGACGAAACCTTCGTCACCCTCGAACCGGGCTACGGCCTGCGCCGCATCACCGACGACCTGTGCCGCGAGGCCGGCTTCGCCCCGCGGGTCGCCTTCGAGGGCGAGGAGGCGGAGACGCTGCGCGGGCTCGTGGCGGCCGGCCTGGGGGTGGCCCTGCTGCCGCCGCCTGCGGTCCCCCGCCCAGGGGTGGTGGAACTGACGGTCACCGGCCAGCGAGCGGTACGGGAGATCGGCGTGGCCTGGCTGGCGGGCCGCCCGGACACCCCACCGGTGGCCGCCTTCAAGAAGTTCCTGCTGTCCAAGAGGGGCCAACTGTTGCCCACCTGAAGGGGCGCGGGGCGGTGTCGCCCACCTGAAGGGGCGCGGGGCGGTGTCGTTCTGCGGCTCCGCCGCGCGGGCGCGACAAGCCCCCCACAGCCCGCACCCCGAAGCCGGCGAAACGCACCCGGCCCCTACCGCCGCAACGACTTCCCGAACCCAGAAGCCAACGGCATCCTCAACCCCAATGGCGGCGGAGCAGCCAGCGCATCCTCCACGGGCCGCGCGAACGACCGCCCGAAAAGACACCCCAGCACGAAATCCGCAGCCAGCGCGTGCACCTCGTCCCGGTACTGCTGGAGCCCGTGCCCGTCGGCATGCACCTCGAACCGGCACACTGCCCGGTTCGCCTTCTTCGCCCGCGCCGCCAGCCGGAACGACAACTCCGGGTCGGTGCGCTCGTCATGCGTGCCGTGCACGATCAACACCCGCCGTCCCACCAGCTGTTTCACCGGTTCGGGTGCCACCGCCACGTCCTCCTCGGGCAGCCAGGGAGCAATCGCCAGCACGGAGTTGACGGCATCGTGCCCGCCCGCGTGCAGCGCCGCCCGCCCGCCCATGCCGACACCGACCAGGCACACCGGCACGTCCCCGTAACGCCGTACGGCCTCGTCCGCCGCCCAGGCCGCGTCGCGCGCCAGATGCGCCTCGCTTCCGTTCCACCCGCGGTAGCGGTAGTGCACGACATGGGTCGCCAGACCCTCCTCGCGCCCCCGCAGGGACAGGCGGCGCCCGAGCGTGCGGACGGACGCGGCCGCGAACATCGGGGACGGTCTGCGGTCGGAGGCCTCCTCGCCGCCGGGGAGGAGCAGCACCACCCCGCTCACGGCCGTCGGCTCGGGCCCGATCACCTTCCCCAGCCGGGCCGTTCGGGCCGGCATCGCTTGCTGTGCCATGACAGAACAGTGTCAGAAGTGCCGGTGTACGCCACTAGTACGTGGGGTCACCGTTACGTATCGACGGATCCGCGTGACGAGCCGTCTACGCGCGTAGGCGTTACAGTGCGAAAATGACGAGCCAGACTGACCGGACGGGAACCACCCCGAGCTCGGACCAGATCCGCCGGGCACCCAAGGTTCTGCTGCACGACCACCTCGACGGCGGGCTGCGCCCCGCCACGATCGTGGACCTCGCCCGGGAGACCGGGTACTCCCAGCTCCCCGAGACCGACCCCGCCGCGCTCGGCGTCTGGTTCCGCGAGGCGGCCGACTCCGGCTCCCTGGAGCGGTATCTGGAGACCTTCTCGCACACGGTCGGCGTCATGCAGACCCGCGACGCGCTCGTCCGGGTCGCCGCCGAGTGCGCCGAGGACCTCGCCGCGGACGGCGTCGTCTACGCCGAGGTGCGCTACGCCCCCGAACAGCACCTGGAGGGCGGGCTCGGCCTCGAAGCGGTCGTCGAAGCCGTCAACGAGGGCTTCCGTGAGGGCGAGCGGCGGGCGAGGGAGAACGGCCACCGCATCCGCGTCGGTGCCCTGCTGACCGCCATGCGGCACGCGGCCCGCGCCCTGGAGATCGCCGAACTCGCCAACCGTTACCGCGACCTCGGCGTCGTCGGCTTCGACATCGCCGGCGCCGAGGCCGGCTACCCGCCCACCCGGCACCTCGACGCCTTCGAGTACCTCAAGCGCGAGAACAACCACTTCACCATCCACGCCGGCGAGGCGTTCGGGCTGCCCTCCATCTGGCAGGCCCTCCAATGGTGCGGCGCCGACCGGCTCGGGCACGGCGTACGCATCATCGACGACATCCAGGTCCACCAGGACGGCTCGGTGAAGCTGGGACGGCTCGCCGGCTACGTCCGGGACAAGCGCGTCCCGTTGGAGCTGTGCCCCAGCTCCAACCTCCAGACCGGGGCCGCCGCCTCGTACGCCGAGCACCCCATCGGGCTGCTGCGCCGGCTCCACTTCCGGGCGACGGTCAACACGGACAACCGGCTGATGTCCGGGACCAGCATGAGCCGGGAATTCGAGCACCTTGTCGACGCGTTCGGTTACACGCTCGACGACATCCAGTGGTTCTCCGTCAATGCGATGAAATCAGCGTTCATTCCTTTCGACGAACGACTGGCGATGATCAATGACGTGATCAAGCCAGGATATGCGGAACTCAAATCCGAATGGCTGTTCCAGCAGACCGCCTCGACCAGCGGTTCTGAAGCTTCGCAGCGCTGATCGGGGATCTGACCGGGGTCGGAATGCGGAGAGGTCTTCACGATCCGTCCGGATTTCGATGTTTGCGGTGGACGTGCCCGCGTGTTTACGGTCCATTACCGCTCGGTTCCCCGTTATCCCATTCGAGGACGCATTTTATGAAGCAGTCTGCTGCCAAGACCCTCGGTGTCGCCGCCCTCGGTGCCGCCTTCGCCGCCGTCGGCGCGGGTGCCGCCGTCGCCGCCCCGGCCGTCCCGGACGCCACCCAGGCCGTGAACGGCGTCACCCAGACGCTGCCGGCGGGGAACGCCGCCAAGGCGCTGCCGGGCGCCGGCGAGGCGCTGGCCCAGGGGCAGAGCGCGCTCGGCACCGGCCTGAACGCCGCCCAGCCGGCTCTGGCCCAGGGTCCGACCAAGCCGGTCGCCGGGCTCATCGGCGGGCTGCCCGCGGGTCAGGGCCTGCCCACCCACGGCCTGCCCGTCAACGGCATCCCGCTGGGCTGAGCCGTACGGACACCGCACGCCGTTGGGGCGCTTCCGGCACCGGCCGGAAGCGCCCCAACGGCGTTGTCGTACGGGTGCTCACCAAGCCGTACGGGCCTTGTCCTCCGAGGGCAGCAGGATCCACAGCGCGAGATAGAGCAGGAACTGCGGACCCGGCAGCAGGCAGGACACCAGGAAGATCACCCGCATCGTCGTCGCGGAGGTACCGAAGCGCCGTGCCAGCGCTGCGCACACTCCGCCGATCATGCGGCCCTGGGTGGGGCGGGCGAGGGCGGTCATCTGCGACTCCTTCTCTTGGCTCTTTCGTCTTCGGGGCGCTTTTGCCCCTACGGCTCAATCGCGCTCTTTTCCGGTGTTTCCACCGTACGCAGATGAAGAGGGCGAACCGTCGCTCTACGGGGCGATACCGACCCTGGGAATCGTCGGGGTCATACCCTGAGCCGTGTCGTCCTGGCGGACCACGGCACGTTCCTGGCGCTCCACCCTGCGCCGCGTCCAGGAGCGGCCCAGGGGCACGATCGCGAGGTGTGCCAGGGCCACGCCCACGGTGTTCAGCAGGACCGAGTCGACGTCCGCGACCTGCCCGGGCACCCCGGTCTGCAGCAGCTCGATGCCCAGGGACAGCAGGGCCCCCACGGTGACCGTGCGGATCAGGGAGGAGAGAGGTGACACGGCGGTCCTGCCGTGTGCGAGGGGGAGCAGCACGCCCAGGGGGGCCAGGAGGGCGAGGCCCGCACCGATGCGGCGGACCGCCTCGAACCGGCCCATCGCGAGGTCGGCGCGGATACCGGCGAAAGGATGCAGGTTGGCGGGCATCACCCAGGGGACGTCCAACGGCCGCAGCGTCAACCAGGCGACGAACACGAGGTGTGCGAGCAGGAGGACACCCCCTGTCACACGGATGCGGATCGCGGCGCTGCCGCCGATGGAGCCTTGACGCTGCACGACCCCCAAGACGCGCCCCCCGGCACCTCCGGTTCCGGAGCCCCCCGTTTGTGGCTCGGTTCACCTCCGGGGCGCATGCCCTCTTTTCTCAGCCCTCCGTGACCGCCGAGGACGGGGGCTCCTTCGTGCCGGGGCGGGTGCGGACCTCGTCGGTGCACTCGTAGCGGCGGAGGGGGCCGGCTGCGGGGCCGCCGAGGATGACGGAGCCGTCGCCCTCGGCCGCGGCGGAGTCGGAGAAGGTGCAGACGAGCTGCGCCAGGGCGTAGGAGGTGAGGTCGCCGGGCGCGGTGCTCAGGCGCAGGGTGTCCTTCGGGTCCTTGGGCCGGGGGCCGCGTACCGACATGCCGCCGCGGACGTCCGTCGTGTAGCCGGCCTCCTTCTCGGCGGGCTCCGGTGTCTCGGCGAGCTGGTCGAGGAGGCCCTGGGCCACCAGGACGCGCCGCTGCGTGTCCGGCGCGCCGTCCGGGACGCGCACCGCGCGGTCGACGGCCACCAGGGACGAGCCGCACAGCAGGAACACCCGCACCGGCACCCCGCGCGAGGCCTGCGTCGAGATCTCCGGCTCGGAGAGCGAGCAGCGCGCCCGGGAAGGGGCCGCACCGAAGTCGGTGGGCACCTCCGTGGCCCGGATCCCGCACCCGGCGAGCATCCCGGCGAGGACCCCGGTGAGCAACGGGAACGCCAGCACCCGGCGCACGGTCATGCGGGGCGGGTTCACGCGGCGCACGGTCACGAGGCGTCCTCCTTGTCCTTGTCGGCCTGCTCCGTCAGCTCGGAGGCGTCCCGGGGGAGCCGCAGGGTGAACACCGCGCCGCCCTCGGGGGAGTTGGCCGCGGTGATCTCGCCGCCGTGGATGTGGGCGTTCTCCAGGGCGATGGAGAGGCCCAGGCCGCTGCCCTCGGAGCGGGGGCGGGAGGCGCTCGCCTTGTAGAAGCGGTCGAAGACGTGCGGCAGGACGTCCTCGGGGATGCCGGGGCCGTGGTCGCGCACCGCGATCACCAGGTGGTCGTCCTCCAGCCGCACCGACACCCGCACCGGCGACCCGCCGTGCTTGAGCGCGTTGCCGATCAGGTTGGCGAGGATGACGTCCAGGCGGCGCGGGTCGAGGCGGGAGTGGATACCTCGTTCGGCGTCCAGCTCCACCGCGTCCAGCCATGCTCGGGCGTCGATGCAGGCGGTGATCTGGTCGGCGATGTCCACGTCGTCGAGGACCAGGCGGGCGGTTCCCGCGTCGAAGCGGGTGACCTCCATCAGGTTCTCGACGAGGTCGTTCAGCCGCCGGGTCTCGCTCACCACCAGCCGCACCGCCGGCTCGATCATCGGATCCATGCTGCCCGCCTCGGAGTCCAGCTCCTCCTCCAGCACCTCCGTGACGGCGGTGATGGCGGTGAGCGGGGTGCGCAGCTCGTGCGACATGTCCGCCACGAACCGGCGGGAGGCGTCGTCCCGGGCGGCCATGTCCGCCACCCGCTTCTCCAGCGCCTCGGCGGCCAGGTTGAAGGTGCGGGAGAGATCGGCCAGTTCGTCCGTGCCGGAGACCCTGAGCCGGGTGTCCAGCCTGCCCTCGCCGAGCCGGCGGGCGGCGATCCCCAGGCGGTGCACCGGCTTCAGTACGGTCGTGGCGGCGGCCTGCGCGAGCAGCGCGGCGCCTATCAGCGCCAGCCCGGTGGCGATCCCCAGCGACCAGGCCAGCGAGTTGAGGTCCTTCGCCTCCGGCTCCAGCGACTTCAGCATGTAACCGGTCGGCCCGCCGCCGATCACGCGCGTACCGGCGACCAGATACGGCGTCCCGTCCTCGACGACCCGCTGCCAGTACACGTGGTAAGGCGACTTGTTGCTGTCGGTGACGCCCTGCTTCTTGTTCACGGCGTCCCGCAGCGTCTTGGGAACGTCCTCGAGCGAGAAGCCGCTCAGGCCCCCGGAGCTGCCGTAGACGGTCGTGCCGCCGGCGTCCTTCGCGACCAGCAGCACGCTGAAGTGCTGGCTGCTGTTGGCCATCTGCCCCGCGGTGTGCTGGAGCTCGTCCTGCGAGGGGCGCTCGGGCAGCGCGCCCGCGCGGTTCTGCATCTCCTGCTCGAAGTCCCGCAGCACCGCGCCCTGAGTGCGCGTGAGCACCGCCTCCCGGTTGAGCCAGTAGGCGATCCCGGACGCGGAGACGGCGGCGGTCAGCGCCACCAGACCGAAGACGACCACCAGCCGCAGCCGCAGACTGGTGAGGCGCAGCCGTGACAGTTTTCCCTTGCGTACCGCGGACCAGCCGCGGCCCCCCTGCTTGCCTTGTGTCACTGAGGAGTGTCCAGCCGGTAGCCCACGCCACGCACGGTACGGATCAGCGTCGGCGACGACGGCACGTCCTCGACCTTGGCGCGCAGCCGCTGCACGCACGCGTCGACGAGCCGCGAGTCACCGAGGTAGTCGTGCTCCCACACCAGCCGCAGCAGCTGCTGCCGCGACAGGGCCTGGCCGGGCCGCCGGCTCAGTTCAAGGAGCAGCCGCAGTTCAGTGGGGGTCAGCTGGAGGTCCTCGCCGTTCTTCGTCACCGTCATCGCCGCCCGGTCGATGACCAGGCTGCCGAAGCTCGCCGCGTCGTTCGACTCCCGCTCGCCGCGCCGCAGCACGGCCCGGATCCGGGCGTCGAGCACCCGGCCCTGGACGGGCTTGACCACATAGTCGTCGGCACCGGACTCCAGCCCGACGACCACGTCGATGTCGTCGCTGCGCGCGGTCAGCAGGATGATCGGCAGCTGGTCGGTGCGCCGGATGCGACGGCACACCTCGAAGCCGTCGATGCCGGGCAGCATCACGTCCAGCACGATCAGATCCGGCCGCTGCTCACGCAACAGCTTCAGACCGTCCTCACCGCTCGCAGCGGTCGCCACTCGGTGCCCCTGGCGCGTCAGTGAGAGCTCCAGGGCCGTACGGATGGCGTCGTCGTCCTCGATCAGCAACAGGGAAGGCACGGGCTCATTCTGGCCCATGGCAGGCCGGGGTAGCGACACCTGTACGGCTACGTGGCCATACCGTTCTTCTCCGTGACCGGACTGTGCGGACCCTGGGAGCCGCGACGCAGGACGACCCCTGTGACAGCTCTGTGACAGTCGGCGGACACGGCGATGAAGTGACCCCGGCAACATTTTCGGCACAGGCAAGGAAGCAAGGCGAAACACCGGAAGTCCACGACGGGGGGCGCGAGATGAACACGCTGCACGGCATCAGCACCAGGGCAGTCATCACTCGCCTCCACGACGTGAACGGGGGCCGGGGTTCCGAGAAGTCCGGCTCTGTGAGCGGGCGGGGGTGCGCTCGCAGCGCCGGGCGTCAGCACACCACGTACATGACGGTGGTTGACGCACACACGGGGGAGGCGGCTCACGGGGGAGCCGCGTACAGGGAGGACACGGGGGAGCGTCGTTCGCTGTCGGAGGCGGAGTTCACCGCCTACGTCCAGGAGCGCCGCGCCTCCCTGTACGCAACCGCCTACCACCTGACCGGCGACCGCTTCGAGGCCGAGGACCTGCTGCAGAGCGCGCTGTTCTCGACGTACAAGGCGTGGGACCGGATCAGCGACAAGGCCGCGGTCGGCGGATACCTCCGCCGGACGATGACCAACCTGCACATCAGCGCGTGGCGCCGCCGCAAGCTGAACGAGTACCCGACCGAGGAACTGCCGGAGACGCCCGGCGACACGGACGCGATGCGCGGCACCGAACTGCGCGCGGTCCTGTGGCAGGCGCTGGCCCGGCTGCCCGAACTCCAGCGCACCATGCTGGTCCTGCGCTACTACGAGGGCCGCACGGACCCGGAGATCGCGGAGATCCTCGACATCAGTGTCGGCACGGTGAAGTCCAGCATCTGGCGGTCGCTCCGCCGGCTGCGCGAGGACGAGGTCCTCAGCTTCGGCCGTGACGAGGAGAACGCCTTCGGCGAGCTGGTCGCCTGAGGCTGGGGGACGCGGGGGAGCGGTAGAACGGGGGAGCGGTAAAAACGGGGGCCCACCGGGGGGACACGGGGGACCCACGGGGAAATAGGGAGCGGGACTGGAGGGCCGGGGGGTCCGTCCAGTCCCGCTTTTCCGTGTGTGCGGCCCCTTCGGTCGGGCCCGCTCAGGCCGCCGTCCGCGTCGTCCGCGTGGAGCGGCCCGCCGCCGCGGCCGCCAGGCGACCCATCGCCTCGTCCCGGTCGCAGGCGTACGCGCCCAGCGCCGTCTGGCGGGCCACGATGGAACGCTCGGCGCGCATCAGGCGCCAGCCGCGCCGCAGCAGGAACGGCACCGACTTGCGGCCCTCCTTCAGGTCCCGCAGGAAGCGTCGCCGGAAAGTCGTCAGCGGGCCGCGGCTCAGGCACAGCGCGTCGGCGAGGACGCCCAGTTCACGGCAGCGGTTCACGATCTCGGCGGCGAAGATGCCCTCCGCGATGAACAACGGGGTCCGCCCGATGTCCACGCCCTCCTCACCGGTGCGGGCGCTCAACGAGATGTCGTACACGGGAACGTGCGTACGGCCGCTGCGGCACAGTTCCACGATCGCGGCGATCGCGGTGTCCGCGTCCCAGGAGTCGGGGTGGTCCCAGTCGATGTCGGAACTGCCCAGCACCAGCGGCAGCGTGGGGTCGTCGCCCTCCTTGTAGAAGTCGTCGAGCCGCAGCACCGGAAGGCCGGAGCGGGCCGCGAGAAGGGACTTGCCGGAGCCCGAGGGGCCGCAGAGCAGCACGACGCGCGCGGATATGGGCGGATGGGAACTCACGGGACACCAGTGTGAGGCATGAACGCCACCCCGACGACACCGCGGGTCCGCTTTGAAGCCCGCGTCACACCTCAACTACGCTTCGTGCCGTCCTGATTACCTTCCGCAGCAGAAAGTGGGCACCGTGATGGCCCGACACGCCTCTGTCCGGACCTCGACCCGCCGCCGCGCCCTGGTCGCCCTCGCAACGGCGGGGGTGGCGTTGGGCGCGGGAGCGACGACCGCGGCCGCCGCCGAGGCACCCGCGGCCGACCTGGTCCGCACGGGTTCGGCCGCGCTCGACAAGGTCGAACCGGGGGCCGGCGCCCAGGCCGTGACCGACACGGTCGGCCATGTCACGGGCGCGGCCCAGAACCTCAAGCCGAACCCGCTCGCCGGCACCGGCGTCGACCCCCTCGACAACGGCGTCGGCACCGAGGTCGCCGACTTCCGGCCGGTGAACTCCCAGGACGTGACGGGGCCGGTGACCCAGGCGGATTCCGTCGGGGAGATTCCGGCGCTGAGGCGGACGACGGTCCGGAACGGCTGACGCGGGCGCGAGACAGGGCCGTGTCTCCTCCGGGCGGAGAGGAGGCACGGCCCGCTCGTTTCAGGAAGCCGTCAGTACGACGAGCCCGACGCGCCCAGCGACCCCGTCGGGTGCCAGACCGTCTTCGTCTCCAGGAAGGCCGTCATGCGGTCGATGCCCGGGGTCGCCGACCAGTCGTCCACAGGCTGTGGACGCAGGACGCGCTTCAGGTTGTCCGCGGCGGCGATCTCCAGCTCCTTCGCCAGCACCTCGTCGGCGCCCGCGAGGTCGATCGCGTTGACGTCCTGGTGCGCGGCGAGCGGCGTCGCGATCTCCGCCGTGACGCCCGAGAGGACGTTGACGACACCGCCGGGCACGTCGGAGGTGGCGAGCACCTCGGCCAGGGAGAGCGCGGGGAGGGGGGACTTCTCGGAGGTGACGACGACCGCCGTGTTGCCGGTGGCGATCACCGGGGCGAGCACCGAGACCAGGCCCAGGAAGGACGACTCCTGGGGGGCCACGACGGCCACGACACCGGTCGGCTCGGGTGAGGAGAGGTTGAAGTACGGGCCCGCGACCGGGTTGCCGCCGCCGATCACCTGGGCGATCTTGTCGGTCCAGCCCGCGTACCAGACCCAGCGGTCGATGGTCGCGTCCACCTGTTCGGCGGCCTTCGACTTCGACAGGCCCTCGGCGTCGGCCACCTCGTGGACGAACTGCGCCCTGCGGCCCTCCAGCATCTCCGCGACGCGGTAGAGGACCTGGCCACGGTTGTACGCCGTCGCGCCGGCCCAGCCGCCGAACGCCTTGCGGGCGGCCACGACCGCGTCCCGGGCGTCCTTGCGGGAGGAGAGGGGCGCGTTCGCCAGCCACTTGCCCTTTGCGTCGGTCACCTCGTACACCCGGCCGCTCTCGGAACGCGGGAACTTCCCGCCGACGTACAGCTTGTAGGTCTTGAACACCGACAGTCGTGCATCAGACATCGAGGTACGCCTCCAGGCCGTGGCGGCCGCCCTCGCGGCCGAAGCCCGACTCCTTGTAACCGCCGAACGGCGAGGTCGGGTCGAACTTGTTGAACGTGTTGGACCAGACGACACCCGCGCGGAGCTTGTTCGCCACCGCGAGGATGCGGGAGCCCTTCTCCGTCCAGATGCCCGCGGAGAGTCCGTAGGGGGTGTTGTTGGCCTTGGCGACAGCCTCGTCCGGGGTGCGGAAGGTGAGGACGGACAGCACCGGGCCGAAGATCTCGTCGCGGGCGATCCGGTGCGCCTGGGTGACGTTGGTGAAGAGCGTCGGGGCGAACCAGTAACCGGCGGTGGGCAGTTCGCAGGCCGGGGACCAGCGCTCGGCGCCCTCCGCCTCGCCCTGCTCGACGAGTGAGGTGATGCGGGTGAGCTGTTCCGCGGAGTTGATCGCGCCGATGTCGGTGTTCTTGTCGAGGGGGTCGCCGAGGCGGAGGGTGGAGAGGCGGCGCTTCAGCGAATCCAGCAGCTCGTCCTGGATCGACTCCTGGACCAGCAGACGGGAGCCCGCGCAGCAGACCTGGCCCTGATTGAAGAAGATGCCGTTGACGATGCCCTCGACGGCCTGGTCGATCGGGGCGTCGTCGAAGACGATGTTCGCGCCCTTGCCGCCCAGTTCGAGGGTGAGCTTCTTGCGGCTGCCGGCGACCGTGCGGGCGATCTCCTTGCCTACGGCCGTGGAGCCGGTGAAGGCGACCTTGTCGACGTCCGGGTGCGCGACGAGCGCGGCGCCCGTGTCGCCGTAGCCCGGGAGGATGTTGACGACGCCCTTGGGCAGGCCCGCCTGGCGGCAGATGTCGGCGAAGAACAGAGCCGAGAGGGGGGTCGTCTCGGCGGGCTTCAGGACGACCGTGTTGCCGGTGGCCAGCGCCGGGGCGATCTTCCACGCCAGCATCAGCAGCGGGAAGTTCCAGGGGATGACCTGGCCGGCCACGCCGAGCGGCTTCGGGTTCAGCCCGAAGCCCGCGTGGTCGAGCTTGTCCGCCCAGCCCGCGTAGTAGAAGAAGTGCGCGGCGACCAGGGGGAGGTCGGCGTCGCGGGTCTCCTTGATGGGCTTGCCGTTGTCCAGGGTTTCGAGGACGGCGAGCTCGCGGCTGCGCTCCTGGATGATCCGGGCGATGCGGAACAGGTACTTGGCGCGCTCGGCGCCGGGCAGCGCCGACCACTTCTCGAAGGCCCTGCGGGCCGCCTTGACCGCGCGGTCGACGTCCTCGGCGCCGGCCTGGGCGATCTCGGAGAGGACCTCCTCCGACGAGGGCGAGACGGTCTTGAAGACCTTGCCGTCGGCCGCCTCCACGAACTCGCCGTCGATGAAGAGGCCGTAGGAGGGGGCGATGTCGACGATCGAGCGGGACTCGGGCGCCGGTGCGTACTCGAATACGGAAGCCATGTAGATCAGTCCACCGTCACGTAGTCGGGGCCGGAGTAGCGGCCGGTGGCCAGCTTCTGGCGCTGCATCAGCAGGTCGTTGAGGAGCGAGGAGGCGCCGAAGCGGAACCAGTGGTTGTCCAGCCAGTCCTCGCCGACGGTCTCGTTGACCAGGACGAGGAACTTGATCGCGTCCTTGCTGGTGCGGATGCCTCCGGCGGGCTTCACCCCGACCTGTACCCCCGTCTGGGCACGGAAGTCGCGGACGGCCTCCAGCATCAGGAGCGTGTTGGCGGGGGTGGCGTTCACGGCCACCTTGCCGGTCGAGGTCTTGATGAAGTCGGCCCCGGCGAGCATGCCGAGCCAGCTGGCGCGGCGGATGTTGTCGTACGTCGAGAGCTCACCGGTCTCGAAGATGACCTTCAGCCGGGCGCCCGTGCCGCAGGCCTCGCGCACGGCGACGATCTCGTCGTACACCTTCGCGTACCGCCCCGCGAGGAACGCCCCGCGGTCGATGACCATGTCGATCTCGTCGGCGCCCGCGGCGACGGCGTCACGCACGTCGGACAGCTTCACGTCGAGGGCGGCGCGGCCCGCCGGGAAGGAGGTGGCGACCGAGGCGACCTTCACGCTCGACCCCGCGACGGCCTCCTTGGCGGCGGCCACCATGTCGGGGTAGACGCAGACCGCGGCGGTGGCCGGAGTCGTACGGTCGGTGGGGTCGGGGTGGACCGCCTTGGCGCCGAGCGCCCGGACCTTGCCCGGGGTGTCCGCGCCTTCCAGCGTCGTCAGGTCGACCATCGAGATGGCCAGGTCGATGGCGTAGGCCTTGGCGGTCGTCTTGATGGAACGGGTGCCGAGGGAGGCGGCGCGCGCCTCCAGGCCGACCGCGTCGACGCCGGGCAGCCCGTGGAGGAAGCGGCGCAGTGAGCTGTCGGACGCGGTGACGTCCGCCAGGGCGTGTGCTGCGGAGGGGGCATTGGTGGGCATGGTCACCAGACGAGCATATCTACGCGCGTAGCGGCTGTATACCCCCGGGTGCTCGTCCCGCGTGTGCCACCACGCATGAGCGCCCTCCACCTCGTCGTGCAGAATCAGGACCATGACGACCCCCGACGACCCGTCTCCCGCTCCGCAGCCCCCGGCGCCCCTCTCCAAGGACCGGATCTACCGGTCGCCCGCGGGCATCGCCGGCGGTGTGCTGCTCCTCGCCATCGTGGGCTGGCTCGGCATCGACGCCATCGTCGCGGGGCGCGGCCGCACGCCGTGGCTGGCGCTCGCCACGCTGATCCTGCTCGTACCGCTGGTGGTCGCCTTCACGCTGCGGCCCGCCGTCCTCGCCAACGAGGACCGGCTGCGCATCCGCAACCCGTTCCGCGTGATCGTGGTGCCGTGGGGGCAGGTCGCCTCGCTGCGCTCCGGCTACTCCAACGAGGTCGTCGCCACCTCCGGGACCAAGTACCAGCTCTGGGCCATCCCCGTCTCGCTGCGGGCCCGCAAGAAGGCGGCACGCCGGCAGGCCCGGGTGGCGGCCGGTGACGGTGGCCGCGCAGGACTCGGCGGGCGGTCGGGCGGCGGCTTCGGCGGACCGCTGGGCGGCTTCTCGGGTGGCGGCCGCGCCCAGTCCGATCCGGACGGGCCGGCGCGCGCCGAGACCGACAAGGTCATGGACGACCTGCGTGAGCTCAGGGAAGCGCGGGAGAAGGAGGAGAGCGCGCAGGGAGAGGTGACCGTCAGGTGGGCCTGGGAGGTCGTGGCGCCCGCGGTGGCGGGGGCGGTGTTGCTGGGGATCTTGCTGGCAGTGGGGTGAGTGTGGTCCGCGGCGGCTGAGGTTCGTGGTCGGCTGACCGGTTTGTTGTGGTTGATCGCACGGGTCCCCGCGGCCCCCTGGGAGGGGCGCTCGGCGTGGGCGGAGAGGAAAAGTCACCCATGAGTACGGCTTCCGGAGAGCCCTTGCCGTTGCCGGTGTCCGCCATACCCGACGGATGTCTGCCCTGGAGCTCGGAGCAGGCGCGGCGCTGGACGCAGGCGTTGCCGGCGCGGTGGGTGCCGGTGCGGTTGCGGACGTCGGCCCTGGTGACGGTGCTGCTGCTCGCCGCGGGGGGCGCCGGGCTCCTGGCCGGATACACCGCGCTGCCCGCCTGGGTCGCCGCGCTCTGCGCGCTGCAACTCGTCTGGGGGGCGGCGCGGCCCGAGGCTGTGCGGGTCTCGGCGCCGGTGGTGATCGCTCTGGTGCTTGTGTACGGCGGTGCGCTGCCATGGGCGGGGGCCCTGGGGCTCGTCCTGGCGTCGGCGCTGCTGTGGGTGACCGCCGAGCTGCGACTGGCCGCGCGGAAGCGGCAGCGGGAGGCGGCGAGGGCGGCCACCGGGGGCGTGACGGCCGGACCGCCGAACGCGCGAGGCCCCGTGCCGCGCGGGAAGCTGCTCGGCGTGGTCGGATGCGGCCTGGTCGTCGCCGGTGTCGTACTGGTCGCCACCGCGGGGCTCTGGGACGGCGAGGAGGGCCGCTGGTCGGCTCCCGTGATCGGTTGGTACGTGGTCGGGCTCGGTGTCACCGTCGCCCTTTCCTCCGCTCTGGCCCATCGCCGCGCCGCGGCCCTGCGCCGGGCGCCCGTGCCCGTGCTGCGGGTGCTGGTGCGGGAGAACTCCGACGTCGACGCCGAGGTGTACGCGGCCGACGACACGGCGGGCCTGCGGCCCCTGTTCACCGTCGCGACCGCGGAGGTCGACGAGGACTCCGACCAGTCGGACGATCCTGAGGCCGACGAGAAGGAACTGGCCGAGTTCCTCGACCGGCTCGACGACGACACCCCCGGGCCCCTGCGCGAGGCGGTCCTCTACGGGCTGCCGTACGACGGCGCGGAGGTCCTGCTGGTCGGCGCCGCCGAGGAGCCGGACGAGCCGCCCGTTGTGGAGCGGTCGACCGGACCCGTACGTCCCCTGTCCGACGGTTTCGTACGGCAGTGGACCGCCCGCGAGAAGCAGACCGCCGTGGGGGAGGCCAGGCAGGAGGAGCTGCGGCTGGCGGCCGCGGCCGCCGTCGCCGCAGTGCCGCGCGACGCCCGGCCCGTGCCCGTGCGGCACTGGCGTGCCGGGTGGGCCGACCGGCTCTTCGCCGCGCTGGCCCTGCTGTGGTGCGCCGTCCTCGTCGGTGGCGAGACCGGCCTCTGGCGCTACGTCCCCGGCGTCGTCGGTGGCGTCATCGCCGTGTTCATGCTGCCGAACCTGCTCGCCTGGCGCGTCACCGCGGACAGCACCGGCCTGTGGATCAGCGGGCTGCGCCGGACCCGGCACGTCGCCTGGGACCACATCAGGGTCGTCCTCGCCAAGGGGAGCAGCCTGAAGATCGATAGCCACCGGGCGTCCTTCGACGAATGGACGGTGCCCTCGGCCCGCTGGCGGTGGCTGGAGCGGCGGGCCGGCCTGCTGCATCCGCACGAGCGGACGGCCGCCGAGATCGCCGCGATGTGGCACGAGCCCTCGGCCCGGCCGGCCGACGAGAGCGACGAGCGGCGGCGGGGGCGGGCGTTGTGGCCGCTCGCCGTGGTGGTCGCGGTGGCGTGGGCGGCGGCGCTGGTACTCCTTCCCTAGGCGTGTGTGGGCCTGCGTGAACCTGCAGGGCGCAGGCGCCTGCGCAGGCCGGTTCAGGGCGCGCTCGGCCAGACCAGCGCCATGTACGCGCCGCAGTACGCCGACCCCGTCACGGCCGCTGTCAGGGCGAGGAGGCGGTAGCGGGGGGAGGAGTGGGACAGGTGGCGGGCGAGAGGGAGGAGGAGCGGGAAGGCGGGGAGGAGAAAGCGGGCGCGGGGGAAGTACACACCGCCGCTGCCCAGGACGATCGCCAGCAGGACGCCCGTGAAGACGAGCAGCGGGAGCGGCTGCCGGTCGGCCACGGCGAGGCCGTAGAGGACCACGGACCCGATCAGCGTCAGGGTGACCAGCACCAGGAACAGCTCGGGCGTCGAGTCGTACGCCAGCAACTCCCGCATCCGGCGCAGGGTCTCGCGGCCGCCGTCCCACTCGTTGTGCCAGAGGCGCTGTACGGCGAAGTACCCGTCCCAGCGGCCCAGTCTGAGGCCCACCCAGCCGACGTAGGCGCACCAGCCGAGCGGGGCGAGGACGGCGGCGACGAGCGCCGAGGGCCGGACGCGCAGGGACGGCAGGGCGGTGACGGTGACCGCGACGGCCAGTGCGATGCCGGTCGGGCGGGTCAGGCCGGCCAGTGCGGCCAGGGTGCCCGCCCACAGCCAGCGGCCGGTCAGAACGGCGTACAGCGCCCAGGCGGCGAAGGCCGTGAAGAGGGACTCCGTGTAGCCCATCCACTGCACCAGACCGACCGGGAGCGTCGCCCACAGCACGGTGAGCAGGACGCCGACGCGTCGGCCGTGCAGACGGTCGGCGACGGCGAAGATCCCCCAGGCCGCCAGCACCGAGGCCACGACGGCGAGGCACAGGCCGACGGTCGCGCGCGAGCCGGGGGTGACGGCCGCGACCGCCTTCACCAGCACCGGATGCAGCGGGAAGAAGGCCAGGTTGTTGGCGTCGTACGCGGTGCCCAGCGTGCGGGCGTACCCGTGGTCGGCGATACCGAGGTACCAGTCGGCGTCCCACCGTGTCGCCAGGAGAGGCCAGACGCCGTGGTGCTTGCGGTGCGCCCAGACCGCGAGGACGAGGAGGCCCGCGGCGCGTACGCAGGTGTAGGCCAGCAGGGCGGGGGCCGCGCGGCGCAGGGTCGGCGGGGCGAGGCCCGGCTCGGGGCTGCCCGGGCGCCTCCGGGTGCCCGGGACGAGGCCGCTGCGGGCGGTTTCGGGGGCGGTCGAGGACACGGCGCGGGCTCCAGGACTCGGCGGGCGGTACCGGCCCACCGTTTCCCGGGGAGGGAGGCCGCGCGGGGAGCGTGCGTCGGTTGTCGGGGCGAAATCACTCGATGGGGTGCGCGCTGTGGGCTCAGGCTGAAGGCTGTCCCGCAATGAGCGAGCCGAGGTGCAAGGAACCGGTCGTCACGCGTCCTGGTAGAGGTTGACGATGTTGCCGTCCGGGTCACGCAGCCACACCGAGCGGCGTCCCCAGGGCTGGGTTGTCGGCGGCTTGAGGATCTCGATGCCCCGAGCCCGCAGCCGTTCGTGGCGTGCGTCCACGTCGGCGACCTGGAACTCCAGGGTGAAGCCTCCGCTCGCAGCGGCGGCCATCGATCCAGGCACCATCGACTCCATGCCCTGTGCGGAGAAAAACGACAGGACGGCACCGGGGACTGTCACCAGGGCGAAGGGGTCGCTCCCTTCGACATCTGCGTCCAGGACCGCGGCATAGAAGGCGGCGAGGGCCGGGACATCGTCGGTGATCAGGGCAGTTCCGGTGAAGTGTGGCTGCATCCCGGCATCGTAGGTCGAGGGTCGGACACCGGGCCCTGGAGATAAGGAACCTGCCGGACTCGGGTGACATGATCTTGTCGTGTCTGGTGTGATCACGGCGTCGGAGCCTTTCACGCTGCGCCAGTTGGCACCGCTGTTCGGGGTATCGACGTCGGCCGCCGACCGCATCATCGACCACCTCGGCCCTTCGCTCGCGCTCCAGCAGCGCAAGCGGTTCCGCAAGGACGCCGTACTGATCGTGGACGGAACCCTGGTGCCCACTCGCGATCACACCATCGCCGAGCAATCGAAAAACTACCGGTATTCCACCAACCACCAGGTCGTCATCGACGCCGACACCCGCCTGGTCGTCGCTGTCGGCCGGCCTCTGCCCGGCAACCGCAACGACTGCAGGGCATGGGAACTGTCCGGGGCCAAAGCCGCCGTCGGTACGACCACCGTCATCGCGGACGGAGGCTACCGGGGCACCGGTCTGGTCATCCCACACCGCCGAGGGAAGGGCCAGAGCGAACTCCCCGCCTGGAAGGAGGAACACAACGCTTCCCACCGCAAAGTCCGCGCCCGCGTCGAGCACGCCTTCGCCCGCATGAAGACCTGGAAGATCCTGCGCGACTGCCGTCTCAAAGGCGATGGCGTCCACCACGCCATGCTCGGTATCGCCCGCCTGCACAACCTTGCCCTCGCCGGGTGACCGAGAAGACGAGCAGGTTAGCCAGCACGCCGTAGATCATTTATGGGACAATGCCGGCCGAGCCGCTCGCTCGGTTCGATCCCGGGACGCGCGATGCGCGGGACGAGCCCTCGCTCGCGCAGCCAGGTGAGGTGTTCGGCGGAGGAGGACGGCGGGTATACCGCGGATCAGCGGCTTCAGAGCCAGGCTGTCGTGGGTGTTCGCACCGGACACCGCGACGGCCAGCGGGATGCCCTGGGCCTCGGACAGCACATGCAGCTTGCTGCCCTTCTTGCCGCGATCGACCGGGTTCGGCCCGGTCAGCGTGCCCCCCTTTTGGCCCGGACCGAGGCGGCATCGACGATCGCCGAGGCCCAGTCCAGCTCGCCCCGCGCACCGAGTTCGTCCAGGACCGCCCGGTGGAGCCGACGCCACAGTCCCGCCCGGGTCCACGCGGTGAACCGGCGATGCGCGGTCGCGG
>NZ_JOJE01000059.1 GCF_000720255.1 Streptomyces griseus subsp. griseus | reverse complement strand
CGGTAAGTTCCCGTACACACGCACGCGAGCGACCGGGGGCCGATCACCCATGACTCATCCGCCGTACGGCCACCAGCCCCCGCCCCCTCCGGGCTTCGGCCCCCCACCCCCGCAGTACGCGTACCCGGCACCCCAGCCGACGGCCCCGGCCCCCTCAGGCCCGGAGTTCCTGGCAGTCGATCGCCACAACTCCATCGTCGTCGATCCCTCAGGCGTCGCCTTCGAAGACCACGACGTCACCGCAGAGTTCCCCTGGCACGAGATCCGCAGCGTCCACTTCAAGGCAAGCCCCAACGGCAAGGCCCTCATGATGGCCGTCGTCCACGTGGACGGCAGATTCTACGAATGCGTGGTCACCGCGAAGCCGAGGGAGCAACTGGGGCAGTGGTTCGCCCAGCTGGCGGCGGTGCTGGGGTATTACCGCCCGATGGGCTGACCATGCGGTTCGTCGGATTCTTCCGTGAGCTGGGGGGAGGCCGACTCGGCCATCTACAGCGAGGGCATTTCCCCACCTGGCCCACCGGGCCCCTCCCGTCGAGCAAGCCCGCCTGATCGACATCTCACTGCTGGTCAGCCGCAAGCTCGGCTTCCACACCGCTCCCGGAGCGTGCTCCTCCGAAAGCCCTACCGGAAGGGGATGTTGAGCCATGGGCTGCCGGGGTCGGTCATCAGGATGCGGTGGGCGGCGACCATGTCGGTGTACCACTCCCCGAATTCCTCCTCGTCGAAGTGCAGACACCGCCCGAGGATGTAGCCGGCGGAGAAATCCTGCCAGGACCGGTACGAGCGCGCCGCGGTCCGCCCGGCCTGAACCACGGCGGACTCGGCTTCCTGCAGCGTCCCGAACCGGGCGCCGAGCCCCCACCGCGCCATCTTCGAGGCCCGCCCGAGATCCCAGGCATCGACGGAGCTGACGTACCCGCCCTCGTCGAGCACTCCGTCGGCGCGCATCCGGGCCTCGTAACGCGTGATACGTCCGATCAGCCGCTGCACACCTTCGATCCGCGCCTCCGTCTCGGACTCGGGCCGCGGCTCGGTCTGGGTGGCGCCGTCCTCGGTGATCACGACCGAGCCGGCGGAGTTGGCCCGGATGACGTTGGCGGCGGCCTGTCGCCAGTAACCGGCGTCGACATGACCGCCGAAGTCACGGGCGATGGTGCGGCGCAACTGGAGCACGAACTGCCATACACCGCTGTGCGACTCACATTCCTGGAGGTCCTTCAGAGCGGTCAGCCACTCGTCACGGGTGGTGATGCCCCACCACTCACGCAGGCGTGTGCGTTCCCTTCGGTAACCGGTGCCGTGCCACGCCATGGCGTTCCACAAGGAACCGTTGTTGACGCAGAGAAGGGCCCCGCAGGCGAGTCCATGGGCGACCGGACCGTGAAGCGGGCCACCGACTCTGAGGGTGCGCAGGCACAGGGAGGGGGTGGGGTCGCTTTCGCTTCGGGAGTACTGGGCCCACCCTGCGGAATGCGGCGGGGCGGAGGGGAGGAAAGCCTCACACGGGCTGCCGGGATTGACCACGATCAACGGCGGATCGGTTGGCTCCCACACCCGGGCAAACCATCTCAGGGACCTGCAGTCGAAGACCCGGCCCGGTTCCGGAGCCGGAAGCATCCCCGCGGTGAACACCGCCCATACCGCACCGCCGGTCCGTAGATCGCGCTCGAACACAGGGAACGTCTTGTCCGGCTCGATGTCGGTCCTGTCCCGCCGGATCTGGAAGTACAGCCTGCTCTGCGCGAGCGTCTGGAAGTAAGTCCCCCAGTCGTCCCGAGATCTGGCCTCGAACAGCGCCTGCTCGATCTCCGTGGGAGGTGTCCAGACAGGCGGGTTGACGGGCCCGAGACTGGCAGGTGGCGGACCGAATGACATGCGGTGTTCTGTCCTTCACGGAGGTGCGGGAGTGCAATTATGCCGGTTCTGCGCCGCACTCCTTCCGGCCTACGTCTGTCACCGCTCGCACGTCGGCACAGATCCGCGAATGACGAGAACCGGTGGACGCGAACCCCGCGTTGCGTTCCGCAACACGCCGATGTGATGATTTCGGGCATGGCTGATCAGGGGGGCAGCGGCCCGCAGGAACGTGGACGCAGGTCGCGGCTGGACGACTACGTGGAGATGGCCGAGCCGGTCGCCGCGGACGGCGAGACCCCGCTCGGCGGCACCGCATCACCGACGTCCGCCCCCGCGCCGGAACCCCCCGAGCAGCCCTCGATGGCCACGGCCCCCGCCCCGGCCGCCCCGGAAGACATCGCCCGCGCCCGCCGGGAATTCGGCGCGCTGCTCGGCGAGTTCCGCCGTACGCCCGTACTCGTGCCGCTCGACACGGACGAGGCCCCCCTGGTCGGGGACTACGGCGGTATCCGCTGGATCTAGGCCTTCTCGGACGAGTCGGCGCTGGCCAGGTTCGCGATCGCGAGGGGCGAAGGCGAGAGGGCGTGGGAGTACCGGCGCGTGCTGGGAGCGCGGCTGCTGGACGCCGGTGTCCCGGCGACGGGCGTGCCGACCGGGGTGGCGCTGGACGTGGGCAGCGACGGGGACGGCGTGCTGTTCCCGCCGGTGACGGGGATCGTGCCGGACGCGGCCGCGGTGGACGCGGAGACGGTGGACGGGGAGGACCGCGATGAGCGGTGAAATGCACGCCAGGGGCAGCGGCGGCGGCAAGGACCTCCAGGCGGTCGGCCTCGAGGCCATCGCGCAGGGCATCACGATGACCCTCTCCGAGCTGAAGGAGCTGGGCATCGACAGCATGGCCGGTTCCGGCCGTGGCTTCGAGGATCTCGCCCTGTCGGGGCTGGAGTTGGGGCACGAAGGGCTGACCTCGGCCTTCAAGTCGTTCTGCGAGCGCTGGGAGTGGGGCGTACGCGACCTCGTGATCGAGGGCAACGTCTTCGCGCAGAACGTCGGCCTCTCGGCGGGCACGATGTACGAGACGGACCAGTACGTCGAGGGCGCCCTGAAGATCGGCGTCAACTCCCTGGTGGGCAACCCGTACGCCTCCGAGGACGAGGTCACGCAGATGGGATGGCGCCAGATCGCCACCACCGGCATGGACTCCATGAGAAACCCGGACTACAGCGAGGAGTCCTTCGACCAGGCTTGGGAGAACAGCAAGCAGGGCTGGAAGGACGCGGGCCGCGACATGATGACCTCGCAGGCGATGGCCGGTCCCATCCCCGGCCCGCTCAACCTCCGGCAGGCCGCGCGAGGATTTCGGCGACGAGCTGGCCTCGGATCTGGGTGCCACTCCGGGTGAGCAGCAGCTCGGGCAGTCTGATCAGGCGAATGAGCTGGTCCATGGCAATCCGGGCACGATCCGGGCGTCGGCCGCGCATCTGAAGGACTTCCGTAAGCGTTCGGGATTCGTCGATCCTATGGCCTTCAGGGCGTTCAAATTGATGAGGGTGAACTGATGTACACGATGGAGCAATCGGAGCGCCTGGCGGCGGATTTTCTCCGGCAGTTGTCAGCCGACTGGGACAATGAAGTTACCCTTTTCGAAGAGGATGAGTGCAAGGCGAAGAAGGGTGATTTCTTTTACTTCGCTTTTCAGTCGGTGAAGTACGTCACGACCAGAAACTCCCAGTACTTCCTCTACGGACCTTGTCAAATTTCGGTACATAGTGTGACTGGCGAATGTCGATTGCTCAGCGTCCAGGAATCACTCGCAGTGGACCCTTTCAATCGCCGGAAGGGACAGGTGGCCCGGTCTGCTGAGGGTGAACTGATGTATACGCAGGAGCAAGCAGAGCGGCTGGCCGCGGATTTTCTCCGTCAGGAGACTGTCGGCGCGGGTCTCGAGGCTGCCCTGGTTGACAAGGACAGCTGCAAGGGGGAGAAGGGCGACTTCTTCTACTTCATCTATAATTCTGTCCAGTATCTCACTACCGGGGACGACAGGTATGCCCTTTACGGTGCGCCTGCCATCGCGGTGCACAAGGCAACCGGCGAGTGTCGATGGGTCGGTAGGCAGGAATTCTCGGAAGTAGATCCTTTCAATCACCGTGAACTGATGTATGCACAGGGGCAAGCAGAGCGGCTGGCCGCGGATTTTCTCCGGCGGGAATCTGCTGGTTGGGACAACGAGGTCGCCCTGTTCGAAGAGGGCCGTTATAAGGCAGCAAAAGGTGACTTCTTCTACTTCGGCTTCCAGTCTGTCATGTACTTGTCGACCAGGGATGACAAGTACATGCTCTATGGGCCCACCTGTATTGAGGTGAACAACGTAACCGGCGAGTGCCGATGTGTCAGTGTGCAGGACTTGCAGGCGGCTGGTGACCCGTACAACTGGTGGCGCTGACCTCCACGAGGATTTCGGCGACGAGCTGGCCTCGGATCTGGGTGCCACTCCGGGTGAGCAGCAGCTCGGGCAGTCTGATCAGGCGAATGAGCTGGTCCATGGCAACCCGGGCACGATCCGTGCGTCGGCCGCGCACTTGAAGGACTCCCGCAAGGCGTTCGACAAGGTCGGCGACGGTATGCGGACGCTGGACTCCTCGCATTGGAAGGGCGAGGCCGCCGACACCTTCCGCGAGAAGTTCGCGATGCACCCGACCAAGTGGCTGCACGCGGGAAGGCTGACCATGAGAATGAATGTGAAGATGACGGAATTGACCGGGGGTGTTCTGCCGCAGGTCCGGGGCGATGATGTTCCGGCATCATATCGTGCGATTGTCCAGGATGGCTGGATTGTAGGGGAAGGGGGAGCCCTCCTGCTCGTGGCGCTATATGCCGGGTATAGCGGTTCTTCTTTCGATACCTTTGAGGACGTCACGCATTACGAGGCCACGGTTAATGGCCGGGGGATGATGGATTATGACCTTCCGTCTCAAGGGCCGGGCAGGGTGGATCGGCTCCTTCGGCGTTCGCTGGCTTACGCCTGTCTGGCACTTCGCGCCGCGCTCACAGGCGAGGAGAAGATCATGGGTTATGTTTCCATGTCGGAAGGAGGGTTGTCTGGTGACATTATGACGGGACACGTAACATTCTGTGTCAGTCATTCAAGTCTGCAGCCATACCTGGGAGATATTCAAAACTATACCCAAGAGGCTCTACTTGAGGTTAGTCAGGAGGATGCATTGCAGTTGTTGCCTCGAGATACACCCTGAATGCGCACCAGTTGCACGAAAAGTGGGCGGGTGGCCGTTGAGAGTGATACGTCTGGGCGCTACCGGGTGTTGAACAAGCCTGGCGGGGATCACGATTTCTTCTGTACGGAACAGGCAGGTGGGATGCTTGATGGGTTCGGATATTTCTTTTCGCCTTCGAGGATGCGGTCTAGAGGTGCTCGGCCGCTTCGAGGGGGGCGGCCCGACCGTCGAAGAGGCATTTCACCGTGATGCGTTCCGCGTCGTCTCCGGCGTGGTTGACGAAGGGCTGATACCTCGCTCAGTTGGCGAGGCGGTGCGTTCGGTGGATGAAGCTATTGCTGAGATGGCGACTGCAGCCTCCGATGAGTGGACAGAGGCTGCAGTAACCGGCTCCCAAGCACGGAGTGACCTGCGTAGGATCGCCCACGAAGCGATGAACGCTGTCCGCCAGGTGCAGTTCGAGATCGACTAGGGCCCTCAGAATTGCTGTGAAGGGGGCGCGAATTGGACGTAGCGCATGTCTGCCTGCTTACGGCAACCCCCGCACATGCGCCCCCACCGCGTTCGACCAAGCACTCCCCGCAGCCGCATCCCAATTAGTCGACCACGTCATAGCCCCCCGCAACTCCGGATAAGTCCGCGCCGGCCTGAACGACCCGCACCCCGTCCCCTTCGTCAGGCAGTCCAGCGCCGCGTTCACCACCGAAGGCGACACATAGCCGCTGCCCGCACCCCGCGTCGACGCCGGCACCCCCAGCCCCACCTGGGACGGGGACAGCCCGCCCTCCAACTGGATGCAGGCCAGGGCCGTGAGGAAGTCCACCGAGCCCTGGCTGTAGACCTTTCCGTCGCAGCCCAGCATGGAGCCGCTGTTGTAGTACTGCATGTTGACGACCGTCAGGATGTCCTTCACCTGCAATGCCGTCTGGAAGTAAGTATTCGACGTCGACTGCATGTCGATCGTCTGCGGTGCCATCGTCAGGATCAGGGAGGGGCCGGCCTTCGCCGCCAGTGAGCGCAGTGCCTGCGTCATGTACGTCGCGTTCAGCCCGTTCTCCAGGTCGATGTCGACGCCGTCGAAGCCGTACGCCTGCATCAGGGCGTACACCGAGTTCGCGAAGTTCGTCGCCGACGTCGGGTCGTTCACCGACACCGTGCCGCGCTCGCCGCCCACCGAGACGATGACCTTCTTGCCGGCCGCCTGCTTCGCCCTCACGTCCGCCTTGAACTGGTCGACCGTGTAGCCACCCAGGCCCGCCGAGTCCAGGGTGAACGTCACCGCGCCCGGGGTGGAGGTCGCGTCCGCGAAGGCCACCGCGATGATGTCGTACGCCGACGGGACGTCCGAGATCCGTTGGACGGTCGCGCCGTTGTTGAAGTTCTGCCAGTACCCGGTGACCGCGTGCTTGGGCAGGCCCGTGCCGCCACCCGAAGAAGAGGTGGTCCGGCCCGTCACCGTCGCCGACTTCCCCGACTCGCCCGCCGCGTTCGTCGCCGTGACCTGGAAGGAGTACGACGTCGAGGCGGCGAGGCCGGTCACCGTCGCCGAGGTGCCCGTCACCGCCGTCACCTTCGTGCCGGAGCGGTAGATGTTGTAGACCGTCGCCCCCGACACCGCGTTCCACGCCAGCGACACCGACGAGGAGGTGGCGCCCGAGACCGTCAGGCCGCCGGGCGTCCCCGGAACCGTCGGCTCCGGGTCGCCGCCCCCGCCACCGTCCGGGCCGTACACCGACACGTCGTCCGCGTAATACGCCGCCTGGCCGTACCACCCGTGCGTGTAGATCGTCACCGACGCCGTCGACGCGCCCGTCGTGAACGTCGTCGACACCTGCTTCCAGGACGACGAATCCGGCGTCCACGTCGACACGTCCGTCGTCCCCGTGCCGGTCGCGCCCAGGTACGCGTACCCGCCCCGCACCCACGCGCTCAGCGTGTACGTCGAGTTCGGCCGTACCGCCACCGTCTGGGCGCAGCGGGCGTTGTCCTGGCCGGCCGGGGTCGCTCGCAATGCCCCGGTGCCCGAATGCGTCGGCGACGACACCGCCGTACCGCTGCCCGCCGAGCACGTCCAGTCGCTCAGACCGGACTCGAAGCCGGCGTTCTCGACGTTGTTGATGTCGTTGAAGTCGTCGATGTCCGCCGCGGATGCCCGGCCGGGGAGTAACAGGCAGAGCGCGGCGGCAACAGTCGCACTGACGAGTCGTGCGCGGTGCATGGTGCCTCCGTGGGGGAGTGGGAGGTCAGAGGTCCACAACTTGGTCCAGACCAATCGAAGTGTCAAGGGCACCGGATGTGGAGAATCCGTGTGCGTAACCTGCCCCGCTTTGCCGCGACTTGGGCGATGTCAATTGCCTACCGGCTGCGCAAACGCTGTTCTCCGGTCACAGGCGCGTGGATACAGTGCTGAGGTAGTCACGCAATGAAGTCACCTCGGTGCTCCGGAGTAACTCCCGCCGCGCCGACGGGCGGGGATAGGGGAGCTGCGCGTGCCAACTGCCATTGCCGTGACCAGTGCCGACATGGCGCTGCCACCGCAGGACGAGCGGACCCTGCCCGCCGTCGTGCTCGACGACTTCGCCAGCGTGCCGCTCGACCGGGCGGTCGGCGTGCTCCAGGCCGTCATCGAGCAGCACGGACATGTCGTCGTCGCGTACTCGGGGGCCGTACCGGCCGCGGTGGAGCGGCGGTTGTACACCGTGCGGTCGCTGCTCGAGAGTGACCGGATCGCCCTGTTCCGGCCGGAGTTACCGCCTCTCGGACTCGCCGTGCTCGTCCGTCAGCTGCGCCAGCTCGCCTCCTGCGACCTCAGCCCGGGCGTGCTCGCCTCGGCCGGGCGGCTGCTGACCCACTACATCCACGCCGGGGCGCTGCTCGGTTCCGTCGCCCGCCTCGACCGCGTCCCGGTGAACCTCAAGTCGCACGCCCGGTCATGGATGCCGGGCAGCCTCTTCGGCGTGGTCGCCCATCCGCAGCCGCAGTTGGTGAAGATCGGGCCCGAAGCCCGCCTCACCGGCCCCGACTTCGACACCTCACTCCTCGTCGCCAAGGGGCAGCTCCAGTCCGACTGGGTCACCGCCACCCTGGCCCCCGCCTGGCACGCGCAGGGGATGCGCGAGGTACCGCTGCCCGCCGAGTCCGCCGACTGGTGGGGGACCGGCAAGCTGATCGAGTTCTGCGCCTATCTGCCCGACCTGTCGGTGCTCTACCAACTCGTCACGTCCGTGCGGCAGACCGTCTGCCACTGGTGCGGCGTCGACGTCATAGGGGACCGCTGCGTGTTCTGCTCCGCGACACCGCCCGTGTACGAGGGTGCCTCACCCGGGTACGACATTCAGCTGTACGACGGTCAGACCCGCGCCGGCTGACCGGCCCGACTCCTCCTCTTGCCCCCCGCCCGCCCGACCCGACCCCCAACGAGGTTGCACGGTTTCATGAACTCCCGTCAGCGCCGCGGCGTGATTCTTCTGATCCTGTCGGTGTTGTGCGCGATCGGCGCGTTCGCCGGCGTGCTCTCCGTCATCAGCGACGTGAAGTCCAAGGTCGGCCCCGAGGTCGCCGCCTACCAGCTGAAGAGCGACGTGCCGCCGTACACCGCCCTCACGGCGGGGCAGTTCGAGAAGATAGAGATGCCCAAGCGCTGGCTGTCCGCCAACGCGGTCACGGACCTCGCCGAGATCCGGGGGAAGATCGCGGTGACTAAGCTGCAGCAGGGCTCCCTGCTGCAGAGCGACATGATGGTGGACCAACCCGCCCTGCAGCCCGGGCAGCAGGAGGTCGCCATCATGATCGATGCGGCGACCGGTGTCGCCGGCAAGATCACGCCGGGATCCACGGTCAACGTGTACGCCACCTTCGAGGGTGATCGGGAGGGTGACCCCGATCAGTCCAAGATCATCGTAACAAACGCCAAAGTGCTGGACGTCGGGGACCTGAAGGCCCTCGAACCCGACCCGGAGGACCGCACCCGGGAACCCACGGATGCCGTTCCGATCACCTTCGCGCTCTCCTCCCTCGACGCCCAGCGCATCACGTACGCCGAGTCGTTCGCCAAGCGGGTGCGGCTCGCGCTGGTGGCGCCCGGCGGCGACAGCACGGTGCCGGACAAGGACCGTACGTACGAACTCACGAAGGACAAGTGAGAGGCCGCCATGCCCACGAGGATCCTCCCGGCAGTCGGCGACCCGGACGCCGTCCGCTCCATCACGACCCTGCTCAGCCAGCTCCCGGACGCCGAACCGGTGGCCCCGGTCGTCGACTCCACGCAGCTCGTCGACACCCTCGCGCGCCTCGCCGCCGAGTCGGTCGACGAACTGCCCGAGGTCGTCGTCGTCCACGAGCGGATCGGGCCCGTACCGGCCCTGGAGCTCATCCGCGAGGTCGCCCTGCGCTTCCCGGCCGTCGGCGTCATCCTCGTCACCACCGACGCCAGCCCCGGCCTCTTCGCCGCCGCCATGGACTCCGGTGCCCGCGGCCTGGTCGCGCTGCCCCTCAGCTACGAGGAACTCGCCCACCGCGTCCAGGCCGTCGCCCAGTGGTCGGTGGGTGTCCGGCGCCATCTCGGGCACGGCGCCGACGTGTTCACCGGCGTCGGCGGCACCGTCGTCACGGTCAGCGGCGCCAAGGGAGGCGTCGGCACCACCCTCACCGCCATCCAGCTCGCCCTCGCCGCCCAGGCGTCGGGCCGCGGCACCGCCCTGCTCGACATGGACCTCCAGACCGGCGACATCGCCTCCTACCTGGACGTCCAGTTCCGCCGCTCCGTCGCCGACCTCGCCACCATCACCGACATCTCGCCGCGCGTCCTCGCCGACGCCGTCTTCCGCCACGACACCGGCCTCGCCCTCCTGCTCGCGCCCGGCGAGGGCGAACGCGGCGAGGAGGTCACCGACCGCGCCGCCCGCCAGATCGTCAGCGCCCTGCGCTCCCGCTACGAGGTCGTGGTCGTCGACTGCGGCGCCCAGCTCGGCGGTGCCGGCGCCGCCGCCGTCGAGATGGCCGACACGGCCCTGCTGGTCACCACCCCCGACGTGCTCGCGGTCCGCGGCGCCAAACGCACCGTCCGCATGTGGGACCGCCTACAGATCCGCAAGGCCGAGGAGACCACGGTCGTCGTCAACCGCCACACCCGCGGTACGGAGATCCAGCCCGCCCTCATCAGCAAGATCACCGGCACCGGAGTCGCCTCGACCACGGTTCCCGCCAACTTCAAGGAACTCCAGGGTGTCGTGGACGCGGGCCGGATCCACGCTCTCGACAACAAGAGCACCGTTAAGCAGGCCCTGTGGGGTCTCGCCGGTGAACTCGGGCTCGTCAAGGCGAGCGAGGGCGCCGGCCACCGCGGCAGCCGGGGATCCTCGGTCGGCTTCCGGCGGCGACGGGACGGAGGGGGGTGAGCATGGCCTTGAAAAGGCGGCTGCACGGGGATCGCGGCCAGGTCACCATCGAGTTCCTCGGCATGACCCCGGTGATCATCGTGACCCTCGTGCTCGTGTGGCAGTGCGTGCTCGTGGGGTACGCCTACACGCTCGCCGGGAACGCCGCGGACGAGGCGGTGCGGGCGGGGACGGCGGCGTCGCCGGACGCGCGTCAGGGAGCCTGCCAGGCGGCGGGGCTGAAGCACCTTTCGGGGGCGTGGAAAGGAGAGGTGGAGGACTGCGACGGGACCGGCTATGTGCATGCCACCGTGACGGTCGAGGTCCCGGTCCTCTTCCCGGGCAATATCTCCTTCCCGTTCAAGGCGACGGGCCACGCCGGTGCCGTGGAGGAGGCGAAGCGCTGAGATGTCGTACGACGGTGAAGGGCGCCGGTGCCGGCGGCGCGACCGCGGCCAGGTCGCCATCGAGTACCTCGGGTTCGTCCCCATCCTCATGCTGGTCGCGCTGGCCGGGATCCAGCTGGGCATCATCGCGTACGCCGCACAACAGGCGGGTACGGCGGCGCGGGCGGGGGCGCGGGCTGCCTCGCTCGGGGGGAGCGCACAGCAGGGCTGCCAGGCCGCGGTCAGCGACTGGATCTCCGTCAGCTGCTCGCCCGAGCCCGGCGGCGACGAGGTGAAGGTCACCGCCACCGTCCAGATCCCCTCCGTCGTCCTCATCTGGGACTTCGACCCCGCCGTGAAGACCGCCACCATGCCGATCGACCACGAGCCACGAGGAGCGTCGACCCCATGAGCCTGCGGGCACGCATCAACTCCCCCGAGGAGCACGGCAGCCGGGGCGAGGACGGCCACCTGGTCGCCTCCTACCGGGCCAAGCTCCTCGAGGAGATCGACCTCGCGGAGATGAGCTCGCTGGCCGCAGCCGAGCGCAGGGCGCGGCTGGAGCGGGTGCTCGGGCACATCATCAGCCGTGAAGGCCCGGTCCTGTCGACGGTGGAGCGCTCCCAGCTGATCCGCCGGGTGGTCGACGAGGCACTGGGCCTCGGCATCCTGGAGCCGCTCCTCGAAGACGCGTCGATCACCGAGATCATGGTGAACGGACCGGACGCGATCTTCGTGGAACGGGCGGGCCGCGTCGAGCAGCTGCCGCTCCGCTTCGCCTCCCACGACCAGCTCATGCAGACCATCGAGCGCATCGTCTCGACGGTCAACCGCCGCGTCGACGAGTCGAACCCGATGGTCGACGCCCGGCTCCCGTCCGGTGAGCGCGTCAATGTCATCATTCCGCCGCTGTCGCTGACCGGCCCGATCCTCACCATCCGCCGCTTCCCGCGCTCCTTCACGCTGCACGAGCTGATCGGCTTCGGCTCGCTCGACGACCACATGCTGTTGCTGCTGGCGGGTCTGGTGCAGGCGAAGTTCAACGTCATCGTCTCGGGCGCGACCGGCACCGGCAAGACCACCCTCCTCAACGCCCTCTCCGGCCTGATCCCAGGCGGGGAACGCATCATCACCATCGAGGACTCGGCGGAACTTCAGCTCCAGCAGACGCATGTGATCCGCCTGGAGTCCCGGCCCCCCAACGTCGAGGGGCAGGGGCAAATCACCATCCGCGACCTGGTCCGCAACTCGCTCCGCATGCGCCCCGACCGGATCGTCGTCGGTGAGGTCCGCGGCGGTGAGTCCCTCGACATGCTCCAGGCGATGTCCACCGGCCACGACGGCTCCCTCGCCACCGTGCACGCCAACAGCGCAGAGGACGCGCTGACCCGGTTGCAGACGCTGGCGTCGATGTCCGACGTGGAGGTGCCCTTCGTGGCGCTGCACGACCAGATCAACAGTGCCGTCGACGTCATCGTGCAGCTCACCCGGTTCGCCGACGGCGCCCGTCGCATCACCGAGATCGCGGTGCTCGACAGTCACGGCGGGGAGCCGTACCGGCTGGCCACCGTGGCCTGTTTCGACGCCCGGCCCATGACCTCCGACGGCCGTGTGTACGGCGCCTTCCAGTACTTCCCGCTCCCACGCCGCACCGCCGACCGCCTCTACATGGCGAGCCAGCCCATCCCCCAGGCCTTCGGCGTCGCCCACCGGGCGGACCAGCTGACCACCCGAGAAGCCAGGTAGGCAGGACAGCCCATGGACCTCCAGACCCTCGTCACCCTCACCACCGGCGTCACCCTGCTGACCTGCGCCCTCGCCGTCGCGGGGCTGCACATGTACGCCAAGGGCAGGGCCCAGCAGGCGGCCCTCGTCGACCGCCTCTCGGCCGCCGGACAGCTCCCGGAAACCGGCCGTCGACGCCGCTTCCGCAACCTGGACCGACGCCTGCGCGGTACGAGACTGGGCCGGTCGCTCGAACTCCGGCTGGCGGCGACGGGTCTCGACGTCACCCCGGGCGAGTTCTTCGCCGGCATGCTGGCGGTGGTCGCCGGCCTGTGGCTCATCGGGCAGGCCACGCTGGCACCCTTCTTCGGCCCCATCGCCGGGCTGCTCGGCGTGTGGGCCGCGGTGCAGTTCCTCAACTGGCAGCGACAGAAACGCATCGAGCGGTTCATCAACCAACTCCCCGAACTCGCCCGCATCCTGGCCAACGCCACCCAGGCCGGCCTCGCCCTGCGCACCGCGATCGGCATGGCGGCGGAGGAGCTGGAGGCCCCGGCCGGCGAGGAACTGGCCCGGGTCGCGAATCAGTTGACGCTCGGCCACTCCATGGAGGACGCGCTGGGCGCACTGGCGGACCGCCTCCCGTCCCGCGAACTGGTCGTCCTGGTCACCACGCTGGTCCTCTCCAACCGAGCGGGCGGACAGGTGGTCGGCGCCCTGCGCAACCTCACCGAGACGCTGGAGGAGCGTAAGGAGACACGACGCGAGATCCGCACCCAGCTCTCCCAGGTCAACATGACGTCGTACGCCGTTCCGGTGATGGGTGTGGGCTCCCTGTTCCTCATGAACGGCGTCAAGGACGGCGCCCTGGAACGCATGACCGGCTCGCCGCTCGGCCAGGGCGCGGTGATCATCGCGTTCGTGCTCTATGCCGTCGGCTTCGTCCTGATCCGCCGTATGTCGCGGATCGACGTCTGAGGGGCGGGCGACCATGGGACTTCTGCTGGCACTGCTGATGGGGCTGAGCGTCTGGGGCGCCTTCGCCGGCATCCGGATGTACCGCGCGGACGCCAAGCTGCCCTCCGACCTGGCCCTCGCCCTGGAGGTCGGTGCCACCCGCACCGGCGCCGTCGACTCCGTCGTCGACCGCATGGGCATGCGCTACGCACCCGCCGTACTGCGCCTCATGGGCCCCAAGCAGGTCGCCAAGTACCGCCGCAAGATAGACCTGGCCGGCAACCCCGGCGGCCTCACGATCGACCGCTACGCGGCCCGCCGCGCGGTCTACGGCGCACTCGGTGGCACGGGCTTCCTGGTGTTCCTCCTGCGGGGCAACTTCTTCGTGGCCCTGCTCCTGCTGGCCTTCGGGGCGTTCTGGACGGAGGTCGGCATCTGGTCGGCGATCCGCATCCGCAAGGACGTCATCGAGCGCACCCTCCCCGACTTCCTCGACGTCCTCGCGGTGGTCGTCAGCGCGGGCCTCGGCTTCCGCCAGGCACTCGATCGAGTGGCGTCACGCTACGAGGGCCCGTGGGCGGACGAGATCCGCATCACGCTCCGCCAGATGGACCTCGGCATGAGTCGCCGTGAGGCCTTCGCGGAACTGCGCCGCCGCAACGACTCCGAGCAGGTCGCCATGTTCGTCACGGCACTCCAGCAGGGCGAGGAACTGGGCGCGCCGATCGTCGACACGCTCGTCTCCATCGCCAAGGACATGCGCCGCACCGACGCGCAGAACGCCCGTCGCAAGGCCGCTCGCGCGGTACCCAAGGCCACCATGATGATCACCACGTTCATGGTCCCGGCCACCATGCTCCTGCTCGGCGCGGGCCTTCTCCTGGGCTCCGGCACGGACTTCGGCACGCTCACGGGCGAGTAGGGGAGGGCGACGCGATGACGACGACGAGGGACCGGGCGGAGACGGCGGGGCGGCGGGAGCTGCCCGAGCTTCAGGAGCCGGCAGGGAGGTGGGTGCTGGAGGGGCGGCCGGTGCCGCTGAACGACACCTCAGCGGCTGTCGACAGTGACGTCCCGCAGGAACCAGTCGCCCCCGCCGTCCCACTCCAGGTGAACGCGGTGCAAGCCATGTGCCGGCAGGTCTTCGGCTTCCGGCTGGCCATGATCGCGCTGGCCGCTCCGGCCGCCCTCCTCAACGCCGCCCCCGGTGTCCCCACCCGCCTCGTGGCCACCGCCGTGATCCTCACCTTCATGGGCTCCTACGTCCTGTTCCGCGACTGGGAACGCTTCGGCCCCCTCCTCCTGCGCCACCCCGCCCTCCTCGCCGCGGACACCCTCTTCGGCTCGCTCCTGCTCATCTCCGCCGGCCCGGACACCACCCTCGCCTACGTCAGCGTCTGCACCCCTCTCCTCGCCGGCATCGTCTACAGCTGGCGCGGAGCGGCCTTCTTCGCCTCCCTCCAGTCGCTGATACTGCTGCTCGTCTGCACCACCACCAAGGGCCTCGGCTCCACCCCCGCCGAGACCCTGCTGCTGCCCGGCTTCTGCGTCATCACCGGCGCGGTCGGCTCCAGCCTGCGCGGCCTGATGCTCCGCTTCGGCACCGCCACCCAGGCCCTGACCGAGGTCCGCGCCCGGCTCGCGGCGACGGAGGCGGTCGGCGCCGAACGCGCCCGCCTGGCCCGCGAGATGCACGACTCCGTCGCCAAGACCCTGCACGGTGTGGCCCTGGCCGCCGACGGCCTCGCCGCCTCGGCCGGCGCAGGCCGCCCGGACCCGGCCCTGGTCCGGCAGCAGGCCGAACTCGTCGCCCGCTGCGCCCGCCGCGCCGCCGCCGAGTCCCGGGAGCTCCTGGCGGACCTACGCAGCGAGCCCGACACAGAGACGGGTACGGACGTACTGACGGAACTGTCCCGGCGTACGGCGGACTTCAGCACCCGCACGGGTGTTCCGGCGACATACCGTCCGACGGGCTCGGGGCCCGTCCCGCGTGTTCCGTCGGCGGTGGCCCGCCACCTGCTCACGATCACCGCGGAGGCCCTGGACAACGCCCACCGCCACGCGTCCCCCTCCCGGGTCGAGGTGGAGGTGGGCGTCCACGAAGGCTGTCTGCGGGTGACGGTCTACGACGACGGACGCGGGCTGCCTCCCGGCACCAGCCTCGAACGACTGTGCCGCACTGGCCACTTCGGCCTGGTGGGCATGGTCGAACGGGCCGCCTTGGTGGGCGCAGGCCTCCGCATCGGACGCGGTACGCACCCCACGGGCACGGAGGTCCGCCTGGAACTCCCGCTGGGCACGGTGACGTCCGGGGCCGCCGCCCACGTATGAACTGACGGGAACGCCCGACGGGAACGGACAAGACGAGAGGAGGCCGCCCGATGCCAAAGCCACCCCCACCGAGCCCCTTCGAGGACTCCCCGCCGCCCGCCCCGCTGCGGGTGGTCGTCGCCGACGACAACCCCGTCGTCCGCGCGGGCCTGACGGCACTCCTCTCCGGCCGCGAGGACATCACGGTCGTGGCGGAGGCCGCCGACGGCCGCGAGGCGTACACGGCCGCCCACCTCCACCGCCCCGACGTGGTCCTCCTGGACGTCCGCATGCCCGGCGTCGACGGCATCGAGGCACTCCCGCACCTGGTCCGCCTCGCCCCGGTCATGATGCTCACCTACAGCGGCGAGTCGGAGATCGTGCGGGAGGCGTTGCGGAGAGGCGCGGGCGGCTATCTGGTCCACGGCGAGTTCACGGTGGACGAGCTGGTCGCCGCGGTACGGGACATCAGGCGGGGCCGCCCGCACTTCACGCCGACGGCGGCGGCGGCGCTGTTGGCGCATCTCCAGGAGAGTGCGGGGAGCGCGGGGAGTGCGGGTGCACATGATGAAAATACCTCTACTCCCCCTGTTTCAGCGAGTATCGAGAAAGTGCTTTCGCAACTGCAACCATCTGTGGGACAGTCTTCATCGGCACGGTCGAGGTTCCGGCTCAGCGCGAGGGAGGCGGAGATCATGGACCTCATCGCATCCGGCATGACCAACCAGCAGATCGCCGCCACCTGCTTCATCAGCGAGAAGACCGTCAAGAACCACATCAACCGCATCTTCGCCAAGCTCCACAGCACGAGCCGCACGGAGGCGACGGCGAAGTGGCGGGGGGAGCGGTGAGGAGCGTGAGCCGGCGCGGGGGGTTGGGCCTCGACTGGGTCCGGGATTGGGCCCTGGGGCCCTGGGGGGAACGGGGATCTTCGGCTTACGGTCCCGGTAAGGCGACCCCCGGAAGGGAACACCATGAGCGACCTGATGCTGAAGACGGCCGTCGCGGCCAAGGTGCGCGTGAGCGGCTGGAAGAACACGACGGTCGAGGCGGTTCGGCGGCGTGGTGGCGACAAGGGGCAGACCGCGGTCGAGTACCTGGGCATCATCGCGGTAGTTGTGGCGATTGTGCTGGCGATCACCGGCACCAACATCGGGCAGACGATCCTCAACAAGATTCAGCAGAAGATCAACGAAATCACCTGATGCCTGCACGCAGGTGCAGTGATGCAGGGCAGGCCTTCCCCATCTACATCACGGTGGTGGCGGGCCTGCTCTTTCTCGCGTTCGCCTATCTCGCGGTCGGCCAGGGCGCGGTGAACCGGAACGGTGCCCAGACGGCAGCCGACGCGGCAGCGCTTGCGGCGGCCCAGGACACTCGGGACCAACTCGCAGGGCAATGGTTGAGGGACCTGCTCGACCCGGCAAAATGGCAGGACAGCTTCGACGGCAAGCTGGACCATGATCCGAACTCGTGTCCACGTGCTTATCAGTTGGCGGAGCTCAACGACGCCGACGGATCGTGCGAGCCCGATGGACCGCTTGCCTACAAGGTCGTCGCCACGGCCAAGAAGCCCGTCGGAGACTCCATCGTCCCTGGCACGGAAGGCATCTACGCAACGGCGGAGGCGAGGGCCGTCATAGAGCCTCTCTGCGACAAGCCCCCAAGCCAGCCGGCCGGAAGTCGCGCATTGCCCCAGCTCACCTGCAAGGGCAGCGGGAAGTGGACCCCGGACCCGGCTGACAGTAAGAGCCTCCCGAAGCCCGAGGACCTCTTCGACGTCCACCTGGCCGACTGACAAGCGAACGACGAGTGGAGAAGGAAGCAGAGCGATGAGCATTCGGTTCACTGCGAAGGCCCGCAGGGGGGTGGCCGCGCTGGTCGTCGCGGCCGGACTGGCCAGCGGTGTGGCCGGCTGCGGCGGGGGCGGAGACGGAGGCGATGACAAGAAGCCGGAGAAGTCGGCGTCCGCCTCCAAGGATGACGGATCCCAGCCGAGCGCTCAGGAGGGGCAGTCGGAGGCGCCGGTGGCCGAACTCAAGGGTACGGAAGGGCTGCTGCTCCAGATCACCTCCGCTGAAAGGGACTCGGGCGGCTTCGTCACCGTCAGCGGCAATCTGAAGAACGACGGGGCCAAGTCGGTGGTCATCCCGGCCCAGACCAGTGGTGATGAAACTGAGGTCATCAAACACGGCCCCTCGTTCGGTGGCGCCACGCTCGTGGACTCCAAGGGGAAGAAGCGCTACTACGTCCTGCGGGACACGGAGGGGCGACCGCTCACGACCGCGGGCCTCGGAACTCTTGAGGCGGGCCAGTCTCTCCCGGTGTTCATGCAGTTCCCTGCTCCTCCTGCGGGCACCGCTGAAGTCACCTTGCAGGTGCCGACGTTCTCCAGCGGCACGATCAAGATCACCGGGTGAGGGCCACATGACCGACTCCCTCGCTCGCACGACTCCGCGCCTCGCGTTGGTCGTCACCGCGGTCTCCGTCATGGTCGCGTCCAATCTCTTCATCGCATCAGCCCACGCAGACGACTCGCCCAGCGTTCCCCCGGGCACCGAGGCAAGCGCCGCAGCCCCCGTCCAGGTCGACCCCAACGACCCCGACCTCAAGCTCCCCGAGGGCGTCACCCTCGCCTCCGCCAAGGTGCTGGACATCAAGTCGGTCGTGGAGGACCAGAGTGGTGACGAGCGCAGGGAGGACACCAACGCGGACGTGAAGTTCGCTCTGCAAGCCGAAGTCCTCTTCAGCAAGGACAGCGCCAAGCTGAGCGCCGAGTCGACGGCGAGGATCGTCGCCATCGCCCAGGAGATCAAGACGCAGAACGCGACCAGGATCCGCGTCTTCGGCTTCACCGACAACCTCGGATCCTCCGCCCACGGCGACGTCCTCTCCCGCCAGCGCGCCAACGCCGTACAGGCGGTCCTTGACGGCGAGCTGAACGATCCGAACGTCACCTTCGACGTACGCGGCTACGGCGAGCAGTACCCGATCTCGTCCAACGCCACGGAGGAGGGCCGGAAGAAGAACCGACGGGTGGAGGTCACGTTCCCGCGATCCGGGAGCTGAACTGGTGTCGGCGTTGCAAGGGTTGAGTGCCCTCCGGCAGTCATCCGGAAGGGCACTCGTGCGGGTCTGCATCAGATGTGGATCGCCAGCATCCTGACAGCGACCTGCTCGTCAGTCGTCGGCCTCGTCGCCCTCGGGTTTTTCGGCGGGCATGGCGATGACGAACACGCCCTTGCCCTGCACTCCTTGCACGATTCCCTCGGCTTGCAGCGCCTCGATCGCTGACTTGATGGTCCGGCGGCTGACCAGCCCGCCCGTCTCCTGCTCCAACTCGTGGTGAGAAGGGATCCGTCGGCCAACCGGGATCTCGCCCCGTCGGATGCGCTCGCGCAGGGCGGACGCGAGCTGCAAGTACATCGGGGTGATGCTCTCCCGGTCGATCTCTATCATGCCCCGGAGCGTAAAAGGTCAGCTCAGGCCAGCATAGGACGACCTATCACGTGAAAGGACGTACCAAGACGTACCAAGTGTCGTAGAGTGGATGTCGGAAGAAGACCCCCGCGACGGTGGGCGCCGTCCGGGGGCATGGCCACCAGCCTCTGAGGAGCTGATGACAGTGAGCATTATCCACGCGCTGTTGCGCTGGGCCCTGGGCGTGTGCGCGCCCGGCACCGGCAGGAGGAGGGCGGGAACGCTCCCCGCCGCCGTACCGACCTTCGCGCACGAGTCGGAGGCAGCCGGCCCGGCTGCCGTACGGCTCCCCGTGCACCGCTCCCCATATGGACTGCCCGTGCCGCTCGACGGCCGGGCGACGGCGCCGGTCCGTCCCTACGTGCTCGCGGCGGAGTGGGCCTACCGGGAACGGGAGTTGGAGCGGGCGCGGCAGACACGGCGCCGTGTGGCCCTGGTCCTCGCGGCGGACTTCGGCGTCGACCTCGACCGGCATGTGGTCGGCGCGGAGAGGGCGGCGTGATGGGCACGGAGGGTAAGGCGTCCCGTCCGCCCGTGCGGATGTGCGTGCGCTGCCAGGTGACCACCGCGACTCCGGTCGTGGTCAGCGTGGTGCACCAGAACTCGGGGCCGGGTTTCGTCGTGTACGCGTGCCGGGCGTGCGCCGTGCACTTCCCGCCGCAGCCGGATGTCCTCGCCGCCCTGCGACAGTCCGGCCGAGCCGAGGTCGAGCAGTGAGCCCGGGGCCTGGCGCGGCGGCGGACATGCGGGCGCTGTCGCCGGAGTGCACGCTGGCCCGTCAACCCGGCTACGAGGACGTACACGGCGCGTGCCGCAGACTGACGGACATCCCGCTGCCGTACGGCGGAGGACTCCTGCTGGTGCGCCGCTGTGACTGCGCCTGCCACCGCCCGCCGCACCGTCGCGAGGAGTGACGCCAAGGAGTCGGCTCCTGTACTCGGCCGTGAGCGGGCGAAGTCGTCAGTGGTCGTCCGGCTCGATCTCGACTGTCACCCCCACCCGCACCCCCCACCCCGCCATCACCCCCGCCTCCGCCTCCAGCACATGCCGGGCACGCAGGCGGGGCAGGCCCAGGCGGCCCGGGCGCATGGTGCGGACGGCGATGACGGTGAGGTCGCGGGAGAGGTAGGCGACGTCGATGGGGATGCGCATGCGGAAGGTGTGGACGCTGTTGGCGGGGGAGAGCAGCATCGCCCCGTCGACGGAGTCCCGGCCCAACAGCCCGCGGGTCCGCGCCCGGTACGAGGCCGCGATCTCCAGCGGGACCGACAAGCCTCCGTCGCCCGCGTCCGGGACCGTCAACGTCCCCCACCCGTCCCGCCACCGCAGCCTCACGCCCAGCCCACCCCCGACCGTCGCCGTCCGGCATCCGTACCGAACGTATCCCCGCGGCAGGGCGTGGCAACAGCTCCGGCCGCGCCGGCCACCGCTACCTTGCACCGCATGCGGAACATCATCCTCATGGCGGGGATCTCCCTCGACGGCTTCATCGAAGGCCCCGGCCGCGACATCAGCTGGCACCGCGTCGACGACGAACTGCACCAGCACATGAACGACACGTCCCGCCAGTTCGGTGCCTTCCTCAGCGGTCGTGTCACCCATCAGCTGATGGCCGACTACTGGCCCACCGCCGACCAGGCCCCGGACGCCTCCGCCATCGAGGCGGAATTCGCCGAAATCTGGCGGGAGAAGCCCAAGTTCGTGTACTCGCGGACGCTCGAACACGCCGACTGGAACACCACGATCGTGCGGGACGTCGTCCCGGAGGAGGTCAGGCGGCTGAAGGAGCAGCCGAGCGGCGACCTGGCGCTCTCCGGGGCGGGGCTGGCCGCCGCGTTCCTGCGTCACGACCTGGTCGACGAGTTCCGGGTGTACGTGCATCCCGTCCTCGTCGGCGACGGCACCCGTCTTTTCCCCCACGCCTCGACGTACACCGCGCTGCGACTCGCGGAGAGCCGGACCTTCGGCAACGGTGTCGTGCTTGTGCGCTACGAGCGGCCGCCGCTGGCGAGCAGCACGGCCGAGCAATCCGGTTGACGAACAAAACAGTTGTAGATCGAGTGCGCCGTGGATAGGAAGGTCGTATGACCGAACTCGGCGCTGTGTTCCGCCCTCAACTTCCCCCCGAGCGACTGCGCGCCCTCGCCCGCCTCGCCGAAGAGACCGGCCTCGAACAGCTCTGGCTGTGGGAGGACTGCTTCCTGGAGGGCGGCATCTCCACGGCTGCCGCCGCGCTCGCCTGGACCGAGCGGCTGCACGTCGGTGTCGGTCTGCTGCCCGTGCCGCTGCGCAACGTCGCCGTCACGGCGATGGAGATCGCCGCCCTGAACCGGATGTTCCCGGGCCGCGCGACCGTCACCGTCGGGCACGGTGTGCAGGACTGGATGGGCCAGGTCGGCGCGCGGGCCGCGTCCCCGCTGACCCTGCTGCGTGAGCACCTCGTCGCCCTGCGGGCCCTGCTGGGCGGGGAGCGGGTCACCACCGAGGGGCGGTACGTGAAGCTGGACGACGTCGCCCTCGACTGGCCGCCCGCCGGGCCCGTGCCGGTGCTCGCCGGTGCCACCGGCCCCCGCACGCTGCGGCTGTCCGGCGAGGCCGCGGACGGCACCCTCCTCACCGCCGGCACCTCACCGGAGCGGCTGCGCACCGCGCTCGGGCTCATCGAGGAAGGGCGGAAGGCGGCCGGACGTACCGATCCGCACAAGGTCGTCGTCTATCTCCTCGCCGTCACCGGAGCGGACGCGACCGCCCGACTGGACGCCGAGCTCGCCGTCGAGGGCCTCACCGACGTGCCCGAAGCGGGCGTCGCCGGTGACGCGGGCGCCGTGGCGAAGGCGGTCCAGCGTCTCGCCGACGCCGGCGCCGACTCCGTCATCCTCCAGCCGACGGGCGACGAGCCCGACCCCGAGGGCTTCGTCCGGTTCGTCGCGGAGGAGGTACGCCCGCTGGTCCCCTGAGAGGCGTGAAGGGCGGCTCCGCGGGTTCAGACCCGCGGATACTCCCCCGTGGCCCCGTCGATCAGCTCCCGTGCGACGTCCATGTGGCCCGCGTGTCTCGCGGTCTCCACGAACATGTGGACGAGGACCCAGCGCAGGGTGACGGTGTGGTCGCGCCAGGACGGGCTGCCCACGGCGTCCAGGGGCAGCTCGGTGATCGTGCGGTCGGCGGCGGCGCGGGCGCGGCCGTAGAAGGCGACGATCTGTTCGGTCGTCTCGCCCTCGGCCGCGCTCATGTCCTCACCCTTGTACGGGTCGAACCAGAGCGGCTCGGCCTCGCGGCCGAAGGTCTCCACGAACCAGCCGTACTCGACGGACGCCAGATGCTTCACCAGACCGAGCAGGCTCGTCCCGGACGGTGTCATCGGGCGCCGCAGTTGTTCGTCGTCGAGCCCCTCCAGCTTCCACAGCACCGCGTCACGCACCCGGTTCAGGCTCGCGTGCAGGGTCTCCTTCTCGCCGCCCGCGTAGGGCATGCCCGTGACCTCGGAAGTCGTCGTGTCCGTATTCCTGTTGTCCGTCATGCCGCCGAAAATTAGCAGCGGGCACTGACAACGGCCTGCGACGATCTCCCCCATGACCACCACCCGACAGCACCGTACGTTCGAGGACCTCGTCGCCGAGGGCGCCGCCGTGCCCACCGAGGGCTGGGACTTCTCTTGGTTCGAGGGGCGGGCCACCGAAGCGAGGACGTCCTGGGGGTACGCGGTGTCGCTGGCCGGCCGGCTGGCCGGGGCGAGCGCCGCGCTGGACGTGCAGACCGGGGGAGGTGAGGTCCTGGACTTCGCCCTCGCCCGTGCCGGACGGGCACCCGCCCTCACCATCGCGACGGAGGGCTGGCCGCCGAACGTCGCCAAGGCCACCGCGCTGCTGCGACCGCGCGGCATCGCGGTCGTCGCCGCGCACGAGGACGCGCCGCTGCCCTTCGCGGACGGCACCTTCGACCTCGTCTCCAGCCGACACCCGGTGACGGCCCACTGGGACGAGATCGCCCGGGTCCTACGGCCCGGCGGCAGCTACTTCGCCCAGCACGTCGGGCCCAGGAGCGCCTTCGAGCTCGTCGAGTACTTCCTCGGCCCGCTGCCGGAGGCGACGAGCTCCGACCGCCACCCCGACCGCGAACGCGCCGGCGCGGAGGCCGCCGGCCTGGAGGTCGTCGACCTGCGCGCGGAGCGCCTGCGGATGGAGTTCCACGACATCGCCGCCGTCGTCCACTTCCTGCGCAAGGTGATCTGGATGGTCCCCGGCTTCACCGTCGAGGCCTACGAGCCCCAGCTCCGCAGCCTGCACGAGCGCATCGAGTCCGAGGGTCCCTTCATAGCCCACAGCACCCGCCACCTCTTCGACGCCCGCAAGCCCGACAACTGACCGCGCCACAACTGACCGCAGCCTTCACCGCCCCTCTCACGCATGCGGTCCCACCCCCACCTCACCGATCACCAACTCCGCCCGCGCCTCCAGCACCTCACCCACCCGGGCGACCCGATCGCCCAGTTCCCGCTCCTGCCGTGTCGTCAGGGGTCGTAGGGGCTCCACCGTGACGGTCGTGCGGCGGCCCTGGCGCCGTTGGTGCCAGACGCCGGCCGCCACGCCGTCGACGAGCAGCACGGGGTAGTTGCCGGCCTGCCCGCGCGCCAGCGCCCGTTGGTAGGCGGCCCCCGGGAACAGCAGCTCGCGGGGCTGCGCGGCGATGACGTACGCGTCGAAGTAGGGCAGCAGCCGCACGCCTCTTACGGGTGCGTCGGGGAAGTCCGTGTCGCCCGCGGCGACCCAGGCCGGGGCGTTTTCGAACAGCACCTCCTCGATCTCGCCGCCCTCCGCGAGCCCGGCGAACAGCCGGCCGGCCCAACCGCCGGGCGCGGCGAGCCACTTGGCGAAGTGCTGGGGCGTGGCGGGGCCGTAGGCGTGGAGGTAGCGGTGTACGAGCAGGCGCAGTGCCTCCTCGCCGGGCACCGGGTCGAAGCGGGGCGGGTGGGTGTACGTCACCTTGCGGCCGCGGTTCGGGCCGAAGCACAGCGCGCCCGCCTGTCCGGCCCGGTGTGTGACCTGCCGCCAGCGGGGCCACAGGTCCTGGAACGCGGGCATCACCCGGTCCCCGGCCCAGGGCCCGGTGCGGGCGACGACCTCGTCGTGCAGTTCGTCCAGCGTGAGGCACCGGCCCTCGAGCGCGTCACCGATCGCCGCCACCACCTGCACGGACTGCTCCTCGGTGAGCCGCACGTCGGGCGCGTGCGGGCTCGGTCCGGTCGGAACCGCGGTCAAGGCGCCGGTCCACAGGCCCAGTTCGCGAGAGGCCAGCAGATGCACGGTCCCGCGTGGTCCGTGCGTCTTCACCAGTGTGCCGTCGTCCCCCAGCGCCGCCCGTACGTCCGACCGGGTCACCCCTTCGGCCCGTACGCCCACCGACACCTCGGCGGCGGACAGTACCTGCGCGTGCGCGCCCAGCATCGCGGCGACCACGTGGGCCACGGCCGTGGGCGACCCGGCGCTCACAGGATTGGCCAGGAACTGTCGTTCGACACGTCGTGCGCTCGCCTCGGCCCAAGTGATTCTCACCGTCATGGGGGGAACGCTAGGCGGGCACTAGGTCGGAACATGTCCTACACGGGGTGTCCACATCGTTATCGCGAGCGGCTCGCTTCTGCGGACCCCTCTCGAGTAAGTTCAGACCAAGGTAATTCGCGTCAGCAAAGCTGCGCGGGCGGTACCGCGCAGAGGAGGGGGCTGCGCGGTGCTGTCACCGTCAAGCGGCCGTTCACTCCGGGTCCTCCGTAGGGGGGAACCGGGCGAGCTCGACGGTCGACACGCAAGGTCCGCCGAACCTGCGGAATCTCTCCACATCTCGCCGGAATGCCCTGAGAATCCGGTTTCTTTCGGCCATGAACACCCCCCGAAACGGTCCCGAATCCCCCGATCCATACCTTTGTGCGCGTCGCCGGGCGACTCCGGAGAGTAGTTATGGCGCGCCGATGCGCGCGACATCCCTCACGAAGGGTTATGGTGGAGTCCCCCCCCTCGGGCCGGTCCGTCTCCCCCCCACGGACCGGCCCGTTTTCTTTTCCGGAACGGGGTAACCAGGAAAAGACGGTGAGTGCGCGTCAGGCCCCGAAGCCTCGGCCGAACTCCCGCAGAGGTACGCTTCGCCCGCGGGGACCGCCACCGTACGGAGGGGCTGACAATCACGTGAACCTGCGCGACAAGCTGCGCGGCCTGCTGGTCAGGCTGTACGCACGCCGGGTGGAAGGCCACCTGGACCACGCTCAGGTGCCCAAGCACATCGGTGTCATCATGGACGGCAACCGCCGCTGGGCGAAGGCCGCGGGTTCGACCACCGTCCACGGCCACCGGGCCGGTGCCGAGAAGATCGAGGAGTTCCTCGGCTGGTGCTCCGAGACGGACGTCGAGGTCGTCACCCTCTGGCTGCTGTCGACGGACAACTTCGACCGCGCCAAGGACGAGCTGGTCCCGCTCCTCGGCATCATCGAGGACGTCGTGCGCACCCTGGCCGCCGACGGCCGCTGGCGCGTCCACCACGTCGGCACGCCGGACCTGCTGCCGTCGCAGATGCAGACGGAGCTGAAGGAGGCGGAGGAGGCCACCGCCCACATCGACGGGATACTGGTCAACGTCGCCATCGGCTACGGCGGCCGCCAAGAGATCGCGGACGCCGTCCGCTCGATGCTCCTCGACGCCCAGGACAAGGGCGTCACGATGGAGGACCTCGCCGACTCCGTCGACATCGACATGATCGGCCGCCACCTCTACACCGGCGACCAGCCCGATCCCGACCTGGTCATCCGCACCAGCGGTGAGCAGCGGCTGTCCGGGTTCATGCTGTGGCAGACGGCGCACTCCGAGTACTACTTCTGTGACGTCTTCTGGCCTGCCTTCCGCAAGGTCGACTTCCTGCGCGCGATGCGCGACTACGCGGCACGTCACCGCCGGTACGGCGGCTGACCGGGCGACTCGTTCACCCGGACGGCGTACACCCCCGATACACCCCTTAACACGGAGTTCACCGGACGGCCGTCATATGCCGTGGCATGGCGGCGCATTTTCGAGGGCATAAGGCAAGCAGGTCGACACCCGAACCACGGGTGTCGGATCTCAGCGGACGGCACGGGGCCGTCCGCCCGGGAGGCCCTTTGCACCAGCCCGATCGTGCGGTCACAGCACGGACGACAAGCCGGAGGGCCGGTCCTCGGCCCGCGCAGGGCGGCCGACGACCGGTCGGGACTTTTCCCACCCTCGAGGTCGGAATTTCTCCCACCCTCCCGGCCCAGCTCCACTCCGTCGCTCCCCGACCTCATCCGAGGGGGTACGTCCTTCCGTGGTGACCAGCGCAAAGCGCCACAAGCCAGACCGGCGCACCTATGTTCTCGACACCAGCGTCCTGCTGGCCGACCCGAACGCCCTGACCCGCTTCGAGGAGCACGAGGTCGTGCTCCCCATCGTGGTGGTCACGGAGCTGGAGGCCAAGCGGCACCATCCCGAACTCGGCTACTTCGCCCGGCAGGCGCTGCGCCTGCTCGACGACTACCGGGTCAGGTACGGCCGTCTCGACGCCCCCATCCCGATCGGGGACCTCGGCGGAACGATCCGTGTCGAGCTCAACCACTCGGACCCCAGCGTGCTGCCCAGCGGCTACCGCCTGGGGGACAACGACTCCCGCATCCTCGCGGTCGCCCGCAACCTGCAGGCCGAGGGGTTCGACGTCACTGTCGTGTCGAAGGACCTCCCGCTCAGGATCAAGGCGTCGTCGGTCGGTCTCCTCGCCGAGGAGTACCGCGCCGAGCTCGCCATCACGGACTCCTCCGGCTGGACCGGAATGTCCGAAGTGACCCTGCCCGGCGAGCAGGTGGACATCCTCTTCGAGGAAGGCCATGTGTATGTGCCCGAGGTCTCCGACCTCCCCGTGCACACCGGTCTGACCATCCAGTCGGAGCGCGGCAAGGCGCTCGGCCGGGTCACGCCCGAGGGCAACATCCGTCTGGTGCGCGGCGACCGGGAGGCGTTCGGCATCAAGGGCAGGAGCGCGGAGCAGCGCATCGCGCTCGATGTGCTGCTCGATCCGGACGTCGGGATCGTGTCCATGGGTGGCCGGGCCGGCACCGGCAAGTCGGCGCTGGCTCTGTGCGCGGGTCTGGAGGCGGTCCTGGAGCGCCGCCAGCACCAGAAGGTGATGGTCTTCCGTCCGCTGTACGCGGTCGGCGGTCAGGAACTGGGCTATCTGCCCGGCTCCGAGGCCGAGAAGATGAGCCCCTGGGCGCAGGCGGTGTTCGACACGCTGTCAGCGGTCACCAGCCGCGAGGTCATCGAGGAGGTCACCGCGCGCGGGATGCTGGAGGTGCTGCCGCTCACCCACATCCGCGGCCGCTCCCTCCATGACGCGTTCGTGATCGTCGACGAGGCGCAGTCGCTGGAGCGGAACGTCCTTCTGACCGTTCTGTCCCGGATCGGCGCCAATTCGCGGGTCGTTCTGACCCACGATGTGGCGCAAAGGGACAATTTGCGGGTCGGCCGGTACGACGGTGTCGTCGCCGTCGTCGAGAAGCTGAAGGGGCATCCGCTCTTCGCGCACGTCACCCTGACCCGGTCCGAGAGGTCCCAGATCGCTGCGCTTGTGACCGAAATGCTGGAGGATGGACAGGTCTGACCGAATGCGCCCAACGTGGTGCGGATAACGGCCAGTTGCGCCGCCCGGCAAAGGCGAAGAGCCTAGCCGGGCGGCGCTTCTGTGTCCGGTGGATCCCAGGAATGACCTGCGTCAAACGGGATGTGAGCTTTCACACGCAACTCGGAATTGCCACCCGGCGTCTGGTTACGGCAGAGTCTCGTTCCTGTCAGGCCCCGCATACGGCACACCTGTACCCCCAGCGGTACGGCAGCACACAAGCACCACCTTCAACTCCATACGTCCGTCGTATGCCGCCCGAGTACCACGCGGCGCTCCCTCGCGGGAGTTGCCCACCGGGTCCGTGCCTCCCGTGACCCCGAAGTTGGGAGGCCAGAGCCAGGGGCACGATTGCGTCCGCCAGGGTCACCGAAGCGGGCGATGCTGGAAGGAAACCGTGTGAGCCGGATCTCGGTCCGGGGATTCGCAGTGGCCTCGGCCACGGCGGTCACCGCTGTCGGAAGTGTCGTCGGTGTTGCCTCGGGCAGCACCGCAGTGCCGAACAACGACGCCGAAACGACGGCAAGCGACTCGACGCTCCTCGCTGACATCCCCGCGGGCCAGCAGGCCCAGGTGCAGACCGCCTCCCTGACGCAGCAGGCCGACTTCCAGGCCATCGCCGCGGACGAGGGTGCGAAGAAGGACGCCGAAGAACTGGCGCGCAAGGCGGCGGCAGAGACCGCCATCGCGAAGAAGGAGGCCGCCGAGAAGGCGGCGAAGGAGGCCAAGGAGCGCGCCGAGGCGAAGTCCGCGGCCAGCCGCAGCTCCGCCGGCTTCCCCATCCAGAGCTCGTACTCCATCGCGCAGATCCAGGCGATGGCACGGCAGATGGTCCCCGCCGGACAGTTCCAGTGCTTCAGCAACATCGTGAACCACGAGTCCAGCTGGAACTACCACGCGGTCAACGCCGGCTCCGGCGCCTACGGCCTCTTCCAGGCGCTGCCCGCGGGCAAGTACGCCTCCGCGGGAGCCGACTGGCAGACCAACCCGGCCACCCAGATCAAGTGGGGCCTGAACTACATGGACAGCCGGTACGGCAGCCCCTGTGAGGCCTGGTCGTTCTGGCAGGCCAACAGCTGGTACTGAGCCCCCGTGGCACCGATCGGTCCGTCCTTTCACCTGATCTCGTAGCAGTAAGGAAACCGTGTGAGCCGGATATCGGCGCGGGGATTCGCCGTGGCCTCGGCCACCGCCGTCACCACTGTGGGTGCTGTCGTGGGCGTGGCCCAGGGCAATACCGCTCAGCCCGGCAGCGATGCCGAGGCGACGGCGAGCGACTCGACACTCCTCGCGGACTTACCCGTAGGCCAGCAGGCCGAGGTGCAGACCGCCTCCCTGACCCAGCAGGCGGACGTCCAGGCCATCGCCGCGGACACCACCGCCCGGAAGTCGGCGGAGGAAGCGGCCCGCGTACAGGCGGCCAAGGACGCGGTGGCCAAGCAGAAGGCCGCCAAGGACGCCGCGGACCGTGCGAAGGCCGAGAAGGAGGCCAAGGAGCGCGCGGAGACGAAGGCGGCCAAGGCCAGCCGGGACTCGGCCCGGACCGTCGGCAGCGGCAGTTTCCCGCAGCAGTCGTCGTACAGCGTCGCCGAGGTCCAGGCCATCGCGCGCCAGATCGTGCCGAGCGGTCAGTTCCAGTGCTTCAGCAACATCGTGAACCACGAGTCCACGTGGAACTACCAGGCCGTCAATCCCTCCTCCGGCGCCTACGGTCTCGTCCAGGCGCTGCCCGCCGGGAAGATGGCGTCGGCCGGTGCCGACTGGCGCACCAACCCGGCCACCCAGATCAAGTGGGGCCTGAACTACATGAACGAGCGCTACGGCAGCCCGTGTGACGCCTGGGGCTACTGGCAGGCCAACGGCAACTACTGAGCCCGCGCCACCACGGCCGCTCAACCCCGCACAGCCCCTCCCCGTCTTAGGGGGAGGGGCTTTCGCCCTGTACGGTCGGATACACGCGACTCCAGGGGCGAGTGGTGTGGAGAGACGGGGGAAGAGGACCGATCATGTCGCGAGTGCCAGGGTGGCTCGGTCGGCTGGGTACCGGTCTGACCGAGATGGGGGAGCGGCTCGACGAGCGCCGCGCCGAGGCCGCGCGCGAAGACGTCGAGCCCGAACCGGCACCGCCCGCCGCCGTCACGCCCGCCGAACCCCTTCCGCCGCCCGGCCCGCGCCCTGATCCCGCGCACGCCGTGCCATGGGGGGTCCGGGTCGCCGCCGAGGCGGGCTGGCGCCTGCTGGTGCTCGCCGGGACCGTCTGGGTCCTGATGAAGGTCATCAGCGCCGTGCAGCTGGTCGTCCTGGCCTTCGTCGTCGCGCTGTTGCTCACCGCGCTGCTGGAACCCACCGTCGCCCGGCTCAAGCGCGTCGGCGTGCCCCAGGGACCCGCGACCGCGCTGACGGCGATTCTCGGATTCGTCGTCATCGGCCTGATGGGCTGGTTCGTGACCTGGCAGGTCATGGAGAACATCGACAACCTCTCCGACCAGGTCCAGGACGGCATCGACGATCTGCGCCGCTGGCTGCTCAACAGCCCCTTCCACGTCACCGACAAGCAGATCAACGGCATCGCCAAGAACCTGCGCGAAGCGGTCGGCGCCAACACCGACTCGATCACCTCGGCGGGCCTGGAGGGCGTCACCGTCGTCGTGGAGGCCCTCACCGGCATCCTGCTCTCCTTCTTCTCCACCCTCTTCCTGCTCTACGACGGCAAGCGCATCTGGGAGTGGACGCTCAAGCTGGTCCCCACGGCGGCCCGGCCGGGTGTGGCGGGCGCGGGGCCGCGGGCCTGGGCGACGCTCACGGCGTATGTGCGCGGCACGGTGATCGTGGCGTTGATCGACGCCATCTTCATCGGCCTCGGCATCTACTTCCTCGACGTGCCGATGGCCGTCCCGCTCGCCGTCTTCATCTTCCTGTTCTCCTTCATCCCGCTGGTCGGCGCGGTGGCGTCCGGGGCGCTGGCGGTGGTCGTCGCGCTGGTCACGCAGGGCGTGTTCACCGCGGTGATGACCCTGGCGGTGGTGCTGGCGGTGCAGCAGATCGAGGGGCACATCCTCCAGCCGTTCATCCTCGGCCGCGCGGTGCGGGTCCATCCGCTCGCGGTGGTCCTGTCGGTCGCGGCGGGAGGCATGGTGGCCGGTATCGGCGGCGCGATCGTCGCCGTACCCCTGGTGGCCGTGTCCAACACGGTGGTGAGCTATCTGCACGCCTACTCGAGGGAGCCGGCGCTGCTCCAGACCCCGCAGCCGAGAGGGGCGACGGCGGCGGACGTGGCACCGGTGACGGCGCCGGCGGCGCCCGCCGAGGACGCGGCGCCGGTAGAGGACGCGGTCACCGACGCGGAAGGCCCCGCCCACCAGGGGTGAGCGGGGCCCGGGGCCGAACGGGCGGCTACTCGGGGAGGATCGCCTCCGCGTCGAGGGTCACGCCGACCGCCTGGATCACCGAGGCGATCTTGAACGCCTCCTGGATGACCTCGCGGTCGACGCCCGCCTTGCGGAGCACCTGCTCGTGCGAGTCGAGGCACATCCCGCAGCCGTTGATGGCGGAGACCGCGAACGACCACAGCTCGAAGTCGACCTTGTCGACGCCCGGGTTGCCGATGACGTTCATCCGCAGACCGGCGCGCAGGTTGCCGTACTCGTGGTCGGACAGCAGGTGCCGTGTGCGGTAGAAGACGTTGTTCATCGCCATCACGGCGGCCGCGGACTTGGCCGCGTTGTACGCCTCCGGCGAGAGGTTCGCCTTCGCCTCCGGCGCCAGCTCGCGCAGCACGATCGGCGAGCGCGAGGCGATCGCGGTCGCCAGCACCGTGCCCCACAGCTGCTGGGCCGGCAAATCCGAATTGCCGATGACCGAGCCCAGGTTGAGCTTCAGGTCCTTGGCGTAGTCCGGTATCGCGGACTTCAGGGCATCCAGCGACATGTCAGATCACTCCCCGGCCAGCAGCTTGACCGGGTCCAGCGTCTCGTCGCCCTTGCTCCAGTTGCACGGGCAGAGCTCGTCGGTCTGGAGGGCGTCCAGAACCCGCAGGACCTCCTTGGGGTTACGGCCGACGGAGCCGGCGGTCACCATGGAGAACTGGATCTCGTTGTTCTGGTCGACGACGAAGACCGCGCGCTTGGCGAAGCCGTCCTCGTCCTCGATGCCCAGGTCGCGCATCAGCTCGTGCTTGGAGTCCGCCATCATCGGGAACGGCAGGTCACGCAGGTCCTCGTGGTCCTTGCGCCAGGCGTGGTGGACGAACTCGGAGTCGCCGGAGAAACCGAGGACCTGGGCGTCGCGGTCGGCGAACTCCTCGTTCAGCTTGCCGAAGGCGGCGATCTCGGTCGGGCACACGAAGGTGAAGTCCTTGGGCCAGGCGAAGATCACCTTCCACTTGCCTTCATAGGTCTTGTGGTTGATCTTCTCGAACTCCTGGCCCGCCTCCAGCGAGACGCAGGCGGTCAGTTCGAACTCGGGGAACTTGTCACCGACAGTGAGCACACGCTCTCCTTGCAGCAAAGAAACGCCCCAATTGCGGGCGTTTCTCATGGGTTGGACTTTGTCGATGTTGGCACAGGGAGCATTGATTAGTGAAATAGCTACACTCGGTCGAGTTGATCGGAGGGGGCTATCAGTGAGTGCCAGTGCCAAGAGGCGGCAGCCCAGTCTCGCCCAATTGCGCGCCTTCGCCGCCGTGGCCGAACACCTGCACTTCCGGGAGGCGGCGGCCGCCATCGGCATGAGCCAACCCGCCCTTTCGGGTGCCGTCGCCGCCCTGGAGGAGGTGCTCGGGGTGACCCTGCTCGAGCGTACGACCCGCAAGGTGCTGCTGTCCCCGGCGGGTGAGCGGCTCGCCGTACGGGCCAAGGCGGTGCTGGCCGAAGTCGGGGCGCTGATGGAGGAGGCCGAGGCGGTACGGGCGCCGTTCACCGGAACCCTGCGGCTCGGGGTCATCCCCACCGTGGCGCCCTACCTCCTGCCCACCGTCCTGCGCCTGATCCACGACCGCTATCCGCAACTCGACCTCCAGGTGCACGAGGAGCAGACCGCCAGCCTGGTCGACGGCCTGAACACCGGACGGCTCGACCTGCTGCTGCTCGCCGTGCCCCTCGGCGTGCCCGGTGTCGTCGAACTGCCGCTGTTCGACGAGGACTTCGTACTCGTCACCCCCCTCGACCACTGGCTCGGCGGCCGGGAGGGCATCCCGCGCGAGGCGCTCAAGGAGCTCAACCTGCTCCTTCTCGACGAAGGGCACTGTCTGCGCGACCAGGCCCTCGACATCTGCCGGGAGGCGGGCCGCGAGGACGCCCCCGTGACCACCACCGCGGCCGGTCTCGCCACGCTCGTCCAACTCGTCGCCGGCGGCCTCGGCTGCACGCTGCTGCCGCGCACCGCCCTGGAACTGGAGACAGCCCGCAGCAGCCGGCTGCTCACCGGCTACTTCGCCGCCCCCGCCCCGACCCGCCGTATCGCCCTCGCCATGCGGACGGGGGCCGCCCGGGGCGCCGAGTACGGGGAGCTGGCGGCCGCGCTGCGCGAGGCGCTGCGGCCGTTGCCGGTACGGGTGGTGGACGGCGGGAGCTGATGCCCGGGGGGTGGACTTCGCCCACGCGCGTCGCGTGGGGAAGACGGGCGAAGGCCCCTCCCGGCGTCAGGGAAGGGGCCCACGGCTCATGTGGTGCTCAGTGGGAGTTCACTCGGTGCGCAGGCCCTCCGGCCGCATCAGCCGTACCAGCGGCGGCAGACTGAGCAGCGTCACCACCAGGACGACGGCCGCGCCGATGCCGGTCATCGACAGGACGCTCGCCCAGTCCACACTCACCGGCGTGTCGGTCAACTTCAGCAGCATCGCGCCCAGCGTCAGCCCGACCACCGAGGCCAGCGCGAGGCCGAGCCCGATCGGGACCGCCGTCTGCCAGAGCACCGAAAGGCTCAGGGTGCGGCGCCGGGTGCCGAAGGCGACCAGCGACGACAGCAGCTTGCGGCGCTCGCGCAACTGCTCCAACTGCGAGACCAGCAGGCTCGCGCCGATCAGCGCCAGCACACAGGCGGCGCCGACGAACAGGCCGGTGCGGACCTTCTCGAAGGAGTCCGCGCGCGTGCTGGACGACCACATCATCGGTTCGACGAGCGGGTCGAGCCGCTGGGCCGTGTTGCGCACGTAGTCGGGTGCGTCCTCCATCGTCCGGTCGAGAGCGAGGTAGATCTGCCCGGAGATCCCCCGTTCGGCCCCTGCGGGCACCGCCTTCGGCGTCAGCAGGAAGCCGCCGCGCTTCATCCCGGTCGGGTCGGTGATGGACCGAGCCTGCTTCACGTCCGCCGGCACCTTCCAGGCGGTCGGCTTCCCCTTGCCGTCACCGTCGATCGGGTCGAACCACAGCGTCCTGCCGGGCTTCGCCAGGCCGCGCGACTCCTCCTCGTAGTCGCCGCCCCGCATGATGAAGGCGTCACCGTCCTCGCACGAGGGCAGGGACGCCACCTCGCGCAGGGAGGCGCAGTCGGCGATGGCGACCTGGGCGTAGTTCTCCGCGTCCTTGCGCCGGTTGCCGACGGAGCCCTCGCCGAAGGCGAAGACCTTGCTCACGCCCTTCGTCGCCTCGTACGCGGCCGCGGCCTTGGCGAGCGGCATCCCGTGCGGCGTGCTCACCTGCATCTGGGCGCGGGTGAGGTCGTTCTCCGACTGCTTGGTGTACTGGCCCTCCACCCCGGAGAAGAGCATCTGCAGCGCGATGGCACCGGCCACCGCGACCGCGATGCCGTTGACCATGCGGGCGGCCGTGCCGCTGCTCAACTGAAGGCGACGGATCGCCAGCTGCCAGGCGACGCCGCCGGAGCCGAGCCGGGTGACGACCGCCTCCACGGCCCACGGAAGCAGCGCGGTCACCCCGATGAGCAGCAGCAGGACGCCACCGGTGACCTGGTACTGGTTGAACTCTCCGCGGTCCCGGCCATTGCCCATCAGTGGGTAGAGCAGTCCGAGACCGCCCAGCGGCAGCAGCAGCCGCCACCACAGCCGGCGCCGCGGGGGCTTCGCCGTACGCACCACGCCGAGCGGCTCGATCACCACGCTCCGCAGCGCGAACAGGGTGACCAGCACGGCGGCGGCCGGAACCGCCACAGCGACCAACAGGGCCAGCGTGGGCGAGGGGTTCAGATAGCTGGGGAACACGCTCGTGTCCTGAAGCTCCATGGAGCCGGCCGCCTCCCGGCCGATCAGGAAGAAGACCGTGCCCAGGACCAGGCCCACCACCGCTCCCGACAGGGCCTCGCCCGCGGCGATCCGCCGGGTCATCCGGCTGTCGGAGCCCACCAGTCTGAGGGCCGCGAGCCGCCGGTCCCGCCGCTCGCCGCCGAACCGCACGGCCGCGGCGATGAAGACGCCGACCGGCATCAGCAGCACCACGAACACGACGAGGATCAGCAGGAGAAGGACGGGATCCGTCTCGCTCTTGCTCGGATGCGGGTCGCCGAACCGGTCGATACGGGCCACCTGGTAGGTGTCGCCCGAGAGCAAGAGATCGTCGGTGCCGCGGAAGAAGGTGAGCTCCTGGGAGCCGATCAGGCCGGACTCGGCGATGGTGCCGACGATCCGCTCCGGCAACCGCTCCCGCAGAAGTTTCCCGTCGTCGGACTCCAGGAGCCGCCTGAGCGCGGGGGAGACCACCATCTCGCCCACCGCCGGGAACTTCGCGACACCCGGCGGCAGGGGCGCCCTGGGCCCCTCCGGCTGCACGTCCCGCCCGCGCACCTCCCTGTCGCGGAAGGTCGTCCCGACGTCAGCGACCAGCAGCGTGTCGTCCGCCTTCGGTATCTTCGGGTTGTTGAACGTGACGTCGGTGCGCGCCTCCTCCCGGTCGTGCCGGACGGACAGCGCGTTCGGGATCGCGGTGGTGAGCAGCAGCAGCGCCACGCCGAGGCCCACGCCGACGGCGGTGAGCAGCATCCGCGCCCACCCCTCCCGCCCGCCGGCGAAGGCGAACCTGGCCCCCATGCCCAGGTCTCTGGCCCACTGCCTCATATGGCGCGCTCCATGTCCCTGGACCTGCCGTCCCGTA
>NZ_JOJE01000058.1 GCF_000720255.1 Streptomyces griseus subsp. griseus | reverse complement strand
GAAGATCGCGTGTCAGCGGCAGGACACCGCCCGCAAGTGGGCCAAGCGCGTCATCCGCGACCACGACGCGATTGCGGCCGAGGACTTCCGGCCGAAGTTCCTCGCGAAGACCACCATGGCCCGCAAGGCCGCTGACGCGGCGATCGGTGCCACCAAAACGGCCCTGATCGAGATGGGCCGCAAGCACGGGCGGGACATCCGTCTCGTGCATCCCGCGCACACCACCATGGACTGCGCGTCGTGCGGAGCGAGAACCAAGCACGCACTTCCTCTTTCGGAACGTACCTACACCTGCACCGCGTGCGGAGTCGTGTCCCCCAGGGACAAGAACTCCGCGCGCGTGGTGCTCGTCCGGGCTGGTCTCAACCCGGCTGGTGCTGAGGGCATAAGACCTTCGGGAGCGCTGCTCCCGGAGGCAGCCTGAGCCAGGAATCCCCTCCCTTCAGGGAGGGGAGGATGTCAAAGCTTCTCCTCCGAGGCCTGGACGTAGACGGTGCCGTTGCCGCTGAGTTCCAGTTGGAACGCCTCGCCGGAGCCGCGGCCCACCATGTCCCGCCAGCCCAGGGCGGTGGACAGCTTGTTGCGGACGTCGCCGTGGTGGGCGACGTAGGCCTGGGGGTCGACGTGGATGGGGCGCTGCGGGGTGATCGGGATCTCGAAGACACCGCCGTGGGCCATCACGGCGACCGCGCCGTGGCCCTTGAGGGTGGTGGTGAACAGGCCCTGGCCGCTGATCTGACCCCGGACCATGCCCATGACACCGCCCTGCGAGCCCATGAACATCGTGCCCTGTTGGAGGGTGCCCTCGAAGGCGAGCAGCCGGTCCGCCTCGACGTAGAGCGTGTCGCCGGTGAGCTGGATGACCTGGACGTGGTGGCCGCCGTGACCGAAGAGGACGGTGCCGCTGCCCTCGACCGTCATCAGCGGGGTGTCCTCGTTGGCGAGCCGACGGCCGATCATCGACATCACACCGCCCTGGCCGCCCTGCATGTTGGGCGTGAAGGAGACCTCGCCCCGGTAGGCGAGCATCGCGCCCCGCTGGCTGAACAAGCGCTGGCCGGGCACGACCGTCGCCTCGACCATCTTCGAGTTGAGCTCACGGAAGGGCATGTCACACATCCCCCGCGATCGTGTTCCGCTCGCTCGGCTGGACGTAGACCAGGCCGTCACCCTCGAAGCGGATCTGGAAGGCCTCGCCGCCGCCCTCCCCGAGGAACGTGCGGAACGTCACGCCGGACTGGAAGGACTGCCGGACATTGCCCTGGTGGGCGATGTACGCCCCCGGGTCGACGGTCAGCGGATACTGCGGACTGACCCGCAGCACCACGGCCGGCCCGTCCGACGTGATCGCCGCCTGGCCGTGGCCCTCGACGGTCGTCGTGAACAGCCCGTTGCCCTGGGTGGCGCCGCGCAGTCCGGTGAAGGTCGTGCCGGTCCTGAGGCCGGCGTCGGTCGCGAGCAGGTTGCTCGACTCCACGTACAGCTTGTCCCCCTGGAGATTGACGAGGTTGATCTCCGAGGCGCGGTCCGCGAACCAGCACGTCCCTTGCCCCTTCACCTCCATCACGGTCATCTGCTCGCCGGTGAGCCGCCGGGTCACCATCCCCCGCAGCCCCTCGCCGCCGCCACTCATCTTCTTGAAGGCCATCTGCCCGTCGTACGCGACCATGGAGCCGTTCTTCGCCTTCACGGCATCCCCGGTCATGTCGACGGCGAGCACCTTGCTTCCTTGCAGTCGGAACATCGCCACGGGGTGAAGGTAGCCGCAGGTCGGCCCGTCGGACAGAGCCCGTGGGTGGAGACTGACCCCGACCACACCCTTAGGGGACGGCCCGGGACCCCCTCCTGCGGCCCGCCCGGCACATTTGCCACAATGGGCGAACGCTTGTGCGTGCGTTCACAAGCCACCCATGCCGTACACCCGCCCGACCGTCGAGCCTCTCCCACCGAAGGTGACCCGTGGACCTCAAGACCGCCACCGCCCTCCGACGACTTCGCCTGGTCTCCGCGCCCGAGGCCATCTCCTTCCTCCTGCTGCTCGTCTGCTCGGTGCTGAAGCGGACCACGGACTTCAACGCGGTGCCCGTGATGGGCGCGATCCACGGCGTGCTGTTCATCCTCTACGTGGTCTTCTGGGCCGACGCCTGGAACCGCACCAAGTGGGACCTCAAGACCGCGGCCCTCTACTTCGTCCTGTCCGTGCTGCCCACCGGTGGCTTCTTCGCCGAGCGCAAGCTGCGCCGCGAGGCGGAGGACGCGGTCATCGCTTCTCGCGCGCGCCGCGAGGGCGTCATGGGGGCGTCATGATCGTCGCCTTCTCCGTGACGCCGCTGGGGGTCGGCGAGGAAGTGGGGGAGTACGTGGCCGACGCCGTCCGTGTCGTCCGCGAGTCCGGGCTGCCCCACCGCACCGACGCGATGTTCACCTCCGTCGAGGGCGAGTGGGACGAAGTCATGGACGTCGTCCGGCGTGCCGTCGCCGTCGTCGAGGAACGGGCGCCGCGCGTCTCGCTGGTCCTCAAGGCCGACATCCGTCCGGGCGTGACGGACGGGCTCACGTCCAAGGTGGAGACCGTGGAGCGGTATCTCGCGGGGTAGCCCCGCGGCAGCAGGCGCTCCGACCCCGGCCCCGGCGGGCCGGGGTTTTTCTCGCCGCGGTATTTGAGCGATCGCTCAAAGCGGTGTACTTTCAGTTCCACGAGTTTGAGCAGTCGCTCAAACAGTGAGTCGACCAGGGGGAGATCGATGGGGCTTTACATAGAGGCGCGGATCCGCGCCGACCTCGACGACCTGTGGGCGCGCACCCAGGAACCCGACCAGCACCAGCGCTGGGACCTGCGCTTCACCGAGATCGACCACCTCCCGCGCGCGGAGGGCGAACCGCAGCACTTCCGGTACGCCACGCGCGTGCTGCCCTTCCTGACCGTCGCCGGGACGGGTGTCACGGCGGGTGAGAGACAGCGCGCCGACGGCACTCGCACCTCCGCCCTGCGCTTCTCCTCCCCGCACCGCCTCTCCCTGCTCGCCGAGGGCAGCGGCTACTGGCGCTACGTCCCCGACGGCGACGGCGTCCGCTTCCTCACCGGCTACGACTACCGCCCCCGCTGGGGCCGCTTCGGAGCCGTCGCCGACCGGCTGGTGTTCCGCCCGCTGATGGGCTGGGCCACCGCCTGGTCGTTCGACCGCCTGCGCCTGTGGCTGGAACGGGGGATCACGCCGGAGCGGGCGCTGGTCAACTGGCTCGCCGAACTGGCGGTCCGGGCCACCGTCGTCACCCTCTCCTGCACCGGCCTCGGCCTCGACTCCCTGCTGCGCCTGCTCGGCCCGTTCGCGGCGATGACGGCCTACCTGTGCCCGCTGCTGCTGGCCGTCGCCATCAGCGTGGCCCTGTTCAAGTCACCGCTGTCCTGCACCCCGGCCGCCCGTCGCTGCCTGCGGCAACCGCCCACGCGCGTGCGTGCGCCGCGCCTGTTGCGAGCTCTGGAGAACCCGCGATGAGTACGCCTACGACCGCCCCCGCCTCCATCTTCCGTACGGTGATGGGCACCGAATTCGACCGTCTGCACCCGCAGCTCCAGCGCCGCTTCTCGGTCGGCCTCGCGAGCGGGGAGGCGTGCACGGGGCGCGGGGTGATGGAACGCGTCTGGCACGGCCGCGCCTTCGTGAAGCCCTTCCTGGCCCTCGGGTCCACCCGCAACATCCTGGTCCCGCGAGCCGGGCGGAACGTGCCCTTCGTCATCGAGAACGTGCCGTACACCGACAGCTTCGGACGTGAGACGGTGACCTTCGTGCGCACCTTCGACCTGCCCGGCCGTTCCCGCCGCTTCGACGCCCAGATGGTGCTGAGCCCCAAGGGCGACCGCGTCCTCGACTACCTGGGCACCCACCAGCACCTCGCCAGCGACCTCCACTTCGGCGCCGAGCCCGACGGATCGCTGCTGATCCGCTCCGGTGAACACCGGTTCCGGGAAGGGGCGGTGGACGTGCGGGTGCCCGAACTGATCGGGGCGAGCGCGGAGGTGCGGGAGTCGTTCGACGACGTCGCCGGGCGCTTCCGCATCCGGGTACGGGTGGTGAACCGGTACTTCGGGCCGCTGTTCGGCTACGAGGGATCCTTCACGGCGACGTACACGGACGTACGGCGGTGTGGTGTGCGGGCCGGGCTGCGGCCGGTGCGCGAGGAGGTCCGTGCGTGAGCCCGGAGACGGCGAAGTCGCAGGAGACGAAGGCCAAACTCCTGGAAGGGGCGCTGCGGACGCTCACCGAACAGGGGATCGCGAAGGTGTCCGCGCGTACGATCGCGGCCGCCGCCGGGGTCAACCAGGCGCTGGTCTTCTACCACTTCGGCTCCGTGGACGAACTGCTGGCGGCGGCGTGCCGCTACGGGGCGGAGCGCACGGTCTCGCGGTACCGCCCCCGCTTCGCGGCGGTCACGACGCTGTCCGAGCTGCTGGTCGTGGGGCGGGAGATCCATGAACAGGAGCGGGCCGGCGGCCATGTCGCGCTTCTCGGGCAGCTGCTCGCGGGTGCCCAGACCCACGAGAGCCTCGGACCGGCGACCGCGGCCGGCCTCGAACTGTGGATCACCGAGATCGAGCAGGTGCTCGTGCGGGTGCTCGACCGGACGCCGTTCGGGGAGTTCGTGGACGCGCCGGGGCTGGCGCGGGCGGTGGCGGCCTCGTTCGTGGGGATCGAGCTGTACGAGGGGGTCGACGCGGTGGGGGCCACCGCCGCGTTGGACGCCCTGGAGCAGCTCGGCTCCCTGGTCGGAGCGTTGGAGGAACTCGGGCCGGTGGCACAGCGGGCGGTGCGGCATCGCCTGCGACGCTCGGGACGGCGCTGAGCGACCTCGCGACCGGCGCGCGGCCTTCACCCCCTCCGCCCTTCACCTCCGTTGCCCCCGCCCCCACCCGACGCCAGCGCCATCCCCAGCGGTGTGCGTTCGTACAGCACCTGGTGGCCGTACCGGCGGGCGACCAGCAGGCCCGCGTCGCGCAGGGTCGTCAGGTGGGCGGAGACCGAGGAGGGGGCGAGGTCCAGACGGTGGGCGAGGGCGGTCGTGCCGGCCGGGTCCGTGAGGGCCGCGAGGACGGTGGCCCGGCCGCGCCCCAGCAGGCGTACCAGCGCGTCCGGGGTGTGCTCGGCCGGCTCCGACCACAGGGCGGCGATGCCCCGGGCCGGGTAGACCACGGTCGGCTGCCACGGCGGGTCGAAGCCGGTGACGACGTCCGGCCAGGAGAAGACACTCGGCATCAACACCAGGCCCTGCCCGCCCAGATGGCGCTCGTGCTCACCCGAGTCCACCGTCAGGGTCCCGGCGTGCCAGCCGCAGCGGTGGTTGATCTCGGGGAGCAGACCGCCCAGGCCCACCTCGGCGAGCCGGCGGGAATGGAACGCCACGTCCGCCTCGAGCAGCGCGCGCAGCCGCGGCCAGTCGGGCTCGACGAGGGTGTGCCAGATCCGCTCCAGCGTGTCGGCCAGCTCCCCGATCATCCGGGCCGGGTCCGCGAGCCACGCCCGGCCCCGCGGCGAGTCGAGCGCGCCCGGGGTGTCCGCGAGCGAGCGGGCGGTGTCCTCGCGGGCCGACTCGGGATCGGCGGACCGCACCACGGCGATCTCGTCCTCGAAGCCGACCGCCGGTCCCGCCGGCGGCGGGCACAGCCAGTCCGGTGAGTGGCCGCGGCGCGGCATCAGCAGCCACAGTCCGCCCAGGTCGAGCGCGTCGGCCGCCGTCCGGACCCGGCGCAGCCAGGGCGCGTGATAGCCGTGCCGGTCGGGCCGCTTGAGCGTGCGCGCCACCTCCTGCGTCTCCCAGAGCGGAGACACGGCGAAGCGGCAGCGGAGGAAGTCGTCCTCCCGGAAGTGCAGACGCGACGGCACACCGCCCCCTCCCGGGATCCCGGGCCAAACATTCGGCTACCGCCGAAACACTACGCCGCCCCCGGTGTCACCAGCACGCTGCTGCCCATGCCACCGGATCAGACGACGGACACCACGATCCCGTCCACCCAGAAACCACCCGCCCCCGCGGGCTACGCGCGCGTCTTCGCCGTCCGTGAGTTCCGTGCCGTCTTCGCCGCCCATCTGCTGTCCATGCTGGGCGTGATCGTCAGCGAGATCACGCTGTCCGTGCTCGTCTACGAGCTCACCGGCTCCCCGCTGATGAGCGCGCTGACGTTCGCGCTCGGCTTCCTGCCGTACGTCGTCGGCGGCACCCTGATCGCGGGGGTCGCCGACCGCTTCCCGCCGCGGCGCGTGCTGGTGGTGTGCGATCTGGTGTGCGCCGGGTGCGTGGCGCTGATGGTGACGCCGGGCGCCTCCATCGCCGCACTGCTGACGCTGCGCTGTCGCCGTGGTCGCGCCCGTGTTCGCGGGGACCCGGATGGCGACGCTGGCCGACGTCCTCGGCGACGGCGACCTGTTCGTGCTCGGCCGCTCCCTGCTGCGGATCACCTCGCAGAGCGCGCTGCTCGTCGGCTTCGGCCTCGGCGGGCTGCTGCTCGCCTCCGTCGCCCCGCGCCACGCCCTGCTCATCACCGTGGGCACGTTCCTCTCCTCGGCCGTGCTGCTGCGCTGCGGCACCCGGCGCCGGCCCGCCCGTGCCCGGGACAGCGGATCGTCGCTGGTGGTGGACTCGCTCAGGGGCGCCCGCCAGGTACTCGCCGACCGCCGGGTCCGGGCTCTGCTGCTTCTCTTCTGGGTGCCGCCGCTGTTCTCCGTCGCCCCGGAGGCGCTGGCCGCCCCGTACGCCGACGGCCTCGGGGCCGGATCGACGGGCCTGGGCCTGCTGATGTGCGCGCTGCCCGTCGGCACCATCGCCGGAGAGCTGTACGTGGGGGCCCGGCTGCGGCCCGCCGCACGGGAGCGGATCGCGTTGCCGCTGGTCTGCTTCTCTCTGCTGCCCTACCTCGGCTACGCCCTGCGCCCCGGCCTCGCCGTCTCGCTGCTCCTGCTGCTGGTCTCCGGGGCCGGGGTCGCGTACACCCTGGGCGCGGACCAGTGGTTCGTGCGGGCGGTGCCGGAGGAGCTGCGGGGCCGGGCGATGACGCTGCTCACCGCGGGGCTGATGACCGTGCAGGGAGTGGGCATGACGCTGGCGGGCGCGGCCGCGGAACTCGTGGGGGTGGCCGCGACGGTCGCCGGGGCCGGGGTCCTGGGCACGGTGAGCTGTGCGCTGCTGGCCGTGGAGGTCCGGCGGACCGAAGTGCGAGACGGGGCTGACCACCATGTGACCGGCCGGTAAGGTCTGGAGACGTGCCGAAGCCGCTCAGTCTCCCGTTCGACCCCATCGCCCGCGCCGACGAGCTCTGGAAACAGCGCTGGGGAAACGTGCCGTCCATGGCCGCGATCACCTCGATCATGCGCGCGCACCAGATCCTGCTCGCCGAGGTCGACGCCGTGGTCAAGCCGTACGGGCTGACGTTCGCGCGCTACGAGGCGCTGGTGCTGCTGAACTTCTCCAAGGCCGGCGAACTGCCGATGTCGAAGATCGGCGAGCGGCTCATGGTGCACCCCACGTCGGTCACCAACACCGTCGATCGCCTGGTCAGGTCGGGTCTGGTGGACAAGCGCCCCAACCCCAACGACGGCCGCGGCACCCTCGCCTCCATCACCGACAAGGGCCGTGAGGTCGTCGAGGCGGCCACCCGCGACCTGATGGCGATGGAGTTCGGTCTCGGTGTCTACGACGCCGAGGAGTGCGCGGAGATCTTCGCGATGCTGCGCCCGCTGCGGGTGGCGGCGCACGACTTCGACGAGGAGTGACCCGGGGCAAGATCCCCCGGAACACGTGGTTAGGCTCATACGCATGAAGAAGTCCGTGCTCACGCGCTACCGCGTCATGGCCTACGTCACCGGTGTGCTGCTGGTCCTGCTCACCCTGGGCGTCATCGCCAAGTACCTGCTGAAGATCGACGGCGCCGACGGTTTCACGAGCGTCGTGGGCATCGCGCACGGCTGGCTCTACGTGATCTACCTGGTCGTCGCCTTCGACCTGGGCTCCAAGGCGAAGTGGCCGGTGCGCAAGCAGCTGTGGGTGCTGCTGGCGGGAACGGTCCCGACGGCCGCGTTCTTCGTGGAGCGCAACGTCACGCGGGAGCTGGAGGCCAAGGTCGGCGAGGGCGAGACGGCCGTCGCCAAGGCGTGAGCCGGACCGCCACGGGAGCCTCGTGGCGGTTTTCGCGCCCCCATTTACCAGGACGCCCCGGTATGCGCTCGACATTTACTAGGACGTCCAAGTAAATTCGGGGGTATGGACGCTGACGCCATCGAGGAGGGCCGCCGTCGCTGGCAGGCCCGGTACGACGCCGCGCGGACGCGCGACGCTGACTTCACCACGCTCTCCGGCGACGCCGTGGAGCCGGTGTACGGGCCCCGGCCTGGAGACGGGTACGAGGGCTTCGAGCGGATCGGCTGGCCCGGGGAGTACCCCTTCACCCGCGGGCTGTACCCGACCGGCTACCGGGGGCGTACGTGGACCATCCGGCAGTTCGCCGGGTTCGGGAACGCCGAGCAGACCAACGAGCGGTACAAGATGATCCTCGCCAACGGCGGGGGCGGTCTGTCCGTCGCGTTCGACATGCCGACCCTCATGGGGCGCGACTCCGACGACCCCCGCTCGCTCGGCGAGGTCGGCCACTGCGGGGTCGCCATCGACTCGGCCGCCGACATGGAGGTCCTCTTCAAGGACATCCCGCTCGGTGACGTCACGACGTCCATGACCATCAGCGGGCCCGCCGTGCCCGTCTTCTGCATGTACCTGGTCGCCGCCGAGCGCCAGGGTGTGGATCCGGGGGTGCTCAACGGGACCCTCCAGACCGACATCTTCAAGGAGTACATCGCGCAGAAGGAGTGGCTCTTCCAGCCCGAGCCCCATCTGCGCCTGATCGGCGACCTGATGGAGTACTGCGCGGCCGGCATCCCCGCCTACAAGCCGCTGTCCGTCTCCGGCTACCACATCCGCGAGGCCGGTTCGACGGCCGCGCAGGAGCTGGCGTACACGCTGGCCGACGGGTTCGGCTACGTGGAGCTGGGGCTCAGCCGCGGCCTCGACGTGGACGTCTTCGCGCCCGGCCTGTCCTTCTTCTTCGACGCGCACGTCGACTTCTTCGAGGAGATCGCCAAGTTCCGCGCGGCCCGCCGGATCTGGGCCCGCTGGATGCGGGACGTGTACGGGGCGAAGAGCGACAAGGCCCAGTGGCTGCGCTTCCACACGCAGACCGCCGGCGTCTCGCTGACCGCCCAGCAGCCGTACAACAACGTGGTGCGTACGGCGGTGGAGGCGCTGGCGGCGGTCCTCGGCGGGACCAACTCGCTGCACACCAACGCCCTTGACGAGACCCTCGCGCTCCCCTCCGAGCAGGCCGCCGAGATCGCGCTGCGCACCCAGCAGGTGCTGATGGAGGAGACCGGCGTCGGCAACGTCGCGGACCCGCTGGGCGGTTCCTGGTACGTCGAGCAGCTGACGGACCGGATCGAGGCCGACGCCGAGAAGATCTTCGAGCAGATCAAGGAGCGCGGACTGCGGGCGCACCCCGACGGACAGCACCCCATCGGCCCGATCACCTCCGGCATCCTGCGCGGCATCGAGGACGGCTGGTTCACCGGGGAGATCGCCGAGTCCGCGTTCCGCTACCAGCAGGCCCTGGAGAAGGGCGACAAGCGGGTCGTCGGCGTGAACGTCCACACCGGTTCCGTCACCGGCGACCTGGAGATCCTGCGGGTGAGCCACGAGGTCGAGCGGGAGCAGGTCCGGGTGCTGGCCGACCGCAAGGGCTCGCGGGACGACGCGGCCGCACGCGCCGCCCTGGACGCCATGCTCGCGGCCGCACGCGACGGCTCCAACATGATCGGGCCGATGCTGGACGCCGTACGGGCCGAGGCGACCCTGGGCGAGATCTGCGGGGTGCTGCGGGACGAGTGGGGGGTGTACACGGAACCCGCCGGGTTCTGACGCCGTTCTGACGCCCCGGGCGCACTATGCGGACGCGGCCAGTCCCAGCAGCAGCACCCGGGTGAAGCCGCGCACCCACTCCTCGTCCGCCGGTTCCGCGCTGACCAGGGTGCGGTGGACGACCGCGCCCGCCACCATGTCGAAGATGAGGTCCGCCGTGCGGGCGGCGACCTCGGGGTCGGCCTCCGGGGGGAGTTCGCCGCGCGCCTGGGCCCGGGTGCGGCCCTGGAGGACCAGGCGTTTCTGGCGCTCCACGATGGACGTACGGATCCGCTCGCGCAGGGCGTCGTCGCGAGTGGACTCGGCCACCACCGCCATCAGGCCGCTCTTGGCCTCCGGACGGGCCAGTATCGCCGCGAACTGCAGGACGACGCCCTCGGTGTCGGCGGCGAGGCTGCCGCGGTCGGGCAGTTCCAGTTCGTCGAAGAGTTCCGCCACCGCGTCGACGACCAGTTCGTGCTTGCCGGACCAGCGGCGGTACAGGGTCGTCTTCGCGACCCCGGCCCGGGTGGCCACGTCTCCGAGGGTGAGTCTCGACCAGCCGAGCTCGACCAGGGCCTGCCGTGTCGCGGCCAGGATCGCGGTGTCCGCGGCGGCGTTGCGCGGACGGCCGGGGCGGCCCGCGGGGCTGCTGGTCTGCATGCGTCGACCATAACCGGCCAGTCCCACGGCGCCGTGAGAGAGATCACCGGGGGGTGGTGTTCCCCCACCCCCTCGAGCCATTACGCTACGACTCGTAGCGAAAGCTCGTGACCACGCTCGGCCCGGACCAGGCCCGGCTTTTCGTACCGCTTTTCACGCACGCGCGAGAACGGGGGAGGATAGACGCATGCAGCCACGGAACATGTCCATGAGCGGAGTCGTCGACCTCGCCGCGGTGAAGGCGGCCCAGGAGGCCAAGGCGAAGGCGGAGCAGACGCGTGCCCAAGCGGCCCGGCAGGGCGCCGCGGGGGCCGTCTCCCCGGCCGATCTCGTCATCGACGTCGATGAGGCGGGCTTCGAGACCGACGTCCTGCAGCGCTCGGCCGAGGTGCCCGTCGTCCTCGACTTCTGGGCCGAGTGGTGCCAGCCCTGCAAGCAGCTGAGCCCCGTCCTGGAGCGGCTCGCCGTCGAGTACAACGGGCGGATCCTGCTCGCCAAGATCGACGTCGACGCCAACCAGATGCTGATGCAGCAGTTCGGCATCCAGGGGATCCCCGCTGTGTTCGCGGTCGTCGCCGGGCAGGCCCTGCCGCTCTTCCAGGGGGCCGCCGGTGAGGCGCAGATCCGTCAGACCCTCGACCAGTTGGTCCAGGTGGCCGAGGAGCGCTTCGGGCTGACCGGTCTGGTCGTCGACGCCGAGGCCGAGCCCGGTGACCGCACGGCCCCCGCCGAAGTGCCGGCCGGCCCGTACGACGCGCTGCTCGAAGCCGCCGTCCGCGCGCTGGACGCGGGCGACTTGGGCGGCGCCGTCCAGGCGTACAAGAACGTACTGAGCGACGACCCGGGCAACACGGAGGCCAAACTGGGACTCGCGCAGGCCGAGTTGCTGCATAGGGTGCAGGACGCCGACCCGCAGCAGGTGCGCAAGGAGGCAGCTGAGAAGCCGGCGGACGCACGGGCGCAGATCGCCGCCGCGGACCTGGATCTGGTGGGTGGTCATGTCGACGACGCCTTCGGCCGGCTCATCGACACCGTGCGGCGCACGGCGGGTGAGGACCGGGACGCCGCAAGGCTTCGACTGCTCGAACTCTTCGAGGTGGTGGGGGCCGAGGACCCGCGGGTGACCGCGGCGCGGCGGGCGCTCGCACGGGCTCTGTTCTGATCCGCCCGGACGCGGTGTGCTGACCAGTCGCTAAACACTCGGGCATGTGATGCCCGAGTGAAATATTGGCCGAGGATCGTCGGGTGCGGCCGCGCTTTACCAAATCTTGGTAATCGCGGCCGCTGTTACTGCGAGTAAGACGACGGTGTTGATCTGTCGGATTCTGTCCGTCGATCAAATGTTTTGCACCCCACCCGAGGGCCACCCTCTGTCGCCGGTCGAGATCTGCGGGTCGTCCTTCGGTTATCCGGCCGTTACTAGCGAGTAACGACCCCCCTTGTGCCTGGCGCGAGAATGCACCACGATCGGCGACGCTCGGTCCATTCCCGTACCCCGACAGCCAATCGGGCTCGCGGGATCCTCTGGGTCCCCACCGAGCAGAGCGGGCGACAGGTGTCGCCGGCTCTTGGACAGGGGGGTCTTCGCCCTACGGGTGAAGCCTGTCCGGCAGGGTTGTGCGTGATGCGTGTCAGGCGCGACCAGTGGTTGTCGCTCGGGGGTGATCGCCGGTGATTCGGGTGCGTTTCGCGCCACCGAGCGCGGGCGCTCTCCCTTCCGAGGACGTAGCACTTCTCCCATCCCTGCCCGGCCGAGCCGCCGTCCGGAGGCGAGCCGGGCCAGGAGATGTACGTCCGAGAAGGAGGAAATATGGAGTCCCAGGTGCGTGGCGGGACCAGATGGAAGCGGTTCGCTGTGGTCATGGTGCCCAGCGTCGCCGCCACGGCGTGCATAGGCATCGCCCTCGCGCAGGGCGCCCTCGCGGCGTCGTTCAGCGTGTCGGGGCAGTCGTTCAAGGTGTCGGCCGACAAGCTCGTCGGCAACGGCTTCTCGCAGTACGGGGCCATTGACGCGGGTTACACGCTCGACGGCAAGAAGACGGCTCACCCCGTCGCCGTCTCGGCGTTCAAGACCGCGTCGATCACGAACATGTGCCAGTCCGTGGTCACCCCGAACATCCCGCTGATCGGCTCCGTGAGCCTGACGCTGAAGGCGGGCGGCGAGGGTACGCCGGTCAAGGCCGAGAACCTCTACATCGATGTCGAGGACCTGAGCGCCGACGCGACGTTCAAGAACATCGACATCGGCGTGGCTGCCGGGGACATGAAGAACGGCCCCGGCCCCGGCATGAAGGGCGGCGGCGAGCAGGCCAACCCCTTCGGGTTCGGCCAGCAGGCGGAGTCCGCGGAGCTCACCGACGTGAAGCAGACGGCGTGGGCGACCACCGCCGGAACCTTCAAGCTCAGCGGCCTGAAGATGTCGCTGTCGACGGGTGTCAAGGAGTGCTACTAAGCACTCGCTGACGGGCGGGGGAGCCGGTGGCCCCCCGCCCGTCCACTCTGAGGCCCGGATCTTCACACGCAGTACAACTCACCACCACAGCAACGCCGCACCAGGGAGCTGTTTTCCATGAGCGCCGAGACTCCTGCCGCCCCCGGCCGCGATGAGCACTACGTCACGACCTTCAAGCGGAACTTCCGCGCTTGGCGGGGCGGTCGGCCGTTCTGGGCCGGCCTGTTCGTCCTCCTCGGCGGTATCCCCATCGCCTACTTCCCGTACGCGCACCTGCAGATCGGGCACCTGACGCTGGCGATGGCCACGACGGCGGGCGCCGGATCCCTGATCATCGGCGTGCTGCTCGTGGTTCTCGGCATCAGCCTGTGGTTCCAGAAGCACGTAAGGGTCTTCGCGGGTGTCGCGGCGATCCTGCTGGCGCTGGTGTCCATCCCGGTGTCCAACCTCGGCGGCTTCCTGATCGGCTTCCTCCTCGCGCTGGTCGGTGGAGCGATGGCCATCTCCTGGGCGCCGGGTGTGCCGGAGCAGGCGCCGGGCGCCGTGGGATTCGGCGAGACACCCGGGGGAGCGGTCCCCGAAGGAGCCGTCGCGGGGCCGGTCGTACCGACCGTCAAGAGCGCGGACGGGGTGAGCGGGCCGAACGATCTGTCAGGAACGAACCCGGCCAACGGGGCGAACGGGAGGCACAGTGCCGGCTGACGAGGTGACCCACGGGACGGACGTGGACGCGTCCCGTGTGAGAACCGGGCCGCGCCACGCGGCACCCAAGAAGCCGCTGTTCACCAGGCTCCACGTGCCGACCGGCAAGGCGATGGCCCTGGCGGCGATGCCGACCGCGGTCCTCATGGGGATGGGCTTCACGGCGAGTATGGCGATCGCCGACAACAACAGCACCCCGTCGCCGTCGAAGACCCTGTCGGCCGACGAGTACGAGAAATGCGTCGCGGCGCTGGCGGACGGTGCCTCCGCGTCGGCCTCGCCGTCGCCCTCCGCCTCGGCGAGCGAGTCGGCCGACGACAAGTCGGACGGCAAGACGGACGAGAAGCCGGACGGCGGCGACGGCAAGACGGACGACACCGGGTCGGAGCCCAAGCCCTCGGAGACGGGCGGTTCCTCGGGCGGGGACTCCTCGTCGGACTCGGGTACCGACTCCGGTTCCGATGCGGGATCCGGCGACAAGGCCGATCCCACGCCGACCCCCTCCGCCTCGGCGGACAAGGAGGCCGAGTCCTCCGGCTCCGACGCCGGCACGCCGAGCCCGTCGGCCTCGGAGAGCGGCGGCGGCCTTCTCGACACCATCGGAGACACCCTCGAGGACGTCTTCACCGGCGGCAAGAAGGACACGTCGGACGCGAGCCCGACGCCGTCCCCCTCCGCCTCCTCGACGCCCGCCGCGGGCGGCGACAGCGCTGACGCCGGCGACAGCAAGGACTCCGGCGCGTCCGACCCCGTCAAGGAGACCACCGACAAGGTCACCGACACGGTGAAGGACACCGTCGAGGGCACCACCGACAAGGCGTCCGAGGCGGCCAAGAACGCCGAGGAAGCCGCGAAGGACGCCGCCAAGGACGCGGCCGACGCGGCCACCGCCACGCCGAGCCCGTCGGCGAGCTCCACGCCGGACGCGGACGACTGCCCGGTCGCCACGGACGACGAGGGCGGCATCGACAACAAGATGCGGCTGCCCGACGATCCCTGGACCCTGAACGCCAGTTCGCTGCTGCTGAAGGGCGCGGACTACCAGGGCATCGTCAAGGTGAAGACGGCCAACGGCACGGTCAAGGAAGTCCTGAAGTACGTCATATCCGACGGCACCGACATCGGCGACCTGCACCAGTCGGTCAAGGACCCCCACTCCGGCAAGACTTACCACGTCCAGGCGGGCAAGGGCACCACGTCCACGATCCGCGACGGGGCCACGGTGATGTACACGGAGAAGATCTCCGGCAACCTCTTCGGCCTGATACCGGTGACGTTCAGCCCGGACAGCCCGCCGCCGCTGAACATCCCGCTCATCTACTTCACCAACGCGACGGTGCAGCAGGCCGGTCAGTTCGGCGGCACCCTGCACGTGCCCGGACTGCATCAGTACGCGACCGGCTGAGCGGCCTTCAGGAGCCCGTTCGGGAGCCGCACACACTGAGGGCGCCCCCTGGAAGCCAGGGGGCGCCCTCAGTGCCGTACAAGGCCCGTGCGGGCCCGTGGACATCAGTCCTTCGCGCCGCCGCCGAGGTGGTGGACGCGGAGCATGTTGGTGGTGCCGGGGACGCCGGGGGGCGAGCCCGCGGTGATGATGACGATCTCACCGGAGTTGAAGCGGTTGATCTTGGTGATCTCCTGGTCCACCAGGTCGACCATCTCGTCGGTGCTGTTCACGAACGGCACGACGTGCGACTCGACGCCCCAGCTGAGCGCCAGCTGGTTGCGGGTGCCCTCGTCGGTGGTGAAGGCGATGATCGGCTGGACCGCGCGGTAGCGGGACAGCCGGCGGGCGGTGTCGCCGGACTGGGTGAAGGCCACCAGACCCCGGCCACCGAGGAAGTCCGCGATCTCGCAGGCGGCACGCGCGATCGAACCACCCTGCGTGCGCGGCTTCTTGCCCGGGACCAGCGGCTGCAGTCCCTTGGAGAGCAGCTCCTGCTCGGCCGCGGCGACGATCTTCGACATCGTCTTCACGGTCTCGATCGGGTACGCGCCCACGCTCGACTCGGCGGACAGCATGACCGCGTCGGCGCCGTCCAGGATCGCGTTGGCCACGTCGGAGGCCTCGGCGCGGGTCGGACGGGAGTTGGTGATCATCGACTCCATCATCTGGGTCGCCACGATCACCGGCTTGGCGTTGCGCCGGCACAGCTCGATCAGGCGCTTCTGCACCATGGGGACCTTCTCGAGCGGGTACTCGACGGCGAGGTCACCACGGGCCACCATCACGGCGTCGAACGCCATCACGACGTCCTCCATGTTCTCCACCGCCTGCGGCTTCTCCACCTTGGCGATGACGGGAACACGGCGGCCCTCCTCGTCCATGACGCGGTGGACGTCGGCCACGTCCTTGGCGTCCCGGACGAAGGACAGCGCGACCAGGTCGCAGCCCATCCGCAGCGCGAAGCGCAGGTCCTCGATGTCCTTCTCGGACAGCGCGGGCACGTTCACGGCCGCGCCGGGCAGGTTGATGCCCTTGTGGTCGGAGACGACGCCGCCCTCGATGACGATCGTGCGCACCCGCGGGCCCACGACGTCCAGGACCTTCAGCTCGACGTTCCCGTCGTTGATCAGGATCTGGTCGCCGCGCGAGACGTCGCCGGGCAGCCCCTTGTAAGTGGTGCCGCAGATCTGCTTGTCGCCCGGCACGTCCTCGGTGGTGATGGTGAACTCGTCACCCCGCTCGAGCTCGACCGGCCCCTCGGCGAAGGTCTCCAGACGGATCTTCGGGCCCTGCAGGTCGGCGAGGACGCCGATGGCACGGCCGGTCTCCTTGGAGGCGGCGCGGACACGGTCGTACCGGCCCTGGTGCTCGGCGTGGGTGCCGTGGCTGAAGTTGAAGCGGGCCACATTCATACCGGCCTCGATCAGCGACACGAGCATCTCGTGGGAGTCGACCGCGGGGCCGAGAGTACAGACGATTTTCGAACGGCGCATGGGGCGATCCTATCGGTTTGTTTCGCTAAGGAATATTCCGTCTGGCGGAATATACAAATGGGCGGCTCTGTGCTCAGTCGTGTTACTGCCGTGTATTGCTCAGTCGGCAACACGGCGGAGGCGCAATTGTTACCGCCCGACCAGCGCGTAGGTCTGAGTCGCGATCTCCAGTTCCTCGTCCGTCGGCACCACGGCGACCGCCACGCGCGCGTGCGCCGGCGAGATCAGCCGCGGCTCGTCGGCCCGTACGGCGTTGAGCCCGCCGTCCACCGCGAGCCCCAGTGCCTCCAGGCCCGCCACGGCGGCCTCCCGCACCGGCGCCGCGTTCTCGCCGACCCCGGCGGTGAAGGCGACCGCGTCGACCCGGCCGAGCACCGCGTAATAGGCGCCGATGTACTTCTTCAGCCGGTGAATGTAGATGTCGAAGGCCAATTGGGCCTCTTCGTCACCCTCGTCGATCCGGCGCCGGATCTCCCGCATGTCGTTGTCGCCGCACAGGCCGATCAGTCCGCTCCTCTTGTTGAGGAGAGTGTCGATCTCGTCGATGGACATTCCTCCAACACGCGCCAAATGGAAGATGACGGCCGGGTCCATGTCCCCGGAACGCGTACCCATCACGAGCCCCTCCAAGGGCGTCAGCCCCATGGAGGTGTCGACGCACTTCCCGCCCCGGACCGCGGAGGCGGACGCCCCGTTGCCGAGGTGCAGCACGATCACGTTGACGTCCTCGGGCGCCCTGCCCAGCAGCTTCGCCGTGGCCCGGGAGACGTACGCGTGCGAGGTGCCGTGGAAGCCGTAGCGCCGCACGCGGTGTTCGTCGGCGGTGCGCACGTCGATCGCGTAACGGGCCGCGGCCTCCGGCATCGTCGTGTGGAAGGCGGTGTCGAAGACGGCGACCTGCGGCAGGTCGGGGCGCAGGCCCTGCGCGGTGCGGATGCCGGTGAGGTTGGCCGGGTTGTGCAGCGGGGCCACCGGGATCAGCCGCTCGATCTCGGCGAGCACCCGCTCGTCGATCACGGTCGGCTCGGTGAAGGACTTCCCGCCGTGCACCACCCGGTGCCCGATCGCGGCCAACTCCGGGGAGTCCAGGCCGAGCCCGTCCTTGGCCAGCTCCTCCGCGACGGCCTTCAGGGCGGCCTCGTGGTCGGCGATCGCGCCGTTCCACTCGCGGGACTCGCCGGTGGCGAGCGGAGTGTGCTTGAGCCGGGAGCTCTGCTCACCGATGCGCTCGACCAGGCCCGTCGCCAGCCGGCTGCCGTCGCTCATGTCGAGCAGCTGGTACTTCACCGACGACGAGCCGGAGTTGAGGACGAGGACACGGGTTGCGGTCACTGAGCGGCTGCCTTCTCGCTGGAGGTCTGCGTCGCGGTCTGCGAAGTGGTCTGGGCCTGGATCGCCGTGATGGCGACGGTGGTGACGATGTCCTGGACGAGGGCGCCCCGGGACAGGTCGTTGACCGGCTTGCGCAGCCCCTGGAGCACCGGGCCGACGGCGATCGCGCCGGCCGAGCGCTGCACGGCCTTGTAGGTGTTGTTGCCGGTGTTCAGGTCGGGGAAGATCAGCACGCTCGCCTGTCCGGCCACCTTCGAGCCCGGCAGCTTGGTCGCCGCCACCGACGGCTCGACCGCCGCGTCGTACTGGATCGGCCCCTCGATCATCAGGTCGGGCCGCCGCCCGCGGACGATCTCCGTGGCCTCGCGCACCTTGTCGACGTCGGCGCCCGAACCGGACGTGCCCGTCGAGTACGACAGCATCGCGATCCGCGGCTCCACGCCGAACTGCTCGGCGGTCGCCGCCGACTGAATGGCGATGTCGGCGAGCTGCTCGGCGTTCGGGTCCGGGTTGACCGCGCAGTCGCCGTAGACGAGGACCTTGTCGGCCAGGCACATGAAGAACACGGACGACACGATCGAGGCGTCCGGCTTGGTCTTGATGATCTCGAAGCCGGGCCGGATGGTCGCGGCCGTGGAGTGCACGGACCCGGACACCATGCCGTCGGCCAGCCCCTCCTGCACCATCAGCGTGCCGAAGTAGTTCACGTCCGAGACGACGTCGTAGGCCAGCTCCACCGTGACGCCCCGGTGGGCGCGCAGCAGGGCGTACTGCTCGGCGAAGGAGTCGCGCAGCTCACTGGTGGCCGGGTCGATCAGCTGCGAGTCGCCGAGGTCGATGCCGAGGTCGGCGGCCTTCTTGCGGATCCGGTCGACCGGGCCGAGCAGGGTCAGGTCGCACACCCCGCGCCGCAGCAGCACCTCGGCCGCGTGCAGCACTCGCTCCTCGGTGCCCTCCGGCAGGACCACCCGGCGCCGCTGGGAACGGGCCCGCTCGATCAGCTTGTGCTCGAACATCATCGGCGTGAGGCGGTCGTTGCTGGGTGCGGAGACGCGGTTGTTGAGGTCGCCGGTGTCGACGTACCGCTCGAAGAGGCCGAGTGCCCGCTCCGCCTTGCGCGGGGTGGCCGCGTTCAACTTCCCCTCCAGGGAGAAGAGTTCCGCGGCGGTGGGGAAGCTGGTGCCGGGCACCGAGATCACCGGGGTGCCCGGGGCGAGCCGGGCGGCCAGGGTGAGCACGTCGTCGCCGGGCACCTCGTCCAGGGTGAGCAGCACACCGGCGATCGGCGGGGTGCCGGCGCTGTGCGCGGCGAGCGAACCCACCACCAGGTCGGCGCGGTCGCCCGGGGTGACGACCAGACAGCCCGGAGTCAGGGCGCCCAGGAAGTTCGGCAGCATGGCCCCGCCGAAGACGAAGTCCAGCGCGTCCCGGGCCAGCCCCGAGTCGTCGCCGAGCAGGACCTTCGCGCCGAGCGCGTGGGTGATCTGGGCGACGGTGGGCGCGGAGAGGGCCGCGTCGTCGGGGAGGACGTAGCACGGCACGGGCAGCCGCGAGCCGAGCCCCTCGGATATCCCCTCCCGGTCGTCGGGGGCCACCCGGTTGGCGATCATGGCCAGGACGTCACAGCCCAGCCCCTCGTACGCCCGGTAGGCGTTGCGGGTCTCGGCGAGCACGGACTCGGCGGTCTGCTTGCGTCCGCCCACCACCGCGATCACTGACGCGCCGAACTCGTTGGCGAGGCGGGCGTTGAGGGAGAGCTCGTCCGGGAGCTGGGTGTCGGCGAAGTCGGTACCGAGGACGAGGACGACGTCGTAGTCCCGGGCGACGGCGTGGAACCGGTCGACGAGGGTCGAGACCAGCTCGTCCGTGCCGCTCTCGGCCTGGAGGGCGGACGCCTCGGGGTAGTCCATGCCGTACACGGTCGCCGGGTCCTGGGACAGCCGGTAGCGGGCCCGCAGCAGCTCGAAGAGGCGGTCGGGACCGTCGTGGACGAGGGGGCGGAAGACCCCGACCCGGTCGACCTGCCGGGTCAGGAGTTCCATGACCCCCAGCTCGACGACCTGGCGACCGTCGCCGCGGTCGATACCGGTCACGTACACGCTGCGCGTCACGCGGGATCTCCGTTTCGTCTGAGTGATTCGTCCGTGTGTACCAAGAAATGGGTGTACAAAAATCGCCCACCGAGGTGAGCAGAACCCTCTTGACAATACCCCTGGCGATGGCTAGGGCGCGCGGACCAGCGGTGAAGGGAGAGGGGAGTGCCCGCAGGCTGGACGAAAGCCACATGGGTCTCGAGAGCATGAAACAATCGGACCTGGCTCACCGGTGTCAACAGCGAGCAGGAGACACAGCACGATGCGTATCGGAGTTCTCACCGCAGGCGGCGACTGCCCCGGCCTGAACGCCGTGATCCGGTCGGTCGTGCACCGCGCCGTCGACAACTACGGCGACGAGGTCATCGGCTTCGAAGACGGCTACGCGGGCCTGCTGGACGGCCACTACCGCGGCCTCGACCTGGACTCGGTCAGCGGCATCCTGGCCCGCGGCGGCACCATCCTCGGCTCCTCCCGCCTGGAGCGCGACCGGTTGCGCGAGGCCTGCGAAAGCGCCTCCGACATCGTCCACGACTTCGGCATCGACGCCCTGATCCCCATCGGCGGCGAGGGCACGCTGACCGCCGCGCGCATGCTGAGCGACGCGGGTCTGCCGGTGGTCGGTGTCCCCAAGACGATCGACAACGACATCTCCTCCACGGACCGCACCTTCGGTTTCGACACCGCCGTCGGCGTCGCCACGGAGGCGATGGACCGCCTGAAGACGACTGCCGAGTCCCACCAACGAGTGATGGTCGTCGAGGTCATGGGCCGGCACGCGGGCTGGATCGCGCTGGAGTCCGGCATGGCGGCCGGCGCCCACGGCATCTGCCTCCCCGAACGCCCCTTCGACCCGGCGGACCTGGTCAAGCTGGTCGAGGAACGCTTCTCCCGCGGCAAGAAGTTCGCGGTGATCTGCGTGGCCGAGGGCGCCCACCCCTCCGACGGCACCATGGACTACGCCAAGGGCGACATCGACCAGTTCGGCCACGAGCGCTTCCAGGGCATCGGCACCGCCCTCGCGTACGAGCTGGAGCGGCGGCTCGGCAAGGAGGCCAAGCCGGTCATCCTCGGCCACGTCCAGCGCGGTGGCGTACCGACCGCGTACGACCGCGTCCTCGCGACCCGCTTCGGCTGGCACGCGGTGGAGGCCGCGCACCGGGGTGAGTTCGGCCGGATGACCGCGCTGCGCGGGACCGACATCGTGATGGTGCCGCTCGCGCAGGCGGTGACCGAACTCAAGACGGTCCCCAAGGACCGCATGGACGAGGCGGAGTCGGTCTTCTAGAGCACGCCTCGCGGGAGGTGTCTCCGGCACCCCTTTGCGGTACTGAACAAGTCGGCGACGACCAAGTGCCGTCGGCAGCGGGGGAGGGGACGGGCGTGGCGGAGCGGGAGGACCTCGGCGTCGGGCAGTTGCTGCTCGCCGAGTACCAGAGCGTCAAGGACGAGCAGAAGGCGCGGATCGGCTTCCGCGACAACCTGCTGTACGTCACCCTCGCGGTCGTCGCCGCCGTCATCGCGGCCGCGGCCCAGGCCAAGCAGCCGTCGATGCTGCTCGCGCTGCCGCCGGTGTGCGTCGTCCTCGGGTGGACCTACCTCGTCAACGACGAGAAGATCTCGGCGATCGGGTACTACGTGCGGGTCGATCTGGGCCCCAGGCTGGCCGAACTCGTCGCGCCCGCGGGCGGCTTCACGACCTTCGGATGGGAGGCGTACCACCGCGGCGACACCCGCCGCCGTTCCCGCAAGGCGATCCAGACCGTGGTCGACCTGACGGCCTTCTGCGGGGTACCGCTGGCGGCGCTGGCCGTCTTCTGGGCCGGCGGGGACGCGGGCGGGTTGCTCATCGCACTGTCGCTGCTGGAGGCGCTTGCCGTGGCGGGGCTCGGTGTACAGGTCGTGCTGTACACGAAACCTGCGCGCGCTCCCCGCTGACGCTCCTCACTTGCGTCGGTCCGGTACCCACCGGTACACCAGCTCCGGCCGTCCCACCTGCCCGTACAACGGCTTCCGCTCGGCTCTTCCGCCCTCCACCAGGTGCTCCAGGTACCGGCGGGCCGTGATCCGGGAAATGCCCACGGCCTCGGCGACGCCGGCCGCGGTGAGGCCCTCCTCGGCCTCGCGCAGGGCGACGGTGACCCGTTCCAGTGTCGGGGCGCTCAGGCCCTTCGGCAGAGCGGCCGGGCCGGGGGCCCGCAGCGCCGCCAGGGCGCGGTCCACCTCGTCCTGACCGCTGGCCTCTCCCGCGGCTCCCCGGAACTCCGCGTAGCGCACCAGACGGTCGCGCAGGGTGGCGAAGGTGAACGGCTTCAGCACGTACTGGACGACACCGAGGGAGACGCCCTCGCGGACGACCGTGAGGTCCCGCGCGGAGGTCACCGCGATGACGTCCGCGTGGTAGCCGGCCGCCCGCAGGGTGCGGGCCAGTTGCAGGCCGTGCACGTCGGGCAGGTGCAGGTCGAGGAGGAGCAGGTCGACCGCCGTACGGTCGAGCATCCGCCGGGCCTCGGCGCCGCTGTGGGCCTTGCCGACGGCGACGAAACCGGGAACCCGGCTCACGTACAGGACGTGCGCGTCCGCCGCGACGGGGTCGTCCTCCACCACCAGAACACGGATGGGCTGCTCGTCCGTACTCACACCGCACCTCCGGAGGCGGCTCTCGCGGAGGCGGTGCCTTCTGGAGAGCCGCCCTCGGAGGCGGTTCCGCGGGGAGACCCGAGGGCTTGGGGAGGTTCGGAGGCCGGGGGAGGGGCCGCGCTTGCGAGCGGCAGGCGTACCTCGAACTCCGCGCCCCCGCCGTCCGCCTCCGTGACCGCCAGGGCACCCTCGTGCCGGTGCACGGCCTGCCGCACCAGGGCCAGGCCCAGGCCCCGGCCGCCGGGCCCGGCCGGCTTCGTGGAGAAGCCGCGCTCGAAGACCTGCGAGGCGTGGGCGGGATCGACGCCCGCCCCCGTGTCCGACACCCGCAGCAGCAGTTCGGCACCCTCGGTGCGCGCCGTCACCGTCACCCGGGCCCGCAGGCTGCCCTGGGCGGCGTCGACCGCGTTGTCGATCAAGTTGCCGAGGATCGTCACCAGGTCGCGGGCGGGCAGGGGCTCCGGCAGCAGCCCGTCGTCCAGGCCGCTGTCCTCCGACACCACCAGTTCCACGCCCCGTTCGTTGGCCTGGGCCGTCTTGCCGAGCAGCAGGGCCGCGAGCACCGGCTCGCTCACCGCCGCCACCACCTGGTCGGTGAGGGCCTGGGCCAGCTCCAGCTCGGCCGTGGCGAACTCCACGGCCTCCTCGGCGCGGTCCAGCTCGATCAGGGAGACCACGGTGTGCAGCCGGTTGGCCGCCTCGTGCGCCTGTGACCGCAACGCCTGTGTGAAGCCCCGCTCGGAGTCCAGCTCGCCCATCAGCGACTGGAGTTCGGTCACGTCCCGCAGCGTCACGACCGTTCCCCGCCGCTCGCCCCCCGACACGGGCGAGGTGTTCACCACCAGGACCCGTGACGACGTCAGGTGCACCTCGTCCACGCGCGGCTCCGACGCCAGCAGCGCCCCCGTCAGCGGCGCGGGGAGCCCGAGCTCCGCCACGGACCTGCCCACCACGTCCCCGGGCACGCCCAGCAACTCCCGCCCGCCGTCGTTGATGAGCGCCACCCGGAACTGTCCGTCGAGCATGAGCAGCCCCTCGCGTACGGCGTGCAGTGCGGCCTCGTGGTAGTCGCGCATGCGGCTGAGCTCGGCCGCGTTCATGCCGTGGGTGTGGCGGCGCAGCCGGGCGTTGACGACGTACGTGCCGACGGCGCCGAGCACCAGCGCGCCCGCCGCGACGGCGAACAGGGCCGTCACCTGGCCGCGCACCCGCTCGCTGATCGCCTCGACCTTGATGCCGGCGCTCACCAGCCCGATGATCCGCTTGTCGCCGTCCTCGATGGGGACCACCGCGCGGACCGACGGGCCGAGGGTGCCGGTGTACGTCTCGCTGAACGCCTCGCCCTTGAGCGCCGGGGCCGTGTTGCCGCGGAAGCGCTGCCCTATCTCGTCCTCGTCGGGGTGGGTCCAGCGGATGCCCTGCGGGTTCATGATCGTGACGAAGTCGACCCGGGTGTCGTGCATGATCCGCAGCGCGTACGGCTGGAGCGCGGCGGAGGGGTCGGGGTCGTGGATCGCCGACTGGACGGAGGGCGCGTCGGCGACCGAGTGCGCCACCGCCATGGCCTGGCTGGTCGCCGCGTCCTCGGCTTGGCGGGCGTTGCTGACGTACGTGAACAGTGCGTATCCGGCCACGACGACGGCGATCAGCACCGCCTGCATGGCGAAGAGCTGCCCTGCCAGGCTCCGGGGTCTCGGGACGGGGATACGCATGTCGTCAGTCTGCCTCTTGGCCGATTGTGAACTAAATGAACGGAAGGGTGACCGCGCTCACAGGGCCCGGAATAGTCTCCGCTAACCCCCACACCCATCCGGACGTGAGCCGCACGCCGGTGATGCCGACGAAGACGTCAAGGAGGGCAACCGTGGCCGCCGCCAGCAACTCCCCAACGGCACCTGCCGCACCCGCCGCCAAGCGGGACCGCACGCACTATCTCTACATCGCGGTGATCGTCGCGGTGGCCATCGGTATCGCGGTGGGTCTCATCGCGCCCGACTTCGCCGTCGAGCTGAAGCCCATCGGCACCGGTTTTGTGAACCTGATCAAGATGATGATCTCTCCGATCATCTTCTGCACCATCGTGCTCGGTATCGGTTCGGTACGGAAGGCCGCGAAGGTCGGCGCCGTGGGCGGTATCGCCCTGGGCTACTTCATGGTCATGTCGCTGGTGGCGCTGGGCATCGGTCTCGTCGTCGGCAACATCCTGGAGCCGGGCACCGGCCTCGCGATCACCGACGCGGTCAAGGAGACCGGTCAGGCGCAGGTGTCGGCGGAGGCCAAGGACACCACCGAGTTCCTGCTCGGCATCATCCCGACCACGATCGTGTCCGCCTTCACCAACGAGTCGGTCCTGCAGACCCTGCTGATCGCCCTGCTCGCCGGCTTCGCGCTCCAGGCGATGGGCTCGGCCGGTCAGCCGGTCCTGCGTGGCATCGAGCACATCCAGCGGCTCGTCTTCCGCATCCTGGGGATGGTCATGTGGGCCGCCCCGATCGGCGCCTTCGGTGCCATGGCCGCGGTCGTCGGCTCGGCCGGTGTGGACGCGCTGAAGAGCCTCGCCGTGCTGATGTTCGGCTTCTACGTCACCTGTTTCCTGTTCGTCTTCATCGTGCTCGGCGCGCTGCTGCGGGTCGTCGCGGGCCTGAACATCTTCACGCTCTTCAAGTACCTGGGCCGTGAGTTCCTGCTGATCCTGTCCACCTCCTCCTCCGAGTCGGCGCTGCCGCGCCTCATCGCGAAGATGGAGCACCTGGGCGTCAGCAAGCCGGTGGTCGGCATCACCGTCCCGACCGGCTACTCCTTCAACCTCGACGGCACCATGATCTACATGACCATGGCGTCCCTGTTCATCGCCGACGCCATGGGCACCCCGATGGCGATCGGCGAGCAGATCCCGCTGCTGCTCTTCCTGTTCGTCGCCTCCAAGGGCGCGGCCGGTGTCACCGGCGCCGGCATGGCGACGCTGGCCGGCGGTCTGCAGTCGCACAAGCCCGCCCTGGTGGACGGCATGGGCCTCATCGTCGGTATCGACCGCTTCATGAGCGAGGCCCGCGCCCTCACCAACTTCGCGGGCAACGCGGTCGCCACCGTCCTGATCGGCACCTGGACCAAGGAGATCGACAAGGACCGCGTCCAGCAGGTCCTCGCCGGTGAGGCGCCCTTCGACGAGAAGACCCTGCTCGACGACGGCGAGGGCGAGAGCGACGACGTCGCCGGGCTGCCCGAGCAGCGCGAGGGCGGCGAGAAGGAGCTGGCGAAGGCCTGACCCGCCCCCTCCGCCCACCCGCTCCGGGTGTCCGGCCCGGCCTGAACCCGGGCCGGGCACCCGGCACAGACGCCGGGCGGCCGAGTACTCCCCCGTAGCTCAGCCGCCCGGTTTCCTCGTTTCCGGACCTACTCGCTCAGCTCGGCCACCAGTGAGGTGGCCCGGGAGGCGGGCACGCCCGCCGTGGTCGGCATGGTGACCACGGCGGGCGTGCCCGCCTCTCATGTCAGGCGGCCCTTCCCGCGGTGCCGAGGGTCTCCGCCACCGCCCGCGGCAGCCACTGCCGGACATGGCCGAAGGTGAAGCCGAGCCGGGTGGCCCGGGAGTGTCCATGCCGCAGGAGCGGGTGAAGGCGAAGGGCGAGACCTCGCCCACCTCGACCTCGTGGAAGAGGGCCTTGACACGAAGTCGGCGATCTCCTCGACCTGGATGCAGGTCGTCGGCTGGTTGGCGACCGGGGAGGAGGTCCTCGAAGCGATCTCGGTGCTGGGCCGCACGACGACGTCGATCGTGCTCACCTCGCCGGTGGAGCGGAAACCGCTGTTGCCTTGACGTCGGCGTCAAGCCTTACGTTCGTACGTATGCGAATCGGCGAGCTGGCCGCGCGGGCCGGGACCACGACCCGGACGCTGCGCTACTACGAGTCACGTGGGCTGCTGCCCGCGCGCCGCGACGACCAGGGATACCGGTCGTACGACGAGCGCGACCTGCGGCTGCTGCAACAGATCCGGACGCTCCAGGACTTCGGGTTCGACCTGGAGGAGACGCGGCCCTTCGTGGAGTGTCTGCGGGCCGGGCATCCGGAGGGCGACTCCTGCCCGGCGTCCCTCGTGGTCTACCGGCGCAAGCTGGACGAGCTCGACGCGCTGATCGGCGATCTGCGGGCGGTGCGGGAGCAGGTGGCCGGGCAGCTCGCGCGGGCCGAGCGGGCACGTGACGCGCTGGGTGCCGAGTCGCTGGTTCCGGGGGGTCCGGAACCCAGGTGCGAACTGGGAGGGCAGGAACGGTGATCAAGGCAGCGGGTGTGGCCGAGGTGACGGACGCGGACTTCGAGGCGGAGGTGATGGGGGCGGAGCTCCCGGTGCTGGTGGAGTTCACCGCCGACTGGTGTCCGCCGTGCCGGCAGATGGGGCCGGTGCTCACCGCCCTCGCCCAGGAGGAGGGCGACCGGCTCAAGGTCGTACAACTGGACGTGGACACCAACCCGACGACGACGAACGCCTACCGGGTGCTGTCGATGCCGACGTTCATGGTGTTCCGTGGCGGGGAGCCGGTGAAGTCGATGGTGGGCGCGCGCCCCAAGCGCAGGCTCCTGGAGGAGCTGTCCGACGTGCTCTGACCGCACCGGAGCACGCGGCCCGACACGACGAAATCCCCCGAGCAATTGCGCTCGGGGGATTTCTTTGCGTATATTGAATGGTTCGCGACTTCAAGGAAAGCAAGTCGCAAAGAAGTTCAGTGAACACAGTATATCCGGGCGGGAGTGGAATTGTCAAACACGTCGAACTCCGAATTGCCAGACGGTGAAATCCGACGCGAACAGGAATTCATCGACGGCCTGTACGCGCGCGTGGACGCGCTGCGCGGTGACACCGAGGACTCCGTCACGGACGCCCTCGCCCAGGGCCACACCCCCAGGCAGGCCCGGCTGGAGCGGGACATCCTCGTCGCCGAGCGCTCGGGGCTGCTCGCCGCGCTGAACGCGGTGGAAGGATCGCTCTGCTTCGGCCGCATCGATCTCTCCTCCGGCACCGCCCACCACATCGGCCGCATCGGCCTGCGCACCGAGGACGCCGAGCGCACCCCGATCCTCATCGACTGGCGGGCCGACGTCGCCCGCCCGTTCTACCTGGCCACCGGCCACACCCCGATGGGTCTGCGCAGGCGCCGGCACCTCACCACCGAGGGCCGCCGGGTCACCGCCCTGCACGACGAGATCCTCGACCTCGGCGACAGCACCCGCACCGGCCACGAGGACCCGACCGGTGACGCCGTGCTGCTCGCCGCGCTGGACGCCGCCCGCACCGGCCGCATGCACGACATCGTGCAGACCATCCAGGCCGAACAGGACGAGATCATCCGTGCCCCCCACCGCGGGGTGCTGGTCGTCGAGGGCGGCCCCGGCACCGGCAAGACGGCGGTCGCCCTGCACCGCGCCGCCTATCTCCTGTACGAGCACCGCGAGCTGCTCGCCAAGCGCGCCGTCCTGATCGTCGGCCCCAACCCCGCCTTCCTCGGCTACATCGGCGAGGTGCTGCCCTCCCTCGGCGAGACGGGCGTCCTGCTCGCCTCCGTCGGCGAGCTGTTCCCCGGCGTGCGGGCGACGGCCACGGACACGCCCGAGGCGGCCGCCGTGAAGGGCCGTGCCCGGATGGCCGACGTACTCGCCGCCGTCGTACGGGACCGGCAGGCGCTGCCCGATCCGGTGATCGCGATCGAGCACGACCGCGAGATCCTGATGCTCGACGACGGTCTGGTGAGCGTCGCCCGCGAGCGCACTCGGGAGGTGAAGGCGCCGCACAACGCGGCCCGTGAGTACTTCGAGGGCCACATCCTCAACGCCCTCACCGATCTGTACGCCGAACGCGTCGGCACCGACCCCTACGACGGCTCCAGCCTGCTGGACCCGGCCGACATCACCCAGATCCGCGACGAACTCGCCGAGAACCCGGAGGTCTGGTCGGCGATCGACCAGCTGTGGCCGCGGCTGACCCCGCAGCGCCTGGTCGCCGACTTCCTCGCCGAACCCGGCGGGTACGTCGGCGACGAGGACGCGGCCGCGATCCGGCGCCCGGTGACCCGGGCCTGGACCGTGGCGGACGTACCGCTGCTCGACGAGGCGGCCGAACTGCTCGGGGAGGACGACCGCTCGGCGCGTGCGCGCGCCGAGCGCGAACGGGAGACCCAGATCGCCTACGCGCAGGGCGTCCTCGACGTGTCCTACGCCTCCCGGACCTACGAGTTCGACGACAAGGAGGACAGCGACCCGGACGCCTCCGAGGTGCTGTCCGCGCACGACATCATCGACGCCGAACGGTTCGCCGAACGCCAGGAGGAGGAGGATCACCGCAGCGCCGCCGAGCGCGCGGCGGCCGACCGCACCTGGGCGTTCGGGCACATCATCGTCGACGAGGCGCAGGAACTCTCGCCGATGGCGTGGCGGCTGCTCATGCGGCGCAGCCCGACCCGCTCGATGACCCTGGTCGGCGACCCCGCCCAGACCGCCGAGGCGGCCGGCGTCGGCGCGTGGGCGGACATCCTCCGGCCGTACGTCGAGGACCGCTGGGAGCACACCCGCCTCGGCGTCAACTACCGCACCCCCGCCGAGATCATGGAGGTCGCCGCGGCCGTCGTCCGCGCCGAGCACCCCGGCTTCGAACCGCCCAGCTCGGTGCGCTCCACCGGCGTACGGCCCTGGCTGCGCGCCACCGACGACCTGCCCGGCGCCGTCGCCAAGGCGGTCGGGGAGCTCACCCCCGCCGAGGGGCGGCTCGCGGTGATCGCCCCGCGCGACCTGCACCGCCGGCTGGCCGCACGGCTGGACGGGGTCACCGCGGACGCCGAACCCGACCTCACGCACTCGGTCGTCCTCCTCGACCCCCGTCAGGCCAAGGGTCTGGAGTTCGACTCCGTGCTCGTGGTCGAACCGGGGCGGTACGGCACGAGCGACCTGTACGTGGCACTGACCCGCGCCACCCAGCGGCTGGGCGTGCTGCACACGGGATCCGTACCGGAGGCGCTGGCCGACGCGTTCGCGTAAGGACCCGGAATCGTGTAGGAGCCGTAACAGTTCGTGACACGATCACTGCGTGTGCACGGCCGGTGCGGTAAGCGTTGCGGTATGGACGTCCACTCCCGCTCCGCCGGCCCACCGGCCGACAGCCCCACCCTCGCGTCACTGCCGGTCGAACCGCTGCTCACCGCGGAGTTCGACACCGATCCGGGCGCCGTGTACGCGCGGCTGCGGTACATCCACGGTCCGGTCGCGCCCGTCGGATTCCTGGGCGTGCCCGTCTGGCTGGTCCTCGGCTACCGCGAGGTCCTGGACGTGCTCAGGAACGAGAACCAGTGGCGGCGGGACATCCGCTACTGGCGGGCGCGGGCACAGGGCGAACTGCCCGTCGGCTGGCCGCTGCTCGCCGGGTACGAGGTACGGCAGACGATGTTCATGGACGAGGAGGAGCACCGGGCGGCGCGGCGCACGCACCACTCGGCGCTCAACCCGTTCCAGGACCCGGCGAGCCCCGAGGGCTGGGAACTGCGGAGGGCCGTCGAGAGCTACGCCGACGAACTCGTCGCCCTGCTCGCGGCGGAGTCGGGCACCACCGGCTTCGCCGACCTCGGCGCGCAGTACACCCGGCCGCTGCTGCTGATGGTCACCACCCGGCTGTTCGGCTGCCCGGTGGAGCTCGGCGACGAACTGGTCATGGACCTGTGGCGGATGCTGGACGGCGGCCCCGACGCCGGACCCGCCACGGCCCGCGCGCTCGCCGCGATGACCAGGCTCGCCGCGCACCGCAGGGCCCGCCCCGGCGACGACCTCACCTCGTACATGCTGCTCGCCGACCCGGACCTGAGCGACGAACAGCTCGGCCGGGAGCTGTTCATGAACGCGGTCTACCTCAACGACATCACCGGCAACATGGTGCTCAACACGCTCCTTGAGGTGCTGCGCGGCAACGCCACCGTGCGGCGCAGCCTGTCGGCCGGGCAGCTCGGCGAGACGGTGAACCGGGCGGCGCTCGCCAACCCGCCGGTCGCCAACATGTGCTTCCGCTTCGCCGCGCGGGACGTCCGGCTCGGTGACTTCTGGGTGCGGGCCGGGGACATCGTCTCGCCGTCCGCGGCGGCAGCGCACCAGGACCTGCTGGCGCTCGGCTCGTCGCACATGGTCGGTACCACCGCCAGCACCCGCGCCCACCTGGGCTGGGGCGCCGGGTCCCACCAGTGCCCCAAGGCCGCCCGCGAGCTGGGCACCCAGATCGTGACCACCGCCGTCGGCCGGATCTTCGACCACGTCACCAAGGTCGAACTGACCCTCCCGCACGACCAGTTGCCCTGGCGCTCCGGCCCGGTGGTCCGAGGCCTGCGCCTGCTCCCGGTGCGCTACGAACTCGCGGCACCCGCCTCGTCCACCCGCCGGCCGGAGCCGGTCCCCGCCACCCCCGGCCCACACGGCCACGACGGCCACGCCAGGGGACTGCTGGCGGCCCTGCGCCGACTGATGCACGGCGGCAAGGGGGAGAGCTGACGTTGCCCAGTCAGATCCTCGCCGCCCGACGCGCCAACATCGTCGGTGGCACTATCTGTGGATGTCCCCTTCCCTTCAGATCGGCCCGTACACCGTCATCGCGCTCGCCGACGGCGCGGGCCCGTTCTTCTCCCCCAGGTCGGAGGCGTTCCCCGACGCCGGCACCGAGCAGTGGGCGGCGGCCGACCGGTTCGATCCCGGCGCGCTCGACGCCGACGGGCGCTGGTGGCTCCAGTTCCGCGCGTTCGCGATCCGCGGCGACCAGGGCGTGACGCTGGTCGACGCGGGGATCGGCCCGGCCGACAGCCCGGCGGCCTCGTGGGCGCCCGTGCCCGGGGCGCTCCCGGCTTCCCTGGCCGCCGCGGGCATCGAGCCCTTCGAAGTGGACACCGTGGTGCTCACCCACCTCCATACCGACCACGTGGGCTGGGCCGTCGTCGGCGGCGAGCAGCCGCGGCCGTTCTTCCCGAATGCCGAATACCTCTTGCAGCAGGCCGAACTCGACGCGATCGAGGAGGTCAACCCGCAGCTGCGGTCCACTGTGATCGACCCGCTCCGCAAGACCGCTCAGCTACGGCTGCTCGACGGCGACACCACGCTGCGCGGCGGCGAGCGCGTGTTCACCACGCCCGGTCACACGCCCGGGCACCAGAGCGTGCTCGTCGCGTCCGGGCGCGATCTGGTCGCCGTCACCGGTGACCTGCTCGTGCACCCGATCCAGCTGCTCCATCCCGAACTCGCCTACGCCCACGAGATGGACCCTGGTCAGGCACGGGCCTCGAGGGAACAGGTGCTCCGCGGCCGGGTCGGCAGCACCCTCCACCTCGCGACACCGCACCTGACCGAGCCGTTCATCACCTGCTGACCCAGCCACGAGCGAGATCAGGCCGGCCGCAGCCAGACCGTCGCCAGCGGTGGCAGGGTCAGGCGGATGCTCGCGGGGCAGCCGTGCCAACCCGTCGCCTCCGGCTTGACCGCGTCCGGGTTGGTGATGTCGCCGCCGCCGTAGCGGGCCGCGTCGGTGTTGAGGACCTCCAGCCAGGCGGGGACGTCGTCAGGGACGCCCAGGCGGTAGTCGGGACGGACCATGGGGGAGAAGTTGCTGACCGCCAGCAGCGGGGTGCCGTCCGCGTCGTGGCGCAGGAAGGCGAGGACGTTGTCGTCGGCCGCGTCACCTACGATCCAGCCGAAGCCGGAGGGGTCGGTGTCGCGCTCCCACAGGGCGGGCGTGTGACGGTAGACCGAGTTGAGGTCGCGGACCAGGTCACGCACACCCCGGTGGTCGGCCTCCGCGCCGTACCCGGGATCCAGCAGCCACCAGTCGGGCCCGTGCGCCTCCGACCACTCGGCACCCTGCGCGAACTCCTGCCCCATGAACTTGCCGTGCACGACCTCGTCGTGGGAGATCGGCAGGACGTAGTTCTCGCTGTAGGCGTACACCATCGAGAAGGTCATCTCGTGGTGGTGGTACTTGCGGTGGATCGGCTCGTGGCTCATGTACTGGAGCGAGTCGTGCATCCAGCCCATGTTCCACTTCAGCCCGAACCCGAGACCGCCGAAGCCGCTCGGGCCCTGGTGGTGCGTGGCCCGGGTGACGAGGTACAGCATCGAGGCGACCGCGTCCACGCGCAGCCCGTCGATGTGGAACTCCTCGCACCAGTACACCGCGTTGGCGACCAGGAAGTTGCGCACCTCACGGCGGCCGAAGTCGAACTCCAGGGTGCCCCAGTCGGGGTGCGCGGCCCGCAACGGGTCCTCGTGCTCGTACAGCGGTCGCCCGTCGAACTCGGCGAGCGCCCAGTCGTCGCGCGGGAAGTGCGCGGGCACCCAGTCCATCAGGACGCCGATCCCGGCCCGGTGCAGCGCGTCCACCAGGTACTTGAAGTCGTCCGGCGTGCCCAGCCGGGCCGTCGGCGCGTAGAAACCGGTGACCTGGTAGCCCCACGATCCGCCGAAGGGGTGCTCGGCGACCGGCATCAGCTCGACGTGCGTGAAGCCCAGATCCTTGACGTACGCCGGCAGCTGCTCGGCGAGCTGCCGGTAGGTCAGTCCAGGCCGCCAGGAGGCGAGATGGACCTCGTACACCGAGAACGGGCCCTCGTGCGCGGGGCGGTCGGCACGGCGGGCGAGCCACTCCTCGTCGCCCCACTCGTGGTGCGAGGCGTGCACGATCGACGCCGTCTCCGGCGGGGCCTGGGTGCGGCGGGCCAGCGGGTCGGCCCGCAGCGTCTTCGAGCCGTCGGGCCGGGTGATCTCGAACTTGTACTGCTCGCCCTCGCCAATGCCCGGCACGAACAGCTCCCAGACACCGGAACCGCCCAGCGACCGCATCGGGAACCCGGTGCCGTCCCAGTAGTTGAAGGTGCCGGCCACCCGCACACCCCGGGCGTTCGGCGCCCACACGGTGAAACGGGTGCCGGTCACCCCCCGGTGCGTCATCGGCTCCGCGCCCAGCGCCCGCCACAACTCCTCGTGCCGGCCCTCGCCGATCAGGTACAGGTCGAGCTCGCCGAGGGCGGGCAGGAAGCCGTACGCGTCCTCGGTGTCCTGGACCGTCCCCTCGTAGCTGACGAGGAGCCGGTACGGCGGGACCTCGGTCAGCGGCAGCAGGTCCGAGAAGAAACCGTCCCCGTCGTCGTGCAGCTCGGCCCGCAGGTCACCGGCGACGACGGTGACGCCCAACGCGTACGGGCGGAACGCCCGGAACACCACACCGCCGTCGACCAGGTGCGCGCCGAGCACGGAGTGCGGGTCGTGGTGCGTGCCCTGCAGCAGCCGGTCGCGGTCGGCGCCGTCGAGAGCCGGCGAGAAGGCGACCGGCGGGGCGGAGACGAGCCCCTCCGGGGTCGCCTGCTGGGGGATGAACTTCTTCGCGGGTGCCTTTTTGTCCGGAGCCTCTTTGGCCGGAGCCTTCTTGGCGACGGCTTTCTTGGCTGTCGTCTTCTTCGCGACGGCTGCCTTCTTCGCGACGGCTGTCTTCTTCGCGACGGCTGCCTTCTTCGTGACGGCTGCCTTCTTCGTGACCGCCTTCTTGGCCGCTGTCTCCTTGGCCGCCGTCTCCTTGGCGGCCGTCTTCTTGGCTCCCGTGGCAGTCTTCGCGGCGGCCGTCTTCGCGACCGCCTTCTTCGCGGTCACCGCCTTCTTCGCGGTCACCGCCTTCTTCGCGGCGGCCGCCGTCTTCCCGGCCGTCGTGGCCTTCTTCGCCCCGCCCGTCGCTGCCTTCTTCGCCGCCGCCGTCTTCTTCGTGGCGGCGGCCTTCTTCTGTTTCGGTACGGCAGCCGCCGGCTGCTCGGTGCTCTTCTCCTCGGCCGTCTTCTTCGGGTGTGGACCGTTGGACGGGGGGCTGGGGGTCACGGACAGTGCCTCCTGGGCGAAGGGTGAGGTGAGGTCAGGACTGGTCGGGTGAGGCGAGGCGGCGTATCGCGGAGAGGGGGACCGCGAGCCAGTCGGGGCGGTGACGGGCCTCGTAGACCACCTCGTACACCGCCTTGTCGGTCTCGTAGGCCCGCAGCAGCACCGGGTCGGTGCGCGGGTCCACGCCGCTGACGTCGGCGTACCCGGAGCAGTACGCCGCCCGGCACGCCTCGGCCCAGCCGGGCGCCGGCGGGTCGGCGGAGTGGGCGGCGTAGTCGAAGGAGCGCAGCATGCCCGCGACGTCCCGCACCGCCGGCTGCGGCATCCGCCGCTCGGCCAGCGGCCGGGCCGGCTCCCCCTCGAAGTCGATCAGCGACCACTGACCGGAGGGCGCCCGCAGACACTGCCCGAGGTGCAGGTCGCCGTGGATGCGCTGGGCGGTCCAGGCCTGGCCCTCGGTGCCCAGGTCGGCCAGCGCCGCGAAGGCGGAGTGCAGCCCCGGCACGTAGGGGCGCAGCGCCGGTACCGCCTGCGCGGCCGCGTCGAGACGCTCCACCATGCCGTCGACCATGGGCTGGAGCTGGGCCTGCCCCAGGGTGACCGTGGGCAGCGCGCGGGCCAGGGCCGTGTGCACCTCGGCGGTGGCGCGCCCGAGCGCCCGGGCCTCTCCGACGAAGTCCTCGCCCTTGGCCAGCTCGCGCAGCGCCAGCTCCCAGCCGTCCGCGGCACCCTGCACGAACGGCTGCAGCACGCCGAGGACGTACGACTCCCCGGCGAGGTCCGCGTGCATCCACGCCGTGGGCGCGGGCACCCGGGGGCAGCCCTCGCGGGCCAGCGCCAGCGGCAGCTCCAGGTCGGGATTGACGCCGGGCACCACCCGGCGCAACAGCTTGAGGATGAACGTATCTCCGTATACGACCGACGAGTTGGACTGCTCGGAGGTCACCATGCGCGGCACCAGGCCGGACCGGATCTCCCGGTCCGGGTCCCGGTCGAAACGCAGTCCGCCGATCCGGGCCCGGGACCGCAGCGCCTCCAGGAGCACTTCGGCGGGCCGCAGGTCGTACAGGGCGTCGTACACGGTGCCTCCGGCGAGCGGTCCCTCAGCGACATGACCGATCAGCGCGGGCGCCAGCCGGGGCGGCAGCGCCTCGCGCACGCCTATGAGGAGCTGGTAGCAGTCACCGGGCTGGGCGGGGGCGCCCAGCGTGGGTGGCTGATGGGCGCGTACGAGCAGGTGGTACAGGCCGAGTCGGGAGCCGGTCGGCAGCAGCTCCGTGGCCGCCACCAGGGTGAACCCGGTGACCGGACGTCCCTTCCCCGCGAACCAGCGCTGGCGCGGCAGCCACTCCCGCAACAGCGGATCAAGTGACGCGAGCAGGCCTGGAGTCGTCGTGCTGGAACGTGTGACAGTGTCCGCCATGGCGTCACGTCCTTTCCCCGGGGGCGGTCGGGGTGCTACTGATGCGTGCCCCGGGTGGGACGGTGGAAACCGCCCCACCCGGCCGTTCTACGCGGCGTCCCTGCGCAGCCGCAGCCAGTAGAAGCCGTGGCCCGCCATGGTGAGCAGGTACGGCAGTTCGCCGATCGCGGGGAAGCGCACCCCGCCGAACAGCTCGACCGGATGGCGTCCGTTGAACCTGCTCAGGTCCAGTTCGGTGGGCTGGGCGAACCGGGAGAAGTTGTTCACGCACAGCACCAGGTCGTCCTCGTACTCGCGCAGGAAGGCGAGGACCGCCGGGTTGGACGACGGCAACTCGGTGTAGGAGCCGAGCCCGAAGGCGGGGTTCTGCTTGCGGATCTCGATCATGCGGCGGGTCCAGTGCAACAGCGACGAGGGCGAGGACATCGACGCCTCGACGTTGGTGACCTGGTACCCGTGGACGGGATCCATGATGGTCGGCAGATACAGCCGACCGGGGTCACAGGAGGAAAAACCCGCGTTGCGATCCGGTGTCCACTGCATCGGCGTACGCACCGCGTCGCGGTCGCCGAGCCAGATGTTGTCGCCCATGCCGATCTCGTCGCCGTAGTACAGGATCGGCGAGCCCGGGAGGGACAGCAGCAGGGCGGTGAACAGCTCGATCTGGTTGCGGTCGTTGTCGAGGAGCGGTGCCAGGCGCCGGCGGATGCCGATGTTGGCTCGCATGCGCGGGTCCTTGGCGTACTCCGCGTACATGTAGTCGCGTTCTTCGTCGGTGACCATCTCGAGCGTGAGCTCGTCGTGGTTGCGCAGGAAGATGCCCCACTGGCAGCTGGAGGGGATGGCCGGGGTCTTGGCGAGGATTTCCGAGACCGGGTAGCGCGACTCGCGGCGGACCGCCATGAAGATGCGGGGCATGACGGGGAAGTGGAAGGCCATGTGGCACTCGTCGCCGCCGGAGGAGTAGTCGCCGAAGTAGTCGACGACGTCCTCGGGCCACTGGTTGGCCTCCGCCAGCAGCACCGTGTCCGGGTACTGGGCGTCGATCTCCTTGCGCACCCGCTTGAGGAACTCATGGGTGGCGGGGAGGTTCTCGCAGTTGGTGCCCTC
>NZ_JOJE01000057.1 GCF_000720255.1 Streptomyces griseus subsp. griseus | reverse complement strand
CTCCCCGTCCTCTCCGTCCCCGCCCCCATCCCCTCTCAAAAACCTTGCGCCTCCTGTGAAACATTTCCCCTCCCCCACCGCATCAATGAGGTGAGGACGGCAGTCCGAGCGACCACACCCACAGGGGGAACACGCATGAGGCAGGCCCGCGCGGACGAGTACGCGGAATTCGCGGCGGCGCGGGCCGGGCATCTGTACCGGTCCGCTTGTCTGTTGACGGCCGGGGACACCTACCTCGCCGAGGACCTGGTGCAGGAGACGCTGGGACGGTTGTACGTGCGGTGGGGGCGGGTGAGTCGCGTGGGGAACCCGGCGGGGTACGCGCAGACCGTCCTCACCCGCACCTTCCTCGCCCATCAGCGGCGCCGGAGCAGCAAGGAGCGGGCCACCGACGTGCTGCCCGAACGCGTCGGGGCCGATCGTGACGCCTCGCTGCGGCTGACGCTGCTCCAGGCCCTCGCTCGGCTGCCCGCCAAGGACCGGGCCGTGGTCGTCCTGCGGTATTGGGAGGACCGTTCCATAGAGGAGACCGCCGACGCGATGAACGCCAGCTCGGCGGCCGTGCGGACGCGGTGCGTGCGGGCCCTCGGCCGGCTTCGGGAGCTGCTCGGCGAGGACATCGGCGAGTACGCCAGACCCTGAGTGTCCCGTCTCCGACCGGAGTGTCCCGTCTCCGGCCCCGAGTGTCCCGTCTCCCCTCTCTTCCACTCTTCGCACACCCATCTTCCGGAAACGGTGGTTCCGCCATGCCCGTAGACCAGCACAGCGACCCCAGCAGCGGTCCCTTCGAGGACCAGCTCTCCGCCGCCCTGCACGAGACCGGTGGGACCTTCGACGGTGACCGGGTCGCGCTCGCCACCGCCGGGCAGGCTCGTGGGCGGCGGTTGCGGTTGCGGCGGCGGGCCGCCGTCGTGGGTGGGGTGGCCTCGCTCGCGCTCGTCGGCGTCGGCGGGGCGCTGCTCCTGCCGGGGGACGATACGCCCGACCCGGGGAACGGCAGCGTCGCCGCCCCGCCGAAGAGCACGGCCACTTCAGCCGCCCGCCAGGACCCCGTCTACGGGACCCAGCTCATCCGGATGCTCGAGGAGCGGCTGCCCAAGGGGAAGTTCAGCGATCCGCAGGCGCGCGGTACGCACGAGGTGGCCGGGCTGCCGCCGAACGCGCAGGTCGTCTACGACGACGGCAAGGGCGCGGCGGCCATCTCGCTCAGCCTGGATCGGATCCAGCCGGGCGGTCAGGAGGCACGGGAGTTCGGGAAGTGCCCGGACGAGGTCTTCGCCCCGAATGACGGTTGCACCGTGAGCCGGCTCTCCGACGGGTCCCTCGTCAGGGTGGTGAAGGGGTACGAGTACCCGGACCGGCGGGTCGACACCAAGATGTGGACGGCGGACCTGGTCTCCGCGACCGGCCAGCGCGTGAGCCTCACCGAGTGGAACGCCGCGGCGGAGAAGGACGCGCCGATCAGTCGGCCCGAACCTCCGCTGTCCCCGGCCCAGTTGAAGGAGTTCGTGGCGGCGAAGGAGTGGCGCGAGGTCGTGGACGCCATTCCTGCGGACCCTCACCGGCCCGCGGAGCCCACCCCTCCCGCCGACGCGCCGAGCGGCAAGGCGATACCGCAGACGCTCCTCGCGCTGCTTCCCAAGGGGCTCACGGTGGTCCAGCACAGCGGTGAGGACGGCCAGTACGCCTATGTCATCGTCGAGGACGGCAAGGGGCAGAGCTTCGTCCAGATCAACGTGCAGCCCGACATGCGGGACGTCGCCCACCAGCTCTACGGGGAGGGCTCCGAGACGCTGCCCGACGGCACCAAGGTCATGGAGCGGCAGGGGCCGGGCGAGAAGGGCGGGTCGGGGGTCGTGATGTGGACCGTCGACACCATGCGGACCGACGGGTTCCGTGTGGTGATCAGCGCCTTCAACGCCCGTACGCAGAACACCGACGCGAACCGCCCGACCCCGGCCCTCTCCATGAAGCAGCTCCGGGAGATCGCCCTCAGCCCGAAGTGGCAGCACCTGCGGTAGCCGACGTCAGAAGAACTCCGCCCACGGCTGGTCCCAGACCTGCTTCACGCACAGCACCAGGAACAGCAGGCCGGCCAGCGCCAGCATCACGTTGCTCAGCATGCCGTTGCGCCACGGGGCGGGGGTGCGCGATGAGTTGAGGAGCCAGATCAGGGTTCCGGCGAGGAAGGGGAGGAACGCCGCGCCCAGGACGCCGTAGAGGATGATCAGGCGGAAGGGCTGGCCCTGGAAGAGGAGGACGATGGGCGGGAAGGTCAGCCACAGCAGGTAGGCCCGGAAGGGCCACGACCGCTCGCGTTCGCCCGACGCGACCTCCTCGCCCCCGGCTCCGCTGCCCCCGGCCTCGCCCGCGCCCCGCTTCTGGTAGCGCGCCACGAAGTCCGCGAACATCAGGCTCACTCCGTGCCAGACGCCGATCAGCGAGGTGTAGGAGGTCGCGAAGAAGCCGATCAGGAAGAACTTGGCGGTGGCCGAGCCGTATTCCGCCTCCAGGATGTCGCTGAGCTGGATCAGGCCCTTGTCGCCGCTCGCGATGGCGACGTTCGCCGAGTGCAGCAGTTCGGCGCCGACGAAGAGCATCGCGATGACGAAGATGCCGGTCGTGATGTAGGCGACGCGGTTGTCGAGGCGCATGACCTTCATCCAGCCGGTGTCGGTCCAGCCCTTGGCGTTGACCCAGTAGCCGTACGCGGCGAGGGTGATGGTGCCACCGACGCCGCCGATCAGGCCCAGCGTGTTGAGGACGGAGTCCTTCTCGTCGGGCAGGACGGGGAGCAGGCCGGCGAGGGCGTCGGGGAGGTTGGGGGTGACGCGGATCGCCAGGTACACCGTCACCACGAACATGACGCCGACCAGCACCGTCATGACCTTCTCGAAGACGGCGTACTTGTTGAACCAGACGAAGACCAGTCCCGACAGGCCGCACGCGACGGCCCACCACTTGAGGTCCATCACGTCGGGGAACAGGGCCTGGAGCGGCAGCGCGCTCGACGACATCGCCGCCGCGCCGTAGACGAAGCCCCAGACGACGACGTAGAAGGCGAAGAAGTACGTCGTCCAGCGGCCGAGGCTCGCCCAGCCGTCGAAGAGGGTGCGGCCGGTGGACAGGTGCCAGCGGCCGGCCGCCTCGGCGAGGGAGATCTTCACCAGGCAGCCGACGATCGCCGCCCACAGGAGGGTGTAGCCGAAGTTGCTGCCCGCGATGAGGGTGGCGACGAGGTCACCGGCGCCGACGCCGGTGGCGGCCACCACGATCCCGGGGCCGATGTACCGCCAACTCGATTTGCGTGGAGGGAAGTCGGTGCCGGATGGTGCCTCGGAGTGTGTGGGGTTTCCCGTGGTGTCCGCCATGCAGGTCAAGAAACCGCAAAGCGTCGCGACTGGCAAGAGGGCTTCACCCGAGTGGGGGCCCCGGCGGCTGGGCGAACCGTCGGGGCCCGCCTCGGCGGAGCGCTACGGCTGTCGCCGACCACAGCCGTCGGCCCCGCACGTGCCGAGCTCGAACCAGACCGTCTTGCCCGGCCCGTCCTGGTGGCAGCCCCAGCGGCGGGCGAGCGCGTCCACCAGGAACATGCCCCGGCCGCTCTCCGCCCCGCCCGCCTGGAGCACCTGTGGGGCGCGGCGGCCGGTGTCGGCCACCTCGCAGCGCAGAACGCCGTGGGCGGCGGTGAGTGTCAGCCGGAAGCGGCTCGCGGAGTGCAGCAGGGCGTTGGTGGCCAGCTCGCTCACGAGCAGTTCGGCCGTGTCCACCAGGTCCTCCTGCTCCGCCAGCCCCCATCCCTCCAACTGTTTGCGGACCTCGGCGCGGGCCTCGCGGACGGCGGTGGGACGGGGGGCGTACTCGACGCTGAGGTGCCCGGCCCCCATGGGCGGCTGGGGGTAGGCGCCGTACTGGGGGTCGGGGTCCGGGAGGCGCCCCCCGGAGAGTCGAAGCATGGTTCAAGCGTCTCCGGTGGGGGGCGTGCGGCGCACGGGGAGGACTACCCGATTCCATACCTGCACCGTCCCCCGTCCGGGGGTACGGTGGCGGGCACCGGAGCCGGGCGCGCTCACGCGTACTGCAGCCGTACGGTCGCCCCCGCCCCGTCGTCCCGTACGTCGACGTACGCGCACACCTGCCGGGCGAACCACAGGCCCTGGCCGGGCTCCAGTTCGGGGGTGGGCGGCGGGACGAAACCGGCGAGGGGGTCGTCGACGCGGTGCGGTGAGCGCAGTTCGCAGACGCAGGCAGGCGCCTCGCCCCACAGCAGGGGGGCGGTGAGCGGTCCGCCGAGGTGCGCGGCCGCCTCGGTGACGGAGGTGGCGAAGAGCTCCGCGTCCGCCGCCGGCAGCCCACGGCCGACCGCCCAGGTGCGTACGGCCGCCCCGTCCTGGTCCGGCTCGGGCAGGAGCTCGGCGTCGTACGGGGGCGGCGGCAGCGGTACGGCGTCCAGCTCGGCGGCGATGCGGACCGGGTCCTCGTAGACACCGGTGCCGGGGTGGGCGCGGCGGGCCGCGGCGACGACCGCGGGGCCGGCGGTGCGCAGGTCGTAGGCGCACAGGGCGGTGGTGGACAGGGGGGCGAAGAGGAGGTTGGCCAGGGCCTCGTAGCGGATCCACTCGGCGCTCTCGCGGGCGGAGCGTCCGGCGCGGCCGTTCCACACCGGTTCCATGAGGAGGTGGATACGGCCGTGGGGGCCTGCGTGCGCGGCGAGGTAACCGGCGCCCCGGGCCACCGCGTTGGCGGCGGAACCGGTGTACCAGTCGGTGTGCGGGACGAAGCCGACGTCCTTGGCGTCGGTGCCGAGGGCGTCGCGCAGGAGGTCGAGCTTGTCGGGGGCGGCGATGGCCACGGGCGGGGGTTCGGCGGGGGCGGCGAGGCCTTCGTGGAGGAAGGGCAGGGCGGCGCTGAGGAAGGCGTCGTCGGAGTCGTACACGGCGATGCGGTGATCGAACGACCCCGGCGGCGAGGCGGGTTGGGTGGTCATGGCTCCCCTTGTGGTGGGTGGTGGTGGCAGGCGTGCGGGGGTGGGTGCGGGTCTCAGCGCTGGGCGGTCACCCAGGCCGCGATCTGGCTGCGGTTGCTGAAGCCGAGCTTGCTGAGGATGCGTTCGACGTGGCCTTCGGCGGTGCGGCGGGCGATGATCAGGCGGTCGGCGATCTGCTGGTTGGCGAGGCCCTGGGCGACGAGTTCGGCGACCTCGGTCTCGCGCGGGGTGAGGCGGACCCCGTCGGCGGTGGTGAGGCGCAGTCCGTCGGCGGTGGTGGCGTCGGGTACGGCGTGGGTGGCCCGGGTCGGTTCTGAAGTGGCCGGTACGCGGACGTGGTCGGGCCGGGGCCGCTGCTCGTCCCACTGGGCCGGCTCGTGCCGGTGCGCGTACCCGTTCTCGCGCTCGCGCTCCCGCTCTCGCTCGCTCAGGGCGTAGCCGACGATGTCGCGGAGTCCGAGGGCCGCGCCGCGTTCGTGGGCGCGGTGGTAGGCGGTGCCGCCCAGCGACTCGCGGACGCGGGCCTCGCTGCTCCGGCGGGTGGAGTTGAGGGCGTCCGAGCCGAAGCGGTTGCGGTCGACGTCGGCCCAGGCACGGTCGGCCCCGCCGAGCAGGACCGCGGCGCGCTCGTGGTCGCCGCGCTGGGCCGCGATCCTGGCGAGGAGGTCGAGGGTGAGGCCGATGCCGAGGACGTCGTGGACGGCGAGTTTGAGGGGCAGGGCCTGCAGGGCGTGCCGTTCGGCCTCCCACCAATCGCCCTTCACGGTGTGGGCGAGGGCGAGTATCCGCAGTGCGTACGACAGCACCCACTCCTCGCCGTGCTCCACGCAGAGGCGGCGGATCTCCTCGCAGACCTCGATCGCCTCGTCGGCCTCGCCGAGGAAGCACAGGGCGCAGGCGAGTTCGACGTGGTCGAGGCCGACCATGCTGAGGTGCTGGCCGGGGGCGCGGCCGCGGGCGACGCTGGCGCGGAAGTGGTCCAGGGCGGCCGTGAGGTCGTCGCTGAACAGGCGGATGACGCCGACGACGTACTCGGCGTGGGCGTCCTCGGCGGCGTCACCGAGCCGTCGGGCCAGGTCACGGGCCTGTTCGGCGCGGCGCAGGCCGCGGGTGAGGTCTTTCGGGCAGCCGGCGAGCAGTCCGGCGATCCAGAGGGCGCGGGCGCGTTCGCGGGTGGGGGCGGGGCTGGCGTCGAGGGCGCGGTCGAGCCAGTAGCGGCCCTCTCGGGGGATGCCGCAGGCGTGCCAGTGGAACCAGAGGGTGCCGGCGAGGCGCAGTCCGGCGAGGGTCTCGCCGGGGGCGGTGAGGCTGAAGTCGAGGGCGGCGCGCAGGTTGTCGCGGTCGGCCCGCAGCCGGGCGACGATCGCGGGCTGACCGGGGCCGAACCAGGCGCGTTCGCAGGCGGCGGCCCGCTCCTGCATCCAGTCCCGCTGTCGCCGCCGCGCGGCCTGCTCCTCCCCCGGGCGCGCCCGCAGTCGCTCCAGCCCGTAGTGCCGCAGGGAGTCCAACAGCCGGTACCGCACACCGTCCGGCCCCGCCTCCCGGCACAGCACGGACTTGTCGACGAGCCCGGCGACGGCTTCGAGCACGTCTCGCGGGCGGATCAGGGGATCGCCGCCGGGCTCGTCGCCATGCTCACCGCGCGCGCCGTCGTCCCCGTCACTGTCCGTTCTCCCGCTCCCCGCGACCTGTTGTGGCACCGCCCCCTCGTCCACCCTCACCACTCCCACCGCCTCCACTCCCACCGCCTCCACTCCCACCGCCTCCGCCGCCTCCGCCGCCACCGCCGCCTCCGCCTCCGCCGCCACCGCCTCCGCCGTCTCCAGGTCGAACGTGCCGGGCAGGACGGACAGGCGGGCCCAGACCAGTTGTTCCTCGGGGGTGCAGAGTTCGTGGCTCCAGGTGACGGCGGCGCGGAGGGTCTGGTGGCGGGGCAGGACGGTGGAGCTGCCGGTGGCGAGGAGGCGGTAGCGGTCGTCGAGGCGTTCGAGGAGCTGGTCGACGTCGAGGACCCGCATGCGGACCGCGGCCAGCTCGATGGCGAGCGGGAGGCCGTCGAGGCGGCTGCACAGGCGTGCCACGGCGGCGCGGTTGGCGGAGGTGAGGCGGAAGCCGGGGACGACGGCGGCGGCGCGGTCGGCGAAGAGGGCGAGGGCCGGGTAGCCGTCGGCGGCGGAGAGGTCGCCGTCCGGGTCGGGGACCTGCAGCGGCCGTACCTCCATGAGGTGTTCCTCGGTGAGGCCGAGGCGGTGCCGGCTGGTGGCGAGGATGCGGACACCGGCAGTGCCGTGCAGTAGGGCCGCGGCGAGCTGCGCGCAGGCCGGCAGCAGGTGTTCGCAGTTGTCGACGACCAACAGCACCCGCCGGTCCCGTACTTGTTCCACCAGCGCGTCCAGCGGCGGCTGCGCGGAGTGGTCGCGCAGGCCGAGCGCGTCGGCGGCGGCGAGTGGGACGAGCGCCGGGTCGTGCAGTCCGGCGAGCGGCACGAAGCGCACGCCGTCCGGGAAGGCCCGTTCCAGACGGGCCGCCATGCGCAGCGCGAGGCGGGTCTTGCCGACGCCTCCTGGCCCGGTGAGCGTGACCAGCCGGGCCCGGGCCAACAGTTCACGGCCGGCCGCCAGTTCCCTGCGCCGGTCGACGAAGCTGGTCGTCTCCACCGGCAGGTGGCAGTCCCGTCTTGGCGCTGATCCGCCCATGATCAGCCAGTCCTCTGGGGGTGTGGGGTCTCTGCGCGGACTGCCACTCTTCCCGCGCCCCTACATATATGCACCCCGCCGTCACACCCGCGGGTGCACTTTGCCGGGGACCGTGTCGGCGGTCGTCCTCGCGCGTACACTGCGCGGCCGGTTTCCGCTGGGTTCACCTCACCGACCCTTGGCGCACTCTTGACCTGCTCATGCCATATGGCGACGATGAGCCGCACACCCGCACCAGCACGTCGCTGAACCACCCCCGCTCCACTCCCCGGTCCGGTAGACCCCGGACTCCCTGGAGAAACAAGGAGACTTCATGCGACTTCGCATCCGCGGCTCGGGCGCCCGAAGCGGCAGACGCGCCGCCGCCCTCGCCCCGCTGCTGGCCCTGGCCCTCGCCGCACCCCTCACGGCGAACGCCACCGACGCGTCCGCCGACGGCGCCAGGAAACCGGCCGCCTCCGCCGACGACATCCGGCAGTACGAGATCCACGTCCACCAGAACACCCCGGTCACCCGCACGGCCATCGCCGCCGCCGGGGTGTCCGTCGACGAGGCCGACGAGGAGACCGTCGTGGTCTCCGGCCGCGCCGACCAGATCCGCAAGCTACGGCAACAGGGCTACGAGGTCGCCCCGCTGGGCGCCGCGCCGGACCGGGCCGCCGGAAGCGAGGCGCGGCTCTTCGACTTCCCCTCGGCGGACTCCAAGTACCACAACTACGCCGAGATGAACGCCGAGATCGACCAGCGGCTCGCCGCCTACCCGAACATCATGAGCAAGCGGGTGATCGGCAAGTCGTACCAGGGCAGGGACATCGTCGCCATCAAGATCAGCGACAACGTGGCGACGGACGAGGCCGAACCCGAGGTGCTGTTCACGCATCACCAGCACGCCCGTGAGCACCTGACGGTGGAGATGGCGCTGTACCTCCTCCGCGAACTCGGCGCCGGCTACGGCTCCGACTCCCGGATCACCAACATGGTGAACGGGCGCGAGATCTGGATCGTGCCCGACCTCAACCCGGACGGCGGCGAGTACGACATCGCCTCCGGCTCCTACCGGTCCTGGCGCAAGAACAGGCAGCCCAACTCCGGCTCGTCGTACGTCGGGACGGACCTCAACCGCAACTGGGACTACAAGTGGGGCTGCTGCGGCGGGTCCTCGTCGTCCAAGTCCTCCGAGACGTACCGGGGTGCCGCGGCCGAGTCCGCGCCCGAGGTGAAGGTCGTCGCCGACTTCGTGCGCAGCCGGGTGGTCGGCGGGAAGCAGCAGATCACTGCGGGGATCGACTTCCACACGTACAGCGAACTGGTGTTGTGGCCGTTCGGGTACACCTACTCCGACACGGCGACCGGGATGACGGCGGACGACGCCGCCGCTTTCAAGGCGGTCGGGCAGAAGATGGCCGCGAGCAACGGGTACACGCCGGAGCAGTCCAGCGACCTGTACATCACCGACGGGTCGATCGACGACTATCTCTGGGGCTCGCAGAAGATCTTCTCGTACACCTTCGAGATGTATCCGTCGTCCAGCTTCGAAGGTGGGTTCTACCCGCCCGACGAGGTGATCGAGCGGGAGACTTCCCGGAACCGGGACGCGGTGTTGCAGTTGCTCGAGAACGCGGACTGTATGTACAGGTCCATCGGGAAGGCCGGCCAGTACTGCGGCTAGTCGGCGTCCTCTTCCTCGAAGTACGCGTCCAGTACGGCGTCCAGCTGTTCGTCCCAGTCCTTGAATGTGCTCCTGGCCGTCGCCTCGATCTCGATCGGGTACCAGCGGCGGTCAGGGGTGTGGACGGTGACGGTGTAACGCTTGCCGAAGCGGGCGGTCTCCGTCTCGACCGCGCCGATCTCGTCCCAGCTGAACTCGCACTCCTGGTCGTCGAGGGTGAGCCGGACACCCTTGTGATCGGCGACGATCCTCGCACGCCGGTCGGAGGCCTCGAAGACGGGACCGTCAGAGGGTTCCTCGACAACGGCTTCCACATCGGCGGCTTCCACATCGGCGGTTTCCTCGTCGACCGCCTCCTCATCGACGGCCGTTTCCTCGGCCTCAGTCGGCTCCTCCGGCTTCGCGGTCGCCGGCGACGTGAGCCCGGGGATGAAAGCCGGGTCGAATCCGGCGCCCTCCAGGGGCTGGCTGCTCGAACCTATGCGCTGCTCCACAGCGGGAAGTATGGTCGAAGATCCTGTGCGGGACACAGCCAGCCCCCTGCATCGTTATCAGACGCCTACACGAACACGCTCAGCCGAGCACGGCGAGCGCGTCGATCTCGATGAGCAGACCCGCCGGAAGACCGACGTAGACGGTGGTGCGGGCGGCGGGGGGCCGGGTGAGGCCCTGCTCCTCGAAGTAGGCGTTGTAGATCGCGTTCATCTCGGCGAAGTGGTCCACGTCGGTGAGGTAGACACGGATCATCATCGCGTCGTCCCAGCTCGCGCCGCCCTCTTCGAGGATCGCCTGGACGTTGGCGAGGGTCTGGAGGGTCTGTTCGCGCAGGGTCGGCCCTGCGGGCGTGGGGGGCTTGCCCTCCTCAGCGGGCAGGAAGCCGACCTGGCCGGCGACCTGGAGGATGTTCCCCTTCTTCACGCCGTGCGAGAACCTCGCGGGAGGAGTGGTGTGGGTCTTCGGGGTCAGCGCGATCTTGTCCGTCACACGATGTCCTTTGCTGGAGTCCTGCCGGAGTACTCCCCGCTGATGGCGTCCGCGGTGCGGCAGACCAACGGGAGCAGGGTGAGGAGTTCATCGGCGGTGACGACGACGTTCGGCGCGGAGACCGACATCGCGGCGGCCACCCGGCCGTCGGCGCCGCGGATGGGGGCCGCGACACAGTTGATGGACTCCTCGTGGCCGCCGAGGTCGGCGGCCCAGCCCTGTTCGCGCACCTTCTCCAGCTCCCGCAGGAAGGCGGGCGCGCTGGGGGTCGAACGGGCCGTGTAGAGGGGGTAGTCGAGCTTCTCCGCGAGGGCCCGCCGCTCGCGCTCGGGGAGGTCGGCGAGGAGCAGCTTGGCGACGGCGGCGACGGTGATGGCGACGGGCTTGCCGATCCGCGAGTACATGCGCACGGGGTAGCGGCTGTCCACCTTGTCGATGTAGAGGACCTCGTTCTCCTCGTACACGGCGAGGTGGACGGTGTGCCCGCAACTCTCGTTCAGGCGTGCGAGGTGGGGGTGGGCGATCTCGCGGATGTCGAGGTTCTCCATCGCCTCCTGGGCGAGGGCGATGAGGCGGGCGCCGAGCCGGTAGCGCTGGTCGGACTGGCGGTAGACGAGGCCGTGTTCGTGGAGGGTGCGCAGCAGGCGCAGGGCCGTGGACTTGTGGACGCCGAGGCGGTCGGCGACCTGGCCGAGGTCGGCGGGGCCCTCGGCGAGCAGCGGCAGGATGCTCAGGGCACGGTCGACGGTCTGGCTCATGGGGTGCCTACCTCCTCGGCGGCCCGGTGCGCGGCCCGGGTCGTCCAGCCGGGGCCGAGTCGAAGTGTCCCCCACGCCGTGTCGTCGAGGGCGGCCAGCCGGTCGGCGTGGTCACGGGCGGGCGGCGTGGCGAGGTCGCCGGGGACGGTGAGGGCGGCGGCGGCCATGAGGTGGCCGTGGCGCAGCCGGTCACGGACGGGCAGTCCACGCAGGGTGGCGGAGAGGAACCCGGCCGCGAAGGCGTCCCCGGCGCCCACGTCGGCGACGGCGGTGACACGGAGGGCGGGGACGAAGGTGGACGGTGCCGGTGCCGGCCGGGGGCGGGTCCCGCGACCTGGTGTTGACGGCATGCCGCCGTGCTGTGCGCCGCCGGGGGCCGCTCCGGTGGCTCGGCTGCCCGAGGGGTGACGGAACAGCGTCGCGCCGCGCGCTCCCTGCTTGACCACCAGGGTCTCCGGCTCCGGCAGCAAGGCCCTGATCTCCTGCGGCCCTCCCGTGACGCCCCAGGCTCCCTCGGCCTCGTCCTCCCCCACGAACACGATGTCGGCGCGGCGGGCCAGGTCGAGCAGGACGCGCGGGCCGTCGGCGTCGGGCCACAGCCCCGGGCGGTGGTTGACGTCGAAGGAGACGAGGGGCCGTCCGGGCCGGGGCTCGGTCAGCTCCCACATCAGGGCGAGGCAGTCGTCGGACAGCGCCGGTGTGATCCCCGACAGGTGCAGCACCCGTCCCGCGCGCACCGCCGGGAGGTCCACAGTCCGCGCCGACATCGCCGAGGCGGCCGATCCGGCCCGGTAGTACGCCACCTCGTGGGCGTCGGTGGCCCGGTCGCCGGCCGTGCGGAAGTAGACGCCGGTCGGGCGCGTCGGGTCACGTCGTACGGAGGTGACGTCGACGCCGTAGGCCCCGATCTCCTTCACGAGGTGGTCGCCGAAGCCGTCGGCGCCGACGCTGCTGACCCAGCGGGTCGTGTGCCCGGCCGCGGCCAGGGTGCAGACGACGTTGGACTCGGCGCCACCGATGGCCCGGTCGAAGGAGGGAACGTCGGCGAGGCGGCCCGCCCGGGAGGGCAGGAAGGTGACCATGGACTCGCCGAGCGCGACGACGTCGACGGCGTCGACGTCGGGGGCGTCGCGGTGTCCGGTGGGGGTCACGATCGTCGTAGCTCCTCGGTGCGGGGTGCGGGTGGTCTCGTTGACCCCGCGTGGCCGAGATGTTAGACAGCAATGAACGACATATGCAATGGACGTTGCACTTATCGCAACGACCCTGATCAGGAGGCTCTTGATGAGCAGCGAAGCGCTCGCCCGCCTGGCGGAGGAACGTGTCGACCACCGCTTCAAGGGCCTCCCGCCGGACGCCGACGGACTGACCGTGGGCGAGCTGGCCGCCCAGCGCCGTAACCTCTTCACGGGCGGCTTCGCCACGCCCGTGCTCGCGCTGTCCGCGGAGCGCTTGGAGCACAACCTGCGGCTCATGGAGGCGTACGCGGACCGCCACGGTCTGCTGTTCGCCCCGCACGGCAAGACCTCCATGGCCCCGCAGCTGTTCCGGCGGCAGATCGAGTACGGCGCGTGGGGCATCACGCTCGCGGTGCCGCACCAGGTGCGGGTGGCGCGGGCGTTCAGGATCGAGCGGGTCTTCCTCGCCAACGAGCTGGTGGACCCGGCGGCGCTGCGCTGGATCGCCGCCGAGCTCGCCGCCGACCCGGCCTTCCGTCTCGTCTGTTACGTCGACTCCGTGCGCGGGGTCGAGCTGATGGACGCGGCTCTCGCGGGGGCGCCGCGCCCGGTGGACGTCGTGGTCGAGCTGGCGGCTGGCGAGGGCGCGCGCACCGGGGTGCGGACCGAGGCGGAGTGCGCGGCGGTCGCGGACGCGGTGGCCTCGGTGCCGACGCTGCGGCTGGTCGGTGTCGCGGGGTACGAGGGCGAGGTGCCGCGGGCCGACCCCGAGCGGGTGCGGTCCTGGCTGCGGCGGCTGGTGACGCTGGCCGTGGACTTCGACAAGGCGGGACGGTTCTGCGGCGTCGAGGAGATCGTCGTCAGCGCGGGCGGCAGCGCCTGGTTCGACACGGTCGCCGAGGTGTTCACGGAGATCCCCGAACTCTCGCTGCCCGTCCTGAAGTTGCTGCGCTCGGGCGCGTACGTCTCGCACGACGACGGCCACTACCGCAGGCTGACCCCCTTCAACCGCGTCCCCGAGGAGGGCGCGCTGGAGCCCGCGTTCCGTCTGTGGACGCAGGTGGTCTCCCGCCCGTCCGCCGAGCAGGCCTTCGTCAACGCGGGCAAGCGGGACGCGGCGTACGACCTCGACCTGCCCTTCGCCCAGGCGGTCCGCCGGGACGGCGCCGAGCGCCCCGCCACCGGTGTCTCGGTCACCGCCCTGTCCGACCAGCACGCCTGGCTGCGTACGACCGGGGAGGCGGACCTGGAGGTGGGCGACTGGGTCGGGCTCGGCCTGTCCCACCCGTGCACGTCCTTCGACAAGTGGCAGCTGATCCCGGTGGCCGAGGCGGACGGCACGGTCGTCGACTACGTCCGCACGTTCTTCTAGGAGGTCCGGCGTGGAAGAGCTCGTCATCCGGGACGCGGACGTCGTCGACGGCTCCGGTGAACCGTCGTACCGCGCGGACGTGGTGGTCGACCGCGGCCGGATCGTGTCCATCGTCAAGGAGGCCGCGGCGGCGGGCTGTCAACGGCCGAAGGCCGTGCGGGAGCTGGACGCCGAGGGCCTGGTCCTCTCCCCCGGCTTCATCGACATGCACGCCCACAGCGACCTGGCCCTGCTGCGCGACCCCGACCACAGCGCGAAGGCGGCACAGGGCGTCACCCTCGAAGTCCTGGGCCAGGACGGGCTGTCGTACGCGCCCGTCGACGACCGCACGCTGGAGGAGGTCCGCCGGGCCATCACCGGCTGGAACGGGTACGGCGACGACATCGACTTCGACTGGCGGTCGGTGGGCGAGTACCTGGACCGGCTGGACCGGGGTTTCGACGGCCGGGGCATCGCGGTCAACGCGGCCTATCTGATCCCCCAGGGCACCGTGCGCGCCCTCGCCGTCGGCTGGGAGGACCGGGAGGCGACGCCCGAAGAGCTGGACCGGATGCGGCGGTTGGTCGCCGAGGGGATGGAACAGGGCGCGGTCGGGCTGTCCTCCGGTCTCACCTACACCCCGGGCATGTACGCCGAGGACGCCGAACTGACCGAGCTGTGCCGGGTGGTGGCGTCGTACGGCGGCTACTACTGCCCGCACCACCGCTCCTACGGCGCGGGCGCCCTGGAGGCGTACGCGGAGATGGTGGCACTGACCCGGGAGGCGGGCTGCGCCCTCCATCTCGCCCACGCCACGATGAACTTCGGCGTGAACAGGGGCCGGGCGCCGGAGCTGCTGTCGCTGCTCGACGAGGCGCTGGCGACCGGAGCCGACATCACCCTCGACACCTATCCGTACACACCCGGCAGCACCACCCTGGCGGCCCTGTTGCCGAGCTGGGCGAGCGAGGGCGGCCCCGAGGAGGTCCTGCGGCGCCTGGCGGACGGGGAGACGGCCGAGCGGATCCGCCACCACCTGGAGGTGCTCGGCGCGGACGGCTGTCACGGGGTGCCCGTGGAGTGGGACACGATCGAGATCTCGGGCGTCGGCGATCCCGGACTCCACGCGTACGTCGGCCGTACGGTCCAGGAGTCCGCGGACCTGCGCGGCGAGACCCCCTGGACGATCGCTCGCCGACTGCTGCTGGACGACCGGCTCGCCCCGACGATCCTCCAGCACGTCGGCCACGAGGAGAACGTGCGGACCGTCATGCGCCACCGCGTCCACACCGGCGGCTCGGACGGCATCCTCCAGGGTGCCAAGCCGCATCCACGGGCGTACGGCACATTCCCGCACTACCTCGGCCACTACGTAAGGGAGTTGGAGGTCCTCTCGCTGGAGGAGTGCGTCGCCCACCTCACCGGACGCCCGGCGGCCCGACTGCGCCTGCCGGACCGGGGTCTCGTCCGCGAGGGCTACCGGGCGGACCTGGTGCTGTTCGACCCGCGGGCGGTGGCGGCGGGCTCGACGTACGACGCCCCGCGCACACTGCCCACCGGCATCCCCTACGTCCTGGTGGACGGCAGGTTCGTGATCGAGGACGGCCGCAGGACGGACGTGCTCGCGGGGAGGGCGGTCCGTCGCAGTCCCATGGGACGGAACGCCTCTCCGTGACGTGCTGCGGCGCCTACGGCTTGGGCAGGGTGCAGCCGCTCGCGCTGAGGTTCAGCTGGTTGCGGGTCGTGAAGCAGGCCGGGAACTGGTAGGTCTCCTGGGCGTAGTTGATGCCCTCCCGGACGGTGACGTTGCCGTTCGCGTCGACCTCGCAGGGGTTGTTGTCGGTGCAGCGCTCACCGTCCTCGTTGCCGGTGTTGTTGACCGCGACGACCTTGCCGGTGGCCTGGTCGACGACCGGGGAGCCCGACGTGCCGCCGATGGTGTTGCAGCTGGAGGTGTAGCGGACCGAGTCCTTCCAGGTCCAGGAGCCCTCCTTGAGGCGGTAGGCGAACCCGTCGACGTTGCAGCTGTAGAGCCGCTTCCAGTAGCCGGAGGCGACGGTGATCGCGGTACCGGCCGTGGGGTGCGTGTCCTGCACGGTGAGCGCGCTGATGCCATAGGAGTTCTTGATGGTCGCGTACGTGGTGGTGAGCTGGTAGATCGTGGCGTCCGTGTCGGTCATCGTCGAGTACGCGATCTTGCTGGCGCGCAGGGTGGCGACCCGGGTACCGGAGGAGTTGAGCAGGCCGAAGCTGCGGCTGGAGGCCTGGTTGACGATGACCTCACCCGGGTCCGGGAAGCCCGTCTCCAGGCAGTGGCCGTTGGTGAGCACCAGCGCCGGGTCGGTGTCCAGGGAGTTCGGGAAACGGACGACGGAACCGGAGCAGTTGCTCAGCGCGACGGTTCCGGCGAGGGTGACGGCCTTGAGGGTGGGCGACGCGGCCTTGGCGCCGGCCTGCTGTGCGGAGACCTGTGCGGCTGTCTGTGCGGTGGTCTGTGCGGTTGCCTTCGCCGCGGGGGCGGGAGCCGTGGTCATGGGCGCCGCGACCGCGGGTGCCGCGCCGGCCCCGGCGATCGCCAGGGCGAAGATCGCGGCAACGAGAGGCTTTCTCATGTGGGGGTCCCCTCTTACGACAAGGCGACCGGAGATCTTCCGGCCGCCTGCTGTCTGTTTTTGTCATGCGCATTGTGATCGCAGAGGGGTGGGCGGGCAAGGAGCTGTTTCCAGCCATGCGGGGGCCGGGGGGCGGCCTCGGCGCGGGTTACCTGGGGCCCTTGGTGTTGCCCTGACCGCGGCCCTTGCGGCCCGAGTTGCCCGGGGCCGAGGCGGTCGACGTGGCAGGGGCGGAGGACGTGGGGGCCGGCTGCGGGGCGGTGGACGTGACGGGGTTCCGGGACGGCTCGGCGCTCGCCCTCGGGTCCGGGGACGCCACGGGTGCCGCGCCCACCTCGGACGGGGCGCCCACCGCCGGGTCCTGCGGGCGCTCCGGGACCGTGCCGGCCGGGCCGGTCCCGGACCGGTGCGGGGAGGGCGTGGGTCCCGGGCGGCCGGGGGTGGAGCGCGTGCCGTCGCTCGTGCCCGGCTGCCCGTCGGACGAGGACCCGGAGAGCGAGAATGCCGCGATCAACGCCGCCACCGACACGGCACCCACGGCCCCCGTGGCCACCACGGCACGCCGCCGCCCGCCACGCCTGCGCCGCGCACGCCGGCCGGAGCGGGTGCCGCCACCGAGGCCGCCGTGGGACGGCCCGACGCCGCGGCCGCCCGTGACGGGCACCGGCCCGACACCCCCGCCGGACACCGGCCCGACACCCCCGCCGGGCGCCGGCCCAGCACCCTCGCCGGGAGTCGGCCCAGCACCCTCGCCGGGAGTCGGCCCAGCACCCTCGCCGGGAGTCGGCCCAGCACCCTCGCCGGGAGTCGACACCGAGCCGTCCCACGAGGCCACCCCCGCGGGCGTCGAGGCCTCGCCCCAGCCACCGCCCCTGGACGCGGAGGCACCCCAGTCAGCCCCTTCCGGCCCTGTACCGGCAGCCCGGCCCGCCACCCCCTCCGGCGCCGCGCCGTCACCCCGGCCCGCTCCCCCGGATGGCCGATCGGCGTCCCCGTTCGTGTCCTCCAGGGCCGTTCGAGGGAGTTCCGCCGTCTCGTCGTAGGCGTTCTGCCAGCCGTGTGCGGCCGCGGGGTCGGCGTACAGGTCGTAGGACGGGGTCTCGGGGGCAGGCGGGTGGTACACGTTCGGCGGCACCTGAGGCGCACCGCCCTCGCCGTGCGCACCGGGGACGCCGTACGCGCCGTTGTCGTGCTGCGGTGGCCTGGACATGGCCGCGCATTGTAGAGACGGGTGGGGCACCTGAAACAGCGATCGGCGATAACCGTACAAACCGACGCGTCCCACGTGGTGGAAAACACCACCCGCGAGGCGTTACCGGGCCGTAAGCTCCCAGACATGCAGGTGATCCAGTCGACCAAGCTCGCCAATGTCTGTTACGAGATCCGGGGCCCGGTGCTCGAGGAGGCGATGCGGCTTGAGGCGGCAGGGCATCGCATCCTGAAGCTGAACACCGGCAACCCGGCCGCGTTCGGCTTCGAGTGCCCGCCCGAGATCCTGGAGGACATCCTCCGCAACGTGTCGTCGGCGCACGGCTACGGCGACGCGAAGGGTCTCCTCGCCGCCCGCCGCGCCGTCGTCATGCACAACCAGACCCTCGGCATAGAGACGGACGTCGAGCACGTCTTCATCGGCAACGGCGTCTCCGAGCTGATCGTGATGGCGATGCAGGGCCTGCTGGACGACGGCGACGAGGTCCTGGTCCCGGCACCCGACTACCCCCTGTGGACGGCCTCCGTCTCCCTCTCCGGCGGCACCGCCGTGCACTATCGCTGCGACGAGCAGTCCGACTGGATGCCCGACCTCGCGGACGTGGAGCGGAAGGTCACCGACCGCACCAAGGCCATCGTCATCATCAACCCGAACAACCCCACGGGCGCGGTGTACGACGAGGCGATGATCAAGGGGCTCACCGACATCGCCCGCCGGCACAACCTCCTGGTCTGCTCCGACGAGATCTACGACAAGATCCTCTACGACGACGCCACGCACACCCCGACCGCCGCGGTCGCGCCGGACCTGCTGACGCTGACGTTCAACGGCATGTCGAAGGCGTACCGGGTCGCGGGCTACCGGGTCGGCTGGATGTCGATCTCCGGGCCGCGCGCGCACGCCGACTCCTACATCGAGGGCCTGACAATCCTCGCGAACATGCGGCTGTGCGCGAACATGCCGGGTCAGCACGGCGTGGTCGCCGCGCTCAGCGGGCGGCAGACGATCAACGACCTGGTGTTGCCGGGCGGACGCCTGAAGGAACAGTTGGACGTCGCCTACGAGATGCTGACCCAGATCCCGGGGGTGAGCTGCGTACGGCCGAAGGGGGCGCTCTACCTCTTCCCGCGCCTCGACCCCAAGGTGTTCAAGATCAAGGACGACCGGCGGATGGTCCTGGACCTGCTGCGCCGCGAGAAGATCATGGTTGTCCAGGGCACCGGCTTCAACTGGCCGGAGCCCGATCACTTCCGGGTCGTCACGCTGCCCACGGTCGGCGACCTGCGGGACGCGATCGGCCGGATCGGTCACTTCCTCGACGGATACAGCCAGCCCTGAGGCGCCGGGCCGGGCGCTCACGCTGCGTAGAGCGTCCGTCCGATTTTGCGAACGGCTCAACTTTAGACGAAATCCAAGCTAGGATGGTTTCCTGTCAGAGCACAGGAGGCCATCTCATGTACGAACCGATCCGCACCAAGTCGGTGCACACCACGATGGCCGGCACCACCTCCGACTTCCCCCACCGGTCGCGCGAGGAGGAGCTGGACATCCAGCTCGCCGGGCATCTCGCGGCGCTGCTCGCCGTCACCGACGAGTTGCGCGCGCTTGCCCCGGACACCGACCTGGACACCGCGGCCGAGCGGCTCGCACAGCAGGTGACCCGACTGCGGGGCGGCCGTACGCCGGTCCGTGCGGTGGCCTCCGGCGGGAGCGAACCCCAACTCGGCGCGCTGCACCAGCGGGCGCACGATCTCGCGGGCCGTGCGCTGGTCGTCGCCGCGTCGCGTGCCGACACCGCGGTGGCGATCCTCGCGGCACGGCGCATGGACGCGCACTCCGCCGCGCTGTCGGAGTCGCGGGAGTTGAGCGCCGCCGGCTGATCCCCGAGGGGGTCCTTCGAACGGCCCCGGTCCGCGTGCACCCGCAGCGACGCGCGGACCGGGAGCCACGACACCGCGTTGGCTTGGCGGGCCTTGTGAGTTGCCGCGAGCTGCCCGACCTGATGCGGCCGCCGCTCGGCACCGCCGAGATTCGCCGTCGCGGCTGAGCGCCGTGGCGGCGATTTTCGTTGTTACCGACGGCATAGAGGCTTCGCGGCAACGGTCACTCGGCACCGCCGGGGTCCGCCGTCGCGGCGGTTAACTGTTTGGGTGACCGTCGGAAAGAAGGCGCGACGCGCCTCGCTCGGCACCGCCGAAATCCGCCGTCGTGGCTGAGCGCCGTCGCGGCGGATTCCGGGGTGGCTGTCGGTTCGTGGGTGCACCACGTCCGACGGTGGAGAAACGCACCGCGGCCGGCCGTGACGATCGCTGGTCAGGGCACATCCGGGCCGGCCGCGGAGTGGGGTGGGGTCAGCCCAGGCGCTGGACCAGGGCGTGGTACTCGTCCCACAGTTCCTTGGGCGTGTGGTCGCCGAAGGTGTTGAGGTGGTCGGGGACCAGGGAGGCCTCCTCGCGCCAGACCTCCTTGTCGACCGTGAGCAGGAACTCCAGGTCGGAGTCGGCCAGTTCGAGGCCCTTGGTGTCGATGGCGTCCTTGCTCGGGAGGATGCCGATCGGGGTCTCGACGCCTTCCGCCTTGCCGTCCAGGCGCTCGACGATCCACTTCAGGACGCGACTGTTCTCGCCGAAGCCGGGCCAGACGAACTTGCCCTCGTCGTTCTTGCGGAACCAGTTGACGTAGTAGATCTTCGGCAGCTTCGCCTGGTCCTTGCCCTTGGCGACGTCGACCCAGTGGCCCATGTAGTCGCCCATGTTGTAGCCGCAGAACGGCAGCATGGCGAACGGGTCGCGGCGCAGCTCGCCGACCTTGCCCTCGGCTGCGGCGGTCTTCTCGGAGGCCACGTTGGCGCCGAGGAAGACGCCGTGGTTCCAGTCGAAGGACTCCGTCACCAGCGGCACCGCGCTGGCACGGCGCCCGCCGAAGAGGATCGCCGAGATCGGCACGCCCTTGGGGTCCTCCCACTCCGGCGCGATGATCGGGCACTGCGCGGCGGGGGTGGTGAAGCGGGCGTTGGGGTGGGCGGCGGGAGTCTCCGAGGACGGAGTCCAGTCGTTGCCCTTCCAGTCGGTGAGGTGGGCCGGAGTCTCCTCCGTCATGCCCTCCCACCAGATGTCGTTGTCGTCGGTCAGCGCGACGTTGGTGAAGACCGAGTTGCCCCACAGGGTCTTCATCGCGTTGGCGTTGGTGTGCTCACCCGTGCCGGGCGCGACGCCGAAGAAGCCGGCCTCGGGGTTGATCGCGTACAGACGGCCGTCCTCGCCGAAGCGCATCCAGGCGATGTCGTCGCCGATCGTCTCGACCGTCCAGCCGGAGATCGTCGGCTCCAGCATGGCGAGGTTGGTCTTGCCGCAGGCGGAGGGGAAGGCCGCCGCCACGTACTTCGACTCACCCTGCGGGGGCGTCAGCTTGAGGATCAGCATGTGCTCGGCCAGCCAGCCCTCGTCGCGCGCCATGACGGACGCGATGCGCAGGGCGTAGCACTTCTTGCCGAGCAGGGCGTTGCCGCCGTAGCCGGAGCCGTAGGACCAGATCTCGCGGCTCTCGGGGAAGTGCGAGATGTACTTGGTGGAGTTGCACGGCCAGGGCACGTCCGCCTGGCCTTCCTCCAAGGGCGCCCCGAGGGTGTGGACGGCCTTGACGAAGAAACCGTCCGAGCCGAGTTCGTCGAGGACCGGCTGTCCCATGCGGGTCATGGTGCGCATGGACACGGCGACGTAGGCGGAGTCGGTGATCTCGACGCCGATCGCGGAGAGGTCCGAGCCCAGCGGACCCATGCAGAACGGGACGACGTACATCGTCCGGCCCTTCATCGAACCGCGGAAGACGCCCTTCTCGCCCTGGAAGATCTCCCGCATCTCCGCGGGCGCCTTCCAGTGGTTGGTCGGGCCGGCGTCCTCCTCCTTCTCGGAGCAGATGAAGGTGCGGTCCTCGACCCGGGCGACATCGGTGGGGTCGGAGGCCGCGTAGTAGGAGTTGGGGCGCTTGATGGGGTCGAGTTTCCTGAAGGTGCCCTTCTCGACGAGCTCCTCGCACAGTCGCTCGTACTCGGCCTCGGATCCGTCACACCAGACCACGTTGTCCGGCTGGGTCAGTTCGGCGATCTCGTTCACCCAGGAGATCAGCTCCTGGTGCTGGGTGGGGATGACGGTGGGAGCCGCGATGTCGCGCGCCACGATAGCTCCTAAATGAGGGTTTTTGTCCTTGTTGCCCCGTGGGGGCCGCGACCCGGATGCTTCGATGTCGATCTTCTGGCGCTCATCCGGTGCCGACCGCACTCATTTGATCATCCGACGGGTCCGCCCATATGTCCAGAGGAGCGCACAGGTGAGCAGAGTGAGGATCGCCACGTGTAAGGCAGCCCCTTTGCGGCCACTTGACGTTCAGCGGGAGGTCCCTTGACCCGGCTCGCAAAAGCCGAACCGCCGTGAGATGATGGCCACTCTTGGGTGATCCCGCTGCCCTACTGATCCGTAACTTACGGTCCCGTAGGTACGATTCGGTACATGACTGCGCCCGTCCCCGACGCGCCCATGGACACGCCGGTCACCGGCCGCGTCTCCTCAGCGCTCTCGCTGCCGCATCCGATCAAGCCCAAGCTGCGAGGCTGGCTTCATCTGGGCATGTTTCCGGCCGCGCTCATCGCGGGTCTGGTACTCACGGCTCTGGCCGACTCACCCCGCGGCCGCATCGCCTGCGGTATCTACGCCCTCACGGCCTGCCTGCTGTTCGGCGTGAGCGCCCTGTACCACCGGGGCACCTGGAGCCCGCGCATGGACGGCGTCCTGCGCCGCCTGGATCACGCCAACATCTTCTTGATCATCGCAGGCACCTACACCCCCCTCACCCTGCTCCTCCTGCCGGGCAGCAAGGGCCAGTGGCTGCTGTGGGGTATCTGGGCGGCCGCGCTCGCGGGCATCGCCTTCCGGGTGTTCTGGGTCGGCGCCCCGCGATGGCTCTACACCCCCTGCTACATCGCCATGGGCTGGGCGGCCGTCTTCTTCCTGCCCGACTTCATGCACACCGGCGGTATCGCGGTCCTGGTCCTGGTCATCGTCGGCGGCCTCCTCTACAGCGCGGGCGGCGTGATCTACGCCATCAAGCGGCCCAACCCCTCACCGCGCTATTTCGGCTTCCACGAGGTCTTCCACTCGCTCACGCTCGCCGCGTTCGTCGTCCACTACGTCGGCATCTCGCTGGTGGCCTACCAGCACGCCTGACCCCTCCCCGCCTCCCCGAGACGGCCACGGCTTCAAGCCGTGGCCATTTTTCATGCCCTCGACACGCCTCACGATTGACAGTAACTACGTTTTGACAGCTACTCTCATTTCATGGTTACTGTCACTCAAGGGGTCGTCACGGCTCCCGACCCCCGCCGCTGGTGGGCCCTCGGGGCCCTGGTCGCGAGCATGCTGACGCTCGGCTTCGACATGACGATCCTCAACGTGGCCCTGCCGACGATGGCCGGCGATCTCGGCGCCACCACCGGCGAGCAGCAGTGGATGGCGGACGCGTACATCGTCGTCTTCGCCGCGCTGATGCTCCCGGCGGGACTGCTCGGCGACCGGTTCGGACGCCGGCTGATGCTGATCACCGGGCTGGGCGTCTTCCTCGCCGGGTCCCTGGTGGGGGCGCTGGCCGGGGACGTGACCTGGGTGATCGTCGCCCGCGCCGTCATGGGCGTCGGAGCGGCACTGGTCACGCCGCTCGCGCTGTCGGTGCTGCCCTCTCTCTTCTCAGCCGACGAGCGCACAAAGGCCCTCGGCATCGTCTCGGCCGGCTCGACGCTCGGGCTGCCGCTCGGTCCGATCCTCGGCGGCTGGCTGCTCGACCACTTCTGGTGGGGCTCGGTCTTCCTGATCAACCTCCCCATGGCCGCGCTCGGTATCGCCGCCTGCGTCCTCCTCCTGCCGGAGACCCGCGACCCCGCCTCCCCCGAGGTCGACCCCCTCTCCACCGCGCTCACCGCGACCGGGCTCGGCGCGCTCATCTACGCGATCATCGAGGCACCCACACGCGGCTGGGGTGACCCGCTGGTCCTCGCGATGTTCGCGGCGTCCGCCGCGCTGATCGCCGCGCTCGTCCTGCGGGAGCGGCGGGCCGCGCGCCCCATGCTCGACATGGGACTGCTCGCCCAGCGCGGTTTCCTGTTCAACACGCTGGCCGCGACCCTGGTGATGTTCGTCCTGTCCGGCCTGATGTTCGTGCTGCCCCCCTACCTCCAGGCGGTCCTCGGGCAGGATGCCCTCGGCACCGGTGTGCGGCTGCTGCCGATGATGGGCGGGCTGATGGTCGCCGCCCGGGCCGCCCAGCCGGTCGTCGTCCGGTTCGGGGCGCGGGCCGTGGTGAGCGCGGGCCTGGTGGTGCTGGCCTTCGCCGCGCTGCTCGGCAGCCGTACGACCGTCGGCTCCGGCTACGGGTTCACCGCGCTGTGGCTGTCCGTCGCCGGCCTCGGCTTCGGCTTCTCGATCGTGCCCGCGATGTCCGGCGCCCTCGGCGCCCTGCCCGCCGACCGGGCGGGCAGCGGCTCGGGGCTGCTGATGACCCTGCGTCAGGTCGGCGCGGCGATCGGCATCGCCCTGCTCGGCAGCCTGCTGGCGAGCGCCTTCCGCGACCGTCTCGACGTCTCGGGACTGCCCGCCGGGGCCGCCGACACCGCCGGCGAATCCGTGGTCGCGGCGCACCTGATCGCCGAGAAGGCCGGCTCCGCGCACCTGGCCGCCTCCGCGAACGACGCTTACGTGCACGGCATGACCCTGGCCCTGCTGGTGTGCGGCCTGGCGGCCCTGGTCGCCGCCCTGCTCGCCGCGGCTCTCCTGCCGGGGACCGCGGCGGCCCGGCACCAGGGGAGCGCACTCCCCGACGTGGTCTCCCCCAAGGCCGATGCCTGAGAATGGCCCCCATGACGGCCGCACGCACCCCCACCCCCGCCGACCGCCCCCGGCTGGGACTCCGTGAACGGAAGAAGATCAAGACCCGCGAGGCGATCCGCGAGGCGACCTACGCTCTGATCAAGGAGCACGGGTACGACGCCACGACGATCGAGCAGATCGCGGAGCGGGCCGAGGTGTCGCCGTCGACGGTGTTCCGGTACTTCCCGACCAAGGAGGACATCGTCCTCACCGACGAGTACGACCCTGTCCTCCTGGAGGAGCTGCGGGCCCGGCCCACCGACGAACCCTGGCCGGACACCGTCCGGCACGTCATGCGGGAGGCCATCCGCACGGGCGTCGAGGAGGACGCGGAGGTCGCCAGGCTGCGCACCCACCTGATGGTGCAGGTCCCCGCGGTGCGCTCACGGATGATGGAGAGCATGTCGGTCACCGGCCGCATGCTCTGCGCCGCCATCGCCGAGCGCACCGGCCGCGACCCCGACAGCCTGGAGGTCCGGGTCTACGCGATGTCCCTCATCGGCGGCCTGATGGAAACCTCCCTGTACTGGGCGGAGAACGGCCACCGCGACGACTTCGCCGCCCTCGTCGACCGCACCCTGGAGGTCCTCCAGCACGGACTCCCCCAGGAAGAAATCTGAGGTCACCCCCCTCGGACGTGCGATCCTGACCTGGTGACCGCACCCGAGATCCATGTCGAAGTCGCGCCCTCCCTCGCCCTGTTCGTCCCCCACGGCCGACGCGGCGGCGCCACCGCACTGGCCGTCGACGGCGTCTCCACCCTCGGCCATGTCGTCGAGTCCCTCGGCGTGCCGCTGACCGAGGTCGGCGCCCTGGTCGTGGACGGCCGTGAGGTGCCGGTCTCGCACATCCCGGCCGACGGCGAGTCCGTGACCGTGCGGGAGGTCCAGCGGCCGCAGCGAGTGCCCGGCGCTCCCCTGCGCTTCCTCCTCGACGTCCACCTCGGCACCCTCGCCCGCCGGCTTCGCCTGCTCGGCGTGGACACGGCGTACGAGTCGACGGACATCGGCGACCCGGCCCTCGCCGCCCGCTCCGCCGCCGAGCAGCGGGTCATGCTCAGCCGCGACCGGGGCCTGCTGCGCCGCCGCGAACTGTGGGCGGGTGCCTACGTCTACAGCACCCGCCCCGAGGACCAGCTCCACGACATCCTGGACCGCTTCGCCCCCGAGCTGCGCCCCTGGACCCGGTGCACCGCCTGCAACGGCCTCCTCCACCAGGCCACCAAGGAGGAGGTCGCCGACCAGCTGGAACACGGCACCCACCGCTCGTACGACGTCTTCGCCCAGTGCAACGAGTGCGGGCGCGCGTACTGGAAGGGCGCACACCACGAACAGCTGGAGGCGATCGTGGAGGCGGCGCTGAGCAGGGGCGACCAGGGCAGCTGAGTACGCGGCCCGGTCACCGCCCCGCTCGTCGGTTCAGCCGGTTCAGCCGGTCAGCGCCGCGCGCAGCCGCTCCGCGTCGGTCGTCGGGGCGTCGCATGTGAAGTTGCGGCAGACGTACGCCGCCGGCTCCCCGCCGACCAGCGGGCGCTCGGCGAGCAGCGGGAACTCGTCGCTGTCGGGCGTGCCGTAGGCGACGACCGCTCCGGGGGCGGTGCCCAGGAGTGCCGTACGGTGCAGGGACCGGGTCGCGGGATCGTCGAGCGCGGGTCCCACGACCGCGACCTCGCGCGGCCCGTCGAGCAGCGCCTCGGCGACGGCGAGGCCCCAGCCGATGAACCTCGGCACCCGCGGCCCGAGCGCCTTCACCACGCCCAACGCCCGCTCGGCGGCGGTGCGGTGGGTTTCGGAGCCGGTCTGGGCGGCGTACCCCAGCAGGGCGCCGGCGGCGGCCGTCCAGCCGGACGGGGCCGCGTTGTCGGTGGGATCCTGCGGCCGGCGGATCAACTGCTCGGCGTCGGCGGCGGTGTCGTAGAGGGCACCCGACTCGGAGTCGGTGAAGCGGGTGACGACGTGGTCGAGGAGGAGCCCTGCGAACTCCAGCCAGACGCCCTCGCCGGTCACGGACGCGAGCGCGAGGAAGCCCTCGGCGACGTCGGCGTAGTCCTCCAGCACCCCGGCGTTCGCGCCCGCGTGGCCGTCCTTGCTGGTCCGGGTCAGACGGGCCCGGTCGTCCAGGTGCAGACGGACGAGGAGGTCGGCCGCGGCGACGGCGGCGTCCACCAGGTCGGGGCGGTCGAAGTAGGCGCCGGTCTCGGCGAGCGCGGCGACCGCGAGCCCGTTCCAGGCGGCGACGACCTTGTCGTCCCGGCCGGGGGCGGGCCTGGTCTCGCGGGCCTCCCGCAGCCGCCGCTTGATCGACTCGACCTTCCCGGCGTCGAGGAACCCGTCCTGCTGCGGGAGTTGCAGCACGGAGGCGCCCTCCTCGAAGGTGCCCTCCTCGGTGACGCCGAAGTACCGCGCGGCGAGCTCGGCGTCCTCCGGGCCCAGGACGTCGGCGAGTTGCTCCGGCGTCCACACGTAGTACGCGCCCTCCACGTGCTTCCCCGTACCGTCGTCGCTGTCGGCGTCCAGCGCGGACGCGAAACCGCCCTCGGCGGTGCGCATGTCCCGCACCAGGAAGTCGGCCGTCTCCAGCGCGACCCGGCGCGCGAGCTCGGAGCCGGTGGACCGCCACAGGTGGGCGTACGCGCGGCACAGCAGCGCGTTGTCGTACAGCATCTTCTCGAAGTGCGGCACCACCCAGTCCCGGTCCACGGAGTAGCGGGCGAAGCCGCCGCCGAGCTGGTCGTAGATCCCGCCGCGCGCCATCCGCTCGCAGGTGTCCCGCGCCATCTGCAACGCGCCCTCGGCGCCGGTGCGGGCGTGGTGGCGCAACAGGAACTCGATCACCATGGACGGCGGGAACTTCGGTGCCCCGCCGAAGCCGCCGCGCTGCGGGTCGTACTCCCGGGTGAGCCCGAGCAGCGCCTGCGCGAGCTCCTCCTCGCCGGGGGCCTGGGCACCGCCGTAGGAGATCTCCCGCTGCGCCAGGTCCCGCACGATCTTCCCGGCCACCTCGGCGACCTCGTCCCGCCGGTCGGTCCAGGCGTGGTGGACGCCTTCCAGGACCTGCCGGAAGGAGGGCATGCCGTGCCGGGGCGCCGGCGGGAAATAGGTCCCGAAGTAGAAGGGCTCGGCGTCCGGCGTGAGGAACACCGTCATGGGCCAGCCGCCCTGCCCGGTGGCCGCCTGCACGGCCTCCATGTACACGGCGTCGACGTCGGGGCGCTCCTCGCGGTCCACCTTGACGTTCACGAAGTGCTCGTTCTGGTAGGCGGCCGTGGTGTCGTCCTCGAAGGACTCGTGCGCCATGACGTGGCACCAGTGGCAACTCGAGTAACCGACACTGAGCAGCACCGGAACACCCCGCTCGCGGGCCTCCTCGAAGGCCTCGTCCGACCAGGGCCACCAGTCGACGGGGTTGTCGGCGTGCTGGAGGAGGTACGGGGATGTCTCATGGGCCAGTCGGTTCGGCATGGAGTCCATCCTGCCCCAGTACACCGATCGCAGCCTTCCCGCACCCTCGCGTCATTCGGCCGTCCGCAGCACACTTGGCTGGTAACGATGTTGCTGCCGGAGGGGGACGGGACATGAGGGACGGCCATCGGGCGGACGCGGAGCGGCTGTTGGGGAGGGCCGTGGAGGAGGAGATGCGCCGCTCGGGCGGCCGCGGCGACGCCCAGGTGCTGATGTCACGGGCGCGCGGCGCGCTGGACACCATGGCGCAGACCGCGGCCGAGGAGTACGAGGCCTACACGCGCGCCCTCGACGAGGCGGAGGCCGGCCGGCTCACCTTCGGACAGCGCTACGCCCGCGAGGGCGGCGCTACTCCGCTGCTGGTGGCGGGGGTCGCCGCGGTCACGGCCGCGGTGGCCGACCTGGCCCTCGGCACCGGCACGGGAACCGCCTTGGGTGCCGGTGTGACCGTCGGCGTGATCGGTGCGGCGGCGACCGTCGTCAAGGTGGCCGGCTCCCACCTGCCCGCCGCCCACCACCGCGCGGGCGCCGCCGGACAGCCCGGCGGGCCCGAGCAACTGCGGCTGCAGTGGCTGACGGCGCTGGAGGTACGCGGCATCCGCCCGTTCCTCGACCAGCAGCGGGTGATCACCGCGTCCACCGGGCCGACGAAGGCCGGGCCGCAGCTGCGCAGCGTGGACAAGAGCGCGGCCGCCCGGGGCCGGAAGGTGCTGGAGCAGTCCTTCGGGCAACTTCCCGACCCCAGCGGCACGTTCGCGGGACGCCGTCAGGAGGTGGCGCGGATCCGGCAGTGGGTGCAGGCGGCGCGCGCGAGCACCGAGACCCGGCCGACGGTGGTCGTGCTGCACGGGGAGCCGGGCAGCGGCCGTACGACCCTCGCGGTGCGGGCGGCGCACGATCTGCGGGACCAGTTCCGCGGCGCCTGCGTCGTCGACCTGCGCGGCCACAGCGCGGCGCCGCTGTCCACCCGGGACGCGCTCCTGCACCTGCTGAACCGGCTGGGCGCGCCGCGCGAACAACTGCTGTTCCGTGAGCGGTCCTCCCCCGAGCAGCAGGTGAAGCGCTTGAGCGAGCTGTACCACCAGCACCTGACCGGTCTGCCGGTCACCGTGATCCTCGACGACGCCTCCGATCCCGAGCAGATCCGCACCCTCGTCCCCGAGCGCTCCGACAGCCTGGTCCTGGTCACCGCGCGCGGCCAGCTCGACCTGCCGTCCGACCTGCCCGCGTGGGTGCACGAGCTGCCGGTGGAGGCGCTGGACGCGGCCGGAGCGGAGGAACTCCTCGGCGCGGTCACCCAGGACGATCCGGGGCCCTACGACGCCGAGTCCGCCGACCGGATCCGCGAGCTGTGCGGCGGGCTGCCGCTGGCCCTGCGCATCGCGGGCTCCTCCCTCGGCCCGCGCTCACCGCGCGGGCTCGCCGCCGACCTGGAGGCGTACGGGCCGGTGGAGCCGGTCGAGCGCGCCCTGTGGCTGCGCTACACCGACCAGTCCGACCCGGCACGGCGACTGCTGCGGCGCCTCGCGCTGGCGGGCCGGGCCTCGCTGGGCGCGGCCGCGGCGGCGGCCCTGCTCGCCACCGACCGCCCGGAGGCCACCCGGCACCTGGTGGTCCTCGCGCAGGCCGGCCTGATCGACCACGTGCGTGGCAACCGCTACCGCCTGCACGACGTGGTACGGGCCTTCGCCCGGGCCCGCCTCCTGGACGAGGAGGACCCCGCCGAGCGCACGGCCGCCCAGGAACGGCTGATCGTCAGCTACGCCGAGCTCGCCGACTCGGTGCTGCGCCTGGTCGACGGCAACATGTCGACCCGCTCGGACCGCTTCAGCCCGCACGGCTTCACCTCCCTCGACGAGGCGCTGCGCTGGCTGGACGACGAGTCGAGCTTCATCACGGCGGCGCTGCGGCACGCGGAGGGCGTGAACGAGGCGGCCGTACTGAACCTGCTGGGCGCCCTGTGCGACTACTGCCTGCTGCGCGGCGACCTCTACCGGCTCGGTGAGATCAGCGAGCTGGCCCAGGCGGTCGACCGGGGGCTGCTGCTGCGCTCCGTACAGTGGCGCACCGGCATCGCGGCCCGGCAGCTCGGCGAACTGGACAAGGCCCGCACCACGCTGACCTCGGTCGTCGACCTCTACATGCAGGCGCATCACGACGCCGGGGCGGCCCGCGCCCTGTGCTCCCTCGGCATCACCCTGCACCACCAGGGCAACCTCACCGAGGCGTCAGCGAAGCTGCGGGAGGCCCTGGAGTTGCAGGCCGCGCCGGAACTGGCCACGGACCGCGCCTGGACGATGCACGCGCTGGCCGCGGTCGAGCGCGACCGGGGGCATCCGGCCGAGGCCCTGGACCTCCTCACCCGTTCCCTGGTCCTGCACCATGAGGGCGGTTCCGTGCACGGCGAGGCATGGGCGCACTTCCAGCTCGGCCAGCTCAACCTGCGCCGCGGTGACGTCGAGGCGGCGGAGAGCGAGCTGCGCCAGGCCCTCGACCTGTACGGCCGCACCCGCGACGCCCGCGGCGAGGCCTGGGCCCTGACCCAGCTGGCCCGTGCCCGTCTGGTCGCCGGGGACCCGTCCCCGGCGGTCGACGGACTGCGCAGCGCGGCCGCCCGGCACCGCGACAACGAGGACGCGCGCGGCGAGGCCTGGACCGTCTACTACCTGGGGCAGGCCCTGGAGGAGACGGGCGACCTCGACCGCGCGGTCCGGGAACTCGAACGCTCCCGGACGATGTTCTCCCGCATCCGTGACGTCTACGGCCTGGCCTGCGCCCGCCACCACTCGGCGCGCGTCACCCGGGACCAGCGCGCCGCGCAGACGGGCTCACTGCGCAACTCCGGCTTCGCCCGGCAGCTCCTGGTCGACGCCCGCGCCGACTTCCAGCGCATCGGCGTCGCCCACGGCGAGGCGTGGACCTGCCTGGAGCTCGCCGTCGTCGACGCCGGCAACGCCCGTACGCAGCAGGCACTCGCCCTGTGCGACGAGGCGACGGCGCTCTTCACCTCGTACGGCGACGAGCGCGGCGCGGACTGGGCCCGTTTCCTGCGCTGCACACTGCTGCCCTACGCCGCTCCCGGCGGCGTCGAGATCGGCAGCGCGGTGGCCCAGGAGGAGCTGGCCCAGCTGTCCCGCGCGGCTCACCCGCTGCGGGACGAGAAACTCGACGACTACATCGAGGCCCACCAGCTTCTCCTGGAACGCGGCGTCAGCCTGGAGTCGGGCTGGCAGGCCTGGAGCCTGCGCATGGTGCCGGACCGGCACGCCCGGGAGGTGATGGGCGTACCGACACCGGCGCACCAGTGAGACCCGGGGCGCCGGTGTGTCCGTCGGCTGCCCCTAACCCTGCTGCGGCTTGGCCTCGCCGGACATCTTGGCGGTGTCCTTGGCGGGGTCAGTCGCGTCCTCTTCCGGCTTCTCGAAGTCGACCTTGCCCATGTGGCGGTTCATGGACTTCATCAGGCCCCACACCGCCACCGCCATCGCCGCGAAGACGATGAAGCCGAGGACGCCGGGGGTGACCTTGTTCTCGTCGACCTCCTTGGCGAGGGGGACGAGGTGCGTCATTGCCAGGCTCACGCTTGCGCTCATGTCAGGCATTGTCTCGGATGCCCGCAAAGAGGTCGTCCTCGGGGAGGGAGGTATCGACGAGGGACTTCGCGAGCTCGTACTCCTCCGTCGGCCAGACCTCCCTCTGCAGCTCCATCGGCACCCGGAACCAGCCCCCGTCGGGGTCGATCTGCGTGGCGTGGGCGATCAGCGCCTTGTCGCGGATCTCGAAGAAGTCGGCGCACGGAATGTGCGTGGTGAGCGTGCGCTCGGCGCGCTCGACCTCGCTCCACCGCTTGAGCCACTCCCCGTACGGCGACTCCAGGCCCCGCTCCAGCATCGCGTTGTGCAGCGCCTCGGTTCGAGGCCGGTTGAAGCCCTGGTTGTAGTACAGCTTCCGCGGCTGGTACGCCGGGCCGAACTCCGCCTCCGGGTACTTCTCGGTGTCCGCCGCGCCCTCGAACGCCACCATCGAGATCTTGTGGGTCATGATGTGGTCGGGGTGCGGGTAGCCGCCGTTCTCGTCGTAGGTGGTGATCACCTGCGGGCGGAACGAGCGGATCTGCTTCACCAGCTCGCCGGCCGCCTTGTCGACGTCCTCGAGCGCGAAGCAGCCCTCGGGCAGCGGCGGCAGCGGGTCGCCCTCGGGCAGCCCGGAGTCGACGAAGCCGAGCCACTCCTGCTTGACGCCCAGGATCTCGCGGGCCTCGTCCATCTCCTTCTTGCGTACCTCGTGGATGTGCTCCTCGATGTACGTGTCGCCCTGCAGCTTCGGATTGAGGATGGAGCCGCGCTCTCCCCCCGTGCAGGTCACGACCAGCACGTCCACCCCCTCGGACACGTACTTCGCCATGGTGGCCGCGCCCTTGCTCGACTCGTCGTCGGGGTGGGCGTGCACGGCCATCAGTCGCAGCTGGTCAGTCAAGACTCAATCCTCAGTTAAGTCGGCGCCCGGTGTGAGCGGGTGCGATCGGCGCTTCTATAGTGACCGAATCGGGGGGCGAATAATTCCGGAGCCCGGATCCGGCGGCCCGCCGTCGGACCGCCGCCCGCCCCAGCCGAGAGGGACGATCATGACGACGGCGAGCACGCGACTGCCCGAGGGCCGTTACGGCCGTGCCTCGGACGAGCGCGCGGACCGCAAGCTCAAGATCGCCGGAGCCGTCCTGGGCGCGGCCCTGCTCGCGTTGATCGGTTACTTCGCCTACTACTACGTGGGCCAGAACAAGATCAGCGCCGAGGTCATCACCTTCAAGGCCTCCGCCACGGCGGTCGAGGTGCATCTCGAGGTCCACAAGGACGCCGGTGCGAGCGGCTACTGCACGATCCGCTCCCAGGCCGGGAACGGCGCCGAGGTCGGCCGGGCGGACTTCCGGTTCTCCGGCTCCGACACCCGCATCGACAAGGTCGTGACGCTCCGTACCACGTCCCAGGGGACGACGGCCGAGTTGCTCGGCTGCCACGCCGACTGATCCCGTCCGGAATACGTAGACGCTGACCTGCGCCGACGTAATTCTGGTGGCTTATGTCCTCCCCCTTCGGCCGCTGAATTGTTAGGCTCGTGGTTTCGCCCATCCCTGGAGGAACATGCTTCCGGGTAGGGCGACGCTCTTGTATTTCCCCAGTACCGACGAGGAGCACCTGTGACCCAGACCAGCGAGTCCGTCACCTGGCTGACCCAGGAGGCGTACAACAAGCTCAAGAATGAGCTTGAGTACCTTACTGGTCCTGCGCGCACGGAGATCGCCGCCAAGATCGCCGCCGCGCGTGAGGAGGGCGACCTGCGCGAGAACGGCGGGTACCACGCGGCCAAGGAGGAGCAGGGCAAGCAGGAGCTCCGTGTGCGCCAACTGACCCAGCTCCTCGAGAACGCCAAGGTGGGCGAGGCCCCGACCTCGACGGACGGCGCGGTGGCTCCCGGCATGGTCGTCACGATCGCTTTCGACGGCGACGAGGACGACACGCTGACCTTCCTGCTCGCCTCCCGTGAGTACGCGAGCTCCGACATCGAGACCTACTCGCCGCAGTCCCCGCTGGGTTCCGGCGTGATCGGCCACAAGGTCGGCGAGGACGCGGACTACGAACTGCCGAACGGCAAGAAGGCCTCGGTGCGGATCCTGAAGGCGGAGCCGTACAGCGGCTGAGGCCGCGCGTCCCACATGGGCTTCTGAGGCCCCCGGTGCCCCTGGCGGATTCTCGGGGTCCTCGCAACACCTGATGGTTTACGCGGCTGTCAGTAGATCACGCAGGCGCTCGGCTGGGGTTCTCCAGCCGAGCGTTTTGCGT
>NZ_JOJE01000056.1 GCF_000720255.1 Streptomyces griseus subsp. griseus | reverse complement strand
CGCCGAAGGTGCGGTCCCAGATCGAGTAGTAGAACCCGACCTTCAGCCCCTTCGCCCGGAAGGCGTCGCAGTACGTCCGCACGATGTCCTGCTTGTAGGAGCTGTTCGCGACGTTCTGGGTGCCGTAGGCGCTCGGCCACAGGGCGAAGCCGTCATGGTGCTTGGTGGTCAGGATGCCGTAACTCATCTTTGCGGCGACCGCCGCGTCGGCCCACTGTGCGCAGTTGACGCTCGGGGGAGCGAAGAGGGTGGGGCTCTGGTTGGGTTCGGCCCATTCCTGGTTGGTGAACGTGCCCAGGCTGAAGTGGTTGAACATGCCGAAGCGCATGTCGACCATCCGGCTCAGGTTGGTCTGGGTGTCAGCGGCGGCCGCCTGCGACAGAAGCCCGGAGAAGCCGGGGATGATCGGCAGGGCGGTCGCGGCGCTCGCCACACCCGCAGCGCCGAGAAACGTACGGCGAGTCATTCTTCGTGAGGACATGGCCCACTCCTGTGGATCGATGGCATTGGTTGCGGTGACGACGTCCCAGGTGGCAGTCGACGGCCTGGGTGTCGGGGTATGGGCGGATGACGAAGTGGCTGTGGAACGGTGCTCCGCTGAAACCTGCAGGCCAGGCGGATGCGAAGCGGGAGGTGACCGCCCGAGGTTGGCGACCGGCTGTCGTGGGGTCGCTCAATCGGTGTGGCGCTGAGCGGTGAACGTGCAGGTCGGCGCCGCCCGCTGCCAGGTGCCCCTGGGCCGTCGTGCCGGCATTGCCTTCAAGAGGGGCGGGTCGCGGGACGGGGTACCGCTGTAGGGCGGGCCGGAAGCTGCGCAGCCAGGTGCGGTCGGCGGTGTAGGTGGAACCGGGATGCATCGGTCCCGGTCACGGAGCGGCCTGCGCGCGCGATTCGGTGACGAGTAGCGAGAGCACACTCAGGAAGGCGGTCGGTACGAGCAGTGCGGCGCGCCGGGCATCAGCAACTCCTGCAGGGAGAGGGCGCAGACGTAGGGCGAAGCCCGCCCTCGGCGGACCGTCGTGCCGGCGAGTGCCCCTTCTGCGGCTGATCGGCTCTGACAATGTGATCTCCTGACTTCCCCGGGGCAAGACACCGTGCCGCGGCTTGGCAACCGGGCCAAACGGAGTGATCACCCTCGGACGGCGAGCTGCAAGGAGCCCACCTAAACGGTGTGGCCCGTCGGGGTGACATCGGATCTATTAACGGGCTCCGATGCGGAGTCTGTCTAGAGGATCGACAGAAACTTCGCGATCACGGCTGATGGGGCACTCGAACAGCAGGATCAAGCGGCAGGGTGCAAAACGTGGAAAGCTCGATACGTCGGGTGAATGGAAGGACTGGGCCCTTGTGGGGCACCTCTGGACGGTCGGGTGCGGGCGGCACCAGAACCGCCGCTACGCGCCGCCCGTCTGTGAGGGCGCGGTGGTCGCCCGTGGGGGCGCAGCGGCAGACCCCTGGCGCCGTGGTGACGCGTCCCCACCGGTGTCTGCTCCCGGGGGACGGACTCGCGGCGCGGCGACAATATCGGAAACGGCGTGTGACCTGCATCACGTCATTACTGACAGGTGAGACTGGCCGGCCGACGGGCGCGTTCAGCGTCCGGACGCCCAACGCATATGTGGCCACGGCGAGTTTGTCATGTTCCGGCGGCGGTCGCGCCGCCGGGCCGCATGGCTTCCTCGGCAACGGGCTGCGGAAAATGCAGGTGCTGGCCGCGTTGCCGGCTCCGTCGCGCAGCGCCGTTCAGGCAGCACATCCGGGGCCGTCGGGCCTGGAGTGATCGTCCGTCATCGGGGCCAGATCCAGGCGGCGTACCGCGAGCAAGCACCGGACGGCGACGGCGACCAAGCCGGTCTCGGGGCCTCTGCGGGTCAGATGGGGGTGTTCTCGTCGGGGATGAAGGGGTCTCCGTGGCCTGGGACGACCAGGGCGGGCTTGAGGGCGAGGATCTTGCTGCGGGAGGCGCGCAGGCCCTCATGGTCGTCGGAGGTGGGATCTTCGGCGGGGCCTTGGACGCTCCACCAGGCGTGCGTGAGGACGACGGTCCCTTCGGAGGTGTCCGCGACGGTGGAGATGTCCCGGTGGACCAGCTGCGCCGCACGGGACGCCTTCGGACTGCGGCGGCTGATGTTCGGCTCCGACTGGCCCGTCTGCCGGCTGGCCGCCACCTACGCCGAAGTCATCTCCACCGCACGGGAGTTGACGGCTGCTCTCCAACCCGCCGAACGCCACGAGGTCTTCACCGGGGAACCGCTCTGCGGACCTACGGCCTGACCGCCAGCTGGCGGCGACGGCCTCGTCGGCGCGGGCGAGACGGCGGTGGACGTGGCCACCATCTCGATCCTCCAGCAGCGCACCCAGGAACAGTCGCACGTCGAGAACAGCCAACTGGAGACGCGGTGGCCAGCCGTGTCCTGGCCGGGCAGGTCAAGGGCGTCCTGGCGGAACGCTGGAACACCTCTGTCGACTTCGCCTTCGAGATGTCCCGGTCGTAGCCCGCGCCCGTCACCCGCGCCTGTCGGACCTTGCCATGTCGGGTGCCTTCCACTCCGACGCCATCCCGGCGCCCACGATGGTCCGGTCCGAGGACCTCCGCAGCTGGCAGCCGAAGCCTGCGCGGGCTATTCGCGGCGGGCCCGGGGGCCTTCCATGGTGCGCGGGTTGGCCCGGTCGGTGCCGGTGTCGAGGAGAATCTGTTCGGCCTGTGTCAGGCTGTCGGCGCGCACGGCCTCGGCCATGGCCGCACGCGCGGCATCGCGCGTCGCGTGCGGGGGGACCACGAGGAGGGAGAAGAGATCGTGCTCGCCCCGGGTGATGAGGACGGTGTCGTCGCCTACCGGAGAGGGGTCGATGCGGACGACATGTTCGTCGATGGTCATCCGGGTGGGCAGTTCTTCCCAGGCGTCGGCGTCCAGGCCGACGCGTGTGACGGGCCCGAGGTGCTCGGTCAGTGCGGTGATCAGGCCGGGAAGCTCGGCTGCGATGTTGCGGGAACGCGGCCACCATGCCCCGTCGTGTACTCCCTGCCGGTCGTGTGTCGTCTCCAGCCGTACGACAGCCGTCCCGGGGCGCACGGCCTGGTGGACGGCGTCCGGCATGAGCCTGGTCACACGCGGGGAGCCGGAGTCGGACATGGCACTTGCCTGCCTACCGGGCATGAGGGAACCGAGTGGCTTCCTGGTTTCACGGGTACTCCCGGCCGGCGGCCACCGGGGAGTCCACCGGGCACCCGAGGGGCTGCGGGACACGCCGGAGTAGGGTGAGAGATCCGGCGCGTCTCATACCGGGACATCGAACTTCGAGGTCGCCATGGAGTCCACTGAAGCACTCTCGGACGGGCATGCCGAGGTCCGCATCGTCGCCGCCTCCCCCGAGGCCGCCCGTCGGGTCGCGGAGGCTCTGCGCTGTTGCTTCGCCGCCACCGAGCAGCGCAGCTATCCCGCGGGCGCCGACGGAGGAACCCGTCTCGACCTCACCGTGGACACGGCCCGGGTGGCAGAACCCGCACGGTCGTGGCTGGAGACCAGCCGGTCTGTGGAGGACGGCCGTCGGCCGGAGTGAGCTGGGGCCGCGGAACGGTCCGTCCGGACCGATCGGGGAGTAGCGTGAAGTCATCGGGAGCACTTCGCGCACCGGCCCCGATGCCGGTGTCGTTCCCGGTGAGTGACGACACCGGGCGCCCGTGCTCAGGCAAGGCTCCGGATACAGGTTTGCGCGATGCCTGCGACCGTATCCTCTCATCCCCCGCTACGGGCCATTCCTTTCAGGGCCCCGACCGCGCGTCTCGCGCTGAAATCCGGCAGCCCTTCCAACGGGCTCAGCGCGTTTGATGGTGCCTCGTGGCCTCGTTCACGTGACCTGTCGAGCGAGCTCTCCACTCTGGCGGGCGTGCTGGATCCGCTGTGGGGACGGATCACCCGTCTGGCGTTCAACCCCCGCCACTGGCAGTTCCTCTTCGTCAACGGCCATGTGGGGAGAGTCGGTTGGTTACCTCGGAGCTGGATCCGCACGCGGTCCTGCTGCTGTCCCGCACCGCGGGCCGCCGTGACCTCCTGGTCGCCCCCCGGAGACCGGCGCCCCTTTGGCCGCCGGCTGATGGCCGCCGTGAGTGCGGAACGGGCCCGCCGATGACCCGCGACCGCGCTCCGTACTCCCTCTGTGTCACAACCGCGTGTGTTCCGAAGCGGCATCGCGTTGAGACGGGCCGGCACCGGGCGTTGACCGGCGGCGGGGGCCGGGGCCCCGTTCTCAGGGGCCGCACAGTTTTCAAGCACGAGGGACCTGGGAAACAGGGCGGTGAGCTCATCCTTTCGTGAGGAACCGTCAGAGCATCCATCTGGGCCACCTTCGCGCCGAGGGAATGCATGGCCTTCCTGCCAGGTCCGGGCGCCGCCGCGCCCGGACCGGCACCGCCCACGCCGAAGGCGGCCGTACGCCGCCGACCGGCTCGGCGACGACCACTATCCGTACCCGTCGTGCACCATGGGCAGTGGACAAGGACGCCGAGCTGACCGGTGCCAGTCGGTGGAGCATCGATCCACTGGTGTGTCGGTCTGCCGATGCGCCCGCGCTCTTCGGCGAGGGTTTCCATGACTGGAGGGGGCGGCGTGGTGGAGGGTGTGGGAGATGAGAGGCAGTGGTGGTCGGCGGCCGAGCCGGGTTTCTGGCAGCAGGTCGTCGGGCAGCTGGGCACGGCCCTGGTCGTGGTGGACCCCGCCGGACGGATTCTCGAGGTCAACCCGGCCGCCGAGCGGCTGCTGGGCCGCGCCGCCGCGGCGATGCGCGGGGAGGACGCACACGACCTGCTGCACCGGGATGCGCACGGCGGCAGGATCCCCCGGGAGCAGTGCCCGCTGCTGCGGGCCGTGACCGAGAGGGCCGAGGCGCCGGGGGAGGGTGACATCTGTCTGCGCGGTGACGGTCGCCTGATCGCGATCTCCTGGTCCGCTTCTCCCCTGACGGACGACGGCGTCTTCACGGGCATGGCCGTGCTGCTCACCGATGCCGCCGGCGACCGCAGCGCGCGTCGGGAGCGTGCGGCCTATACACGTGCTCTGGAGGACCTCACCGAGCGGCTGACGCTGGTCGCGGAGATCACCGACGTGCTCGGTCAGACGCTGGAGACCGATGAGGCCCTCGCCCGGCTGGGCCGCCTGCTGGTTCCCCGCCTCGCCGACTGGGCGGCGGTGGACCTCCGGGTCGGTGCCGGACAGGTCCACCGTGTGGCGGTGACGGGTCCCGAAGGCCGGGACGCCGCACAGGAGGACTGGCGCGAAAACCTACCCGAGGCCGGGGAGTGGGCCCGCTCCCCTCTGGTCCGGGTGCTGAACGGCGGTGATCCCGTCCTGCAGGATCAGGCGGAGACGGCCGCACCGCCCGACTCTCCCCTGGCCGCCGTACACAGCGGCTTCCTGCGGGCCGCGGGCGCGACGTCCGCCCTCACGGTGCCGCTGGGCTCTCAGCGGCAGATCACCGGCGCCCTGACGCTGGTGCGCACCGACCCGGCGCACCCCTTCGACACCGAGGACCTGAAGGTTGTGAGCGACATCGGCCGTCGGGTCGGCCTGGTCATCGACAACGCCCGCCGCTTCGGCCGCCAGCGCGCCGTCGCCGAGGCCATGCAGCGCAACCTCCTCGCCCCGCTGCCCCAGCCCGGCCGCCTGCGGCTGGCCGCCCGCTACCAGCCCGCCCCGGCCGGCTCCCAGGTCGGCGGCGACTGGTACGACGCGTTCGAGCGGAAGGACGGCACGCTCGCGCTGGTCATCGGCGACGTCGTGGGCCACGACCTGACCGCGGCGGCCGGCATGGCGCAACTGCACGGCATCCTGCGCTCACTGGCCTGGGACCACACCGGCACGCCCGGCGCCGTCGTCGACCGCCTCGACGACGCCATGCCCGCCATCACCACCGTCCCCATGGCCACCCTCGTCCTCGCCCTCCTCGAAGGCAGCCCGCACACTGGCCCATGGACGCTGCGGTGGACCAGCGCGGGGCATCCGCCGCCCCTCCTGCTGACCCAGGACGGGCAGGCGCAGTACCTCGAAGCGGGACAGGGACTCCTCCTCGGCGCCCCTCCGGGGACCGGCGGCAGCCGGCCGAGCGCCGCGCAGTCCCTTCCACCGGGTTCCACTCTTTTGCTCTACACCGACGGCCTGATCGAAATCCCCGGCAGCGACCTGGACACCGGCCTCGCTCGTCTGCGCCGCCAGGCCCTCGCTCTCGCCCACGAACCGCTGGACACGCTGTGCGACCGACTGCCCGCACGCATGCCGCCCGGCAGCACCGACGACGTTGCCCTCCTCGCCCTGCGCCTGCCGTCCCCGTGATCGCCATGATGCGGGACGTGGTGCTCAGGTGCTCAGGTCTCGAGGACCAGGACGCGGAACGGGCCGAGCGGGGCCGTCCGAGGTGTGTCGCCTTCGATGTACCGCCACCCCCAGGACCGCAGCGCCTGGGCGGTCCTGTGGTCAAAGCGGTTCACCAGCGTGACGGCGACGGCGGCACCGTGGTCGGTGAGCAGCCGTTTCTGCAGGCGCCGAGCGAGGTTCCAGGCACGGTCCTGGTTCTGCTTGCGTACGCGGGACGGAACGTGGATCCCGGAGATCACGAAGAGGCGTCCGGCAGTGGCGAGACGGAGCAGCCGCCCTGGAAGGTATCCGTCGAAGCCCTCCCACCAGGGACCGTCGCCGCGAACGGGGAAACCGTAGGCGCATCCGGTCAGCGCAGTGGTCTCCGCGATCAACAACTCGAATCCCGGTCGCCGTACGTCGGCCGCCAGCCGGCGCAGGAAGGCGCCGCGGGCTTGGTTCCACGCCCAGGGGCCGCCGCCGGACGTCTCCGCGTACAGATCGCCCAGTTCTTGCAGATGGTCCTCGATCTGACGCCGGGTCAGCGCACGGACACGTTGCCCCTCTCGGGGCGAGGAGCCGCGTTCCGGCCTCGCCGGGACGGGCTTCGACGTACCGCGCCGGTCCGGGCCGACGGGCCGCTCAAGGAGTTCTGTGGTCGTCGGCGAAACCGGCACGTTCACGGTCATGAGGCACGCCCTGCCCCGGGCACGGGCGGATCCGGCCCGACGTCGTCGGTCGCCGAGAGCGGCACCGGTGTCGGCGCGCGACATGCCCTCGGTGTCTTCAACCGTACTCCCGGGGCAGCGCCCCCCTTGCGGACCGAAATGGCCGAGAACGCCGGGACGGGTACGGCGGTGCCGTCCGCTCCCCATCGGACGGGGGCGCCCGGGAGTCCGGTGGATGTAAGGAGGGCATGTCGCACGCCGGGTCCTGCTCGCCCCGGCCACGGCCGCTGGGCTGCTGGTCGTGCTGCCCGACACCACCGAGGAGGCGGCCGAACCGCTCATGACCGCCGCGCTGAGCGACCGCGCCTGACGCCGGCAGGAGTAGCGTGGAGGCGAGGAAGCAGGATGCCCTCCTCGGTAGCCGCTCCACCACCGCAACAGCGGCCTGCCGCACCCGAACAGGGGCGGATGCGTTGTGGGACGCACCGGGGCCTCATAAGAACCTCGCATGCGCCTGCGAGCTGGGATCGAATCGCCTCCGAGCGGGTCAAAGGCCAACCATCCCGTACCTGTCTGATGAGGCGTCAGGTAAGTCGGCATCCACTCGGCATCAGTTCCGTACTGTTCTTTGTGTATGGGCCTGGTCGTTGGTTCGCGACGGCCTGGATGGCGCAGATATACGAAGGCGGGAAGCCGGGGCACAGAAACGCACGATGTTCCTGAAAGTCTTCGAGTCGAAGGCGTGTCGATGTACAGTGTGGGCGGCCCCTGACCTGCACAAAGCGGGCAGGGAGCAGACACCCTCGGGAGCTTCTCCATGCTGCGTACCATGTTCTACTTGCTCGTGGGATGGGGTCGTTCTTCAAGGAGTGCGGTTGTTCCAGGCCGACCCGTTGCCCGCACCCGTACACGATTCGGTTCCGGGACGCTCTCGGCGAGCAACGTGAAGAAGCCGGCTACGACACGCAGGACGACGCGATCGAGCGTCTCACGCAGATCTACGCGGAGAAAAAGAAGACGGCGCCGTCCGTTGCCGAGGCCCGCCGGGAACTCGGTCAGCAGACGGTCGCGGAATACGCGAAGCAGTGGCGGCCACGGCAGCGGAGGATGACGGAGTACTCCACGGGCTGGCACGTCGACAGCTCCATCGACGTGCACATCATCCCCCGTCTTGGATCAAGAAAAACGAACTCCGTCACGCCGATCGTGGTCGAGCGTTTCCTGGACGAGTTGGAGGCCGACGGGGTGGGCCGCGGAAACCAGGTGAACATCTTCCGCACCCTGAAGGCCATCCTGCGGGACGCCTACGGCAAGGGCGCCATGGCGGACGACCCTGTGAAGGGGGTTCAGGAACCGGAATACGTCCGCCAGAAGGTGGCCATCCCGACCCTCGCCTACGTGAAGAAGGCACTGACGACCGTTGACGAGTACCTCGCCCTTGAGATCGTCATGATGGTCGGCTGCGGCTTGCGGAACGGGGAAGCCCGGGCAGTGAACATCAACGACGTCGTCGCGGACGACGTCTACCGAGTACATGAGCAGATCCATTCCAACACGCACAAGCCGGCGAAGTTGAAGCACCGCAAGGCGGGGGAGTACCGGGAGGTCCCGCTACCGCGCTCCGTGCGGGAAGCGATGGAGCGGTTTGAGAAGAAGCACGGCGTCACGCAGGATGGCTATCTCCTGCGCGGCCCGAGCGGGTCACAAGTCCATCGAGGAGACGTATCGCACTACCGGCATTTGATGCCCGGGAGCATCACGAAGGCGGCTCGCATTTTGGATGCAGGCTTGTGGGAAGCGGCCTGATTCGATGCTGAGGTCAGCAGGCTCTTCGTCTGCTGGTGGTACATCTACTCGCGCGGCTCTGACCAGCGCGAATGAGGGCTCGTGAGCCCAGCGCGCAGCCATCGGTCCGTGTATGGTCCGGATTTTCGTCGTGTGTAGGTCAGGGCTGGTGTGCGGCCACAGTACGGATGCCGATGCGGAGGTGACGAGGGGCGGGGGAGCGGAGTGGATGCCCTCGCCCTCGGCCGGTGTAAGGAGCGCAGGTCCGCGGGCACATGGGGTGCGACGACGCGACACCATGCCCGTCGGCGGTGATCACGAACCGAGTCAGATCGGCGAGATCGACGTCTCCGCTTCCGCCAAGGCGAGCCGGTGAGGTTCGTCGTGAAGTTGTCCAGCTAGGTGTTGCGGAGGGGCACCGAGCTGCGGCTATTCGGCTACACCCGTGGTGCACCTGGGCAGATGAGGCTTTCAGCGTCTTTCACAGGCGTGCCGTCTTATGCGGCCGATTCTCCCCACGCGCCCCCCCAGCGGCGCGGATTCTCCCCAGGAAGGGCGGCTGCCACATGCAGCAAACCATCGCTGCCGTAGACACACTGAACTAGTGTCAGGCGGAGAGCCTCGTCGGCTTGCCGCGGGCAGTTATGACCTCTCATGGGCCGGGTCCACGCGGCTCGGCCCGGATCTGGTCGGCGCGGTGCGCGAGATCCGCGACCGGCACGAGCACGTGAAGGCCGTCGGGAGCCTGAACCTGGTGGTGCAGACCCTCCTTCGTGCGAGAAGCTCTTCGACCGTCTCGCCCACGGGGTGCACCCGGTGGTGCCCAGCATCGGGGAAGAGGGTGTGCGACGGTGGCGCGGTGTCCACGAACGTCACACTCCTCGAACCGCCGGTAGCTGGTCCGAAGGGCACCGTATCCATGCAATCCTAGACGGGGCCGACAGCGCCGCAACCGCGCTGGGTGGCCCCTGACCCGGAGCCCTCCGTTCCTCGCTCCGAGGGGCGCCCCAGCCTCAAGAAGCGTGAATCAACAGTGCACGTATCCCACTTGAGGACGTCAGGCTCTCATACGTAGGCGATAACGTATGTCACATGGAGCTTGCCCTGAAGGTTGACGAGGTGGTCGGTGGCGACTTGGAGGCTTTGCTCCGTTGGCTCCACGAAGAGCGGAGCCTGCGCGGGCAGGCGCGGGTGTTCATGGGAGGGGCTCAGCCCCCGCCTCCCGGTAGCATGGGGGGCTTTCCCCTGGAGGTCGTGAATGTCGTGCTCTCCAACTCGATCGCCCTGGGCAGCCTGCTGACAACCTTGGTGGCCTGGCGCTCCAGCCGGCCGTCACCGCCGCCAGCCGTGCGCATCGAGGTGAACGGTGTGCCGGTGACCGTGGATACCGACGATCCCGAAGTCATCCGTTCCCTCATCGACACGCTCCGCAGGGCGGACTCCAGTTCCGGTCCCGTTGCGGACGATCCCGACGCCGCCTCGACCTCCGGCTCCTGAAGTCCCGTATGGCTGACGCGATCTCCCGGATCGACGCCTCCAACGTAGTCCTGATCGGCTGCCACAGTTTCACCGCACTGGAGGATCTGCCCGCCGTTAGGAACAACCTCACCAGCCTTCGGGACCTACTGGCCGACCCCAGCGTCTGGGGTGTGCCGGAGGATCGGATTGAAGTGCTGGCCCAACTGCCCCGCAGCGACGATATCTTGGACGCGGTTGAGCGAGCTGCAGCAAGCGCCGTTGACACACTGGTCGTGTACTACGCGGGGCACGGCCTGATCGACCCGCTGACCGGGGAGCTGTACCTGGCCCTTGCGGAGTCGAGCAAGGGAAGTCACCGCGTCCGCTCAGCGCTTCGCTTCGATGACCTGAGGCGCGCCATCCACAGCAGTCGCGCCGAGAAGAAGGTAGTACTGATCGACTGCTGCTTCAGTGCCCGGGCGCTGGTGGGCGCGATGGGCAGCAGCGAGGCAACAGACGTCGTCGACAAAGCCGTCGTGGAGGGCACCTGCGTCATCACCGCTGCCTCGGAGACGGCTGAGGCCCGCGCCGAGCCCGGGGAGGAGTTCACCGCCTTCACCGGTGCGCTGCTCGACACCCTCAAGAAGGGGGTGACGGGCGCCGGTGAACTGCTCGACATGGAGATTCTTTACCACAAGATCTACACCGAACTCGATGCCGCGTCACGCCCGTTGCCGCAGAAGCAGAACCGCAACACAGCAGGGCGGATCTGCATCGCCCGTAACCGCGCCCATGCCCTGGTACCCCTGGGGCATCGGCCCAATGGGGCGGGCCCGACGCTCGCCGCGTCGCAGGTGCGCATTTACTCGGCCACCGGTGACCTGGTCGGTTCCGGGTTCCTCGTCGCCGCCGACGTGGTGTGTACCTGTGCGCACGTCATCACGATGGCACTCGGGATGCGCCATGCGGAGCCGGTGCCCAGCAACTCCTGGGTGGAACTCGACTTCCCGCGGCTCAGAGGCTGTCCCAAGGCCAGGGCTAGGGTCGTGTCCTGGCGACGCGGCGGAGAGGATATGGCTCTGCTGCGGCTCGATGGAGTAGTCGACGACAGTTGGCCGGCGCCGCTTGTCGACGCAGCCGACGTATGGCAGCACCCGTTCCGGGTGTTCGGGTTCCCGCGCTCCTACGACGACGGCGTATGGGTATCGGGCACACTGCGTGCGCAGCAGGCATCGGGCTGGGTACAGATGGAGGCGCAGGAGCCAGGGCCAGCCATCGGAGCAGGCTTCAGCGGGGCGCCGGTCTGGGACGAGACGCTGGACGGCGTCGTCGGGATGACGGTCGCCGTGCACGGGGGCGAGGAGCGCACCGCGTATCTGGCGCCGCTGGCCGACCTGGTTCACGAACAGACGCTCCAGCAGCGATGTCCGTTCCCAGGGCTCGCGGCGTTCACGGAGGACGACGCGGAGTTCTTCTTCGGCCGCGAAAGTGACACCGACCGCCTGTACACGGCTGTGCTCAGGCAGAGCGTGACACTGGTGGCGGGGCCTTCGGGGTGCGGAAAGTCGTCCCTCGTACTGGCAGGGCTGCTGCCCAGGCTGCGAGCCCAGGGCATGAGCGTATCCGAGCTGCGGCCGTTGCCCGGGGTGCCGGCGTCCGAAGCTCTCGCCAAGGCCCTGACCAACACCCTGGAGCCGGAGCTCGGCGAGGTCGAACGGCTCGCCAAGAGTGAGGAACTGACACAGCTCCTGGAGTTCGGCGGCAACGCACCCGCCGAACTGCGCGGCAAAATCCTCGCCTGCGCAGAAGGCCCCGGGCACATCCTCTTCGTCGATCAACTCGAGGAGTACGCGGACGCCGAGCCTGCCGCCGCGCGAGACCTGCTCACGCTGCTCGCCGCCCTGTCAGGCCAGGACTGCGCGGCGGTGCTGCGGGTGGTCGCCACCGCGCGGCCCGCCTCCCTCGACCTGCTGGTGACGCCCGACGCGTTCGACCTCGTCGGCGACGCCGTGCAGTTCCTGGCCCCGCTGGCCGTCAACGACCTGGGGCGTGCGATATCCGCGCCCGTCGACGCCGTGCCGGGGCTGTGGTTCGAGCCGGGACTACCTGAACGGATTGTCGCGGATTCATGCAACGAGCCCGGGCGGATGCCACTCGTCCAGTTCGCCCTCACCGAGCTATGGACCCGTCGCACCCGCTCGACGCTCACCCACGCCGCCTACGACTTCTTGGGCGGCGTACCGGGCTGTGCGGTCACATACGCGGAACGGGTGCTCTCCGAACTGCCCGAAGGTCAACAAGAGTGTGCTCGACGGTTGTTCATACAGCTGGCCCGGCCCGGTGACGGTGACACGTTCTCCCCTCGATCCGCGCGTGCCGCCAACCTCGCTCCTGAAATCATGGAGGTAGCGAAGAAGTTGGCCGCCGGTAGGCTCGTTGTGCTCTCACCCGCCCCAGGTGGCGCGGTCCAGGAGGAGATCGTCGATCTGGCGCACGAGGCGCTGATCAGACTCTGGCCGGCCCTTGGGCACTGGCTCGTCGAGTCCCGGGACTTCCGTCTCTGGCAGGAAGCACTGCGGGCTGACCTCAACCGCTGGGAGATTCAGCATCGCGACCCTGCCCGCCTGTTGCCCGGTGCCGACCTCGCGGAGGCCGAACGCAGGATGGCATTAAACCCCACAGACATCGTCGCCGACGAGCGCGACTACATCCTGTTGAGCCGCCACTTGCGGCGCCGTGTCCGTGTCAGCCAGGCCGCCATCGGTTCGCTGGCCGTTCTCACCGTGCTCGCCGCCGTACTGGCACTCTTCGTTTGATCACCGGCCGCACACCGGCGAGGCTTCGACCATGGCACCGTATTTCTCTCTGCAAGTGGTCACGCGTGCCCCGAGTCCGCGCTGGAGTGGTCATCCCTTACTCGTGAGGCCCTGCAATGCAGGCGGGGGTGACAAGGGCGCGGCGACGAGGCAGCCCTCACTGCGGGAGGCCGTGCGGTGTCGTAGCCACCACTGAGTCGGGCGGTGAGCAGAGTGCGTTCGGCGGGGTTGGCGGTGAGCTGCAGTGCCTGCTCGTCGGCCTGCCGGGCATCGTCGGTGCGGCCGAGGTCGCGCAGAAGCGACGCCCGGCGTGGAAGAGGTGGTGCGACCGAGCCGGTCGGTCAGGCCTCGACCTGGGCCAGGGCGGCGGCCGGCCCGTCGGTGTGACTGACGACGACGGCCCGGCTCAGGCGGACGACCGGGGAGGGATCGACGGCGAGCAGCAGGTTTCGTACAGCTTCAGTAGCTGATGCCAGTCGGTGACCTGCGCTGGGGGCTTCGCAGTGGACGGCGGCGATGGCGGCCTCAATCCGGTACGGACCCGGGCGGCGCATCGCGGCGGCCCGTTCGATCAGAGTGACGGCGCTGTGGATGCGCCCGGCGTTCCACAGCGAACGGTCCTGCTCGGCCAGCGGTGCCAGCCTGTCTTCTCCATGGCCGTGCCAGGGCTGACGCTTGGCCAGCGGATGACCTCGGAGCAGAAAGTTTTTCGAAGACGGCTGGCGGAGCGTCCGCGTCCCAAGGCTTTGTTCCACGTCGTCGGGGCGCTATCAGTGTGGGCCTTCTTCATCGATCTCAGTTGGGCGTTTGTGTCGGGTCCGGGGGCGGCGAGGGCGGTGGCGCTGAGCATGGCGTCGATGGCGTACTTGTGGCCGTGCAGGCCCGTGTCGGTGAGCAGGGGCGGCGGCGTGGCGGGCGAGAGGTTCGGGGACCGGTTCGACGACGAGGCGCGAGAGGGTCCACTTCAGGGCGGGGCGGTTGATCCGCGGGTGGCCGGCTTCCACCTGGGTGGCCGCGGAGGTGATCACCGGCAGTCACCGTCGGCCGCGCGTGTAGCAGCTGCCAGGGCATGCGGGTCCGCGGCACATGGACTACGCCGTGTCCGAGGTCGGCAGCCTGCCGGTTGCCCAGGGGTAGGACGCCCATCCCTGATCGAGGAGCGGATTGCGGTCACCCTCGTGTCCATTGAGGCATTCGTTGAGAGCCCAGGTGGAGAGTTGAGGGTCGGCCGCCCGTTCCAGGAGCAGAGCGCTGGGTGTGGTGTCGGTCAGGGTCACCAGACGTTCGACTTCGTGGGCTGCGACGACCGTGGTCGGAATGTCGGCGTTGGGCAGGTCGAGATGGGGCAGGTTGGCGTTGGCGGCGGGGAACGGTTCAAGGGTGACGGTTCAAGGGTGACGATCAGTGCCTGGCGTGGACGGTCGGTCGGAATGCCGGCGAACGCCGGATGGCGCTGGTCGATCTGAGCCGAGGTGGAGTTGACCTGGCGGTAAGCGCGGGCGAGTTTGCTGTCGGTCTCAGCGGACTCGAGTTGCAGGCCGAGCCGAGCATTCTCGGTCGGCATCATGGACTTGACCTCCACGAGGAGCACCAGGTCGTCGAAGACGACGATCCAGTCGACGCTCTGCAGTTCGTTCCGCTTGACCCGGTATGTGATCTCCGAGACGACATCGGCGTCCGGTATCAGACGGAGCTGGCGGCCGATGTACTCCTCGAAGAGGTAGCCGGTCTCCTGCAGGAAGTCGGGTCCGAAGTGTTCACGTCCTGTGTGGTACATGCCTGCCGGGGTCGCTTTGCGCCAGACCAGCTGGGGGGAGGGGCACAGCAGGCCGGGCCCGAAGCCGGTGACCGCGGGCCGGCCCAGCAGCGGGTTGTAGGTGAAGCGCCGCAACTGGGCCGCTTTGCCGCCGGCCACACTCGCCAGGTTCTGCGTGGTCCGCTTCTCGATCGCTTTGACGGCGGCCACGTCGGTGGCGAAGTGCCGTTCGACGACCCGCAGCATCGTGTCCCGGCTGACCATGCGGCTGAACTTCTCCCCGTCCGGGCTGTCGAAGATCCCGGGATCGAAACGCCCGGCGTCGAACAGCGCACATTCCCCACAGCAGCTGAGCGGTGCCGACGTAGTCGGGCAGCGGGCAGCCGAAGACCTCGGTGTCCCAGCCGGGGACCATGCAGCGGGGTTGTCGGCGTGCGGGGAACGGTGTGTGCAGGTACAGCGCCGCGGTACGGGCGAGAGTGGGGAACTCCGGCGCCTGGAAGGCCATCTGCTCGCCGCCCAGGCGCATCATGAAGTCCCTCAGGCGGACGGGGTCCGCGTCGGTGCCGTGCAGGGTCGGTTCCTTCAGGCTGGAGTACGCGGCCAGGATCTCCAGCAGATCGTGCTCGGTTGCTTCGGAGCGCAGGTGCTCGGTGCCGTAGGCCAGGCTGACGCGGGCCGCGTCAGCCAGCGCCCAGGGCGTGTACTTCAGAGAGGGACTTTCCAGCCAGGGCTGTGGCCGCTCGGGTGTGCTGTAGCGCGCCGCCGCGGCGATCAGGGGCAGCAGTGAGCTGGGACGGTGCCGCCGGATGCGCTGGCGGTATTCGTCCTCCGTCACCAGCCGGTCGTACAGGGACGCAGCCATTCCGCCATGATCCTCGTCCTGTAGAGGTTGTTCGACAGATTTCTCCTGAGCCGGGCTGAACGCGGATCGGGTGGAACTGAACAGCGTCTGTGTCCGACTCGTATGGAAGGGCCGGGTACGGCCAGGGTTCGCGGGACGGTGGTGCGCATGCAGGGGCAGAGGCCGACGGCCTCGTGCCGCGTGGCAGTATCCGGTGCCATGACTGGGTCCCTGGCGCTGCGGAGCCTGCGCGCGGCGGTGTTCGCCGTGCTGTGTGTGCTGCTCGCCGCAGGAGGACATGCCCTGGCCACGGGCACGGCGCCGCCGCTGTGGGCACAGGCCGCCGGGGCCGTTCCGATCTTCGTGGCGGGTTGCCTTCTGGGCGGCCGGGAGCGGTCGCTGGTCGGTATCGGCGCTGGGACGCTGGCATCCCAGGGCGGGCTTCACCTGCTTTTCCACGCCGTCTGGCCGCCGCATGCCGTGATGGCCATGCACGGCATGCGGATGACCCACACGCACGCGCTGACACCACATGCCACCGCCGCCCACCTCGGCGCGGCCGTTTTGCTGACCTGGTGGCTGCGGCGTGGTGAGGCCGCCGTGTGGTCGCTGCTGCGACAGGCGGTCGCCTTCGTGCCGGGACTGGCAGCCTGGTGGCAGGGCGGTCCTGCACCGTTGCCCGTGCCCGCCAGCTGCCGCACGTCGGCCCACACTGTCCCTTTGCGAAGGCTTCTGCTGCGCCACGCGGTCAGCCGCCGCGGACCACCCCCATCGATCCCGTACGCAGTCCGACCCCCTGAAAACCCTTCCTGTACGGAGATCGAGTCACCCATGTCCACGACACGCACCACCACCCTGCGTCGCGCCGGCACCGTCACCGCTCTGACCGCCGCAGGGCTCCTTGCCGCAGCCGGCGTCGCCTCCGCGCACGTCACCGTCCACCCCGACAGCTACGCCAAGGGCGCCACGGACGGCGTCCTGACCTTCCGCGTCCCCAACGAGGAGAACACCGCCAGTACCACGAAGGTGCAGGTCTTCCTGCCCACCGACCACCCCGTTCTCGGCGTCCTCGTCTCCCCGCAGGACGGCTGGACCGCCAAGGTCACCAACACCAAGCTCAAGACGCCAGTCAAGACGGACGACGGCACCATCACCGACGCCGTCTCCGAGATCACCTGGACCGGCGGGAAGATCGAAGCCGGTCACTACGAGGACTTCAACGTCGCCTTCGGACAGCTGCCCGAGGACACCGACCAGTTGACCTTCAAGGCACTGCAGACGTACTCCGACGGCAAGACCGTCCGCTGGATCGAGGAGGCCGAGCAGGGCGGGGAGGAGCCGGAGAACCCGGCGCCGGTCCTGAAGCTCACCGCCAAGGCCGCAGAGGAGGGCGCCGGCAGCGCCGCACCGACCAGCAGCAACAGCACGGCGGGTTCCGACGACGGCAAGGCGGCCACGGCCACCGCGTCCAGCAGCGATTCGACGGCCCGCGGACTCGGCATCGCCGGTCTGATCGTGGGGGTGCTGGGGCTGGCGGCGGCGGGGTTCGCCGTTGTCCGCGGCCGTTCCTCGGGACCGCGGCCGGAATAGCACACGCCCTGCCCGTCTTGCCGACGGGAGCGTCGGTAGGACGGGCCCCGGGGAAATGTGAGGCGAGCCACAGCGCAGGTTCGGAACTCGGACCCGGCCCGGTCCGACTCCTGGGACGGGTACGGCTCGATCCGACCGGCGCCGTACGACGTGATCTGGAGACACGGTTGATGGACGAGTCCCGGCAATCCTCCCTCTCCGGCGCGGGCGCGGTGCTGCGTGGAGCGGCGCTTCCGCCTGCCCTGTGCGGGTTCCTCCTGCTGCTGGCCCTGATCTTCACGGTGTCGTACGCCGTCGGTGCCTCAGCGGGACCCGTCGCACCGGGCATGCACGGAACCGCGACGAGTGGGGGCGGTAACGAGGACGGCGGGGGCGCCGGGACGGACATGGGTGACATGGACGGGATGCACGGGGGAGGACGCTGATGGCCGCGGACCCGGCGACCGCCTCGGTCACCACCGACCTGACCGTCGGCGGCATGACTTGTGCTGCCTGTGTGACCCGTGTCGAGAAGAAGCTCGGCAAGCTGGAGGGGGTCACGGCGAGCGTCAATCTGGCTACCGGCCGGGCCAGGGTGAGCCATCCGGCGGGGATCAGCTCCGAGGAACTCGTCGCGACCGTGGAGAAAGCCGGTTACACGGCGGCCCTGCCCGAACCGCCCAGGAAACGGCAGCCCGAGGACGCGGAGTCCGCGGCGGCGACGCAGGAGCGGGAACGGCTGCTGGTCACCGCGTTGCTCGCGCTTCCCGTTCTGGTGCTGTCGATGGCGCCGGCCCTGCAGTTCCGCAACTGGCAGTGGCTGTGTTTCGTGCTGACCGCGCCGGTGGCCGTGTGGGGTGCCTGGCCCTTCCACGAGCGGGCGGTACGCGGGCTGCGGCACTCGGCGGCCACCATGGACACGCTCGTGTCGCTCGGCGTGGCGGCTTCCTTCTCCTGGTCGGCCTACGCGTTGTTCCTCGGCGGCGCCGGAGATCCCGGCATGCGGATGCCGTTCAGCCTCATACCCTCCGCACCGGACGGCGTCGCCCACATCTATCTCGAAGCGGCCGTCGGCGTACCGCTGTTCGTGCTGGCGGGGCGTTTTCTGGAGGCGCGCGCCCGTCGCGGGACGGGGGCGGCGCTCCGCTCGCTGGCCACCCTGGCCACCAAGGAGGTCTCCGTACGAGACGGCGATGGCGAACGACTCATTGATATCGAGGAGTTGGGCGTCGATCAGGTCTTCGTGGTGCGGCCGGGCGAGCGGGTCGCCACCGACGGGCAGGTGGTGGAGGGCAGTTCGGCCGTGGACCTGTCGCTGGTCACCGGGGAGAGCGAGCCGGTCGAGGTCGGGCCGGGCTCGGCGGTGGTCGGCGGGGCCGTCAACGCCGGCGGAATGCTGCTGGTGCGGGCCACCGCGGTCGGCGCCGACACCCAGCTCGCACGTATCGCCCGGCTGGTGACCGAGGCGCAGGCCGGCAAGGCGCGGGCGCAGCGGCTGGCCGACTCGGTGGCCGGTGTCTTCGTACCCGTCGTGCTGGCGCTGGCGGTCACAGCGCTCGGGTTCTGGCTGGGGGCGGGGGCCGATCCGCAGGCGGCGGTCACCGCGTGCGTAGCCGTCCTGGTCGTGGCTTGCCCGTGCGCGCTGGGCCTGGCGACCCCGACCGCGCTGATGGCCGCCACCGGCCGGGGTGCTCAACTGGGCGTCCTGGTCACCGGGCCGCAGGCCCTGGAGGGTCTCCAGCACCTCGACGCCGTGGTCCTGGACAAGACCGGCACCCTCACCTCCGGCCACATGAGCGTCGCCCGGGTCACCGCGGTGCCGGACGGCCTGGGGAAGGAGACGGTGGTGCGGCTGGCCGGGGCGGTCGAGCAGGGCTCGGAACATCCGCTGGGCCGGGCGATCGTCTCGTACGCCCGCCGGACCCTGCCCGAGCGGCCGTTGCCGGACGTGAGTGGCTTCAGCGCCGCAGCAGGCCGCGGAGTCCAGGGGCGTGTCGAGGGACGTCTGGTCGAAGTCGTCGGTGTGGACGACGCGTTGCCGCCGGCGCTGGCGGAAGCACTGCCGGCGGCGGAGGCCGCAGCGCGTACGCCCGTCCTGGTGAAGGTCGATGGGGTGGCCGAGGCGCTGATCGAGGTCGGTGACGTCGTACGACCGGGAAGCTACCGGGCGGTGGAGCGGCTGCGGCGTCTCGGCGTACGGCCGGTGCTCGCCACTGGAGACCGGGAGGCGCCCGCCCGGGCCGTCGCCGATGCTCTCGGCATCGAGGACGTGCACGCCCGCTGCACGCCCGAGGGCAAGGCCGAACTCGTACGCGAGCTGCGGGAGGAGCAGGGCTACCGGGTAGCGGTCGTCGGCGACGGGGTGAACGACGCCGCCGCGCTGGCCGGCGCCGACCTGGGTATCGCCATGGGTACGGGCACGGACGCGGCGATCGGTGCCGCCGACGTGACCCTCGTGCGCGGCGACATCGAGGCCCTCGGGGATGCGGTCCTGCTGGCCAGGCGCACTCTGGCCACGATCCGCGTCAACCTCGTGTGGGCCTTCGGCTACAACGTCGTGACGGTGCCGCTCGCCATGGTGGGCTTGCTCAACCCGATGGTGGCCGCGGCGGCGATGTCGGTGAGCTCGCTGCTGGTGGTGGGCAACAGCCTGCGATTGCGGGCCTGGCAGCCCTCCACCGCGCGGAAGCGGCGGACCTCGCCTGCCCGGAGCGGTGAACGATGATCTCTTTCCTCTCGGTTGCTCGGAGGCGTGTCCTGCCACCTCGCCATGCCGTGGCGACGACGATTCGAGGCGGCCGATGACCGCGCAGCCCTGGCGCCCGACCCGCCGTCGGCTCGCCGACACCCTGCTGGCCGCGCTCGCGCCCGTCGCTGCGTGCGGTGTCGCCCTCGCCGGTCTGACCGCTTGGACCTCCTCCGGCAACGCAGGCACACCTGCGCGGATCGCGGTCACGGACGCACATGTCTTCCTGCCGTACGGGAACACCCGGGATACCGCCGCGTTCTTCCGGATCACCAACTCCGGAGGCGCCGACGACCGGTTGCTGAAGGTGACGATGTCCGGCGCGGACGGCGACACCTCGCTCAGCCGACACCGCATGACCAACGGCCGGGCGGCGTACGCGGAGACGGTGGGCTCGGCCGAGGTCCCCGCCGGCGGCAGCCTTGCCATGTCCCCGTCCGGTCTGGACGTGACGCTGCGGGCGAAGGCGGGGTGGCGCGAGTTCGACTTCGTGCCGTTCACCCTGCACTTCCAGCACAGCGGGCCGGTCAAAGCGCTGGCGATCGTGGTCCGCCCCGGCAGGTTCGGGGCGTGACCGTGCTGGCGCTACGGCCGTCACCTTGCCGCGGCGGAAACGGCGGGTCGTGGCCGGGGCATCAGCGCGGTCCCGGCACAGGCTGATCGCGGCTCCCAGCCTGTCGGCTTGGCGAGCATGCCGACCATGCCCCCTCAACTCGGACTCGCGGTCACGGGCACTCGGACGCCGACCTTCCCGCTGTACTGGGATCACAGGTTGTAGCGCACGGTCTGGCCGGGCTTCAGCGCGGGTGGGTCCAGGATGACGACTCCGAGTCCGCCGGGTGCCATGCGTACCGTGCCGCCGGCGGGAACGTCGACGGCCCAGGCCGGCTCCGTGCGCCCCGTCCCGGTCCGGCGCACGGTGCGGCGGACGATGCTGATGCCCAGGTCCGGGGAGTCCGCGTACCGCAGCGTGTCCGGGGACGAGCCGGTGTTGCGGATCTCGAAGTGCGCGGCGGTCGAGCGCGTGCCCATGGGCGCGATGATCCGGGCGTCGACGACCTCGATCCCGGGTGGCGGGTCGCCGGCCGCGCCGGTCGCGGTGCAGCCGGTCGACAGGGCAAGCGCCGCGCAGCTCGCGCCGAGGGGTACCGCGGCGGCCCGTAAGGCGCCCCTGACCGGGCTGTTCCGCATCACCAGGCGCATCAGGCTTCCCCACTCCATACCTCAGAGGTCGGGGCGCACCCTGGCGTGGTTCCCGCCGCACCTGGACGTCCTTGCCCTGGACGGAGCCGACCGACCACCTACGCCGTCGCTTCGGTCTGCGACCAACTGCGCTGCACGACGGGGGCGTCTTCGGCTATCGGGCCCTGGCGATCGAGCCGGGGGCCGGAGCATCGAGGGTTCGAGGGTGTGACGGTGGTGGCCCAAGCCTCTCCGGGAGTCGGTTCGGAAGGCCGCTGAGTTCCGGGCAATCGAAGTGAGATGCAGCATCCGCTTTGTGCGACTGGCGACATGCGGGCGGGGGTATCTCTCGAGCAGTCCCGGGCGGTCACCCCGGTGAGCGCCCCGAAGCGCGAAAGGTTCTGCACCATGAGCAATGTTGACGGCCTGGAACCAGTGGCGACGTTCTGCGGCAACTGCAACTGCGGATGTCCGCAGTTGTTCGTCGACCCCGCCGCCCCGAACGACCGCCGTGTGATCCTCACGGATGACTTCGGGCAGCGCATACAGATGAGCGCCGACCAGTTCTCGTCCATCGTCGCGGATGCCAAGGCCGGGAAGCTGGACGCCATCACCACGGCCTGATCCCCGCCCTGGCTGCGACCGACACCTCGTTACGGTCCGCGCCGGTTCCGCCGTGCGGCGTTGGGGAAATCTTTCGCTGAAGTCCGCGTCGGCACCGGCGAGGCTCAGCGCGGGCCTGAAGAGGGAAGGCGGTCATATGAGGGGGCGCGGACATGACCGGGGCAGCGGGACGCAGATGGTGTGGCCCTGGGAATCGGAGCCCGAGAAAGCCGCACGCGTCTGGACACGGGCGCGGCCCCGCGGTTCCTGGCCCCTGACCGCGGCCACCCTGGCCGTGCTGGCCGGCGGCTACGCCTGGCTGGGCTCTGCCTTCGGCGGCCCCTCAGGCGCCCTGATCGGCTGCGCCGCCGGACTCGCGCTGAGCGCGCTATTACGTCTGCTCGTGGAGACGGCGACGTCGGGCCCACCACGGGTGCGCCACCGAGGTCCCGGCCTGCCACTCTCGAGGCGCGCGAGGCTTACTGCTCGGTGACTCGCCCTTTCTCCGACTGTTCTCCTTCCGCTGGCCGCCCGTCCTCGTAGGGACCAGCCGAGCATCGCTGAACGGCTCGACTAGTGCCCGGCGGCAGACGGGTGGAGACGTTGCCGCAAGGCTTCGTGAAGTCGTCTGGTTCGGCGGGAACTTATCACCCTCCCTCTCCGACTCCTTTCGGGGAACGAGCAGGAGGTGGGATGGACGGTCTGGATGTGCGGATGCGTGAAGTCGCCTGCCGACATGGCCGCGTCGAGGCCGTGAGCGGTGTGGATCTCGACATCGGGGCGGGCGAGCGGGTCGCGCTGACCGGCACCAACGGGTCGGGCAAGACCACGCTGATCCGCGCGGTGCTGGGCCTGCACCGCCAAACCGGCGGGCAGATCACGGTCGGCGGCCGGGGCACCGGTACGGCGGCCGAGTGGACGTGGCGGCGCCGGGCGTGTGCCTGGATTCCGCAGAAGCCCGCGGTCGGCCGTTTCCCGATGCTGGCACACGAGTTGCTGGCCAGCAGCGGGGCACGAGCCGAAGCCGTCGAGGCGGCCGAGAAGCTGGGCGTCGGAACGCTGACCGGACGGCCGCTCCACACGCTGTCCGGCGGGCAGTTGCAGCGCATGTATCTCGCCCGTGCGGTCGGCTGCGTCGCCGCCGGGGCGGGGGTGCTGCTGGCCGACGAACCCACCGCCGCACTCGACTTCGCCGGGCAGGAGGAGGCCGCCGATGTCCTGCTGTCCCTGCCGGTGACCGTCGTGGTGGTCACGCACGACCGGGCGCTGGCCGACCGCTGCGACCGGGTCCTGGAGATGGCCGCCGGCAGCCTGAGGGAGGTCCGGTGAACATCCTCGCCGCCGCCGACCTCGGACCGCTCCTTCAGCTCATACCCGTCCAACGGGCCGGTGCCGCCCTGCTGCTGGCCGCGATCGGCCTGCCCGTGATCGGCGTCGTCATCGTCGGGCTCGACATCATGCCGGTGCGGTTCGCGATGATGCACGTCGCCCTGCTGGGCATCGCGATCGGGCTGCTGACCGGGCTCGACCCCATGCTGTGCGCGCTCGTCGCCTGCGCGCTGGCGGGAGCCGGGGTCGCGCCGCTCGCCCGCACACCGGACGGGCTGTCGGGCGCGATGGGCCTGCTGATGAGCCTGGCGATCGCCGCCGCGCTGCTGGTCCTGGCCGTCTCCGGAGTCAACGCGCAGGGCGCCTTCGCACTGCTGTGGGGCTCGATCCTGTCCGTGGGCACGGCCGACCTGTGGCTGCTGGGCGTGCTGGCCGTCGTCGTACCGGCACTGTTCTGGTGGCGCCGCCGCGACCTCGCCCTCCTGCTCTACGACCGCGAACTCGCGCTCTCCTCCGGGGTGCGCGTCGACCTGCTCACGCTCCTTCTCCTCGTCCTGGTCGCGGTCTCCGTGGCCGGGGCCATCAAACTGACCGGTGCGCTGCTCGTCGACGCGCTGACCCTGCTGCCCGCGTTGGCCGCGCGGCGGCTGGGCACCTCCCTGAAGTCCATCACCGCCTGGGCGGTCGGCATCGGCGTCGTCGTGAACCTCACCGGGTTCCTCGTCGCGCTGAAGCTCGACTGGCCGCCCGGGCCCGTGCTCGTCCTGACCGCCGGGATCGTCGTCCTGGCCGTCCATCTCATCCCCGAACGGAGAATCAGCTCATGGCGCGCATCCGCGTCCGCATCGCCCGTGTCCCTTCCGTCCTCGCACTGAGCCTGAGCACGGCGCTCGTCCTGACCGTCACCGCATGCGGTTCCGACAAGGCCGACAGCGCGGACACGAGCACGAGTGGGAAGAAGAGCGGCGACGCGCCCGTCGTCGTGGCCACCACCACCTGGGAGGGTGCCTTCGCCAAGGCCGCCGGCGCCGAGGACGTGAAGGTCATCGTGCCGTCGTCCGCACAGCACGCCCCGGACTACGACCCCAAGCCGTCCGACCTCACGGCCATCGCGGGCGCCGACTTCGTGCTCTACGCCCCCTTCGAGCCGTACGCGGAGAAGATCAAGGAGGCCGCCGGGTCGGACGCGAAGCTGGTCGAGGTCAACCTCGACAACGACGCCGACAAGGCGAGCGCCGAAGTCACCCGCCTGGGCAAGCTGTTCGGCACCGAGGACGCCGCCGCGAAGTGGGACACGTCCTTCAAGAGCGAGTACGGCACGCTGCGGAAGGAGTTGAAGGGGGCGTGGCCGGACGGCAAGGCCCCGGCCGTCGTCGCCCAGGTCTTCTCCGTCTGGTCGGCGAAGATGGCGGGCGCGGAGGTCAGCGGCACGTACGGTCCTGAGGCCGTGACCGCCAAGCAGCTGTCCGACCTGGTGAAGAAGAAGCCCGCGTATGTCTTCGACAACGTGCACATGACGACGGGCAAGGTGCTGCCGGACTCGGGGGCGAAGCAGGTGGAGATCGTCAACTACCCGGGCAAGGACCTGGACCTGCTGACCGTCTACAAGAACGCCGCGGACACGATCAGGAAGTCGATGGCCTCGTAGCGAGGGGTCTTCCTGACGTGAGTGCGGGGCCGCCGGAGATTTCCGGCGGCCCCTGTCAGGTGTATGGGTCAGACGGCCTGCGTGAGGGACTCCGGCGCCTGCTCGGAGCACCGCTCACGTATCAGCGCCCGATCCGGCTTGCCTGCCGGAGTCAGCGGCAACTCCGTGACGATCAGCAGGTGTTCGGGATGCTTGCGGCGCTCCAGGCCACGCGCGTCCAGATGTGCGGACAGGTCTTCCAGCATGGGTGCCTCGCCCCGTGGGACGACGCAGGCCGCGAGCCGCTCGCCCATCAGCGGATCCGGCACCCCGACGCACACCACGTCGCGTACCAGCGGGTGGGTGGCGAGCTCGATCTCCACCTCGGCCGGGCTGATGTTGGCCCCGCCCCGGATGACGACGTCCTTCAGGCGGCCGACGATCCGCAGGTTGCCGTCCTCCTCGATGAGGCCGAGGTCGCCGGTGCGCACCCAGCCGTCGGCGGTGCGGTAGCGGGCGTCGAGGTCGGGGGCGGCGACGTAGCACAGTGGAGTCATGGGGCCGCGGGCGACGATCTCGCCGACGGAACCTTTCGGCGCCTCCGTGAACTCGGGTGCGTCGGGGACGGCGATGCGTATGTCGGCGACGCGTGGGTCGGGGTGTCCGGCGAGGATGCCGGGCCCTTCTCCGCGCAGGGGTTCGTCGCCCAGTCCGGTGTGGCAGTTGACGCCGTCGGCCGAGCCGTAGAGGTTCACGACGGGGCAGCCGAAGACCCGGCGGGCTTCCTCGGCGGTGGCCTCGTCGAGTGGTGAGCCGCCGACGATGACGGCCGTCGGGGGAGTGAACGCCGGGTGGTGTCCCTCCGCGATCCGGTCGAGCATCATCCGGATCATGGTCGGCACGCCCAGGACGTGGGTGGGCTCGTGTTCGGAGAGCGCGTCCAGGGCCGCCTCGGGGGTGAAGTGGTCGAGCAGGACGAGCGTTCCGCCGTGCCGGGCGAGGGTGACGGCGGTGCCGTTGCTGCCGAAGGCGGAGGCCAGCGGTACGAGGAAGAGGCAGCGTGGCGGCTGGTCGTCGGGGATGAGGGAGGCGAGGAAGTTGCCGCGGCCGCCGGCCAGGGCGTTGTGCGAGTACGCCACCATCTTCGGCTCGGCCTCGGATCCGGAGGAGACGAGGATGCGGGCGGCGGAGTCGGGGTCGGGGCGGACCGCGGTGAAGGACTTCGGGTCGGTGCGCAGCAGCGCGGAGAAGGCGACGGCTCCGTCCGGGGCCGTACCGGGCCCGGCGGCGATCACGGTGCGCAGCGCGGGCAGCTCACCGGTCAGCGCGAGCAGGTCGGCGGCGTGGTGGTTGCCTCGGTGCTCGGTAGCGGCGATGACGGCGACCGCCTCCGCTCTGCACAGCAGCGAGGCCGCCTCCCGCCCGCCCCGGCCGACCGGGAAGGGCAGGGCGACGGCGCCGAGGGCGGCCAGGGCGAGGTCGGCGATGACGGCGTTCCGCCCGTTGGGCAGTTGTATGCCGACCACGTCACCGGCGTGTATGCCGAGTCCGGACAGCCCGGCGGCCAGACATCGCACCTTGCGGTCGAGGGCGGTGTAACAGAGTTTCCCCTTGGCGTCGAGGACCGCGGTGCGGTGCAGGTCGGCGATCTGGCGGGCGCGGAAGAGGCTGTACAGGTCGAGGTCGGGACAGGTGCCGTCGACCGCCCAGCCGCGACGCAGCTCGGAGGGCAGCAGGTCGTGCAGGTCCACGGTCATGCGAAGCTCCAGGGGGTCGGGACGGCGGGGGCGCCGTGTGCGTCGCGGCTGATCGGGCCGGAGGAGAGCAGATCGGCGAGGTCGGTGACGACCGGGACGGCGGACAGGCCGCCGTCGCGCAGACGCTTCAGTGCCTGCTCGGTGGACAGTGCGCTCACGTCGTACGGGTTGGCGGCGTGGTCCGGCAGGGCGATCCAGCCGTCGGCGGTGCGTAGGGGGCGGCGGAACCCGGCCGGCCGGCGCGGGTCGAGTCCCTGCGCGGCCCGGGCCCTGGCGGGCGCGGTCAGTACGTCCGCGGCACCGAGCAGGGACGAGTGCACGCGCACTCCGCGGCCGGTGCGTTCGCGCTGCAGCAGGCCCGCCAGGACGGCCTCGGCGCCGAGCAGTCCGCCCAGCACGTCGAGCAGGGTCATCAGGGACGGCGCGGGCGCCTCACCGGCCGGCCGTACCGCCTCGCCCACGCCGGTGCGGGCCTGGACCATGAAGTCGGTGCCCATGGGGGCGTCGGGCAGCCGGTCGGCCCAGCCGCTGGTGTACGCGTAGACGAGCGCGGGGTTGGCGACGGCGAGGTGCTCGTGGTCGAGGCCGAGCTGGGCGGCCTTTCCCGGCGCCCAGTTGTGCAGGAACACATCGGCGTCGGCGGCCATCTCACGCAGCCGCTCCCGGTCGGACGGGGACTTGATGTCCACCTCGACGGCCTTCTTGCCCCGGTTCAACGCGAGCCACCGCGCCGAGATGCCCGAACAGGCGGGCGGCATACCGCGCAACGGGTCGCCGCCCGGCGGCTCGATCCGGATCACCTCCGCCCCCAGCAGACCAAGGACATGGGCGGCGAGAGGAGCCTGAATACGGCGACCGGCCTCCAGGACGGTGAACCCGGCCAGCGGCCCGCCGTCGGAGGCTCCGCGCGGGACGTACGTGGCGTCGTGCGGGGTCAACTCCCAGGGCGCCGCCCCGTCGTACTCGGCCGCCCGGTCGGCCAGCGACCCCAGCGGGCACACATCGGCGCCCGATGCGTCGGCCGCGTGCCGGATCCGCTCCCAGGTGCTCGCCCGCACCGCCTCGTGCAACACGTGGGGGAAGGGCGCACAGGCCGTGGCGTACCGGAACTGGAAGGGCCGCCACCCTCTGCGTATCGCCTCTTCGGGAGCGTCGAGGGCGCGCCAGAACGCCGCCCACACGCCCGGGTCGAGCGTCTCCAACTCGAAGGCAGTTCCGTCGGTGGACGTGAACGGAGGCCCGCCCGGAGCGAGTTCGGCAGCCTCGCCCTCCTCGGCGCCGGCGGCGGCCAGGTACTGGGAGACCGTGAGCAGACCGGCCCGCTCGGCGCTCACCTCGACCTGGGTGATGTGCCCGGCCCCGCGCGCCCGTGCCAGGAGCCCGGCCAGCAGGCCCTGCACGGCGAGCACGCCGGCGGCGGTGGCGGCGTAGTCGACGGCGAGGCCGCGGGGGGTGCCGTCGCGTCGGCCGTGGACCGCCATGATGCCGGTGGCCGCCTGCACGGTGGCCTCATCGGTCGCGGTCTCGCCCCAGACGGTGCCGGCGGAGACTTCGCCGACCTCGCGACCGGAGACGGTGAACCGGCCTCCACCGCTGCCGTCAGAGCTGCCGTCAGGCTGGGCCCCCAGCAGCCTCAGATGCTCCGCGACCAGCGCGTCCGCCGCGCCCGGTGGACCTGAACCCTCGAAGCGGAGCCCGTCGAGCGGTCCGGCCGTCCGTGCGATCGCCGATGTGGCTGGAGTAGCCATGCCTCCCCTTTCCTGACGCGCGGGAACCCGGAGGCGATCGCCCCCGACCAGTTCCACGAAAGAGGCAGTCGGACGGCCGGGGGCCGGGGTTCCCGCGACTCCAGAGAAAAGTGAGGAAAATCCGCATGGAGGACATCACCGGTGCGCCCCAATGCCCGGCGGACACAGCAGAGTTGAGAGACCACGTCGCGGCGTTCGTACGCGACCGGGTGATGCCCCACGAGGCGGCGCTGGACGCCGGCGGACCAGAGGCAGCCACCATCCTTCGCGGACTGCAGACGGAGGCCAAGGCCGAAGGGCTGTGGGCGCTGCCTCTTCCCTCTGAACTTGGCGGCCAGGGGCTGCCACTGCGCTCGTATGCCCATGTCGCCGAAGCCGAGGGAGCCAGCGACCACGGGCCTGCCGCCCTCGGTTCGGCACCTCTGCTCGACACGCTGATGCTCTGGCGGCACGGAAGCCCCGGCGCCCGTGACCGGTACGCCGAGCGGCTGGTCGCCGGGGAGATACGGGCCTGCTACGCGATGACCGAGCCGGAAACACCGGGTACGGACCCCTTCCTCACCGCCACCCGCGCCCTCCCGGGGGAGCACGGCACCTGGCGGGTGAGCGGACGGAAATGGTTCACCAGCGGGGCAGCCGACGCCGACCTGGTCACGGTGCTCGCCCGCACCGATGGGGAACCGGCCGATCGAGAGGGCCTGTCGTTGCTCCTCGTGCCCACTGGCTCACCCGGCTTCACCGTGGTGCGGGAACTGCCGGTGTTCGGGGCGAGCGGGCAGTGGGAGATCGCTCTGGACGAGGTCGTGGTCGACAGCGACCACCTGATCGGCGCGCGCGGCAAGGCCCTGGCCATAGCGGGCGAACGGCTCCAACTGGGCCGCACCCTTCGCTGCCTGCGCTGGCTGGGCCAGGCGGCGCGGGCCTTCGACATCATGCGAGAGCGCGCGGTGACCCGTACCCGCTCCCGAGGCCCCCTCGGTGACCTCCAGCTCGTCCAGCGCCACGTCTTCGAGTCCCTGCTCGCCCTGCGGACGACCCGTCCGCTGGTGTACGAAGCGGTGGCCCGCCTCGACGCGGGGCTCGATGCGCACGTGGAAGTGGGCCTGGCCAAGGTGGCCGCCGCGCGCGCCTTGCAGCAGGTGGCCGACGCGGCGATCCAGGTGTACGGAGCCGCTGGTCTCGGCCCGGACACCGCTCTGCCCGCCCTGTTCCGGACGGGCAGAGCGGCCCGGATCCTCGACGGCCCGGACGAGCTGCACATCACGTCGGTCGCACGCAGGGCCCTGCGCACCGCCGAATGACCGATCAGGCAGCGTTTGCCCTGTCGATCACGGAACGCAGTCGCAAGTCATCGGATGTGATGACCGTGTGCGGATCAAGTAGTCGTGACGGGCCAGCCTGACCGCGGAAACGAGCAGGATTACGGCCAGCACGGGGATGAGCACCAGGTCCGGGAAGACGCCGAGGAGTAGCCCGCCCAAAACGGCGCCGGCGATCGAGCCTGCGGCCATGATCGTGGTGAAGCGGAGGTTGGCGCCGAGAACGGCGAAGCTGCCGTCGCGGCTGTAACGGGCGAAGGCCACGAGCATTGTCGGCAGTGAGACCAGCAGGGAGAGGCTTCCCGCGGTCTTGACGTCCTCCCCGAACAGCAGCACGATCGTCGGGATCAGCAGCTCGCCTCCGGCCACGCCCATGATTGCCGCGACCACTCCGATGCCGAAGCCTGCCACGACGCCACAGGGCACCTGCGCCCACAGCGGCAGCGCGAGCGCGTCCAGGGCGATGGTGTGTGTAACCACCAGGGCAGCGGCCATGAGCACCATCAGGGCGGCCAGCACTTTGTAGAGGGTGGCGCTACGCATACGTACCGCCCAGGTCGCTCCGGCCCAGGCGCCCAGCAGGCTGCCGGCCAGCAGGTTGACGGCTACCGGCCAGCGTGCGGCCACATCGGCGGCCGGGACCGCTGCCAGCCGGGCAGGTAGCGCGACCAGGACTACGACCAGGCTCATCGCCTTGTTCAAGATGACGGCTGAGAGCGCGGCGAACCCGAAGAGGCTGATCAGCAGCGGCAGGCGGAACTCGGCGCCACCCAGACCAATCATCCCGCCCAGAACGCCGATGGCTGCTCCCACACCGAGCATCACGGGTGCTGAGCGCATCGAGCGGAGGGGGACGAGGTCCTGGTCGGTGGTCATGAGGAGCATCCTGGCTGGTGGCCGCGCCTGCCCGCTACGGCACGACCTCAGCTTCGGGGAAAGGCACCGGGTGCCCGCCCACGATTTGTCCGGACCTCCGATCACCGGCATCGACGGCCCTCTGAGCCTCGGCCCAGGAGTGGCCGGCGCTGTCGAAACTCGTGAACATCTCGCGCGGGCCTGGCCGCAGAACGCCCCCGAACCGCTGCAACAGTGCTGCCCATTCTCGTGGACAAAGGCACACGTGGTTTGGCGGGACGGGCAGTTCTTGGTGGAGCACGCCGACGTCCAGCGACTGTGTGCCGTGGCCGACAGGGCAAACGGTGCCTGATGCGGTGCTAGGCGTCGTGAGGGTCGGCGAGGCCCGCGAGTGCGGCGAGCGCGTATGCGAGGAAGAAGTCGCCCCATATCAGCTCGTGTCGCGTCGCCGTCCCGGTGGCGAGGTCGTAGCAGCCGTTCAGGAGGCGGCCGTCCGCTGTGACGTGGGTGCTGACGAGTTCGTCGAGCAGTGCGACGGCTTGGTCGCGGTGGCCGAGTTTGAGCAGGGCCAGGGCGGTGATGGCGGCGGCGGAGGTGTCGAGAGGGCCGTCGGGGTGTGCCTCGTCGGCCGGCTGCACAGCCGGCTCCTGGAGCAAGCGGCTTGTGGCTTCCGCGAGGTAGTCGGTATCGAGACGGTGTGCGGCGTCGGCGACAGCCAGCAGCAGCCAGGCGCGGCCTCGGCTCCAGCCGGGTGGTGGATCGTCGCAGGGAGCCCAGCCGACAGGCCGCTCGTACCGCCAGGACCAGCACGAGGGGCCCTCGCTCAGGCAGAGTTCAAGGTGGCGGTGGAAATGAGACCTTGCCGCTTGGGGGTCCACCGAGGCCAGCAGTGGAACCATGCCAGGCACGCCGTCCACACGGGCCAGAAGACGGGGCCCGCCGAACGCCGAGCCCCAAGGAACCAGGCCAAGTTCGGAGTCGTACGCGTCCTGGCAGGCTTGGGCCGCCCGCACGCGCAGAGCAGCAGCCTCAGGCGAGTCGGCGAGCGCCGTGCCGTACCAGAAAATCAGTCCGCGCGTGGCAGTGTCAGTGTCCACCCAGCCCGCGAGCCGCCCCGTGAACCGGATAGCGGCCTCGCGGTCGGTCCGCTGCCCCGTGTGCCGGGCGCGCAGCCACAACAGTCCTGCCCAGAAGCCGCCCGGCCACGAGCCCCGCCCGGTCGTCGTCCACCGGCCGTTGTCGGGGTCCGCGAACAGGGGAAAGCGGTCGCCCACTTCGGTCAGGGTGACAGCCACCCGGCCGAGGACGGACTCCAGCGCGGGGCCCACCCATTCAGGGACGCCAGGGGACGAGTGGACCGGGCCCTTGGCCGTACGCGCCGTACTCATCGCCGTACGACCGATCGCGGCTCTCGCACCGCCCAGACCAGCGCCACCGCACCCGCGCCCACGAACTCACCCGCAACCAGCAGCCACCCCGCCCCGTAGCGGTCGGCGGCGGCCAGCAGACCGAACAGGGGCGGACCGATCGCGAACCCGGCGAAGAAGCCGGCCGACACCAGGGCCGAGTCCTGGCCTGCCCGGCCGGGCGCCGCACGCTGCATCACCAGCACCATGGAGACCGCGTTCGCGGAGACCGCGAAGATGCCCACGGCGACAGCTGCGACCCAGGCCAGTGGCCGTGCGTACGCAGAGGCCGCGAGCAGCAGCACCGCCCCCACGGCTCCGGCCGCCAGCCCACCCGGCAGCCACAGCGCGCGCCCCGGCTGCCCGGCGACCTTGGACCAGCCCACCCGCCCGGCGATCCCCGCGACGCCCAGGATCGCCACCAGCGCGGCGGCCGCCGTCGGGCCGAGGTCGAGCCGCCGCACGCCGTACAGGGCGAGGTAGGTGTTCACGGAGGCGATGCCGCAGCCCAGCAGCAGCGAGAAAGCGGCCAGCCAGGCGATGGTGCCGCGTGGGATCCATGAGGTGGGCGCGTACTTCGGGGGTGGATCGGCGGGCAGCGTACGCGCCGCCCAGACCGCGGCCACCACGGCCGTCCCGGCAGCCGCCCACACCGCGCCCCGCCAGCCGACGATCCCGGCCAGCGCGGCCAGCGGCAGCCCGGCGGCGAACGCGCCCAGCTGAACGCCCGACTGCTTCATCCCGGTCACTGAACCACGGCGCTCGGCGGGAACCGCCGCCAAAATCGTCTTGTTCGTGGCGGGGTTTGCCAGCGCCTGCGGGAGTCCGCCCAGTGCGACCGCCGCCAACAGGGACCCCGCCCCCGGCGCCGATCCGATCAGTGCCAGGGCCAGTGCCGCCACCAGCAGCAGCGCGACGAGGCAGCGGCGCGGCCCGAGGCGATCCACCACACGTCCGCCGGCCGGTGAGAGCGCGGCGGCCGTCCCGAAGCCGACGGTCGTGGTCAGGCCCAGTAAGGTCGGTGTCACATCCAGGTCGTCCACGAGCCGCGGTCCGAGGGCGCCGAGCAGGAACAGCTGCATCATCGAGAAGGCCATGGCGCACGTCAGCAGCGCGGTCATGCCCCTTGTCGCCGGCGCCGGGCTACTTTCGGCCGCGGTCCGGATCTCACTCTGCTCCGCCGCCACCGGCGCCCCTCCTCAACCCCGTTCCACCCGGCGGCACTTCCCGGGTCCTCTGCAGGAGTCGGCACGAACGGCCCTCGAGTTCCCCGCCGTTGCTGTGGTGTGGATCACAATGACTGGATTGAGTCGGACGCCAGGGGCGTATCCGTACCTCCCCGTGACGCGTGAGACCCGGACTGCGAGGATGAGGCGCCATGACTGCTGGGTGGTGTTCTCGCACGCTTCGGGCCGCTGTGTTCGCGGCCGTCTGTGTGCTGCTCGCCTCCCTGGGCCACGTCATGATGTCGGGGAGTGCGGTGCCCTGGTGGGCCATGGTCACGGGCGCGGCGTTGACCGGCGGCACGGCCTGGTGGCTGGCCGGCCGGGAGCGCGGGCCCGTCCTGGTCAGCTCCGTCGTGGTCGCCGCCCAAGCCGCACTCCACGCGTCGTTCTCGCTCGCCCAGGCAGTCGTACACCCGCAGACATCCGGTGGCAGGTCGCTCTTCCACCAGTGGCTGGGCTACCTGCTGTGCGGTTCGCCGTCGGGTCCGGGCGCTGAGCACGGCGCCATGTCGACGTCGATGGCCTCCATGGACCACGGGATGGGCGCCATGCCCTCCATGGGGCCGATGGGCCATATGGGGGCCGCGCACTCCCTGGACCACGGCATGGGCGGCATGTCCTCGACCGGCATGCTCGCCGCCCACCTTCTCGCCGCGCTGCTGTGCGGCCTGTGGCTCGCCCACGGCGAGCGCGCCGCGTTCCGCATCCTGCGGGCTTTCGCCGGATGGCTCGTCGTTCCGCTGCGCCTGATCCTCCGGCTGCCCACGCCGCCGCACCGGCCACGTTTCCGCGCCCTCAGGGGGCGTTCGGATCGCATGCCGCGGCGACTCCTCCTCGCCCACGCGATCACTTCTCGGGGTCCACCCACGGGGATCGCTGTCGCCTGACGACAGCTGGTTTCCCGAGGCCGCACATGGGGACGACGGGCCGTCGGCTCCCCGCCTCGGGCATCGGTCGCGCACACGCGCGCCCGGCCGTTCACCCCTTCACCGGTTCCGCCGTCCCGCTCGCTTCTCTGCGCGCGCCGGCCCGGACACCGCTCCCCTGGATTCCCGAGAAGGAGAGACACCAGGTGCTCACTCCTGTCCTGTCTTCAACGCGCGAAGACTCGCAAGAAGAGTCGAGAGACGCGTCGATCACGGCCTGGGCCCTCGCCGCCCGCGGCGGCGACCCCGACGCCGTCGACCTCTTCGTCCGCGCACTGCACCGAGACGTCCGCCGGTACGTGACGTTTCTCGGTGCCGACCCCCAGAGTGCCGACGACCTGACCCAGGACACGTTTCTGCGGGCCCTGGGCAGTCTGCACCGGTTCGAAGGCCGTTCCTCGGCCCGTACCTGGTTGCTGTCCATCGCCCGCCGCGCGGTGATCGACAGCTTCCGCTACAACTCCTCGCGCCCCCGTCTGTCGGACACGGACGACTGGCAGTCGGCCGTCGAACACACCCAGTCGCGCGATCTGCCTGGCTTCGATGACGGCGTCGCCCTCGCCGAGCTGCTGGACGCGCTTCCGGACGACCGCCGCGAGGCTTTCGTCCTCACCCAGCTGGTCGGGCTTCCGTACGCGGAGGCGGCCGACGTCAGCGACTGCCCGGTGGGCACGGTGCGCTCACGGGTCGCCCGCGCCCGCACCTCGCTGATCGAGTGGCTGACCGAGGCCGAGCGCTGCACGCCGGTGGCCGCCGCGGCGTGACGGGCCGCGTACGTATGCAGCCGCCCGGTTCGTCCTCCGGGCGGCAGCAACCTGATCCGGTCCTCCCCTCACGGATGGCAGCCTCGAGCACAGTCTCTGAACACGGCGAGGTTTCGCGCCGTACCCCGTGCCACGCGGCACCGGAACCCCAAACACCCCAAAGGCACAACCGCCGGAAACAGAGAATCAGGAGCACCCACCATGGCCGGGAAGACCTACACCGTGTCCGGCATGAGCTGCGGCCACTGCGCCGCGAGCATCACCGAAGAGGTAGTGGAAGTACCCGGCGTCACCGAGGTCGATGTCGACGTCCCGACCGGGCGGGTGACGGTACACGGAGAGGCGGTCGACGACGACGCCGTACGGGCAGCGATCACCGAGGCGGGCTACGAGGTGACCGCAGCCGCGCAGGGCGCCGCGGCCTGAGCCGCACGCCCAGCCGATCGCCCTCGGCCGGCGCGTACATCCTGGCGCAGGCCAGGGAGCGCCGTCCGGGTGGCCCACGATGGCCGCGCCCCCGTCCGACCGCGCCTTTGACGGGCCGGTGACCGGGATGTCAAGCCGTCGGCGGAGAGCACGGAAGGCGACGACGGTATGCCCCTCGCCATATCCATCGGCGTCGGGGCAGCCGTCCTCCTGCACGGTTGGCTGCGCATGGGTGGTCCAGGAGCCGCTCAAGCGGGTCTGCCTGAGTCCTTCTCGGACGGTGGGCCTCCGCGGCCCGGGCAGTACGGTCGCGAGCGTGATCCACTCGGCGCCCGCACAGGGGTTCTGCTCCGACACGTCGTGTCCAGGAGGCCGAGCGCGTAGGCACCCGCATCATCCGGTGCGCCGCAGCCCACCCCTTCAACCTCTCGGCCATATCCGCGAACCCTCGCACCCCAGACCAGTGCGGGCCCCTTCAGTAGCTGCTGGTCTATGAACGGGTTCAGCGAGAACGGTAGTTCGGCTCCCGACTGCGGGCTGTGACCTGCGTGGGCGGTCGGGGACTGCATCTCGACAACACCGCCGCAGCATGGCGAAGCCCGCCCCTTGACGGGACCGCGTTTCGGGAGTGTTCCGAGGCCCGTCGGTTGAGGGTGTTCACCGACCTCCCCCAGCCGGCCGACGGCCGCCTCCGACGTCCTGCCACGGGCGTGGGCATCCCCTCACGTGGTTGACCGTAGGGCCCGCTCAGCTGGATACGTCTGTCGATTGGCCTACATGACGTCGGTGGGGCAGGGGTCAGATCACGGCGAAAGCCTGGCGGTACTCGCTCGGTGTGGTCCCTGTGGTGCGGCGGAAGTGCTGCCGGAAGTTCGCGGGGGTGCCGAGGCCGCAACCGGGGGCAGAGCCGCGTGTTCCAATGGCGCCGACGAGTCGATGGAGATGTCCAAGAGGGCCGGTTCGGCTCCGGCGCGGACGAGGAGGTCGCCGACGGCGGGGATCACCGCGCCGTTGTCCGTGGACAGCCTGAGCGGCGGCACGCGAAGCTCGATGCCGGCGGCCTGGCAGCGTTCCTCGGCCAGGGACTGCACCCGGGAGTTCGCGGCGCCCTCGCTCACCACGACCAGGGCCCCCACGCCGTACTCGGCGCAGACCGCCGCCACCGCATGCCCCGGCAGCCACCCGTCTCGGACCAGCCCGGCGCCGGTCTCGTCACAGGGCGACTCGATGCCTAGAACGATCGGAGGACCCATTACCCGCCCTTCCTGCACCCCTAAAAGTTATTGCAACTGTTGTGCGATAACTTGGCGCTGATGTGTACCCCTTCCGAGGTGTGCAGGCACCGCCGTAAACGTGCGCATCCGTTGGTGGCCCCGAACGCCCAGGCGCCGAGCAGCGTCCCCTGTTAGCCCATCCCGCCCGCCGCCGTGACCATCGTCGGGACCGGCCCAGCCGCCGGACGTGGTGTTCATCGGCGGGCGTTTCACCCCCCTTGGCCTCCTTGGCGCCTGGTGGGAGGCGCTGCCTTTCGGTGGGCGCCTCGTCGTCAACACCGTGAGGCTGGAGTCGGAGGCGCTGCTCGCCGATGCCTACCGGCGCCATGGAGGCGATCCGGTAAAGCTCGCCGTGGCGCGCGCCGTGCCCGTGCGCGGCTGCACCGGTTGGCGGCAGGCGCTGCCGGCCGCACAGTGCGCGGCGCGCAAAGCCGCCCGGGCAACCGCCAACCTCCCTCCAGGAGCGGACAGATGACCGTCTGTTTCGGCGCGGGCGCCGACGACCTGATCAGGGGGTGCGGCGCGCGTACGCTTGCCACCTGCCAGGTCTGCCTGTTCGCGGGCAGCCTGGTACCGCGTGAGCTGCTCGCCGCCCGATACGACCACCACCGCCGCCCCGAACTCTCCAGCGCCCGGCGCACCTTGGTGAAGGTGTGGCCCAGCTTCATCACCACGCCCGCGTCAGTCGACGCGAGCCGGGCGGTCAGCTCCGGGCAGCGTGCCCGGCAGGAGGTCAGCACCTCCTTGCGGGGCCTGGGGGCGAGGCATGACGCAGCCAAGCGCTATTGCGAATAACTTGCAATAGCGCGTAGATGGCAATGAGTGTCGGGCTGGTCGCATCCCATGGAACCTGCCGGCATGCCGGGTGCGGGGCGTCGTTCCGCCTGACAGCGTTCGTTCCACGACGTCGCCTCGCGCCCGCCCCTCGATCAGCTTCCGCGGTTGGCGCACCGGCCGTAGAGAAGCGGTCATAGCGAGGCGTCGGGCTGCAGCCCCGCAGTTCCTCGACCTTGCCCACCGCTTCCGTCAGTTGCCGGCTGGCAAGCTCCTCGATGACCACACTGCTGGCACACCGTGTGATGGTGAGGCTCTCCCGTGATGCCGTAGTGCGATGGATCGCGGGTCTGTTGCACCGGTGAGAACGCCCCCTGCGTCTGCGACGCGACCGCGGTCCTAGGACCTATGCCTGATCGGCGATTGTCCTCTCCTGCTGCTAGCGTGCAACTGCACATCAGTCGCAATTATGTCGGAGGACGTTGGACATGGCGGTTTACACGCTCCCGGAGCTTCCCTACGACTACGCGGCGCTCGAACCGGTCATCAATCCGCAGATCATCGAGCTGCACCACGACAAGCACCACGCGGCCTACGTCAAGGGCGCGAACGACACACTGGAGCAGCTGGCGGAGGCCCGGGAGAAGGAGCAGTGGGGCTCGATCAACGGCCTGGAGAAAAACCTCGCCTTCCACCTCTCCGGGCACATCCTGCACTCCATCTACTGGCACAACATGACCGGCGACGGCGGCGGCGAGCCGCTGGAGAAGGACGGCGTGGGCGAGCTCGCGGACGCGATCGCCGAGTCCTTCGGCTCCTTCGCGGGCTTCAAGGCCCAGCTCACCAAGGCCGCCGCGACTACGCAGGGTTCGGGCTGGGGCGTGCTGGCATATGAGCCTCTGAGCGGCCGGCTGATCGTCGAGCAGGTCTACGACCACCAGGGCAACGTCGGCCAGGGATCCACCCCGATCCTCGTGTTCGACGCCTGGGAGCACGCCTTCTACCTCCAGTACAAAAACCAGAAGGTCGACTTCATCGACGCCATGTGGGCTGTCGTCAACTGGCAGGACGTTGCCCGGCGTTACACCGCCGCCAAGGAGCGCGGCGACAGCCTGCTGCTTGCGCCGTGACGCCGTGACAGGGTCCGCACATACGTCCTTGCTCGTGATCGTCTTCTCAACCTTCACTTGCAGGCGGTGATACGAAGGGCTCCCGCGAGGACGTGACTCGCGGGAGCCCTTCGGTTTCTGTCCCGGAGCGGGGGTCGTCCGACCGGGGCGGGCGGGCGCGGCCGGAAGCTCGTGGGCGCCGACCTTGTCGGTGCTCAGGCTGAGAGCGGGCGTCTGGGTCGTGGGGTCTGGCAACCGGCGCGTCGGGGTGCGTAGGGCTGTGGCAGACGTGGCAGTCGTACGGCGTCGCGCTGAGGCCGCCCTCGGCGTCGAGCAGCGGCTCAGTGGTGTCTCGTCAGTTCGGTGCAGGTAGTTCTTGTCGTGGTGGCGATCGCCACCACGGGGATGAAGACGAGAACCGGGTGGACGCCCTGATCGGCCGGCGACGATGCGCCACATCCGAATGAAGCGGCCTCCGGCCGCGGGCCGAAAGCCGCTGAGACGGATGTGGCTTGGAGAGCACGTTCCAGCCCTCCAAGCCCGGCCCTAGACTGCGACCGCTTCGAAAACTGGCGATCTTCGGGAGGGTGTGCAGGATGAACCGAGCACTCATGACCGCATTGGCGGCATTAGCGTTGGTCACGTACGGGGGCAGCACGGCCTCCGCTTCCGACGCCCCGCCGCGAACCACGCATGGCCCCTGCCAGTACACCCGGACCCCGGACGAGCCGCCGGCTCGTCCGGTTCCCCTGCCGCCCGACCCACGACACACCCCCAGCCACGGCGTCGTCGACATGGCTGTCCCGACCAGCCAGGGCCCACTCCCGCTGCGCCTGGACCGGGCGAAGGCGCCGTGCACGGTTCAGAGCTTCGTGCACCTGGCGCAGCACCGCTTCTACGACCACACGGTGTGCCATCGGCTGACGGCGTATCCGACGCTGAAGGTCCTGCAGTGTGGCGATCCGACCGGCACCGGCGAGGGTGGGCCGGGGTACAAGTACAAGGACGAGCTGCCGGTGGACCTGCCGCCGGCGCCGAGCGACCCGACCGGCGTCCGTCGCCTCTATGGGCGCGGTCTGCTGGCGATGGCCAACGCCGGGCCGGACACGAACGGTTCGCAGTTCTTCGTCGTCTACGGCGACTCCGCGCTGCGACCGAACTACACGGTGTTCGGCACGGTCGGCGCCACCGGTCTGGAGACGCTCGACAAGATCGCAGCCGGCGGCATCGAGCCAACCGCGCAAGACCCGGCGCCTGTCGACGGCACGCCCGTGTTGCGGACCGAGCTGCGCAGCGTTTGGCCGTCCTGCCGCCTCTGACGAACGGTGGCGCGGTCAGCGCGGTCCGACTACGTGACTGGTCGTGCATGACAGCGACTCCTTGAGGGTCCACGCCTGGTACTCCCCAGAACGGTGAGCAGGACGGCCAAGAGGCTCGCGAGTACGGTGAGGTCGCGCCACTGGCGGGGCTGCCTTTCCGGCTGCTGCATCCGTCCTTTACCGCTGCTCACCTTGGCTGGCCTCTGGCGGCCCAACCGCAGCCTCACCCGCTGCTCCCCACCCACGCGGCGCATGTCTCCTCCCCGGCTCACTCATGCCAAAGACGGGCAACCTCCCGGATTGGCTCCACGGCTCACTTGCCGAGTGTCCGTCCGCACGCGGCTGCCAGTACGCTCGTCGGCTGGTCGAACCGCAGGTACAGATCCACGGCGGGCAAGGGCCTGTCGTCCGCGGTCAACGGGTCCATCGTCCCGCTCCCTAAGAGGCTCGTACTCGCCTTCCCAGCGGGCCAGATGCCACCGGTCCTCGACATGCCTGAGGAAACGTCAGGTAAGTCAGCATCCACCCAGCATCAGTCTCGTACGGTTCCTCGCGCGTGCGCCTGGTCGGTGGCTTCGCGGCAGCCTGGGTGGCGCAGAAATGCGCAGGCGGGAAGCCTGGTCACAGCACCGCACGATTTTCCCTAAGGTCTTCGAGCCAAAGGCGTGCCCATGTACAGTATGGGCGCCCCTGACCTGCAAAAAGCTGGCGGGGAGCCGTCCTCTAGGAGTCCAACATGCTGCGCACCATGTTCAAGTCCAAGATCCACCGCGCAACCGTCACCCAGGCCGACCTGCACTACGTGGGATCGGTGACCATCGACGCCGAGTTGTTGGAGGCGGCCGATCTGCTCCCGGGTGAGCTCGTGCACATCGTGGACATCACCAACGGGGCCCGGCTGGAGACGTACGTCATCGAGGGGGAGCGCGGCTCGGGGGTGATCGGGATCAACGGGGCGGCGGCCCATCTCGTCCATCCCGGAGATCTGGTGATCATCATCAGTTACGCTCAGGTGACCGACGCCGAGGCGCGGGCGCTGAAGCCGCGGGTGGTGCACGTGGACCGCGACAACCGGATCGTGGCCCTGGGGGCCGACCCGTCGGAGCCGGTGCCGGGCTCGGACCAGGAGCGCAGCCCGCAGGCCGTGGGCGCCTGACCGTTCGACGAGGAGTGCTCATGAGCGAGGTCCGGATCCGCGACGACCGGGCGGCGGGTCGCCTGGAGGCCCTCGCGGACGGCGGTGAAGTCGTCGGCCGCATCGAGTACTTCGTGCTCGACGCCCCGGAGCGAGCCCTCGTCCCCGTGCACACCATCGTGGAGCCCGCGCACGAGGGCAAGGGCATCGCGGGCTCGCTGGCGCGTGAGCTGTACGCGGTCGCCGCACGGGAGGGGGTCCCCGTGGCCCCCCTCTGCCCGTACGTCGTGAAGTGGGCCGAGCGTCACCCCGAGGAGGCCCCGGCCGCCGACCCACGGCTGCTCCAGGCCGCGAAGGACTGGCTCGTCGCGCACCCCGGACGGTTCTGAGCGGAAGGCCGGCCCCACAGATGCTCGCCCTGCTGCACACGTCACCCGCCCACATCCCCGTCTTCGACGCCCTCCGCGAGGAGGACCACCCGGACCTCCGACTGCGGCACGAGGTCGACGAGGAGCTGCTGGCTCGCGCCCGACGGGACGGGCCGGACGCGGTGACCGACGACGTAGGGGCCGCCCTGGACCGGTTGGCCGCCGAGGGCGCCCGGGCGGTGCTGTGCACCTGTTCGAGCATCGGCGCCGTCGCGGAGGCGTACGACGCCGGAGTGCCCGTCCTGCGCGTCGACCGCCCGATGGCGGCCGCCGCGGTGGCCGCGGGCTCACGCCTCGTCGTCCTCGCCACCTTGGAGAGCACCTTCGCCCCGACCCGGACACTGATCGAGGAAGAGGCCCACCGGGCCGACCGCCCCGTCACCGTCCGCACGCTCCTCGTCGACGGCGCCTGGGACCGTTTCGCGGCCGGTGACACCGAGGGGCACGCGCGTCTGGTGGCGGCCGCCGCCGACGCGGTCACCGACGCCGACGCGATCGTCCTCGCCCAGGTCTCCATGACCCCGGCCCAGCGCCGCACCACGACCACCGTCCCGGTGCTGTCCAGCCCGCGCCCGGGCCTCGTGGCCGGCGCCGCCGCCGCGCGCCGGCAGGCCCACCCGGGCCGACGCGTTGACGCCCACGGGTGACTGGCCGCACGGGCGTCGGGTACGCGGGGGAGTAGTCCAGAGCGGACAGAGCGGACGCAGACCCACTGCCGGAGGACATCATGACCGACCCGTACCCGGACCCCGTACAGCCCGGACCGACCCCGGGCCCGACCCCGCCAGGCCCGCCCCCGGACCCAACCCCGCCAGGCCCATCCCCGGACCCGGCTCCGCCAGGCCCGCCCCCGGACCCCACTCCACCGGGTCCGCCTCCCAACCCGACCCCACCAGGACCGGGCCCCAACCCCACCCCGCCCCCGGGTCCCGACCCGGCCCCGGGCCCCTCCCCGTCCCCCATCCCACCGGGCCCTGAGCCGGTTCCGAACCCGGAGCCCGGCCCACCGCTCACATGACCGACGAGTGAGACGAAAGCGGTGGGCGACGAGAAATCCGCCGCCCACCGCAACCCCGTGGGGCGCGGGGAACTGCGCGACGCCCACCGCAACCCCGTGGGGCGCGGGGAACCGCGCGACCAGCCCACGGCCCCCCGCACTCGCCCCGCGCCGGGACCACCCCACTGAGTGGCGTTACTCGGACACCTCCGACCGGTCCCCACCCCACAACGTGTGGAACGACCCCTCCCGGTCGGTCCGCCGGTACGTGTGCGCCCCGAAGTAGTCCCGCTGCCCCTGCGTCAGCGCCGCAGGCAACCGCTCCGCACGCAGAGCGTCGTAGTAGGCGAGTGCCGCGGCGAAGCCGGGGGTCGGCACGCCCTGGCGGGTCGCCGCGATGAGTACCTCGCGCCAGTCGTCCTGCGCGTCGGCGATCTCCCGCGCGAACGTCTCGTCGGACAGCAGGCTCGGCAGGTCGGCCCGGGTGTCGTACGCCGCGCGGATGCGGTCCAGGAAGGCGGCGCGGATGATGCAGCCGCCACGCCAGATCGCGGAGACGGCGCCCAGGTCGATGTCCCAGTCGTACTCCTCGCGGGCCGCCGCGATCTCGTGGAAGCCCTGCGTGTACGACACGATCTTCGACGCGTACAGCGCCTGCTCCACCCGGTCGGCGAAGGCACCCGCCTCCGCCTCGCTCAGCGGCGACGCCTTCGGGCCGGCCAGCCCCCGCGAGGCCTCGCGCAGCGCCGCGTGGCCGGAGAGGGAGCGGGCGAAGACCGCCTCGGCGATGCCGGACACCGGGACACCCAGGTCGAGGGCGATCTGGACCGTCCAGCGGCCGGTGCCCTTCTGCTCCGCCTGGTCCACCACCACGTCCACGAACGGCTTGCCGGTCGCCGCGTCCACGTGGGAGAGGACCTCGGCCGTGATCTCGATCAGGTAGGAGTCGAGCCGGCCGGTGTTCCAGGTGCGGAAGATCTCCGCGATCTGCGCGGGGGTGTACCCGGCGACGTCGCGCAGCAGCTGGTACGCCTCACCGATGAGCTGCATGTCGGCGTACTCGATGCCGTTGTGGACCATCTTCACGAAGTGCCCGGCGCCGTCCGGGCCGACGTGCGTCACACAGGGCGCCCCGTCCGCCGCCTTCGCCGAGATCTTCTCCAGCATCGGGCCGAGCGAGTCGTACGACTCCTTCGGGCCGCCCGGCATGATGCTCGGCCCGTTGAGCGCGCCCTCCTCGCCGCCCGAGACGCCCATGCCGACGAAGTGGATGCCCTGTTCGCGCAGCTCGCGCTCACGGCGCCGGGTGTCGGCGAAGTGGGCGTTGCCGCCGTCGATGATCATGTCGCCGGGCTCGAGGAGCGGGGCGAACTCCCGGATCACCGCGTCGGTCGGGTCACCGGCCTTCACCATGATGACGAGACGGCGGGGCCGCTCCAGCGCCGCCACGAACTCCTTGGCGGTCTCGGCCGCGATGAAGTCCCCCTCGCTGCCGAACTCCTCGACCAGGGATCGCGTACGCGCGGGCGTGCGGTTGTGCACCGCGACCGTGTAGCCGTTGCGGGCGAAGTTGCGGGCGAGGTTGCGGCCCATGACCGCCAGACCCGTGACGCCGATCTGGGCTGAAGTGCTCATACGGTTTGGCTCCTAAACATCCTGAACATTCCGAACATTCCAAGCATCTTGGACATCGTCATGCCGGTCGTGCTCGGCAGTATGCCTTTCAGGCCATCCTTACGTGCCGGTGCACCGACCGCACGCCCCGGGGTGTTCGACATTGCGTACGGTTGCCCAAGCCAATACGCACGGAAGACCCCGCCTGCCTCATCCGTTGTGCAACGGGATTCCGTTCCCGGTCACTTGGGCGGCGTCACGGCCGATTTATCGTCTTGTCATGGCTTGTTGGAGGCCCTTACTTTTGGCGCTCCTGCGCATGTCGAGGGGGACGTACATGGCCGTACGCGGCCGGCACCGCCGGTATCAGCCCAACAGAATCAACCGAGCGTCACTCACCGTAACGGCGGGCGGCGCCGGTATCGCGATACCGCTCATCGGCGCCGGAGCCGCCCAGGCGGCCGACGTGGAGACCTGGGACAAGGTCGCCGCCTGCGAGTCGACCAACAACTGGGACATCAACACCGGCAACGGCTACTACGGCGGCCTCCAGTTCACGCAGTCCACCTGGGAAGCCTACGGCGGCAAGGCGTACGCGCGACGGGCGGACCTGGCCACCAAGGACCAGCAGATCGCCGTCGCGGAGAAGGTGCTCAAGGGGCAGGGGCCCGGCGCCTGGCCGGCGTGCTCCGGACGGGCCGGACTCGCCCGGGGCGGCGACACCCCGGACGTCCACCCGAACGGCACCTCGGCCCGGACCGAGAAGAGCTCCCTGAAGGACGTACAGCCGCAGAGCACGCCCCAGTCACGGGCGGGCACCGCCGAGATGTACACGGTCGTCCACGGCGACACCCTTTCCGGCATCGCCGACGAACAGGACGTCCGGGGCGGCTGGCGGCGGCTGTACGCGGCCAACCGCACGGCCATAGGAGCCGACCCGAACCTGATCCTGCCGGGGCAGCGGCTGAAGCTGCGCGGCGAGGGATCCGGCACGACGAGCCGCAGTGGCACGGGTGCCCGCGAGAAGAAGAGTTCCTCTTCCTCTCATTCGTCCTCCTCGTCGCAGGGCTCGCACAAGGCGAGCGGCCACTCCCGGGTCGCCCCCGTGAGCGCCTCGACCGGTACGCCGTACCACGCGACGGGCTCCTCCTGGTCGAAGGGCTACCACACGGGTGTCGACTTCCCCGTGCCCACCGGCACGACCGTGAAGTCGGTCGCGTCGGGCCAGGTCGTCAGCGCGGGCTGGGCCGGCTCCTTCGGCTACCAGGTGGTCGTACGGCACGTCGACGGCCGCTACACCCAGTACGCCCACCTCTCGGCGATCTCCGTACGGGACGGCCAGTCGGTGGGAACCGGCCAGCGCCTCGGCCGCTCCGGCTCCACGGGCAACAGCACGGGCCCGCATCTGCACTTCGAGGTGCGGACGGGGCCCGGTTTCGGTTCGGACGTCGACCCGTTGGCCTACCTGAGGGCCGGCGGCGTCACGATCTGATACGGGTGCGGTGCCGGTCGAGGACGCGCACCGGAACGTACGGACCGCCGTAGATGCTGCCGTAGAAGGGCACCGGTTCCAAGGCGGCCGGGTCCGGTTCGTCGTACGAGCGGTCCGGCACCGCCGCGGGGCACGGGATACGGCTCTCCAGGACCGGGAGGGGGTCCACGGCCGGGAGGGGGTCCACGGCCGGGACGGGTTCCGGGACCTGGACGGGTTCCGGGACCGGGGCCGGCACCAGCACCTCCCCGGGCACCGTCTCCCCCGACTTCGCCGGCGTGTGGGTGAGGCGCTCGGTGGTCAGCAGGATCAGGCCGCCCGCCGCCACCACACCGCAGCTCAGGGCGAGCACGGTGCCGGTGGTGCCGTAGCGGAACGTCTCGCCGAACATCGTGATGCCGACCGCGGCCGCCACGACCGGGTTCACCACCGTCAGCGTGGCCAGCGGAGCGGCGAGGCCGGCGCCGCGGTAGGAGGCCTGCGACAGCAGCATGCCGGCCGTGGCGAGCACACCGATCACGGCGAGGGAGGGCACGTCCGCGGCCGAGACGCCGTCGGTCCAGTCGACCGCGACGGTCTTGGTGAACACCGAGGACATGCCGAAGGCTATGCCGGAGGCCGTGGCGAGCAGCATGCTGCGCACCGCCGGGTGCCGGTGGGCCGCCCGGCCCGCGATCATCAGTGTGACGACCGCGCCACCCGTGAACAGCGCCAGGGCCACCCGCTGCGGGGTGCTCAGCGACTGCGCATCGGACGCGCCGACCAGGGACAGCAGACCCGCCAGACCCACCGTTGCCATGATGGCGCCCCGCCAGGCGGCCGCCCCGGCCCTGCGGCCGACGAACAGCGCCGCCATGGGCAGCGCGAAGACGATCGTCAGCGCGCCCAGCGGCTGCACCAGGCTGAGGGGGCCGTAGGCGAGCGCCACCACGTGCAGGAGTCCGCCGAGGCCGTTCAGCGCGACCGCCGCCCACCAGCCCGGCCGGCGCAGTGGCGCGTACTGCTCACCGGGGGAGGAGACCGCGACCTGCTCCTGCACGATCGCCCCGCCCGCGTATGCGACGGCTGAGACGAACGACAGGACCACGGACAACGCGAGGGCACTCACCGGTAGCTCCTCTGCGGGGGGCCGGGGCGCTGGGCCCGGCGCGGCGAACGGTCTGCTTCCATGCACAACACGATGCCGTGCCGAGCTGTTCCCGTCGTCGTCCCTGAGCACGCAATGGCTCATACTGCCGATGGAGTACGAGGGGTCCACCGTCCTCCCTCAGGGGGGTGACACAACCCTGAGCCCATGGACCTCCGGTCCTACAGCTCTTGGTACTACTTGCCTTCGTGGACCTCGACCCCGGCCTCTCCGCTCTCCGCCCGCTCGGCGCGTTCTTCGTCCTGCGCGAGGCAGGAGACCAGCAGGCGCCGCTGCCGACGCTCGCACAGACCTATACGGCCCCGGCCCCCGATCCGTTCGACGATCCACTGACGTTCCGCGTCCGCAGAGTGGCGGACGGCTTGCGGGCTCCCGAAGCGCGGGTCGCGGCGTCCGTCGCCCACCAGGCCCTCGCGGCCCGCCTGTGGTCGGCGGCGCTCGGCTGTGCCGTCCTCTACGGCCGGACACCCGACCTCGATGCCCGTCTGCTGCGCTGGGACGCCGGCGCGTCCGCCCCCGACGACCTGTGGCTGACCGACGTACGGCCTCTGCCCGGGGACGCGGCGACCGTGGCGGACGTCGTGCTCGTCGGTCATCTGCGGCCATTGGCCGCCGCCCTGCGCGCCCGCCACCGTCTCGCCGAGGGGCTGCTGTGGGGCAACGCGGGGTCCGCGCTCGCGGGCGCCGCCCGGGAACTGGACCGCTGGGCCCGCGCCCACGGCCGCCCCGACACCGCCGCCCGGGCCCGCGGCCTCGCCGCCGAGATCCTCGGCCACCCCCTCCTCGCCCGCACCGGCACCCTGGCCGGCACGGCCTTCCGGCGGCGCAGCTGCTGCCTCTACTACCGTGTGCCCGGCGGTGGCGTGTGTGGTGACTGTTGCTTCACAAGGGCCCCGCGCTCTTCCCCGCGCGGCGCATCTGGGTGACCATGAAAGGGAACCGGCCGCTGAGAACTGGGGGTTGTGGGTGCGAGTGGGACTGCTGACCCGGGAGTACCCCCCGGATGTCTACGGCGGCGCGGGCGTCCATGTGGAGTTTCTGGCAAGGGAATTGAGATCCCTCGTCGACCTCGACGTGCACTGCTGGGGCGAGGGCCGCACGGAGGGTGTCGTACGTCATCGCCCCTGGTCCGCCCTCGACGGTGCCAACGACGCGCTGCGCACCTTCTCCGTGGACCTCTCCGTCGCCGCCGCCGTCGAGGGCCGCGAACTGGTGCACTCCCACACGTGGTATGCCAATCTGGCCGGCCACTTCGCGAAACTCCTGTACGGCATCCCGCACGTGATGACCGCGCACTCGCTGGAGCCGCTGCGCCCCTGGAAGGCCGAGCAACTCGGCGGCGGGTACGAGCTGTCCGGCTGGGCCGAACGCACCGCGATCGAGGCCGCCGACGCGGTGGTCGCCGTCTCCGGCGCCATGCGGGAGGACATCCTCGCCTGCTACCCGGCGCTGGACCCGGGCCGCGTCCACGTCGTGCACAACGGCATCGACACCACGCTCTACCGGCCCGACCACGACACCGACGCCCTCACCCGGGTCGGCCTCGACCCGAACCGCCCGTACGTGCTGTTCGTCGGCCGGATCACCCGCCAGAAGGGCGTCCCGCATCTGTTGCGCGCGGTGCGGGACGTCGATCCGGCGGCGCAGGTCGTGCTCTGCGCGGGCGCCCCGGACACGCCGGAGATAGACCGCGAGTTCCGCGACCTCTTCGAGGAGCTCAGCCGGGTCCGCGACGGCGTGTACTGGATCCCGCGGATGCTGCCGCGCGCGGAAGTGATCCAACTCCTGACGCACGCGGCGGTGTTCGTCTGCCCTTCGGTGTACGAGCCCCTCGGCATCGTCAACCTGGAGGCGATGGCCTGCGGCACGCCCGTTGTCGCCTCCCGTGTCGGAGGCATTCCGGAGGTCGTCGAGGACGGAGTGACCGGGGTGCTCGTCTCCGCGGACGAGGACTTCGAGTCCGGTCTGACCGAGGCGCTGGACGCGGTCCTCGGCGATCCGGACAAGGCCCGCCGGATGGGTGAGGCCGGGCGGGAACGCGCCGTGCGAGAGTTCGGCTGGGACGCGGTGGCCAGGCGTACGGTCGGGTTGTACGAGGAGATCGTCAAACAGGCGTAGCCCGTGTCACACGGGGCAGGCATGGGTCAACCTGGGTGAGGGGAGCGGCCATGCGTCGTGGAGGACCTTCGGTGCTCGGCATCGTACTCGCGGGCGGTGAGGGCAAACGCCTGATGCCCCTGACCGCGGACCGCGCGAAACCAGCGGTCACATTCGGCGGAACGTATCGCCTGGTCGATTTCGTGCTCTCGAACCTCGTGAACGCCGACATCCTGCGCATCTGCGTGCTCACGCAGTACAAGTCGCACTCGCTGGACCGGCACATCACGACGACCTGGCGGATGTCCAGCCTGCTCGGCAACTACGTCACCCCGGTCCCGGCCCAGCAGCGGCTCGGCCCGCGCTGGTACCTGGGCAGCGCCGACGCGATCCTGCAGTCGCTGAACCTGATCTACGACGAACGGCCCGAGTACGTGGCGGTGTTCGGCGCGGACCACGTCTACCGCATGGACCCCCGGCAGATGCTCGAACAGCACATCGAGGCCGGCGCGGGCGTCACGGTGGCCGGCATCCGGGTGCCGCGCGGCGAGTCGTCGTCCTTCGGGGTGATCACCCCGGGCTCGGACGGCCAGAGCGTCGACCAGTTCCTGGAGAAGCCGGCCGACCCGCCCGGGCTGCCCGACGACCCCGAGAGCGTCTTCGCCTCGATGGGCAATTACATCTTCACCACCAAGGCTCTCATCGAGGCGCTCCAGCGGGACGCCGAGGACGAGAACTCGGTGCACGACATGGGTGGCTCGATCCTGCCCCAGCTCACCCAACGGGGTGAGGCACAGTTGTACGACTTCAGCGCCAATCACGTGCCGGGCGAGACCAATGGGGACCGGGGCTACTGGCGTGACGTCGGCACCCTCGACGCGTACTACGACGCCCACATGGACCTCATCGCCGAGCGGCCCGCCTTCAACCTCTACAACCGCAGCTGGCCGATCTACACGCACTCCAACCAGCTCTCGCCCGCCCGTTTCAATGCCGGCGGCATGGCCAGCGAGTCGATCATCAGTGCGGGTTGCCTGATTCGCGGGCAGGTCACGAGGTCGGTGCTCTCGCCAGGGGTCCTCGTCGACCCGGGTGCGGTGGTGCAGGGCTCGATCCTCCACGACAACGTGCACATCGGGCGGGGGGCGGTGGTCCGCGGGGCCGTGCTGGACAAGAACGTCGAGGTGCCGCCGGGCGCCACGATCGGCGTGAATCCGGAGCGGGACGCGGAGCTGTACTCCGTCTCCCAGGGCGGGGTGATCGCGCTCGGCAAGGGCCAGCGCGTGTCGTAACGCCCTACCGATCGTTTTCCGCCACGACACGATGCAACGTCTGTGGCCTGCGGGACTCCGGGGCTGCCGAGATCTGTTACTTAATCGGATGTTAACTGTGTGTAGCTTGATCGTGCTTGACCGTAATCGATCGAGAGCGATTGACTGCTGCTCCACCCTTCGTCGACGCGAGGCAAGCCCTTGACTGATCCACTGGCACCTCTCGACCTGGCGTTCTGGAACATCGAGACCGCCGAGCACCCGATGCACCTCGGCGCTCTCGGGGTCTTCACGTCCCACTCGCCCACCGCCGGTGCCCACGCGGCGGACCTGCTCGCCGCCCGTTCCGCCGCGGTCCCCGGACTGCGCATGCGGATCCGGGACGTGTGGCGCCCGTCCGCCCTCGGCAGCGCCGTGCGCGAACCCGCCCCCGAGTTCGACCCCCTCGACCACGTCCGGCTGCACCCCCCGACCGGCGACTTCCAGGCCGCCGCGGGCCGCCTCATGGAACGACCGCTGGAGCGCGAGCGGCCGCCGTGGGAGGCCCATGTGCTGCCGGGTGAGGACGGCGCCTCCTTCGCCGTGCTCTTCAAGTTCCACCACGCCCTCGCCGACGGCCTGCGGGCGCTGACGCTCGCCGCAGCCGTCCTCGATCCCATGGACCTGCCCGCGCCCCGGCCCCGCCCCGCCGAGCCGCCGCGCCCGCTCCTGCCCGACGTACGCCGACTGCCCGAGCTGGTGCGCGGCGCCCTGTTCGACGTGGGCCGCGCCCTCGACATCGGGGCCTCCGTCGCCGTCTCCACCCTCGGCATGCGCTCCACCCCCGCGCTCAGCGCCGCGCCCACCGGCACCCGCCGCACCGCCGGCGTGGTCGTCGACCTCGACGACGTGCACCGGATCCGCAAGGTCGTCGGCGGCACCGTCAACGACGTCACGATCGCCGTCGTCGCCGGCGCCCTGCGCCGCTGGCTCGACGAGCGCGGCGACGGCAGCGACGGCGTGGCGCCCCGCGCCCTGATCCCGGTCTCCAAGCGCCGCCCGCGCACCGCCCATCCCCAGGGCAACCGGCTCTCCGGCTACCTGATGAGGCTGCCCGTCCACGAGCCCGACCCGCTCGTCCGCCTCGCGGTGGTGCGCGCCGCCATGGACCGCAACAAGGACGCCGGACCCAACCGCGGCGCGGGCGCCGTCGCCCTGCTCGCCGACCACGTCCCGGCGCTCGGCCACCGCTTCGGCGGGCCGCTCGCGGCCCAGGCCGCACGGCTGTGGTTCGACATCCTGGTCACCAGCGTGCCGCTGCCCAGCTTCGGCCTGAAACTCGGCGGGAACCCGGTCACCGAGGTGTTCCCGTACGCCCCGCTCGCCGCCGGCCAGTCACTCGCGGTCGCCATCTCGACGTACCGCGGCAGCGTCCACTACGGCCTCGTCGCGGACGCCGAGGCGGTCCCCGACCTGGACCGGTTCGCACACGCCCTGACCGAGGAGGTGGAGACGCTCATCACGGCCTGCGGCTCTTGACCACCTCCTTTTGCGGGCTCGTGCACCTCCGGGCGCTCCACTCGGCGTCGGGAGTACGACCGCGCTCAGCGGGCGGGTTTGGAGGTGTGCCCCGGCGCTCCGTTAAAATCGCCTGTTCGAGGGCGGGCGCGGTCGGAGCGCTGCGCGGGTTGATCAGGGAAGCGGCAGCGCGATGACGGTGACAGAGGACGGCTCGGCGTCCATGGAGTCGACGGAGTCCATGGAGGAGATGGTCTACGGGCCCGGCATCGACCCGGAGCGGCTCGCCGTCTGCCTCAGTGTGCTCGACGAGCTCGACAAGCTGGAGGTCGACCACCCCGACGCGATCGCCGTGCGCCGGGCGACCGCCGGCATCTACCGCACGGTGAAGCAGCGCCGCCGCCAGGAGCGCCGGGCCGCCAAGACCGCCCACGACAAGGCGGTCACGGAGGCCACGGCGACCGGCTCCGCCCAGCGCATCGACGACGAGACGGAGGGCATCCTGCCGTCGTCGATCACGGACGAGGGCAAGATCGCGGGGATCCTCCAGCGTCCCCGCTCCTGCTACACCTGCAAGGCCCGGTACGTGGAAGTCGACTACTTCTACCACCAGCTCTGTCCCGACTGCGCCCGCCTGAACCGCAGCAAGCGCGACGCCCGCGCCGACCTCACCGGCAAGCGGGCGCTGCTCACCGGCGGCCGCGCCAAGATCGGGATGTACATCGCCCTCCGGCTGCTGCGGGACGGCGCCCACACGACGATCACCACACGTTTCCCCAAGGACGCCATCCGCCGCTTCAAGGCCATGGACGACTCGGCGGACTGGATGCACCGCCTGGAGGTCGTCGGCATCGACCTGCGCGACCCGGCGCAGGCCGTCGCCCTCGCCGACCAGGTCGCCGAGGCGGGCCCGCTCGACATCCTCATCAACAACGCGACGCAGACCGTACGCCGGCTGCCCTCCGCCTACGCCGCCCTGGTCGAGGGCGAGAGCGCCCCGCTGCCCGCCGGGGAGCTCCCCGCCCACCACGTCATCGGTGCCTTCAACTCGGGCGCGGTCGACGGTATCGCCGCGCTCCCGCTGGGCACCAGCGGCCTCGACGCGCAGAAGGTCGCCGACCTCGCCCTGGTCGCCGGCAACGCCAGCGTCGCCCGGCACCTCGACGGCACCGCCATCGACGCGGGCGGGCTGGTCCCCGACGTCGTGGACACCAACACCTGGGTGCAGACCATCGAGCAGATCTCCCCGGTGGAGCTCCTCGAGACCCAGCTGTGCAACTACACGGCGCCGTTCATCCTGATCAGCAAGCTGCGGCCGGCGATGGCCGCGGCGGCGAAGCGGGCGGCGAGCGGTCGGTCGTACGTCGTGAACGTCTCGGCGATGGAGGGCGTCTTCGGGCGCGGCTACAAGGGTGCGGGGCACCCGAACACGAACGCCGCGAAGGCCGCGATGAACATGGTCACGCGGACCAGTGCGCAGGAGATGTTCCAGGCCGACGGGATCCTCATGACCTCGGTCGACACGGGGTGGATCACGGATGAGCGGCCGCACTTCGACAAGCTGCGGCTCGCGGAGGAGGGGTTCCACGCGCCGCTGGACCTGGTGGACGGGGCGGCTCGGGTCTACGACCCCGTGGTGCGGGGTGAGACGGGGGAGGACGTGTACGGGGTCTTCCTGAAGGATTACGTGCCGGGTAAGTGGTGAGAGGTTTCAGGCCGGTGGGCGGGCGCGGGCTGTGGGGGATTCTCGCGCCGTTCCCCGCGCCCCTGGGCGTGCGACGCGTGCAGCCCTCACCTGCGTGCCGCCGTCCACCAGCAGGTCTGCTCCTGTGATCCACTGAGCCGCGTCCGACGCCAGCCACAGCACCGCCCGCGCCACGTCCTCCGGCTCTCCGATCCGGCCAAGTGGCAGGCCTGAGGCGATCTCGTCCTCTCCCGGCTCCCATACGAACCGTGCCATCTCCGTGCGTACGAGGCCGGGGGAGACGGAGTTGACCCGGACGGCCGGGCCCAGCTCGCCCGCCAGTTGCCGGGTGAGGTGCAGCAGGGCCGCCTTGCTGGTGCCGTAGGCGCCTACTCCCGGGCCGACATGGGTCGCGCCCTCCGTGCAGATGTTGATCACGGTGCCGCCGTGCTTGCGCATCCAGGTGTGCCACGCGCACTGCGTCAGCCGCAGGGGTGCTTCCACGTTGACGGTGAAGGCTTCGCGCCAGACGGCCGGGTCGGCGTCCATGAGAGGGCCGTAGGGCTGGTTGGTCGCGGCGTTGTTGACCAGGATGTCGAGGCGGCCGAACTCGCGCAGGCACAGGCCGGCGAGTGCCTCCGGGTGCCCGGGGTCGGCGACGCTGCCGGCCAGGCCGACCCCGCCCAGTTCGGCGGCGGCGCGCCCTACCTCGTCCGCGTCCCGCGCGCTCACGCACACCCGTGCCCCGGCGTCGGCGAGGGCCTGTGCGACCGCCCGGCCGATGCCCCGCGTGGCCCCCGTGACGACAGCGGCCCGCCCGCGTAACCCGTACGACGACGTCATCGGCGTACGGTCTCACGGCGCACGCTCAATCGACAGCCCCGAGGCGGGAGTTGCGCGCCGCCACCAGCTCCAGGACCGTGCGCCAGTCCTCCAGCACCCCGGCGTCGAAGCCGGCGAGGCGGCCCTCCTCGGCGGCCTGGCGCAGGCTCAGCCGGTCGTCGTCGCCGGACCTGCCGTGTCCGGGGTGATGACGTACGAGACGGGCGACCCGCGGGCCGAGCAGCGCCCGTACCGCTTCGGCGGCGTGGGGACCCGGGGCCGTCGTGCCGTCGGGGCGCAGCAGCCGTCCGACGGGGTGCACCAGGCCGGACACCTGGAGCTCCTTGTCGGCGGGGCGACTTCTGCGCAGCAGCGCGGCCGTCCGCAGCGCGTGCTCGTGCAGGTCGACCGAGCGGCCCGCCGGGTCGGGGGCGTCCCGCACGCCCCGGCAGGCATACAGCAGGTCCATCAGCTCCTCGACGCTGCGCAGTTCCATGCGTCAGTCCTCCCGCGAGACAGCCGTTGCGGTACGCCAGGAGATCATGGCGAGCTTTCGGCCGAGCCAACGGCACCTGAACCGCCCCACCTCACGGCGGCCGGTTTCGGCCGATGTAGGCCGGTCGGGTGACTTCCAAACGGGGCATCATGCGGCAAAAGGGTTCGCTTCATGGCCTTATGCAGAGGTGTGACTTGCGGTGGTTACACCGAGTTTTCAGCCCCATAGAGCGGCCGCCCGCTCATTTGGTTAATCTGTATCGGACGGACAGCAGTACCGGGTCCTACCCACACCCACCGTCCGTCATGGGACACGCCGGTTCACAGCGGCCTGCTCTCCTACGAGTTACCGGCGCCACCGCGTCCGAACTGTTTCGACCCAGACCCGAGCGGACGTCAGGCGCAGGAACGCAGACTGGCCGGTACGCCCCGAGGGTGACCCGACACATAAGGAGTGCGCGGTGACACCGGAGAAGACGAATCGCGAACAGCGCCCCAAGGATCGACCGGAGCGCCCCGGCCGCCGCAGCGGCGAGCTCGGCAGCCTCGACGTGTGGGCCCACGCGGCCCCCATCCGCCTGGCGGGCTACGAGGACGACCTCGCCGAGCCGCACATCCTGCCCAGCGTGGACTGACCGGCAGGACCCCTTCGCGATCGTCGACGGCATGGGCGTGCGACACGCACGCCCATGCCTACGTGTCGAAACGTCCGCCCTCTCCGGCCTCAGTCGAGCGGAGCCGTCCGCCGCCACGGGCGCAGCTCCTCCAACCGCTCCGCCAGTGCCAGCAGTTCCGCCTCCGAGCCGGGACGCCCCACCAGCTGTACCGCGCAGGGCGCGCCCGAGGGGAGCGCCCCGAACGGGACGGACATCGCCGGCCAGCCCGTGAGGTTCCACGGCGGGGTCAGCGGCGAGTAGGCGGTGTTGGCCAGCAGATTGCGCGCCCAGCCCCGCTCGTGCCAGGGCGCCGCCTGCGGGGAGCGGCGGGCCAGCGCCGGTGTGAGCAGCACGTCGTACGCGTCGAAGAACGGCTCCAGGCGCCGTCGCAGCGCCTCCCTGCCACTGCCGCGGCGCACCATCGGCAGGAACCGCCGTCCCACGGCGGCGTGCACGCGGGTGCGCCGGGCCAGCAGCCGCGGGTCGAGCGCCCGGGCGTCCACGGCCGTGCCCGCCGTCCAGTGCGCGAGCGCGGTCAGGCCCAGCGACGCCGGATACGGCGGGTCGGCGCGCCGCACCTGGTGACCCGCTCTGATCAGCACCGCGGCCGCGTCCCGCGCCGCGTCCGCGTAGGGACGGCTGATGGTGACCCCGGCGAGCGGGCTGCGCAGCGAGACGGCGATCCTGCGGGTGCCGGGCGTGTCCCGGCGTACGACGTCGGTGTCCGCGAGGACCGACAGCAGCAGGCGGGCGTCCCCGACCGTCGTGGCGAGCGGGCCGTTCTCGGACATGCCGAACCAGTCGCCCTCGCCCATCCCCGCCGGCACCAGTCCGTGGCCCGGCTTGATGGTGACGAGGCCGCAGTTGGCGGCGGGGATGCGCAGGGAGCCCATGCCGTCGTTGCCGAGGGCGACCGGCACCAGTCCGGCGGCGACCGCGGCCGCGCTGCCGCCGGACGAGCCGCCCGCCGTGCGCGTGGTGTCCCAAGGGTTGCGGGCGGTTCCGTGGACGCCCTCGGTGGTGCCGAACACACAGAGCTCCGGCACGTTCGTCAGCCCCACGACCACCGCGCCCGCCGCCCGCAACCGGGCCACGGTCACGTGGTCGTCGCCGGCGGGCGTGTCCGGCGTCGCCGCCGAGCCGACCCGGGTGGACTCCCCGCGTACCGCGAGGTTGTCCTTAACGGCCACCGGCACCCCGGCGAGCGGCAGTTCGGCGAGGTCCGCCCGGGTGCCCACCTCGTCCGCCTCGACCAGCGCCGCCTCGGCCCGCACGGTGCGGAACGCCCCCACCCGGCCGTCGACCCGCTCGATCCGCGTGAGATGCTCCGCCACCACCTCACGCGGCGTCACCCGCTTCTCGCGCACGGCGGCGGCGATCTCGACGGCGGTCCTGCCGACCCAGCTGGTCACACGGGCTCCTCTGTGATGACGACGAAGGGGGACGGGGCGCGCGTACTCATGAGTACGCAGGGAGAACTGTGCCCCGTGGTCGGCGTGGCGTCGAGGGGTGGCACCCCGTCAGGGGGCGAGCCGTCAGGGGCGCGCCGTCAGGGGGCGAGCTGGGAACGCAGCCACTCCTCCACCTCACCGACGTGTGCGGCTGCCGCCGCGCGGGCGGCCTCCGGGTCGTGGGTGACCAGGGCGCGGTGGATGGCGGTGTGCTCGCGACGGGTGCGGTCGAAGGCGCCCTCCTCCTGGTAGCCGCGCCAGACGCGGGCGCGGAAGGTGCGCGAGGAGAGGCCCTCAAGGATCGCGGCCAGCGTCTCGTTGCCGGCGGCCAGCGCGATCTCGCGGTGGAAGGCGAGGTCGTGGGCGAGGATCTCCTCCGGGTCGTCGGTGTCGTTCATCGCCGTCAGATGCTTCTCCACCGTCCCCAGCTGGTCCGGTGTGATGCGGGCGGCGGCCAGCGCGGTCGCCGTCGACTCCAGGATCCGCCGGATCTCCAGGAGCTCCACCAGGCGCGGCCCCCGGGACAGGTCGGCCACCACGCCGAAGGTCTCCAGGAGATCGCCGGCCTGGAGCTGGGTCACGTAGATCCCGGAACCGTGCCGGGCCTCCAGCACGCCGAGGGCGGTCAGGGCGCGGATCGCCTCGCGCATCGAGCTGCGGGAGATGCCGAGCCGGGCCGCGAGATCGCGCTCGGTCGGCAGCCGCTGGCCAGGCTCCAGCCGACCCTCCGCGATCATCGCCTTGATCTGCTCGATGGCACGCTGCGTCACCGTGCCCTTCTGGGGGGCCGTCTCCTCCACGCCGTTCCTTCCGTCGCCAGGTGCGCGCAGTGTAGTCAGCCGAGTGGTCCGACCACTATGACGATGATGAAGTGGAAAATCCTGGATCTGAGGGTGTTTCCGAAGGGAAGTGGTCTGATAAGTATGCGGATAACTGCTCGTAGACGCCTCGAATCGAAGGAAGGTCACGTCGCATGAGCGACTTCGAGGGCCTCAGCGCCCTGGTGACGGGTGGCGCGTCCGGCATCGGCCGGGCCACCGCGCGGCTGCTGGCCGAGCGCGGCGCCCGCGTCGCCGTACTCGACCTGGAAACCTCCACGGTCGACAAGCCGCTGCTCGCCTACCGGGCCGACGTCGCCGACGACGCCTCCGTGCGTGCGGCCGTCGCGGCCGTCGTCGCGGACCTGGGCGGGCTCGACGTACTGGTCAACAACGCGGGCATCGGAGCGCAGGGCACCGTCGAGGACAACGACGACGCCGAGTGGCACCGCGTCCTCGACGTCAACGTCGTCGGCATGGTCCGCACGGCCCGGGCCGCGCTGCCCCATCTGCGCGCCTCCGCCCACGCGGCCATCGTCAACACCTGCTCGATCGTCGCCACCGCGGGTCTGCCGCAGCGGGCCCTGTACAGCGCGGCCAAGGGCGCCGTGTACTCCCTGACCCTCGCCATGGCCGCCGACCACGTCCGCGAGGGCATCCGCGTGAACTGCGTCAACCCCGGCACCGCCGACACCCCGTGGATCGGCCGCCTCCTCGACGCGACCGACGACCCGGTGGCCGAACGCGCCGCCCTGGAAGCCCGCCAGCCCACCGGCCGCCTGGTCAGCGCGGCCGAGGTCGCGGGCGCCATCGCCTACCTGGCGAGCCCCCTGTCCGGCGCCACCACCGGCACCTCCCTCGCGGTGGACGGCGGCATGCAGGGCCTGCGTCTCAGGCCGGTGCGGCCGTGAGCGCCCTGGGCCGCAGCGGCGTCGAGGTCAGCGGCCTCGGGCTCGGCGCCGCCGCCATCGGCAACCTGTTCAGCGAGGTCACCGAAGAGCGGGCGTACGACACCGTGGCCGCGGCCTGGCGGCAGGGCGTCCGCTACTTCGACACCGCGCCCCACTACGGCCTCGGCCTGTCCGAGCGCCGCCTCGGCGCCGCGCTGCGCGAGCACCCCCGCGAGCGGTACACGGTCTCGACGAAGGTGGGCCGCCGCCTGGAACCGGCCGACGGTACCGGTGACGACCTCGCCAACGGCTTCGCCGTGCCCGCCACCCACCGCCGGGTCTGGGACTTCAGCGCCGACGGCGTACGGCGCACCCTCGAGGCCAGTCTGGAGCGGCTCGGCCTCGACCGCGTCGACGTCGTCTACCTCCACGACCCCGACGACCACGCCGAACAGGCCTTCCGTGAGGGCTACCCGGCCCTGGAGAAGCTGCGCTCTCAGGGCGTGGTCGGTGCGATCGGGGCGGGCATGAACCAGGCGGAGATGCTCACCCGCTTCGTCCGCGACACGGACGTCGACGTGGTGCTGTGCGCGGGCCGCTACACCCTCCTCGACCAGAGCGCCCTCACCGCGCTGCTGCCCGCGGCACAGGAACGCGGCACCTCCGTCGTGATCGGCGGAGCCTTCAACTCCGGCCTGCTGGCCGACCCGAAGCCGACGGCGACGTACGACTACGCGCGGGCGCCGGCCGAGCTGATGGAGCGCGCCCTGCGCATGAAGGAGCTCGCGGAACGCCACGGTACGACCCTGCGCGCCGCCGCCCTCGCCTTCTGCGCCGCCCACCCGGCCGTCGCGAGCGTCCTCGTCGGAGCCCGCTCGGCCGCCGAGGCGGACGACGGGGCCGAACAGTTCCGGGCCACCGTCCCCCCGGCGTTCTGGCGGGACCTGCGGGAGACCGGCCTGCTGCCGCCCGACGCGCCCGTCCCGTTCGACGAAACACCCCAGGAGCCGTCATGAGAATCGCCCTGCACACCAAGGTCCGCGCCGACCGGATCGCGGAGTACGAGGCCGCCCACCGGGAGGTCCCCGAGGAGCTCACCGACGCCATCCGCGCGGCCGGCACCACCTCCTGGACGATCTGGCGCAGCGGCACGGACCTCTTCCACGTCCTGGAGTGCGAGGACTACGCCCGTCTCCTCGCCGAGCTGGAGAAATTGCCGGTCAACGTGGCCTGGCAGGCCCGGATGGCCGAGCTGCTCGACGTGGTGCACGACTATTCCGGCGAAGGGGCCGACGCCGGCCTGCCCGTCGTATGGGAGCTGCCGTGACCGTGGACGCACACCACCACGTGTGGGACCTGTCCGTCCGTGACCAGGACTGGATCACCGGCCCCGGGCTGCGGCCGCTGAGACGGAACTTCACCGTCGCCGACCTCGCCCCCGAGGCCCGGGCGGCCGGTGTCCGGCGCACGGTCCTCGTGCAGACGATCACCGTGCCCGAGGAGACCCCGGAGTTCCTGGCCCTCGCCGCGGACCACGATCTGATCGCGGGCGTCGTCGGCTGGACCGATCTCACCCGCCCCGACGTCGCCGACGAACTGGCCCGGCTGCGCGAGCTGCCCGGCGGGCGGTACCTCAAGGGCATCCGGCACCAGGTCCAGGGCGAGCCGGATCCGGAGTGGCTGCTGCGGCCCGACGTACGGCGCGGCCTGGCCGCCGTGGCCGACGCCGGGTTGGTCTACGACCTGGTCGTCCTGCCGCACCAGCTGCCGGCCTGCGTCAAGGCCGCCGCCGACCACGCCGACCTCACCTTCGTCCTCGACCACCTCGGCAAACCCCCCATCGCCTCCGGCGAGCGAGAACCCTGGGAGACCTCCGTACGCTCCCTGGCCGCCCTCTCCAACACCGTCTGCAAGATCTCCGGCATGGTCACCGAGGCCGACCCCACCTCCTGGACGACCGACGACCTCCGCCCGTACGCCGAGGCCGTCCTGGACGCCTTCGGCCCCGATCGCCTGATGTTCGGCTCGGACTGGCCGGTGTGCACGCTGGCGGCGACGTACGGCCAGGTCCTGTCCGTGACGACGGAACTGACCCACGGCCTGAGCACCGGCGAACGCGCCCAGCTGTTCGAGACCACCGCCACCCGCGTCTACGACCTCTGAACCGCCCCCGTCAGCCGCGTCGGCGGCAGGTACTCCCGGACATACGTCCGCTCCCAGCACGCGCCCGTCTCCCGCAGCTCGCGCCAGGTCGTGTAGCGGTAGCGGAACAGGCGGGCGCGGATGTAGCGGGGCGGTGCGTCGGGCGGGAAAGGGGAGTGGCGCAGGAGTTTGAGGGTGTCGCGGTCGTTCTCCAGGAGCCGCTCGACCATCGCGCCGAACCACGACCCGGCGTAGGCGGGGGAGAGGGCGGCGAACCACATCATCCAGTCCAGCCGGAGGTGGTACGGCGCGTACTGGCGCGGCCAGTGCCGGGGATCGCCCGGCTTGCCCTTGAACTCGTACTCCCGCCAGCCGGAGTCCTCACGCGGGACGTCGTCGTGCGTACCCTCGACCACCACCTCGTAGCGGACGCGGCTCACGCTGCCGAACGCGCCGTAGGTGTTGACCAGGTGCAAGGGATCGAACGAGCGGTTCATGACCTGGGCCCGGGAGATCATGTTCACGACCGGGTGATAGCTCAGGAACACCAGGAGCGCGGCCACCGCGATGACGACGACCTCGTACCAGAGCGGGGCGCCGGGCAGGGACGGCGCCTCGCCCGGCAGCCGCAGCGCCGACAGGGCCAGCACGATGGTGATCCAGTTCAGCCAGGAGAAGTTGCCCGACAGCACGAGCCACAGCTGGGTGACGATCATCAGGCAGGCGGCGGCCGTGGCGACCGGCTGCGGGGTGAACAGCAGGACCGGCACGACGAGTTGGGTGACATGGTTGGCGGCCACCTCGACCCGGTGCAACGGGCCCGGAAGACGGTGGAAGAACCAGCTCAGCGGGCCCGGCATCGGCTGTGTCTCGTGGTGGTAGTCCAGACAGGTCAGCTTCCGCCAGCACGCGTCGCCCCGCAGCTTGATCATGCCCGCGCCGAACTCCACGCGGAAGAGGATCCAGCGCAGCAGGAACAGCACCAGGAACGGCGGGGCCACCTCGTCGTTGCCGAGGAAGACGGCGAGGAACCCCACTTCGAGCAGCAGGGACTCCCAGCCGAAGCCGTACCAGGTCTGCCCGACGTTGACGATCGACAGGTACAGCGCCCACGGCACGAGCCACAGCAGCATCGCGCCCCACAGAGGGAGCAGCGAGTCCACGCCCGCGAGCAGCCCCGCCGACACCGCGCAGCCCGTCCACGCGCAGACGGCGAAAAAACAGTCCGAGTAGTGCAGCTGGAACAGGCTCGGTGCCCGCTTGAACGGCACCCGCTCGACGAACCGGGGAATGGGCAGCATCCCGCGCTCGCCGAGCAGCGCGCGGAACTGGAGGGCCGCCGTGAGGAACGCCACCAGATACAGGCAGGCCAGGGCCCGCTGGAAGACCAGCCGGGCCACCCAGTAGTCGGGTGCGGTGAACCACTCCACGGCCTCGTGCTCCTCGTCCCTCGTCTCCGGCCCCGTCACTCACCGTGTTCCATGCCGCGGCCTGGGTAATCCAGGCGTCCCACCCCGCTCGAATAATCAGGCAAATGCTGGCAAAGTGGGCGCATGGCTGATCGGGGAGCGAGCGCGCTGTCACTCCCGGACGACTGGCCCGCCCACCCGGATCCGATCCTGGCCCTCAATCGCATGGGCGGCTTCGACTGGGATCTGGACTCCGGCCTGTTCCACATGGACGCCCGGGCCCACGAGATCTTCGACATGTCCGTCGAGGAGTACGACGGCCGCCCGGAGAGCCTGTCTGAGCGCATCCCGGACGCGGAGGCCATCCGCCTGGACACCGTCGTCGCCCAGGCCATCAAGGACGGCAGCGAGAACTACGGCGCCTACTTCCGCATCCGCCGCCGCGACGGCAGCCTGTGGTGGACCCACACCCAGGGATGCATCCGGCGTGACGAGACGGGCCGGCCCCGCCGGATCGTCGGCATCGTCCGCGACGCCACGGACGAGCTCAGGGACCTCGCCGACCGCCAGGACGAAGCCGCCCTGGACGACGCGCGCCAGGAGCAGACCAACGTCGTCCAGCTCACCACGGCCGCCCTCGCACACGCACGGACCGTGCAGGACGTCATCGACGTCCTCAAGGACACCCACGGCCTCACCCACCTCGGGGCGACCAGCCTCGTCATGGGCCTGGTCGAGGCCGGCCGCATCCGGCTGATCGCCGAGGGTCCCGAGGGCAGCTTCGTGCCCGGCACCCTGGTCACCCGCATCGACGAGCCCTACCCGATGAGCGAGGTCGTGCGCACGCTCAGCCCCCGGTTCATCGAGTCGCCCGAGGAGTTCGCCGCCGGCTACCCGGTCCTGTGGCCCCACATCACCGACCTGGACATCACCTCGGCCGCCTACCTGCCCCTCATCGTCCAGGCCCGCCCCATCGGTGCCATGGGCCTGCTCTACAGCAACCGGCACGGCTTCACCCGCGAGGAGCGCGACATCCTCGTCGCCCTCGGCAGCAGCATCGCGCAGAGCCTGCAACGGGCCATGTTCTACGAGCAGGAAAAGGACATCGCCCAGGGCCTCCAGCAGGCCATGCTTCCGCGCACCATCCCCAGCGTGGCCGGCGCCGACATCGCCGTCCGCTACCGCGCGGCCACCATCGGCGGCTCCCTGGGCCGGGACATCGGCGGCGACTGGTACGACCTCATCCCGCTGCCCACCGGCCGGGTCGGCGCCGTCATCGGTGACGTCCAGGGCCATGACACGCACGCCGCCGCCGTCATGGGCCAGCTCCGCATCGTGCTGCGCGCCTACGCCGCCGAGGGCCATTCCCCGGCCACCGTGATGGCCCGCGCCTCCGTCTTCCTGCACGAACTCGACACCGACCGCTTCGCCACCTGCCTCTATGCCGAGGCCGACCTGTCCACCGGCGTGGTCCAGGTGGTCCGGGCCGGCCACATCGACCCCCTGGTGCGGGCCCCCGACGGCGCCTGCCGCCGCGTTCCCGTCGCGGGCGGCCTGCCGCTCGGCCTGTCCGCCGAGTTCGGCAGCCTCGACTACCCGGCCACCACCCTCGAACTCGACCCCGGCCACACCATGCTGCTGTGCACCGACGGACTGGTCGAACAGCCCGGCGCCGACCTCGACGACGGCATGAAGACCCTCACCGCCCTCATCTCCACCGGCCCCCACGACGTACGCGGCCTCGCCGACCGGCTGATCGAGGTCGCCGAGGAACGCGCCGGCGACGACGACGTGGCCCTGCTCCTGCTGCGCCGCCGGGGTCCCGACACCCCGCGGCCCGGGGGCCGGCTCCAGCAGCACGTGGCGCCCGGCGACCCCGAGGCCCTCACCGGCGCCCGGCACATGATCCGCACCGCGGTCCGCGCCTGGGGCGCCCGGGAGCGCGCCGACGAGATCGAGCTGGCCGCCGACGAACTCATCACCAACGCCCTCATGCACACCGAGGGCGCCGCCATCGTCACCCTGCGGGTGCTGGGCGACACCGGCCGCCGCCTGCGCGTCGAGGTCGAGGACTCCTCCAGCGCGCTGCCCCGGCGACGCGAGGCCGGCGAGTCCGGCGTCTCCGGACGCGGCCTCCTCCTCGTCGACATCCTCACCGACGAGTGGGGCGTCGAGGCACGCGGCGGCGGCAAGTGCGTGTGGTGCGAGTTCACGATGCCGGGGAGCCGCGGCTGAGGGGGCCTGCACGCGGGGGCGCTCGTGTCCGCTGGGTGGGGCGTGGGTCCGTCGGGTGGCGGTCTCCTCCAGCGGCGGGGGTGTACCCGCCGGAAGGCGCTCGCGCTGAGGGTGTCGGCGGCCGGTGGCACTCTGGACGTATGCCGGAACTGCCCGAGGTCGAAGCGCTGAAGGACTTCCTGGTCGAGCGTGCCGTCGGTCATGAGATCGTGCGCGTCCTGCCCGTCGCCATCAGCGTCCTCAAGACGTACGACCCACCCGTCGGCGCCGTCGAGGGCCGCGAGATCACCGCCGTGCACCGCTACGGCAAGTTCCTCGACCTGGAGACCGACGGCGGCCCCCACTTCGTGACCCACCTGGCCCGCGCGGGCTGGCTGCACTGGAAGGACCGCCTCCCCGACGGCCCGCCCCGCCCCGGCAAGGGCCCCCTCGCCCTCCGGGTCGCCCTGGAGACGGGCGAGGGCTTCGACCTCACCGAGGCCGGCACCCAGAAGCGGCTTGCGGTGTACGTCGTGCGGGACCCGCACGAGGTCCCCGGCGTCGCCCGCCTCGGCCCCGACCCGCTCGCGGACGACTTCGACGCCCGGAGCCTCGCCGCGCTCCTCGCGGGTGAGCGCCGCCAGATCAAGGGTGCCCTGCGCGACCAGAGCCTCATCGCCGGAGTCGGCAACGCCTACAGCGACGAGATCCTGCACGCCGCGCGCATGTCCCCCTTCAAACTGGCCGCCTCCCTGACCCCTCAGGAGACGGACGCCCTCTACACCGCCCTGCGCTCCACACTGACCGAGGCGGTGGACCGCTCCCGGGGCCTCGCCGCCGGCCGCCTCAAGTCCGAGAAGAAGACCGGCCTGCGCGTCCACGGCCGCACCGGCGAGCCCTGCCCGGTCTGCGGCGACGCCATCCGCGAGGTCTCCTTCAGCGACTCGTCCCTCCAGTACTGCCCGACCTGCCAGACGGGCGGCAAGCCACTGGCGGACCGGAGGATGTCGAGGCTGCTGAAATAGCTCACCAGTCCGGGCTGTCCGCCAGGTAGGGGCCGCCATGATCACGCCCAGGATCAGGGAGGGGATCGCCATCGCGCGACCGAGGTCGGTCCTCCAGGACACCGGCGAGAGCCGGCGCGGCACCCGCGAGGGCGAGGGCGCGGCGGGACTCGGGCGAGCCGGCCTGCTGGGGGGGTGTCGTCCCGCGAATCCGTGATCCGGCCGTCGTGGACGACTGGTGGGGGCGGCTCACGGGACACCGGCGGGGCCGTCGCCGTCTCCACCGTCATCTCCGCGTGCACCACAGTCTCGTCGGCGACCTGCGTTCGGGTTCCGCTCCCTCCTCGGAGAGGAGGATCCACAGGTTCTCCTCCACCGGCTCAGCCCCTTCGGTCGTGCTCGCAGGGGCGGCGCGGAGCGGGCCATCAGCGGCTCAACGTCGGTACTTTCAGTGTCCGTCCGTGGCTGTGAGCTGGTAAATCAGGGAGCCTTCAGGGTCACGAGCTGCTCGCCGTCCGTCGAGCGGATCTCGTAGCGGAGGATTTGGTCGGCGTGCAGATCGGTCCCGCCCTGCACCTCGGTGGGACGGGCGTCGTGGTGGGGCACCATCCAGTTGGTGACCGTCCGTTCCGAGCCGTCCCGGCCGATGACGATCAGACGGCAGTCGCGAGGGCCCGCGCCGTCTTTCACCTGCAGCCGCACATTGCTGCCCCAGGCCTCGTCCTCCACCGTGACCTGCGCCCACACACCCGACCGCTCGTCGGTCGCGGTGACCTGCACGGCCTCCCTCTCGTCGCCGCCCGCCGACAGCATCACCAGGGCGGGTCCGGCCAGCGCCACGACGACGGACGCGGCGACCGCGTACAGCACGCGCCTGCGGCGCGCCCGGTGCCGCGCGGCGACTTCGCCGAGGAGCCGGTCCAGCAGCCGCGGGCCGGGGCCGGCGAACGGGTGCACCACCCGGGGCGTCGCCTCCCGGTACAGCATCAACTGCCGTGTGGGGGGCCCGAACTCGGTTACCTGCGCCGCGCACTGAGGACACTCCATGAGGTGGTCCTCGAAGCGGAAGGCGTCCACTTCGTCCAGCACGCCGAGCGCGTAGGCGCCGGCGTCGTGATGCCTTTCCTGGGACCTCATGCGCAATCCTCGTGCCGTTGGGGGCGGGTGGGGTTGTTACTCCTTGCTCCCACCCGTACGCACCCGGCACCCGAATCACTCAGCCGTACACACAATCGAGACCAAGATATTCGGAGCGATCAGGCCCCCGGATTGGTCCGGTTCTAGAACAGATGGATGGCGAGATGTCCGAGGGGCAACCCCAGCTGCCAGGCGGGCGTCCACACCTTCGGTCCCTCGTCCTCGCCGACCACCGGAGCGCCGCCCGGGACCGCGTTCAGGTCGGGGGCGAGCAGCTCGGTCTCCTCCAGCCAGCGCCAGGCGGCCGCGGCCAGTTCGAGGTCGGGCGCGGGCTGCTCCGGGGAGGCGGCCGCCTCGGCCGTCAGCCCGGCCATGCGCTCCTGTACCCAGTCCTGCCACGGCTGGTCGTACGCCGTCAGCGACAGCCAGGTCTCCAGCTGGGTGACGACCCGGATGCCGGGCAGCTCGCCGTCCGTGTCGGAGAGGAAGATGGTCAGCGCCAGCGCGTCGCGTCCGGCGCGGAACTCGAAGGACGTCGGCGGCATGAGATCGCCCGTCCGCAGCAGCTCGTCGGCGATGTACTCCGCGTACAACCAGGCCATGGGAACGGTGAGTTCTCCGCCGCCGGTGCCGTCCGTGCTCTGATGACCTCTGTGCAGCATCCCTTCCTGCCTTCCTCCGGTGCGTGCGCGTCGCCCGAACCCGGGCCCCCGGTCCGGAACACGGATGAGGACAGCCGATTACTCAACAGGGGTTCTCAGCAAGGCGCTTTACGGAGGTTTGACTCTTCCATTGGTTTCACCGCAGGTCGGCCGCGTATCCCGGAAGCACCCTGCGCAGGGCTCGTAGCGCGTAGTATGCGCGCGACTTCACGGTACCGGGCGGAATCCCCAGGGTTGCCGCGGCCTCCGCCACACTCGCCCCGTGGAAGTACACGAGCACCAGGACGTCACGGTGCTCGGGAGTGAGAGTCTTCACAGCCTCCCGCACATCCAGCGTGGCGGCCGACCGTTCGGCGTGGTCGGCGCACACCGGCGCGTGCTCGAGCACCGCGTCGCCCACCTCCGCGGGGCGCGCCTGCCGGGCCCGCCGGGCGTCGATCGCGAGCCGCCGCCCCACGGTGAGCAGCCACGGCCGTACGGAGTCGAAGGCGTCCGCGCGCAGGGCCTCAGGGTGCTGCCAGGCTCGCACCAGTGTCTCCTGCACGAGGTCCTCGGCGCGTTGCCGGTCGCCGTCACACAGCCTCAGCAGCAGCGCGAAGAGCGGTCGGCCGTGCTCGCGCTGGAGTGCGGCGAGCTCGTGCTCGGCGGTCGTCCCGTTCGTACCGTTCGTGAGGGTGGTTCCGGCCGTCATGCGCGTATGGGACCGCAGGGCGGCGGCCGGGGACAGGGGGTGCGCACGGGTCTGCGGCGGACGGTCGATCGCGTCGACGAACGGTTCGACGAACGGTCGCATCCCGCCACTCGCGCACACCGGATGGGTGAGTGGGGGGCCTGAGGCTGTTTGCGGCGGCGGCCAAAATCGTACCTATTCGTGCGTAAATATGACCTGAGCGGGGTGAGGAATGATCGCACGCAGACGACAGGTGGCCCTGGTCCTGACGGCCCTCCTGGCCTCGGCCGCCGCATGCCAGGCCCACCGCCACGAACCGCCCGCCGGGGCCGGACGGCCCGCGCCGACCGCCGGCACCGGCGCCTTCACGCTCGTCGCCTCCGGCGACGTCCTGCCGCACAGCTCGATCATCGACCGGGCCGGCTTCGACGCGGGGGGCGCGGGCTACGACTTCCGGCCGATGCTCGCCGGGGTTCAGCCCATCGTCTCCCGCGCCGATCTGGCGCTGTGCCACATGGAGACCGTGTACGGCGCGAACGGCGACTACACCGGCTATCCCAGTTTCAAGTCGCCGCCCGAGGTGGCCGCGGGTCTCGCCTCGGCGGGCTACGACGGCTGCTCAACCGCTTCCAACCACTCCCTCGACGACGGCGCCGCGGGCATCGTGCGCACCCTGGACACGCTGGACCGCGCGGGCGTGCGCCATGCCGGAACGGCGCGCACGGAGGCCGAGGCCCGGACCGTCACGCTCCTGCGCGCGGGCTCGGCGCAGGTCGCCCACCTCTCCTACACGTACGACACCAACGGAATGCCGTTCCCGCCGGGGCAGCCCTGGGCGGTCAACCTGATGGACGAGCAGCCAATCCTCGCGGACGCCCGGGCGGCGCGGCAGGCGGGCGCCGACGTGGTCGTCGTGTCGGTGCACTGGGGCACCGAGTGGCAGGACGAACCCGACGCCCAGCAGCAGGCTCTCGCCCAGCGGCTCACCGCCGCCCGCGTCGACGGCCGTCCCGCCGTCGACCTGATCCTCGGCGCCCACGCCCACGTCCCGCAGGCGTACGAGAAGGTCAACGGCACCTGGGTCGTCTACGGGATGGGGGACCAGATCGCCGGTGAAATGTTCAACTACCAGGGCGTCCGGGACCCGCGCGGCAACCAGTCCACCCTCGCCCGCTTCACCTTCGCCCCGCCGAAGAAGCCGGGCGGACGGTGGGAGGTCACCAAGGCCGAGTTCCTCCCTCAGCTCTTCGACGTGGACGCCGGCCGCGTCGTCGACATCAACCAGGCGATCGCCCAGGGCGCCGAACTGACGGGCGTCCGCGACCGCATCCGGGACGTGGTGCTGAGCAGGGGCGCGGCGAAGGACGGGCTGAGGATGGGGGAGTAGCGCAGCGCGTGACGGTGGTGGCGGAGCTCGTGACGCCCGCCGGGCAGTGCTACGGCACCACCGTCACCGGCCAGCGGCCCGCCTTCACCAGGCGGACGGCCACGGAACCGACGATGCGGTGGCCGGCCTGCTCCGAGGCGCCGACGACCACCGCGTCCGCCCTGAGTTCGTCCGCGGCCTTCACCAGGCCGCTGTACGGGTCGCCGTGGAAGGTGTGGAACTCCCACCGCACGTCGAACACCCCCTTCACCCGCTCGGTGGCATCGCGGATCTCCCGCACGAGCTCGTCGGCGATCGCGTCGGTCGTCCCCGCGACCGGCGCCCCCATCGCCGCGCCCGCCGCCATCACCGGCTGCACGTACACGACAGCGAGCAGCGCCCGCTGCCGCCGGGCCAGCCCCGCCGCGTAGGCCGCGGCCCGGAAGGACGAGTCGGAGCCGTCCAGGCCGACCACGATGACCTTCGGCCCGTCCGTCCCCAGCTCGAACTGATGTGCGTGATGGTTCGTCACGGCTCCGAGGCTATCGGAAGCCGCAGGTCCGCCCGGACGCCGGGACCTCTCGCCGGGCGTGGCCGCGCAGGTGCCCTCAGTACCGACGGGCAGGTCTGCTCTCCTTCGTGCCCTGGGGCAAGTTCATGGTCGCCGAACTGGCCGCAGCCGCCCCGAAACCGGGCGTCCGCCGGATCGCCCTGTACCGCTCCAACGCCAAGTACCGCCCCGAGTGGTACCCGCGCTTCCCCTGCTAGGGCGAGGCCGCTTCCCTCGCCCGCATCGGCCTCGCCTCCGCCATCGCCGAGGCCTTCGTCTCCGTACCGTCGCTGCACAAACTCTGGGGAAAGGGGCACTCGCAGGGCTGGCAGCGCCCTGCGACCACCGAAGGCCTGCCGCCGCTGTCGGCGCTCGGCCTCGACGGAGGGGACGAGGCCGGGCCCGACGGTGCGGGCTCCGACCTGCCCGAACAGGTCCGCGTCCGGCATGCCGCCCACCGGCGGCCTCGGTATCGGCATCGACCGCCTGGTCATGTTCCCCACCGGTCTGACCCCGCGAGACCCTCCCCTTCCCGCTGGTGCGCCACCGCTGATCCGCAAGCCGGGTGAGCCGGGCGGGTGGAAACGTGCCGCCGTGCCGGTGTCGCCGGGGTGGGTCGGGCTTTTGGCGGTCGACTGATGACACATGAAGAAGGATCAGTTGCTCACGCGGCGCCGGGCGTTGCTCGCCGGTGCCGCCGCTGTGGGGGCGGCCGGTACGGCCGGGCTGTACGCGCTGGGCACGGCGGACGGACCGGCCCCCGCCCCGGGCGCCACGGACGCCGCCAAGGGCGCCGCCGCTCCCGCCGGACGTGCCACGGCCCCCGCCGGAGGCGCCCCCGTGCGCCGCGTCCCGGAGAGCCCCTCCGCCTACCGTCTCCAGCCCCTGACCGGATACGGCTCGTCACACAGAACGCCGCTCCACCCCCGGGTACGGCGCGAGCCGCTGCTGCGCCTGTCCGGACGCGGCCGCACCATGGTGCTGACCTTCGACGACGGCCCCGACCCCCGCTACACTCCCGGCATCCTGGACACGCTGCGCGAGTACGACGTCCGCGCGATGTTCTTCGTCTGCGGGGAGATGGCCGCCGACAACAAGGACCTGCTGGCGCGCATGGCCGACGAGGGCCACGTGGTCGGCAACCACACCTGGTCGCACCCCCTGCTGACCAGCCTCACCCGCCGTCGTATCCGCGCCGAGATGGAGAGCACGTGCGACGTCATCGAGGACGCGTACGGCGAACGCCCCCAGTGGTTCCGCGCGCCCTACGGCGCCTGGAACCGCGCGGCCTTCCAACTGGGCTCCGAACTCGGTATGGAACCGCTCGCCTGGACCGTCGACACCCTCGACTGGACCAGCCCGGGCACCCGCACCATCATCGACCGGGTCGAACACGGCGCCGCCCCCGGCGTGGTGGTGCTCTCGCACGACGCCGGGGGCGACCGCTCGCAGAGTGTGCGGGCGCTGCGCGCCTATCTGCCACAACTGCTGGACGACGGCTACCACATCACCGTCCCGCGCCGGCAGTTCGCCTAGCGGACGGGCACGGGCCTCGCCCGCCCGGCCGGGGAACGCTCAGCGGACCTCGACCAGGCGGGCGAAGGCGACGACGTTGCCGTCGTAGCCGTTCTGCTTGGAGAAACCACCGCCGCAGGTGATGACCCGGAGTTCCGGAGTCCCCTTGGAGGCGTAGACGCGGTCGCCGGGGAAGTTGCTCTTCGCGAAGACCTCGATGCCGTAGAACTCGAAAACCGCGGTCTTCCCGTCCCCCCGCACCACCTCGACGCGACTTCCCTTCTTCAGCGCCCCGAGTCCGTAGAACACGGCCGGGCCCCGCAAGTTGTCGACATGCCCGACGATGACCGCCGTGCCCTTCTCACCGGGCGACACCGCGCCGGTGAACCAGCCGGCCAGGTTCGGGTCGTCCGCGGGCGGCGCGCCGACCCAGCCGTCCGCGTCCAGGCCGACCGGCATCACGGGTGCGTCCACCTGGATCGAGGGGATCCGCACCCGGGCGGGCACCGCGTACGGCAGCGCCGCCGGGTTGGCGAACGTGCTCTGGGAGGTACGGCTGTCCGCGGCGGCCGCCGACGCGGGCTGCGGCGGCCCGACGTCGAACTCCCCCGAACCATTGCGAATGAGCGCCAGACCGGTCAGCAGAACAAGCGCTATCACGCCCCACGGGGCGCGCTTCCTCCGCCGCTCCTCCTCTTCGGCCACTTCGGACAGCTCGAACGCAGACATTCGCCATCCCCTCTCGACGCGGCCGTCGCCGCGTCAATCGCGCATATGAGAACGCTAAGTCCGCCGCGCGTGAGCGGCGACGGGACGAATGCGAACGGGTGGCCCGGGTGCCAGCCGGTGCGCCATACGAGTCGCACCCGGCCGGGATTTTTCTGACGGTCCGTGACCTGCGGCGATATCGCATCGCATGGTTTTCTCACGGCGTGTCACCTCACCGGGACGGACCATTCCCGAAATGCGGTCCCGGGAAAGGCATCTGAGGGTTTTTCCGGGAGGCGCTTTCTCGCCGATCGACCGGGGACGGGTCCCGGGGCGTCTTCCGCGGAGGTTCACATGCGTACTCCTCGTGCCCTGGCGGTCTCGGCCGCCGTGGTCTGCGTCCTCGGCCTGGCCGCCCCGGCGGCCGTCGCGGACGGTATGGACAACAGCGGCGCCAACGCCTACGTCAACAACGGCGGCGACGGCGGCGACGGCGGCGACGGCGGTAACGGCAACGCCGGCAACGCCGGCAACGCCGGCAATGGCGGCAATGGCGGTGACGGGGGAGGCAACGGCTTCGGCGGGAACGGCAATGGCTTCGGGGGGAACGGCAGCGGAAACGGTGGCAACGGGGGGAACGGCAGCGGAAACGGTGGCAACGGGGGGAACGGCAGCGGAAACGGTGGCAACGGGGGTGGCAACGGCTTCGGCGGGCACGGCGGTGGGAACAGCAACACCGGCACCGTCAGCAACATCGTCGCCATGCCCAGCGTGATCGCCCGGGGCGGTCAGCTGACCGTGACGGTCGACGGATGCCCGGACGGCGGCTCGGCCACCTCCCCGGCGTTCACCTCGCCGGTGACCCTGCGCAAGGTCGGCGGCACCAACGGCACCGCGAGCGGAAAGGCGACCATCCGGGACAACGCCAACCCGGGGCCCTACAGCATCACGGTCAGCTGCAACGGGCGTGCCCCACTGACCCGTGACGCGGCCTTCACCGTCCTCGGCGGTGTCCGCGGCGGTCTCGGCGGCAGCACGTCCAGCGGCGCGACACCGACCGACATGGCCATCGGCGGCGGGCTCGTGGCCGCGGCCGTCATCGGCGGTGGCGTGTTCTGGATGCGCCGCCGCTCCGAGAAGCGGATCTGAGACGCACGTCCGCCCGCCCCGGATCCGAGCAAGGGTCCGGGGTGGAGGTCTGCAGGGCGTCTGCGAGGCATGGAAGGGTCGCCTCTCAGACGCCCCTCTCGCCCGTGCGTCGGCGCGACAAGCGGTACGCGGTCCCGACCGAACCGGCGACGAGTACGGTTCCCAGCGCCACGTCCCCGAGATCGAGCCCGGCGCTGCTGCCGCCCCCACCGGCGTGCACGCCCCGGGGGAACGGAGTCGAGCCGGACGCACGGCCGCCCGCGATGGTCAGGTCCTTGACCGCGCCCAGGCTCCCGCAGGTGAACGTCACCCGGTACACCGCTCCGGGCAGGGCGTCCCGGTCGACCCGGGCCGTCGCTCTCGACGCCCTCGGTGCGACGGTGACGGCGTCGAAGACGTCCGACGACACCACCACGCGCCCCCGGCAGCCGCTGGTGTCGCGGTCCACGAGCAGAGTGACCTGTCCGCCCGGAGCGACGGTCGAGGGCACGACGTCGTAGCCGACGGACATGACGTAGTGGTCGCCGTGGCCCGCGACGGCGCCCGGGGCGCAGGAGGCCAGGGCGCCGACGCCCAGCAGTGCGGCCGAAGCGACGGGTATCGCGCGCATGGTGGATCCTCCGGGTCTGCGAGGAGCAGCCGCGGACTTCTTCCGCGAGCGCCGGAATGCACCTCGATGACCGAAACGCTAGGAAGAGGCGCACGACACCGCGATCGCAGTCGCCCGAACGGGTCAGAAGACCGGGCCGGACGGGGGAACGCCGACGCTCCCGCGACCGGGGGACGGCCGGGCGTGGCACACGCCCCCGTCCCCGGCCCGCCCCCGTCCCCGGCCCGCCCCCGTCCCCGGCCCGCCCCCGTCCCCGGCCCGCCCCCGTCC
>NZ_JOJE01000055.1 GCF_000720255.1 Streptomyces griseus subsp. griseus | reverse complement strand
GCTCTTCGACACCCTGGTCGTCTTCGAGTCCTACCCGATGGACCAGTCCGGCCTGACCGAGGCCGGCACCCGGGCCGGAATCACCTGCACCGGCATACGCCCCTACGCCGGCAGCACGCACTACCCGCTGGCGGTGATAGCCATGGCGACCTCCCAGCTCCAGCTGTCGCTGGAATACCGGCAGGACGTGTTCGAGCGCGACGCCGTGGCCGGGATCGGCGACCGGATGCTGCGTATCCTGCGGGAACTCGTTGCCGATCCCGGCCGCAGGGTCAGCGCGATCGACACGCTCGAACCGGCCGACCGCGCGTGGCTGCGGGCGTTCAACGACACCGCGGCCGCGGTCCCCGACGTGACGGTTCCGCAGCTGATCGAGCGGCAGGCCGCGGCGAGTCCCGACTCCGTCGCGGTGCGGTGCGGCGACGTCGCCTGGACGTACCGGGAGCTGAACAGCAGGGCCGACCGTGTGGCATGCGCGCTGGCGCGACACGGAGTCGGGCCGGAGTCCCTCGTCGGTCTCGCGCTGCCCCGGACCGCGGACCTGCTCGCCGCCATGCTGGGGATCCTCAAGGCCGGCGCGGCCTACCTGCCGATCGACCCCAAGTACTCCAGCGACCGTCTGGTGTTCATGCTGGACGACGCCCGCCCGGTGCTCGTCCTCACCGACCGGGCGACCGCGCCCGAGCTGCCCATGACGCACGGCGCGCGGCTCCATCTGGAGGACATCGACCTGCACGGGGAGGCGGACCTCTCCGTGCTGCCGAAGGCGCTGCGGCCGGACAACCTGGCGTACGTGATGTACACCTCGGGGTCCACGGGCACGCCGAAGGGCGCGGCGCTCACCCATGCGAACGTGGTCAACCCGGTGACGCGGCTGGCGGAGATCCTCGGATCCGGACCCGAGTCGCGCATGCTGGGCGCCGCGTCGATCAACTTCGACATCTCGGTGTTCGAGTACTTCCTCACCCTGAGCACCGGCGGATGCGTCGAGATGGTCCGGGACGTCCTGGTTCTCGGCACGGGCGGCGACTGGGAGGGGCGCGTGGTGCACACCGTTCCCTCGGCGCTGGGCGAGCTGCTCGACCGGCGCACCGACGAGCTGCGCCTGGACACGGTGGTGCTGGCCGGGGAGGCCTTCCCCACGGCGCTGCTGCACAAGATCCGTGCCGCCATGCCCGGAGTGCGCGTCATCAACGGCTACGGGCAGACCGAGGACTTCTACGCCATGACGTTCGACGTCCCCGACGACTGGGACGGCGAGGGCGGCATGCCCATCGGGACGCCGCTGAGCAACATGCGTGTGTATGTCCTGGACGGTGCTCTGAACCCGGTCCCGGCGGGCGCGGTGGGCGAACTGTACGTCGCGGGCCGGGTCGGCCGCGGCTACTACGGCCGCCCCGGACTGACCGCGGAACGCTTCGTCGCCGATCCGTACGGGCCGCCCGGTGACCGGATGTACCGCACCGGTGACCTGGCCCGGCGCACCCCCGACGGCCACCTCGAGTTCGCCGGCCGCAACGACTCCCAGGTGAAGGTGCGGGGCTTCCGCGTCGAGCCCCGGGAGATCGAGGCCGCGCTCGCGGAGCACCCGGCGGTGGAGCGGGCGGTTGTGATCGCCCGCGACGGCCGGGGCTCCAGCAAGCAACTCGTCGCGTACGCGGTCCTCGCAGGCGACGACACCCTGACCGTGAGCGAGCTGCGCGGACACGTGGCGCAGCGGCTGCCGGAATACATGGTCCCCGCCGCGATCGTGCCGATGGACCGGCTGCCGCTGACACCGAACGGGAAACTCGACCGGGCGGCGCTGCCCGAGCCCGAGTTCACCGGCGAGGCCTACCGGGCACCGCGCACGGCGCACGAGGGGCGCGTCGCCGCACTGTTCGCCGAGGTGCTCGGCCTGGACCGGGTGGGCATCGACGACAACTTCTTCACGCTCGGCGGGCATTCGCTGCTGGCGACGCAGCTCATCGGCCGGATCGACGCGGCCTTCGGCATCGCGTTGCCGATCCGGGTGGTGTTCGAGCGGCCCACCGTCGCCGAGCTCGCCGACCGGCTGCGTCCCGGCGCCGGCTCGCAGGTCGAGGACCCCTTCGCGCGGTTGCTGACGATCCGGTCAGGAGGCGGCGGGGAGCCGCTCTGGTTCGTCCAGCCCGGCTTCGGGCTCGGCTGGTCGTACCTCAACTTCGCACCGCACGTGCGGGACCGGCCGGTGTACGCCTTCCAGGCTCCGGCCTTCAGCGGGGCGCCGTCGCCCGCGTCCATGGAGCAGTTCGTCGACGGCTGCCTGCGGCAGATCCAGGAGATCCAGCCCGAGGGGCCCTACCACCTGCTCGGCTGGTCCTTCGGCGGTACGGCCGCGCACGCCATGGCCGCCGAACTGGAGCGGCGTGGCCACGAGGTGGGGCTGCTGGGACTGCTGGACTGTGCGCCCAGCACCTACTTCCACGAGGCCGAGGTGCCTCCGCAGCAGGATGTCGAGGGCGTGCTGAGCGACTACGTCGGCGACATGGTCGGCCCGGACGGCGTACGCGCGGTGGTGCGGACGGCGGCGGTCGCCTGGACCAACCACATGCGGCTCCTGCGGGACTTCACCTCGCCCACGTACTCGGGCGACGCGCTGTTCTTCCGGGCCACACTGAGCACGGACGGCAGGTACGCCGGGGACGACGGGCACTGGAGGCAGCACATCACGGGGAACATCGAGGTGTACGACATCGAGGCCGACCACGCGTCCCTGTGCGACTCGGCGCCCGCGGCGCGGATCGGCACCATCGTCAACCGGCACCTCGGCACGCGATGAACGGAACGCGCTACCGGAGGCACACTGCCTCCGGTAGCGCGTTCGGGACGGGTCGCCGGCTACCAGGTGACGGGGAGTTCGACGAGACCGAAGACGCCCTCGTCGTCACTCTTGTACCTCAACTCCTCGAGCGGGACGGCCGGCTCCATCTCCGGGATACGGGCGCACAGCGAGTCGAAGACGATCTGGAACTCCAGACGCGCCAGGCTCTGCCCGAGGCACTGGTGCGGACCGAACCCGAAGGCCAGGTGGCTGCGAGCCGGGCGGTCGATGTCGAAGACGTCCGGCTCGGGAAACGCCTCGGGATCGTGGTTGGCCGCGTTGGTCAGCGCCACCAGACCCTCTCCCGCACGGATCAGCTTGCCGCCCACCTCGACGTCCTCGGTCGCCACGCGGGTCATCGTCAGTTCGGCGATGGTGAAGTAGCGCAGCATCTCCTCCACCAACTGCGGGGTCAGCGACGGGTCCGCGGTGATCCGCGCGCGCTCCTTGGGGTGCCGCAGCAGCATCATCGCGCCGAGCGAGATCATGCTGGCCATGTTCTCGGAGCCGCCGATGAACAGCAGCAGCGCCAGGCCCGTCAGCCACGAGCGGTCGTAGTCGCCGCTCTCCTTGTTCTTGGCGATCTGCCTGCTGAGCAGATCGTCGCCCGGATCGCTCTCCTTCTTCTCGATCAGGTCCAGCAAGTAGCCGCTGAGCGCGCCGAACGCCTCGTCCCGCTCGGACTCCGAGGTCAGGCCGCTGATCAGCAGGGAGTTCGTGGACAGAAACCACTGGTGGTCGGCGCGCGGGATCCCGAGCTGCTCGAACATCACCAGCGCCGGCACGGGAACGGCGAACTCCGCCACCAAATCGACCGGCCGCGGGCCCCGCACGATCGCGTCGAGCCGCTCGTCGACGATGCGCTGGACCCGGGGCCGTAGGTCCCGGGTCCGTTTCGCGGTGTACTCGCTGATCACCCTGCGGCGGGCTTCGTTGTGCGTGGGGGGATCCATGTGGATCAGCAGCTGGATCGGTTGTTCACTGGGCCTCTCCGGGGTGAAGAACGGATATCCCGGCAGCCTGACGTCCGAACTGAACCGGGGATCGGCGAGTATCGCGCGGATGTCCGCGTAGCGGGTCAGGACCCAGGCCTCGTCCTTGTTCGGCAGCCGGAAGCGGGAGACCGGCTCCTTCTCCCGCAACTCGGCGTACTGCGCGGGCGGGGAGAAGGGGCAGGTGCGCGGGATGGGCAGTGTCCTGTCGTCCGGCACGGCGCGTTCGGTCATGGTGCGTGCTCCATTCATGTGTGGTGACGCCGCGGGGCGAGCCCTTCCGGGCCGAGCCGACGCGATGCGGCGCCGGCACGCGCGGGGGGGGTGGGCCGGGATCCGACCCCGAAGTGCCGGGAGGGCGGCACGGCGCCGCTGGATGGCGTGCGCGGGTGACGCGGCCGGCGCCGGTGCCACCCGTGCGGCCGGGCTCCGAACGCTGTCAGAATCCGGCAGGCGACCGCGTCGCCCGGACTTCGCGGTGCGTCATCACGGGCCGTCGCCCGGGACGAGGGTGATCGCGCCCATCGGGCACAGGTGAGCCGCCTGCCTGACCGCCGTCCCGGCGGCCCGGCGTGGCGGCACGGGGTCGAGCAGCAGCACCTTCCCGTCCTCGTCGTCCTGGTCGAACACATCGGGAGCGGTCAGCACACACATGCCGGCACCGATACAACGCTCCCGGTCCACGACGAGCTCCATCGGCTACGTCCGGTCCCAGGCGACGGGGAGGCGGTCCACGCCGAAGACGTCCGAGTTGAACCTGAGCGGCACGTCCTCGGGCGCGATGTCCATGCGCAGGGTCGGGAACCGGTTGAACAGCGCGGGAAGGGCGACCCGCATCTCGACGCGCGCCAGGTCCTTGCCCATGCACAGATGGACGCCGCGGCCGAAGGCCACATGCCCCGCGGCCTGCCGCTGCAGGTCGAGGATGTCCGGGTCGGGGAACTTCTTCGGGTCCCGGTTCGCCGCCTGGTTCGACAGCGCGATGCTCTCGCCCGCCTTGATCAGCTGACCGCCGAGTTCGACGTCCTCCAGCGCCGCCCGCGCACCCGTGTGCGTGATGGTCAGATAGCGCAGCAGCTCCTCGACGGCCGGGTCGATGAGGTCCGGGTCGGACCGGAAGGCGGCGAGCTGGCCGGGATTGCGCAGCAGCACCCACGTACCCAGGGCGATCATGTTGGCGGTGGTCTCGAAACCCGCGCCCAGCATCAACGCCGCGATGTTGGCGATCTCCTCGTCCGTGAGGTCGGTGGCCGTGAGCTCGCTCATCAGGTCGTCACCCGGCTTGGTGCGCTTGGCCACCACCAGCTCGGTCAGGTACTCCTGAATGGCGACGAGACAGGCCCACTGCTCCTCCGTCGGGAGGTCGTTGTTGTTCACGCCTATCGCATTGCTCTGGAACGACTCGCGGTCGGAGTAGGGAACGCCGAGCAGCTCGCAGATCACCAGAGCGGGGATGGGCAGTGCGTACGCCTCCACCAGGTCCACCGGCGGGCCGTGCTCCTCCATGGCGTCCAGGTACTCGTCCGCGATCTCCTGGATCCGCCCGGACAGCCGCATCATCTGGCGGCTGCTGAACCGGGGCTTGAGCAGGCTGCGGTAGCGGGCCGACTGGGGAAGGTCCATCCCGCCGAACATCCCGGGCGGGGCAGGCGGCAGCATCCCCTTGGTGCCCGCTCCGGGCAGCGGGGAGTGGATGAGCTCGAACCTCGCGCTGAAGCGGTTGTCCTCCAGTACGGCGCGGACGAGTTCGTGACTGGTCACCAGCCAGCCGGTGTGTCCGTCGGGGAAGACCATCCGCACGACGGGCTCTTCCTCGCGTAGCTTCGCCAGTTCCTGGGGCGGATCGAAGGGGCAGCCCGCGGGGCGTGTCACGGGCAGTCCCGGCAGTTCACTGACAGGGCGGGACATGGGTTTCCTTTCTTCGGATGTGCGCAGCGCACCGTACGGAACGGGACCGGCTCGCCCGCCCGCGTCGACGGGCGGCACAGTGGCAGGTACGAACGTCCGGATCGTCGTCACCAGAGGAAATGGAACCGGTGCGCAGACTGCCGAGGCTTCTGCGGGCGTCCGGAACACTTGGCGAATTCGAGTGCGTCCCGCTGAACGCTACAGGCAGCTACGGCCAATTGCTATCGTCTTCCCGACGCTGCGCCGCTATGGGAATATCGGCTGTCCCGTCGACGGGACAATGGCAGCGTGCCCCGGACCGGATCCGGTCCGCAGTCCCCCCCCCCGCGCCAGTTCCCGCTTGTGTGCACGCAGCGTTTCGGCACGCTGATTCCCGCCATTCCGGAACAACTTCGAGCGCAAAGGACTCAAGCCATTGCAGCAAAACACGGAGCGACGTCCGGCTCGCAACAAGGTGGCCACGCGGCGGCGTTACCTCATGTGCCGCCCGACGTATTTCGACGTCACCTATTCGATCAACGTCTGGATGGACCCCGCCCGGCCCACGTCCGCCGAGCTCGGTCAGGAGCAGTGGAAGCGGCTGCACGACACCTTCAGCACGCTCGGCCACGACGTGGAACTGATCGAACCGACGCCGGGCCTGCCCGACATGGTCTTCTCGGCGAACGGTGCGATGGTCGTGGACGGCAGGGCGCTCGTCGCCAGGTTCCGCAACCAGGAGCGGGTCGACGAGTCGGCGGCGTACCTCGACTGGTTCCGCGGCGCCGGCTGGTCCGAGGTGCGCCAGGCCGAGTACATCAACGAGGGCGAGGGCGATTTCCTCTTCACCGGCACGGAGATCCTGGCCGGCAGCGGTTTTCGCAGCGACCCGAGGGCCCACCGCGAAGTGCAGGAGTTCTTCGGCCGCCCCGTGGTGTCCCTGACGCTCGTCGACCCGCGGTTCTACCACCTCGACACGGCTCTCGCCGTGCTCGGTCACGGCGAAATCATGTACTATCCGGACGCGTTTTCCGCGGAAAGCCGGGCCATTCTTTCCGCGCGATTCCCTGACGCCGTTCTGGCCGATGAAGCGGACGCCGTCGTCTTCGGCCTCAACGCGGTGTCCGACGGAAAGAACGTGATACTGCCGCAGCAGGCCGTCGGGCTCGCCGGGCGTCTGCGCGACCGCGGCTACGCCCCGGTCGGCGCCGACCTGACCGAGCTCCTCAAGGCCGGCGGAAGCGTCAAGTGCTGCACCCTCGAACTGCGGGAGTGAAAGCCCTCAGCGGACCGCGGAAGCCGGGACGGGCCGGGGCCGAACGCTCGCTCCCGGGCGTCCCGTCGGCGGGACAGCAGCCCCGTTCCGCTGCCGCACGGCTCGGCCAGGCCCTCGACCGCCGGAGCGAGAAGGAGTAGCCACGCATGATCCCGTTGCCGCCCGTACGGCGCCCCGCGGAGCCGGTCCATCGGCAGGACGAGCCGTCGACGGACAGCACCACCTGGGCATGGCGGATGACCGGGCCCCTCGACAGGGCGGCCCTCGCGGCGGCGATCGGGGACGCGGTGGCGCGCCACCACGGTCCGCGCACCGGGCCGGCGGCCGGGTTCCCGCTCGACGTGCCGGTGCGCGAACTGGTGGAGCGGGACGTGCCGCGCGCGCTACGGGACGCGGCACAGCACCGCTTCGGCGCGGCGGATGACATCCCGGTCCGGGCGCAGGTGCTGGCGTGTGCGCCCGGCGTGCACGTACTGGTTCTGGTGCTGCGCCCCGGCTCGGCGGACGGGGAACTCCTCGAGCCCCTGGTACGCGACCTGCCGATCGCGTACACCGCGCGGCGCGACGGCGCCCTGCCGGACTGGCCCGACCGCGCCCCGCCGCCCGCCGACGCCGTGCCCCAGCCGGCCGCACCCCACCTCCGCGACACGGTGCACTTCCCCCTCCGGCCCGAACTCCTCGACGGAGCCGCCGCGTTGGCGAAGGACCGGCACGCGACCACCGCCATGGTCCTGCGCACGGCACTCGCCGTGCTCTGGCACCACCTGGGGGGCGGCACTGACACACCGACCGCTTCACTGAGCACGGCCAGTGACCGAGCCGGGGCAGCGGGCTCGGACGACCCGTACGTCACCATCCGGCTGGGGCGCGCGGATCTGTCGGCCAACCCGCCGTTCGGCATCCTCCTCGACGCCGTACGGGACCGGGACCCCGACGCCCGGGAAGAGGCCCTCGACGCATCCGGCCCGCACCGCTCCCTTCCCCTTCCGCTGCCTCCGACGGCACTCGCACGCCGCCACCGCACCACGCCACTCCTCGACCTGCCCGGCCTGACCGTGACCGAGGAGCCGGCCGGCACGCCCGCAGCGAGAGACGAGCCGATCCTCGCCGTCATGGTGGCCACCGGCGCGGGCGGCCGGGAGCCGGTCGGCGCGATCGAGTACGCATCCGACCTGTTCGAGCGGACGGCGGTGGAGAGACTCGCCGGCCGGTTCGTCCGGGTACTGGAACAGCTGGTGGCGGACCCCGGTCTGCGGTTGGCAGAGGTCGACGTCCTGGACGCGGCCGAGCGGTACCGGCTGCTGGAGGAACTGGTCGACACGGCGGTCCCCACGCCCCGGCTGACCATCCCGCAACTGGTGGAGCGCCAGGTCCTCGCCACACCGGACGCGGTGGCGGTCGTGTCCGGCGGCCGGTCGCTGACCTACCGGGATCTGAATGCCAGGGCCGACCGGCTGGCAGCCGCGCTGATCCGGGACGGACTCGGCCCGGAAGCGCTGGTGGGCCTGGCGCTGCCCCGCTCGGCCGACCTCGTGGTGGCACTGCTGGGGATCCTCAAGTCCGGTGCCGGATATGTGCCGATCGACCCCCGCTACCCCAGCCGGCGGCTGGACTTCCTGCTCTCCGATGCCGCACCCGGCCTCATCCTCACGGACGCCTCGACCGCCACGACGCTGCCCGCTCACGGCGTCCCCTGCCACTACCTGGAGTCCTTCGACCTCGACAGCGTCGCACCGGACCCCGACGGCGATCCGGCACGGCCTCCGCTGCACCCGGAGAACCTGGCGTACCTGATGTACACATCGGGCTCCACGGGCACGCCCAAAGGCGTTGCAATCACCCACGCCAACGTGGTCAACGGCGTCTGCCGGCTGGCCATGACCGCCGGCCTGCGACCGGGGGGACGCCTGCTGGCGGGGACTTCCATCAACTTCGACGTGTCGGTCTTCGAGGTGTTCGCCGCGCTGAGCACCGGCGCAACCGTCGAGGTGGTCCGCGACATTCTCGTCCTCGCGGAACGCGGCGGATGGAGCGGCAGCGTCGTCCACACCGTCCCCTCGATGCTCGCCGAGATGCTGGAGAGGATCACCGAGCGGGTCGGCGTGGAGGTGCTGATGTTCGCCGGTGAGCCGCTGCCGGCCGCGCTGGTGCAGCAGGTGCACGCGACGATGCCCGGCACGCAAGTGGTCAACGCCTACGGGCAGACGGAGAGCTTCTACGCCACGACGTACGTCGTCCCCCGCGAGCGCCCCGCCGCCGGCAGCGTGCCGATCGGCCGCCCGCTCGGCAACATGCGCGCCTACGTGCTCGGCCCCGGCCTCGCCCCGGTGCCACCCGGCGTCACCGGGGAGCTGTACGTGGCGGGTTCGATCGGCCGCGGCTACCACGCCAGGCCCGACCTGACCGCCGAACGGTTCGTCGCCGACCCGTTCGGCCTGCCGGGGGAGCGCATGTACCGCACGGGCGACCTGGCCCGCTGGAACGCGGACGGGCAACTGGAGCACCTCGGGCGTGCCGACACCCAGATGAAAATCCGAGGGATCCGCATCGAGCCCGCCGAGATCGAAGCCGTACTGACCGACCACCCCGGCGTCGCCCAAGCCGTGGTGACCCTCAGTCGAGGACGCGGCTCGGGCGGCGGCAGCCTCGTCGCCCATCTCGTACCCGCCGCACCGGACCCGGAAGAACCCGGAGGGGGTCTCGATCCGAGGCGACTGCGCCGGTTCGTCGCCGGCCGGCTCCCCGCCTTCATGGTCCCCTCCGCCTTCGTCGTCCTCGACCGCCTCCCGCTCGGCCCCAACGGCAAGCTCGACCGGCGAGGACTGCCCGAACCCCGTCAGAGCCGCTGAGCCCCGAAGTGGCCCTGCCTCAGGAGATTTTCGGGGACGCCCGCATGCCGAAGTAGACATAGGGCGTACGATCCGGAAGCGTCCCGAAGACCAGTGGCAGCCACGGCGCGCTCACCGGACCGATCCCCGGCATGGCGAGCACCGAGTCGGACACCGGCACCAGATCCGACTCGATGGGCGGCGAGTACTGCGCCACCCCGCCGGTCAGCTCCAGCCGCACCCTCGGCTCACCGTCACGCTCACTGATCGTGATGCGTACGCCCTCCCGCTCGTACGTGCCCGCGAGCGCGCCCACATCGACCGTCCGGGGTTCCTCGGGAGGCGCGAACGCGTCGGGCAGCCGCACCCCGGCCAGCTCCCCGAGCAGCTCCTGGAACAGGTCGACGAAGAAGCTCGTCGCACTGCCTCCGTTGGTCAGCAGAGCGGCGACGACGCCGCTCCGGGGCACCACCCGCAGATACGAGAACTGCCCCACCACGGCCCCGTCGTGACCGTAACCGGTGACACCGTCCCAGTCGTACAGCGCCCACCCGTGCCCCCACCCGTTCGCCATGAACGACCACGGGTCCCGGCAGTCGGCCACCCGCTCACGCATGGTCGCCGCGGACCGGGCCGACAGCACGCGCGTTCCGTCCGGCGCGAGTCCGCCCTCCAAGTGCATCCGCGCGAAGCGCACCACGTCTCCGGCGGTGACCAGGACCCGCCCGTACGGGCCGGCCGACCGGGGCAGCATGTCCCACACCGGCGCGGGCTCCGGTTCGTCCTCCAGCTCGCCGACATGGCTCATCGCCACCCGGAACCGCAGCGCCTCCTCCGGAAGGGTCATCGAATGCTCCAGCCCCAGCGGTGTCAGCAGCCGGTCGCGCAGTGCGTCGTCCCAGGTCTGCCCTGTGATCACCTCCACGATGCGGCCGAGGATGGCGTAACCGGTGCTGCAGTAGGACACGATGGTCCCCGGCGGACAGTCCTGGCCCACCTCGGCGCACGCTTCGACATAGCGGGCCAGGCAGTCGTCGCCGCGGCCGGTGTCATGCGTGAACTCCCCGCCGATCCCGCTGGTGTGGCTGAGCAGCTGCCCGACCGTCACGGTCTTGGTGACCTTGTCATCGGCGACCGAGAAGTCCGGCAGTACGTCCACCACCCGGGTGTCGAGCCGCAGCCGGCCCGAGTCGACCAGCTGCATCACCAGCGTCGCCGTGTACACCTTGGCGATCGAACCGGACTGGAACACCGAGTCCGCGGTCACCCGCACCCCGGTGTCCCGGTGCAGTACGCCGCTGACCAGCTCGTGGATCTCACCGTCCACCAGCACCGCGAGTGCCGCCCCCGGCACGTGGTACCGGGAACGCAACACATCGAGGCGGTCCTGCCAGTGAGCACGGTCGAACACATGGTGCCCTTTCCCCTGGTCGTCGATCGTCGCGGTGGACACAGCGTCGGTCTCCCTTCGTGAGGATTGCCGAAACGACGTTGGAACGTGTGCGCGTAAGAGGCGGCCGGGTTCTGCCGGTGTCGTCCGGGCACGGCGAAAGGCCTGCGGCCGCAGGGCAGGCGAGGCGGAGGGTGGTGAGGCACGGGGGGGGCGATCAAAGGATCGCCCCGGGGCGGAGTACTCCGCCCCGGGGCGGGACGGGCTGCGGGGGATTCAGCCCGTGCTCTTACCGCGATTCGCGGGTGAACAGTGATTTCGACCAGAAGTAGCCGAGGACGGCCAGACCCAGGCACCAGGCCAGAGTGAGCCACCCGTTGTGCCCGATCTCGCTGCCGAGCAGCAGGCCGCGCAGGGTCTCGATGGCCGGCGTGAACGGCTGGTACTCGGCGATCGGACGAAACCAGCCCGGCATAGCGTCGACCGGGACAAAGGCGCTGGAGATGAACGGCAGGATGACCAGCGGCACCGCGTTGTTGCCCGCCGCCTCGCCGTTCGGGCTGGCCATCCCCACCGCGATCGCCATCCAGGTGAACGCCAGGGCGACCAGGATGAGCAGCACGAACGCCGCCACCCACTCCAGGACCGTGGCGTCCGCCGACCGGAACCCGATGGCCACGGCGACGGCACCGACCAGGGTCACGCTGATCATCGACCGCAGCACACTGCCCGCCACATGCCCGATGAGGACCGAACCGCGATGGATCGCCATCGTGCGGAACCGGGCCATGATGCCCTCGGTCATGTCGTCCGCGACGGACACCGACGTGCCCACCAGCGTGGTGCCGATGGTCATCATCAGGATGCCCGGGGCGATGTAGGCGATGTACTCGGAGCGGTCGGCACCTCCGCCGCCGATGCCCGCGCTCATCACATCGCCGAAGACGTACACGAACAACAGCAGCATGATCAGCGGCGTCAGCACGACGTTCAGGGTGAGCGCCGGGTAGCGCCGCGCGTGGAGGAGATTGCGGCGCACCATCGTCGTCGAGTCGCGTACCGCCAGGGACAGGGAGCTCATCGGACGGTCTCCTTCCGGGGCTGGGCCAGACCGCCCGTCAGGGCGAAGAACACGTCGTCGAGGTCGGGGGTGTGCACGGTCAGCTCGTCCGCCTCGATCCCGACCGCGTCCAGCCAGTCGAGGATGGAACGCAGCTCGCGCTGGCTGCCGTCACTGGGGATCTTGAGCGCCAGTGCCTCGTCGTCCCTGGTCACCTCCCGCAGGGCGAAGCCGGAAGAGTCCAGCCAGTCGAGGATGGAACGCAGCTCGCGCCGGCTGCCGTCGCCGTGCCCCTGCCTCTCCAGTGCCGCGTCGTCGGTGGTGGCCTCACTCAGTGCCAGGAGCGCCGACTGGTAGGCGGCGGGGGCGGCGAACCGCAGCCGCACATGCCCGCCCGGGATGAGCCGCTTCAGCTCGTCGGCGGTTCCCTCAGCGGCGATCTTGCCGTCGCTCAGGACCGCGATGCGGTCGGCGAGCTCGTCGGCCTCCTCCAGGTACTGGGTGGTGAGGAAGACGGTGACGCCACCGGAGACCAGTTCACGGATGATCTGCCACGTGTTGTGGCGGCTCCGCGGATCGAGCCCGGTGGTCGGCTCGTCGAGGAAGATGATCCTCGGATTGCCGACGAGCGTCATCGCGATGTCGAGACGGCGCTTCATACCTCCGGAGTAGGTGGACGCGGGCTTCTTCGCCGCCTCCGTCAAATGGAAACGCTCCAGCAGCTCCGCGACGGTACGCCGGCCCTCGCCGCGGGACAGATGGTGCAGGTCCGCCATGAGGAGCATGTTCTCCTCGCCGGTGATCAGACCGTCGACGGCGGAGAACTGTCCGGTGACGCCGATCGAGGCCCGCACGGCCTGCGGCTCGGTGGCCAGGTCATGACCGCCGACGTACAGCTCCTCGGCCTCGCCTCCGATGAGAGTGGAAAGGATCTTGACGGTGGTCGTCTTCCCGGCGCCGTTGGGGCCGAGCAACGAGAAGATGGTCCCGGCCGGCACCGTCAGGTCGATGCCGTCGAGGATCGTCTTGTCCCCGTAGGCCTTGCGGAGCCCCTTGGCCGCAATGGCTGGTGGTTGCGATGCCGTTGTCGTCATACCGCAGAGGTTGCGGCACTGCGCATTCAGCGTGGTTTCACGCCGCCTACAGGACCCTGAAACCGCTCCTCGACCGGCATCCCCGTCCCGGCCCCCGTCCCTGTTCCTCACCCCGAAACGAGCGCGCGGGCCGCATCCCGCAACTCGTCCCGCCCCAGGGCGGCGTACCGCGACACCGCGTCGGCATACGCCGCCCCGTCGGCCTCCTCGGCGGCCTGCCGGGCACGCGCCGCCGACATCGTCGGCTGGAACTCGCGCAGCACCCGCAACCGTTCGGCCAGCGCGATCATCCGTACGGCGGAGGCGTCGCCGGACGCGAGCCCCGCCATGCCGAGCGCGTGCAGCACCGTCCCGAACACGGGGAGCTCGCTGGGCGTGCGCGACGGGCCGGACAGCAGCGCGTGCAACCGCTGCCGGAGCCGGTCGACCGGCTCCGCGAGCAGTTCGAGACGGCCGGCGTGAGCGTGTGCCGTCACCGCGGCCGAGAGGATCTCCAGCGCCCACGGGTCGAACCAGGGGGCATCGCCGAGCACCGGGCCGGCCGCGGGCATCTGCGCCACGGCACCGCGCCACAAGCCGAGGCCGAGCTCTGTCTGCCCCCGGGCCATCGCGATCTCGGCGCGTCCGGCGAGGTCGGGGACGGCGTCGTTGCGCGGGGTGCTGTCGCCCTCCGCCTGCCGCAGCCAGTACTCGGCCTCGTCGGGGTCGCCGCGCTGCAGGCAGGCCAGGACCAGGCCCCGCCGGATGCCGATGGCGTCGTGCTCGTCGTCCAGTCGCGGCAGCGCCTCGAGCGCCGCTTTGAGATGGTCGTAGGCGGCCTCGCCCTGCTCCGTCTGCAGACACATGTCGCTCAGCCGCGCATGGCACATGACCTGCAAGGACGGGTTGGCGACCGACGCCAGCGCGGTGATCATCCGGTCCGCCGAGGCGAGCGCGCGGTCGATGTCGTGCTCGTACTCCCAGACATGACTTGCCACGCACTCGGCGATGCCGACGACCAGCGGCTGCTCGCTGTCGCACAGCCTCTGCAGCACCTCGTAGCGGGGCGGCTGCATCTCCGGGATCGCGCTCAGCACGACCGCGGTTGCGCGCAGCAGTGTGTCCGGCGGAGCCGGAGGAAGCCGCCGCAGCGTGACGAGCTGACGTCCCGCGGTCACATGTGGGCGATAGCCCATGAAGAGGCTCGCCGTACACAACACCGTGGCGACGCGGGTGACTTCGACGTACTCGGGCGCGGGGTGGTAGCGCGACAGCGGCGGACCGGTGTCGGCGGCCAGTGCGGCCAGGCGCGGATAGTTGGAATCGGTGAACCACAAGGCGGCCAGGACGGCGGTGAGAGCCGCGGTGGTGGGACCGTCGTCCCGGGCCAGCGCGTGCCGTAACGCGAGCACCAGGTTGTCCTGCTCGGCCCTGACCTCCTCCCAGGCCGCCAGCGGCTCCGCCCCGAAGAGCACGTCGTGATTCGCGACCCCGAAGTCCCGCGCCCAGACCAGGAACCGGCTCACGGCCTCGTCCTCCTCACCCGCCTCGGCACGGCGCGCAGCGCTGAACTCCCGCACGGTCTCCAGCATCCGGCACCGCACACCCACCGGGGTGTCCACGACGGTCAGCAGCGACTGACCGGCCAACTGCTCCAGCAGGAACAGCGCGTCCTGGCCCAGCACCTGCTCCGCCGCCCCGCCGGAGAAGCCGCCCGGGAAGACGGACAGGGTGCGCAGCGCCGCCCTGGCGTCCTCCGACAGCAGGTTCCAGCTCCATTCCACGACCGCGTGCAGCGTGCGATGGCGTTCGGGCACGTCCCGCGCGCCGCCGCGCAGCAGTGCGAACCGGTCGCCGAGGCGGCGGGCGATCTCCGGCACCGACATCACCCGCACCCGTGCCGCGGCCAGTTCCACGGCGAGTGGCAGCCCGTCGAGATGGCGGCACAGCTCCGCCACGGCGTCCGGCGGCAGCCTGACGCCGGGCCGGGCGGCGCGGGCCCGCTGGGTGAACAGCTCGACCGACGTGTCGAGACCGAGCTCCGGCAACGCGTACACGGCCTCCGATGTCAGGCCCAGCGGGGCCCGGCTGGTGGCGAGCACCCGCAGATCCTTGGAGGCCGACAGCAGGGCCTGTACGAGGTCGGCGGCGCCCTGGATGACGTGCTCGCAGTTGTCCAGCGCCAGCAGAGTGGGCCCCGAGCCGAGCACACCGAGGATGCCCGACACGGGATCGGCCGCAGCGTGACCGCTCACGGCGCCGTGCCGCCCCTCGCCCGCGCCGAGTGCGGAGGCCACCTCCGCGGCCACGTCCTCGTCCGCTGTGACGCCGACGAGCGGCACGAAGTGCACCACACGCTGCTCGGCCCGGCGGCTGACGGCGTGTGCGAGCCGGGTCTTTCCGAGGCCCCCGGAGCCGACCACGGTGACGGCGCGAAAGGAGCGCAGCAGGTGCTCCACCGCCGCGATGTCCTCGTCCCGGCCGAGGAGCGGGTTCGGCTCGTGCGGCACGCCGTGCCTGACCACCGGGGCCTCACCGCGCAGCAGCTCCTGCTGGACGGCCTTGAGCGCGGCGCCCGGGTCGGTGCCGAGTTCGTCGCGCAGCTCACGGCGGTAGGCCTCGTATCGGGTCAGCGCGGCGGACGGGCCCGCCGTCGCCGCTTCGCCGCGCAGCAGTTCGGCGAGCACTTCCTCGTCGCGCGGATGCGCCGAGGCGGCCTCGGCCAGCGGCCCGGACGCCTCCGCGTGCCGGCCCAGCCGGGCGAGCGCGAGCGCATGCCCGCGTACCAGCGCGCTGCGGACCGGAGCGCGTGTGCCGCGCAGCGCGGCTACGGCGTCGTCGGTGTCGCTGGGCCCGTCGGGGGTGCCGTCCCACAACGCCAGCCCGGCCTCGGCGGCGGCGAGCGAACCCGCGTGGTCGCCGGCCCTGGCCCGGTCCGCGCTCGCGGAGGCGTGCAGCAGCAGGGCGGAGCTGTCGACCTGATGCTCGGCCAGGGTGAGCCGGTATCCGGTCGGCGTGCTCGCGACGACGTCGGCGCCCAGCAGCGCCCGCGCCCGGGACACGAGGACTTGCACAGCTTTTCCCGGCCGATCCGGCAGCTCGTTCGGCCACAGGCCTTCCACGAGCCGCTCGATGCTGCAGCCGGTGGGCAAGTCGCCCGCGAGCAGCGCCAACAGGCTGCGCAGCCGATGGGAGGTGACCTCCTTGCCGCGATAGGCGACACGCGGCAGCAGAGTCAGATCGGTGCTCATCCTCGCAGATTAGCCAAGGTGTCAGCTGCCCGAACCGCCACGATCGGCCGAACTGCGTGCCCCGGTCGTGCTGCGGACCTCCGGCGGGCTTGTCGATGGTGCCCCTGTCAATACAGCGGGTTTGGGCCAAGACGCCGGCACGGTCTGGACCGGCGATCAAGATGACCCGTAGCGTCACAGAACACGGGCGTCTCAGCCGTCACATTGCCCTCGGGCCTGAGGCTTGGCGAGATCTAGAAGCCCACACGAGGTGGCAGGCCCTGTCGGAGCGCATGATCTTTCGCTCCGGTGATGGCTCGCCCCATTGACTCGAGCGGGACGGAGGTTCCGTGAAAGGTGACGCGGTTCTGTGAAGCCTTCTGGACGTTCCCGCTGGGCGATCGGAGGGCTGCTCGCCGGTGGAATATTCGTCAACTTCGTCGACCGTATTGCATTGTCGGTGGCGAGTTCACCGATTGCCGCTGAATTCGATCTCGATCTTCAGCAGCTCGGTATCGTGCTTGCGGCTTTCACGTGGTCGTACTGCCTGGCGCAGTTGCCGGCGGGTGCGCTCGTGGACATCTTCGGCGTCTCATGGCTCACCCGTATCGCCACCGCTCTGTGGACCGTCGCCAGTATCCTGACCGCGCTGGCCGGTGGACTCGGCTCGGTCATAGCGGCACGTCTGCTGCTCGGTGTGGCGGAAGGTCCGTCCATGGTAGGGGCTTCCAAGGCGACTGCGGCCTGGTTCCCGCTCGGTGAGCGCGGGATGGCGACGGCATTGTTCGACGGAGCGACGAAGCTTGCCCACATGGTGGCGTTCCCGGTTCTGGCCTTTGTGATGAGCGAGTGGGGCTGGCGAGCCGGGTTCCTGTTCTGCGCGATGCTCAGCCTGCTGTTCTCCATACTGTGGTGGTGCTGCTATCGAGACCCTTCCGAACACCCCCTGCTGGCCGACGCCGAGCGGGATTTCATCCTCAACGGCGGGGGGCGCGACACCGACCGCGCACGGATGAGAGACATCCGCTCCGCGCTGTCTGTCGGCAGGAACTGGATCATGTCGTTCGCCTTTGCCTGTTACGGCTACTCGATCAATGTGGTGGTCACTTGGATGCCCGAGTTCTTTCAGCGGGAGTACGGCCTTCGACTGCTGGATTCCGGCCTCCATTCGATGATCCCGTGGGGTGTGGCGACAGTTGCCGAACTCCTCGTCGGAGGCTGGCTGGTGGACAGGCTGGTGTCTCGAGGCCGTGATCCGATACTGGTCCGCAAGGCCGTGCTGACGGTGGGGCTGGTGTGCGGCGCCAGCATCGGCGCCGCGGGGACCGCCGAGTCTGCTTCCGCTGCGGTGGCCTGGATGTGCCTCTCCCTGTCCGGCCTGGCCATCGCCGCGCCCGTCGCTTGGAGCCTTCCCGGCCTGCTGGCTGCACCTGGAACGGTAGGCGCGGTCAGCGGGCTGATGAACTTCGCCAATACGGCGGCCAGCGGATGCGGCGTCGTGTTCACCGGATGGCTGGCGCAGACCACCGGATCATTTCATGCGCCCTTCCTCTTCGCGGTTGTCGTCCTGGCGGTGGGGGTGTTGCTCTACCGGTGTCTCCTACGCGCCACGCCGTCATCGCGATCTGCCTCCCGTAGCGCACTTGTCCACCGCTCCTGACCTTCGGTGGTCCGCGGCTGATCTCGACCGGGTGGTCCTCGAGCAGCCACGTGGCGTCGACGACCAGGCCCTTCACCGGGCCATGGGCTCCTGTGACCCGAACCCTGCCCCCCAGCAGACGGAAGGGCCGCCCCAAAGAGATGATGACGAGCCGCAAGCAACTGGCCAGAGACGCCTGACAGGCAGGCTGGGTCGGACCGCGATTCGGAGCGTCGAAGACGCGGAGCAGACTGCCGTCGGCCGGCTACCGGCCGGGGCCACGGGTACCCGCCACGGATCGTCAACCGCAGGCGGCGCGCTCACTCACCGTTGATCCCGGGTTCGTTCCTGCTTGCGGTATGCGTCCAGGACATCCTGGCGGAGCAGGAAGCCGAAGCCCGCGGACTCCAGCCGCAGGCCCAGTTGAGCCTCATCGATACCCAAGTCAACTGCGGTGTCCGCCAGATGCCAGCTCTTGGCTGCCAGTCGGCTGAGAAGGTGGCCGCGACGGACCTGGTTCTCCGACAGCCGAAACGTCTTGAGGTAGGCGATCCTGCCCCTGTCGTCGGTGATGGCCTCACCGATGTGGTTCTCCTGCTTGGGACGGAACGTCGGCAGGAAGCGGGAGAGAGTGAAGCGTTCCATCCGGTGAACCGTCTGCCAGGTGTACGTGTGCTCCAGCAGTCCAGTGGCCATGGTCGTGTCGTGGAAATGCGTCCAGGTGCGTTCCTGGTCGGCAACTGCCGTGCGCAGGTGGGCCAGGGAGCGGATCTGTGCGTCAGGGATGCGCGCCCGGAACTCCCGCACCGGCGGCATGAGCGTGGCGTAGTGGTGGATCAGTTCGCCGTACAGGTCCTGCAGGAGGGTCGGGTGGAGCGCGCGGTAGTCGTCGGGATGCGGGACCGCGAACACGGCCGCGAGTGCGTCGGCTACGTAGAGCATCACGCCGCACTGGTTGGGGTGGATCTCGAAGATGCGCAGTGCGTCGCCGAGTCCGTGTACTTCGGTGCCCACGTACGCTTCTTCGACGCGAGGGGAGAGCCCTTGGCGGATCGCACGCTGCGACCACTCCTCCCAGGCGATCGAGGGACCGCCGAAGTGCAGTGCCAGGTAGCCTTCCAGCGCCAGGTGCATGGGCAGGAACCGCAGCCGGTTCTTGGCCTGGCGACGGGCCATTCTGTGGTGGAAACGCAGGCCCATCGTGGCAGCGGGAGCCGCATTGCCGTCGGCGGACATCTGGGTGCCGTAGGCCGCTGCCGGCGTACTGTCATTGGTCCACGTGGCGACGAATCCGTGCGGGATGTAGGAGACGTAGGCATGGCGTGGGCCGACCTGGACCAGACCTGCCACATCGCCGTAGAGCTCCGGGCGTAGACGGAGATCGTCGACAGGTTCGTCACGTACGAGCGGCACCAGACGGACGGCGCCCCAGACCTGGGAGGGGCGAGATTCCAGTCCGGTCAGGTCCAGCGTGGTCATCGCGCCTGCTCGTGGTTGTGGCCGCTCAGCATGCGGGCCGCACGGGTGTCCATGTAAGTGCTCAGTTCGGCCAGACCGGTCCGGCCTTCCGTGAACTGGGCGAGTTCCACCAGCGGGGGAAGGTCCTCGGCGTCACGGATGCCCGCGGTGGGCACCGTCGCGGTCAGTCGGCGCACGTCGAAGTCGGCCGCGTCGTAGACGGGGTTGACGTGCACGATGCTGGTGCGACGCTCGGGGTCGAGCCGGGTCCGCCAGATGCGCAGCACTTCGGCCGCCAGGCCGGGGGGTGCGTTGTCCCATCCGTCGGAGACGATCACCAGCCTGGACGGGGTGGTGTCCAGCGCGTCGAGGATCCGCCGCCCCAGCGGCGTCGGCCCGTACGGGTAGGTCAGCAGAGCGTCGGTCCGCCCCGATGTCCACAACCCGGTGTAGTCGCCGGCAAGGGCTGCGAGCAGGTAGTGGCAGGCAAGGGCCACGGCCAGCGGTCGACGACGCTTGTGAGCTGAGCCGAAGGCGGAGAAGCTGTCGTCCAGGACGGCGGTGACCTTGCCCCAGCTCGCCCTGTGTGAGCCGGCCGCCCGACCTGCGGCCGATTCCAGGGCGTGGGTCAGCTCATGGCGTCGGCGCAGGCGGTCTTCGACCGGCAACGACAGCACATAGGCGGCCAGTCTGGTCAGGGGCATTCGGGTCAGGTCCGCTTGTACATCTGTGGCCCCGCGCTGGTGCGCGGACTCCTGCAGCCGCAGGGTTTCCAGGCGGGTCATGCGTGGAGCTATGCGCTGCAGGAAGACGTCCCGGGGGATGCCGTGCTTGGCGGCGAAACCCTCGGCAGCCGTGAAGGGCAGCTCGTACAGCGCAGCCTTCTCGTAGTGCGCGCGGCGCCATGTCTCCAGGAGGGGTGTCGCATAGCGCTTGCGGGTCAGCGGCGCGAAGACGAACGGTCCCAGTTCTTCGGCGGAGGGGGCCAGGTGTGCGTGGCCGGGGGCCAGGTGTGCGTGGCGAAGCGCCCGCTTGAGCCCGCTGCGGTACTTCACGGCATCGAATGCCAGGTCCGGGCGGGCGGACAGCCAGTCACGCATGATCGCGCGGGTGCGGCGGTTGTTCACCCTGGCCCGGCGCAGTGCGTCGAACAGCCGGTACACGCGTTGCGGCGGCAGCATCGCCAGACGGGCCGCGATCAGACGGCCCTCGCTGCGACGCTGGCCGGCGGTGGCCTCATTGGTGGTCTCCAGCAGACGCCGGACGATGAGCACCGCGTTGTAGTCGTTGATGTCGAGGGCAAGGACTCCGGCGTAGAGGTCACGGTAGTTACCCAGCATGTACGCATGGAGAAAGTCCAAGGACAGTCGTTGCTCGCCCGCGTCGCTGTGGAACTCACGCTGGCCGGTGGAGGTGATCGCCGCGTTGACGAAGAGCAGCACATCGTCAGCCGCGATGAGGTCCCCGTACGAATCCATCCGAATCTTCCTCATGGGTGCGATGCCGGCCGGGGAATGGGGGCACGAGCTGCGAATCATTGCTTCATAGGCAGGTTCCGGAAGTCGCACCGGAGTCCCGCGGCCGGCCACAGGACCGTAACAGAGCGGGAGAGAAGGCCTCTACTGACTTCCGTCACTGCCAGGCCCCTCGCTCAGCGCCCGGTCGATCGGCCCGCCTCCAGCACCCGGACCGGCTGCGGACCGCGTCGACCGCTCCGTGGCCGGAGAGGGTGAGCCGGGCGTCGGTTCCTGCTCCTGGGGCAGCCATGCGTCGGCGCACGGGGATGAGGTAGCGGTGTGGCCGGTCGACCACAATCTCGTCGGCTTCGGGGAAGCGGGCCCGGGTGGCGAAGACGGGGCGGGTCGCACACACCCTGGGATCTCAGGGCTCCCGCGTGAGCGGCTGTGCGTGCGTCAGCGTGCGAACTTTTCGATGGCCGCCGGGGTGACGGGGGTGAAGAAGTTGACGAGGTTGCCGTCGGGGTCACGGAACAGCAGCGACCGGTTGCCCCAGGGCATCGTGGTGGGCTCGTTGACGAAGTCGGTGACGAAGCCGGTCAGGTTCTGGTGAACGCGGTCCACGTCGTCGACGAGGAACTCGGTGATCACGCTGTGGTTGTCCGCCGGGCGGGCGGAGCCCGGGGCGAACAGCGGGACGGTGCGGGTGCTGCCGATCGCGAGGGTGGCGCCCGCGGTCTTGAGTTCGGCGAAGTCTTCGTTGGCCCACGTCGCCCGCGCCCCTGTGGCTCGCTCGTAGAAGTCGACAAGGCGCGCTACGTCGCCGGTGATGATGCGGATCGAGACGAAGTTCATGGGAATCTCCTTGGCTGTGCTGGAGGCGTACACGTCGCAGGCTAGGAGAAATAGTGGACAGAATCGGTCCTCTATTTGCGTTAGGCTGCGAACATGCCTCGACCCACCGGCCGCGTGCTGACACTCCTGGAACTGCTGCAGTCGGGCGGCACCCGGACGGTGGCCGAACTCGCCGACCGGCTCGGCGTCGAAGGACGCACCGTGCGCCGGTACGTGGACCATCTGATCGACCTCGACGTGCCCGTGGAATCGGTGCGCGGCCGCTACGGCGGGTACCGGCTCGCTCCCGGGTACCGCTTGCCTCCGCTCATGCTCAGCGACGACGAGGCGCTGGCCGTGCTGCTCGGCCTGGTCGCCGGCCGCCGGGCGGGGCTGACGACGACGGAGCACACTGCGAGCGAGACGGCATCGGCGAAGATCCGGCGGGTACTGCCCAAGCACATCGCCCGCCGGCTCGACACACTCCTGGAAGCTCTCGCCTTCACGGACCATCCCGGCGAGTTCGACACCCCGGAGGCCGGGGTCCTGCTCACCATCGCCGACGCGGTGCGCCATCGCCGGCCGGTCTCGATCCGCTACACCGACCGCGAGGGACGGCGCAGCGAACGCACGCTGCACGCGTACGGGATCGTCGCCCATGCGGGCCGGTGGTACGTCACGGGCAAGGACGCCCGGGTCGGCGAGGACCGGACCTTCCGGCTCGATCGCGTCGCAGACGCGCGGACCCTGCCGGGCTCATTCGAAGCGCCCGTGGGGCCGGGTCCGGCACAGCGCGTGTTGTCAGGGTTCGCCACGGCCGAGTACCGGCATGAGGTGACCTTGCGGATCCACGGGACAGTTGAGCAGATCCGCGCCCACCTTCCGGCCGGCGTCGCGAGCCTGGAGGAGCACGAGCGTGCGGCGGGCGAGGACCTGGCGACCGAGCGCTGGCTGCGCGTCGAGCTGCGGGCGGAGCGGCTCGACTGGTTGCCTCTGGTACTCGCCTCACTCGACCGGCCGTTCGTCATCGAGCGCCCTGATGAACTGCGCGACCTCGTCATCGCGCTCGCCGATCGCCTCACGTCCCATGCCCGCCGAGCCTGACAGCGAGGAACCAATGTCATGAGATGGCACACCTGGCGCTACGGCGAGGTGGGCAAGTGGGGGGAGCGGAGCACGAGCAGGGTGATCTCGCTGGGGGCGAAGACGCGGAACGGCGGGCCCCAGAAGCCGGTGCCGCGGCTGGTGTAGAGGAGGGTGCGGGTGCCGTGGTGGCTGAGGCCGGCGAGGGCGGGCTGGTCGATGCGGACCAGGTGGTGGAAGGGCCAGATCTGGCCGCCGTGGGTGTGGCCGGAAAGTTGGAGGTCGATGCCGGCGGCTGCCGCCCGGTCGACGAACTTGGGCTGGTGTGCCAGGAGCAGGACGGGCAAGTCAGGGTCGGCGCCGTTCAGGGCTCCGGCGAGGTGGGCGCGGTGGCCTGCCAGGCCGGAGGACTCGGCGGTGACGTCGTCCACGCCGGCGACCACGAGGGTGTCGCCTCCGTGTTCGAGCAACAGGTGGCGGTTGCGGAGCGGCTCCCAGCCCAGCTCGTCCATCAGGTCGACCCAGCCCTGGGCCTCGCTGTAGTACTCGTGGTTGCCGGTGACGTACACACGGGCCCGGGTGGCCCGCACGGTACCGAGTGGGGCGGCCTGGGCGCGGCGGCGTTCGGCCGTGCCGTCCGCGATGTCGCCGGTGTGGCAGACCAGGTCGGCTTCCAGGGTGTTCACCGTCTCGCACATCCGTGCCGACCAGCGCGCGCGATCGAGCGGGCCGTAGTGGGTGTCGGTGATGAGGACGACGCGGACGCCGTCCAAGCCGGCACCCAGTCGCGGGAGTTGCACGTCGAGTTGGCGCACGCGCGGCACGCGGCGGGCCTCGGCGTAGCCCCAGGCGAGCAGTACGGCGGTTACGCCGAGGACGGCCCAGGTGACGATTCGGGCCCGTTCCTGGCTCTCGCCGACGCCGGCCGCGGTCAGGGCGAGCCGCAGGAGGACGCCGAGCAGAACGGACCAGGCGAACAGAATCCAGCTGGTCCCAAGCAGGGTGTCGCCGACGATCGCCACCCGATCCTGCTGGCGCCGGCCGTGCCCGCGCATCATCGCCAGCGGCATACCGACGAGGCCGAGGACGAACAGAAAGGTGCCGACCAGCGTGACGGGCAGCGGCCAGTGCTGGCCGGTGTACAGGAGCACCCAGCAGGGCACGGCCCACAGCAGGACGGGGGCGATCAGGGGGATGTAGCGCATCAGGCGGCGCAGTCGGCTCTTCCGCGGCGCTTGCGCTTCACTCTCGGCATGCCGGGTGTTGCTGGTGTCGGTCACGCTTGCCCTCCCTGCCCAGGCTGCCTTCTCGCGCACTGTATCCGGTCGCCTTGGGCCGGCCGGACCGGCGTTCATGGGCGCGGCCCCTTAGCTTGTCGTTTGAAGTACCGGTCCGAAACGCGACTCGAACTCGGACGCTCACCTGGGCGTTCGCCGGACATGCGGGTGGCCCCGGCTTGATCCTGTGCTCCGACCAAGGACGCACGCGATCAGACCGGGGCCATGGAGATGAGTGTGTTGCAACAGCCGGATGGCGAGACGTCCGAACACCAGCGCCCCCGAGGCCCCTGCTGTCAGTTCTCGTCGATCACAGGCATCGGGCCTCCATCGCTATGCCAATGCTGAAGGAAGCTCGCTTGCCGTGTCACATCCACCAGCTCGACGCGGCCGCCGATACTGTCCAAGCGGTGGTAGGCGAAGGGCCGGCCATAGGGGCAGCCTGAGAAGTCGGCGGCGAAACCGTCATCCTCCAGCCGCTGAGAACCCCGCTGCACAGAGCTTGTCCAGTAGCCCAGATGGTCGAACCGAGCCCCTTGCGACGCATCCCAAGGACTCCCGGCAGGCCCCTCGATCAGCTCTATGAACGGCGGTCCGCCGCGGGTGAAGGCGATGCGATAATCCCAGTCGCCAAGGCGATCGTCTGCAGGCGCGCTCCAGTCGGCCCCCACGGACGTCCCGAGATCCTCCATAGCCTTTTCGATGTCCGGCACGACGAAGCACACATGGTAAAAGGCAGTCATCAACTCATGATCGCGTAGATACCGAAACCGTGTCTGCTGGTTTCATGGCCGCCGGGAGTTGAACGACAAGCTTAGGGCGTGTATCGAAAGCGCGGACAGGCCGGGCGGGGTGATGCCCCGGTCCGGCCCGTCCGCTCCCTGCTACAGGTCGAGCTGATGCTGGTGTGTCGTGTGCGTGGGTGTGTAGCCGAGACGGTCGTTGATCTGTCTCATGTGCGTGTTGCTGTCGGCGGTGTCGGTCAGGAGGCCACCGAGGTCCGGATAGTCCCTATGGGCCTGTCGGATCGACTCGGCCTTCATATATCGGCCGAGGCCGTGTCCACGGTGCTCGGGCAGCACACCGGTGCCGTAGTGCTGGCCGTCACCTGCGCCGTTGCCGGGGATGACGAGTTCGGTGAACCCGGCGATCGAGCCGTTGGAGGCGTCGATGGCGACGACGGTGTGCAGGTGGTCGCCGCGCTGTGCGACGGCCTTCGCCGCGGCCCGCACGCGGTCCACGTCCCAGGTCACGGTGCCGTAGTCGGTGTCGTCCATGGGCATGTCGTCCATGGCGCGGCGTGAGGTGGCGAACGACTGGGCGAGGTCGTCGGGGACGGTTCCCTGCCATGACATCAGCCGGTAGCCAGGATGCGGACGCTCGATGATCTCGGCGAGGACGGCGGTATCCAGGTCAGCCAGTGGCAAGCGGGTGAATCTCAAGGTGAGGACCTTCCGGAAACCGCGCGCTGCCAGGAAGTGGTCGCCGGGCGATCCGGCTTCTGCCTGCGCGACAACGCAGCGTCGGGCGTTGTCCCGGGCGGTGGCCACGGCGGTGTTGAGGAGCCGGGAGCCAACGCCCTTGCGGCGCTCCGCGGGATGAACACGGAGGTCGAGCTCGGCCAGGTGCTCTTGTCCGCCATCGAACAGGCGCAGAAAGGCCGTCCCGGCAGGGATGGAATCCGCGTCCGACGCCAACCAGGCAAGACGCCGGCCGTGCGGCCCGTGGGCGGGGTCGGTCAGTGGGGTGATGCGAAGGGACAAGGTGTCTCCGTCGTGAGGAGGTGGCAAAGGTCAGTACGCGAGCTCAACTCCTGGGCACTCCTGCGCATGTGCTCCACACCTCCTCGTCGACAGCGCCGGCCTGCACCAATGCAGGCGGCTGGGTGAACCTAGCTGGCCGGTTGACTCCTGGGCAACGGGTTAACGAAAAGGCGGTGCGCGTGTGAGGTCACAGCCACTCGTTGATGGCCACGACGAGGACGGTCGCCTCATAGCGGACCGCGAGTTTGATGCCCCTATGGATGTCAACGAGCGGGCATTGGTGCTGCGGATCGATTTCTGGGTGTGAGGAGGGCCTGGTGTATCTCGCGGGCGACGTAGCGTTGTCTGGCAAGGATCGGAGGCGAAGTCGGCGGATTCCCCCGTCACCCTGTGACCGCGCGCCGTCGGGAACGGCTGTGGATCCTGCTGGTGCGGGATGCTGGCCGACCGCTGTCAAGGGGACAGCTACGGTCGTGCCTCTGCGCGATGCGGGAGGAGGCGCCGCCCGGCGTTGTGGTCGGCGAAGCCGCGCCGCACCTCTCCCCGGTCCTCCAGCTCCATGCCGAGTTCCTCGAAGATCGCGGCGGCGGCGTCCATGTCCTCGACGACGATGCCGACATGGTCCATCCGCCTGGTCGCCACGCTGTGCTCTCCTCGATGCTTGTGGCCGAGCGTCCCACCCGGAACGTATCCCCGAACGGAGCGCTCGGCACAGACAGCTCACCCGGTCGCTAGCCCGGGACCACCGTGTCGCTCATGCTCGGCTTCCCCTCACCCGACGCGTTCCAGGCGCAGACCAGGATCACGTACTCGTGACCCGCTGTGACCCCCGTGATCCTGGCGGAGCGGGCGGAGGCTGGGTAGCCGATGATCCGGGAGTGGTTCATCGGGGTGCTCTTGTCGTACACCCACACCGCGTACCGGACGATCGAGCCGCTGTGGGAGTCGGTCGGCGCCGACCAGCGCACGTCGATCGAGCCCGCGCCGGCCGTCGCGGTGAGCCCCGGCGGCCGCCCCGCCGTCGTCGGCGCCGCCTTGCCCCGGACCGCCGAGGACCACGAGGAACGGTTGGCCGCACCGTCACCGGCGACCGCCCGGACGCGCACCTCGTAGGTGTGGCCGTCGTAGGGCTGGTCGGTGAACTGCCAGGACATGTCGTAGCGCGGGGCGCTCACGCCGGGCACCACGTCCTGCCAGTCCGCTTTCGAGTCGGTGGTGACGTCACGCCACTGAACGTCGTAGGTGTGGGCGCCGAAGACCTTGTTCCAAGTGGCGGTGACGCCCTGCTGGGTGCCGTCGAACTTCATGCCGGACGGCGTGGCGAGCGACCGGCCGGGTGCGCTGTCCGGTACGTCGGGCGCGGCGGTGCCGATGCCGAACTCCTTGTGCAGCACGGTGCCGAACGCCTGGGCGATGCGGTACTCACCGAGGGCGTTGGGGTGCAGCCCGTCGTAGGTGGTGGCGCAGGTCGTCGCCTTCGGGTCGCAGCCCATCGCCTTGTTCAGGTCGGCCAGCTCCACCGGCGAGGCGCCGGTGCTCCAGCCGGGGGCCGCCTTGGCGAGGGCCGCGTTGTAGTCGCTGATGCGCTGGGGGAGGTTGGGGTTCGCGTCGCCCAGGGTGGTCCGCTGGGGGACGTTGGCCAGGACGATCCGCACGTCCGGGTTGACCGCCCGCGCGTTGTCCACGAACTTCTTCATGGTGCCGACCAGATCGGCGCCCGCCCCGTACCAGCCGATGTCGTTGAAGCCCAGCTCGACCAGGAGCAGGTCGGGTGTCCGGCCCTTGGCCTTCAGCTCCTGCATCACCGGCTTGATGGTCGGCACGGTCCGGGTCAGTGAACGGCCCCAGAGGGCGTAGTGAGCCGAGCTGCCGGCGGAGAACCCGGCATTCACGTCCCCGGCGTACTCGCCCTGGACGCGCGGGTCGCCCGGACCTGGCTCCGTGGGCTCGCCGTCGCCGCTCTCGCCCAGTACCGGCGGCCGCGGCGGCTGCGCGTCGGCCTGCTGCACGGTGCCCCGGTACGGTCCGACGAAGGTGACCGGCCACTTCTTGCTCCTGGCCCAGTCCCACAGCCGGTAGCGCCAGGTGTGGTCGCCCTCGTACCCGTGGCTGATGGAATCACCGACCACCATGACGTCGCGGATGGCGGTGTGCGTCACGGAGTTGCGGGCGATGATCGCGTCGATCAGCTTGCCGCCGGGGAAGTCCATCATCATGACGCCCATACGGTCCAGGTCGGACCGCCCGCCGAACCGGTCGTCGCGTCCGGCGTAGAACTCCGGGCACCGGTCCTTCTCGGCGCGCAGACACTGGATGAGGAAGTTGTTCACACCGGTCGCCGTCGGGGTGCCGCCCGCCACCGTGTAGGGGTGGACGCCGGCCCCGGAGCCGCTGGTGTAGTTCAGATACAGCGCGTCCTGCTCGTACTCGTGGTCCTTCTCACCGGGGCGGCTGCCGTCCCAGGTGCCGTTGGTCCGGCGCAGGTGCGCGCGGACCTTCTCCCACTTGTCGTCGATGTCGCTGATGGTGGACAGCTCGAAGTCGTCCTGCACGTACTCCTCGTTGGAGCCGCCGGACGGGTAGGGCTGCTCGAGGCCGTAGCCGCCGAAGATGCCGCCGCCGGTGTTCCGGTAGCCGAGGAGCACGACCTTGCCGCGTACCTCGCCGAGCGTCGGGACGCGGCTCGACTGGCTCTTTCCGGTGACCGAGGGGCCCCAGAACAGGTTGCGCCAGGCGGTCGACGGGGTGCTCTTGTCACCGTCCCCGGTGTACGAGCGGCCGTCCAGGTAGGAGTCGAAGATCTTCTTGCGCCACTCGTCGGTCCCGAACCCGTCGGCGTCCTTGCAGGAGAAGGTGGAGCCGGTGCACTCCGCCTTAAGGTTCATCAGGACGGTTTCGCCAGGGTGGTCGCTCAGGAAGTCGTAGGTGGCCTTCAGTACGTCGGTGAAGTTGGCGTACTGATAGGTGGCGCCGTGATGGACGGTGAACTTCAGCCCCTCGTCCCCCTTGTCGACCCGGACCCGGATGTCGAGCGCCCGGATGCCGGCGTCGAACTGGGTGGTCAGGGTCTTCGCGCTGAAGCCGTGGTTCTCCTGCGTCTGGGTGATGCTGGTGACGATGCCCGAGCACTGGCCCGTGTCCGGGTCCGGTGTGTCCCCGCAGAGCGCGAGGCTGTCATGGGTGCCGGGCACCGAGAGCCAGGCGAGGTTGGTCCCGTCCGGGACGCGTGACATCCAGTCGACGTTGGCCGCGGAGGCTTCGGTGATGCTGCTGTAGTAGTCGTTCGCCCGGGCGGGGGTGGCGGAGAGGAAGACGCCGGAGACGGACAGCAGCAGGGCGAGGAGCACACCGAGCACGGTGCTTCTCGCCACCATCGCCGGCCGGCGCATCAGGAATCTTCGGGACGAGCGGGTCTGGCGTATGACGGTGATCATTTCCATCCTGGGGCGGATCGGTCGGTCGACTGGAGGGCCGCGCGTGCGCGCGCGAGTCGTCCGGCGAGATGTGTGATGATCCTCTTGTCGGGCTCGCCGGTTGGTGATCGCAGCCTGCCCGGGACGTCCGTTCCGGGCCAGCCCGGACGGCCGTCCCGGGACGCTGGGACGTTCCGCATCCCCTGACCAGGCGGGATGCGGCCGCAGGGGACACAGGGTGGGACGTATGGGTGGGGTGGGGACGGTGAGGGACGCCGATGCGTCGGCGGGGCTGGGCGAGATGCTGCGCTCGCTGAAGGAGCGCGCGGGCCTCAGCTACGGCGCTCTCGCGGGCCGGCTGCACCTGAGTACCTCGACGTTGCACCGCTATTGCACCGGTGACTCGGTGCCGGCCGAGTTCGCCCCGGTCGAACGCTTCGGCCGGATCTGCCGGGCGGACCCCGAGGAGCTGCTGGAGCTGCACCGGCGATGGGCGGTGGCGGACGAGGCGCGGCGCGGGAGGGGGGCGAGCCCGTCGGAGGGTGCGGAGGTGCCGGTGCCCGCGCCGGTACCGGTCGTCCAGAGTCCGCCGACTGTCGCGGAGCCGATGCCGCGAGCCCGCCAACTCGTCTCGCGGTACGTCCTGCTGGGGGCCGCAGTGGTCGCCCTCAGCACCTCCGGAGCGCTGGCCATCGACCGGTTCCGCGCCGAGTCGGTACCGGACCTGACGGTCCCGGCCATCACGGTGCCCGACCCGTCGACCGAGGAGGTCGGGGCGGCCGAGGGGAACGTCCCCCTTTCGGCGGCCGTCGTCCCGTCCGACGACGACTGCCCCCGGACGGACGGCACTCGGACCCGTCCCACGACGTTCCGCCTGAAGGTGCGAAGCACGGCAGAGGGCCCCGTGACCATGACCGCCATGGACGTCCGGGTACTGTCCGCCGAAGCCCCGCCCGCCGAAGTCACCTACGCGGACTGTCAAGACACAGACGCACCGCACCCGTTCGCCGTGGACCTGGACGCCCCCGAGCCCGCCGTGAGCCCGAGCCGCGGCTTCCCGTACGAGGCGTCCGCCGGGACCCCCCTGGTCCTGGACGTCACCGCCCACACGTCGAAGAGCGAGGTGCGCTGGTACCTGGAACTGAGATGGACCCAGGGCCCCCGCTCGGGCACGCTACGGATCGACGACGGCGGTCACCCGTTCCGCACCGGAGCGGTGAAACGGGTGCTACTCGGTTGATGCGCCGGCTCGGCTTCAGCCCGCAGGTGCCCCCGCGGCGGGTGGCCGAGCGGGACGAGCAGGCCGTGAAGGTGTGGAGGGAGGCGACCTGGGCGGAGGTAAAAGAGCCCGGGCGGCCTGCGGGGGCTACATCTGCTTCGAGGACGAGGCGGGTTTCGCCCGATGACCGCCCAGGGCCCCGCACCTGGGGCCGGCGCGGCATCACGCCGGTCGTGACCGTCAGCGGACGGCGCTCGGGACGCCTGTCGGTGGCCGGGCTGGTCGCGATGCGGCCCGGCTCGCGGACCCGCCTGTGCCGCCGGTTGATCTCTCACCCGGCGGGCAAGGGCAAGCGCCGCAGCATGAGCGAGCGCGACTTTATCGAGCTGATCGACGGCGCCCACCAGCTCGTCAAGGCGCCGATCGTCCTGGTGTGGGACCGGCTGAACACCCACGTCTCCTCCAGGATGCGGCAGTTGATCGACCAGCGGGAGTGGTTGACGGTGTTCCTGCTGCCTGCCTACTCGCCCGACCTGAACCCGGTCGAGTGGGTGTGGGCGCACGTCAAACGCAGCCTGGCCAACCTCGCCGTCATGGCCCTCGACCGCCTGCAGGCGCTCCTCCGCAACCGACTCAAACGCCTCCAGTACCGGCCAGGCGTCCTTGACGGCTTCATTTGATCTTTCCGGGGTTCGACTGGTTCGGTTGGCGCGGCCAACTGAAGTGCTTCGCACGCGCCTGCCCGGGGGCTTGCCGCTGTGTTCAGCCCTGCTCGGGCTCCACCGGGAGTCACAGTTCGGCCTGATCGGCCGCTGACCTGGGGGAATCAGCGAATTAGCCGGAGGAGTTCCTGGGGCACCACATGGCTCCGCGCAGGCGGGTCCGGCTGTCGTTCCTCGGCTGAGCGGCGCGGCACGGGAGGCCCGGACCGTGTGCCCCGTGCTAGCGTTGCGCTTTTGCTGTGTCGCTGTGTCGGAGCTCCGTTGGGTGTCTCTGGTCGGCGGCCGCGTCCCTGCCGCGCCTTCCTCGGTACGGTCCCTTCGGAGGAAGGCTCTCTATGAGCGAATCAACACGTGCCGATGCCCGGCAGCAGGGCGATGTGTCCGAGGCGTCGGGCGCCACTTCGGCAGTGCCCACGGCGGCGTCCTTCGCCCAGCTGGAGTTGCCGGCCGAGGTTTTGCGGGCGCTCGATGAGCAGGGTGTGACCGTGCCCTCCCCTATCCAGGCGGCGGCGCTGCCGAGCGCGCTCGCGGGACGGGACGTGCTGGGCCGGGGCCGCACAGGATCCGGCAAGACGCTCGCCTTCGGCCTGGGGATGCTCGCCCGGACGGCCGGGCAGCGCGCGCAGCCGAAAGAGCCGCTGGCGCTCGTTCTGGTGCCCACGAGGGAGCTGGCGCAGCAGGTCGGTGAGGCGCTCACCCCGTACGTCGAGGCGCTGCGGCTGCGGCTTGCGACCGTGGTGGGCGGCGCGTCCATCGGACGGCAGGCCGCCGTGCTGCGGGACGGCGCCGAGATCGTCGTCGCCACGCCCGGTCGGCTGCACGACCTCATCGAGCGCAAGGGCTGCCGACTGGGACGGGTGCGCATCGCCGTCCTGGACGAGGCCGACCAGATGTGTGACATGGGGTTCCTGCCGCAGGTCACCGGGATCCTGGACCAGGTGCGTCCCGACGGGCAGCGGATGCTGTTCTCCGCCACCCTCGACGGCGACGTCGACCAGCTGGTGCAGCGCTACCTGCGCGACCCCGCCGTCCATTCGGTGGACCCTTCGTCCAGCGCCGTCTCCGCGATCGAGCACCACGTCTTCGTCGTGCACGGCCCGGACCGGTACGCCGTGACCACGGAGATCGCCGCTCGGGACGGCCGCGTCCTACTGTTCCTGGACACCAAGCACGGCGTCGACCAGCTCACGCGGCATCTGCGGGCCAGCGGCGTGGCCGCCGCCGCCCTGCACAGCGGGAAGTCCCAGCCGCAGCGAACCCGGACCCTGGCCCAGTTCAAGAACGGCCAGATCACCGCGCTGGTAGCGACGAACGTCGCCGCACGCGGCCTGCACGTCGACGACCTCGACCTCGTGGTCAACGTCGACCCGGCCAACGACCCGAAGGACTATCTGCACCGCGCGGGCCGCACGGCTCGGGCCGGCCGCTCCGGCACCGTCGTGACACTCGTCCTGACGGGACAGCGCCGCGAGACGAGCCAGGTCATGGCGGACGCCGACGTCGCCCCCAAGGTCACCAAAGTGCGGTCCGGCGAGGCGGAGCTAAGCCGGATCACCGGCGCCAAGGCCCCCTCCGGAAAGCCGCTCGACGGCGGGTCGGCCGTACCGCGCTCCAAGAACCACAACGTCCCGTTCGGCGGCCTGGGCAGCACCAAGGACGCGAAGAGCGGTTCCGGTGGCAGGCCGTCGCCGTCCCGCAAGAGCAGCGAGGCCCGCAAGCTCGCGGAGGCCCGCAAGGCGGCCCGAGTGCGGCGCGGCGGCTGAGACCTGCTTCCCGGACTGCTGGGCGGTTTCTTCGTCTACGTGCTGGACGGATACGCGGGACCGGAGATCGGCCGGGGTGTACCGGACGGCTTCACGTACGGGTGACCGTGCGCAGGGAGAGGCGTGCAGGCGATGGAGAACGGCGCGGAACTGCCACGGCGGATCGGTGTCTACACCGTCGAGCGAGAACTGGGCGCGGGCGGCATGGGAACGATCTACCTCGCCCGGTCACGGGCGCGGTCGGGCCGTCGCGGTCAAGGTGACCCGCTCCGAACTGGCGGCCGACCCGCACTTCCGTGAACGGTTCCCCGCAGAGGTCGAGGCCGCCCGCAGAGTCGGCGGTTTCCACACGGCTCCGGTCGTGGACGCCGATCCCGGCGCGGAGGCGCCCTGGCTGGCCCCCGCGTACATCCCCGGGCCCACGCTCGCCGAGCTGATCGAGCGCCAAGGCCCCATGTATGACGAGCAGTTGAGGTCTCTCGGGACAGCGCTGGCCGAGGCGCTCCAAGCCGTCCACGCCTGCGGGCTCGTACACCGGGATCTGAAGCCGGGCAACATCATCATGGCCGACGACGGCCCACGCGTCCTCGAATTCGGCATCGCGCGGGCCCTGGAGTCCAGCCGGCTGACCGCCACCGGGGCGGCCCTCGGCACTTCCGGATACCTCGCGCCGGAGCAGGCGCAAGGCGACGAGATCGGCGGTGCCGCCGATGTGTTCGCACTCGGGGCCGTATTCGTCGCGGCGGCCGGAGGCAGCGCGTTCGGCACCGCACGCCCATGGGGCTGAGGTACCGGTCGCTGCACGAGCCTGCGGATCTCTCCGCGCTGCCTGGGGAGTTGCGGTCGCTGGTCGCCGCTGCCTCTCCAAGGATCCGGTCGGCCGTCCCACGCCCGAGGAGCTCGTGGGCTCGCTCGGGCCGGACCCGAACCCGAGCCCGGACCCGAACGACACACTCGCTCTCGCGCCCCATGACCGGCCGCGCGTCGCACGGCCGGTCCCGGTCGAGCCTCCCGCCGACCGTGGCCGCGTCGGCGAACCTCTCCGGCGCGCGCCCCGGCCGAACCGTCGCGCGCGCCCCGCAGGACCATCCTGCTGATCGTGGCCGCGGGGCCCGAGCAGCCGACCCGCCGTGCGAAGGCGCTCCCCGGTGCGAAATACTCTCCCGATGAGTTCACGCCCTTTTCCGATCAGCCAGCAGATCACGATACGAAGGGCCGTCGCTCGGGATGCCAAACGGCTCACGCGGCTCGTGCGTGACTCAGGCGCCTACGAGGGTAAGTACGCAGCCGCAGTCGCGGGCTACCGGGTCGGTCCTGATTACATCGAGGCCCACCGCGCCTTTGTGGCCGTCGGCGCTGACGAGCATGGAGGCCGGGTCCTCGGGTTCTACTCGCTCATCCTCGCGCCACCGGAGCTCGACCTGCTGTTCGTCGCCGACGAAGTGCAAGGACGGGGTATTGGACGGCTGCTCGTGGCGCACATGCAGTCCGAGGCCCGTGCCGCCGGGCTCGACCGCCTCAAGGTCGTGTCGCATCTTCCCGCCGAGGACTTCTACCACCGCGTTGGTGCGGTGCGGACCGGGACCGTGTTCGCGAATCCGCCCGCCGTGCCGTGGGACCGTCCCGAATTCGAGTTTCGCATTCCTTCGGAATGACGCGGTGTGCCGGTTGGCGGGGCACCGGCTTCGTCAGCATGGTGGCCGGCATGCAGGAGCCGCTGGACGCTACTTCCTTGCCTCCGGCTCTCCCAGAGCGTTGAGCTCGTCCATCAGCCTCTCCCGCTCAGGTGGCCGAAAACCCGCAACATGCGCATCGCGACCGAGGAAAACTTCGGCCCGGTGGTCACAGTCGCCGCGTTCTCCTCAGAGAACGAGGCCGTCGAGATCGCCAACGGATCGACTACGGACTGCTGGCCGGGGTCTGCGCACCTACCCGAAGATGATCCGCATCCCCACGGGCCTCGCCGCTGTCCCGCAGTGGCGCGCAGTCACCGACATCTACGGTCCCTGAGCTTGGAGGTCGGCGCGAGGCCGCGTGCACTCCGCGAATTCTCGACGTCGTGATGGCTCGATCGCTGGAGGGCTTGAATCCCTTATGGCGGCCGCAGAAGTGGTGCGGGCGGTAAGCGAGCCTGCGCCTGGAGTGGGTGGGGCGGATCCCCGCCGCACCCACTCGGCTGTCACAGCCGATTCTTTCCTGAGCAGGAGGCACAGGCCGCTCGGCCGTGACGCTCGTTGAGGCTCTGTGCGCCCGCACGCTGCGCGGCAAGCCGAGAAAGTGGTGCTGACCTGGCCTTTTCCACGGCTCGCGCAGGCCGACACCTTCCGATGATCATCATGTGGAGTGCGTTGCCACCCCGGCCTGCTGGGGTGGCTGCCGATCCCCGTGCCCGGCGTCGATGCCGGCGAGGCCGCGGCCAAGAACCGGGATCGTGCTGCCGGGCTGTGGTTTCAGGCGTCGATGATGACGGGGATGATGAGGGGCTTGCGGCGGTGGGTGCGGAACGCCCAGTTCGCCACGGCGCGGGCGACGAGTTGTTCGAGTTGGCG
>NZ_JOJE01000054.1 GCF_000720255.1 Streptomyces griseus subsp. griseus | reverse complement strand
CCAGTGCCTCGAAGAACCTCGCCTTCAGCACCTCAAAACCCACGATCCCCGCAACTCCCTGAACTCCAGGGTGTTGCGGGGATCAGTAGAACCGGCCCCCGCTACAGCGGGGGTGTGGGGGCGCTTCGTCGTACCTACGGGCAAGACTCCCCGAACTTGACCGCGGTGAACGTCACTGGCTGGCCGTTGAGCTTCGTCCCGGAGGCCGGCGTCTGGCTGCATACCTGCCAGTTACTCTCCACCAGGACCATCCGGTCCTCGGCCGACGCATCCTTCACTGTGATCGATGTGCTGGAGTCGAGTGCGGCTCGCGCCACCTTCACCGCCTTGCCCTTGAAGTCGGGCATCTTGCCGCTCGTCGCCGCCGGCGGCTTCTCGTCCCGCGCCGGGCAAGTCTCCTCCAGCTTGACCGCCCCGAAGTCGAGCGTCGTATCCGTCGACACTGACTTGCCCGCGGCCGGGTTCTGGTTGCACACCTTCCAGTTCCGGTCGAAGGCCTGCATTCGGTCTCTGCCGAGCGCGTCGTGAGAGGTGAGTCCGTAGAAGCCGAGCTCCTGCGCCTTGTCCTGCGCGGACTGGAGACCCATGCCGACGAAGTTCGGCACGTTCGCCTTTTTGGCGGCAGGTTTGGCGTCAGCCGGCGCGCTGCTGGTCGCCGCGGTTGCCGACGGGCTGGCGACGCCCGACGGCTTGGCGGTGTCCGTGGGCTGGCAGGCCACGATGCCGACCGTGGCGGTGCAGAGCAAGGCAGCAGAGATGATGCGGGTACGCACAGATTCCCCCCGAGTGATGCTGGTACAGGCGGAACACGGTAGACGAGATGTGGACTATGCGTGAACGCCCGTCACCCTGCTGTGGCATGACGACGCTCCAGGAGGCGGGCGACGGAGCTGTCGTAGCGCACAGCCAAAAGGGCGGCTTCGGCAGTCTTGTCCTGGCCGCGAGCGAAGAAGGAGCCGAGGTCGACCGTGGACTTGCATCCGCAGAAGCACTCGCCGGTGGGGTTGAGTCGTTCGCTGGTGTCTTACATGGGGGCAAGGTGGGGCTCCTTGGCCGCCCTTCAAGGCGAGCGACCAAGATTGATCGCCATTGGTGCTGAACGGTGCGCCTGGTAAGCCGAGTTGAGCAAGAGGGGGCTCGATAGCATGCCATATCGTGGGCGAAAAAACGGTACAATCGGGCATGGTTGAAGACCTTGCGAACTGGCTGCGCGCCCAGCTCGACGAGGACGAACGGATTGCGCGGACCGCAACGCTTGGGCCATGGGTGCAGAGCGGCATAGGTGACTACGGCTGGACTGTCGACTTCGGCCGTCCGGGCGCGGGAGTCGAAACTGCCGACACGGAACAGGGGCTCGCTGACGCTGACTTCATCGCCGCACATAATCCGGCGCGGGTGCTGCGCGAGATCGACGCCAAGCGGCAGATCCTTGCCCTGCACCGGCCCTACGTCGCCGAGTCCGGCCAGGCATGTCTCGGCTGTGCTGGAGGTATCGAGTTCGAGCGCTGTCCGGTCGTGCGCCTGCTGGCCCTGCCCTACGCGGGCCGACCCGGCTACCGTGAGGAGTGGCGGCCGTGACCGGCCTCGCCCCGCACCAGACGGCCGCCGCTCCTGCCGTCTACGACGCTGCGACGCTCGCCGTCCTGGCCGCCATGGAAGAGGCAGCCGAGAAGCACCTCGACGCCATCCGCCCCCACAACACCAAACGCGGATACGCCAACGACTGGGCACTCTGGGAGGAGTCCACGACTGGCTCGCCGAACGCACCGGCAGTCGCCTACCATGCACCGCCGTCACCAAGGGCACGCTCGTCGGGTTCGTCGTCTGGCTCGACACCATCAAACTCGCCGCACCCAACAGTATCGACCGCCGCATCACCGGCGTCACCGTCACTGCCCGGAACGAGCACGGCATTGAGGTACCCAAGGCCGCCACCGTCGCCGCCCGGCAGGCACTCAAGCCGCTGAGAAACGACCCCGAGCGCATGGCGCGCGGCCGGGGAAAGGCCGCCGCCGTCACCCCCGAACAACTCCGGCAGATGAACGCCGGCGTCGCCAACGGACTCACCGGACTCCGCGACCGTGCCCTCTGGCTCATGGCCTTCGCCGTAGCCGGACGCTCCGCCGAAGTCGCAGCACTCCGCGCCGACGCCATCGTCCGCGTCAGCCAAGGCCTCGAAGTCCACGTCCCCGCCCTCAAGGGACGCCCGCCCCGGGACTTCGTCGTCCACTACGGCAAGAACCCCGACACCTGCCCCGTCCGCGCCTGGCTCACCTGGCGCGCCGCCGCAGGGATCACGTCGGGGCCCGCCTTCCTGCCCATCACCGTCCACGGCCGCCTTGGCGACCGCGCCCTCTCCCCAGAAGCTGTCCGCAAGATCATCGCACGCAACGCCGAACGCGCCGGCCTCTCCGTCCGGCTCACCGGACACTCGATGCGGGCCGGGTTCATCATCACCAGCCGACGCGCAGGGAAGCGCGAGGAGAAGATCCGCGAGCAGTCCGGGCACGCCGAGAACAGCCCAGCCTTCTGGGGCTACATTCGGGAGGCCGACAAGTGGACCGATGCCGCCTCAGAGGACACCGGCTGGTGAGCACCCGCCCCCGCGACTGCCGAGGAAAGCAGCCCTTGATGACAGTGGGCTGTTGTCGCCTGCCGCTATAGGGATGGCAGCGTCGGTAACAAGGTTGAGCCCGTCTTCGAGACGAGCGCCGGTGGGCTGGAGCATGAGTCGCTGTACAGGTGGCAGTACTCCGAGCTGGAGCCCCAAGCAGGCCAGCCGAGGATCACGGTTTCCTTCGAGATCCTCGCGCCCTCAGCTGCGTAGCTCGGCATCGGAGGCTGGGCCTTCCAGGAGCTTTCTCAGCGAGGGCGTTCTCTGTCCGAGGGGCTCAGCCCCAGGTGGTGTCGCTCATGACGCCTCCTCGCGCGCGGGTGGCGTCACGGCATGCGGAAGGCGACCGTCCTGTCAGGAGGGCGTGCCACACTGGCCGTTGGCCCGCCACGCATCCCCCGTCGTGGCGGGTCGCATTGCGCCCGCCCCTGAGCCCAGGGGCGGGCACCGTCGCGTGTCAGCCGGTCTGGTGTTCTTGCTTCTTCTCTATCCAGAGGTCGCGCACGCTGGTGGTGAGGGTGCCCTCTTGCTGCTCGTAGTGGGAGAGGGCGAGGCCGAGGCCGAAGAAGGTGGGCGCCCATTCGCCGACGAAGATGCCCCAGCGGTCGGCGCGGGCAAGACCGCCGACGGGTTCAGCCTTGAGGCTGGTGACCCAGGTGAAGACGGAAGCGCCGATGCTGCCGAGGGCGGCCATGTAGGCGTGTTCGCTGCGGATGCCCATGTCGTGGAGTCTCTTGATGACCATGACGGCTCCGTTCTGTGGGGGTTCACGGGTCGGTGTGCCCACACATGGATGGCTCTATTCGTGATGTTTGTCGGATATGCCGTTTTATGTGTCGGCTCGTAGGCTGGTGCTGCTCGGGGCTGTTGCGGAGGTCCCTCATGCCCCGAACCATCTGGAACGGCGCCATCAGCTTCGGCCTCGTCACCGTGCCCGTGAACGTCCAGTCGGCGACCGAGAGCCACAGCATCCAGTTCCACCAGTACCACCTGGAGGACATGGGCCGGGTGCGAGTGCGGAAGATCTGCGAACTGGAGGACAGGGAGGTCAGCCAGTCCGAGATCGGCAAGGGCTACCAGCTCACCAAAGACCAGGTCGGCGGTATCCCTCGGACATGACGGACGCGGAGTGGGCCGTGGTCCGGCCGCTGCTGCCGGTGCCGGGATGGATGCTTGGAAGGCTCACAGTGAACGGAAGGGTTCAGTCGCGTGGCAGCACGCCCAGCAGCGTCGAGGTGAAGGAGATCCGCAGAGCGTCACGCAACTCCAGGTTGAACACGCCGAGAGCGGGTTCGTCCGCGTAGGCGGCGAGGACGCTGGGTGGCGGCGGGACGTACGACGACAGGGCGCCCGCCGAGACCAGGATCAGCAGGCAGAACAGCTGTGCGTCCTCGCCGAGCTCGGGCACGTGGCGGCGCAGCAGCTCGGCCATGGCCTCGGTCCTCGTGAGGTAGGACCGCTTGTGCCGCTTGACCACCTCGACCGAGACGTTGTGCTCGAGGACGCCGCCCTGGGCGCCGAAGAGGTCGCACAGCACCACGTGGCCCGCCAGTGACCGGCTGAGGATCTCCGCCAACTGGCCCGCCCGCACCCCCGGCGCCGCGTGCGCCTCGATGCCCGCGGCCAGCTCGTCCGCCAGCTCGGTGAGCCAGCTCTCCAGGAAGACGTCCAGCAGTTCGAGCAGCACCGCCTCGCGTGACTCGAAATATCGCAGGACGTTCGACTTGGCCAGGCCCACCCGGCGGCTGAGCTCGTTGAGGCTCACATCGGCCACGGGCATCTCGTCGAGCATCGCCGCCGCCGTGTCCAGGATCGCCCGGCGGCGGATCTCCCGTTGCTCCTCGCTTCGCGCCCGCTGAAATGTCACGCCCTCAGCATAGCTTAAAGACCGTTGGTCTCTTGACGGGAGACCGCCGGTCTCTTACGCTGGGCCTCGTAACAGACCGATGGTTCTTTAGGAGTGGGCGATGAGTAGCAACTGGACCGAGCAATACATCCCCGATCAGCACGGCCGGGTGGCGATCGTGACCGGCGCCAACACCGGGCTGGGCTTCGAGACCGCCAGGATGCTCGCCGAGCGCGGGGCGGTGGTGGTCCTGGCCGTCCGCGACGTCGAGAAGGGCAAGCAGGCGGCCGCCCGCATCACCGGCGACGTCACCGTCCAGGCCCTCGACCTGACCTCCCTGGACTCGATCCGGTCCGCGGCGGCCGACCTGCGCGCCGCCCACCCGCGCATCGACCTTCTGATCAACAACGCGGGCGTGATGTACACCCCGCGGCAGCTCACCGCCGACGGCTTCGAGCTGCAGTTCGGCACCAACCACCTCGGCCACTTCGCCCTGACCGGCCTGCTGCTGGACCGGCTCCTGCCCGTCCCCGGCTCCCGCGTCGTGACCGTCAGCAGCGTCGGCCACCGCATCCGGGCCGCCATCCACTTCGACGACCTGCAGTGGGAGCGCTCGTACAGCCGCGTCGGCGCCTACGGCCAGTCGAAACTCGCCAACCTGATGTTCACGTACGAACTGCAGCGCCGGCTCGCCCCCCACGGCACCACGGTCGCGGTGGCCGCCCACCCCGGCGTTTCCAACACCGAACTCGTCCGCAACACGCCCGCCGCGCTTCGCATGCCCATCACCTGGCTCGCGCCGCTGCTCACCCAGAAGGCCGAGATGGGCGCCCTGCCCACCCTGCGCGCCGCCACCGACCCCTCGGTCGTCGGCGGCCAGTACTACGGCCCCGGCAACCGGGGGGAGATCCGGGGCTACCCGAAGCTGGTCGCCTCCAGCCGCGACTCCCACGACCGGACCACTCAGCAGCGCCTGTGGACCGTCTCCGAGGAGCTCACGGGGGTGACGTTTCCCGTGAGGTGAAGCGGAGAAGCGGGTCGCTGCGCGGGAGCGCTTCCCCAGGCCCGCCTCGCGCTGCCCGTCGGCTTCGAAAAGACGATCTGCAAGCACAGGAACGAAGTTGAGAGAACGATCAGCGCGCTGAAGAACTCCCGGGCCGTGGCCACGAGATTCGACAAGCGCGCTTAGTAGCTGCGGTCGTTTTCCGAGGGTGGCCTTTTCGCTGGTCAGGCATAGGGCCGGTGAATCGGTGAGAGTGATGGCGTGTTGTGTCGTCGCTCCCCGGGAGGTTGCGGATGCCGTCGGTCGTCGGACTGCTGGAAGAGCACGAGCTCGCTGCTCGTCGTCGGGTCGACGGGTTGCGTGAGGAAGCCGATCGCATCCAGGCTGAGTTGGCCGCGGCCGAGCAGGAATGGCAGGAGTGGGCGATCGCCCGCAGGCGAGTGGGCACGGTCCTGGCTTCGGACGGCGGCAACATCGCTGATGAGAAGGCCGTGCTCGGCCCGCGGGACGCGGACGCTCGCCCGGGGCCCAGGCAGGCGGCGAAACCGAGGCCCTGGCGGACCGACACCAGCTCCATCAAGGGCCGCTGAGCTGCCAGGAGTTGGCCATCTTGTTCGGCCTGGACGCGGTGCCGGCCAAGGTGCAGGCGCTGCGGTCGAAGGCGAAACGCCTGGTCGCGCGGGGCTGGTTGGCCGACCGGCAGCCGGGCCGGTTCACCCTCGCCCAGGGTGCGGCCGGGCAAGGCGGCGCGTCATGAGCAGGGTCATCTGCCCGCCCCGGCCGCGCATCCATCCCGGCACCGGCAGTAGCGGCCGGACCACGGCCCACTCCGCGTCCGTCATGTCCGAGGGATACCGCCGAACACGTTCCGGGTGATCGGCTGCGTTTCCGAGCCGGTGAGCGACACAATCACACGTCGGCGCAGCCGAGTTGAACTCCACCGGCGCGAGCACGTACAACTGCGGCAACAGGGTCAGGTCAGCGGCTTCTCGCCGCCGCCGATCAGCAACGCGAGTCATTGCGTCTGACTTGCCCGCCGGGGGCCCGGCAGCCTTGGTCCCGGACAGGGCTGCCTTCAGCCTTCAGCCATCAACAGCGGCCGTTCTTCACGAACGGCCGCTGCGTTGTCCCGGGGGCCCTGCGACGGTCAGACCTTGCTCCAGCGCTGGTTGGCGGCCCCGGTGCAGGTCCAGAGCTGGAGCTTGGTGCCGTTGGCGGTGGCGCCTGCGGTGACGTCCAGGCACAGGCCGGACTGCACGCCCTGGATGCTGCCGTCCGCCTTGAAGATCCATTGCTGGTTGGCGGAACCGCTGCAGGTGTAGATGATCACCTTCGTGCCGGGTGTGGTTCCGGCGCCGCTGGCGTCCAGGCACTTGCCCAGGACGGTCAGGGTCTTGCTGGAGGTCGGCGTCCACTTCTGGTTCGTACCCCCACCGCAGTCCCAGATGTCGATCTGGGTGCCGTTGGTGGTGCTGCCGCCCGGGTCGTCCATGCAGCGGTTGGACGCGGCGCTGACCAGGCTGCCGGCGGCGGTCAGACCGATCGACACCGAGCCGAGGGTACGGGCCTGGGTGGCGGGGGTGCCCGTCACTGGGGTCACCGTGCGTCCGCCGACGGGGTCGGAGACCTGCTGGACGAGGTACGAGCGGCCGTTCACGGCGGGGACGGCGATCTGGGCGGCGGAGGTCGAGGCGACCACGACGGTGCTCTCGTCGTTGCCGTCGACGACCTGGACCAGCTGCGCGGTCTGCGCGGAAGCCGGATCGGCGCCGGTGACATCGACGACCAGCTCGTCCTTGTCCGCGCGGGTGTAGATGGTGGCGGTCATGCCGCCCCCGGACTCGACCAGTGTCCCGTCGTAGAGGTCCAGGTGGGCGGAGAAGTCGGGAGCGCCGGTGAGTGCGGCCAGCCCCGGTATGGTCAGCCAGCCCGGCGACTTGCGCTGCGGAAAGGTGTCGGAGCGGTTGAGCTGCGCGGTGAACCCACCGGCCGCCCAGACCGCGGCGCCCAGCGTCCCGTTGCCGAGCGGCATGAACTGCGACTGGACCGTGTTGGGGCCGGCCAGGACCACGTTCGAGCGGCGGACCAGGTTCGGGGTGTCGACCTGGAACGCCCCTGCCTGCCAGGCGGTCGTCGCCGTCGCCGCTTGGGCGGAAGGGGCGGGGACGACAGGGACAGTGCCGCGGTCAGCGCGGCGCCGAGGGCGGCGCCCAGCGCTGCCGTTCTTCGGTTACGGGACATCTACGTGATCACTTCCTCGTGAAGCACGACCCGAGTGCGGAGCGCTCGCTAGGGGACTGGGGGTGGGAGTCGGCGACGGGCCGGTGAGGGTTCCTAGAGCTCCGATGACTCAAGTCTGCATTTCGCCTGGTCCACGTGGAACTGCCAGGAGAACTGCTTGTGGGTCAACGTAACCAGGAAGGCTTCACGGTCAGCCCCTTCGAGCTCTCCGGGTGACTGCGCAATGCAAAATGATTCATCGGATGTCTCGCGCTCGTGGGAGCGTACGGTCGGATCGCGCCCAGGGCAAGAGGAAGAGACGGCCGACTTTGCTGGGCGATGAGCCGCGGCTCCCGGCCCCGGACGAACTCGGTCAGCGTGGGTGAACGGGCTCCACGGCGACACCGGGCTCAGCGTCGGCCGCGGGCCCGTGCGATCGCCTCCTTGAAGGCCGGCTGGTGCAGCGAGCGCACCTGGCGTTCGAACTCGGTGTCGATCACACGGGTGACGTCGGGTTCGGCGCCGCTCTCCAGCAGGGTCTGCTTGATCGTGCGCAGCAGGGCCGGGTCCGTGCCGGCGGCTCGCGCGGCCAGGGTGACGGCCTCCTCGACCAGGTCGGCGCCGGGGACACAGCGCAGGGCCAGCCCGGACTCGGCGGCCTCCGGTCCCTTCATGGGCTGGGCGAGCAGGAGCATGGCGGTGGCCCGCTGGTGGCCGACCGCACGGGTGAGCATCCAGGTGTGGCCGCCGCCGGGGTGCAGCCCGAGCCGGGCGAACCGGCAGTCGAACACCGCCTCGTCGGCGGCCAGCCGGATGTCGCAGGCCAGGGCGAGATTGAAACCCGCCCCGACCGCGGGCCCGTTGACCGCGGCGATGGTCGGCAGCCGGCACGCGGCGACGGCCAGGAAACCCTCGTACACCTCGCGCAGCCGGTGTTCCTCGCCCTCCGCCGCCGCCAGCAGGTTGTCCAGCTCCGCTCCGGCGCAGAAGGCCGGGCCCGCCCCCCGTGAGCACGATCGCGTTGACCGTGTCGTCCCGCTCGCACGCCTCGACGGCGTCGACCAAATCCCCCACCAGGCGCGGCGACAGCACGTTGCGGCGGTCGGGGTCGTCCAGGCGGAGGACCGCCACCGTGTCCCGGGTCTCCCGGTGGACGAGCGGCTGGGACGACTGTGGCTCGGGCATGGTGTGCCTTTCTCTCGACGGGCGGTCCATGACGAGATCATGCCTCGTCGCCCGCCCGCCGCGTCAGGAGCCGTCGATCAGCTTCCGCACCTCGGGAGGCAGCGTCCGGCCGGAGCCGACGACGAGGAAGAGCGTCTCGTCGGGCGTGTCCCCCACGGCGATGGCGACGGAGGGGTCGAGACCTTTCACCGCGTATGCGGTCGAGGAGCTGACGAAGGCATCGTCGTCGTCGTTCGGGGTGTCGTCGCAGGGCGGCGACGTCACGGTGCCGAGTCTCTCTCCGCTCTCGTAGTCGACGTTGGCCACGTGGCCGTACGTACGGCCCTTGTAGTCCCTGAGGAATGCACAGGATCCGGCGCTCTCGCCGCCGCCGTCGAGCGCGGTGCAGGCGGCGACGGACACCATGACAGCGGCCACCGCGAGCAGTACCGGCGTCGCCGCCCGACGGCGGCCGGCCCGGGATGTGGTCTTCATCGGCAGGAATCTCCCTCTCGTCGTGGTCCGTGCGGACCTACGACGCGGAGGCCGCCGTGTTCGTTCGAACGTCGTGCGGGGTTGGTGCGTCACAGGAGCGGAACGGCACCGCATCCTTGCCGCGTCAGATTCTGGGGGAATCATGCGCACGCGCACCGCACGTATCGTCCACGTCATCGTCGCCGTCGCCCTGTTCGCCGCGGGAACGGGTTGCGGCGGCGAGAAGACCGTCGACGGCCGCGTCCCCCGGGCGCGGGAGGTCGAGCAGGACCCGAAGGCGGCGGCCCGCGCCCGCCAGGTCGCCGACGCGTGGGACGGCTCCGCGGCCGCCGAGGCGTGGCGCACCGGCTTCCACCCGATGGGGGACGCGGTCGAACTGCCTGAGGACGCGTTCCGGACCGAGGCCGACAAGGAGGTGTACGCGACGCAGAACTTCGTCCTGCGCGGCACCCTGCCCGCCACCCCGCGTAAGGACGGCCTGGTGAAGTGGGCGAGCGGAGGCTCGCTGGCGCTCCCCCTGTGGGAAGCGCGGAAGGCCTACGAGAGCGTGGCGCGGGGGCGCAACGACGGGCCGCGCCTCACCGTGACCCGCGCGAGGCTCGGCGAGATGACGCTGGCGACCAACCGGGGCCCCGCCACCGTCCCGGCCTGGCTGTTCACCCTGGAGGGTTACGACACCCCGCTCAAGCGGGTCGCCTTGAGCCCGTCGAAGCCGCCCCGGGCGCCGATCCGGCCGGCCCCGGAGACGCGTGACTACCAGATGGGGCCGTTGGGCGGACTGGTCCGGGTGGCCGGCAAGGGCCGGTCCGTCACCGTCATGGCCGAGCACGGCGCCTGCGACGACGGCCCCGCCGTGCACGTGCTGGAGACAGCCGGCAGCGTGGTGCTGTCCGCCTCGATCCTCGGCACCGACGACGGCCCCTGCACCACGCAGGCGATCGGCGAGAAGGTGACGGTCACGCTGAAGCGGCCCCTGGGCGACCGTGTCCTCCTCGACGCCTGCACGGGCCGGCCGGTGCCGTACCAGCAGCGGTTCGGTGCGTCGCCGAGCCCGCGTTGAGCGAAGTCGCCGCGAACGTACTTGACTTGAAGCGCACTTCAAGCTGAAGACTCCCGTTCGAGCCGGGAAGTACCGGCCCGAACGGGAGGACCCGCCATGAAGTACCGCACCATAGGCACCGACCCCGCGACCCGCCGCGAGGTGAGCGTGCTCGCGCTCGGCGCGATGCTGTTCGGCTCGCGGACGGACGAGAAGACGTCGTTCGCCGTGCTGGATCGCTACGTCGAGGCGGGCGGCACCTTCATCGACACGTCCGACAACTACGCGTTCTGGGAGGACGGAAGCCAGGGCGGGCAGAGCGAGGAACTGCTCGGCCGGTGGCGGCGCAGCCGCGGGGTCGGTGACGAGATCTTCATCGCCACCAAGCTCGGTGCCCGGCCGCTCGCCCCCGGCACCGGCTACGTCGACAACCCCGAGGGACTGTCCGCCAAGGTGATCCGCGAGGCGGCCGAGCGCAGCCGTGAACGGCTCGGGGTGGAGAAGCTGGACCTGCTGTACGCGCACATAGAGGACCGCACCGTCCCCGTCCAGGAGACCGTGGAGGGCTTCGCGGCGCTGGTCGCGGAGGGCACGGTCGGCCTCCTCGGCGTGAGCAACCACGCCGTCTGGCGTGTGGAGCGCGCCCGCGCCCTCGCGGCGGCGGCCGGCCTGCCCGGCTACGAGGTGCTCCAGTACCAGCACAGCCATCTGCGCCCCCGCACCGACGTGCCCAGCGACCTCTTCCCCGACGGCAGCCTCGGTGGGGCCGGCGCGGAGCTGCTGAGCTACCTGCGCGCCGAACCCGGGCTGACCCTGGTCGCCTACTCTCCGCTGCTCACGGGTGCGTACGTGCGCTCCGACAAGCCGCTGCCGCCCGACTACGACCACCCGGGCACCCCGGTCCGGCTCGCCGCGCTGCGTGACGTGGCCCGTGAGACCGGAGCGACCGTCAACCAGGTGGTGCTCGCCTGGCTGCTGGGCGGCCACCTGCCCGTCATCCCGCTGGCCGGTGCGTCCTCCGTGGCCCAGCTGGAGGAGAACCTGGCCGCCGTCGATCTGGAACTGACGGAGGATCAGCGGGCCCGGCTGGACGCGGCGCACTGAGCGGACGGGGCGGCGGCAGCCTCGGCGCGCGAGGTGCGGGGGAGTGGCAGGGTGGAGGGGTAGCGGAGGACCGGTGACAGGGGCTGGCACCCGAGGTCCTCCCCTCGCCCGGGAAGGAGCACCGGCCATGAACGCACTGCCCGCCGCCCGGCCCCTCCGCACCACCCCGGAGGGCCTCGTCTGGGAGCCCAGTCACCGCTGGGTGCGAGGGCGCAAGGGTGACGTCACCGTCGTCGACAGCAGGCGCCCCCTCCTGGTGTGGGAGCCGGCCCTGCCCGTGCCGCAGTACGCGTTCCCCCGCGCGGACGTCCGCACGGACCTGCTGCGCCCGGCGGGCCGGCCCCGGCCCGGCACCCACACCGGCTCCACGGTCTTCTACGACCTCGAGGTGGACGGCGAGACCGTGACGAACGCGGCCTGGACGTTCCCCGCCGACGACCTGGCCGGTCACATCGCCTTCGAGTGGTTCCGGCGCGGGTCGCTCGACCACTGGTACGAGGAAGAGGAGGAGATCTTCATCCACCCCCGAGACCCGTACAAACGGGTCGACGCGCTGCCGAGCAGCCGGCACGTCCGGGTGGAGATCGACGGCACGGTCGTCGCCGACACGCACCGTCCCGTGCTGCTCTTCGAGACCTCCCTGCCCACCCGCTACTACATCCCGCGCGAGGACGTCCGCCTCGACCTGTTCGAACCCACCGACCACAGCACCGGCTGCCCGTACAAGGGCACCGCCCGGTACTGGTCCTGGAGCGGCGGGGTGGACGTCCCGCCCAACGTCGTCTGGACCTACCCGGCCCCGCTGCCCGCCGTGGCCGTCATCGAGGGGCGGCTCGCCTTCTACAACGAGGTGGTCGACATCGTCGTGGACGGCGAACGCCAGGAGCGTCCGGTCACTCCGTTCAGCGCCGTGCTCAAGGCGCGAGGCGTTTCCTGACCTCTACGCGAACCGGTCGAGCAGCGCGTCCAGCCCGGCCGCCAGGCCCTCCGGTCCGCCGGGTTCGACGAGGGCCGGGGCGGTCGACCGGAGTGTGGGGAGTTCCTGCGCGGACATGCGGTGCAGGCCGAGCCGGAAGGCGGGGTCGGTCTCGTCGGGGTTGTCCACCAGGGGGCGCAGCTCCACCGACACATAGCCGAGGAGCCACGCGGTGTACGCACGGAACGCGGCGGAGGTGCGGGCCTCGTCCAGGCCGGCCTCCGTCAGCAGGGTGAGCACCCGCTCGTGGTCGCGCAGCACGGCGGGCGGACGCTGGGCGAGGGGGACGGCGAGCATACGGGTGGCCAGCAGCGGCACGACCCGGGGGTGGCCGAGGCAGACCCGGTAGGTGGCCAGGGCGATCCGGTGCAACTCCGCGCGCCAGTCCGATTCGGCGGCCGAGTCCTGTGCGGGGGCGAGGTGGGCCTCGAGCTCCAGATAGAGGGCTTCGACCAGTCCGTCCAGGAGCGCGTCCTTGCCCGGGGCGTAGCGGTACAGGGCCATGGCCTCCACGCCTAGCTCGGCTCCCAGGCGGCGCATGCTCAGCGCGGAGAGGCCCTCGCGGTCGACCAGGTCCAGGGCCGCGGCAAGGACCCGCTCCCGGTTGAGCCGGCCGTACCGCCCGCGGTCGCTGGCGCGCCGCGCCGGGCCGCTCCCGGGCTCTCTCGCCATGAACCTCGCCTCCTTGCCACCTGTAGTCGCGGGCGGTTTGCACCGTAAACATACGTCATCGGCGCAGTGCGAGGAGCTGATGCGGGCCGGGCGGGAATGCCCCGTGTTGACCTCGGGCGCCATGGGGCCGAATATGTACGTATACGACGTAAACATCCCAGGGCGCACCCCGCGCCGCAGTGCACTCTCGGCTGGACGGTCGCCGCCCCCGGCCGCCCCCGGCTCGGCCGGACCTCGTAGACCTCGGGAGGAAACCATGCGTGTCGTGGTCTCCGGCGGAAGCGGCTTCCTCGGATCGCACCTGTGCGAAGCGCTCGTACGCCGCGGCGACAGCGTCCACTGCCTGGACGACTTCTCCTCGGGCAGGGCGGCCAACATCGCGCACCTCCTGCACGAGCCGAGCTTCCGCTGCACGCCGTGCGACGTCACCGAGCCCTCCCGGCTCCCCGGGCGGGTCGACGCCGTCGTACACCTCGCGAGCCCCGCCTCGCCCAGCGACTACCACCGTCACCCCCTGCCCACGCTGGCCGCCGGCAGCCGCGGCACCGAGAACATGCTCAAGCTGGCGGCGCACCACTCGGCGCGCTTCGTCCTCGCCTCCACCAGCGCGGTCTACGGCGACGCCACGGGGCACCCGCAGGACGAGGAACACTGGGGACACGTCAACCCCATCGGCCCGCGCAGCGTCCACGACGAGACCAAACGCTTCGCGGAGACCCTCACCACGGCGTACCGGCGCGACGAGCGCGTCGACACCGGCATCGTGCGCATCTTCAACACCTACGGCCCCCGCATGAGGCCCTACGACGGCCGAGTGGTGCCCAGCTTCGTCCGGCAGGCCCTCACCGGGGAGCCGCTGACCGTCTTCGGGGACGGCAGCCAGACCCGCAGCTTCTGCTACGTCGACGATCTGATCGCCGGCCTGCCGGCCATGATCGACTCTCCCGCGCCGGGTCCGTTCAACCTCGGTGACCCCAGCGAACGGACCGTACGGGAACTCGCCGAGCTGGTGCTGCTGCTCACCGGGTCGACCAGTGAGATGCGCTTCCTGCCCCTGCCCGGCGACGACCCGGTCCGTCGGTGCCCCGTCGTCAGCCGGGCGCGCGAAGCGCTGGGCTGGCAGCCGCGGGTGCCCCTGGAGGAAGGACTGCGCCGCACCATCGCCTGGTTCGCCGCGCAGTCGCCGCACCCCGTCAGGGAACCTGAGCCGTCCGCACGGTCATGATGCCCGCCGCTCCGGGCAGTCCGGCCCACGCCGGATGCCCCCTCACCGTGACGGCGTGCGCGCTGTCAGGAGCACCATCCCCGTGTCCCCGTAGTCCGGCAGCGTCGGGTCCGCGTCGATTCGCTCGACGTCGAGGCGCGCGGTCAGCGGGGTGAACACCTCCCGAACCGTCTCCGGGCCCACCGGGCAGCCCGGCCAGCGCGACGCGGGCCCGATGCGGTACGTCGGCATGTTCTCCATGAACGCGGCGACCAGGTACCCGCCCGGCTCCACCGACCGTGCGAAGAGCCGGCAGAATTCCCCGAACTCCGTGAAGTCCTCGGTCGCCCCCTCCGCGACGAAGTGCATCGACGCCAGGCCGTACCGCCAGGGCGGCAGGCCCCGTACGTCGCCCCGGATCACCCGCACCCGTGACAGGGCCGCCCGCGGGGTCGCCGGGAGGCGGGGGTCGAGCCGCCGCCCCAGTGCGTGGAACGCCCGCCAGCTGTCGTCGGGGCCCCGCGCCAACTGCCCCTCCAGATAGGCGACGTTGGCCGCGCCCGCCTCCACGGCGTCGATACGGCGGCTCACCGGCGCGGCGAGCATCAGCGGGTACAGGTTGGGCCCGGCACCGAACTCCACGGAGCGTGCCACGCCGTCCGTCGGGAGGGTGCGGTAGAAGGCGCAGTGGTGGGCGATGACGGCCGCGTCGGACGGGTGCAGCTGCCGGTAGTTCTCGCTGAGGTAGTCCTCGACGGGCCAACTGTCCCAGTCCACCTCGTCATTGCGGGTCGTCATGGGACCGGCTCGGTCCTGTGCCGCAGTGCGAAGCGCTCGTCCAGACCGGCCAGCGCCTCGCCCAGCCGGTCGATGTCCTCGTCCGAGTTGAGCGCCGTGAGCTGGACGCGGAAGCCGACCCGGTCGCGCGGGACCAGCGGATAGGCCGCGAGCGTCACGTAGACGCCGTGCTCCCAAAGGAACGCGGCGACCGCCTCCAGGTCGGCGGCGTCCACGAGCAGGACCTCCACGATCGGCAGCTCCAGCACGCCCGGCGTGTGCAGATCGAGGGAACGCAGCTGGTCGAGGACCCGCACGGTCTTGCGGTGCAGATCGGCCCGGATCGCGTCGCCCCTGCGGTCGTTGACCTCGAGACCGGCCAGCGTGGTGGCGAGCGAGGCCGTGGGGGAGGGGCCGGAGTAGAGGTAGGGTCCGGCGGCGATCTTCAGGTGGTCCTTGAGCGCGGTGGGCAGCGCGAGGAACGCCAGCAACGAGGAGTACGCCTTGGAGAAGCCGCCGACGAGCACGATGTCGTCGTAGGACTCACCGGTGTGCCGGACCACTCCGTTGCCGCGCGACCCGTACGGGCACGGCTCGCTCGCCGAGCGCTCCCCGATGACGCCGAATCCGTGGGTGTCGTCGACGTACAGCGTCGCGCCCCGCCGACGGCAGATGCCGGCCAGCGTCGGTAGGTCCGGCACGTTCCCCGTCATGCTGTCGACGCCGTCCAGGCACACCAGCCGCGGTCCGCCGGACGGCACGTCCCGCAGCAGCGCGTCGAGCCGGTCGGGCCGGTCGGAGCGGAACCGATGCAGCGTCGCGCCCTGGCCGCGGGCCGACACACAGCCGTCGTACACGGTCCGGTGCGCGGTGGCCTCGACGAAGATGTGCCCCTGGTCGGCGAGGACCGGGATCACCGAGTGGTGGATGAGCGTGGCGGTGGGCAGCAGCAGCGTGTCCTCGGAGCCGAGCAGGGCCGTGAGCCGCTCCTCGATGTCGGTGTAGAGCCGCGGGCTGCCCAGGAGTCGCGACCAGCTCGGATGCGTGCCCCAGCGGCGAACGGTGGGCTCGATCGCGTCCATGATCTCCGGATCGCAGTCGAAGCCCAGGTAGTTGCAGGAGGCGAAGTCGACCAGCCACTGGTCCCCGCAGCGGAGGTGCCGGCCGTGGACCTCGTCCAGGACCGCGTCGCTCATGGGACTGGACCGCTTCAGGTGCTCCAGGTCGGACCAGCGGTGATCGCGCCGGACCCCCGGCAGCCCGGCGGCGCGCTCCGCGCCGGGCCCTTCACCGGGCGCGGAGACGGGAGCGGGCGCGGTGGGGCTCCGTTCCGGCCTCGGAGGCGCCTCCCTCCTCGCGGCGTACATCGCCGGCGCCGGGGCCTGGGGCCCGGCGGCGCGCGCTCGGGCCGCCCGCCCGTTCCTGTCGCGCTGCCGCAGCACGTCCTCGCCCTGCTCCACCGTCATCGGCCGCGCGAACAGGTACCCCTGCCCGTACCGGCAGCCGATGGAGTTGAGCAGGTCGCGCTGCGCCCGCTCCTCGATGCCCTCGGCGATCACCTGGAGCCCGAGCGTATCCGCGAGCCGGACGATGCCGCGCACCAGCGCCACCTGCCGGGAGTCCCGGAGGATGCCGTCGATGTACGTCTTGTCGATCTTGAGCACGTCCACGGGGAACTCCCGCAGATAGCGCAGCGAGGAGAACCCGGTGCCGAAGTCGTCCACCGCGATGCGCACCCCGAGGTCCTTCACCGCCCGCACCACCGAGTCGAGCCGGTCGTCGCCGCCCATCATCACCGACTCGGTGAGCTCCAGCTGCAGCGAGCCCGGCTCCAGGCCCGGGGTGTCCAAGGCCTGGACCACCTCGTTGAGGAAACCGTCATCCTCCCACTGGCGGCCGGAGACGTTGACGCTCACGTAAGGCGGTGCGGAGCGCGGGGCCCGGTGCTGGAGCCGGGCCATGTCGGCCGTGGCGTTGCGCAGGACCCAGGAGCCCAGTGGGTTGATGTGGCCCGTCTCCTCGGCGATCGGGATGAACTGTCCGGGCGGGATCAGCCCGTGCCGGCTGTGCGGCCAGCGCACCAGCGCCTCGAAGCCGACGACGTCACCCGCCGCGATGTCCACCACCGGCTGGTAGCGCAGCGCGAACTCCCCTCGCGCGACGGCCTCGTCCAGCCGCGCCTGGAGGTCGTGCCGCTCCGCCATGCGCATCCGCAGCTGCGGCTGGAACCGGCGCCACTGTCGCTTGCCTGCGGCCTTGGCCGCGTACAGGGCCAGATCGGCGAGAGCGAGGAGCTCCTCGGCGTCCGTGGTGTCCAGCGCGCTGGCCACGCCCACGCTGGCGGAGACGCCGACCGGCCCCTCGGGGAGCTGGAACGGCCGGCTGAGCGCCTGGATCACCTGCGCGGCCAGCAGTTCCGCGTCGAGCGGCTGCTTGGCGTCCTCCATCAGCACCGCGAACTCGTCGCCGCCCAGACGGGCCGCCGTGTCGGTGCGGCGCAGGGTCTCCGACAGGCGCTCCCCCACTGCCCGCAACAGCCGGTCGCCGACCGAGTGCCCCATCGTATCGTTGACGATCTTGAAATCGTCCAGGTCGATGAAGAGCAGACACGTCAGGGTCGACTCCCGGTGGCCGCGCAGCATGGCGCGCCCGGTCCGCTCGAGCAGCAGCGTGCGGTTGGGCAGCCCGGTGAGCGGGTCGTGGAAGGCCCGCTGGGTGAGTTCCTGTTCGAGCTGCCGCTGCTCGGTCACGTCCCGCAGGGTGACGACCAGCCCGCCGATGGTCTCGTCGTGCCGCAGGTCCCGGCAGCGCACCTCGACCTCGATGCGGCCGCCGTTGCGCGTCACCCACCAGTGGTCGTGGGCCTCCGAGTGCCCGTCGGAACCCAGTGCCGCCACGGTGCGCTCGACGCGCTCGCGGTCCCGGGCGTCGACCAGTTCCCGCAGGGGTGTGCCGGTCAGCGCGGCGGAGCCGAACACGGCCCGCGCGGACGGACTGGCGTAACGGACGGTCGTGTCGTCGTTGACGATGAGGATGACGTCCGTGGCGTTGTGCACCAGGGTGCGGAAGTAGGCTTCGCTCTCCTTGCGGACGATCTCCTGGCGCAGGGCGATGCGGTCCGTCGCCAGGGCCGCCTGCGAGGCGAGGATCTCCAGTGAGCCGCGTGTCTCGGAGAGCCGCCGCTCCTCGCCCGCGGCCAGCAGGACACCGGGGAGTTCGCCGCTCGCCGGGCGGTCGGGGGGGACCGTGGGGCACACCAGCGCGGTCGGCAGGTCGCCGAGGGCGGTGGAGATGCCCGGGCCGAGTTGTGCGACGGGCACGAGGAGCGTGCCGGGCAGGGTGGTCCGCGGCCGAAGGTCCCGGCCGCCCGTGGGGGAGCGGGTCAGGGCGTCGTACAGCGGCTGGGCCTGCTCGGCCGAGAGCAGCAGCGTCCGGTGCGGGCCGTCCGGGCCGAGCAGGGTGGCGACCGCGGTGTCGCACGCCCGGGCTATCCCTGAGGGGTCCATGGCGGACACCAGGGCCGTGTTGGCCGTGCGCAGGGCGTGCTCCCGGGTGACGGCCCGGCGGTGGGCCACGACCATGCCGGCCAGACGCAGGATCACGAGCAGGAACAGGACGCTGGAGAAGGCGGCCAGCACCGTGGCGTCGTGCACCATGCCCGACCGCTCCTCGAAGAGGAGGATCGCGGGCGCGACCAGCGTGGCCGCGGCGAGCAGCACCAGCCGGCGCCCCGGCGGCAGCAGGGACTGCGGCTGGGGCTCCCGGTCGGTCAGCTCCGCCATGGAGGGGTGGAGCGCGGCCAGCCCCCACGCCGTGTAGAAGATGATCCAGCCGGAGTCCAGCACCGTGCCGGCCTGCCATGTCCCCTTCAGTTGCAGGATGCCGTAGGCGACGTCGAAGCCGAGCAGGGTCACCGTGCCCAGGACGAGCAGCTGCACGGCGCGGTTGCGGCCGTGGACGGGACTGGGGGCGAGCAGCCGGACCAGCATCGCGAGGACCAGCACGTCGCCCAGCGGATAGGCGATGCTGATCGCGCGCTGCTGCCAGGTCAGACCCTCCAGGGTGGTCAGCGGCTGCACCAGGTACACCCAGACCGGCAGGGCCAGCCCGGCGGTGATGATCATGGCATCCAGCAGGCTGGGCAGGTCGCGGTCCGTCCAGCGGTAGCGGACCAGGCCGAACAGGCCCGCCGCGAAGAGCGGGTAGACCACCAGGTAGCAGGCGTCCGACGGCGAGGGGAACGGGTTGGACGCCTGGAAGTACTGCTCCTGGACGTTGTAGTACGTGTCACCGGCACAGAACGCCAGCAGCCCGGCGGCGAGCACCAGCCAGGGCCACCGGTGGGCAGGCCGGTGCACATAAACCCCGACGAACATGGCCGAGGCGCCCGCCAGGCCGATGACGGCCCACAGCGGCGCGAGCGCGGCGGGAACGGTCATGTAGACACAGGTGACGGCGACGACCAGGGCGAGATATGCGGCCATCAGCCGGTTGGGCAGCAGCACTGGCAAGCGCCTCCCCGCTTCGGGGACACCGGGCGGGCCCGACGACACGTCACCTGGGCATCGTTACCCGATCGTAGGCACGCCCGTTGGCCGGTCGCATCTCGTCATCGGATCGGCGGTCCCCCGTCGCTCCGCCTGTCCGCGCCCGGACGCCGTGCGGAGCCCTCGTAGCCGTAGGGATTGAGCCGTTGGAAGCGCCAGGCGTCCTCGCACATGTCGTCCAGGCCCCGGGAGGGGCGCCAGCCCCAGTCGCGGGCGACGGCGCTCGCGTCGGCGACGAGCGTGGCGACGTCGCCGGGACGGCGCGGGGCGATCTCGTAGGGAAGGGGTCTGCCGCACGCCCGGGAGAACGACCGGACGACGTCGAAGACCGAACTTCCACGCCCCGCGCCGAGGTTGTACACGCGCATGCCCGGCCCGTCGGCCAGGTGGTCGAGCGCGACCCGGTGCGCGTCCACCGTGTCCATGACGTGGATGTAGTCCCGTACCGCGGTCCCGTCGGGCGTCGGGTAGTCGTCGCCGAACACCTGCAGCCGGTCCCGCCGGCCGACGGCGACCTGGGCCAGGAACGGCATCAGGTTGTCGGGCGTGCCGCGCGGGTTCTCGCCGAGCAGTCCGCTGGGGTGGGCGCCCACCGCGTTGAAGCAGCGCAGGCACACCACGGTGTACTCGGGGCGGTGGCGGCAGACGTCCGCGAGGATCCCTTCGCAGGTCCACGTCGAGGAGGCGTAGGGACCGGTGGGCCGGGCGGGCACCGACTCGTCGAGCGGAAGGGCGCCCGCCTCGCCGTAGATCGAACAGGACGAGGAGAAGACCAGCTGGTGCACGCCGTGCTCGTGCATGGTCCGCAGCAGGGCCGTCGTGCCGCCGACGTTGGTGTCGTAGTACTCAGCGGGCCTGCGGGTCGAGGCGCCCACCGACTTCAGGCCGGCGAAGTGCACGACCGCGTCCACGGTGTGGCGGTCGAAGACCGCCGACAGCGCCTGCCGGTCCCGGATGTCCAGCTCGTAGACGGCCCCGACGAAACGCCCGGCGACCCGCTGGACCCTGGCGAAGACCTGCGGGGCGCTGTTGGAGTAGTCGTCGACCACGATCAACTCGTAACCGTGGTCGAGCAGTTCGGCGCACGCGTGACTGCCGATGAAGCCGGCTCCACCGGTGACCAGGACGGTTGACGGTGCGCTCATGGGCCGGGCCCCTCGTACAATGCCGTACGTTTACGACGTACATGTGCGACTTTGCGCCCGTCGCGTCCAGGAGTCAAGCGTCTCGGCGGTGTCCGCCTCAGGCCCGCACCAGCAGCTGGAAGTCGAACGCGTACCGCGAGGCCCGGTAGATGTGCTGTCCGAACTCGACCGCCCGCCCGGTGTCGTCGTACGCCGTGCGCTGCATGGTGAGCAGCGCCGCACCCTCCGTCTCGTCGAGGAGGGCGGCCTCCTGCGCGTTCGCGCTGCGGGCGCCGACCGTCTGGCGGGCGCTGTGCAGGCCGATGCCGGCGGAGCGCATCATCCGGTAGAGGCCGGTCGACTCCAGCCGGCCGGTCGGCAGGTCGAGCAGGGTGGCCGGCAGGTAGTTGCACAGGAACGCCACGGGCTGGTCGTGGGTGCGCCGCAGCCGCTCCAGGACGATGACCTCGGCGCCCTCCGCGACGCCGAGGGCGGCGGCCACCTCGGCGGTGGCGGGGGCCGTCTCGTTGCGCAGCACGTGCGTGGTGGGTCCCTGTCCGGCCGCCTCCAGGTCGTCGTAGAGGCTGCTGAGCTCCAGCGGGCGCCTGACCTGGCTGTGCACCACCTGCGTGCCCACCCCGCGGCGGCGCACCAGCAGGCCCTTGTCCACCAGGTTCTGGATCGCCTGGCGGACGGTGGGCCTCGACAGGCCGAGGCGCACCGAGAGGTCGATCTCGTTGCCCAGCAGGTTGCCCGGGGCGAGGGCGCCGTGCTCGATGGCCTCCTCCAGCTGCTGGGCGAGCTGGTAGTACAGCGGCACCGGGCTGCCCCGGTCCAGGGCGAAGTGCACGGAGTCGAGCGCGGAGCCGGGCACGGCACGGGAGCGGTCGCGTGTCGCCACGGAGGCACCTCCTCGGGGTCGTCGGGACACGGCGGTCACAAGTGCCTGCGGCGTCCTGCGACCTCGCGGTCGTAGCGCTCACGCGCCTCGACGGCGGCCGCCCGGGACGCCGTCTCGGCCACCGGTACGTCCCACCAGGCCTCGGCGGGAGGAGCGCTGGGCGTGGGGCCATCGACGTCGGTCTCCACGTACACACAGGTCGGCCGGTCCGAGGCACGGGCCGCCGCCAGCGCCTCGCGCAGCTCGCCCACCGTCTTCGCGCGCAGCACCTCCATGCCGAGGCTGGCCGCGTTGGCGGCGAGGTCGACGGGGAGCGGGTCGCCGGTGAAGGTGCCGTCGGCGGCCCGGTGGCGGTAGGCGGTGCCGAAGCGCTCGCCGCCCACCGTCTCCGACAGGCCGCCGATGGAGGCGTAGCCGTGGTTCTGGACCAGGACCAGGTTGACCGGCAGGCCCTCCTGCACCGCGGTGACGATCTCGGTCGGCATCATCAGGTACGTGCCGTCGCCGACCAGCGCCCACACCGGCGTGCCGGGCGCGGCCTGCTGGACGCCGATCGCGGCCGGGATCTCGTAGCCCATGCAGGAGTAGCCGTACTCCAGGTGGTACTGCCGCGCCGACCGCGCCCGCCACAGTTTGTGCAGGTCGCCCGGGAGCGAGCCGGCCGCGTTGATCACCACGTCGTCGTCGCCCACGACGGCGTCGAGCGCGCCGAGCAGCTGGGTCTGGGTGGGGACGGCGTGCTCGTCGTCGGCGCGGTAGGCGGCGGCCACGACCTGCTCCCAGCGCTCCTTGCCGGCCTGGTACTCGGCCTCGTACGCGGGGTCGACCCGGTGGCCGTCCAGCCGGGCGGTGAGCGCGGTCAGGCCTGCCCGGGCGTCGCAGACCAGGGTGCGGGCCGCCAGCTTGTGCGCGTCGAACGCGGTGATGTTGAGGTTGAGGAAGCGCACGTCCGGGTGCTGGAACAGCGTGCCGGAGGCGGTGGTGAAGTCGGAGTAGCGGGTGCCGACGCCGATGACCAGGTCGGCGGTGCGCGCGAGGTCGTCGGCGACCGCGGTGCCGGTGTGGCCGATGCCGCCGAGGTCGGCGGGGTGGTCGTGGCGCAGGGAGCCCTTGCCGGCCTGGGTGGCGGCGACCGGGATGCCGGTGGCGTCGGCGAACGCCTTCAGCGCCTCCTCGGCCCTGCTGTGGTGGACCCCGCCACCGCTGATCACCAAGGGACGACGGGCGCCACGGATCAGCCGGACGGCCTCCGACAGTTCCACCGGGTCGGGCAGGGGACGCCGTACCCGCCACACGCGCTCGGCGAAGAACTCCTCCGGCCAGTCGTACGCCTGCGCCTGCACGTCCTGCGGCAGGGCCAGGGTGACGGCGCCGGTCTCGGCGGGGTCGGCGAGGACCCGCATGGCCTGGAGGGCCGCCGGGATCAGCGCCTCGGGGCGGTGGACGCGGTCGAACCAGCGGGAGACCGGGCGCAGGGTGTCGTTGACGGACACGTCGGCCTCGGTCGGGTGCTCCAGCTGCTGGAGCAGCGGGTCGGCGGGGCGGGTCGCGAAGTAGTCGCCGGGCAGGAGCAGCACCGGCAGGCGGTTGATCGTCGCGAGGGCGGCGCCGGTGACCAGGTTGGTGGCGCCGGGTCCGATGGACGTGGTGACCGCCTGAGCGGAGAGGCGGTCGAGCTGCCGGGCGTGGCCGACGGCCGCGTGCACCATCGCCTGCTCGTTGCGGCCCTGGTGGTACGGCATCACGTCGCGGTGTTCGAGGAGTGCCTGGCCGATCCCGGCGACGTTGCCGTGGCCGAAGATGCCCCAGGTGCCGGCGATCAGCCGGTGCCGTACGCCGTCCCGTTCGGAGTGCTGGACGGACAGGAAGCGCACCAGCGCCTGGGCGACGGTCAGGCGGATGGTCGGCCGGCTCATGGGATGCCTCTCGGAGTGGGTGGGTCGGCGGGGGTGGGACGGTCAGCCGCGGGCGAGGAGGTCCTCGACCTCCGCCTGGGTGGGCATCGCGCAGGAGTCGGCGGGACGGGAGGTGACGAGGGCGCCGGCCGCGTTGGCGTGCCGCAGGGTCCGCTCCAACTCCCAGCCGGACAGCAGCCCGTGGACGAGCCAGCCGCCGAACGCGTCGTCCGCGCCACGGCCGTTGACGGCCTCGGACGTCACCGGCGGTGCCTGCGCGACCGTGCCGTCCCGGTGTACCGAGAGCACGCCCGCCGAGCCCTGCCTGACCACGGCCAGTTCGACGCCGGCGGCCAGCAACTCCTCGGCGCAGGCGCGTGATCCACGGACGCCGGTGGCGACCTCACAGGCCTCGAGGTCGCCGACCGCCACGGTGGAGTGGCGCAGCGCCTCGGCGTAGTACGGGCGGGCCTCCTCGGCGTCTCTCCAGAGCGCGGGACGCCAGTCCAGGTCGAAGACGGTCATGCCCGCTCCGTCGCGTGACTTGAGGGCGGCGAGGGTGGTGGAGCGGCCGGGCTCCTGGCTCAGGCCGGTGCCGGTGATCCACAGGACGCGGGCCGCTCGGATCGCGAAGAAGTCCAGCTCCTCGGTGTGGTCGGCACATGTGAGCACGGTGGTGGTCCGGCCCAGGCGGGCGGCTGCGACGGCCACGTTTGTGGCGGAACCGTCGAAGATCTTCCCGGAGGTCGCCACCCGGGTCAGTGGTAGGCCAGACTGATGGGGACAGAGATCGACTCCGGTGTGGCCCATCGTGATCAGGTCGAAGGACCGGACTGACTCAGCCATGGGCGACGCTCCTCGTCGAGCTGGATCTGGGGGCCTTCCGGCCTCCCAGATGTAGGTCGCGGAGGGCGTCACTGTCAAGGCTTTGTACTTACATTCGGACCTGATTGTGAAATGATGTCTTAACAAAGTATTGACACCGGGCGCCCTACGGGATTGGATCCCGAACCAGCGCAACTGCCTTGTTCGGGACGTCCGAACACCGCACCGGATCCCAGCGATCACCCTCCCCTTTCCCTTTCCCTTTCCCCCGTCGCACAGTGAGGTGCAGGAAAGATGGACCGCTCTTCGCACTCCCGCTCCCGCAGACTGGCCCCCGTGGTGGCCGTGGCCGCTGTGGCAGCACTGACCCTCGCAGGCTGCTCCAGCAGCTCTGGCGGCAAGAAGTCCGAGGAGGGAGGCGGCAACGCTTCCGCGGGCAAGGCCACCACGCCCCGGATGACGGTCGCCCTGGTCACCCACCAGTCGCCCGGCGACACCTTCTGGGACATCGTCCGCAAGGGCGCCGAGGCAGCCGCGGCCAAGGACAACGTCAAACTGATCTACTCCGCCGACCCGAACGCCGGCAGCCAGGCCAACCTGGTGCAGAACGCGATCGACCAGAAGGTGGACGGCATAGCCATCACCCTCGCCAAGCCCGACGCCCTCAAGGACGTCGTGAGCAAGGCGAAGGCGGCGAAGATACCCGTCGTCGGCCTCAACTCCGGTGTGAGCGACTGGAAGAAGCTCGGCCTGATGGAGTTCTTCGGCCAGGACGAGACGGTCGCGGGCGAGGCGCTCGGCAAGCGGCTCAACGAGGCCGGCGCCAAGAAGGCCGTCTGTGTCATCCAGGAGCAGGGCAACATCGGCCTCACCCAGCGCTGCGACGGTGTGAAGAAGACCTTCTCCGGCACCACGGAGACCCTCTACGTCAACGGCACCGACATGCCGTCGGTGAAGTCGACGATCACCGCCAAGCTCAAGCAGGACTCCGCCATCGACTACGTCGTGACCCTCGGCGCCCCCTTCGCGCTCACCGCCACGCAGTCGATCGAGGAATCGGGCAGCAAGGCCAAGGTCGCGACCTTCGACCTGAACAAGGAACTGACGAGCGCCATCGACAAGGGCTCCATCCAGTTCGCCGTCGACCAGCAGCCCTACCTCCAGGGCTACCTGGCGATCGACTCCCTGTGGCTCTACAAGAACAACGGCAACTACATGGGCGGCGGTGAGGCGCCGGTGCTGACCGGTCCCGCGTTCGTCGACAAGTCCAACGTCGACACCGTCGCCGCGTTCGCCGCGAAGGGCACTCGGTGATCGGTATGACCCAGCAGGCTGCGCCGGCGGTGACCCCACCGCCGGCCTCCGGCCCCAAGGAGTCGGACGGACGGACCACGCGGCGCCCCCTGGCGCTGCGCCTGCTCGCCCGGCCCGAGGTCGGTGTCTTCCTCGGTGCCGTCGCCGTGTACGTGTTCTTCCTCGTGGCGGCACCGCCGGTGCGCGACGGCGACTCGATGGCCAACATCCTCTACCAGTCGTCGACCATCGGGATCATGGCCCTGCCGGTCGCGCTGCTGATGATCGGCGGCGAGTTCGACCTGTCGGCCGGCGTCGCGGTCATCAGCTCGGCGCTCACCGCGAGCATGCTGAGCTACCAACTGACCCTGAACGTCTGGGTCGGTGTCGTGGTCGCGCTGATCGTGTCGCTGGCGATCGGCTTCCTGAACGGCTGGATGGTCGTCAAGACCGGCCTGCCCAGCTTCCTGATCACCCTGGGCACCTTCCTGATCCTCCAGGGCGTGAACCTCGCGGTGACCAAACTGGTCACCACCAACGTGGCCACCGACGACATCAGCGACATGGACGGCTTCGGCCAGGCCAAGAAGATCTTCGCCTCGTCCTTCCACGTCGGTGGCGTCAACGTCAAGATCACCATCGTGTACTGGCTGGTCTTCGCCGCGATCGCCACCTGGGTCCTGCTGCGCACCAGGTACGGCAACTGGATCTTCGCCGTCGGTGGCAACAAGGAATCTGCCCGTGCCGTCGGTGTCCCGGTGACCTTCACCAAGATCTCGCTGTTCATGCTGGTCGGCTTCGGCGCCTGGTTCGTCGGCATGCACCAGCTGTTCACCTTCAACACCGTGCAGTCCGGCGAGGGCGTCGGCCAGGAGCTGATCTACATCTCCGCGGCCGTCATCGGCGGCTGTCTGCTGACCGGCGGCGCCGGCAGCGCGATCGGCCCGGTCTTCGGCGCGTTCATGTTCGGCATGGTCCAGCAGGGCATCGTCTACGCCGGCTGGAACCCGGACTGGTTCAAGGCCTTCCTCGGCGTGATGCTGCTCGGCGCCGTCCTGATCAATCTGTGGGTCAGCCGTACGGCGACCCGGAGGTGACCCCATGACATCCACCAACGGAACCGGCACCCACGGGGCCGTCATCGCGGACACCCCGGCGCAGCAGGACGACACGATCGTCGAACTGCGCAACGCAGGCAAGTCCTACGGCAACATCCGCGCCCTGCACGGCATCGACCTGAAGGTCCACCCGGGCCGGGTCACCTGCGTGCTCGGTGACAACGGCGCCGGCAAGTCCACCCTCATCAAGATCATCTCGGGGCTGCACCAGCACACCGAGGGCGAGTTCCTCGTCGACGGCGAACCCGTACGGTTCTCCACCCCGCGCGAAGCCCTCGACAAGGGCATCGCCACCGTCTACCAGGACCTGGCGACCGTCCCGCTGATGCCCGTCTGGCGCAACTTCTTCCTCGGCTCCGAGATGACCAAGGGCCCCTGGCCCGTACGCCGCCTCGACATCGACCGGATGAAGCAGACCGCCGACGAGGAACTGCGCAACATGGGCATCGTCCTCGACGACCTCGAACAGCCCATCGGCACCCTCTCCGGCGGACAGCGCCAGTGCGTCGCCATCGCCCGCGCCGTCTACTTCGGCGCCCGCGTGCTGATCCTGGACGAGCCCACCGCCGCGCTGGGCGTGAAGCAGTCCGGTGTGGTGCTGAAGTACATCGCCGCCGCCCGCGAACGAGGCCTCGGCGTCATCTTCATCACCCACAACCCCCACCACGCCTACATGGTCGGCGACCACTTCAGCGTCCTGCGACTGGGCACGATGGAACTCTCCGCCTCCCGTGACCAGGTCAGCCTGGAGGAACTCACCAACCATATGGCCGGCGGCACCGAACTCGCCGCGCTCAAGCACGAGTTGGCACAGGTGCGCGGAGTCGACGTCGAGGAGCTCCCCGAGGAGCAGGACCTCACCGCGCCGGTGGCGAAGACCGGGGAAGGGGCCACCTGACATGGCCGGCGGCCTGGACCGCATCCGGGTCGGCTCGGCCCCCGACTCCTGGGGCGTCTGGTTCCCCGACGACCCCGCGCAGGTGCCCTGGGAACGCTTCCTGGACGAGGTCACCGAAGCGGGCTACTCCTGGATCGAACTCGGCCCCTACGGCTACCTGCCGACCGATCCGGCACGCCTCACCGACGAGGTGGACAAGCGGAACCTGAAGGTCTCGGCGGGCACGGTCTTCACCGGCCTGCACCACGGCCCGTCCGTCTGGGAGTCCACCTGGGAGCACGTGGGCCAGGTCGCCGAGCTCACCCAGGCGATGGGCGCGCGGCACCTGGTGGTCATCCCGTCCTTCTGGCGCGACGACAAGACCGCCGAGATCCTGGAGCCGCCGGAGCTGACGCCGGAGCAGTGGACCCACCTCACCAAGGGCATGATGGGGGTCCCCCCGGCTCGAGCGAAGCCGAGAGCTGGGGGAGGCTCGGGTACGAGGTGAAGGAGACGTACGGCCTGGACATCGTGGTCCACCCGCACGCCGACACGCACATCGACACCGAGGACCACGTCGAGCGGTTCCTCGACTCGACCGACTCCGAGCTGGTCAACCTGTGCCTGGACACCGGCCACTACGCCTACTGCGGCGGGGACAGCGTCAAGCTGATCGAGGCGTACGGTGAACGCATCGGCTACCTCCACCTCAAGCAGGTCGACCCGGAGATCCTGGCCGACGTGGTGGCGGGAGGGGTGCCGTTCGGCCCGGCCGTGCAGCGCGGGGTGATGTGCGAACCGCCCTCAGGAATACCCGAGTTGGAGCCCGTGCTGGTCGCGGCGCAGAAGCTCGGCGTGGAGCTGTTCGCGATCGTCGAGCAGGACATGTACCCGTGCGAGCCGGACAAGCCGCTGCCCATCGCGGTACGCACCCGGAAGTTCCTGCGCTCCTGCGGGGCCTGACGGCCGGGGGGCGGACAACGACCGAGGGCGGGCCCACCGGGCCCGCCCTCGTCGTTCGCCCACCCGGTCAGGCGGTGCGCACCTCCGCGATCGTCACCGGACGGTGCTCGTGCAGCGACAGCGTGCACGCTTCCGCGATCCAGCCCGCCTCCAGGGCGTCCGCGATCGTGCAGGGCGAGGGCCGGGTGCCGGCCACGACCTCGATGAACGCGGTGAGTTCGGCGCGGTAGGCGGCCGTGAAGCGGTCCATGAAGAAGTCGTGCGGCGTGCCGGACGGGAAGGTCACGCCGGGCTCCACGGAGCGCAGCGGCAGCTTGTCCTCCAGGCCGACCGCGATCGAGTCCTGGAAACCGTGGATCTCCATGCGGACGTCGTAACCCCGGGCGTTGTGGCGGGAGTTGGACACCACGGCGATCGTGCCGTCGTCGAGGGTCAGGATCGCGCCGGTGGTGTCGGCGTCGCCCGCCTCCTTGATGTAGTCGGCGCCCCGGTTGCCGCCGACCGCGTACACCTCGGTCACCTCGCGGCCCGTCACCCAGCGGATGATGTCGAAGTCGTGCACCGAACAGTCCCGGAAGATGCCCCCGGACGCGGCGACGTAGGCGGCGGGCGGCGGCGCCGGGTCCAGCGTGGTCGACCGCACGGTGTGCAGCTTGCCGAGCTCGCCGCTGCGCACGGCCGCCCGGGCGGCGACGAAGCCGGCGTCGAAGCGGCGGTTGTAGCCGATCTGGATCGGTACGTCGCTGCCCCCGACCGCCTTCAGCACCTCGACGCCCTCGCTCATGGCCTTGGCGACGGGCTTCTCGCAGAACACCGGTACACCGGCCTCGACGGCGGCGAGGATCAGCCCCGGGTGGGCGTCGGTCGCGGCGGCGATGACCACGCCGTCCACCCCGGCGGCCAGCACGGCCTCGGGGGAGTCGGCGACCTCGGCGCCGAACCGCTCGGCGGCGGCCTTGGCGGCCTGCGCGAAGGGGTCGGCGACGACGAGCGACTCGACGGCGTCGAGTCCGAAGAGGGTCTCGGCGTGGAAGGCGCCGATGCGGCCGAGGCCGAGGATTCCGATACGCATGGGGGCTGTCGCTCCTTGGGTGCGGGTCGTGCGGGTCGTGCGGGTTCCGAGGGCGGTGGTGCGTACAGAGGGCAGCGGCTAGTCGAGGCCGCCGAGCACGTTCTGGTCCCAGTCGATCACCGATCCGGTGACCACGCCGGACCGGTCGGAGAGCAGGAAGACCACGAAGTCGGCGATTTCGTCCGGCTGGCCGAGCTTGCCCATCGGCAGCCGGGCGGCCGCCTGCTCGCGCCAGTCGTCGTCGGCGCCGTGGAAGGTCTTCTGCGTCGCGTCCTCGCCCTCGGTCGCCGTCCAGCCGATGTTCAGGCCGTTGATGCGGACGCGGTCCCAGCGGTGGGCGTGCGCGGCGTTGCGGGTCAGGCCGATCAGCCCTGCCTTCGCGGCGACGTACGGAGCGAGGAACGGCTGCCCGCCGTGCGCCGAGGACGTGATGATGTTGACGATCGTGCCGGGCGCGCCCCGCCCCACCATGTCCGCGACCGCCGCCTGCATGGCGAAGAACGGGCCCTTGAGGTTGATCGCGACATGGGCGTCGAAGAGTTCGGGCGTGGTGTCCAGCAGGGTGCCGCGGGAGGTGAGCCCCGCCGAGTTCACCAGGCAGTCGATCCGGCCGTAGGCGTCCACCACCCGGCCGACGGAGGCCTTCGCCTGCTCCGCGTCCGCCAGGTCGGCCCGCACGAACAGCGCTCTGCCGCCGGCCTCCGCCAGTTCGGACAGCTCGGCCACGAGGGCTTCGCCGGGCTCGGGACGGCGCCCGGTGACAGCCACCAGAGCCCCCTCTCGGACAGCCGCCCGCGCGACGGCCGCACCGACGCCCTGGCTGCCGCCGTTGACGAGGACGACCTTGTCGTCGAGAAGTCCCATGGATGGTGTCCCTTCAGCTCGCGCCGGTCGGCGGTCGACGCGGGTCAGCCGTGCGGCTCTGTCATTCTTGTCAGCACAAACCCCTCGAACAACCAGCAGCGAGCCATCAAAAACCCCTCAAGGAGCCTGCCGTGGGCCACCCCTTCCCGATCCGCGAGATCGCACGTCAGGCGGGGCTGAGTGAGGCCACCGTCGACCGGGTCCTCAACGGGCGGGGCGGGGTGCGCGAGAGCACCGCGCAGGAGGTGCACCGGGCCATCGCCGACCTGGACCGCCAGCGCACCCAGGTCCGGCTCGTCGGCCGTACCTTCATGGTCGACATCGTGATGCACGCCCCGCAGCGGTTCACCTCGGCCGTGCGCGGGGCCCTGGAAGCCGAGCTGCCGTCCCTGCATCCGGCCGTGCTGCGTTCCCGCTTCCACTTCCGCGAGACCGGGCCGGTGCGGGAGCTGGTCGCCACCCTGGACCGGGTGGCGCGGCGCGGCACGCAGGGCGTGATCCTCAAGGCGCCGGACGTCCCCGAGGTCACCGCCGCGGTGGGCCGACTGGTGGCCGCCCGTATCCCCGTCGTCACGCTCGTCACGGACCTGCCCGCGAGCGCGCGGCTCGCCTACGTCGGCATCGACGACCGTGCCGCCGGCGCGACCGCCGCGTACCTCATGGGCCAGTGGCTGGGCGAGCGGCCCGGCAATGTGCTCACCAGCCTCAGCAGCGGTTCCTTCCGCAACGAGGAGGAGCGCGAGATGGGCTTCCGCAGTGTCATGCGCGCCCGTCATCCCGAGCGCTCGCTGATCGAGATCGCCGAGGGACAGGGCCTGGACGCCATCCAGTACGACCTCGTCCGCGCCGCCCTCGAACGCGACCCCGGCATCCGCGCCGTCTACTCGATCGGCGGCGGCAACATCGCCACCCTGCGCGCCTTCGCCGACCTGGGCCGTGCGTGCGACGTCTTCGTCGCGCACGACCTCGACGAGGACAACACCCGTCTGCTGCGCGAGCACCGGCTGTCCGCCGTGCTCCACCACGACCTCCGGCACGACATGCGCGAGGCCTGCCACATCGTCATGCGGGCGCACAGTGCGCTGCCGCCCGCCGGGCCGACCCTGCCGTCGGCGATCCAGGTGGTGACGCCGTACAACATGCCGCCCCGGGCGGCGGCCGGCTGAAGCGGACCACCGCCCGGGGCGGATGCTCGCAAGTGCCCTTCGCCCGCCTCAGCGCTGCTCAGCCGGGGAGGCGACCGCCGGGACGTCGCGGCCCGCGCTGCGGTACGTCGAGATGCCGAGGGCCAGCAGCCAGTAGCTGAGGACGGCGCCCATCAGCGCGGTCGTGCCCCAGCCGTTCGCCGCGTAGAAGAACGCGGGGTCGTTGCCGAAGAACAGCGACGGAACGAACGCGAGGTTGACGCCCGCCAGGACGTGCGCGGAGCGGCCGGTCCAGCGCGGCAGCAGCCCGGTCCGGGCGACGGCCCGGCCGAACGCGGTCAGGAAGAGCGCCAGCATCAGGCGCGAGATCGACCCGTAGAGGATGTAGGTGCCGCTGACGTCGATCGTCGGGTCGATCGGGTGGTCGACGGCAATCACCGCACCCGCCTCGAGCCCCATCGAGACCAGCGTGACCGTGGCGTAGACGAGCCCCGTGGCGAAGGCGATCGAGCCGATCCACTCGTGGGCGGGGGAGACGCGCCTGACCAGTTCCCGGAACGCCGTCACGAACACGACGAGGGACCCCAGCGCCACGATCCCGATCAGCAGCCGGGACAGGACGTTGCCGTCCGGCGGCGGGCCCGCGTAGATGAAGTAGAGCGGTACCTGGACGATGAGAGCGACGGCGGCGACGACGGCGGCGAGGCCGGTCATGCGCCGGCCTGCGGCTTCGGACATGGGTGTCCCCCGAGTTCTCGGCTGGCGGATGTGGCGCCGGCGGTTCGGCTCGGTCCCCTCCGGCCCTTGAAGCCTGCCGTTCCCGGCGCGCGCCGTCGCGGGGCCTGGGCGCCGGATCGGGGTGGTCCTGTCGCCACCCCTACGGGTGCACCTCCGTCCAGGATGCCTACGGGTGCACGTCCACCCAGGATCCGCTCTCCGCGGAGCGCGACATCGCCTCCAGCACGGTCGCGCTGTGCACGGCGTCCGCGAGCGTCGCCCCGTACGGGGTCCCCTCGGCGATCGAGCGCAGGAAGCGGTGGGCCTCGACCACCTTCAGGTCGTCGTAGCCCATGCTGTTGGCGGCGCCCGGCTGGAAGGCGCCGTACTCGCCCGCGCCCGGGCCGACGTACACCGTGCTGACGGGCTGGTCCTGGTACGTGGTACCGCGGCTGACGCCCAGCTCGTTCATGCGGCGGAAGTCCCAGAAGACGGCGCCCTTCGTGCCGTGCACCTCGAAGCCGTAGTTGTTCTGCTCGCCGACCGAGACGCGGCAGGCCTCGAGGACACCGCGGGCGCCGGAAGCGAACCGGAGCAGGCAGCTGACGTAGTCCTCGTTCTCGACGGGGCCGAGTTCGCCGCCGGTGGCCAGGATGTGTCCGGCGGTCGCGCCGGTGGGGCGGGCCCGCTCCGGCACGAAGACCGCGGTGTCGGCGGTGAGGGAGCTGATGTCGCCGAGCAGGAAGCGGGCCAGGTCGGCGCCGTGCGAGGCCAGGTCGCCCAGCACCCCGCTGCCGCCGCGCTCGCGCTCGTACCGCCAGGTCAGCGCGCCGTCGGGATGGGCCGCGTAGTCGCTGAAGAGACGGATGCGGACATGGGTGACCGTGCCGATCCCGCCGGACGCGATCAGCTCGCGGGCCACCTCCACGGCAGGCGCGTTGCGGTAGTTGAAGCCGACCGCTCCCTGCACGCCCGCCCGGGCGACGGCGTCGGCCACCGCGCGGGCGTCGCCGACGGTCAGGCCGACCGGCTTCTCGATCCAGATGTGCTTGCCGGCCTCGGCCATCGCGACACCGATCTCCCGGTGCAGGAAGTTCGGGGCGGTGATGCTGACGGCCCGCACGCGCGGGTCCGCGGCGATCTCGCGCCAGTCGCGGGTCGCCGTGACGAAGCCGTACCGCTCGACGGCCTCCTCGGCCCGGCCCGGCACCTCCTCGGCGACCGTCACGAGCTCCGGGCGCAGGCCCAGCCGCGGGAAGTGATGCGGCACGCGCGCGTACGCCTGGGTGTGCACCCGGCCCATCCAGCCGAACCCGACGACCGCGACACCCAGCGCATCCACCATGACAGCCCCTCTTTGGACCGGTCCATTTTCTGTCCAGGTCACCCTGAATGCCTTTTCCCCCGGGTGTCAACCCTTTGACAACCGTTCCGGCGCGTGGAACGGTCCAGGGCATGAGACCGCCGACCATCCGGGACGTGGCCGAACGGGCCGGGGTGTCCAAGTCGCTGGTCTCCCTGGTGCTGCGCGGCTCCGAACAGGTGCGCCCCGAGAAGCGGGAGGCCGTCCTGCGGGCCGCGCGCGAGCTCGGCTACCGGCCCAACGCGGCCGCGCGCAGCCTCAGCGAACAGCGCACACGGACCGTCGGCGTGCTCCTGCACGACCTGCGCAACCCCTGGTTCGTCGACCTGCTCGACGGCCTGAACTCGCTGCTGCACGCGGCCGGACTGCACATGCTGCTCGCCGACGCCCGTCTCAACCGGCGGATGGGCCACGACCTCACCGGGCCCTTCCTCGACCTCCAGGCGGACGGCCTCGTCGTGGTCGGCACCCTGCCCGACCCGGCCGCGCTCGGGGCCGTCGCCGCCCGCATCCCGGTGGTCGTCGCGGGCGCCCGCGAGCCGGTGCCGCCCGGCGTGGACGTGGTCGCGGGCGACGACGAGCACGGCGCGCGCCTGGTCACCGAGCACCTCATCGGGCTCGGCCACCGCCGTATCGCGCACATCGCGGGCTACGGCGCCGTGGGGGAGCTGCGCCGGCGCAGCTTCGAGGCGACGATGCGGGCGCACGGGCTTGCGGACCTGGCGTCGGTCGAGGGCGGCGACATGACCGAGGAGGGCGGCTACCGCAGCACCGTACGGCTGCTCGGGCGTCCCGAGCGGCCCACCGCCGTGTTCGCCGTCAACGACATCACCTGCGTCGGGGCCTTGTCCGCGGCCGAGGAACTGGGCCTGCGCGTCCCGCGCGACCTGTCCGTGATCGGCTACGACAACACGAGCGTCTCCCGGCTGCGCCACCTGTGGCTGACCACCGTCGACAACGCCGGCCACGAGGTCGGCCGCCGCGCCGCCCGCTGCCTTCTCGACCGTCTGCGCGGCCCCGGGGGAGCGGGCAGCGTGCACCTGGCCACGCCCACGCTGGAGATCCGGGGGACGACAGCGTCCCCGGGGTGAACTGGCGGCGCTCCGGGGCCCGGGTGATCGTTGGAAGACCGTCCCCGTCCGTGCGTCAGGAGGGCCGTTCATGTCGGAGACCACGGCGACCGTGCCCGCGCCGCGCCGCCGCGACACCCGCGAGACCCTGCTGTTCGGCGGGGTCTACGGTGCCGTCCTGGCCAGCTCCCTGGTCGCCGCGCTCGGCGAGTACGGACACACCTCCCGCGCCGACCGCGGTGAGGACGCCCTGTGGCTGCTGGTGACCGCGTTCGCCTCCGCCCTCGCGCACGGCTACGCCCACATCGTCGCCGAGCGCGGAGCGCACCGCCGCTGGGAGAATCTGCGCACGCTTCTCGACGAGTGGCCGCTGATCGCGGCCGTACTCCCGTCCGTGCTGGTGCTCGCGGGCGCGGCGTGGGGGTGGTGGCCCGCGGGGGGAGTGGAGGGCCCGGCGTTCCTGCTGAACATCGCGCTGCTGTTCGTGCTGGGCGTGGTGACGGCGCGGGGGTCGGGACGGTCCTGGGTGAGGTCGCTGCTCCTCGGAGTGGCGGACTCGCTGCTCGGGGTGGTCGTGGTGATCGCGAACGCGCTCATCCACTGACGCGTGCCGGGTCGTACGCCGCTCGACCCGAGGCCCCCTCCTCCTGAACGATCCAGCACACCGGGCCGGTGGTTCCGGTGGAGAGGGGCCATCGGGGCGTACGGATCACTCGGTGCGCAGGCCGTCCGGGCGCATCAGCCGTACCAGCGGCGGCAGGCTGAGCAGTGTCACCACCAGGACGACGGCCGCGCCGATGCCGGTCATCGACAGCACGCTCGCCCAGTCGACGCCCACCGGCCTGTCCGTCATCTTCAGCAGTACCGCGCCCAGCGTCAGCCCGACCGCCGTGGCCAGCGCGAGGCCCAGCCCGATCGGGATCGCCGTCTGCCACAGCACGGACAGGCTCAGTGTGCGGCGCCGGGTGCCGAAGGCGATCAGCGACGACAGCAGCTTGCGGCGCTCGCGCAGCTGCTCCAGCTGCGAGACCAGCAGACTCGCGCCGATCAGCGCCAGCACGCAGGCGGCGCCGAAGAACAGGCCGGTGCGGATGGAGTCGTAGGTGTCCGCGCGCTTGCTGGACACCATCATCATGGGTGGGTAGGGCAGTGCGAGGTGCTGGGCGGTGTTCCGCACGTACTCGGGCGCGTCCGCGAGCCCTTGGTCGAGCACGAGGTAGATCTGCCCACTGACGCCCCGCGCGGCGCGCGAGTGCAGCGCGCCCGGTGTCAGCAGCAGGCCGCCGCGCTTCTCCCCGTTCGGGGACTCGATCGACCGCGCCTGCTTCACGCCCGCCGGCACGGTCCACTGTGTCGGCCTGTGAGGAGCATCGGAACCGTCGATCGAGTCGAACCACACCTTGCTGCCGGGCTTGGAAACGTCGAACGACCTGTCATCATCGTCGCCACCCCGGACGGCGAAGGTGTCACCGTCCTCGCAGGAGGAGAAGGACGCGACCTCACGCAGGGACGCGCAGTCGGCGATGGTGACCTGGACGCCTTTCTGGGCATTTTTACGTCGGTCGGTCACGAAGCCCTCGTCGTAGGCGTAGACCTTCGCAACGCCTCTGGTCGCCTTGAAGTCGGCCGCCACCGGGGCGAGCGGGACCCCGTCTTCCAGGGTCACCTGCATCTGGGCCCGGGTGGGGTCGTCGGTGGTGTGCTTGGTGTACTGGCCCTCCAGCCCGGAGAACAGCATCTGCAGCGCGATGGCGCCCGCCACCGCGACCGCGACGCCGTTGACCATGCGGGCGGCCGTGCCGCTGCTCAACTGAAGTCGGCGGATAGCCAGTTGCCAGGCGACCCCGCCGGAGCCGAGCCGGTTCACGACCCTCTCCACGACCCACGGAAGCAGCGCGGTCACCCCGACGAGCAGCAGTATGACGCCACCGATGACCAGGTACTGGTTGAACTCCCCGCTGTCCCGGCCTTTGCCGATCATCGGGTAGAGCATGCCGAGACCGCCCAGCGGCAGCAGCAGCCGCCACCACAGCCGGCGCCGCGGGGGCTTCGCGGTGCGCACCACGCCGAGCGGCTCGATCACCACGCCCCGCAGCGCGAACAGGGTGACCAGCACCGCGGCTGCCGGGACCGCCAGCGCGACCAGCAGGGCGAGCAGGGGGGATGGATTCAGGTAGCTCGGGAACACGCTCACGTCGAACAGGTCCACGGCGCCGGCGGCCTCCCGGGCGAGCAGGAAGAAGACGGTGCCGAGGAGCAGGCCCGCCACCGAGCCGGCGAGGGCTTCGCCCGCGGCGATCCGCCGGGTCATCCGGCTGTCCGACCCCACCAGCCGCAGGGCCGCGAGTCGCCGGTCGCGGCGCTCGCCGCCGAACCGCACGGCCGCGGCGATGAAGACGCCGACCGGCAGCAGCAGCACCAGGAACACGACGAGGGCCAGCAGGACCAGGACGGGGTCCGTCTTCTCCGGGACCGGATGCGGGTCGCCGAACCGGTCGATGCGTTCGACCAGGCCGTTGTCCGGCCGGACCACGAGGTCGTCGGCGCCGCGGTAGAAGGCGAGTTCCTGGGAGCCGATCAGCCCGGGCTCGGCGATGGTGTCGACGATCCGCTCCGGCAGCCGCTCGCGCAGGAGCTTCCCGTCATCGGACTCCAGCAGCCGCTTCAGCGCGGGGGAGACCACCATCTCGCCCACCCCGGGAAACCTCGAGACCCCGGGTGGCAGGGGCGCCCCGGGCCCGTCGGGCTCCAACGTCCGCCCGCGCACCTCCTTGTCATGAAAGGTCGTCCCGACATCACCGACCAGTATCGTGTCGTCCGCCTTCGGCACCTGTGACCCGGTGTAGGTGAGGTCGGTGCGCGCCTTCTCCCGGTCGTGCCGGACGGACAGCGCGTTCGGGATCGCGGTGGCGAGCAGCAGCAGCGCCACACCGAGGCCCACGCCGACGGCGGTGAGCAGCATCCGCGCCCACCCGTCCCGCCCGCCGGCGAAGGCGAACCTGGCCCCCATGCCCAGGTCTCTGGCCCACTGCCTCATATGGCGCGCTCCATGTCCCTGGACCTGCCGTCCCGTA
>NZ_JOJE01000053.1 GCF_000720255.1 Streptomyces griseus subsp. griseus | reverse complement strand
GGTGGGGCGTGGGTGGGTGGGGCGTGGGTGGGTGGGGCGTGGGTTGCGGGTGTGGCCGACGGTTGCGGGGGGCGTGGCCCGGGGCCGGGTGCGGCTGGTCCGGGTGCGGCTGGCCCGGGTACGGCTGGCCCGGGTGCGGCTGGTCCGGGTGCGGCTGGTCCGGGTACGGCTGGCCCGGGTACGGCTGGCCCGGGTGCGGCTGGCCCGGGTGCGGCTGGCCCGGGTACGGCTGGCCCGGGTACGGCTGGCCCGGGTACGGCTGGCCCGGGCGCGGCTGGCCCGGGTACGGCTGGCCCGGGTACGGCTGGCCCGGGCGCGGCTGGCCCGGGTACGGCGGACCCTGACGTGGCGGACCCTGACGTGGCGGACCCTGACGTGGAAGGCCTGGGCGACGTCGCGGACCCGGGTGCCGCAGTGGGGGGTGCCTCGGTGGCGCGGGGTGTTCCGTCGGTGCGGGCGGTCTCGCTGCCGCGGGGCGTTCTGTCGGCCCGTGGTGTTCCGCCGGCGCGGGTGCCCTGGGTGTCGCGTCGGTGCCGGGGGTCTCGCTGCCCGGCCGTACTCCGCCGGCGCGAGGAGTCCCACCGGCATGGGTGCCCTCACTGCCGCGGGGTGTCGCGTCGGTGCCGGGGGTCTCGCTGCCCGGCCATGCTCCGCCGGCGCGAGGAGTCCCACCGGCAGGGGAGGCCTCGCCACCGCGCCGCGCTCCATCGACACGGGGAGCCTCGCCACCCCGGGATTCCTCATCCTCACGAGGTGCTCCCGCGGCACGGGTGCCCTCGCCACCTCGCGCGGCCTCACCCCCACGACGTGCTCCTGCACGGGAGGCCTCGCCGCTCCAGGGGGTCTCGCCTCCGCGAGCTGCTTCGTCGCCCCACAGGGGCTCGTCGGAGGCGGGTGTGGGCGGCGCGACGGCGTCGTGGGCGTCGGGTCGGGGCGGGGGGCTCGTGTGCGGGGCCCGGGCGGCGGTCCCGGGGGCCTCGTCGGGGCGTGATTCGGCGGTGTTCCTCGCACTCGCCGGCCCCGCTTCGCCGCGGCGGCGGCGCGTCAGTCGGTGGAGTGGTGACGAGGTGCGGCCGGGTGCGCCGGATGTGGGCTCGTCCGCCGGGGCCGAGTTGGGCGGGACGGAATCCGCCGGTTCCGGTGTCTCGGGTACGGGGTTCGCCGGTTCCGGTGCCGCAGGGGAGGAATCCGCCGGTTCCGGCGTCTCAGGGGTGGGGGCCGCGGGAGCCGCGGGCTGCGAGGCCGTGCCGGTGTCCGACCAGCCCAGGTACGCGCCGCAGTTGCCGCAGAAGTCGTCGGTGGAGCCGTTGGACGCCCCGCACGAGGGACACGCGCGCATGGCGTCACCTCCCTTCGTCGGCGGGTGGGCCGGGCAGGATCTCCACCCGGCAGACGGTGTGCACCGGGCACATGGCCCGGACGATCTCGTGGATTCGGCCCGGGTCCACGCGTGCCTCGGGGCCCGGCCACACCCTGACCAGGATCTCGGCGGACGGTTCCGGCGGCAGGTCGGCACCGGCGGTGCTCGACCACGCCGCGCCGCCGTCCCCGCTCACCTCGGCGTGCACGCCGAGCGCGAGCCGCAGGCCCTCGACCAGCCCCCGCCTGGTGCCGCGCCACCGGTGCAGCTCCACCGCGCGGACGACCGCCTCCCGGCGCGCCTCCTCGGGCCACCGCGGGTCGTCGGCGGCGCCCACCCACGACGCCAGCCAGGCCAGGAAGTCGGCCGGCGTCACCCGGGGGTCGAGGTAGGCGGGCAGGTTGTCGAGGGTCGCGAACACCGGGGCGAGGACGGTGTCGAGCCCGGCGGTGAACCGTTGCGCGAAGTCGTCGTCGGCGAACAGGGCCGGCAGTTGCTCCCCGATCGGGTACCGGCTCGGCAGGCCGGGTACCGCGGCGCGGCTCATCCCCGCACCCCCGGCTCGACGGCCGTGACGACCACCTGGTGCTGGTAGGAGAAGACCAGCGCGCCCGCGGCCACGTCGATGCGGTCCGTCGGCGCGCCGCGCCGGCCGGTGATCGGGTCGGCGGGGAAGAGGCGGATCTCCTCCACGAGCGCGTTGCCGGCGGCGCGTTGCAGCACACCGAACACGTCCCCGTACTGCACCGGCCGCCCGAACGGCCACCCGGTGCCGTCCGGACCGCCGTGCAGGGGGTTGAGATGCCTGAACAGCGCGGCGAGTGCCGCGTCGCGCACCCGGTCGGTGTCACCCGGCGCCGCCGCGAGCCGGGCCACCACGGTGACGCCCTGGTAGACCGGAGGCTCCACCACCAGGCGGGTGCCGATCAGGCGCCGCTCGTCGAGGCTCCTGGTGATCGCCTCCAGCACCTGGTCGGAGGGGATCAGCTGCTCGAAGCGGAGCCGGTCGTCGCCCTCGTCGGCCACCGCGTCCGGCACCACCAGGACCCGTACCGCGCCCGCCCCCTCGGCCGCGGGCAGGCAGCGGACCCGGCGTGCCGAGGGTGCCGCCTGGCGGCTGATGATCTCGTAGTCCTCCGCGGTCACCGCGCGCTCCTGCATCCGCAGCGCGTCCGGCGCCCGCAACTTGGCGTTCTCGACGGTCTCCCCGGCGACACCGCCGCGCGCCGCCTCCCGGTTGGTGACCCGGGCGACGTACGGAACGGAGCTGCGCAGCACGGAGATCGCGCCGCGGGCGACGTTGCCGGCCGGGCCGCCGCCGGTGCGGTAGCGGGCCACCCGCACCTGGGCGCCCTTGGCCGGCACGGCGCCGCACTGCCGCAGCGTGCCGTCCGGCTCGCGCAGCACCGGGGGGAAGCCGAACTCGCCGGTGGTGGCGTCCACGCGGACGTGCCGGTCGGCGGGCCCGGAGCGGCCGAAGTGCTCGACCACGTCCCAGCGTTGCCACCCCTCGGGCGAGGACACCTCGACCACGGGGGGTTCGCCGTCGAGGAGGACGGGCGGGCGGCCGATCCGAAACGTCTGTCCCGCGACGCCCTCCGAGGTGCCGAGCGGCACATCGGTCACGGTCTCGGCGTGCTCGACGTCCATGGTGCCGCCCACGGTGAACACCGCCGCCTCGCGCACCGTCGGGGACTCCGAGTAGAACGGCTGACCCGGCTCCGCCTCGGTGACGCGGCAGCGCAGCCAGCCGGCCCGGGTCCCGCCGATCACCGACGCGGTGTGGGTGGCGGGTACGTACACGATGACCTCGCCGGGGCGGTTCAGTCCGCCGGTGGTGTCCGGGCCGGTCTCGCACGTCCGCCAGCCGCCGCCGTCCCACGCCTCCCACACCAGCGGGGGCTGCCGCGGGTCCACGCCGACGCCCTCCACGCGGCTGTCCAGGCGCACCGCGACGACGCAGCGCGGCACCGCCGTCGGCAGCCCGAACAGCAGCGCGTCCCCCGGCTCCGGCGACGCCTGGAAGCAGGGGATGTCGCGGCCCTCGGCGAGCGTCCCGGTCCGGTCGGTCTGCTCACCGGACCGGTGCGCCGTCACCAGACGGGTCAACTCGCTCGGCACGATGCGCAGTTCGTCCGTGGTGGTGAAGACCACCGACGCGTCCGTCTCACCGCGCGCGGTGGTCACCTCGGTGCCCGCGGGCAGCGCCACCGTGTCGGGCTGCGGTGCCGACAGCCAGAAGTCGACCTCGGCCACCGCCGCCGCCGGCGGGAACAGGCGGATGCCCAACAGGTCCAGGAACGCGGTGTAGTTCTTGTCCGGGACCCGGTTCAGCCGGTACAGCAACTGGTCCACGAGGTAGGCGAACGTCTCGATCAGGGTGACGCCCGGGTCGGAGACGTTGTGATCGGTCCACTCCGGGGCGCGCTGCTGCACGTACCGCTTCGCCTCGTCGACGAGTTGCTGGAACCGCCGGTCGTCCAGGTTCGGGGAGGGCAGGGCCATCAGTCGGCGACCATTTCCTCGGCCCCCTCCTCGGAGGGGATCGTGTAGAAGGGGAAGACCAGGTTGCGCCGGTCGTTGGTGGAACGCACCGTGTAGTGCACGTCGATGTAGAGCGTGCCGTCCTCGACGGAGTCGAAGGCGACCACCACGTCGTCCACCGCGACGCGCGGCTCCCACCGCTCCAGGGCCTCGCGCACCTGCTGCGCGACGCGTCCCGCGGTGGCGCCGTCGCCGGGGGCGAACACGTAGTCGTGGATGCCGCAGCCGAACTCGGGGCGCATGGGGCGTTCGCCGGGCGCGGTGCCGAGCACCAGGCGGATCGCCTCCTCGATCTCCCGGTCCTTCTCCACCATGGCGATCCCGCCGGTCGGCCCCACCCGCATCGGGAACGCCCAGCCACGCCCGATGAACCGCTCGCTCATCACACGCCCCCGATCAGGACGTTGGGGGCGCCGGTCAGGATCATCGCGCCACACGCGCTCTGGTCGCGTGCCCGCGCGGCCGGCAGCCCGCCGATGAGGACCGCGCCTGCGACGGCCGCGGCCGGGTTGGGCATGATCACGTTGGCGGGCCCCGTGGCCGCGTGCGGTGGCATCGGGCAGACATGCAGGCTGCCCACGACGGCGGCGGGGCGGCCGCCGATCAGCACGGTCGCCACGGCCCGGGCGGCCGCGGGCGGCGGGGTGGCGATCCGGCCACCGTGGTTGGTGGGGTCACCGGTACGGGCTGCGGCCGGCATGCGGCGCTCCTTACGGCAGTAGGGACAGTGGGGGCGCTGGGGGCAGTGGGGACCGGGTCAGTTGATCCGGATGAGCTTGGCCTTGAGGACGCCCAGCAGACCGCCGTCGACGGTGACGTCCGAGCTGCCGGTGACGCTCACCGAACGGCCGCCGATCTTCACCCCGACCCGGCCCTGGATGTCCACGTTCCGGCCCGACACGCTCACGTCGCCCCGTCCCGCGTCCAGGGTGATGCCGTTCTTGTCGAGCAGGACGGAGGTGAGGGGTTGCCGGCCCCTGGCGTACACCGTCAGCTCGATCCGGTCCCGCCGGTCGTCCAGGAACACTTCGAGGCGCTCGTCGCCGGTCGTCAGCCGTACCCCCGAGCGGCCCGGAGCCCGCGCGTCCAGCAGCTCCATCCGGTGTCCCGAACGCGACACGATGGAGCGGCGGTTCACCTTCCCGGTGGTCCGGTCGATCAGCGGGACGTCGTGCGGCGACGGCTTGTCGACGCCGTTGTAGAGCCCTCCGATGACGTACGGGCTGTCCAGCAGGCCCTGTTCGAAGCCCACCAGCACCTCGTCGTTGACCTCGGGGCTCACCACACCACCGCCACCCCTGCCGCCCCACTGCACGGTGCGCACCCAGTCGGTGGTGTACGTGTCGTCCAGCCAGGGGAACTTCAGCCGCACCGCGCCGCTCTCGGCGCCGCCCGGCTCGCGCACGTCCGTCACCACGCCGATCGCCAGGCCCGGCATGCGCGGCCCGCGGCTCGGCGCGTTGGCGCCCGTCACCAGACCCGTCAGGGAGCGGTCGGGACTTGCGCTGACCCACACCGTCGTCCGGTACCCGCCGTGCGGTTCGAGGACGTGCTGCACCGCCGTAGCCGTGTACTTGCCCGAGAACGCCTGCCCGACATTGCCGAGCGCCACCGGCTTGCCCGCCCGCAGCATGGGGTTTCCCTCGGCCACCGCCTCCAGCTCCCCGAAGCCCGCGCTGACGTGGGCGGCCGTCGCGTCGGCGACCGCCGTCGTCTCGGCCTGGGTGCGGTAGGGGGTGTCGGTGACCGTCAGTTTCGCGGACGTGCCGAACCGGGCGGCGAACGCCGGGCTCAGGCCCGGCACCACCGTGTCACTGTCCACCGACGGCTGCCGGGCCACCAGCGGCCGCTTCGTGGTGACGTCCCAGCCGCGCACCTCCACCTGCGACGCGCCGTCCGCGGCCGACAGGGAGGCCCGCAGCGCCAGCAGGTTCCGCCCGTACTCCAGCACCATCGGGTTCCGGGTGGCCGAGGTCGACGGCGCGGGCGCCCCGGACGCCTTCTTCGGCCGGGTGAACTGGAGCAGCCCCTTGTCGTCGACGCGCACCTGCGCGCCGCTCTCGGCCGCCAGGTACTGCAGGAAGTCCCAGTCGGACACGTTCGCCTGGGAGAGCTGCTGGTAGGTGACCGGCGCGGCCTCCACGGTCCCGCAGGCAAGCCCGGCCCCGGCGGCGACCTTGCGGACGATCGCCGCCGCCGTCATGTTCCGGTACGCCACGACCTTCCGGCCCCGCTGGAGGCGGTGCGCCTTGGAGTAGGCGCGTACGACGGTGAACGAGCCCGTGCGGTCCCGGTCCACCTCCAGGGCCGTCACCTCACCGTCGAACAGGCGCTCGCGGGCTTGCCCGGACACCGTCACCACCGACACCCGCAGCGGGGTGCCGATGGTGACGCCGACCGCCCTCAGGAACTCGTGGTCGGGGTCGCGGAAGGTGAGTACGGCCGCGTCCGGCAGGCCCACGTTCTCGTCCACCACGCAGCTCACCAGCTGGGCGGCCCAGACGGGCGGCAGTTCGGCGGGCGTCTCGATGATCGGGTCCGCCGCGAACGACCGGCCGCCCCGTTCCCCGGGTGTGGTCACCGCTCCTCCTCACCGCCCGCGTCCCGCAGCCCCGGCACCACCAGTTCGGTGCCGGGTACGAGCGCCATCGGGTCGTCGATTCCGTTCGCCTCCGCGATGACCCGCCAGGCCGTCGCGTCGCCGTACTCCCGCCAGGCCAGCAGGGCCAGGCTGTCGCCCGCCACCACGGTGTGCGTGCTGCGGGCGGTGCGTGCCCCGGACGTCGGGTTCTGGCCCGGCGGGTCGACGCTCGCCTCCTCGATCGACAGCGCGCAGGTGGCCCGTAGCGGCTTGCCGTCCACGTCGAACAGCGTGTACGTCACCGACAGGCTGGAGAGCACGCCGTCGAACGAGGTCGTCCGCGCGGTGCCCCATTCGAACCGCACCCAGGGGCTGGCCGGCTTCTTGCGGCCCAGGCTGGCCGGGGTCGGCACGCATGCCCTCATCAGCTTCTCCACGGCCTGCTCCACGGAGTTGTCGTGGGTGGCGGTGGCGTCCAGGAACACCTCCAGGCTCAGCTCGCGCGGGCCGCTGCCGACGAACTCGGGCAGCGCCGACTGCCCCGCCATCCGGGACGGGGAGCGCCGCCACTCGGTGGTCTTGCGCAGTTGCAGGGTGGAGGGGTTGAACTGCAGGTCGAGCCGCGCGATCGTGCCGCCGGGCTTCGCACCGACCGAGGCGGGGGGTTCCTTCAGGGTCAACTGGGCCCTGGCCCGGCTGGAGCGGACCGCTGGGGACATGCCGGGACTTCCTTTCCGGGACGGGTGATTGGGGCCGATAGCGGGTCAGGACGGGCGCAGGCCCTCGTGGGCGATCTCCAGGGTTTCCACCGCCGGCTCCGAGCTGGCGGGGTCGAAGGACGGGCCCTGCCAGCGCACCGGAACGATCCCGAACACCTGCCAGCCGATGATCCGGGTGAGGTCCGGTTTCAGCGCCACGATCTCGCCGTCCTTGGGCTCCACCCGCTTCAGCGTCTCGTCGAGCCAGCGGCCGATCTTCGCCGTGTCGGCGGTGACCGGCCGCGTGAGCGTGATGTTGGACCACGTCACACGCCCGGGCAGCTGCCAGGTGAAGCCGTTGTTGCCGCCCTCGGCGTAGCTCTCCATCTCGACCTCGGCGCCCATGCCGGAGCAGGTGTGGAAGGCGCCCAGGTCGTTGCCGCCGATCGCGAGCCGGAAGAACACGCTCGTCGCGAAGATGCTGTCCGTCATTCGTCCGTCATTTCGTTTGGCCTCATCCGTTCCGTGGCCTCATTGGTTCCGTGGGCCCGCACGACGTTCGGTGGCATCAGCGGCGCCCGTCATGGGGGCGGCCCGTGCGCTCGCGGCCGCGCCGCAGCTCGGTGCGCAGCAGCCGGGCCACCGGGTCGAGCAGGCGGCGCGCCAGGTCGTCCAGATCGAGACCGGGATCCTGGGGTGGCTCCGCGCGCCGGTCGGCGGCCTTGCCGGAGACGGACGACGTGGTGGACGCGGAGGCCGTGGCGGACGCGGAGGTCGTGGCGGACGCGGAGGCCGAGCGCGGGCGGCCGCGCGCCGGTACCGCCTTGGCCGGTACACCCTTGGGTACGGCGTCACCGGCGCCGGAGACATTGCGCTGGACCGGGGTCGCCCGCCGGACCACGGGGACGGGCCCCACCGATGCCGATGCCGATATCGGTGCCGGTGCCGGTGACGACGTGGCAGACGGACTGTGCGTGAGCGGCGGCGCCTGCGGGGCGGTCACCGGCAGGGACCTCGCCGGTACGGCGGCGCCGGGGCCGAGCGCCGACGGCGTCGGCCGGACGACCGGGACGCGTCGAACGGGGGTCGAGGCGCCGGTGCTTCCCCCACCCGAGTCCTGCGGTCCGGGGCGGACGGCCGCGGCCCGCTGGATCCGCGGAGTCACCGGGACGGCCGAGGATCTGCCCGGCGTCGGCCGCACGGGCTCACCGGCGGGCTGCGCGGAGTTGCCCCGGGGGGTGGGAGGCGCGGCGAAGTGGGAGGTGGTCGGCTGTGCCGGTGCGGTCCGGGCGGCAACCGGTGTGCCGGGCCAGCGCGCCGCCACCACGGGACGGTCTCCGGAGCGGGAGGCGGCGGGAGGCGCCACCCCTTCCGGGGCACGGGTGTTCAGGGTGAGCGGGCGCGCCGCGAGCAGCGAGAGGGTACGGGGCACCGCCGGAGCGGAGTGCGCTGCGGAGCGGGTCACTGTGAGAGGGAGAGGGCCGACCGCGCCGGAAAGCCGGGTGCCCGAGGCGCCCGACGTGCCCGACGTGCCCGACGTACCCGACGTACCCGACGTACCCGACGTGCCCTCGGCCACGCTCCGGGCCACGACGACCGGGCCCGGCGCGGCGGAACCTCGCGACCGCTGCCCACCGGAACCAGACCCACCTCGTCGCGCCTCTCCTACGGCGTCCGACGTGCCCTCGGCCACGCTCCGGGCCACGACGACCGGGCCCGGCGCGGCGGAACCTCGCGGCCGCTGCCCGCCGGTACCCGACGCACCGGACGCCGTGCCGGGTCGTCGCGCGTCTGCTTCGGCGCCCGCGATGCCTGCCGGCGGTGCCGGTGCCGGACCCGGGGACGCGGTGGCCGGGGACGGTGTCACCAGTGGCGTGGCGGGGCCGATTCCTTGGCGTGCGGGGTCGACCTCCGTCGTGCTCCCGCTGGAGGAGTCGGCTGTGAGGCGGCGCTGCACCTCGCCCGCCCCCAGCAGCGGCGCGTCCGCTCCGCTTCCTTCCGTCACGCGGGACGCGGCCTCGGTGGTCGTCCGTTCGCGACTCGTCGCAGGTGGCGCCGGAACGACTCCGGATCCCCGGTCCTGTCGTACCGCGGCACGCCGGACGTCCGGGCCGGACGCCGTGGCACCCGGCAGGTCGGCGCTCGGCGGCAGCGCGGACAGCGGAGCCCCCAAACCGCCACGCGCGCGTGCCCCGGTACGGACGGGGGGACGTTGCGGGGCGTCGGCCGTGCCTTCCGGGCTGCTCTGGAGGACAGGGAGCGCCGGGCCGGGCTCGGGGTGCGGGACAGGAGCGCCCTGCGCCGACGGTGCTGCCGTGGAGGGCAGTTCGGTCAGCGGGGCACCGAGGGGTGCGCGGCTGACCGAGCGCTTGGACGCGCTCGGTGAAGGGGTGGTGGAGGGGCTTCCGGGTGCGTCAGGGACCGTGCCGTCGCCGGGAGAAGGGGTGGTGGGCCGCAGGGCAGGGACGCGCCGCACGGGTCCGGCCGGGCGCCGGGCGACGGTCAGGGAGTGCCCGACCGGGCGGAGCCGGACCTCTGGAGGGGACACGGAGGCACGGAACGCCTCCGACGGGCCGCCTCCCCGGGCGGGCTGTATCCCCTTCGTGCCCTCAGCGGCGCGTCGGACGGGCGGACCGGAAGGGGTACGGCCCGCAGAGCCTGCGGTCGATCGGGAGGCGCCACCGGAGTCGGGCGCGGGGCCGCCGGAAGCGGGTCGGGCCACGGCACCTTGGGCGGCTGCGCCCGGGACCACCGACACACGTCGTACCAGCGGAATTCCCGGGGCGGCCGGAGGGCGGCCGGTGTCGTCGGGGGCCACGACCGGCCCGGAGCCCGGTTCCGGGGCCCGTTGCACCGAGGGAGGTGAAGGGGAGAGCACGGCGGGGGAATCCGCGGACGTGATGCCCCGAGCCCGCGGAGCCTCGCCCGAACGACCCTGCCCCGCAGCGCTGTTGTCGCCGGCACCGGTCGCCATGGGCTCCGCCCCGGGGCCCGTGTTCGCCGGTCCCCCACCGCCGGAGCCGCTACGGGACGGCCGTACGGCGGAGGGCACCGAGCCGGAGGACACCGAGCCGGACGCGACCGTGTCAGAGGAGACCGTGTCGGACGAGACCGACCCGGACAAGACCGACCCGGACGCAGCCGGAGCGGCCTGCGCAGGCCCGGATGACCGTGCCCCCGGACGCGTCCGACGCGAGACCTGGGGTGGCCGGGCATCCGACGTCCCGGCGTCCGGAGTACCGTCCCGCGCCCCGTCCGCCCTGTCCGCGCCGCCAATTCCCTCCGGCCGAAGCGCCCGCAGCAGCAGCGGCCCTCCGTCGGCGTGAGTGGGCCGCGGTGCGGCGGGGGTGCGCGTGACGCCGCTTACCAGGCCGGTCGGGGCCGTGGGGAGCAGGGCGTGGCCGAGGCCGGAGTCGAACGACGGGTTCTGCCAGGCGGCGAGGCCCGCCCGGAAGGCGAGGCCGTCACTGACGCCGAGCGGGGCACGGGAGACGGTGAGCTCCGGCGTCGTGGTCCGGCGCCAGCCGCCGTCCCAGTCCGCGGGCACGGCGGGACCCGGGGCGCCGGGCGCGGACGGCGACGGAGCGCCGGGCACGCCACGGTCCGGGCTGCCGCGGTCCGGGCCGCCACCGTTCGGGCCGTCACCGGACGGACCGCCCGGCGCGGCGGCCCGGCGGCGCAGCCTGTCCCGCCATGCCATGTGCTCAACCGCCTTCGTTCACGCGAGTGTTGATGCGGGCGATCTCGGTCACCCACTGCCGGCGTTCGCCGTGGGTCAGGTCGAGGATCTCCTCGCGTGGCCAGTGGAAGTGATAGGCGATGTACGCGATCTCCTCCCGGAGCCGGGGAAGGGCGTACGTCACGATTCCCCCAGGCGCCCACCCGAGAGGTCGACCTCGAAGCCGCCCTCGCAGTGCGGGCAGGTCACCGCCGCGCGGGTGTGGCCCTCACTGTTGACGCGGCGGTAGAAGTCCTGGAGGAAGGCGACGTCGGTGGCGTACATCCGTTCCACGACCCCGGCGTGCACGTCGGTGATGTTGCCGATCCGGGTGATCACCTGGCTCAGCAGCACCACGCTCAGGTACGCCGGGTTCTCCTTGACCCGCAGGTCGATCTGGGGCCGCAGCTCGTCGCGAGCGGTGGCCAGGCGCATCGCGCCGTGGCGGTGCACCGTGCCCGCCTCGTCGACGTAGCCGCGCGGCAGTTCGAACTCGAACTCGGTGCGCAGCCCGTGTTCCTCCCGCGGCGGCGGGGCGGCGGCGGGGAGTGCCGCCGCCGGCTCGGCCGCCTGGGCGGGCGCTGTCACCTGGAGGATCTCCTCCAGGTTGCCCGCCGTCACCGTACGGCGCCTCATTCGACGATGATCTCCTCGAACACGATCGTGACGGACTCGGTGGCCGCGGACGACTCGCCCGCCTTCAGGGCCGGGCCCTCCCACTTGGAGGCCCAGCCCTGCATCAGCTGGATGCGGCGGACCGTGGTGCCCTCGGAGTCCTTGATCTCGATGGTGAGGTTCTGCCGCGCGGTGTTCACGGCGCCGTTGTTCAGCGTCTCCTTGATCCAGTTGGTGAACTCGCTGCTCTGGTCGAGTCCCCGGGTGATCGTGATCTCGCCGGCCTGCCGGCCGCCGGGCTGCTTGCGGATGATCTGCTTGCCCTCGGCGCTGACCTGCTTGACCTCGACGACATCCTCCTCGACGGTCAGCCCGCTGATCTCCTGGATCGACTCGACCAGGTAGCCGCCGAGCTGAACGCCGAAGACGTGGGTGGAAAGAGCATCGCCCGTTGCCATGACTGTCTGTCACCTTTCCTTGCGGAGCCGGTGTTCCCGCGGACCCGGGATCACTCGTCGATGAGGCTGGTGCTGTCGGAGAACTGGGCCAGCCGGAACACCACGAACTCCGCGGGCTTGACCGGCGAGACGCCGATCTCGCAGACGACGCGGCCCTGGTCGATGGACTCCTGCGGGTTGTTGTCGCGGTCGCACTTCACGTAGAACGCCTCTTCGGCGGTGCGGCCGAACAGCGCGCCCCGGCGCCACTCCTCGGTGAGGAACGCCGTGACGTTGCGCCGGATGCTCGACCAGAGCCGGTCGTCGTTCGGCTCGAAGACCACCCACTGGGTGCCCAGCAGGATCGACTCCTCGAGGTAGTTGAACAGGCGGCGCACGTTCAGGTAGCGCCAGGCCGGGTCGGAGGAGAGGGTGCGGGCGCCCCACACCCGGATGCCCCGGCCGGGGAAGGCCCGTACGCAGTTCACGCCGATCGGGTTCAGCAGGTCCTGCTCGCCCTTGCTGAGCCGGAGCTCCAGGTCCACCGCGCCGCGGATCACCTCGTTCGCGGGCGCCTTGTGCACGCCGCGCTCGGCGTCGCTGCGCGCCCACACACCGGCGATGTGACCGCTCGGCGGGACGGTGGTGTTGCGCCCGGCGGCCGGGTCGAAGACGCGCACCCACGGGTAGTAGAGGGCGGCGTAGCGGGAGTCGTAGCCCGCCTCGTCGTTGCGCCAGGTGCGCACCTGCTGGGCGTTGAGGCCCGGCGGGGTGTCCAGGACGGCCACCCGGTCGCCCATCTGCTCGCAGTGCGAGATCACGGCGAGCTGCACCGTCCGCACGCCCTCGGCGTCGATGTCGCCGCGCTGGTAGGCGCTCATCAGGTCCGGCACCGCGACCATGGTGATCTCGTCGATGGTCTCCAGACCGCCGAATCCGGTGCGCGCCCCGGCGTCGCCGACGTACTCGGCCGGGTCGAGACGGGACACCTCGCCGGAACCCGGCGTGGCGGGCGCGGCCGGGGCGTCGGCCAGCGTCACGGTCTGGTTGGCGGGGCGGCTCTGACTGGCGCCCTGCTGCTCGGTGACCTCGATCAGCTTGGAGGCGCGGGCCTGGCTGACCAGGTAACCCTTGACGTTCTTGCGGGTGGACGCCTCGTACGTCTCCGCCACCTGGCCGCCCTGTCGGACCAGGACCTTGAAGCGGTCCTCCGGCGGGTTCTCGCCGTCCGCGTCGGCGATCTCCACCGACACGCCGGAGCCGCCGGGCCGGGCCGCGATCAGGAAGCCGCCCAGCTCCACCGGCTGCACCGCCTTGGCGCTCTGCCCCCGGTCGCCGCCGGCCGCAGGGGCGGAGGCGTCCTCGGCGGAGCCGCCGATCCGCACCACGTACGCGGCGCCGCCGCCGTTGGAGAAGTACCCGTAGACCGCGTGGGCCAGGTACGTGCCCTCGGTGAAGCCGCCGAACTGCCGGGTGTACTGGTCCCAGCTGGTGACGAGCGTCGGCGTGTGGAACGGGCCGGTCTCGGCGAACCCGACGAACGCGGCGACGGCGGTGCCGACCCCTTCGATCGGTCGGGCACCGGACTGCACCTCCTCCACGTACACGCCCGGGGTGAGGTACGTCGGCATGCTCGCTCCTTCGGGTCCTTGCTGGTCAGTCACCTGTGTCCAGGCCGAGTCTGCGCGGCGCTCGCGCCGGGCGGCAGAGCCGCGGGGACCTGGACGGGGGCAAGGCCGCTGCCTCCCGGACTCCCCACGGGCGGTCCGGGCGTCACCCGCCTCTGCCCTCCCGCTGCCCCCGTGGGCCTGGACGGCCCGTCGCTCCGCCCGTTCCACTGGTGGCCGCAGCAGGGGTGCGCCGACGAGGAGGCAGCAGATGCGGACGTCCAGGGCGCACGGCGAGCAGGCCGAACAGGGCCAGGTCCGGCAGTCGGCGCGCGGACCGGCCGCCGGCCGACGGGAGACGGCCGCAGGCGGCGCCGCCGTGCCGCCGCCACTCACCGCCGACGCGCTCCGTGCGGCGCAGCGCGGCGCGGGCAACGCCGCGGTGACCGGCATGATCGCCCGCCGCGCGCGCACCACGCCCGCCCCGGAGCAGCAGGCGGACACCGGGGTGCGCGAGGTCCTGCGCTCGGCCGGCAAACCGCTCGCGGCGCCGGTGCGCCAGGAGATGGAGTCCCGGTTCGGGACCGACTTCTCCGACGTACGGCTGCACACCGGTGCCGCCGCCGCCCGCTCGGCCCGCTCCATCGGGGCGCGCGCCTACACCTCCGGCAGCCATGTCGTGGTCGGCGACGGCGGCGGCGACAAGCACACCCTCGCCCACGAGCTCACCCATGTCGTCCAGCAGCGCAACGGTCCGGTGTCGGGCAGGGACACCGGGCACGGGTTCGCGATGTCGGATCCGGGTGACCGCTTCGAGCGGGCCGCCGAGGCCAACGCGCACAAGGTCATGTCGGGACCGGCGCCGGACGTGCAGCGCAAGCCGGCGGACGGGCCGGACAGCGCGGCGGGGGCGGCGGAGTACGCGGGTGCGGACACGGTGCAGCGGGCCAGCACCACCGTGCTGGAGAACGCGGTGGTGACGCACTACCAGCCCAGCAAGGCCGGCGCCCCGCTCGCACAGAACCTGTCCGTCCAGCGTCCCCGGACGGTGACCGGTCCCATCACCCCGACCGGCACGGCCGGCCGGGCGCAGGCGCCGAACCCGGTCGCGGTCAAGAGGCTCTACGCGGCCTACCGGAGCCAGATCGGCACGCGCGGGGCCCCCTCCGAGGCCCTGGTGTGGAAGGACCTGTTCGGCGGCGCGGGTTACGACCGCGGCCACGTCATGGGGCTGGAGGTGGGCGGCAGCGACGTCACCGAGAACATCGTCCCCCAGTGGTCGTTGAACCAGGGCACCGGCGTGTGGCGCCGGATGGAGCAGGAGATGGTGGCGACGGGCGCGGGAAACCTTCGCTTCGAGGTGAGCTACGACACGGCGAACGGCAACCACCGACGGGTGATGGTTCCGAACCGGATCGACATCTATCTCAACAACGCCCCCAGCAGGACCTGGGAGAACGAACCGGACATCAATGACCTGATGAGGGCCGGCCGGGACCCGAGCGACCTGGCGGAGTACTACACGGCGGTGAAGGACGGGCTGAACGGTCAGGCGACGCTGACCGAGGACCAGATGCAGGCGTTCGCCCTGGCGGCGCTGGCCGGAGACCGGGCCACCTTCCTCGCGTACCAGGACTACGAGAACAGCAGCGCCCAGGGCCAGGCCCCCGCCGCCGGTACCAGCACCGCCGGCACCCATGCGCAGGGCATGACCCGCTCGGACATCCCCAAGGAGCGCCGGGACAAGCTGATCGCCTCGTACATCGCCACGGGGTGGGTGACCAAGAACGGCGCCGGTCCCACCACCACTTACACGCTGCACGACGTCCCGGCTCCGGTATACGACAGCGACACGGATTCCAGCAGCGAGTCCGACGTGGCGATGTCCGACGGCTCCCAGTCGCAGTCGCAGTCGCCGGGGCAGCCGTTCGCCACCCTCCAGTTCGACTCGCAGGGCAGCGGCTCCGATTCGGACTACGACCCGATGGCCATCGACCACTGACCGCTGTCGCCGGGCGACCCGGTGACGTCGCGCCCTCAGGCTTGGGTGGCCTCCGCCAGGTACGGCCCGAACTCGCTCTCCAGGACCAGCCGTCCGAGTTTGCGGTACTCCTGCGCGACCGCCGTCACCACCTGCCGCATGGTGAGCGGCTCGCCGGACTCCGCCGCGAGGTAGGCGGCGGTGACCGCGCAGGCCCGGATCGAGCCGCCGGCCAGTTCGAAGCGGTCCGCGCAGAAGCCGAGGTCCAGGTCGCCGGCCCGGGGCAGCCGGTCGCCCAGGCAGCGCTCCCACAGGGCGAGGCGCTGGCCGGGGTCGGGCACGGGGAAGTCCGCCACCACGTCCAGGCGGCGTGTGAACGCCTCGTCGAGGTTGGCGCGCAGGTTGGTGGTCAGCACCGCGATCCCGTCGAACGACTCCATGCGCTGGAGCAGGTACGCCGACTCGATGTTGGCGTGCCGGTCGTGCGCGTCCTTCACCTCCGAACGCTTGCCGAAGATCGCGTCGGCCTCGTCGAAGAGCAGCACGGCGTTGACGGCCGACGCCCCGGTGAAGATCCGCTCCAGGTTCTTCTCGGTCTCCCCGACGTACTTGTCCACAACTGTGGACAGGTCCACCACGTACAGGTCCATGCCCAGGTCCGCCGCGACGACCTCGGCGGACATGGTCTTGCCGGTACCCGACTCACCCGCGAACAGCGCGATCACACCGCGCCCCCGGCCGCCGCCGGGCCGCATGCCCCACTGTCCGAGCACCTGCTCGCGGTGGCGGGCACGCAGCGCGAGTTCGCGCAGCCGCCGGTGGGTGAGCGGCGGGAGCACCAGGTCGTCCCAGCCGACCCCCGGCTCCACCCGGCGGGCGAGCCGGTCGAGTCCGGCGCCGTTCTGGGCACGCACGGCGGTCCGCAGATCGTCGGGGTGGACCGGGCGGTCCGCGAGGGCGGCCGTGCGCACCGCCACGTCGGCGGCGCGGCGCAACTGCCCGGAGTCCAGGCGGTGTGCGGCGACCGCCCGGGCGAGCGCCTCGGCGTCGCCGGTCAGCTCCGCCTTGGAGCCGGCGGCCCGTTCGAGGGCGTGCCGCCAGCGCGCGGCCTGCCGTTCGGGGGAAGGCGCCGGCACGGTCAGGACGACGGGGGTGTCGGCCGCCCATGCCGGGTCCCAGCCGACGGCGCCGTGCGTCAGCAGGGGGATCCCCCGCAGCGCCGCGCACAGGACGCTCAGCGTCCGGGCCCGTTGGGCGGGTTCCGCGGGCAGCGCCTCCAGCGGGCCGAGGACGATCCCGGCACCGGTCAGGCGGGCTTCCCGTGCGGCCACCCCCGCCAGCTCCGGTACGTCGCCGGAACGCCGGGCGAGCGCCGCCGCGTCCAGGACGAGCGGACGCAGCCCGGCCGCGCGCAGGGCGGCGGTGGCCAGCCCCGCGGTGTCGCCGCCCCGGCCGCGCAGGTGGACGAGGCCGACACCGGTGCCGGCCGCGGCCGCCGTCCGTCGGACCTGCGCGGCCTCGGCGGTCGGGTCCTCGTGGGCCTCGTCGAGCACCCCGGCGAGCCGGGCGTCGGGCCGCGCGCTGCCGAGCAGGTGCGCGGTGACCCGGTCGGGAACCACCAACACCCGGGACAGCGGCGGCCGTTCCGGCTCGGTGACCTCCACCAGGCCGCCCTCGATCAGCGGCGCTCCGGGGGCGAGCCGGAACCGGGCGGACGCCGCTCCGCCGAGCCCGCACAGCTCCAGGGCGAGCCCGACCGTGGGCCGGCGACGCGTCAGGTCGTCGTTGAGGTAGCCGTAGAGCCGTTCGAACCGCGCGTCCAGGTCGGGCGCCACCGCGACCAGGAGCAGGTCCACGTCCTGCGACGTCAGGCCGAACCGCCCGGCGAGTTCGTCGAGGACGGAACCGGCCGGAGCGCGCCAGGGTTCGTGGGCCGGTACGTCGAGGCCGCCCGGCTCGTCCAGGATGCGGGCCGCCGCCTCGGGGGTGAGGTACTGGCCCCGGTACGGATCGTCGGGGTCGGGATCGGCGGCACGACGCACCGCCACCGCGTGCCGCACCCGCTCCTCGACCGCGTGGAGCCGCATCCACAGGTGCTCTACGTCGATGGAGGCGGCGGTTTCGGTGGCAGGGGGCTCGGCCACGGCTGGTTCCGCGGTGTGTGTCATGGCTGGCGGTCTCCACGGCGACGGCGGGTGGGGGCCGGCCCCCGTTCTCGCGGGCCGGCGAAGCCCTCCGGGCCCGGGTCGGACGTCTCCGTGTAGCGCAGTCGGCGCCCCGGCTCCGCTCCCCCGCCCTCGCGCCGGGCGGCGGAGCGCACCACGAGGCCTTCGGTGACCGGCGGTGCGACGGCCGTGGTCACCCCGGCGAGCGGCGCCCGCACCCGCACTCCCAGCGACGCCTTCAACTCGCCGCCGAGCGCCGACCACACGTCGGCGGCGGCCGGTGCGTCGACCCCCGCCCCGGCGGTGTCCAGTCCCACGGTCAGGCCGAGCTCGGCGAGCGTGCCGGTGAGCAGCCGCGCGGGCAGTGTGTCGGTGGCCACCAGACAGGCGAGCACCTGCGAGAGCAGCCGGTGTTCGTCCTGCGGGCGGCTCGCCCACGCCGTGACCAGATACGTCAGCTCGAACCAGCGGGGCGGGGTGCGCCGCGCCACGAGGTGCCCGTCCGCGTCGTACACCTCCCCGCCGCCGCTGCCGCGCCGGCTCGCGTCCTCCCGGATGTCGTACAGGAAGACGCAGACCGTCGGCGCGCTGCGGCGCGCGGCCCAGTCCCGGGTGGGGGCGTCGAAGACCACCTCGACTCCCGATGCCTCCAGACCGGACTCACCGAGCAGCCGGCGCAGCCCCTCGTCGACCTCGTGGATCATCGGCGGGTCACCGTGTCGGGCGGCTGCACGGTGCCGCTGACCACCAGGAAGTCGGTCTTCACCGGTGAGAATCCGGGGCCCTTGGCGCTGATGACGCGTGGCCCGGTCTGGTCCTTGGCGAGGATGAGCAGCTGGCCGATGAACGTGCCGTCGGGCTTGGGCACGGTCGGTGCCGCCGCCGCGGTGATCCCCGGCTTCCAGGTGAACCGCACCGGCACTCCCGGCGGGAAGTCCTTGCCGCGCACGGAGGTGACGAACCCGGGCTTGCCGATGTCCGGCACGGCGATGATGCGCGGCTGGAGGACGCGCAGCCGTTTGCGGGCGCTGTTGTCGCTCCGGTCGGCGTCCGTCCCGGTGGTGGTGAGCTTGCCGGTGACGCGCCCGGTCAGCGCCTTCTTCGGGCTCAGGACGACCCGGACGACAGTGCTCGCGCCCGGTTCCAGGTCCGGCAGCGCGCACACCCGGGAGGCGTCGCAGCCCGGCGGCGGCCCGTTGTCCGGGATGCCCTTGGGCAGGCCGATACGCAGTCGCAGCCCGGTCGCCAGTGCGTTGCGGCCGTTGCGCACGGTGTACGTCACCACGACGCGTCCGCCGACGTAGCCGGGGTTCGGCTGGGCCGTGACGCGCACTCCGGGCCCGGCCTCGGGCGCGTCCGGCTCCGGGGGCACGGCGGTGGGCGGCACGGGGGTGGGCGGCACCGGGGTCGGCGGTACGGGAGTGGGCGGCACCGGGGTCGGCGGTACGGGAGTGGGCGGTACGGGAGTGGGCGGCGGTGTCGTCGGCGGCGGCGTGGCCTCGCGCACCGGCACCACGGTCCGGCCGGCGTTGTCACTGGGTCGCGGGTCCAGGACCGTACCGGTGACCGACCAGTCGACCGGCGCGTCGCCGGGGGTGACGCCGGTGAGGGTGACGTCCACCGGGACGGTGGTGCCGGGCGGCACCACGCCGACGTCGCACTGGAGGGACGCGGCGTCGCAGGTGCCCCCGGGCCGGGTCAGCCGCGTGATCCGTACGCCGGGCGGCGGGGCGATGGTCAGCCGGGTGCCGGGGGAGGCGGCGGGGCCGTTGTTCACGATGTCGACGCGGACCGTGGTGGAACGGCCGACGGTGACCTCGGGGGCGGTGCCGGGTGCCTGGACCGCGAGGTCCACGGACTGCTGGACGCCGGGTTCCTTCTGGCGGCCCGGGAGTCCGGTGGTGAGGGGGGTGAGGTCACCGGACGCGAGGTCCAGGATGTGCAGTTTCTCGGGGCTGTTGACCGCGAGCCCGGCACGGGAGCTGAACACCAGGCCCGTACCGTCGGCCGTCCAGGCGGCGTCCCGCGGCTGGTGGGGGCCGGTCCGAGAGGTGTCCGGCAGCTCCCGGCGGCAGGCGCCGGGCAGGTTCCGGGCGGCGGCGGGCAGCAGCACCCGGCACTCGCCACCCGACGGGGACGTCAGGAGGATGCCGTTCCGTTCGTCGATCCTGCCGCCGCCGTTCTTGCGGTTGAAGGCGATGCTCCGGCCGTCCGGGGAGAACGCCGGACTGTCGTCGATGACCGCGCAGTCGCCCGGGCAGTTCGCGGCGCTCAGGTCGCGCTGCCGGCCCAGGTCGTTCACGGGCACGGTCCAGATGTGCTTGTTGCCGCCGCCCCCGTCGATCACCTGGTTGCGGGTGAAGGCCAGGGTGGTGCCGTCGGAGGACCAGGTGGGCTGGGCGTCCTCGCCCTGGAGTTGCCCGCCCGGCGGGATGATCCGGCCGGTGATCGCGCCGGTGGCCACGTCCGCGATGAGGATGCGGCTGGGTCCCGCGGCGTCGCCCACGCCGCCCGGCGAGGTCCGGGTGAAGGCGAGGTACTTTCCGTCCGGGGAGAACGTCGGGTCGGTGTCCCAGTCGTTCGGACCGCGTCCCGCGAGCGGCAGGGGCGCCTCGCCGGTCCCGTCGGCGTCCGCCATCCAGATCCGCTCGATCCTCCGGCCGTCGTCGTCCTCGAAGCGGGTCACCACGATCCGGCGGCCGTCCGGCGTGTAGTTCTGCCGCTCGGTCCACGGGTCGTGGCCGGACGAGGGCTGGAACAGCGGGTCCTTGGCGGGATCGGTGTTGGTGTCGGCCGCCGGGTCCTCGTTCAGGACCGTCCGCCCCAGGTCGCGGGGATCGGCCCCGTCCGTGCGGACGTCCTGCAGCGTCACCACGTGCGGGCCGGACGCCGAGGTGCGCTCCACCACGACACCGCCGCCGTCGAGCGGGCCGAGCCAGGTGGGCGAGAGGACCTCCCGGTCCTCGTTGAGCACCAGCGAGGGAGTGCCGGTGGAGTGGGCCGGCGTCCGGAACACATGGTCCCAGTCGCCCTCGCACTCACAGGTGATCTCGGGGCTCAGGAACAGCACCCCGTTCCCGTCGGGCAGCCACGCCGCCCCGTGGGCACGCCACTCCGCCTGCGCGCCCCCGAGCAGCGGCCCGTCGGTGCTCCCGTCGGTCCCGTCCGTCACGCGCAGCCGGGGCCCGTTCTGCCCGTCGGCGGTGGCGGTGTACGCGATGAGGTCCCGGTGCGCGTTGTCGTCGACCGGGTTCCACACCGGTTCGGTCGCCGCGCCGTTCGCCGGGTCGGTGACCCGGGTGGCGGTGCCGCCGGCCAGCGGCCGTACGTAGATCTGCTGTCCGGCCGACGGATCGCTGTCGCTGGAGTACGCCAGGCGCCCGCCGTCCGGGGACACCGTCGGGCACTCCTCGTCGGCGGGGGTGTCGGTCAGCCGGGTCAGGCCGGTGCCGTCGGTGCGCACCAGCCACACATCGCGCTGCGGCCCGCCGCCCGGGCCGCCGGATCCTGCCGAGTCGAACACCACGGCCCGGCCGTCCGGCGTGAGCCGCGGGTGCGCCGCGTCCATGCCCCGGGTGAGGCGGCGCACGGAACCGTCGGCGGACCGCAGGTAGATCTGCGGGGACTTCTCGTCCCGGCGGCTCGCGAAGACCAGTTGGTCGCCCAGGGCGGACGGCTGGACGTCGAAGTGGGCCGGGCCCGCGCCGAACAGCGGTGTGCTGGAGTTGGTGGCGGAGACCTCGCCGAGACTGCGGTGCCGGGTACCGGCGTACGCGACCCGGGTCTCCGCGGCGTCGGTCACCCGCGCCCGGGGTTCGGCGCTGCCCTGCCCGGAGGCCGCCGTCACGCCGAGCAGCGGGATCAGCAGCAGCACCGACGTGCCGAGCCTCCCCAGGCGGTACCGCCCGCCGGGCCCAGCGGTTCCCATCACGGTCCCCCTCGCGTTCTGCTGCGGCACCAGGATGTGCCCCGCCCACCCTGCGCCGCGGCGCGCGGGGCGCGGCAGGGCGGCGGGGCCAGATCCGGGGGAAGCGTGCGGTGTGCTTTCGGGCAGTCCCGGTTCCCGGCCGTCGCGGAGCGGCGGGTCAGATCAGACCGTTGCGCAGCGCGTAGCCGACCGCGTGGGCCCTGTTGCGCAGTTGCAGCCGTGTGATGACCTCGTGCAGGACGTTCTTGACGGTCCGTTCGGAGTACGCGGTCTTGCGGGCGATCTCCGCGGTGTCCAGGCCCTCCGACACCATGCGCAGCATGTCCGCCTCGCGCGTGGTCAGCGTGGACAGGGACAGGCCCCGCGGGTCGAGCGCCGAGCGCTGGGAGCCGCCCACGTGGGCGAGGAGCTTGCCGAGCAGGTCCCCGGGCAGCACGCCCTCGCCGTTGGCTATGGCAAGGACCAGGTGGAGGAGTTGATCCTGGTCGGCCTCGGCGCGGCGCAGCACCGCCGCCACACCGCACTCGATGACGCGTTGCAGCGCGCCGGAGCCGAGGGTGGCGACCACGAGGCCCGTGCGGGTGGCGGTGTTGTGCCGCAGCCGGTGCAGCAGGGCCGCCACGTCGTCGTCGACGTGGTCCACCACCACCAGCGACACCAGTGCTCCCTCCGCGTCGGTGTCGGCGAGCAGCTCGACCTCGGGGCGCTGGCGTAACTGCTGGACCACTCCCAGGCGCAGGACCGGATCAGCGGCGTAGACGGCCACGGTCACTCGGTCCTGGCGATCGGAGCGGGATGTCCTGTGCATGGCCCAGGCCGAAGTGGGCACACGTGAGGTCGTGGCGGCGGACATGGCCGGTCCGGTCTTCTCTGTGCTGGACATCAGGGGCACACCTGTTTCATGTGTTCGTAGGGTGATCGTGGGGCGTTCGTGGGGAGTTGCGGGCGCGGGTGACCACCCGAAGGCGGCGCACGCGGGGTGATGGGCCGTGTCGACGGCTCACCGACGCGGGAGAGTCGTCCTTGACCTCCGGGGCACCGTGGCTGCCCGGACATTGCCCTCGCGCTTCTCGTGACTGTCCGGACACGGTCCTACGGTGGCGGCGTGACGCCTTCTGCAGCCTCTTCCCGTCCCGGTGCGCCCGGTCTCGACATTCCGGAAGTGACCGTGGCGCCGGGTGGCACCGCCACGACCAGTCTGACCGTCCGCAACGACAGCGACATCGTCGAGGCGTACAGCCTGGAGGTCGTAGGGGCCTGCGCCGCCTGGGCCACCGTGGAACCGCCGAGGGTCTCCCTCTATCCGGGCACCTCCGAGACGGTGACGATCCGTCTGGAGCCGCCCCGTTCTCCGGAGGTCCGGGCCGGTGAGGTGCCCCTCGGCGTGCGGGTCCTGCCGGCCGAGCACCCCGAGGCGGTGCGGGTCCTCGAAACCACCGTGCACGTCGAGGAGTTCCGCGAGCTGCACACCGAGCTGGCCCCGCGCCGCCGGCGCGGCTGGCTTCGCGGCCGTTACCGGCTTGCGGTCCGCAACCAGGGCAACACCCCGGTGCAGGTGGGCTTCACCCCCGGCCAGGCCGGTGAGGAACTGGCCTTCGCCTTCAGCCCCGCGGAGCAGAAGCTGGAGCCGGGCGAGTCCGCGGAGGTCGGACTGCGCGTCCGCACGGGCAAGCCGGTGTGGTTCGGCGCGCCCGTGGTGTGGCCGTTCACCGTGGACACCGCCGAAACCGGTGACGAGGAGAGGACACAACGGGACGCCGACACCGTCCGGGCGCCGCTGGACGCGGAGTTCGTCCAGATCCCGGTCTTCCCGAAGTGGCTGCTCGCGGCGCTGGCGGCGCTGCTCGCGCTGTTGCTCGCCTGGTTCACCCTGGTACGTCCCGCGGTGCGCAGTGCCGCCAAGGAAGCGGCCACCGAGGCGGTCCAGCCGCGTCCCACGCCGGGTGGGGACCAGGCGGGACAGTCTCCGGGCACCGGTTCCGGCGCCGGTTCGAACGCCCGGCCCGGCGACCGGGGGGCTGGTGCGCCGAACGGAACGGGCGGTGACGGCAGCTCGGCCGACGCCGGCAGCTCGACCGGTGACGGCACGTCGACCGGTGACGGTACGTCGGCCGGTGGCGGCCGGCAGAGCTCGGCGACCATCGACCTGCAGACGTCCGGCGGGGAGACCAAGACCGGTACCTACCAGGTGCCCGAGGGCAGCGTGTTCGCCGTGACGGACATCGTTGTCGCCAACTTCCAGGGCGACGAGGGGATCCTGACGCTCACCTTCGGCGACCGCAAGATCACCACGATCGCGCTGGAGACCTTCCGCAACCAGGACTATCACTGGGTGACCCCCATCAAGATCCTTGAGAACGACACCGTGACCGTGGAGGTGACCTGTGCCAAGCCGGGCACACCGGCCACCGGCCGCCGGGCACAGGGGTGCCACGAGGTCCTGAACGTGAGCGGTGTGCTCAGCCGCACCACGAGGTGAAGCACGCGTCATGGTTACCTGACATTGTCGATCAGGGTTGACACCTTCTGTAAGAGTTGGATCTTGTTCCGTCCGGAAATCGCCAACTCGGGACCAAAATTCCACGATCTAAGGCCCGGTCAGAGACCGGGCCTTTTCGCTGTCCGCCCTGCGGAGCAATGTGCGCTGTGTCACGCACATTAAGAACTACCCAAGTTGCCCAGATCACAGCGCAAATGTCCATTTGACGTCCATGCTCGGGACACCCCACTCGTTCCCGTAGAAAGGCCCGTCATGGCCGCTTACCTGTGCCCTCCTGCCGTCATACACGGCAAGCACCCCGTGGAGACCAGCCGGATCGTGGCGGAGGTGCGCGGCCGGCACCCGCACGCGGCGTGGGCACCGCGGATCGACGGCATCGCGGCCAGTACCGGCATCGCGACCCGCGGGTGGATGCTGCCGCTGGAGACCGCCGTCGCGCCCGGCGACGGGAGCGACCTGCGGGCCGGCCTCATCGGGCCGGCCCGAGAAGCACTGGCCCGCGACGGGTTCACCGAGCCGGACGTGGACCGCGTGATCGCCACCCTGGAGGCGATACCCGCGCCGCAGACCGTCCAGGAGCGCACCGCACCCGCCTGGGCGGCCGTGCGGTCCTACGGGGAGCATGCCGCGCGCGGGGCCCTTCAGATCGCCGGGCTGGACACCACGGACGTCGACTGCTTGATCACCAGTCACTCCACCACCCCGGCGCTGCCGGGGCTGGACGTCGCCCTGGCCGATCAACTCCCGCTGCGCAACGACGTGATGCTGCTGCCGGCCACGCAGTGGGCCTGCATCGCCGGGACCCGCTCCCTGGCGCTGGCGGCGGATCTCGTGGCCGCGGACCCCGACCGGGTGGTCCTGGTCGTGATCTCGGAGGCACTGAGCACGACCTACCAGCCCGCGGACGACACCCTGGAGTCCTTGATCGTCCGGTTGCTGTTCGCGGACACCGCGGTGGCCGCGGTGGTCACGGGCCGCCCGAGACCCGAGTCGGTGCTGCGGCTGGACGCCGCCTGGCACCACACGCTGCCCGGCACCCAGGACCTGCACCGCCTGGAGACACGGGCGGACGGCGCCCACTTCGTGATGGACCGGCGCGGGCCGCGCGCCGTGCAGGCGACGGTCACCGCGATGTGGGAATGGCTGGCCGCCCGGTACCGGGACGACCCCGACAGCTGGCACCCCGATGTGCTGCTCGCGCACCCCGGCGGGACCCGGGTGCTGGAGTACATGGAGCAGACGATGCCCGACGGGTGGCCGTCGGGGCTGCTGGACCACAGCCGGGACAGCTACACCAGCGGCAACCGCGGAGGCGCCGCCGTGTTCGACATCCTGCGCAGGGCGCACGACGCCGGCCAGGAGCCGGGCAGCCGTGCCGTGCTGTACGCGGCGGCCCCGGGCCTCACGGCCACCGCCCTGGAAGGGGAGTGGCTGTAGGGCGGGCTCCCACCGCCCGAACCGGCCGTCGTGCAGCCCGGCCCACCGGCGGCCGCGTCACCTCGCGACTGCCGCCCAGACCACCTTGCCGGTGTCCGTCCACCGCACCCCCCACCGGGTGCTGAGCCCGTGCACGACGTGCAACCCGCGGCCACCGTCGTCGAAGAGCTCGGTGTGGCCCAGCCGCGGCCTGCCGTTGCCGGTGTCGCCCACCTCGCACAGCAGCCCGTGGCCGGTCCTGATCAGCCGTACGGTGATGGGTCCGGCGGCGAAGCGGACCGCGTTGGCGACCAGCTCGTCGACCACCAGCAGCACGCTGTCCCGGGTGCCGTCCCTGATGTGCCACTGCCCCAGCAGCGCGGAGACCAGCGTGCGGGCCCGGGCGGCCGCGTCGTCGCGGGCCGGCAGACGCCAGGTCGCGGTGTCCTCCTTGCGGTAGCCGATCATGCGCGCGAGCAGCAGGGTCACGTCGTCGCGCCGGCGGCCGGGCGCCAGCGCGGAGACCACGCGCCGCGCGGCCTGCTGCAGGGCGTCCCACGGGTGCACCGCGGACAAGGCGTCCGCCAGCCTGCCGATGCCGTCGTCGATCGACACGGCGGGATCCTCCACCAGGCCGTCGGTGTAGAGGGCGAGGAGGGTGCCCGGGGGTGCGGCGAACACGTGCACGTCGAACGGCTCCCGCAGCGCGAACTCGGCGCCCAGCCCGGGGTGAGGGCTGACCGCGACCGGACCGGCGGGTCCCTCCGGGGGCACCAGGACCGGAGGCAGGTGGCCGGCGCTGGACAGCGCCACCTGGTGGCTGACCGGGTCGTAGACGGCGATGCAGCAGCTCGACCCGAGGGCGCTGTAACCGGCCGCGAGACCCGACTCCGCGTCGTCCAGCAGCGTCACGGTCTCGTCCAGGTGCTCCAGCACCTCGTCGGGCGCCAGCCCCGCGGACAGCAGCGCGCGCGCCTCCATGCTCAGCTGCCCCATGGTGGCCGCGGCTCCCAGACCGTGCCCGACGACGTCCCCGACCACCAGCGCGGTACGGCCGTCCGGCAGCGGGAAGCTGTTCACCCAGTCCCCGCCGACTCCCGCGCTGTCGGGGGTGGCGGGCTGATACACGCTGGCGGTCTCGATGGTGTCGCCACCGGTCCGGGGCAGCAGTCGGCGCTGCAACGCCAGCACCTGGGTGTGCTCGCGCTGGTGCTGACGGGCCAGGTCGACATGGTGAGAGGTCCTCGCCACCAGTTCCTGCAGGTCGATCAGCTCGCTGTCGTCGAAGGGGCGGTCCGCCCGCCGCCAGACCTCCGCCACGCCCAGCACGACGGGCGGCACGCCGTCCAGGACCAGCGGTATGCACGCCACCCCCGCCGCCCGGTCCCCGGGCACCAGGGCCCGTACCAGCCGCGGGCTGCCGAGTACCCGCTCGATCACCTCCCGGCCGGGTATGACGATGGCCTGCGCGGCATCGTCACGCAGGACCGCTTGCGACAGCAGGCGGCTCGCATCGGCGGGAAGATCGTCGCCCGGAGTCACGTAACCGTCGGGCCACGCCCGGTCCGGAACCAGGGCCGCCCGCCGCAGCCGGATGCGGCCCTGCGGCTGCTCGGTGACCGCCTCGCCCGTCCACACGGCGAAATCGAGGTCGATGGCGGCCACCTCCCCCCAGGCCAGCAGGGACTCCGCCAGCGACCGCGCGGTCTCGCCGATGTCCAGCGAGGTGCCGATCGCCGTCTCGGCGGCGTACAGGTGCAGCCTCCTGGCCATGGCGATCAGGGTGACGGTCAGGCCCTCCTGGGGCGCCGCGGCGGCCAGGATGCTCATCGAGACCACCAGCTCCGACCCGTCGCCGCGCCGCAGGCGCTGGACCCGGGCGACGTGCGGCTCACCGGTCTCGAGGACCTGCCGCAACCGCCGTGTGACCGTCGGTACGTCCCCGCGAGGCAGAAGATCGACGAAAGTGCTCCCGATCGTGGCCTCCACTCCCGTGAAGACGGGGGCCTCCAGATTGCAGCGGGTGATCCTCAGGTCCCGGTCCAGGTTGACCGCGCCGAGGATCTGCTCCTGAGGGCCGCCCAGCGGGTGCGCGGGTACGGGCCGGCCGACGGTGCGGTCGCCCTGCGCGCGGGCAGAACCGGCGGCCGCCGCCGCTCCGCCGCGCGGGATGTACTGTCCCAAGGCGCTGCTCACCATGTCGAACGGCGACGGAGAGGAGGGGGAGGATGTGGAGTCCATGCGGCTCTCTCAGCTCGCTCGCCAGCCCCGGCACAGCGCCGGGGCCGTGCCGTAACCCGGGCGACAGGGTCCCGGGATTCCTGACCGCACATTTCATTCAATAACACTTGGGCCCGCTTCGCCCACATCAGCGGGGCGCGGCGCCTCGGTGAGGATCTTGCCGGGACCCGGAGATCAGTTCTGCGCCACTTCGTACCACTCGGGACCGCCGACCGGGTACTCGTAGACGGGACGGCCCTGGCTGCCGCTGGTGCGGAACGGCTTGCCGTGGTCGTCGATCCGGACGGTTCCCTGGCGGCCGCCGCTGGACCACTGCAACTCCACGTACCAGTGCACGTCGTTTGCCTTGGCATGGGCGGTGATGTACAGCACCTCGGGGTCGGACCGGCTGACCTTGTAGGGGACACCGCGCTGGCCGGCCTTCGGCACGATGGTGGGATGAACGGCGTCGAGGTCCGTGCCGAACGACCTCGTCTCGACACCCCCGCCGCAGCCCGACGACCCCTCGTAGGCGTTCCAGGCCGGGGGCGCGCTCGAGTCGACCACACGGACGTGCAGGGACTCGATGACGACGGTCTCGTCCCCGGCGCCCTGGACGGTCAGCGCCACCCGCTGCCCGTCGGCGGCGATGGCGCCGTGCGCCTTCACCCAGCCCGGCACGTCCTGCCCCATCACCGGCGGCGAGACCTCGCCGGGAGGCCGGTCGATCAGGTACTTCCCCTCGCACTGCGGGTCGTCCCAGGCGTACGTGCGGGTGCTCACCGTGAGCGGGACCGCGTCACCGTCCCGGGCACGGCCCGTGTCAGGGCGGTGCGCCGACGTGTCAGGGCTCCGCGGTAACGGCTCGGCGTCGGGCTTGGGGCGGGTCGGGGACGGGGAGCGGCTCGGACGCACGGAGGGGGACGGGGACGCCGAGGGGTGCGGCGTGGAGGCGGCGGCGCCCGGCTGCCCGGAGGAGGTCGCGGCGCCGGCCGACCGGCCGTTCTCCGCCAGGTCCGTCCCCCGGCCCTTCAGGTCGACCGTGAGCGCGGTGCACACGGCGACGACGACGGCGGTGCCCGCCGCGATCAGGGCCCACCGCCTGCGGGCGGTCCGCGGGAACGTCGGCGTGCGGCGAGCGAGGACAGCCGCCTCGGGCGACGGTTCGGCGACGGGCCCGGGAGGGTCCCCGGGTACGGACGCGGTCGGCGCCGCGGGCGGGGGCGGGGTGTCCGACGCGGTCTCCGGCTGCGGGTGGTCCGCGGGTGCCTGCGCGGCCCGCCGGGCGCGTTCCCGTGCCGCGTCCGCCAGGACCCAGCGCCGGTGCAACTCGACCAGTTCCTCGGGAGTGGCCTTGCACACCCGGCCGAAACGGGAGACGGCCGCGTTGTCGGCCGGCACTCCTTCCCCCTTGCAGTACCGGTGCAGCGTCGAGGTGCTCATGTGCGCCCGCTTCGCCAGCGCCTCGTAACTCAGCCCTGATCGCTGCTTCAACTCGCGCAGCAACGCGGCGAAATCAGCAATCTCCTCAGCCGCCCCCACCGGTCCTCCATTCCGTTCCGCATCCCAGAGAGGTCCTGTTCCCCCAGCTCAGAGCCTGTTCGCGCATCCCAGCGTCCCAAAATTCCCGCTGGAATGGCGGATGGGACACCGCGTGGCACAGGCTTGGGTCATCCAAGCACGGCGCCTCGCCGGACACGGTGATCGGCCCCGCTCAACTCCGCTTGCGCGGACCGCGCTTCGGGCGCGTTCGTCCGCGGTCTTCCTCTTGTTCAGAGAAAGCAGCTTATTCATGCGTATCGCCACTCGTTCCTTCTCCCGCACGGCCGCCTCCTCCATGGTCGTCGCCGCCGCCCTCTCGCTCGTCGGCATCCAGGCCGCCGCGCAGACCGCTTCCGCCGCCACGAAGGAGGCGTCGGTCGTCACCTGCACCGCGGCGAACACCGAGCTGACCGTCACCGAGGCGACGCGCCCGATCAACCACCTCCTCCTCAAGGCCACCAACACGGGCACCAAGCCCTGCTACGCCTACAGCGCCCCCTTCCTGAGGGCCGGCGCCGACGCCCAGGCCCCGGTGGCGTGGGTCGAGGACAGCACCCCGCAGTCCGTGGTGACGCTCAAGCCCGGCCAGTCGGCGTACGCGGGCATCCTGACGTCATCCGTCGACGGTGAAGGGGGCGGCACGGAGAAGACCCTGGGCGTCATCCTCGCCGACAGGAACGGCGGCGCGACCAACAAGGAGAAGACCCTGAAGCTGCCCAACGGCGGCATCTTCTTCAACAGCGCCGCCGCCGTCACCTACTGGCAGGACAACCCCGCCGACGCCCTCGTCTGGTAGCCGCCCCGGCGTTCCACGAGAGCGACGACGGAGCCCCCGTACGCACGGGAGGGGTGACCCCGGGAAGCCGGAATCACCCCTCACCTCACCGCACGACGGGCGTCAGCCGAGGTCGCGCGCCCTGACGGTGTAGATGCCGCGGCCGTGGGTGGCCGCGTACAGGGTGCTGCCGTCGGGGCTCAGCTTCAGCTGGAGCACGGCGACGGCCGGGAGGTTGCCGACGCGCTGCCACTTGGTGTGGCCCGGGGCGCGGTAGACGACGCCCAGGTCGGTGGCGACGGCGAGGCCGCCGTTCGCGGTGACGACGGCGGAGTCGGTCGGCACGTCGGGCAGGTTGGCCGAGATGTCCTTCCAGGTGGTGCCGCCGTCGGTGGACTCGAAGACGTGGCCGATGCCGGCGCCGGGGCCCTCGGTCCAGTGCCGGGAGAAGCCGTTGACGGCGAGGAAGACGTGGTTGGCGTTCTTCGGGTCGACGGCGAAGCCGCTGAGATAGCGGTTGGGCACGGTGCCGTCCGCACCCGTGGTGGGCAGGGTGATGTCGTGCCAGCCGGTGCCGTCCGCGTTGCCGACGGAGATGCCGCGCGCGAAGCCCTCCTCGTTGCAGGGTCCGCACCAGGCCGCGTAGACCTTGCCGCCCGAGGCGGCCACGGCGGTCGCGGTGCGGCCGGCGCCGAGGTCGTACACGCTCTTCCATTCGTCGCCGCTGCGGATGGCGTAGCCGTGGGTCTGCACCCAGATGTGCCGGCCTCCCGCGATCCACGTCGAGCTGTTCTTCAGGTCGGCGGCGAGCGGGGCGATGAAGCGGGCCTCGCCGGTGGCGTTGTCCGCCGGGGCGACGCCGTACGAGGTGGCCTTGGTGGAATCGGTGGTCCAACTGCCGTCGTTGACCGCGCAGTTCTGGGTCACCTGGATCGCGAGGTACACGTACTCCTCGGCGATGTGGCATCCGTTGGCCGGGTCGGTGAGCGTGTCGCCGCCGTCGCCGCCGAAGTTGGAGCCCATGACCTTGTCATTGCCGCGCAGGATGGACTGGCCGTTGTCCTGGAGGCCGCCGGTGACGGAGACACCGCCGTGGTCGAGGTCCTTGCCCACGCCGACCGAGTAGTACTGGAGGGTGTCGATGGTGCCGTCGTTGAGAGAGGTCCAGTCGGTGGCGTGCCCGGAGGCGTCCTGGGAGCCGTTGACCGGGCGCTTGTAGACGCCGCCGTCGTTGCCGACGTACACGAAGCTCTTGCCGTGGTAACGGCCGATCGCGACGCCGTGCTGGTCGGAGTGGGGGGTCTGGTTGCAGTCGCCGGTCTGCTTGGCCGGGTCGATGCTCCAGCAGGCGAAGCCGAAGTTCCAGTACGGGCCGACGGTCGACCAGGTGCTGCCGCCGTCCTTGGTCTCGTAGACCTCCTCCAGGCCCGCGTAGACGTGCTTCGGGTCGCTCGGGTCGACGGTCAGGAACTGGTTGTACCAGGCCTGAACGCCGGGCATGTACCCGCTCGAGGTCAGCGCCGAGCCGTCGGCGGCCAGGCCCTTGTAGTCGGCGATCTTCGTCCAGGGCCCGAACGGCGAGGCGGCGCTGTAGATGCCCTCCAGTCCGCTGTCCGGGTTGGTGTTCAGCTGCTCCGGCGACTGGTCGATGGCGTAGTAGCGGGAGCCGTCGGCGGAGCGGGCGAAGGTGACGTTGCCGACGTCGTCCGCGTCGGTCGGCAGGTCACCGAAACCGCTGGTGACGCGGGTCCAGGTGCCGCCGACCCGGGTGTAGAAGCCGTTGTAGTCGTCGCCGCTGCGCCAGCCGACCGCGAGCACGACCCTGCTCGGGTCCTTCGGGTCGATCGCGATGTCGTTGGCGATGTTCTTGTACGCGGCGTCGGGGTCGTCGGCCTTCGAACCGCCGGGCAGGTAATCCGGGTTGGGTGCGTACTCCAGTTTCCAGGCGCCCTTCAGCGTCTTCGTGGAGTGGCTCCACACACCCTCGCTGGTCGCGGCCCACACCTTGCCGCCGCCGAAGCGCAGTTCGTGGATGGTCGTGGACTCCAGCTCGTCACCGCCGACCCGGCTGCGCGAGGAGAAGGTCCCGTGGTGCGGGTCGGACAGGACGTATACGCCGCTTCCGAGATAGGCGTCCGCGTTGGTGCTCGCCTCGCCGGTGCCCAGCCACAGCCGTCCGGCGCCGTCGAGCGCGAGCGCGCCGGTGGACTGCGAGGGCAGCTTGTCGCTGATGGGCTTCCAGTGCCCGCCGCCCTTCGCGGACCGCCATACGCCGCCGCCGGCGCTGCCCCCGTAGACGTATCCGTCGTTGTCGGCGGCGATCGCGGCCATGCGGCCGGTCACGTAGCCGGAGCCGCCGCTGGAGTTGGAGTCGATGTCGCGGTAGCGGGAGTCGTCGGAGTTGTAGGGCAGGTCGGTGACGTTGCGCCAACTGCCTCCGGCACCGCGCAGCTTGCTCAGGTCGGCCCAGGCGGCGCCGTAGGCGCCGGGTGCGACGACGCCGGGTGAGGTGCGGGCCTCGGCGTACTGGTCCGCGCCCTCGGCTATCTCATCGGCCTCGTTGCCGTCGTCGTCGTCCTCGGCCTGCACCTTGGGACTGACGGCGCCGACGGACCGCTCGCGTGCGGCGGCGAGTTGGGCGAGTGTTCTCGCTCCGAAAGGTCTCTTGCTCTTGCCCGGCGCGGCACCCGCGGGTGTCGCGACCAGTGCGGCGGATGCGGCGATGGCGCAGATCGTGAGCCACCGTCTCTTGTGGGTTGGTGCTGACACCAGATCCTCCTGAACGGGCTTTGATTCAGCCGTCGTGAGAGACCCGATCAGCGGTGGCCGACAAACGCCCTTCGTTTGGCCAGTTCTTGGCAGAACCTGTCATCAAGCTGTGCCAGGGACCGGTCATGTCGGGGAACTCCCCCGGAATTGTCCGCAATCGGTAACGGACGCATCCCGGGGGCTTCGCCCCTCGTCCTGTCTGGTGGTCGGAGGGCGACCAGGCGGTCGGCGGGTAACTGCGGGAAGCGGGGCGGACATGGCACGGCACGGCGGCGGGCGGGGCTGGTACGGCAAGCTGGTCGGGGCGGCGCTCGGGGTGACGATGCTCGCCGCCGGTGCCTCGGTGTGGACCGCGCAGGCCGACGGCGTGGGCGGCTCGTCGCCGAAGGCAGGCGCCTCGGCCCCGGCGGGTGGTGGCGTCAAGCCGGTCGCCGTGACCATCGCGCACGCCTCGGACCAGGGAGCGCGCGGCGTCAACATCACCATCGACGACGGCCCCGACCCCGTGTGGACCCCTGCGGTGCTCGAGGTGCTGCGGGAGTACGGGGTGAAGGCCACGTTCTGCATGGTGGGGACGCAGGCGAAGGCCCACCCGGACCTCGTGAAGAAGGTGGTCGCGGCCGGGCACCGGCTCTGCGACCACTCGGTGTCGCACGACACCGCCATGGACAAGAAGAGCGAGGCCTACCAGTCGCGGCAGATCCTCGACGCCGAACGCATGATCACCGAGGCGTCCGGGGGCGTACGGCCGATGTACTACCGGGCGCCCGGCGGCGCCTTCACCCCCTACAGCCGCAAGCTGGCCGCCTCCCGGGGCATGCGCCCGCTGGGCTGGAACGTGGACTCCAAGGACTTCGAGCGGCCGGGCACGGACGCCATCGTCGCCACCGTCGAGCGGGAGGTTCCCAACGGGCCGACGCTCCTCTTCCACGACGCGGGAGGCGACCGCTCCCAGACCGTCGAGGCCCTGCGCCGGATCCTCCCCCGGCTCAGGCAGCAGGGCCGCTCCTTCGGCTTCCCGGTGCGCTGAACCCGTCCGTACGACCCCGGCATGCGGCCCATCCGGGGAGATCGCCCTTGTTACGGTGTGGCGTCGCGATTCCGGTTCGGGCCGGAACAGGACCTGAGCCAGGGGGACTTCGGGTGAGCACGCCGTGGACCGTACGCGGGTACGCGCGGGAGTGGTCGCACCGGTGCCGGGCGCTGGGGACGGCCAACCCCCTCCTGGTCGACATCGGGATCGCCCTCCTGGTCCAGGCGGCGATGACGATGCCGTTCGTGGTGCCGCGCCCCGCGGAACTCCCGCCGGCGACCTGGCCCGCATACGGGCTGACCACGCTCACCGTGATCCCCCTGGTCTGGCGGCGGCGCGCTCCGGTCGCCGTCCTGCTCGTGATCTTCGCGGCCGGCGCGCTGTACGAGCTGGTCCTGGAGGGGCCCGGCCAACCGCTGCCGTACACCGGGCTCGTCATCGTCTACACGATCGCCGAGCTGTCGGCGCCGTCCAAACGGCTGGCCGCCGTGCTCCTGCTGCTGGTCGCCATCCCCACGTCGGTGTGGCTCAACACCCGGTCGGCGCGTGAACTGACCTTCTCCTTGTTCGTGTTCGCGGCGGCCTACGTCTTCGGGCGGCTGACCGACGCCCGCCGCCGGGCGAACCGGATCGAGGCGGAGCAGGCCGCCGCACGCGAACGGGCCCGGATCGCACGGGAGATGCACGACATCCTCTCCCACGCGGTGAGCCTGATGATCGTGCAGGCGGAGGCCGGGCCGGTGGCGGTGCGTACCGCTCCGGAGCGGGCGGAGGCCGCCTTCGACGCGATCTCCGAGGCGGGCCGGGACGCCATGACCCAGCTGCGCCGGATGCTGGGGGTGCTGCGTGCGGGCGACGAGCCCGGAGGCGCCCCGCGCGAGCCGCAGCCGGGCCTGCCGGACCTGCCCGGTCTCCTCGACCGGATACGGGCCAGTGGTCTCGACGTCGCGTACGGGACGACGGGGGTCACGCGGCCACGGCCGGGCGCGCCGGACGTGCCTGAGGTGCCGGACGTGCCTGAGGTGCCGGACGCGATCGGGGCCACCGTCTTCCGGATCGTCCAGGAGGCGCTGACGAACACGGTCAAGCACGCGGCCGCCCGTACCGTGTCCGTACGACTCACCCACGCGGAGGGCGACTTGTGCGTCGAGGTGGTGGACGACGGACGCGGCCCGCGGTCCGGTCCGGGCGGCGGCCACGGACTCGTCGGGATCCGCGAACGCGCGGCGGCGCTCGGCGGTACGGCGGTCACCGGGCAGGGCCCGGACGGCCGGGGCTTCGCGGTCCGGGTCCGTATCCCGGTACCGTCCGCGGCGGGGGTGGCGCGTTGACGATCCGAGTGGTGGTGGCCGACGACCAGGAGCTGGTGCGCAGCGGCTTCGCGATGATCCTGGACGTCCAGCCGGACATCGAGGTGGTCGCGGAGGCGGGCGACGGGGCCGACGCGGTCGAGGCGGTGCGGCGGCACGGGCCCGATGTGGCCCTGCTCGACATCCGGATGCCCCGCGTGGACGGCATCGAGGCCTGCCGGGCGATCAGTGCGGAGGGCGACTGCCGGACGGTGATGCTGACGACCTTCGACTCCGACGAGTACGTGTACGAGGCGCTGCACGCGGGCGCGAGCGGTTTCCTGCTGAAGGACGTGCGCCGGGACGACCTCGTTCACGCGGTACGGGTGGTGGCGCGGGGTGACTCGCTGCTCGCGCCGTCCGTCGCGCGGCGCCTGGTCGAGCAGTACACCCGGCCCGCCGCCCGGCCACGGCGGCCCGATCCCCGCCTGGACGGGCTGACCGGACGGGAACGCCAGACGCTGCTGCTGCTCGCGCGGGGCTTGTCGAACGCCGAGATCGCCGCGGAGCTGGTCGTCAGCGACCACACGGTCAAGACGCACGTCGGCAACGTGCTCGCCAAACTCGGCCTGCGGGACCGGATCCAGGCCGTGATCTGCGCGTACGAGACGGGTCTGATCGCGGCCGGGGATCCCCACCCGGGGGACCGCCCCGGCTCGCTTCCTCCCCCGCGCCGGTGAGGAAGTGACCGAGGAAGACCGCCTGCGCGGGCGATCCGCGCGAAGTCGCCGGTCAGAAGGATGAGGCCTGCAAGAACAACGGCCGACACCTACGGAGCTGACCATGAAGAGCACGACCCGCGCGCTGCTGGCCGCCGCACTCGTCCTGGGCGTCGCGACGGGGCCGGCGGTCCTGCCGGCCGCCGCGACCACCACATCTCCCGCGTCCCCCATGTGCCCCGCCGTCTCCACGCGGTCCGCGACCCCCGGCCCGGCCCTGGAGGCCGCCATCGCGTGCCTGCCGACGGCGGACGCGACGGCCGCGCTGGTACGGGTCGGAGGCACCGAGGGTGTGTGGCGGGGCAGCTCGGGCGTGCACGACCTGGAGAGCGGCCGGCCGGCCGATCCGGCCGCCCGATTCCGCGCCGGTTCCGTCACCAAAATCTTCACGGCGGCGGTCGTCCTGCAGCTGGCCGCCGAGGGCAGAGTGGACCTGGACCGCACCGCCCGCTCATACCTGCCGGAGCTGATCCCCGCGTCCTACGGGGACGTGACCGTCCGTCAGCTGCTGAACCACACGCACGGCATCCCGGCGCCCGACTTCCCCGTGACCACGGTCGAGGAGGGGTACGCGGACCGCTTCCGGATCCATGAGCCCGCGGACATGGTCCGCTCGGCGACGTCGAAGGAGCGGGAGTTCGCGCCGGGCGGGCGGCAGCACTACCTCAACATCGGCTACACCATCGCCGGTCTGCTGATCGAGCGCGTCACGGGCGACTCGTACGAGCACCAGGTCACTGGCCGGATCCTGAAGCCGCTCGGGCTGCGCGACACCTACCTCCCCGGGACGGACCCGCGCATCGTCGGCCCCCACAACCACGGCTACCAGACGATGAGACTGGACGACGGGACCACCGGTCTGCGCGACGTGTCCGTGTGGGGCACGACGGACGGCTGGGCGGCCGGTGACCTCGTCTCGACCACGGCGGACCTGGAGCGGTTCACGCGGGCCCTGTTCCGGGGGCGGGTGGTGCGCGGCCCCCTGCTGGAGGAGATGTTCACGCTGCCGAAGGTGACGGACTTCAAGAGCGGTGACCCGGCCGCGTACTCCGTGGGTCTGTCGATGAAGAAGCTGGGCGGCCGCGAGGTGTGGGGCAAGACCGGCGGTCGCTGGGGCTACAACGCGGCCATCGCCTCCACCCGCGACGGTTCCCGCACCCTCGTCTACAGCGTCAACTCCACGGACGCCAAGGGCCAGGACATGAACAAGGTGGCGCTGAACATCATGGTGGCGGCGTACGGCAGGCCGTAGTCGTTTCAGGTGGGCGGGGTGGGCGGGGTGCCGTACTCGTCGTGGCGGCGCAGCCAGTGGGTCTCCTCGCCCTTCTCGTGGCGGCCCGACGGGGTCCGGTCGAGGAGGCCGTAGTAGGCCATGGCGGGTTCGAGGCCGCGCGCCGTGGTGACGTACGTACGGAAGGCGGTGTCGTCCGAGAGCGCGTAGGCGCTCAGCCCGGGCCCCTCGGTGACGTAACCGAGTACGTCCGTGCCCGTCGCCTCCGCCATCTGGCTCACGGTCGGCGGGACACCACCGTCGAGGAACGGACGCAGCTCGTCCTCGGTGTAGAGGAAGCCGAGGTCGCGGTGGAAGTCGCCGCCGACCGTGGAGACCCAGTCGAAGCTCCAGCCCATCCGCCGCCGGTACGCGAGGAGCTTGTCCAGCGGTGCCCGCGAGGAGCAGATCAGCGTCACGTCCCGGGCCCTGAGATGGACCGCGTTGGGGTCGAGGGTGTCCGCGATCGAGGAGCAGACCGGGCATCCGGCCTCGTACGGCGGGCCGAACATGAAGTGGTAGACGAGCAGCTGGGAGCGCCCGTCGAAGAGGTCCGCGAGCGCCTTGGGGCCGCTCTCGGTCTCGAAGCGGTAGTCCTTCTCGACCGGCACCCAGGGAAGCTCACGCCGCTTGCGCGCCAGCTCGTCGCCGCGTCGGGTGAGTGCCTTCTCCTCCGCGAGGAGCTCCTGCCGGGCTGCCTCGAACTGCTCCTGCGTGGCGACCTTGTGCTCGGGCATAGCCATTCCTTCCGGCCCCTCCAGCCTCCTGTTCCACGCTACGCGCGCGGCGGCGGGCCTTCGACCTGGACACCTCAGGCCGCGAAGCGCGCCCGCCGCCCCTGCGCGTCCCCCTCTCGTTGGCACACCACGTGGCGAGAGAGGACCCTGGGAACAGGGGAACGTGAGGGAGAGGCATTCCATGGCCGAGACCAGCACAGACCACAGGGCTCACACGCCGTTCCTTTCCCGCCCGGGCGTCCGACGCCTCCTGCCGTTCGCTCTGATCACCGCGGTCGCCCTGATCTTCATCTTCGAGAACCGCGCGAGCGTCAAGATCCGCCTTCTCGTCCCGGAGGTGACCATGCCGCTGTGGGGTGCCCTCCTGATCGCCTGGGGCCTCGGCGTGATCGCCTGTGTCTTCACCGTGCGCCGACGCGGGAACGGGCATACCCGACGAGGGCGGTAAGTAGCGTTCACCGCCATTCATTGCAACGAGCGCGAGAGAGGTTCGTTGCGTTAAATCTGCATCCAGTGCAACGATTTCTCCGCTCCCACCTGGTGTTATCGCCATTATGTGCAACGAGTCTGTTGCCGTGACCATGAACGCAACGTAGCGTTTCCAACGTCAGAAACGACGACGAAGGAGCGCACGATGCAGAAGTTCGACACCCCCACCCAGGTCTCCGCCATCCTCGAC
>NZ_JOJE01000052.1 GCF_000720255.1 Streptomyces griseus subsp. griseus | reverse complement strand
AGCCGCCCGCTGCCTGCCCCTACTCCGTCGCGATCACGCCCCGCACACGAAGAAGCCCCTGCTCATCGAACAGGGACTCCCTTTGCCACAACGCACTCAGCCCTGCCCAGTCCGCGACAAGTGCACCCGAGCCAAAAGCGGCGGCCGCACACTCTCCCTGCGTCCCCGCGATCAGCAGCAGGTCCTCGATGAGGCCCGCACTCAGCAGACCAGTCAGGAATGGCGGGCCAAATATGCCACCCGCGCCGGCGTCGAGGGCACCATCCACCAGGCCGTCGCTGTCACTGGCATGAGACGCGCCCGCTATCGCGGTCTGCAAAAGACTCATCTGGAGCACGCGTACTCGGCGGTCGCGCTCAACCTCATCCGCCTCGACGCCTGGTGGAACGGCCATCCCCTTGACCGAACCCGCAGCAGCCACCTCGCCCGCCTCGACCTCTCCCTCACCGCGTGACCCCGAAACGGCCAGCAGGATCGTCACCAGCCGCAACACGTCGGGACGGTTCTTACTTGCACCCCATTAAGCGCCCGCTTGGTTGTCGAGAATGACCAACCCGGATTCTTTGATCGCGGTATCGAACCGCACTCCTTCCAGAGTCAGAGATACTTTTCTATCCACCGCTAGAGCCGGGATGAACACGTCCGCCGTGCACAGACTGCCGAGAAACCACCCCAGGATGGCGAGGTCAATCTCCTTCGCACAGAGCTTGATTTCAGTGTCGGGAGTCAACTTAGGATATTCCTCGACACTCTCTGCCATCTCCGTGCAAATGCACGTGCACTGCTGTGAACCGATGTCAAAGAGGCAGGCGCAGCCATGGCTGTCAGGGCATACCACGCTGCAACTGCAGTCGGTAATCGGAATCCCAGAGCCCGTTGTGACTCCATACCCTTTGGGTGGCTTTCCCATAGCACTCACCTTCAGAGCGGCCACGGCCGCGCCTGCATCGACACCCCACACCCCACCCTGCGGCCGATGACGGAAGACGCGACCGCTACACGTAGCCAACGAGCATCACAACCGATCAGCAACGCAATTGGCCAGCAGGATCGTTGCCGGGGGCGAGGACGTATCCGGCGGCTTCCCAGCGGCGGTCCTTGCGCTGGTAGACGGTTCCGTCGCCGTTGGCACGCACACGGCGGGAGGCGGGGGTGTCGCGGGGTGTGGTCATCAGGCGGCGGCTTCCTGTTCGAGGCGGGTGCGGATGAAGTCGGTGAGGGAGTGGGTGGGGATGCGGCGGGCGCGGCCGAGGGTGAGGGAGGCGAGTTGGCGGGTGTGGATGAGGTCGTAGACGGCGGTGCGGCCGAGTTGGAGGCGTTCCATGACCTGGGGGACGGTGAGGAGTTCCGTGTTGGCGGTCACGTGACGGCCCCCGGCCGGTCAGTACTGGTCGGCCGATCAGTGGAGATCGGCCGGGTGACCGGTGGAGTGACCGGCGCGGTCACCGGAGCGCTTCGAGCCGAGGGTTCGGGTCGGTTGCTCGGGTCGGGTCTGCCGTTTTGCGGTCAGGAGGTCGTCGAGGTGTTCGAGTTCGGGCAGGAGGCCGGTTCCGGCGTACTGACAGTGGGAGATGACCAGGGTCGTGTCCGAGTCCGCGCGCTGACCGGTGATGTTGCGGTGACCGGGGGCCAGGTCAGTGCGGTGTCCGGTGCGGTCATCGACCGGACTGCCGTCTGTCTGGTCGGCCTGCGTCTGAGCCGACGCTGGGGTTGTGGTCTGGGTGTCGGGTCGGCAGGTTCGCCAGGCGATGCGTTCGGCTCGGAGGTGGGCGAGGGTGGTGGAGTAGTGGCGGGTGCGGGGGGAGTGGCCTCGGAAGCCGAGCATGTGGGCCCATTGGCGCAGGCGGAGGTGGGCGTGCCGGCGCTTGGGGGCGAGGTGCCAGGCGGCGTGGATCATGCGGCGGGCGTGGTCGGTGATGTCGTGGGCGGCGAGTTCGGCGAGGAGTCGGCGGTCGAGGGTGCCGGTGGTGGTCTCGGCGCCCTTGGTGGCGTACTTGGCGATGTAGGCGGCGACGTGCCGGTCGGTGACGGGGCCGTCGCCGGTGAAGTCGGTGCCGCGGATCGCGCGGACGTCGATCTGCCGCCCGAACCGGAACACCAACCGCCCTGGCCGATCTGAGGCTTGGGGCTGGGGCGCGGGGACGCGCCCGGCGGGCTGCGGTTGCTTCGGCGGTTCGCCCTCGTGGTGGACGCGGGTGCGTGCGGCGGCGCGGACGGCGTGGTCGAGGAGCTGGGTGGTGGCCCAGGCGGGCGGGGTGCTGGTGGGGCCGGTGGGTCCGTCGAGGCGGATGACGGCGTGGAAGTGGACCTGGCCGCGTTTTGGTACTCGGCGACCTTGGCGTACGAGAGTGTGGCGTGGTGGCGCAGCGTGCGCTGGGTGAGGCCGGCGGCCTTGGCGATTTCGCGGCGTAGGTGGGTGGTGAAGCGTGCCCACAGGGCCGGGGCGTGCGCGTTCCACAGGACCGCGCCCATGTAGTCGTACCGCTCGGGGTTGAGCGGGGTGCCCAACAGCCGGTCGTCGTCGGAGTCGACCTGGCCGCAGTGGCAGCGGTCGGTGTCGGGCTGGTTGTGGACGGGGCCGAAGCCGGGGGCGGTGAGGGTGGCGAACACGCGCGGGTGCGTGGCGACGCTGGTGGGGACGGTCTTGCCTCCGCACAGTCCGGCGGCGATGAGCTGGTAGGTGTCGTAGCGGTAGACGGTCGAGCAGGCGGAGCAGCGGGTGGCGCGGCGGTTGCCGCAGCGGACCAGCAGTTCGCCCGCCGGGAGCCTGCCGGAATCGAAGTGGTCGAGAATCTCGCCGGTCGCACTGTCCAGACGGGTGCGGTGCCCGGTGAGGCGGATCGGGTGCGCGCATCCACCGAGTCAGGCTATCTGCCGTGCGAGGGGCGCGAGTTGGCCGGTTGCGGCGAGCTTCGCCAGCTTGGTGGTGAGCCTGGCGCGGCGCTCCAGCGCCGACCGCCCTGCCGCCGAGGCGGTGACGTCTGCCGGGCAGGTCTGCGTGGTGAACGACGACGACGGGAGCGAGGCGGCTGGAACGGTCGCGGGGGTACGGGAGTTGGAGCTGTGCGGGCATGTGGAAGGGGGCCTTTCGGTGGGAGTGCGGAAGCGGTACGGCGCGGGGCGGCGTGGGCAGGCCGAAGTGATCGGCTCACAGGGAACGGGGGCGCCCTCGGAGTTGGGCGCGGGGGCCAGACCAGGGGACTGGTCGGCGGGGCGCGGTGGTGATCACCGGCGGGTGCGTGACGTTAACATCGGTCCACGGACGCATTCAAGTGCATCCCTCCTGATTCCTTTCTTGTGGGTGGTGGGACGCGGGTAGTGTGGGGCCGGTTTCCCGGTTTGGACGGGCCGGATTGTGCTGGTAGAGGGCGTGGAAAGCGGGGGATGACCGGCGTGGTGGTGGGACGGCGCGGGCGCAGGCCGGCGGGCAGCGGGGTGCAGCTGACGTTCGAGGTCATCGCCGAGACCCTGCGGGAGCGGATCCGCGCGGGCGGACTCGGCGCGGGGGATCCGCTGCCGACGCAGACCGCGCTGATGCGCGAGTTCGGGGCGTCGAGCCTGACCGTGCAGAAGGCCATGACCCTGCTGAAGCAGGACGGGTGGGCGGTCTCCCGTCCTGGCAAGGGCGCCTTCGTCGCCCACCGCGACCACCCCGACGGCGCCGATGACCTCGACGGTCCGGAGGCGACCGCCCCCGTCGGCGGGGCGACGGCCCGCGTCGAGGCGCTGGAACGGGCGCTGGCCGACGCCGTTCAGCAGCTGGCCGACCTTCGTGGCCGCGTCGAGGCCCTGGAGACGGGCGGCGGCGAGCGGGGCCGCTGACCCGCCGTGCCGGGCGGCCCGGGGGCGTGCGTTCAGATTTTCTCTACGAGGTTCGAGGTTCAAGGCGGCGCCCGCACATCTGAGCTGGCCGAACGTCGCCGACAAGCCCGCCGTTCACTCTGGAGGTCAGCCGCGCCGCAGCCCCGGGTCACGCCCCCGTTGCCGGGCCGTCACTCGGGGCTGCGGGAGTGGCAACCGGCCAGCTCGGCTGGCCGACCGGAGTCGGGCTCCTGCCGGAGCAAGTTGTCGCCTACGACCGTCCTACGGTCGGATCGTAGGCACAGGGCCGGCCAGGGGGCCGACCCTCACGTCCGTCGCCGGGCTCACCGAGGGCGGTGGCCTGCGTCGCCTCCTGCGGGGAGTCGCCCCCGACCGCACGTCGCCGGAGACTCACCGCATGCGGTGGTCCGCGGCCGGAAAACCTCTGACGGCGTCGCCCGGCATGCCACACTTTCATCTATGACGCGCGCACTGCACCTGACCGCTGCGGTCACCCGTGAGGACGAGTGGTACGTGGCCCGCTGTCTCCAGGTCGAGGTCACCAGCCAGGGGGAGAGCATCGAAGAGGCACTGGCCAACCTCCGCGAGGCGCTGGAGCTGTACTTCGAGGACGCCCCCGCCCCCGAGGTCGTCGCCGACGTGATCACCGCGCCGGTCGAGGTCCGCGTCGCATGAGCCCCGCCGTCCCTCACGGCCTGTCCGGCACCGAGATCGCCAAGGCACTCGAACGCGCCGGCTTCGGCCACATCGCGACCCGGGGCAGCCACGCCAAGTACCGCAAGGACGGCCGCACCGTCATCGTGCCCCTGCACCGCTCCCTCGCGCCCGGCACCCTCCGCTCCATCCTCCGCCAGGCCGACTGGACCGTGGACGACCTCACCGAGCACCTCAAATAGCCCAGAGGCCCGGGCCGGGTCTGGACCTCTGACGGCAGTAGTGACGGCAACAACCACGAACAACCCCGGCCGAACCCGTACCTCAGCGGAACCGCCGAACACCACTTGACCTGCGAAAACGCAGGTACAGAGGGGCCGCGTAGCACACATACTATGTGCTGGCGGGTAAGACTCCGGTCCTCGTTCATAACAGCAACTGTGGCGGGATTGGGCGAAAGCTGCTTGGTGACGATGCCCAGCACATCCTCAACGGACACGCTTATCCGGGACTGCCTGGAAAGACAGTCTTTCCAAAGGGGTGGAGCGACGACGACATCCTGGATGCCGTGGCAGATGTCGCCACGAGTCCAAACAGTACGCGTATCTGGAAAACCGGTTCAGCTAATTATGCTGAGAAAACTCTCCGGACGAGGAAGGGTGATCCTGCCGTTCAGGCAATCACTGGAGAGGTGCGAGGGGTGAGTATCGAGGTTCGCTTTGAGCCGCTAACCGGTAGAGTTCTCACGGCTTTCCCGAAGTGAAGGAGTGTGGCGTATGGAGCGGTATCAGTACGTGCGGGCTCTCGTCTCGCAACTCCTTGAGGAATCTCCTCTGACTTCGGAAGAGGTTATTGCCGACGTTCGCCACCTGATGAGCGTGGGTGAAGAGGAGTTGGCATTCGATACGATGTGCTCATGGATCTACGAGGATTCTCTTCCGATCTCCTCGGCTTACTATGAGCGCCTCGTGTCTACAGCTCAAGAACTGGGAACTCCAAAATCTGCAGATAAGCTCGATGAACTTATCGAGGAATAGATTCTTCGAATTCCGGACGACACTAGTGGATCTGGCGCCTCGACGTTGAATCGGTAGCGCGGCTCCTCCAGGAATCGCAGCGCAAATCTGAGACCCCGTCAACATCTGCTTGGCGGGGTCTCAGTGCGTCTTGAAAGCAGTAGTTGACGGCAACGTCAGCGGACGGAGGATCCGACGAGGGGTGGTTCGTCGCCGTCGTCGTGCTTGCAGGTTGTCTCGGCGGGGTTGCGGAGGCCGCGGCCGAGTAGGTCGATGGCGTTGCGTTGGAGGCGGAGTCGGACAACGTTGGCGTACATGGTGGCGGTGACACCGAGTCGTCTACGTCACAACGGTGATCTCATCGTCATGAGTCCTTCGAAGCGTTCCTGGCAGGCTTCGGTGGAGCGTGAAGAGCTTGAGGAAGCGTTTACCGGATTTCTGCAGGAGGCGTATCTTCGATTGACTCAATATAGCCTCAAATTGGCCATGAACCCGGTGATTCAGCGTTTCTCGGTGAGCGGCTGAGGCCCTTCAAGTCGGTGTTGGCTACAGCCTGTTGCTCACGGAAGGAGCGCGCTAGGGGCGGGGCATTCTGGGGAGTGGTTGGGAAGTGCCAAATCTATGGCAGCTTATCGACGCGCTTCCCTGTATGAACCCGTGCATAGGGCCCGCCTGGTGCCCGAGTAATGCTGCGGCGCAGCAGGGGCGTTCGAGGTCCGCTACACCCCTTGCACGCCGGACGCCCCCGCCCTGGCTGAGGCGGAGGAGAGATCGGCAACTCCGACGTCTCGGTCTCGGCGATGTTCGACGAGGAACTACCGGATTCCGTGAGCAGAGATCGCCCACGTGCTGGGCGGCGCCGACACCTTGCGTGCCGTCGGTACCTTTCACACCGTTGCCGCTCCACCAACGAGGCAAGGCTGCTCCGGGGACTCCGACGATGCCTGGGAGTACCGTGCATGTGGGCAACGTCCACCGTGTGGTGCAGGACGTGTTAATCAGCGGTGAGTTCCGTAGGGCGTACCCGAAGCCAGGTGTACCGTCTGCCGATGTGGTCGTACTGCCGGATTAGCTCGTGTGGCTTGCGGATCTCAGGGCGGCTATCAGCGCGCCTATCTGGGGACGACTGGTGGTGAGGATGGTTTCCGGGTCGTCGCTTTCTCGCAGGAGGATGGTCCCGGTGGCGATGGCGGCGAGGTAGACGCAGGCGGAGCCTTCTTCGCTGAAGGATGACTTCTGCCAGTTCATTTCGGTCATGTCTCGTCTCTCAGATGTCCTGGGCGATGTGATGGATGAGGTCGCGGGAGGCGGGAGGTTTCAGGGCGACTGCCTCCATGCGGTCCAAGACGAGACGGTACTTCTCCAACTGTCCGGCTGCATCGACCAGTTCGCTGCCGTGGGCTGTGTCGACCTCCACGGTGTCGAGCGTTGGTACCGGGCCGTGGAAGTAGTCGACGGCGTGTCCCGTGGTGGGGAACGACGTGCCGTTGAACGGAATCACGCGTACGTTGACGTTGGGCTGCTCACTGACCTCGGTCAGGTGTTCCAGCTGGGCCTTCGCCACCTCGCGGCCGCCGAACTGCATGCGCAGGGCGGCCTCGTGGACGATGGCGGTGTACGGCGGTGGTTCCTCGCGGTGGAGGACGGCCTGGCGCTTGATGCGATGGGAGATGCGGTACTCGATTTCGTGCGGGCGCAGCGCCGGGACGGCTTCGCGGAACAGTGCTCGGGCGTGCTCAGGGGTCTGGAGCAGGCCGGGGATGTTGATGACCTGGGTAACGCGCAATGCAGTGGAGTGGTGTTCCAGCTCCGCCAGGTCAAGGAGGCGGGGCGGCAGGGTGTCCCTGTACTCCTCCCACCAGCCGCGCGTTCGATCCGCCGCCATGCCGGCGAGGGCGTCGACGAGGGGTTCGTCCGTGCAGCCGTAGATGTGAGCCAAGGTGCGCACGCGTTCCGCGCTGATGCCGAAGCGGTTGGCCTCGATGTTACTGACCTGGGCCTGAGTGGTTCCTAGGGTGCGGGCGGCCTCGGCTGCGGTCATGCCGGCCCGCTCTCGCAGGCGACGTAGCTCGATGCCGATGCGCAGACGGCGTGCGGTGGGGACGCTTCGTGGCGCCATGTCCTCGCTCCGTTCCGTACACCTGGCGGGGCGGTCACCCACGCGAGGTAAATCCCTGAACCTTTTGCTGATGCATGCAAAAGGTTCAGGGAATGCAGTCTACGGTGAGGAACACGCTGCTCGACCGGCCCCGCTGATACCCCGGAAGCGCACTGCGCCACTACCCGTACGCGCGGCACTGCCACCGCCTGGCCGGGCCGTCAAGCGAACCAAGTTGTCCCCCCACCGCAGGAGGCGTTCATGGTCACCGTATCCCCGTCGGAGTGCGAAGAAGGCCCAACATGGGCATACGCGCTACAACTGCCCCACGACCCACGGGCCGCCCGCATCGCCCGGGTTACCCTCCGGGCCGTACTTGCCGGGCACGGCATGTCTCAAGTGCGGGAGACCGCCGAGTTGTTGGCCTCCGAGCTGGTCACCAATGCGTATCGGTACTCCACCGGGCCCGCGACCCTCCGGCTCAGAGCCCTGGGCTTGAGTCGGCTGCGGGTGAGTGTCTGGGATGCCAACCCGCACATCCCGCCGCCCTTCGACAAGCGGTCCGGCCCCCTCCGCCCAGCCCCGGCGGGAGCGGACGGTGGGCGAGGGCTGTTCCTCGTCGGTCACTACGCGCAGGCGTGGGGCGGCTATCCCCTCGGGGACTACCTCTTCGGGCGGGGAGGGAAGCTGCTGTGGTGCGAGGTCGAGTCCCCGGTCGACAGCGGCGCGGTCGCGCCGGTTCCGAGAGCCGGGCGGACCGGGGAGCCCGGCGCTATCGTGGGAACGCGACACGCTCTGTAATCAATGGAGGACCGTGGTGACCATCATGGCCGAGCGTCCGACAGCCATAGACGCTGCTCAGCCCGGGGCCTTCGAGGACATGCTCCGGATCGTCGAGCAGATGGACACACCTGCTGGCTACAAGGCCGAGCTCATCCGGGGGAAGATCGTCGTGTCGCCGTGGTCGAAGCTGCGCTACAAGAGGGTGATGAAGTCGCTGCGGCTTCAGCTGGAGCGCCACGCTCCGGAAGGGCATGACGTCGACGTGGCGCCCTTCCTCTTCACCTTTCCAGGATTGGAACGTGCGTTCGGCCCCGATCTCCATGTTGCCGACGAAGCCGTCTTCGACGCCGAAGGCAGGCACGCCGACGGCGAGGCTCTCTCCCTCGTGGCCGAGCTGACCTCCGACTCCACCAAGGACGTCGACTGGCTGGACAAGCTGGACACGTACGGCCGTGTCGTGCCCGTGTATCTCCTGCTCGACATGAAGATGCAGGAGATCAACGCGTTCTGGGATCCGTCCCCCAAGGGGTACCGGTCTCGCACCAACATCTCGTTCGGACGGTCCCTGCGTGTTCCCGCCCCATTCGACTTCGAGCTCGACACGTCGGAGTTCGCCGTGGAGTCAGCCGATGCTTCACGCCAGGGACCTGAGTGAGAGTGCGAGGGAGCACCGGTGAGGGACGCGTCCGACGACAGGCTGGACGACGAACTGGCGTACCACTGGCCGGTCCCGCCTCCCGAGGGCTTGACCGCGGACGACCTCGACCGGATTCCGGACCTCCCGCCGCACACGGAGTTGATCGACGGGAGCCTCGTTGCGAGGAGCCCGCAGACCGCCTTCCACGCGCGCACCGTGCGCCTGCTGGACAACGCCCTCCTGGCGCAGGCTCCGGACTACCTCGATGTCGACCGGGAAATGACGGTCAGGTTGGACAGCAAGAACCGGCCTGAGCCGGACGTTGTTGTGTTCACGGTGGAGGCGGTCACCGGCCCCGACCAGACCTGGTAGGCGCCCGAGCACGTCCTCCTCGCCGCCGAAGTCGTCTCCGGCGACTCCCGGGAACTCGACCGCGAGGTCAAACCGCGCAAGTACGCGGCAGCAGGCGTGCGCCACTTCTGGCGGGTCGAGCAGGACGACAACGGCCTCCCCGTCGTCTACGTCCACGAACTCGACTTCGCCACCAAGTCCTACGCCCTCAAGGGCATCTTCCACAACCGGCTCAAGGCATCCGTGCCCTTCGACGTCGAGATCGACCTGACAGCGATCAACCGGCGGGGCGTCGAGTCTTGAAGCACGCGGCCGAGATCAGAACGCCGCCTCCGCGATCCGCATCACGTACGGCAGCTCCGGGGTCCGGCCCGTCGGGTTGAGGGAGTAGACCAGGACGCGGCGTAGGTCGCGGGTGGCGAAGACGCCGCTCGTGTAGCCGGGGTAGGAGCCGCTCTTGCCCCAGACGGTGGTGCCGCCTGGGAGGACCGTTCGTTGGAGGCCGCCGTAGCTGAACTGTTTGTCGCCGGTGACTCCGGTGGGGAGGGTGAAGAGGGTCTTCTGCTGGGCGGGTGGCAGGAGACGGCCTCGGTAGAGGGCCGTGAAGAAGCGGGACAGGTCCGGCGCGTTGGAGATCATGCCGCCTTCGGCCCAGGCGTAGGGGCTCTGGACGCTCACGTCCTTCAAATCGTCCGAGCCCGAGCCCGGCCGCACTACCGCTCCCCGTGTGTACGGCGCCGGTATCGACCAGTCGTCCAGGGCCGGTACCGAGGTGTCGCGCAGGTGCAGGGGGCGGAGGATGCGGGCGTGGACCTCATGGGCGTAGGAGTGGCCCGTCACCTTCTCCACGATCAGGCCCGCTATGCAGTAGTTGATGCCGTTGTACTGGGTGACCTTGCCGGGTTCGGTCGGGTGTCCGCAGGACAGCGCCGACTCGATCACCTCCCTCGGGGCGACGTCCTCTTTGGCGCAGAGGGGGATCTGGAGGCCGCTGGTGTGGCTGAGCAACTGGCCCACGGTGATGGGGTGGTAGTCGGGGGGGAGGAGTCCCGGCAGCAGGTCCTGGACCGTGTCGTCCAGGCTCAGGCGTCCCTCGGCGGCCAACTGCAGCACGACGGTGGACGTGAAGATCTTCGTGATGCTGCCGATTCTGAAGTGCGCGTCGGGGGAGGGGACGGAGGGGCCTGCGGTGCCTGTCCAGCGGCCGTCCCGTCCCGTCATCCGGATCAGGCCGCCCGTCACGTTGGGATCGGGGAAGTCGGAGAGGGCCGCCTGCAGGGCCGTTTCGTCCAGCGCCGTGTGCTGCTGGGCAGTTGAGGTGGGGCTGGGGGTCGGCCCCGACCCGACCGCCATCGCCGGTACGGTGCCGAGCGCCAGGACGGCCGACAAGGCGCCGGCCGCCACCAGGAGGGCTCCGCCCCGACTTGCCTTGCGTAACGATGAGTTCGCCATGCACGAGAGTCTCGCGCCCCTCCCAGGGACCCGGCATCAGGAAGATCCCTGACACGTCCCTGGCGTAGCCCCGAGCCGGCCCTGACAGAAGGTGACCGCACGCCCCGGCTCAGTCGTTCGTCTTCGGCTGCCCCGCCTTGAGGATCTCGGCGACGTCCAGCTTGACCTTGGCCCCGATGGAGTCGGGGAGGGCGACCATCTCGCCGGGGGAGTGGACGCGGTGCGCTGCGTAGTCGTCCTCGGTGGGGTCGGTGAGGACGTGGAGACGCTGGTGTTTGCGGTCGACGATCACGTAGACCGGCACCTTGGCGTTGGCGTAGGCGGTGACCTTGGTGTGCAGGTCCGTCTTCCAGTTGTTGGAGGTGACCTCCACGACGAGGCGGAAGACGACGGGGTCGTAGCAGTTGCGCTCGATGTGGTGGTCGTAAATGTCGGCGTCGACGACGCAGAGGTCAGGAGTGGCGAAGTCCTCGGGAGCGTCGGGGAGCCAGATGCTGATGTTCTGGAGGACCGCTGTCTCGCCACCGTGAAGCCCCGCCATGGCGAAAGGGAGTACCAGATCGGTCAAGGCCCAGGCGTGGGCGGCGTCCGGGGACGGGGTCACGAGGATCTGGCCTCCGATGATCTCGACGCGATACCCCGGATGGCGCTCCATGATCTCTTCGGCAAGGGCCGTCAGCGAGATGTCGTCGTGCGGCTGCTGTTCGACGGCTGCTGCGGACATCGGTGCCTCCTGTGGGTGGAGCCGAGAGCATCATCGTAGGCCGAGGGACCCCCTTCGGCCCCGGTCACAAGGGTTCACTCGATCGTGGCCACGCACGCCTACACGCCCGAGGGCCCCACCCCCGGTGACAAACCGGTGAGCGGGGCCCTCATGGACGTACGCGGGAAGGGAACCTCAGTAGCGCCGCGTGATCAGCGCCCGCTTAACCTCCGCGATCGCCTTCGTCACCTCGATGCCGCGCGGGCAGGCGTCCGTGCAGTTGAAGGTGGTGCGGCAGCGCCAGACGCCGTCCTTGTCGTTCAGGATCTCCAGGCGCTGCTCGCCGGCCTCGTCACGGCTGTCGAAGATGAAGCGGTGCGCGTTCACGATCGCGGCCGGGCCGAAGTACTGGCCGTCGTTCCAGAAGACCGGGCACGAGGACGTGCAGGCGGCGCAGAGGATGCACTTCGTCGTGTCGTCGAAGCGCTCGCGGTCCTCGGCCGTCTGGAGGCGCTCACGCGTGGGCTCGTTCGTGTCCTTCGTGATCAGGAAGGGCATGACGTCCCGGTACGCCTGGAAGAACGGGTCCATGTCGACGACCAGGTCCTTCAGGACCGTCAGGCCCTTGATGGGCTCGACCGTGATCGGCTTCTCGGGGTTGATGTCCTTGATCAGCGTCTTGCACGCCAGGCGGTTCTTGCCGTTGATCCGCATCGCGTCGGAGCCGCAGATGCCGTGGGCGCAGGAACGGCGGAAGGTGAGCGTGCCGTCGATGTCCCACTTGATCTTGTGGAGGCCGTCGAGGACGCGCTCCTTGGGGTCGATCTCCAGCTGGAAGTCTTCCCAGGTCGCCTCCGCCGAGACCTCCGAGTTGAAGCGGCGTACCCGGAAGGTGACGGTGATGTAGGGCGAGTCGGCGAAGCCGGGCTCGGGCGTGCCGGCCGCGTCCGCCTTGTCCAGGGTCGGGGTTGCCATCAGTACTTACGCTCCATCGGCTGGTAGCGGGTCTGGACGACCGGCTTGTAGTCCAGGCGGACGGTCTCGGTGCCGTCGTCGCCCACCTCGCGGTACGCCATGGTGTGGCGCATGAAGTTGACGTCGTCGCGGTTGGGGTAGTCCTCGCGGTAGTGACCGCCGCGGGACTCCTTGCGGGCCAGCGCCGACACGGCCATGACCTCGGCCAGGTCCAGGAGGTTGCCGAGCTCGACGGCCTCCAGCAGGTCCGTGTTGAACCGCTTGCCCTTGTCCTGGATCGAGACGTTCCGGTAGCGCTCGCGCAGCTCCGCGATCTTCTCGACCGCCGTCTTGATCGTCTGCTCGGTGCGGAACACCATGACGTTCGCGTCCATGGTCTCCTGCAGTTCGCGGCGCAGCTCCGCCACGCGCTCCGTGCCCGTCGCGTCGCGCAGCCGCTCGATCTGGGAGACGACCAGCTCGGCCGGGTTCTCCGGCAGCTCGACGAAGTCCGCCGTCTGCGAGTACTCCGCCGCCGCGATACCGGCCCGCTTGCCGAACACGTTGATGTCGAGGAGCGAGTTCGTGCCGAGGCGGTTGGCGCCGTGGACGGACACGCAGGCGACCTCGCCGGCCGCGTACAGGCCGGGGACGACCGTCGTGTTGTCCGCCAGGACCTCACCCTCGACGTTCGTCGGGATGCCACCCATGGCGTAGTGCGCGGTGGGCTGGATCGGGATCGGGTCCGTGTACGGCTCGATGCCGAGGTAGGTGCGCGCGAACTCGGTGATGTCCGGGAGCTTGGCGTCCAGCTGCTCCGGCGGGAGGTGGGTGAGGTCGAGGTAGACGTGGTCGCCCTCGGGACCGCAGCCACGGCCCTCGCGGATCTCCGTGTAGATGGAGCGCGAGACGACGTCACGGGACGCGAGGTCCTTCATGACCGGCGCGTACTTCTCCATGAAGCGCTCGCCGTCCTTGTTGCGGAGGATGCCGCCCTCACCACGGGCGCCCTCCGTCAGCAGGATGCCCATGCGCCAGATGCCGGTCGGGTGGAACTGGAAGAACTCCATGTCCTCCAGCGGCAGGCCCCGGCGGTAGACGGCCGCCTGGCCGTCACCGGTCAGCGTGTGCGCGTTGGAGGTCACCTTGAAGAACTTGCCGCAGCCGCCGGAGGCGTAGATGACCGCCTTCGCCTGGAAGACGTGGATCTCACCGGTCGCCAGTTCGTAGGCGACCACACCCGCCGACTTCTTGACGCCGTCGACCTCGGTGATCAGCTGGTCGAGGACGTAGAACTCGTTGTAGAACTCCACACCCTCCTTGACGCAGTTCTGGTACAGCGTCTGGAGGATCATGTGACCGGTGCGGTCGGCCGCGTAGCAGGAACGGCGGACCGGGGCCTCGCCGTGGTTACGGCTGTGACCGCCGAAGCGGCGCTGGTCGATCGTGCCGTTCGGGGTGCGGTTGAACGGCAGGCCCATCTTCTCCAGGTCGAGGACCGAGTCGATGGCCTCCTTCGCCAGGATCTCGGCGGCGTCCTGGTCGACCAGGTAGTCACCGCCCTTGACCGTGTCGAAGGTGTGCCACTCCCAGTTGTCCTCCTCCACGTTGGCCAGCGCCGCGGCCATGCCGCCCTGCGCGGCGCCCGTGTGGGAGCGGGTGGGGTACAGCTTGGTCAGCACGGCGGTGCGGCTGCGCTTCGTGGACTCGATGGCCGCGCGCATGCCCGCGCCACCGGCGCCGACGATGACGGTGTCGTACTTGTGGATCTTCATGATTCTCGCAGCCCCGTGCCTAGCGGATGTTCGGGTCGAAGGTGAAGATCACCAGCGTGCCCAGCAGGATGGTGAACACCGTGGCCGTGTAGAGCAGGCCCTTCAGCCACAGCCGGGTGTTCGCGCGCTCCGCGTAGTCGTTGATGACCGTGCGCAGGCCGTTGGCGCCGTGCAGCATCGCGAGCCACAGCATCAGCAGGTCCCAGACCTGCCAGAACGGGCTCGCCCAGCGGCCCGCCACGAAGGCGAAGCCGATCTTGGAGACGCCGCCGTCGAGGACGAGCTGGATCAGCAGGTGGCCGATGACCAGGACGACGAGGACGACGCCGGACAGGCGCATGAACAGCCACGCGGCCAGTTCGAAGTTGCCGCGGGTCGACTTCGGCGTCTTCCTGGTCCGCTGGCGCGGGGCCTCGATGTAGGGCGCCGGGTTGTCGACGGAGTAGCCGGTGCCGCCCTCGACGGGGCCGATCCCGGACGCGGTGGTGTCAGTGGTGGCCATCGGTCTCAGCTCCCGAACACTTCACGAGCGGCGTGGCCGAGGACGGGGTAGATCGCCCCGAGCATCAGCACGATCCAGACGCCTACGACGGTCCAGAGCATCTGCTTCTGGTAGCGCGGGCCCTTCGACCAGAAGTCGACGGCGATGACACGCAGGCCGTTGAGAGCGTGGAAGAGGATGGCGGCGACGAGGCCGTACTCCAGCACGGCCACGATCGGTGTCTTGTACGTGGCTACGACCTTGTCGTAGTCCTCGGGGGAGACACGCACGAGAGCGGTGTCCAGCACGTGAACGAACAGGAAGAAGAAGATGAGGACGCCGGTGACTCGGTGAGCCACCCAGGACCACATTCCTTCCCGGCCGCGGTACAGCGTTCCAGCCGGCACGGAAGTCCCTCCGGGAGCGGGGTATCGGGGCCGCGCCGGCTTGTGCTGTCGGTCGGGCCCGGCCGGGTACGGTCCACCGGCCCCCAGCATCGTAGCGACGTGTGCGTGCGGGGCTTAAGCCGGGCCTACCTCTGTGATCAAAGTGGCATGCGGATGGGGGAGCGGGGCGGAGTATGGGGTGGTGTGTTCCGTTATGCGCCGGGTGCGGCTTCGTTTGTGCTGGTCGCGCCCCGCGGCGGAGCCGCACAGGTCACAGCCCCGCACCCCTGAGGAGGTCCAGTAGCCGTCCTTTTGCGAGGCGGCGCAGTTCGTCCGCTGCCACCACGCGTTCCTCCTCCGGATCGTTTGCCAAACGTGACCGGATGGCCGCGAGGACGTGGTTCAGGGCCTCGTCCGGGGGGAGGTCGTGCAGGCAGATGACGAACGCGTGGCCGAAGCGGGCCTGGTACGCCGCCAGGGCCGCGTTCAGGGCCATGTGGGCCGCGCCGTACATGTCCTCCGGGAGGGAAGGCAGGGTCTCCGCCGCCAGCGCCGCCGCCAGGTCGGACCAGGTCAGGTCGTAGGCCGCCTCGTCGGACGCCGCCAGGAGTGATTCCGGGTCGGGGTAGGGGCGGTGAGCGGTGAGGCGGCGGGCCCAGTGGAGGCTGCGGAGGCACGTGAGGAGAGCGCGCTCGGCCTCGGCCGCGGGCACGGAGTTGAACGCGTCCAGCAGGGTCGGGGACGGTGTGCAGCGGCTCTGCTCGGGTAGCGCGGGTATGGCGACTCGGCCGGGAAGGTGCGCAGGCAGCGTGGGTCCTCGCGTCACGTGTGTTTAGGCAGGGGATGCTGTGAAAGGTGTGTCGTCAGGTTATCGAGAGTGGTCACGTCGTGTCCGACGGATACCCGAATTTCACCCGAACGGAAGAGTTTCAGAACGTGCGGTGGATCCCCTTCGGTCGACTCGGTCATAGGTTGGCAGTGTGAACCGGCACAGGCGCCGCCGGGCGCCGGAGAAGAACGTGACGCGGAGCGCGCTGGTCATCGGGACCGGAGTCGTCGTCGTCGGCGTCGGGCTCGGCGTGTGGGCGTCGGGCGACGAGGGCGAGCCGGCGGGCTCGGCGGCGCCGCTGCCCTCGAAGGCCCCGTCGTCCCCCTCCGTGGCCGCGCCGCCCCAGGCGGCACCCACTCCGACGCCGAGCCCCACGCGTACGTACCCGCTGTCCAAGGCGCCCCGGACCATACCCGCCGTCGGCGAGCACACTCCGGAGCGCGGGCCGGGGTGGAAGCCGGCGAGCGGTCACCGGGTGGTCGTCAGCGACAAGGACCTCACCGACGAGGGGCGGCTCGTCGCGGGTGAGCTGGGGATGACGTACGCGGGCGAGAAGGACGACGTGCGCGCCGGGGACGTACGGCTGGCGCTGAACGACGACAAGGGCGCGGACCCGGAGTCGTACTCCATGACCGTGCGCGGCGGGCGGGTGACCATCAGTGGGCCCGACGACGCCGGCGTCTTCTACGGCACGCGCACGCTGAAGCAGGAGGTGCACGGCGGCGGTACGGCACCGGAGGGCGTCGTACGCGACGAGCCCGCCAAGCCGCAGCGGGCGTTCACGCTGGACATCGCGCGCAAGCCCTACACGGAGGGCTGGATCGAGGACCGGATCCGGGAACTGGGCGACCTGAAGTACAACCAGCTGGGGCTGCACTTCTCCGACGACCAGGGGTTCCGGATCCAGTCCGACACCCACCCGGAGATCGTGTCCAGGGATCACCTCACCAAGGCGCAGGTGAAGAAGATCGTCGCGCTGGCGGCGGCCCGGCACATCACCGTCGTGCCGGAGATCGACTCGCCGGGCCATCTGGGCGCGGTCCTCGCCGCTCATCCCGACCTGCAGCTGCGCAACGCGCAGGGGCGCGCGGTGCAGGGCGCGATCGACATCTCCAAGGGCGCGTCCGCCGACATCGTCGACGACCTGCTGAACGAGTTCGCCGGGCTCTTCCCCGGCGGCCAGTGGCACCTCGGCGGCGACGAGTACCAGGCGCTCGTCGTGTCGAACCCGGAAGCGTCCTTCCCGCAGCTCGCCGCCGCCGCGCGGGACAGGTACGGCTCCGGCGCCACCGTCGCCGACCTCACCACCGGCTGGCTCAACGACCGCGCGGGCACCGTCCGCGCCCACGACCGTTCGATACGGGCGTGGAACGACGGGTTCTTCCGGACGACGGCTGTGCAGCCGGCGAAGGACCTCAAGGTCGCCTACTGGACGGGCAAGGAGATCGGGGCCCGGCCGCCGTTGGAGTACCTGAACGCCGGTCGGCAGGTGATCAACTACAACGACGAGTACTTGTACTACGTCCTCGGCGAGCCCCAGACCTTCGTCTACCCGACCGGACAGCGGATCTACGAGCAGTGGACGCCCCGCGTACTGCGCGGGAACGTCGCCGTGTCGTCCCGGTACGACGACCGGATACTCGGCGGGTCCTTCTCCGTCTGGGGTGATTTCCCGAACGCGCAGACCCAGGACCAGGTCGCGGCCGGGATACGGATGCCGTTGCGGGCGACCGTGCAGAAACTGTGGGACCCCGGGAAGCCGCCGCTGTCCTGGACGGACTTCAGGGCGCTGGCGAACCGGCTGGGCTGAGCGGCGCCGATTGTTTCCGGCCAAGCTCATCGGGGCGTTGAGTCGTTCTCTGGCCGAAAACGTACTGTGACGCTGGAGGGCCGTCGCACGCAGTAAGGGGAAGTGCGGGCTCCGCAACCGAAGGCGCCCCGGTGAGGGAGGCATGGATGAGCCTGGTGGATCTCATCGCTCAGGCCGACGACCGTGCACTGGCCGCGAGCGGACTGGCTTGTCTTGATCGGTGCGTGCCCCTGCTGGGCGGGGACGACGAGGTGCTGCGGCCCCTGTGGGGGAGCCTCGCGGACGGGAGCGATCCGGCCGCCGACTGGGGTGAGCTCCTCGAGCAGGTGCGCGGCAAGCTGGACCCCGTGGCGGGCGCCGCCGACGAGGCCGTGCTGCTCGCCGGCCGCATGCTCGCCGCCGCGCCGGACGACCGCTCCGCCGACGAGGTGCGGATGTGGGCCGACGCCTGCTCCGTCGCGTCCCTCCAGATCCACCGCCTGCTCGACCCCGCCGGAAACGTTTCCCCGGTCGACGCCTGCCGCGAGGGCCGCACCGAGGGGATCCCGCCCCTCGTCGCCGCCGAGCTCCGCCGCCAGGTCACGGTCCTGGAAGTCCTGGCCGGCCACGGCACGGCCGGTCTGCGCCGTGCCCTCGAGGTGTCCACGGAGGGTCGGCGGGTACTGCGTGCGGTCGTGTCCCGCAGGGCGCGCGGGCGGGGCTGAGGCGGTGGCGGCGCCGCCGCCGCGGTCGACGGGAGAACTCACCCCGGAGGATCAAACCCCGTACGCCGAAAGGGTCTTGTGTCGGTCGTGCGGTGGACGTGCGGCAATCCTGCGCCGGTCTCGGACAGCGGCCCGAATCCCGTGACACCCGTCGGCCCGACCTCGCTTTTCCTTGTATGACCACTGGGACGAGTGTGACGACGAGGACGATGAACGAGAGGGCCCCGCAGGGGAACCGCCCCCACGCGGCGGCGAAGCCCGCGCGGTGGGCGGCGGACGCGGTGGCGACGATGCGAGAGGGCGCGCGGGTGCGCCTCGACTACTCGGCGCAGAGTCTGTGGCGCGTCGACCGGATGATCGAGCAGCTGCGGAACGAGGGGGTCCCGGCCGCCGCACTGGAGAACGTGCTGCGCGGCTTCGGCGCGTACGCCGGTGAGGTGATCGCCCGCGAGACCGGCGCCGAGTGGTGGGCGACCGGCGGTGACCACTGGATCCGTACGCCGGACGGCCGCCTGTGGGACCCCATCGACGAGGCGCGCCGCTGCTTCGCCGGCCACGGCTCACTGCGGCTGATGTGCCGGGACGCGACGGGCGGGGCTCAGGGCTGAACTGCGGTCAGGGCACTTCCGGCGCACACACGGTGTGGCGTCGGACGCGCCCGTGACGCGTGATGTTTGCGGGACCGCGTCCGCTTAGGCGGCGGGGGGAGGCCGTACCGGGCCCCCGGTGCCGAGTGGAGGGTGGGTCCCGAATGGACGAGGCGGACGGACGGGTGACGTGCGCGAGGGAGATGCGCCGTCTCGCGACGGCGTTCGTCACCCGGGTCACCGCCCGCAGCAGGCTCCCGCTCGACTACTCCGTGGCCAGCCTGCGTGTCGTCGACTTCCTGGTCGACGGGCTGCGCAAGGGCGGCGCGGACCGGGAGGGGGCCCGCGAGACGCTCCTCGGCCTCGGCGCGTACGTCGGCGAGGTGCTCGTACGCCGGGCGGGGGCGGCCTGGGTGGATTTCGACGCCGACCAGCGCGCCTTCTTCGGCCGGCCGGTCGGCGTCCGTATGCCCGACGGCCGGGTCTGGAACCCCCTCGGCCGGGTCCTCAACCGCTTCGACTCGGGCCTCCCCGAGGACTCCCTGCAGACCTTCTACCTCACCCTGCACGGCAGACTCAGGCGGCCATCGGCCCAGGGAGTGGTCGAGTGAGCCCGGGGCGGGCGGAGGGGCGGCCGAGGCGGGCGCTGTGACACTTCGGACCGGCCCGACGCTGTTGACCGTGGGGGCGTGGCCGCGGCCGGACCGTGTCGCACGATCGGCGACTCGCCACGACCCCGCTCCGACCACCGCACGAACGAGGACAGTCTTGGGCCAGGGAGGGCACCCCCGGCGCGCACAGGCGTACGACGGGGAACTGGGCGCGGCGGTCGAGCGAGCCCAGGGCGGCGACGAGTCCGCGTTCGCCGTCGCGTACCGGATCGTGCAGCCGGGGCTGCTCGGCTATCTGCGCGGTCTCGTCGGGGACGACGCGGAGGACGTCGCGTCCGACGCCTGGCTGGAGATATCGCGGGACCTGGGACGGTTCAAGGGGGACGGCGCCGGTTTCCGCGGTTGGACGGCCACCATCGCCCGGCACCGCGCGCTCGACCATCTGCGCAGGCAGCGGGTACGGCCCCGGGCGTCGGCGCTGGAGTCCGACCTGCTGGAGCTGCCGGGCCCGCACAGCACCCACGACCAGGCCCTGGAGTCGCTGGCCACCGAGCGGGCCCTGGACCTGGTCCGCGGGTTGCCCAGGGATCAGGCCGAGGCGGTACTGCTCCGGGTCGTCGTGGGCCTGGACGGTCCGGCTGCCGCCCGGGTCCTCGGCAAGCGCCCCGGCGCGGTCCGTACCGCCGCGCACCGGGGCCTGAAGCGCCTGGCCGGCCAGCTGGGCGGCGAGGGTGGCGCCGGGAGTGTGACGGATGACGCCCCCCGGACGCTGGGGGAGTCGAAATGAACGGTGGCGGCGCCGGACCGTATGGATCAGTGGGATCCGGACCTGTCGGGTCCGGATCAGCGGGGCCTGGATCAGGGGGGCCGGCGGGCTCCGAGCGGTTCGGTTCGGGCCGATGCGGCCGTGGGGCCGGACAGGGACGCAGGAGCACAGGAACACAGGGACGGAAACGAACATGGGTGAACGGCTGAGCGGCGGCGGGCTTCCCGGCCGTCGGCGGGTGCACCCTGGGGACGCGGGACCCGGCTCCGGCCCGGCGGACGACGCGGCCGGGGTGGAGGCGCTGCTCGCCGCCGCCATGCGTGGTGACGGTGTCGACACCGAGGCCGAAGGGCGAGCCGTGGCCGCGTTCCGCGCCGCCCGCGACGCCGGGGAGCACCGGGCGAGGGTGCGTACACGGCGCCGGGACGACTGGCGGCCGCGCGAGCAGCGGCGCGGGGCGCGCTCGGTGAAGGCCACGCTGTCCGTGCTGGTGGCGAGCCTCACCCTGGGCGGTGTCGCGTTCGCGGCGATCGGCACGGGCGGTTCCTCGGACCACGGCTCGGGTGACCGCGGGGGCCGTACCGAGCAGACGACCGCTGCTCCGGGGACGTCGGGCGGACGGCCCACGGCTTCCGGTTCGCCCACCGACTCCGGACGACCGGATCACCCGGCCACCGCCCAGGACACCGCGGCCCACTGCCGGGCCTACGAGCAGGTCGGCGGCCGGGGCAAGGCGCTGGAGTCGACGGCCTGGCGGCGGCTGGTCGAGGCCGCGGGCGGTGAGGAGAAGGTCGCCGACTACTGTGACCGGCAACTGGCCGCGGAGTCGGCCACGCGCAAGCCGACGAAGACCGGAAAACCGGGCGGGGACGCCCCGGGAGCCGGGAAAGGCGACGGCAAGGGGGCCGGGGGCGGCACGGGGCAGAACGCCGACAACGCGGATAACAACGCGAGCACTGACAACAACGCGAACACTGACAACAGCGCCAACACTGACAACAACGCCAACACTGACAATGCCGACAACTCCGTCAACGGCACCAGCGGTCAGGACGGCGACACCGGCAAGCAGAAGGTCGACGAGTCCAAGGTCCAGGGCGACCAGGGCGACGGCGGCAAGGAGCGGGGCCAGTAACACCCGCGTGTCCCTGTCTGTGCCCCAGCGGTAGCGCGTGGCACCGGCCGGCGGCCAAGGCAACGGCCGGGGCCGCCACCCCCCACAGGAGAGGCCCCGGCCGTCGCACGGCACGGGCGCGCGCGGCGGCCCGTACTCACTACAGCGCCCATCGTGCGGTTTGTGTCACACCTCATCGCGTCACGAGTCGGTTGCATGCTCTACGGACATGGACGCGCGGCGGTTTCACGCCGTAACGTGCCTTTCGCGCCGGACTGTGGAGGCCGGGGACCAACGCGACCATCCGCGGTCCCGCAGGCCGCGACCATCGATCGAGGAACACGACGGCGAGAAGCCGGTCCGCGACAGCGGTGCCGGATTGGGCGCAAGAGGGGCGCGCGGTGCTGGGGGACGACGCGGAGCTGACAGCCGCGGTGCTTGCGGCACAGCACGGAGACGAGACCGCGTTCCGGACTGTGTACCGCTCGGTGCACCCACGGCTGCTCGGGTACGTCAGGACACTCGTCGGTGACCTCGACGCCGAGGACGTCGCCTCCGAGGCATGGCTCCAGATCGCCCGGGACCTCGCACGGTTCAGCGGTGACGCGGACCGGTTCCGGGGCTGGGCCGCCCGTATCGCCCGCAACCGCGCGCTGGACCACGTCCGCATGCGGGGACGGCGCCCCGCGATCGGCGGTGACGAGACCGAGCTGACCGGCAGGGCCGCCGAGTCCGACACCGCGGGCGAGGCCATGGAGTCCCTGGCCACCGACCACACCCTCTCGCTCATCGCCCGCCTGCCCCAGGACCAGGCCGAGGCGGTCGTGCTGCGCGTCGTCGTTGGCCTCGACGCGAAGACCGCGGCGGAGACGCTGGGCAAGCGGCCGGGAGCGGTCCGCACGGCGGCGCACCGGGGGTTGAAGAAGCTGGCCGAGCTGCTCGGGGGCGATCCGGAGCGGGCCGGCGGACTCGACGCGCTGCCGACGCAGCGGGAGTCGCGCGGGCACGCGGTGACGTCCGCCGGTGTGACGCATGCGAGCGCGCGGACGCAGAAGGGCATGTGATGGCCGACGAGCGCTGTGTCTTTCCGGGGGAGAATCCCCGAACCCCCGGCCGGTGGCTGAACCGCGACACGGCGGAGCGTCTGCTGCGCGGCGAGCCCTTGGACAACGCTGTCGCCGCAGACGCCCGTGAGCAGGCGGAACGCCTCGCCCAAGCCCTGGCCGCGCTGTCCGCGCCCGCTCCCGCGGCCGACCTGGAACTCCCCGGCGAGGCCGCGGCCCTGGCGGCGTTCCGCGAGGCGAGGACGGAGTCGGCCGCGGTGGGGCAGCCGCGGGAGGCGCCGGAGCGGGGCGCGACCCCGATTCCCGCGCAGCGGGCGCATGGTGAGCGGACCGTGTCCCATGCCGCCCAGGAGGTTCGTGTCGGCGGCCCCGGGAGTACGTCGGCCGGTGGGCGACCGCCTGCCGGGCGGGTCGGTGACGTCGGGGTCGTGCGCATCGGCGGGCAGGGCGGCCGGAGGCAGCGGACGTCGTCCCGGTGGGGGCGGTCGGTTCGGCTCGGGCTGTCCGCGGTGCTGGCCGCCGGGATGGTCGGCGGTGTCGCCATGGCCGTAGGGGTCGGGGTGGTGCCCAGGCCCTTCGGCGGTGTCGAGCAGGGTCCCGCCGCCTCCACCCCGAGCGCGGCGGCCCCGGACGAGCGCCCCCTCATGTCGCCCTCGCCCGATGTCGCCCCGGACGGCGACATCGGCTCCGCCTCGCCCGAAGGCACTCCCGGCGACTCCGCCCCCGCCTCGCCCTCGCCGGGCTCGAACCGTCACCCGCGGGGCGCCGGCTCCGACGCCCCCGCCGCTCCCGGCACCGGCTGGGACGGGGCCGCCTCCGCCTGCCGCGACCTGCGCGACGGGCGGAACCCGGGCGCCGACCGCAAGCGCGCCCTGGAGAGGGCGGCCGGCGGTTCCTCGCACGTCCGCGCGTACTGCAAGGGCGTCCTCGCCGGTGACACCACCGGCCAGGGCACCCGCGACGACGGCAAGGGCAAGAGCGGCACGGGCAAGAGCGGCACGGGCACGGGCGGGGGCAGCGGAGAGGGCGGCGGGAACGGCGGCCAGGACGGCAAGGGCGGAAAGGGAGGCCAGGGACGCAAGGGGGGCGACAAAGGCCAAGGCGGCAACGACGCCCCAGGTCACAGAGGTGGCCATCGCGGCTTCGGCAAGGACGGCGGCAGGCCCCGCACAGGCCGCGCCGGCGGCTTCGAAGGCCCCGAAGCCCCGCGTCATCCGCGCCCCGGCCACCACCACCTCGGCGCCGCCGCACCGGCGGCCGTCACCGTCGTACCCGCCCGCCTGACCCCCCTTGCCACACCCCTCTGACCTGCGACTTCACCCCGCACTGAACTTTTTCCGCGCGGGGTGTGACGTTTTCGAGCGGCGGCGCGCAGTAATCAGTGAGCCGACTGGTCATCGGCCGTCGCACTGAGCCGGGGTTCCCCCCGTACCCACGGCTCGTGCACCTGGCGCGGGCGGGACACGTTCCCCCGGTCCCGTCCGCGCCCCACACTCCTCCTCGCCTCACCAGTAGACGACGACCTTGTCGCCGTTCCTCACCTGCGCGAACAGCGCCGCGATCGCCGCCTCGTCCCGTACGTTCACGCACCCGTGCGACGCACCGGCGTATCCCCGGGCCGCGAAGTCCGCCGAGTAGTGCACGGCCTGTCCGCCGCTGAAGAACATGGCGTACGGCATGGGGGAGTCGTAGAGCGTGGACACATGGTGCCGGGACTTCCAGTAGACGTGGAACACACCTTCTCGGGTCGGCGTGTACTGCGAGCCGAACCGGACCGCCATCGTCGACACCGTCCGCCCGTCGATCATCCAGCGCAGGGTCCGCGTCGTCTTGCTGATGCACAGCGCACGGCCCGTCATACAGCGCGGATCCGGCGCCGCGGCCGGCTGGCCGCCCGTCAGGTAGAGCTCCCACCGCCCCGGTTCGCGGGTCATCCCCACCAGCCGCCGCCAGGTGACCGTGTCCGTCTTCCCGGTCTGCGGCAGCCCCCGCTTGCCCTGGAAGCCCCGGACGGCCTTCTCCGTGGCGGGGCCGTACGTCCCGGTCGGCCCGTCGAAGAGCCAGGCGACCTGCCGCAGCCGCGCCTGGAGCTCCCGGATGTCCCGCCCGGTGTCGCCGCGCGACCACAGCACGCGCGCGGGTGGCGCCGTCGAGGCGGGCGGCGCGGCGCTCGGCCTCTCGGACTCGTTCCCCGCGGGCGAGGACTTGGGCGTCGGCACGCGCTCGGGTGTCGCCGACGCCGTACCCGGCACCTCGATGTGCACCGGTGACCGCGGCCGCCCCGCCGCGCCGTCGCCCTCGGCCTTGCAGCCGCACACCGCCAGCAGGGCCGCCACGCCCGCGAGTGCCGCGATCGATCTCCCCATGCCCGTAGTACGCACCAGCGCCCCCCGTCGACTCACCGTTGCCCCGCCCCGGTTCCCACGGGAGATGTTCCCCCGGATGACGGGTCGCGAACAGGGCGGCATTGCGGTCCTCGGGGCCGCGGCGCACGCTGTGAGTCAGGTCCCAGCGAGGCTGTGAGGAAGGTCCCAGCGTGCTCCCCTCCACGGGGTGCACGCCCGCCGCTACAGTCCGTCGAAGGGTCGGTCTGTACCAGCCGGTAACTGCGAAGAACTGTCCAGCGGGAGGCATCACACCATGGCGCGCGAGTCGGAGTCCGGACTGCCCATCAAGCCGGTGTACGGGCCCGACGCCCTGGCGGGCTGGGATCCTGCGGAGAAGCTGGGTGATCCCGGGGCGTATCCCTACACCCGTGGTGTGTATCCGTCGATGTACACCGGCCGCCCCTGGACGATGCGCCAGTACGCCGGCTTCGGTACGGCGACGGAGTCCAACGCCCGCTACAAGCAGCTCATCGCCAACGGCACCATGGGCCTCTCGGTCGCCTTCGACCTGCCCACCCAGATGGGCCACGACTCCGACGCAGCCATCTCGCACGGCGAGGTCGGCAAGGTGGGCGTCGCCATCGACTCGATCGACGACATGCGGGTGCTGTTCGGCGGGATCCCGCTGGACAAGGTGTCGACGTCGATGACGATCAACGCCCCGGCGGCTCTGCTTCTGCTCCTCTACCAACTGGTCGCCGAGGAGCAGGGCGTCAGCGCCGACAAGCTGACCGGCACGATCCAGAACGACGTGCTGAAGGAGTACATCGCGCGCGGGACGTACATCTTCCCGCCGAAGCCGTCGCTGCGTCTGATCGCCGACATCTTCAAGTACTGCAAGGCCGAGATCCCCAAGTGGAACACCATCTCGATCTCCGGCTACCACATGGCGGAAGCCGGTGCGTCCCCCGCGCAGGAGATCGCCTTCACCCTGGCCGACGGCATCGAGTACGTCCGCACCGCGGTGGCGGCGGGCATGGACGTGGACGACTTCGCGCCGCGCCTGTCGTTCTTCTTCGTCGCGCGTACGACGATCCTGGAGGAGGTGGCCAAGTTCCGTGCCGCCCGCCGGATCTGGGCGCGCGTGATGAAGGAGGAGTTCGGGGCGAAGAACCCCAAGTCGTGGATGCTGCGTTTCCACACGCAGACGGCGGGTGTGCAGCTGACGGCGCAGCAGCCGGAGGTGAACCTGGTGCGCGTGGCCGTCCAGGGCCTGGCGGCGGTGCTCGGCGGCACGCAGTCGCTGCACACGAACTCCTTCGACGAGGCGATCGCGCTGCCCACCGACAAGAGCGCGCGCCTGGCCCTGCGTACGCAGCAGGTGCTGGCGTACGAGACGGACGTGACCGCGACGGTCGACCCCTTCGCCGGCTCCTACGTCATCGAGAGGATGACGGACGAGGTCGAGGCGGCGACGCTGGAGCTGATGACCAAGGTCGAGGACCTCGGAGGCGCGGTCTCCGCGATCGAGCACGGGTTCCAGAAGAACGAGATCGAGCGCAGTGCGTACCGCATCGCGCAGGAGACGGATGCCGGCCAGCGGGTGGTCGTGGGTGTCAACCGTTTCCAGCTGGACCTGGAGGAGCCGTACGAGCCCCTGCGCGTCGACCCGGCCATCGAGGCCCAGCAGGCGGAACGGCTGGCGAAGCTGCGCGCCGAGCGCGACCAGGCGGCGGTCGACACCGCCCTGGCGTCCCTGAAGAAGGCCGCCGAGGGCGAGGACAACGTGCTGTACCCGATGAAGGACGCCCTCAAGGCGCGGGCGACCGTGGGCGAGGTGTGCAACGCCCTGCGGGAGGTCTGGGGGACCTACGTGCCGTCGGACGCGTTCTGAGCTGGGCGGTTACGGCGAACGAGTGGTCCAGGGCGGAAGGGACACATCCCCGGTTACCCTCATGAAGGGTGTTCCCGAAAGGAGGGTGCCGTGGCTGTGATGCTGTACGAGTCGTCGCTCGCTGATGCTGCCGACCGGCTGTGGGAGGAGCTGCCCGGGCACCGGGTGGAGATCCTCAACGGGAGCATTGTTGTGACACCGCCGCCGGACGGGGCGCATCAGGAGACTCTGACCTGGCTTGTCGAGGAGTTCGCACGTGTCCGGGCCAGGCAGGCAGGGCTCAGGTACGTGGGTGGTATCGGCATGTGGTTGCCGACCGGGCCGGACGACTACGCAGTGCCGGACTTCTCCGTGGTTGACGAGGACTTCAAGGACGCACTCGTCGAGAAGAACTGCTACGCGCCGCACGTCTTCCGCCTGGTGCTGGAGGTGACTTCCTCCAACTGGACCAACGACACAGCCACCAAGGTCGATGTCTATGCCCGGGCCGGCATCCCCGTCTACGTCATCGCCGACCGCACGCACGACGAGGTCCTCCTGTACCAGAACGCTGAGGACGGCAAGTACCCCGACCCCCAGCGCTACAAGCGAGGCCAGTCCGTCCCCGTCCCCGAATCCGTCGGCGTCACCCTGGACCTCTCCGTCGACACCCTCCTCGACGGCGACGACTGACCGGCCAGGGGGATTCGGCTCGCGTCTCTAAAGGCGGATGCGGCGGCCGAACTCCGCCAGACCCTCGCACGTTTCGCCCGCCCACCCCACGTAACCGTCCGGACGGACCAGGAACAGGCCGGTGCCGTACGCCGGATGCGCGGGCCCCTGCACGACACGCGCCGCCCCGCCCAGCTCCGGGGCCTCGACGCCCAGCGCCAGCAGCGTCCAGTGCGGCCCCCGGAACGCGTCGAAGAGGCGGACGCCGTTCACCGTGCCGTCGGGGGCCCGGTCGCCGGCGCGCACCGGGCCCGGGGACGTGCGCGTCTCCGTCGTGAGGGAGGACTCCCGGTAGTGCAGCCCGAGTTGCCGGGTCGCCTCGCCGCGGCGGGTCTCACCGCGGTGGACCCGGGTGGACAGGCCCAGCATGTCCGCCGCGACGGCCCGCCGCTCCTCCTCGTAGGTGTCGAGCAGGGCCGCGTCCGCCCCGTCGCGCAGGACCGCGCCCAGCTTCCAGCCCAGGTTGTAGGCGTCCTGGACGCTGGTGTTCAGGCCCTGGCCGCCGGCCGGTGAGTGGACGTGGGCCGCGTCCCCGGCGAGGAAGACCCGGCCGGAGCGGAACCGGTCGGCGAGGGCGGCGCGCGGGCGGAAGTCCGAGGCCCAGCGAACCTCGGTGACGTCCTCCGCGGCCAGGCGGGAGCGGTCGGCGACGACCTTGCGGATGCCGTCCGGGGTCAGGTCGATCTCCGTGCCCTCCGGGAACTGGGCGGCGACCTGGAAGTCCTCCGTCCCGGCGAGCGGGCACAGCGCGAGGAAGCCGGCGCCCTCCCCGCGCGGCGGGAAGACGTGCCAGTTGTCGCGGTCGAGCCCCCTGATCCGTACGTCGGCCACCAGCATCGGGTGCGGGTCGACCGTCTCGCCGGTCATCCCGATGCCGAGGGCCCGCCGCACCGCCGAGCGCCCACCGTCGGCGGCGACGGCGTACCAGGCACGCAGTGTCTCACCGCAGGACAGGCGCAGGGCCACGGTCCCTTCGTCGAGGGGATGCTGGGTGACGGAGACGACCTCCCGTCCGAAGGCGACCCGGCCGCCCAGTTCCGTCAGCCGCGCGTGCAGGATCTGTTGCGTGCGCCACTGCGCCACCATCCACGGCTCGGCGTACGCCGAGTCCTCGCTCGCCTCGGCCGGGTCGAACATCCGGTGCTCCCCGGCCCGTACGCCGTCCTGCCAGATCATCTGAACCGGATACCTTCCGCCGGCCGCGAGGATCGCGTCGATGACGCCGAGGTCGTCGAAGACCTCCATGGTGCGCGGCTGGATGCCCTTGCCGCGCGATCCGGGGAACAGCTCGTCGGCCCGTTCCACCACGAGCGCGTCCACGCCCCTGCGGGCCAGGTCGATGCCGAGCGCCAGACCCGTCGGGCCCGCGCCGACGACCAGGACGTCCGTGTCGACAGCCACAGAACCACCAGCCATGCGACCACTCTCCTTAACGTTGTTAAGTGCTCTCGGCCATGAGCCTGCCCTTAACGCTGTTAAGCTGTCAAGCGTGGTTACCGAACGACGCGCGCCCCTCGACCGCACACGGGTCGCGGACACCGCCCTGAAGCTGCTCAACGAGGTCGGTCTGGAGGGGCTGACCCTCCGCGCCATCGCCAGGGAGCTGGACGTCAAGGCACCGGCGCTGTACTGGCACTTCAAGGACAAGCAGGCGCTGCTCGACGAGATGGCGACCGAGATGTACCGCCGGATGATCGCCGGCGCCGCCCTCGACCCCGACGACAGCTGGCGGGAACGGCTCCTCAAGGCCAACCGCGGCCTGCGCACCGCGCTGCTCGGCTACCGCGACGGCGCGAAGGTCTTCAGCGGTTCACGCTTCACCGGCATCGAGCACGCCGGCCAGATGGAGGAGACCCTGCGCATCTTCACCGCCGCGGGCTTCACCCTCGCCCGGTCGGTCCGCGCCACCACGACCGCGTACCTCTACACACTCGGCTTCGTCACCGAGGAACAGGGCGTGCGGCCCCTGCCCGACGAGCGTCGCGAGGGCTACGACGTCGAGGAACGCGCCCGCATGATGGCCGACTTCCCGCTGTCGGCGGCCGCGGGCGCGGAGATCTTCGAGGACTACGACCGGCACTACGAGGAGGGCCTCGCGGTGGTGCTGGCGGGGATCGAGGCCCAGTACCGGATCAGCTGAACGAGGACGGGGTCAGCGTGCGGTTCCGCGCGCGTTGCGCAGGGCCCGGGTGACCACGGGCGGCAGCAGGTCCTTGGCGATCCTGCGGGCGTAGCGTCCGCGGACGGGACTGGCGGGCGTGGCCGCCCGGGGCTCGGCGGGGGCAGGGGCCGCCTCGGGTTCGGCGAGGTGGTGCCGGGAGGGCGGGAACGACGGAGCCTTCATGCCGTTGGACTTCAGGCGCACGATGCGGTGTCCGGCCGCCTCCTGCACGCTGAGGTGACAGTCGGTGCGGGCCCGCACCATCGCCAGCAGTTCCTCCTGCACCGGACCCGGGTCCTCCCAGGTGCCGTACAGCTTCTGAGTGCTGAGGCAGATCGGGCGCAGCCCCCGGTTCAGCACGGCCTCCCAGACGGCTATCGAGACGCCGGGCGTGTGCTCGGAGCGGAAGTCGTCCAGGACGACCACGCCACCGGGCAGCAGGGCGTCCCGGGCGGCCGTGATGTCGGCCTCCACGTGCTCGTACAGGTGCGAGCCGTCCACGTGGACGAACCGGCAGGAGTCCGGCTCCACCTCGGACGGCACCACGGAGCTCGGGCCGTGCAGGACGCGCGGCAGCTCGTCGTGGAAGGCGAGGTAGTTCTCCTCGAAGACCCGCCGGGTGAGGGCGGAGTACGACTTGACCGACTCCGCCCGGTTGGCGTCGTCGGGCGCGTCGCCCTCGAAGAGGTCGCACACGGTGTAGCGCTCGCCCTCGCGCAGATGGCGCCCGGAGAAGATCGCGCTCTTGCCCATGTACACCCCGACCTCCAGCAGGTCACCCCGCAGCCCGGAGCTCTCCTGCCGGTCGAGGAACCAGTCGAAGAGCACCTGGTCGAGGACCGGGAACCAGCCCTTGACGTCGTCGAGGGTGCGGGGCGGACGGATCGAGCCTGATGTCGCTGTCATGAGAAGAGCTCCCTGGTTCGGCCGTGAACTGCCTGGCGCCTGCCCGACGGGCGGATTTCACTCCTCGCTGCGGATGAATTCGGGGCCAACTCCCGCCGTACGTACGGCTACCGGGCCGTCGGCCGGGACAGCGCCTTGCGGATCCTCGGGGTGAAACGGTCCTCCACCAGCTTGTTCAGCAGCCACGCCAGGACCAGCATCGCGAGGACGGTCAGCGCGAAGGTGGCGTACGAGGGGACGCCCAGCTTGCGGTGCAGGACCTCGACGACGACCCAGCCCAGATGCTCGTGCACCAGGTAGAAGGGGTACGTCAGCGCGCCCGCGACGGTCAGCCAGCGCCAGTTCGCCCAGTGCAGCCAGCCCAGCGCGATCGCCGTCACGGCCAGGAAGCCCAGGGTCACCACCAGCATGATCCCGACGGACGAGCGGTAGGAGAAGAACTCGGGGTTCGACGCGTGCCACAGCCGGTCCACCGCGTAGTGCTGGCCGATCAGCCAGCTCACCACGACGATGCCCCAGGCGTACGGGTCCCGCCGATCGCGGTGCACCAGGTACAGGCCGACCCCGCCGATGAAGAACGGCGCGTACTCCGGCATCAGGACGATGTCGAGCAGCGGCATCTTCGCGCCCTGCGCGATCGCCGCCGCCAGGGTCCAGCAGGCGCAGAACATGATCACGCGCCGGCGGTTGGCGCCGGGCAGCACCACACACAGCGCGAACAGCGCGTAGAAGCGGACCTCCGCCCACAGCGTCCAGCACACGCCGAGCACCCGGTCCACGCCCAGCGGCATCTGCATCATCGTCAGGTTGACCAGCGCGTCGCTCGGCGAGACCGCCTTGTACGTCACCACCGGCAGCGCGAACACCGCCGTGACGAGGATGATCGCCGCCCAGTACGCGGGCAGTAGCCGGGCGGCGCGGGAGGCGAAGAACGAGCGGAGGGGGCGCCCCCAGCCGCTCATGCATATGACGAAGCCGCTGATCACGAAAAATATCTGCACGCCGAGGCAGCCGTAGGCGAAGTACCCGTGCAGTGTGGGGAACTGGAGCTTCGGTGAGGTGCCCCAGGCGTGCGCGATCTCGCCGTCCCGGCCGCCGTAGTGGTACGCCGCCACCATCAGCGCGGCCACCAGGCGCAGTCCGTCCAGCGCCCGCAGCCGGGTCTCCCGGGGCTTGCGGGGCGCCACGGGCTGCGGCGGACCGGCCGGCGTGTCGGTGGCGGGCGGCAGGACGGCGCGGACCACGGTGCCCGTGGACGTCACACGGGTGTCCCCGGGCGTGTCGATCACAAGATTCCCCTCGCTGGGACTCAGCAGGACCACAGCACACTAATTCGATTCAAACGTCGACTTCTGCTGACGAAGCAAGGCTTCGCCCGGCCGTCCGCACCCGTTCACTTGGGCGTCGCCTCCCCGTCCGGCCCCGGTCGCCCCGCCGCGTCAGCGGCCCACCGCCCGCCGCAGCGACCGGGCCCGCCGGGCCACCCGGCGGACCGTCGCGTTGCGCGGGATGAAGGCCAGCTGCGCCGGGACGGCACCCGGCAGACCGAGGGAGGTGAGGCGGCGACGCTTGAAGTACCGCCAGGTATGAGTGTTCAGATGCCGCGTCAGATACGCCTCGGCCTCCGCCCGCAGGCTCGGGTAGATCTTCGGCTGCATCGCGAAGCCGACCGCCCGCACGAGGTCGTTCAGTCCGTCCGTGTCCAGGCCCGGACGCTGCTCGGCGACCGCCTCGCCGTCCGTCAGCTCCGGAAGCAGCGCGTCGACGATCGTCACCGGCACCCGGTTGCTGTTCTCGTACGGCGTCAGCCGCTCGAGCAGCGTGCCCGTGCCGACCCGGGCGACGGGCAGGCCGAACAGGGCGGACGCGGTCAGCAGGGCGGTGGAGAAGCAGCCGACGACCAGCGCGGGACGCATCCGCTGGTAGAGCACCTCGGCCAGGACCGGGGTGTCCAGCACCGTCAGTTGGGCGCCGAGCCGCTCCGCCTCCTTCTCCAGGTCGCGCGACCAGCGGGCCGGCGCCGAGGGGTGCGGCTTGAACACCACGCGCCTGTGCCCGAGTTGCACCGCGCCCTTCAACATCCGTACGTGCAGGTCCTCTTCCTCCTCGGCGGTGAGGATGCCGAGCGCGGAGAGGTACTGGCCGAGCAGCAGTGCCGGCTCGTCGAGGGCCGGCAGGTCGTCGCCGGTGTCGACGAGTTCAGCCAGGACCTTCACGAACGCGTCCGTCGGCACGATCTCCGGAGCGACGCCGAACTCCGTGAGCAGCAATGGCGTCAGGCCCGGCACCAGGTCCAGGTGGAGGAGACGGTCGATGCGGGTGCCGACCAGCGGGTCGATCTTGTTGCGGGTGGGCCCGTAGCTCATCAGGCCGTCGGCGTAGACGGTGACGGGCGCGCCGGTGAAGATCTGCGTGAACCCGAGCGAGGGGTGGACCTGGATCGACTCGACGGCCAGTTCCACATCGTCGTCGCCGAGCCCCCACAGCAGCCGCAGGTGCCGCTCCCACAGCGGGACGTCGTCCATGCGCGGGGACCAGCCCCCGGGGTGGAAGGGGGAGATGGTCTCGTTCCACGACACCACGTCGTCGAAGCGGGTGCGCAGCCGCTCGAATCCGGGCATCTCGTCGAGGCCCGGGGAGACCTCGGGCGTCGCCGCGTTGTTGCAGACCAGCAGGATGCGCCGGTCGGCGGGGCGGAAGCAGTCGGAGTCCAGGGCGGCGGCGAGCGTGGCGGTGCCGTACAGCGTCGACGCCATGAAGATCTGCGTGGTCATGCGGCGACCCCCGTGGCGGCGGGACGGCGGCGCAGCCGGCGCAGCCGGGTCGCGCGCTGGACGTCCATGGAGTCGAGCGCCTCGTCCAGGACGTCCTGCGGCATACGGCGCATCGCCACGGCACTCATCGACTTGAGTTTTCTCGCCACCGCGGGCTCGAACCTTTCGATGGATCCCAGATGATGGGAAATGATCGCGCAATACGTGCGGACGGCCTTCGGCAGGAGTTTGTCCGCCTCGCGGTCCTGTGCGGTTTCCGCGATGACCTGGTCGAACGCCCGGATGAAATCGAGTTGCCGCACATCGCCGATCTGGGTGAGCGAGGAGGCGACTCCGCGCCGGTAGTAGACGCCGAGCAGCCCCACCGCGGCGAAGGAATCCGCCTCCCGGTGCAGCTTCCAGATCCACGGCCGGTCCTCCGCGGTGCGCAGCCCGTCGGTGAAGTGCAGCACCCCCTTGTCGACCAGCCGGCGGTGGTAGACACCCGCCCACGCGTACGCGTAGTCGACGGAGGTGGAGCGGTCGGCGGGCAGGATCGCGTCCCGCGGGTTCATCACCACGCCTCGCCGGCCGTGCGGCACCCGGTGGACGCTGCGCGCCCGCGCGGTGCACTGCACATGGTCGGTACGCACGAAGTCGCAGCCCAACTCCTCGATGGCCGCGACCAGTTGCGGATAGTAGCCGGGGGCGAGCCAGTCGTCGCCGTCGAGGAACGTCAGGTACTCGCCCCGCGCCTTGTCGATCCCGGTGTTGCGCGCGGTGGCCAGCCCTCCGTTCTTCGCGTGTCTGACATACACCGCGCCGGGCAGCTCGCGCTCCGCGCGCGCGAGAATGTCGGGCGTCTCGTCGCGCGAACAGTCGTCGACGAGGATGAATTCGAAGTCCTCACGTGCGTTCGCACGCAGACTCCTCAGGGTGTCTGGCGCGTATTGCTGCACGTTGTAGAACGGCACGATGACGGAGAGCTTGACCACGGGGTTGACGTTAGGCGCAGGCCCCGGCATTCGTCTTTACCGTCGACTTGATGCCAGGTGAACGGCATGTGGCGAAGCAGTGAACCAGGTCTTTTTGCGAGTCCTTGACGGCCCGATTCGCCATTCGTCGACGTGCTGTTAACCGTTTGTTGCATTCAGGTTGGGCGGAAGCACGGAATGCCTTCCTACGGTCTTCGACGTGCCAGCAAGTGCAACGAAGGGCCTGCGAGTCGCCGTTCTCGCGGATTCCGACACCCGTTGGAAATGGGGCGCGCTCACCGCGAAGCGCACCGTTTCCGCTGAATCGGACATCCGACTGGACGGCTATCTCCTGCGCGGCCGAGCCACCCCCACACCCCGTCAGCTCCGCGAGGTCGGCGTCCCCGCCGACTCCCTGCGCGAGGTGACCGCCGTGGAGTTCCTGCGTGCGATGAGCGAGGAGTCGTACGACGTCCTCGTCCTCTCCCTCGTCGGCGGCGGCGTCCAGGCGATGCTGCACGGCCTGCGGCGCGCCTGGGACGGCCGGACCGAGCGGCCCGTCGTCGTCACCGGCTATGTCGGCGTCGTCTACGAGAAGCTCGCCGACGGCCTGCTGCTGCGGCACGGCGCGGACCTCGTCCTCGCCAACTCCCGCCAGGACGCGGACCGTTTCCGCGACGTCTACGAGGGAGTGGGCGCCGACGCCTCCTCCGTCACCGAAGTCGCCCTGCCCTTCCTGGGCGGAGCCGCCTACGAGGGCGAACACACCCCCTACACGGTGGTGTTCGCCGCGCAGCCCTCCGTACCGGACAGCCGCAAGGACCGCACCTACCTCCTGGACCGGCTCGTACAGCACGCGAAGCTCCACCCCGAGCGCGAGGTGCTGCTCAAGCTGCGCTCCAGGCCCGGCGAGCACACCACGCACCTGGAGGAGCTGCCCTACCAGAAGCTGGCGCAGCGCTCCGACCTGCCGGCCAACTTCCGCCTGGTGTACGGGCACATGGGCGAGGTGCTCGACCGCACCGACCTGCTCGTCACGGTCAGCTCCACGGCCGCCCTGGAGTCCCTGCACCGCCACATCCCCACGGTGATCCTCACCGACCTCGGGGTGCGCGAGGTGCTCGGCAACCACCACTTCGTCGGCTCCGGCTGCCTCGCCTCCTGGGACCAGCTCGACGCCGGACACCGCCCGGTGCCCGACGCGGAGTGGGTCGCCCGGCAGGGTGTCGCCGCCGAAGGCTCGTACGAGACCGCCTTCGACGCGGCCCGCGAGCGGATCGCCAAGCTGCTCGCCACGCCCGAACTGCCCCCGCTCGCCCCGTACTACACGCCCGAGACCGCGCCCGGCTATCTGCCCGGCCTCCTCGCCCGCCACCACCTCGGCCCCGACGGCAGCCCGCTGCCCGGCGCCCCCGCCGCCGACAAGGACCCCGGACCGGTCCGGCAGATCGTGCGCCGGGCGGCGCGCGGCGCCTACCGGCACGGCGTGCAGCGGGTGGCCCCCGTCATCCGGCGGATGGGTGAGCTGTGAGCCCTCAAGGAGAAAAGCCCATGTCCGACACATCAGTTGGGGTGCGCCGCGTCCTCGCCGTGATCCCCGCGCGCGGCGGCTCCAAGGGCGTGCCCGCGAAGAACCTCGCCCCCGTCGGCGGCATACCGCTGGTCTCCCGCGCCGTGCGCGAGTGCCGCGCCTCCCGCCTGGTGACCGACGTCGTCGTCTCCACCGACGACCAGGCCATCGCCGCCGCGGCCCGCCAGGCCGGCGCCGAGGTCGTGCTGCGGCCCGCCGCCATCGCCGGTGACACCGCGACCTCCGAGGCCGCCGTCCTGCACGCCATGGACGCCCATGAGGCCCTGCACGGCACCGCGGTCGACGTGGTCCTGCTGGTGCAGTGCACCAGCCCGTTCATCGTCCGCGAGGACCTCGACGGAGTGGCCGGCGCGATCGTCGAGAACGGTGCCGACACCGCCGTGACCGTGGCCCCCTTCCACGGATTCATCTGGAGGGACGCCGACACCGAGGCCACCTCCGGGGAGGTGACCGGCGGTTACGGCGTCAACCACGACAAGTCCTTCCGCCCCCGCCGCCAGGACCGCCCCCAGGACCTGCTGGAGACCGGCGCCGCCTACGCCATGGACGCGCCGGGCTTCCGCAAGCACCAGCACCGCTTCTTCGGCCACACCGAGCTCGTCCGGACCGACCCGGCCCGCGTGCTGGAGATCGACGACCCGCACGACCTCGCCCGCGCCCGGGCCCTGGCGCTACTTTTCGACGCCGACCGGCCCGGCGCCCTCCCGACCGCCGACGACATCGACGCGGTCGTCCTCGACTTCGACGGCACCCAGACCGACGACCGGGTGCTGATCGACTCCGACGGACGGGAGTTCGTCTCCGTGCACCGCGGGGACGGACTCGGCATCGCGGCCCTCCGCGACAGCGGCCTGCGCATGCTGATCCTGTCCACGGAACAGAACCCCGTGGTCGCCGCCCGGGCCCGGAAGCTCAAGCTCCCGGTCCTGCACGGCATCGACCGCAAGGACCTCGCCCTCAAGCAGTGGTGCGAGGAGCAGGGCATCGCGCCGGAGCGCGTGCTCTACGTCGGCAACGACGTCAATGACCTCCCGTGCTTCGCCCTCGTGGGCTGGCCCGTGGCGGTCGCGAGCGCCCACGACGTCGTGCGCGGCGCCGCACGCGCGGTCACCACCGTCCCCGGTGGCGACGGCGCGATCCGGGAGATCGCCAGCTGGATCCTCGGCCCCTCTCTCGATTCCCTCACCAAGTAAGGAACGCATCGCCATGAGCAACAACTCCCGCATCCGCAAGTTCGGTACCCGCGAGGCCGGCCCCGGCCGCCCCGTCTACGTCACCGGCGAGATCGGCATCAACCACAACGGCGACATCGAGAACGCCTTCAAGCTCATCGACGCCGCCGCCGAGGCCGGCTGCGACGCGGTCAAGTTCCAGAAGCGCACCCCGGAGATCTGCACCCCGCGCGACCAGTGGGACATCGAGCGCGACACTCCCTGGGGCCGGATGACGTACATCGACTACCGCCACCGCGTGGAGTTCGGCGAGGAGGAGTACGCCCAGATCGACGCCTACTGCAAGAAGCGCGGCATCGACTGGTTCGCCTCCCCGTGGGACACCGAGGCCGTCGCCTTCCTGGAGAAGTTCGACGTCCCCGCCCACAAGGTCGCCTCCGCCTCCCTCACCGACGACGAGCTGCTGCGCGCCCTGCGCGCCACCGGCCGCACCGTCATCCTCTCCACCGGCATGTCGACGCCGAAGCAGATCCGCCACGCCGTGGAGATCCTGGGCAGCGACAACATCCTGCTCTGCCACGCCACCTCGACCTACCCGGCGAAGGCCGAGGAGCTCAACCTCCGCGTCATCAACACCCTGCAGGCCGAGTACCCGAACGTCCCGATCGGCTACTCCGGCCACGAGACCGGCCTGCAGACCACGCTCGCCGCCGTCGCCCTCGGCGCCACCTTCGTCGAGCGCCACATCACCCTCGACCGCGCCATGTGGGGCTCCGACCAGGCCGCCTCCGTCGAGCCGCAGGGCCTGACCCGCCTCGTCCGCGACATCCGCACCATCGAGGCCTCCCTCGGCGACGGCGTCAAGAAGGTCTACGACTCCGAGCTCGGCCCGATGAAGAAGCTGCGCCGCGTCGCCGGCGCCGTCGCCGAGGCGGAGATCGCGGCGGCGGCGGGCGAGCCGGTGGCGGTGTGAGTCCCCAAGACTCCGACTTACGGGACGGTCACACGCCGATGAGCCCCCGCGCCGGGAAGTCCGGCCACACCCCCCACACCCTCGCCTTCGTCGAGAGTCCGGTCCAGCTGCTCAACGTGCTGGAGTGGGCGCACGCACACGCCCCCACGCTCCGGACGGAGGAAGGGCCCTGCGCGGGGTTCACCCTGGTCGTCCTGTCCCCGAACGACCCGATGACCCGCGGTCAGCTGCGCCGCATGGCCGAGCTGGCCCGCGAGGAGGGCCACGAGGTCCGCTGGGAGGAGGCGCGCGGCGGTCCCGCGGCCCCGTTCCAGACGATCGGCGGCCTGACCTCGCTGCTGCGCCGGGCACGGCGCGTGGTCATGGGGGACCCGTTCTCCCGGTACGTGCAGCTGCTGCTGACCATCACCCGGGCCCGCGAGCTGGTCGTCGTCGACGACGGCACCGCGACGATGGAGTTCGTCGGCCAGCTCTCCCGGGGCGAACGACTCGTGCGCTGGCACCGCAAAGGCGGCCGCCCCGGACCCCGTGACCTGCTCTTCGCCCCCGTGTCGTCCTCCGCCCGGCGCCGGCTCACGCCGGGCGGGGACCGCACGGTCGAGGTCTTCTCCTCGATGCCGATCGAGGAGACGCCGGACGGGGTGACCGTCACCGCGAACGACTTCGCCTGGACCCGCGGCCGCTTCGGCCCGCCCCGCATCACCAAGGGCGCGGACCTGGTCGGCACGTCGCTGGTGGAGACCGGCGTGGTGGACGGGGACCGGTACCTCGAGGCGGTCAAGGCGCTGGCACACGCGCACGGCGCGGCCCGCTATTTCGCGCACCGCAGGGAGAGCGCGGAGAAGCTGCACCGGCTGGCGGCCGAGACGGGCCTGGAGATCGTCCGCCCCGACCTGCCGCTGGAGCTGATCGCCCGCCGTGGCCCGATCGGCCGAACGATCCTGAGTTTTCCGTCGACGGTCGTGCACACCCTGCCGCTGGCCCTCGTCGGCACCGACGTCAAGGTCGCGGTCTGCGACATCGACCCCGCCTGGCTGACCGAGAACGCCTCCCCGAGGGCCCAGGGCTTCCTCTCCGGCGTCACGGGAACGGCGCGGGACGTGCACCGGCTGTCGATGGTCCGCGCGGTGTAGGGGCGCGTTACCTCCGCGGTAATGGCCGTGGGCGGCCGGCCGCGCCTACGTTCGCATTCGGGCGTCCCCCTCCGGGACGCACCCGAACGAGCGACCGAGGGAGCCCCGTGTCCACCGCGCCCGCCTACGGCTTCGCCCATCTGCGCAGCCGCCGCCCCCACCCCGACATCCTCGATTACCTGGAGCGCATCCAGGCCACCCTCGACCCCTTCAAGGGCCGCTTCGTCATCCACGGACCGCCCACCGAGGTGGTCGAGGGGACCTGGCCGGGCAGCATGGTGCTGATCGAGTTCCCCGGTCTGACCGAGGCCCGCGCCTGGTACGCCTCACCCGCCTACCAGGAGATCCTGCGCCTCCGCACCGACCACATCGAGGGGGACGTCCTCATCATCGAAGGCGTCCGCCCCGACTACGACCCACGGGAGCGGGCGGAGAAACTGCGTGCGGATCACACGTAGAACCACGGGCCCCCGCGGGCCCTACTCCGGCTTCCGCGCCAGCACGTATGCCCGGGGCAGCCGCTGTTCGCCGACCGGCTCCAGCACCGTACGGGACAGCAGGCCGAAGCCGGCCTCGGTCAGCGCGGCGGTCATGGTCTGCGGGGCGCGCAGGTAGTAGTCGAGGGATATCTGCAGGCCGAACCGTTCCGTCATCAGCAGATGGCCGTCCTCCTCGCCCGTCTGGAACGCCAGGAGCAGATGACCGCCGGGCACCAGGACGCGGTGGAACTCGGTGAGGACGGCACCGAGGTGGTCGTCCGGTACGTGGATGGTCGAGTACAGGGCGGCGATGCCCCCGAGGGTCTGGGGCGGCAGGTCCAGCGCCGTCATGGAACCGACGTGGAACCGCAGCCCGGGGTGGGCCGACCGGGCCAGCGCCACCATCTTCGGCGAGACGTCGACACCGAACACCCGCAGTCCGAGGGCGGCCAGCCGCGCGGTGACGTACCCGGGCCCGCTCCCGACGTCCGCGACCGGCGCGTCACCGTGGTCCCTCACCACCTCCGCGAACGCGGTGACCAGCGCCCTGTCCACGGGACGCTCGCCGAGGCCGTCGGGAAAGCGGGCGGTGTACTCGTCGGCCATCGCGTCGTAGGACAGGCGCGTGGCCTGGACGAAGGCGGGATCCGGGTAGCTCACGCCCGTGGACTCTATCCCGGAGTCCGGGCGCCGATCCCGAGTATCGGACAGATCGGCGTGATGGACACGTTGCGTGGTATCCGTGAAAGAAGTGATGTCCGTTGGGTGAACGCCGCCGATCCGGCCAACGTGCCGAAAATCACGGAGTTTACCCATCACCCCTGGTTCCTATGCGTCGGGCCGTCAAATTTTCTTCCCCTAAGGGGTTGAATTTTTGTTGATCGCGCCAGTTGGCGGCTTCGGCGTCCTACCCTTCAAAGGGTGACGCAATTGATGTCCTCAGAGTCCGAGGTCGATCCGGCCGGGGAAGCGAGCCTCCCCGGCGAACTGCCCGAGGCGCTCCGCGCCGAGCTCGTCGCGTTCCGGCGCGATCTGCACATGCATCCCGAGCTCGGCAACCAGGAGTTCCGTACGACCGCCGCGATCAAGTCCCGGCTGGAGAAGGCCGGGCTCAAGCCGCGCGTGCTCGCCGTCGGGACCGGACTCGTCTGTGACATCGGGGTACCCGACGGGGGCCGGGTCGACGGGCCTCCGATCATCGCCCTGCGGGCCGATATCGACGCCCTGCCCATCCCGGACGCCAAGACGGAGTGCCCGTACCGCTCGACCGTGCCCGACCGCGCGCACGCCTGCGGACACGACGTGCACACCACCGTCGTCCTCGGGGCCGGGCTGGTCCTCGCCGAGCTGCACCGGCAGGGGCGGCTGCCCCGGCCGGTACGGCTGCTCTTCCAGCCGGCCGAGGAGGTCCTGCCCGGCGGGGCCGCCGACGCCATCGACTGCGGGGTGCTCGAAGGGGTCGGGCGGATGCTCGCCGTGCACTGCGACCCCCGCGTCGACGCCGGAATGGTCGGCCTGCGTCACGGGGCCGTCACCTCCGCCTGCGACCGCCTGGAAATCGCCCTCGACGGCCCCGGCGGCCACACCGCGCGACCGCACCTCACCACCGACCTCGTCACCGCCGTCGCCCGGGTCGTCACCGACGTGCCCGCGCTGGTCGGCCGCCGCGTCGACACGCGCGCCGGGCTCGCCGTGACCTGGGGCCGCATCGAGTCCGGCCACGCCCCGAACGTGATCCCGCAGCACGCGGAACTCTCCGGGACGGTGCGGTGCCTGGACATCGACGCCTGGCGCCAGGCTCCCGACATCGTGGTCGCCGCCATCGACGAGGTCGCCAACCTGCACCGCGCCAAGTCCGAGATCAACTACGTCCGGGGCGTCCCGCCCGTCGTCAACGACGGGGACGTGACCGACCTGCTGCGGGACGCCATGGTCGCGCGGCGCGGCGAGGACTCCGTGCAGAGCACCGACCAGAGCCTGGGCGGCGAGGACTTCTCCTGGTACCTGGAGCACGTGCCCGGCGCCATGGCCCGGCTGGGCGTGCGTCCGCCGGGGGAGCGCACGGTGCGCGATCTGCACCAGGGCGACTTCGACGTCGACGAGTCGGCCATCACGGTCGGTGTCGAGCTCTTCACCGCGGCGGTCCTGCTGGACGCCGCGACCCGAACGGCGTAGGGCGACGGGGTGTCCATCGGATGGCCGGTCGACACCCCTTTGTCCATTTGTGTCACGCGGGCGTAACCGCCGGTAAAAGGTTGTAACTCGTTGGCGGCACGAATCGATAACGGCCCCTGAGAACCCCGTTCCCCTCCCCTTCTACGCGCGTTACTGTGCGCCGCAATCGCCACCTGAGGCGGCGCAGTCGGGAAAGCGGGCCGGTGACGGTGCCGTGGGGACGAAGGGGTGCTTGCTGTGCGTCTGATTTCTCGGAGGAACAGGTTCTCCCAAGCAGCGGTGGCCGTCGCGGTCGTCGCTCTCGCGGCCACCGGCTGCGGCGAGTCCAGCTCGGGCTCCAAGAGCAGCGACTCGTCCTCCGGCTCGTACAGCGGCAAGGGCATCGGCCTCGCCTACGACATCGGCGGCAAGGGTGACCAGTCGTTCAACGACGCCGCCTACGCCGGATTCCAGAAGGCCGAGAAGGAATTCAAGATCGGCGGCCGGGACATCGAGCCGCAGGACGGCGAGTCCGACGCCGACAAGGTCCAGCGCCTGGAGCAGCTCGCCAAGGCCGGCTACAACCCGGTGATCGGCGTCGGCTTCGTCTACGGACCGGCCGTTCAGCAGGTTGCCGCGAAGTTCCCGAAAACCACCTTCGGGATCATCGACGACGACAAGGCCAAGGCCAAGAACGTCGCCGACATGGTCTTCAGTGAGGAGCAGTCGTCGTATCTCGCCGGTGTCGCGGCGGCGAAGGCCTCCAAGAAGAACCACATCGGCTTCATCGGCGGTGTCGACATTCCGCTGATCCACAAGTTCGAGGCCGGGTACGTCCAGGGCGCCAAGTCGGTCGACCCGAAGATCAAGATCGAGTCGCAGTACCTGACGCAGACGGCGCAGGAAGGCGGCTTCTCCAGCCCCGACAAGGGGAAGGACGCGGCCAGTGGCCAGATCGAGGCGGGCGCCGATGTGCTGTACCACGCGGCAGGCCTCTCCGGGCAGGGCGTGATCTCCGAGGCGGCGAGCAACAAGGTGTGGGCGATCGGCGTCGACTCCGACCAGTACAAGCAGAGCGCGCTGGCCGCCTACAAGGACTACATCCTCGGCTCCGCCCTGAAGAACGTGGGCGGCGCGGTCTACAACCTGGTCAAGTCCGTCTACGAGGGCAAGCCCCTCACCGGCGTCGTCCGCGGCAGCCTCTCCAACGACGGCGTGGGCTTCGCCGACACCAACCCGAAGTACAAGGCCATGACGGACGTGGTCGAGGCCGTGAACAAGGCCGAGCAGGACATCATCGGCGGCAAGGTCACCGTCAAGACCAGCTGAGCCGAGCGCGGCAGAGCCCCCGGCCCGTACGGCGGATTCTCGGGGTCCTCGCAACACCTGATGGTTTACGCGGCTGTCAGTAGATCACGCAGGCGCTCGGCTGGGGTTCTCCAGCCGAGCGTTTTGCG
>NZ_JOJE01000051.1 GCF_000720255.1 Streptomyces griseus subsp. griseus | reverse complement strand
CGAGAGCGAGCCGGACGCGGGGCGGCGGGGGGCTGTCGGGGCGGTGCTGGAGACAGGCCTCAGGCGTACGCGCCTGCTGCAGGCGGGCAAGCCGGTCGACGACGAGCTCGCCGCCGCGTACGCCGAGGCGGACGCCGGCGTCCTGTCGGCCCTGCGGTCCCGTCTGGGGCTGGACCAGGTGCGGTGGGCGGTGACCGGCGCGGCACCCACGCCGCCGGCGACCCTCGAATTCTTCGCGGCGCTCGGCGTCCCCATCTGCGAGGGCTGGGGCATGTCCGAGCTGAGCTGCTTCGGTGCCGTCAGCCCGCCCGCGCGGGCACGCTTCGGCAGCATCGGCACACTGCTGCCCGGCCTGGAAGCACGCCGGGCCGCCGACGGCGAACTCCTGGTGCGGGGGCCGTCGGTGGCGAAGGGGTACCGCAACGACCCCGACCGGACCCGCGAAGCCTTCGACCGGGACGGCTGGTTCCACACGGGCGACGTCATCGTGTCCGACGCGGACGACTACCTGACCATCGTCGACCGCAAGAAGGACCTGATCATCAACGAAGGGGGCAAGAACATCTCGCCCGTCACGGTCGAGACGGCCCTCACCACCGCCAGCCCCCTGATCGGCACCGCTGTGGCCATCGGCGACAGCCGCCCCTACATCACCGCGCTGCTCGTCCTGGACGCCGAGGCCGCGGCGGCCTTCGCCGCCGGGCACGGGCTGCAGCCGGACCCGCGCTCCCTGGCCCGCAACCCCCTGCTGATCGACGCCTTGCGAGCCGCGGTGGCCGAGGGCAACAGCCGGCTGGCACGCGTGGAGCAGGTCAAGCGCTTCCGGGTGATTCCCGCGTACTGGGACGCGACGAGCGATGAACTCACCGCCACCTTGAAGCTCAAGCGGCAGAAGGTCGCCGAGAAGTACGACGCGGACATCGCCGCACTGTACGCCGACCCGATCCCCTCCGACATCCACGAGCCGGCCGACCGCTGACCGGCCCCAACCGCCCAGCCAAGAAAGAAAGAGGGAGGTGAGCGGGCATGAAGTGGAAGCCTTCAGCCGGCAGCGCCGAGCATGCACCATCCCCGCGAGGCCCCGTCCGACGCCGGCTCGCGATCTCCGGATCTCTGATCCTCGCGGCAGGGCTCTGCGCCATGCCGGTCCACGGGGCGAGCGCGGCCGCAAACACAAGACCCGGCCAGCCGGTCCGGTCCTGCGAGAGCCTCACGGCTCTGCGCTTTCCGGACGGCACGACGGTCACCAGCGTCTCGCAGACCACCACCACTCCGGCGATCTGCAACGTCGAACTGCTGGTTCCCCAGAACATCCACATGCGCGTGTCACTGCCCGTCGCCACCTGGAACGGGCGCTTCCAAGGGGTGGGAGGCGGTGGCTTCAACGGCTCCATCCCGGACACGGAGAGCGCGGCGAAGACCGGTTACGCCGCCGCGGGTTCCGACTCCGGTCATACCGCCGACTCCAGCGACGCCTCGTGGGCCTGGTCCCCGACCGGCATGAACTCGTCCCTGATCAACGACTTCATCTCGCGTGCGCTGCACGAGACGACTGTCAAGGGCAAGGCCGTCACCCAGGCGTTCTACGGGAAGTCGCCCACCTACTCGTACTGGAACGGCTGCTCCAACGGCGGCAGGGAAGGTCTCCAGGAAGCGCAGGTCCAGCCCCGCGACTACGACGGCATCCTGGCCGGCGCGCCGGCGATCCAGGCAGACCGGTTCCTCCCCGCGGCGATGTGGCCCCAGGTCGTGATGCACGAGCTCGGCGACTTCGTGCCCTCGTGCAAGTTCGACGCGGTCAACAAGGCGGTCACAGCAGCGTGCGACAGCCGGGACGGCGTGACCGACGGTGTCATCGCGGACCCCCGGACCTGCCGCTTCAACCCCACCTCGCTGGTCGGCACCGTGACCCCCTGCGGCACGATCACGGCCAAGGACGCGGCCGTGGTGAAAAAGATCTGGGACGGGCCGCGACGCCCGGACGGTCGCCGCCTGTGGTACGGAATCCTGCCCGGCGCCTCGTTCGCCAGACTCGCCGCCACCGCGAACGGTGACGGAGTCCCGACGCCCCTCGCGTCGGGCTGGTTCACCTACTGGCTGGCGAAGGACCCGTCCTTCGACTGGCACCGCCTGACCCTGGCGAACTTCGCTCAGTACTTCGGCCAGTCCCGTCAGGAGTGGGGCCCCGTGGTCGGCACGGACGACCCCGACCTGAGCGCCTTCCGTGCCGCCGGCGGCAAACTGCTCCTCTGGCACGGTCTGGCCGACCAGCTGATCCCTCCCCAGGGAACGATCAGGTACTACGAGCAGGTCACCGCCGCGATGGGCGGCCGGGCGAAGACCGAGCAGTTCGCCCGCCTCTTCACGGCCCCCGGCGTGGGCCACTGCAGGGGCGGGTCCGGCGCCGCCCCGGCCGACCCACTGGCGGCTCTGGTGAAGTGGGTCGAACACGGCATGGCCCCCACCACACTGCGCGCCGAGAACGGGCCCATGAGCAGGCCGCTGTGCCGGTGGCCGGCCGTAGCCCGCTACGACGGACACGGCAGCACGAACGACGCCGCCAACTTCCGCTGCAGCGGCCGCCAGTGACGCGCTGAGCGTCTCGGCCGGCACGGACCACCGGAAGATGACCGTGAAACCCCCACGTCTTCGACCTGGGGGTTTCATCGTGGAGAGGGTACTGCCCGCCCTCATGGCCGCTCGCCGCCAGCGGGCTCTACTGGCCGAGGACCGAGGGGAGCTCGGCGAGCTCGGCGGAGTCGAAGTAGTCGCGCCAGGCGGTGATGAGGCCGCCGGTGACCTCGAAGACGCCCATGACCACCCGGAACGTGATCGCACGGCCTCGCGGGAGAGGGGACGACGGGGGCGGCTACCTCGGCTGGAACTCCCAGACCGTGCTCGCGTCCTGCGTTCCCGTGTTCCACTTCGCCTCACCCGCGGAGCTCCCGTACAGGTAGGCCCTTCCCGTGTGGGTGTTCCTGACACGGAGCCCGCCTGCCGCGACCCCTTCCAACTCCAGAGCGAGGCGTCCGCGACGGTGCCGGTGTTGTAGATGACGTTGTTGTCGGTGGCGACGGTCTCCAGATACAGGCGCCCCGTTCGCACGTTCTTGATGGTCCAGGCACCGGACGAGTCCTTGGCGACGATCCAGTCCTGGTCGTCGTAGACGGTGCCGGACGCGACGATGACCGCGCCGTCCGCGTCGGTGTCGAGGTACTTGCCCGAGGATGTGTTCCTCAGCTTGTACCGCGCGCCGCTGACGAGGTACGAGACCCGGACGCACTCCTCGGTCGCCAGGGTGATCTCGGTGTTCCCGGACACGGTGCTGTACGCCTTCGTGCCGGACTTCACCCAGGTGTCGTTCGCATCGTACTGGCCGACCTCGACGGACCGTACGACACCGATGGTTCCCGGCAACGTGAACGTGGCCTCCGTCGTGGTGGCGAAGGCGAACTCGGCCGCACCGCGCCGGACGCCGGATGCCTGCGCACCGATGGACGTCGTGAAGGTGATGTCGACGCCGCCCAGGGGCTTGGTGGTCGTGGCGCTCGCGGTCGCGTTCCGGTTGAAGGTCTGCAGGGTGGTTCCCCCGCGTTCCACCGGAGTCCTGCCGGCGAGGTCCCGGTGGATCTTCTTCAGCGCGCGGTTGAGCCGGGCGACCTTGAGGGAGGGGGTCTTGCGGGTGACGACCTTGGTGTCGGGCCTCCAGTTGTACAGGCCGTGGTCGCTGATGCCGGTGCTGGAGTCCGGGTCCAGGGCGGCGTACAGATTGTGGACGGCGTTGCCGGCGATGGCGTTGAACTTCTCGACGTCCGCCGTCGAGGATCCACCGTAGTTCTCCATGACCATGGGGAAGTTCTTCCCCTGGGCCCAGGTGCCGTCCTGCCCGTAGTTGTAGAGCGTGTCGAAATTCTTGGTGTACGGGTCCTTTCCGAAGAAGTCGATGGTCGCCGTTCCCTGGCTCCTGAGGACCTCGTTCTCGGCGACCGGCACCGTGTCCCCGATGCCGGCGATGTTGGTCCGGGTGTACACCGAGTAGTCCGACTGCTTGATCACCTGTCCGAGCTGGGTCAGGTAGTTCAGCAGCACGTCCTTGCGGAACTTCGTCGTGTCGGTGTATCCGCCGCTGTTCCACAGGTCGGTGCTGTAGGTGCTGAAACTCCGGGCGATGGACTCACCGCCTTGCTGCCTCGACACGTTCGGTTCGTTCAGCACCTGGATGCCGACGACGGTGTGCGCGGTGTCGACGGCGGCGAGGCGGCTCATGAGCCGGCCGAGCACGAACTTCTCCCTGGCGAGCATGTTCGGGTCGGTCTTGTCCAGGAGGGGGTTGCCGTTCAGGGTGAGTGGGCTGCCGTCGGACTTCACCACGACCTGGTAGTCGTTCATCACGTAGGCCGGAATACTTGAACATCAGTCAGAACCGGAACGCACGCCCACGCTGAGCCGGAAAGGGATGAAGCCGAGAAAAAAATAGGCTATTCATTGAAGCGGGACGTCGGCTGCGACGGCGTCTGGCGGTTGATGTTGCAACGCTGGCCGGCGCAACCGAGGAAGGCCCCGCCCCGTCAAGACAGCGCGACGTGTGTGAAGCGCTCGGCCACGTGGAGGTCGGACTGGATGCGGTCGGCTGTCGCGGTCAGTTCGGGCAGGAGGTCGTGCAGGCACGCTTCGAGCGTGCGCCGGGCCGGATGCATCGCCGTGTTGAGGGCGGCCACGACCCGTCCCGTACGGTCGCGCACCGGCACAGCGATCGAACGCAGGCCCGCCTCCAACTCCTCGTCCACCAGGGCGTACCCCTGGGCCCGTACGTCCTCCAGGGCGTAGGCGAGGGCGGTGGGGTCCGTCACCGTGCGGGAGGTCAGCGCGTGCAGTGGACCCAGATCGCGCTGCGCGGCCGGCAGGTCCGCGAGGAGGACCCTGCCCAGTGAGGTGGCGTACGCCGGCAGCCGGGTGCCGAGGGCGATGTTGACGGTCATCACACGGCTGGTGGAGGCCCGGGCGGTGTACTGGATCTCCGGGCCGGAGCCGGTCCCGCCGACCCTGCCTGCATCACCGGTCGCGCTCGGGACCAGGACCGCCAGTGACGTCGACTCCTGGATCCGCTGGGCCAGTTCCGTCAGATGCGGGGTCGCGATCTGGGGGAGGGAGGTGCGGGAGAGGGGCGGGAAGCCCAGGGACAGGACCCTGGGCGTGAGGGCGAAGGTACGGTCGGTCGGGCGGGTCACCAAGCCGAGGTGCTCGTAGGTGATCAGCGCCCGGCGTGCCGTCGCCCGTGCCAGCCCCGTCGCCTTCGCGACGTCCGTGAGCGTCAGCTCGGCCCGGCCCTCGCCGAACGCGGTCAGGACGGTCAGGCCACGGGCGAGGGACTCGACGAACTCGCGGCCGAGTTCCTGCTTGGAGGCTCCGGTCCAGGTCGCGAGGCCCATCGGCCCGGCCCCCGGCTCAGGGGCGGGCGCCTCACGCAGGTCGTCCCGCATGACATCGACGGCCGCCCGCAGCCGGGGCAGCAGCGTGTCGCGCAGCCCGGCCGCAGGATGCCGGCTGGTGTGGCTGACGACGCTGGCCACGCAGGCGATCCGACCGGTGCGCGGGTCCCGTACCGGTACCGAAACGGCGACCAGACCCGGCTCGATCAGCTGGTCGTCCAGCGCGAAACCGTCCCGCCCGGCCCGGGCCGCGGCACGCTCGAACTCCTCGTCCCGGCTGGGGCGTTCCCTCGGCGGTACGGCGGGAAAGCCGCGGTCCTGAGGGTCCGCCGCCCGGCGCTCGCGCCAGCGGTGCCAGTCGGTGTCGGTCCACTCGGTGGCGAACAGGGGCCCGGGGGCGGTGCGTTCGGCGGGGAGCAGATCGCCGATGCGGAAGCTGAGGGACATCGCCCGGCGGCGGGTGGCCTGATGGATGAAACGGATGCCGTCGCGGTCGGAGACCGCCAGCGACACCGACTCGTCCAGCTCGTCGGCGAGGGCGTCCGCGCGCTCGTCGAGCAGCGCGGGCAGGCGCAGGGCCGCGAGGTAGGCGTTGCCCAGCTCCATCACACGCGGGGCCAGCACCGCGTCCCGGCCGTCGAGCCGGACGTACCCCATGCGGGCGAGGGTCGCCGTGATCCGGTCCACGGTGGACCGTGCGAGCCCGGTGGCCCGCTCCAGGGCGCTCAGGCTCAGCGTGCCGCCCGCCTCGGTCAGCTCCACCAGCACGGCGGCTCCGCGCACGAGCGGCGTGACCGCCTCGGCCGGCGGCACGACGGAATCCGCGCCCACCTCCCCACCACCCGGCGTGGCATCCACGCTCGTCCTCACGATCATCGATTCTCCGCTACGGCGTCCCCGGCAGCCCTACGGTAATCCGCCTCCACACCTCCACACCTCCACACCTCCACGCACCTCTGTGCACCCCGCCCCCGTGCCCCGGAGCGCCCCTCACCGTCGCGTGATCAGCACCCGATGATTTCCTGCCGCGTCCGCCGCCACCACGGTGATGCGGATGCCGCGGCGGGAGTCGACGAAGCTCTCGCCGGGGACGAGGGGAGCGTCGGAGAGTTCGGCGTGGACGTTGGGGCTGCGGCTGCAGCCGCCGGTGTCGTGCTGGGAGTCGTAGACGGTGACCGGGCCCATGCCGGTGTCGATGTCCGCGTCGACGCGGTAGATCAGCACACCCGGCCGGCACACCGCCTCGTCGTTGCCCTCCCGGGTGCGCAGCTCGACGGCGTACCCCGTACGCGGGTCGACGGGGACGAAGACGAGCTTGACCCCGCCGGCCCGGGCCAGCGGGGTCAGTGTGTACTGCGACGTCCCGGGCAGCGCCGCGCAGCCGATCTGCGTGCCGTCCAGCCAGCCCAGCTTCCACTTGTGCCAGCCGAGCAGGTCGTTGTTGGCCCCCCAGTCCTCGCTCATGATGTCCCAGTGCCCGACCGCGCCCCCGCCCTCCTGGGTGTACAGGTCGGGCAGTCCGAAGACATGGCCGTTCTCGTGCGGCAGGACGCGGTAGCCGGTCTGTGTGTAGGAGCCGGAGCCGTCGTCCTGGCGGGAGTAGACGAAGGAGGCGTTCGCCACGGGGACGCCGTCGGCGATCGGTGCCTCCGTGTTGCCCGCGAAGGTCACCGACAGGACCGTGTCGAGCGCGGACGGCCCCGCGTTCGGAGTGACCAGTACGTTCAGCAGGTCGTACGCCCGGAAGTCGACCGTCGGGTCGGCGGCGGCCACGATGTCCTGGACGAGCGTGCGGTAGCCGGGGTCGAAGGGCGCGCCGCGCTCTATGCCGTACGCCCGGAACGGCTTCGGCATGCGCAGCCAGTCGCGGATCGGTGCGTCGGGACGGTAGTCGAGCCGGCCGTAGGAGCTGGTGCGGAACCATTCCTGGGTCCTGGGGAAGAACTCGCCGAAGCGGTCGAGCGCGCTGCCCTGGCCGGGGGCGTCGGAGAAGTCGACCATGACGGTCAGCGCGCGGACGACCCCGGTGGAGCGGGCGTAGCCGGGGAGGGTCGGGATGCCCTCGGACATCTGGACGACCGGGCTGCCGCTGATCATGCAGGCGCTGAGGGCGGAGGTGTGGGACGCCGTCACAGGGGTGGCGCCGGCGGTCGTGGTGCTCGGGCTGAGGTGTCCGGAACCGGCCGAGGTGCTGACGGCGAAGGTCAGGGCGGTGACGGAGGCGAGGGCGGCCACACGGCGCGGGCGTATCCGACGGTTGGTCGGCTGCGACTGCGGCAGCATGCGTGGGCCCTTCCGCTCCGGGCAGCCGCACCGGTCACCGACTGCACCCTCTCGATCACCCTGTGTCGGGGTGGTCGGGGACGCGCGTTGGAGGGGGCCGATCGTGGGGCCTCGGGCCGGGCGCCGGCCGGGTGTCTGCCCTGACCGCGGCCCAGGTCTCGACCGGGCTCGGCCGGGAAGGCGGCCCCAAGGCGGGATGTGGCTCAGGTCACAGAAAAACGTGGCGCGCGTGGGAAATATCCGGGGACCGAATCCCCGTTTAGCCATGTGTCCGAGCGAAACGGGGACCTTGTCCCCGGATCACCAGCTCGGTCGCCGAACAAGCACCGAACCAGGCAGTACCGAACCAGGCAGCACCGAACCAAGCAGCACTGAATTAGGCGCCGAACCCGGCGCCGAACCAAGAACCGAGGAGTACACCGTGCAGACCGCGACCGCCGAACAGCGCAAGGCGCCCCGGCCGCGCGCCGACGCCCTGCGCAACCGGGAGCGGATCGTCACCGCCGCCCGGGAGATGTTCGTCGAGCACGGCCCCGAGGTGCCGCTCGACGAGATCGCCCGCCGGGCCGGTGTCGGCAATGCCACGGTGTACCGCAACTTCCCGGACCGCGACGCGCTCGTGCGCGAGGTCGTCTGCTCGGTCATGGACCGCACCGTGCGGGCCGCCGAGACCGCCCTCGCCGAGAACAGCGACGCCTTCGAGGCTCTGGAGCGCTTCGTGCACACCGCCGCCGACGAGCGGATCAGCGCGCTGTGCCCGATGATCTCCAGCACCTTCGACGAGAACCACGCCGACCTGGTCGCCGCGCGCGAGCGGGCCGAGCGGATCATCCAGGAGGTCATGGCCCGCGCTCAGGCGGCCGGGCAGCTCCGCGCCGACGTGGACGTCGGTGACCTGATGGTCGTCGTGGCCCAGCTGAGCCGGCCCCCGGCCGGCACCGGCTGTCTCAGCGCCGACCGCTTCGTACACCGCCATCTTCAGCTGTTCCTGGACGGACTGCGGGCCCCGGCCCGTTCTGTCCTGCCGGGCACGGCGACGACCCTGGAGGATCTGCGCCAGGCCTGACCGATCAGTTCAGCGCGACATCCGAGTCACCACACTCCAAGTCACCACACTCCAAGTCGCCACTCTCCAAGTCGCCACTCTCCAAGTCACCACACACAGCTCACGGCCGCCGAGGCCGACGAGCCGTCCCCCGGAGCCGTCCTTCAGGACGTCTTCTTCCGTCACGAAGTCCCGAAGTGGGTACCCCTATGTCTGAAACAGCCGTAAAGGCTCCAGGCGTCCCGGACGCCAACCGCTGGAAAGCGCTCGTCTTCATCGCGCTCGCCCAGCTGATGGTCGTCCTCGACGCGACCATCGTGAACATCGCCCTGCCCTCCGCCCAGCAGGACCTGGGCATATCCGACGGCAACCGGCAGTGGGTCGTCACGGCCTACGCCCTCGCCTTCGGCGGACTCCTCCTGTTCGGCGGCCGTATCGCCGACCTGTGGGGCCGCAAGCGCGCCTTCGTCGTCGGCCTGGGCGGCTTCGCCGCGGCATCCGCGCTGGGCGGCGCGGCCACCAACGAGGCGATGATGTTCGGCGCCCGCGCGCTCCAGGGCGCGTTCGGCGCACTGCTCGCGCCCGCCGCGCTCTCCCTGCTCGCCGTGATGTTCACCGACGCCAAGGAGCGCGCCAAGGCGTTCGGCATCTACGGCGCGATCGCCGGTGGCGGCGGTGCCGTGGGTCTGATCCTCGGCGGCTTCCTCACCGAGTACCTGGACTGGCGCTGGACGTTCTTCGTGAACATCCCGTTCGCGATCGTCGCCGCGGCCGGCGCCTACTTCGTCATCCGTGAGCCGGAGGGCGGCCGCAACCGCTCGCCGCTCGACGTCCCGGGCGTGATCCTGTCCACCCTGGGCCTGGTGTCTCTCGTCTACGGCTTCACCCGCGCCGAGTCCGAGGGCTGGAGCGACTCCCTGACCATCGGCATGTTCGTCGCCTCCGGTGTCCTGCTGCTCGCCTTCGTGCTCGTCGAGTCCAAGGTCAAGGCCCCGCTGCTGCCGCTGCGCGTGGTCACCGAGCGCAACCGTGGCGGTGTCTACCTCTCGCTGGGCCTGGCGATCATCGCGATGTTCGGTCTGTTCCTCTTCCTGACCTACTACCTCCAGGTCGTGAAGGGTTACTCGCCGGTGAAGACCGGCTTCGCCTTCCTGCCGATGATCGTGGGCATGATCACCGGGTCCACGCAGATCGGCGCCCGGCTGATGACCCGGGTCGCGCCCCGGCTGCTGATGGGCCCCGGCTTCCTGGTCGCCGCCGTGGGCATGCTCCTGCTGACCCAGCTGGAGATCGGTTCCTCCTACGCCGCCCTGCTGCTGCCGGCGATGCTGATGCTCGGCCTCGGCATGGGTACGGCGTTCATGCCGGCCATGGCCCTGGCCACGCAGGGCGTCGAGGCGCGGGACGCCGGTGTCGCCTCCGCGATGGTCAACACCTCGCAGCAGGTGGGCGGCGCGATCGGTACCGCCCTGCTGAACACGATCGCCGCCTCCGCGACGACGTCGTACATCAAGGACCACATCGGCTCGGCGGCCTCCAAGCCCCAGCAGCAGCTGGTCCAGCTGGAGGGCATGGTGCAGGGCTACACCAGCGCGATCTGGTTCGCCGTAGGCATCCTCGTGGTGGCCGCGGGCATCGCCCTGACCCTGATCAACGCCGGTCGGCCGGGCACCACCGCCGTGACCGGTTCCGGGGCCGAGGCCGCGGACGAGGTGCCGGTGCCGGTGGTCGCCCACTGACGGCGGCCTCTCGGCCGTACCCCTTCGGGCCCTCCGTACGGACGAGGAAGGGGACGTCTCGTCCTTACGGTTCCCAGGACCTGCCCCGGCCGCGCGCTCAGCGCAGCCAGGGCAGGTCCGCACCCGCTTCGTTGGGCTGAAGTCCCTCGGCGACGATCTGCATGATCTCGCCGAGGGACTTCTGCTGTTCCGGGCTCAGCCGGTCGAACAGCGCCTGCCGTACGGCGGTCACATGCCCCGGCGCGGTACGCCGCAGCACCTCCAGGCCGGCGTCCGTCAGCACGGCGAACTGACCGCGCTTGTCGGAGGGGCAGTCCTCGCGCCGCACCCAGCCGTTCTTCTCCAGGCGGGCGATGGCGTGGGAGAGCCGGGACCGGGTGATCTTCGACTTCATCGCCAGCTCCGTCATGCGCAGCCGGCGCTTCGGAGCCTCGACGAGGCTGACGAGGAGGCCGTAGTAGATGTGCGGCATGCCCGCGTCACGCTGGAGCTGGCGGTCGAGATGGTCCTCGAGGAGAGTGGTGGCGTGCAGGTAGGAGCGCCAGACGCGCTGCTCCTCGGCGGTGAGCCACTGCGGCTCTTCAGCGGATGCGGATGCCGTGTTCATGTATCCCACTGTAAAGGCTACGTCCTTGAAACTTGAACTAAGTGGCTGTAGTGTGCATGGGGTAATGCTTTAGGTTTCAAGCAACGTTCAGGGCCTCCCTCGAACCCACCTCCGGAAGGAGTCGCCGCCATGTCCGCCGCAACCCAGGAGCGCATGCCCGCCCTGTACCTCAGTCACGGCGCGCCGCCGCTGGCGGACGACCCGATCTGGCCCGGTCAGCTCGCCAAGTGGTCCGCCGACCTGCCGCGGCCCAAGGCGATCCTGATGGTCTCCGCCCACTGGGAGGAGGCCCCGCTGGCCCTCGGCGCCACCGAGACCGTCCCCCTCGTCTACGACTTCTGGGGCTTCCCCGAGCACTACTACCAGGTCCGCTACGGAGCCCCCGGCGCGCCGGAACTGGCCGAATCCGTGCGCAAGCTGCTGCGCGCCCCCGGCATCCCCGTCCAGGACATACCGGACCGCGGCCTCGACCACGGCGCGTACGTGCCGCTCGTCGAGATGTTCCCCGAGGCCGACGTCCCGGTGCTCCAGGTCTCCATGCCGACCCTCGACCCGGTGCGGCTGATGGAGATCGGCCGCAAGCTCGCGCCGCTGCGCGACGAGGGTGTGCTGATCGTCGGCTCCGGCTTCTTCACCCACAACCTGGCCGCCTTGCGCCACACCGGCCCGGGCGTGCCGAGCTGGTCCGCGGAGTTCGACGACTGGGGCCGCCGCGCCCTGGAGACCCGCGACTGGGACGGCCTGCTGGACTTCCTCCACAAGGCCCCGGCCGGCCGCTACGCCCACCCGCGCACCGAGCACTTCGCCCCCCTGTTCGTCACCATGGGCGCGGCGGAGGCCGACGGGGAGCTCGACGCACAGAAGTCCGTGATCGACGGCTTCTGGATGGGGCTGGCGAAGCGGTCGCTCCAGTTCGGCTGAGACGGACGCTCCAGTTCGGCCGAGACGGTTGCTCCACTTCGACCGAGGCGGTCGCCGCGGATCGGCTGGGGCTGCCGGAGAACAGCTCAGAGCTTCTTCTCGTACCAGGCGACGTCCCAGTAGCGGCCGAACTTGCGGCCCACCTCGTGGTACGTGCCGACGTAGCGGAAGCCGAAGCGCTCGTGCAGCCGGACGGACCCCTCGTTCGGCTGTGCGATGCCCGCGTAGGCGCGGTGCACGTCCTCGCCGGAGAGCGCCTCGAAGAGCGCCTTGTACAGGAGCGTGCCGATGCCGCGCCCGCCCGCGTACGGGGCGACGTAGACCGTGACCTCCACCGAGGTCGAGTACGCGGCCTTCGGCCGGTAAGGGCTGGATGTGGCGTAGCCCAGGATCTCCTGTGAGTCCGTGTCCCTGGCAACCATCAGCCGGTACGGCCCGTCTTCAGGGTGGGAGAGCAGCCAAGGGCGGCGTTCTTCCGCCGTGAAGGCCGCAGTGTCGAATGTGATGGACGTCTCACGCACGTAGTGGTTGTAGAGATCCGTGAGGGCGTCGAGGTCCGCCTCGACTCCTGGCCTGACCTGCACCTCTGCCCGCTCGGGCGGCATCGCTCCTCCTCATGTGGCCGGACAGGGTACTGCATGATCAGAAGAATCGGGGGGCAGGCGGGAATTCTGTCCTGATTCCAGTCGTTGTTTCCTTCGGATGCAGGGCACTCGACAAGAGTCCGGAGCGTTGAGGAGTCATAGAGCGCTCCGAGCGCTGAAGACAACAGACAGGTGTCCGGCGTCCGAGGGACCACCCGCTGACCACCCACCAATCGCAAGGGAGCACGCATGGCAACCCGTGCCGTCGCCCGTCGTCAGTCCGCCTCCGGCGAGACGGTCGACTCGGCAAGCAGTGTTCGCGCCCATGGCGGCGAGATCGCCGACCGCGACCTGGTCGGCATGTACCTCGACGAGATCGCGCGCACGCCGCTGCTCGACGCCGCCAGGGAGGTCGAGCTGTCGCAGACCATCGAAGCGGGGGTATTCGCGCGCCAGGTCCTCGACGGGTACGAGGAGTCCAAGGCGGACGCCACCCGTGAGGAGCTCGAGGCCCTGGTCGCCGAGGGCGAGCGGGCCAAGGACGTCTTCATCCGCTCCAACCTCCGCCTGGTCGTCGCCGTGGCGCGCCGCTACCCCCGCAGCGGCCTGCCCCTGCTCGACCTGATCCAGGAGGGCAACGCCGGCCTGGTCCGCGCGGTCGAGAAGTTCGACTACCGCAAGGGCTTCAAGTTCTCGACGTACGCGACCTGGTGGATCCGCCAGGCGATCACCCGCTCGATAGCGGACCAGTCCCGCACGATCCGCCTGCCCGTCCACCTCGTGGAGGAGCTCGGCCGGATCCGCCGCGTACAGCGCGAGTTCAACCGGGAGAACGGCCGCGACCCGGAGCCCGCGGAGATCGCCGCGGAGCTCGGCTCCACGCCGGAGCGCGTGATCGACGTGCTCGACTGGGCCCGTGACCCGGTCTCGCTGAACATGTCGGTGGACGACGAGGGCGAGACGCAGTTCGGCGACCTCCTGGAGGACACGTCGGCGGTCTCCCCCGAGCAGTCCGTCCTCACCCTGCTGCGCAGCGAGGGCCTCGACGACCTCATCGGCCGCCTCGACCAGCGCACGGCCTCCATCATCAAGATGCGGTACGGCATCGAGGACGGCCGGGAACGCACGCTGACCGAGGTCGGCAAGGAGCACGGCCTCACCCGCGAGCGCATCCGCCAGATCGCAGGTCGCTGGTGCGCAGGCCGGTGGTGCGCAGGTCGCTGGTGCGCAGGCCGGTGGTGCGCAGGTCGCTGGTGCGCAGGCCGGTGGTGCGCAGGTCTCCAGTGCGCAGGCCGGTGGTGCGCAGGTCTCCAGTGCGTAGGCCGGCGGTGCGGGCGGTGGTCCGGCGGACGATGCCGCGCCGAGGGCGTGCGCCGGGTGGCAAAGCCCGCGTAAACATGGCGAGGTAAGGCCGCTTCAAACCCTGGTCTCCGGGAACAAGACTCCACGAAAGGCCAGTTCCTCCCCCTCCCGGGACCTCCACCCGGGCCCCAAGACCAAGTCCCGACGCAATCCCCCCGGCGCCGGGACTTTCCCCGAGCCGGGCTCCGGCGCTCTCCCCCCCCCGGGCGCCGGAGCCCGGCTCTACTTCTCCCGCGGCACACCAAAGGGCGGGCCACCCCGTACCTGAACCACGGGGTGACCCACCCGAACGCCCGATTCTGCCACGCACCCACCCACACCCCGCGCACGCCCTGCCGAGCACGTGCCGCGGCCACCCCGAGCCGCCTCACCCTCCACCCCCAGCTCGGCTCAACCGCGCCCCCAACTCCCGTACGCGCTCCGCCAACTGCGCAGGCCCCCGTACGGAGAACTCGCACCCCACCATCGCGAGCCGGACCGCCAGCCACTCCACCGGCTCCGCCGTCCGCCCCCGCAGCCGGCACGACTCCTCGCCCCCTTCTCCCTCGCCCCCTTCTCCCTCGCCCTCCAGCGGTTCCGGGGTCCCCAGCGCCCCCCACAGCCGCGCCGAGACCACCTCCGCCGAGGCCCGGAAGACCACCTCGAAGTCGTACTCCGCCTCGCCCGCGTCCTGCCGCCGCCGGATCGACCGCCGCAGATACTCCGCCGCGTCCCCCTCCGGCACCTCTCGTGGAGTGAACCGAGCCCCGGTCGCGAACGGCTCGCTCACCCGGTCGACGCGGAACGTCCGCCAGTCCGCCCGGTCCAGGTCGTACGCGACGAGATACCAGCGCCGCCCGGTCGACACCAGCCGATACGGTTCGGTCAGCCGCCGCGACGTACTCCCGTCCCCCGCCCGATAGGCGAACCGCAACCGTTCCCGCCCCGCCACCGTCCCCGCCATGACGGTCAGCGTCTCGGGCGCGATGCTCGCCCCGTCCCCACTGGTCAGCGGCGTGGTCGCGGCCTGCAACGTGGTCACCCGGTGCCGCAGCCGGGACGGCAGCACCTGCTCCAGCTTGGCCAGCGCCCGCACCGACGCCTCGTCCACCCCCTCCAGCGCGTGCCCGGCCCCCGCCCGCAGCCCCACCGCGATCGCCACCGCCTCCTCGTCGTCCAGCACGAGCGGCGGCATCGCCTTGCCGGCCACCAGCCGGTACCCCCCGTCGGCCCCCATGCTCGCCTGCACGGGATACCCCAGCTCCCGCAACCGGTCGATGTCCCGACGCACGGTACGGCGGGACCCCCCGAGCCGATCGGCGAGCTCACCGCCGGGCCATTCACGGGGCGTCTGGAGCAGGGACAGTAGCTGCAGGAGTCGAGCCGGAGTGTCCGTTGTCATGAGAGTGAGAATCGCGCACAAGTAGGTCACGATCAGACCTATTGGCGTTCTAACTTCGTCCCATGACCTCAACGGACACCATCCGCACCACCGCCGGCCGGGGTGAAACGGACACCCCGGGCGACCGCCGCCGCTGGTTCGCCCTCGCGATCGTGATGACCGCCGCCTTCATGGACCTCGTCGACGTCACCATCGTGAACATCGCGATCCCGTCGATCCAGCGCGACGCCGGCGCCTCCTTCAGCCAGATCCAGTGGATCACCGCCGGCTACGCCCTCGCCTTCGCCGCGGGCCTGATCACTGGCGGCCGCCTCGGCGACATCCACGGCCGCAAGCGCCTGTTCCTCGCGGGCATCGGCGGCTTCACCCTCGCCTCCGCCCTCTGCGGCCTCGCCGCGAACCCGGAGATGCTGGTCGCCGCCCGTATCCTCCAGGGCGCGATGGCGGCGCTGATGGTGCCGCAGGTGCTGTCGATCGTGCACGCCACCTTCCCGGCGCACGAGCGCGGCAAGGTGTTCGGGCTCTTCGGCGCGATCGTCGGCCTGGGCGCGGTCTCCGGACCGCTGCTCGGCGCACTGCTCACGCAGTGGAACCTCTTCGGCCTCGAGTGGCGGCCCATCTTCCTGATCAACCTGCCCGTCGGCATCCTGGGCCTGGTCCTCGGCACCCGCTTCATCACCGAGTCCAAGGCTCCGAGGGCGCTGAAACTGGATCTCGTCGGGGTCGCCCTGGTCACCCTCGGCCTGCTGATGCTGCTCTACCCGCTCACCCGCGGCCGTGAGCTGGGCTGGCCGCTGTGGGGGTACCTCTCGATGGCCGGTTCGCTCGTCGTCTTCGCGGGGCTGGTGGCGTACGAGCGGCGCAAGGCGGCCCGGGACGGCTCGCCGCTGATCGAGCTGTCGCTGTTCAAGGTGAAGAGCTTCGCGGCCGGCATCGCTGTGCAGACCGTCTTCGGCGTCGGGCTCGGCGTCTTCTTCCTGGTCTGGACGCTGTACATGCAGATCGGCCTCGGCTGGAGTGCCCTGCGCTCGGGCCTGACGGGCGTGCCCTTCTCCATCGCCGTCTCCACGGCGGCCGGACTGTCCGTCCAGAAACTGGTCCCGCGCTTCGGCCGCAAGGTGCTCCAGGCGGGCGCGCTGTTGATGGCGGCGGGTGTCCTGCTCTACATCTGGGAGTCCGACCGGTACGGCATGTCCATCACCTCCTGGCAGATGGCTCTCCCGCTGGTCGTGATGGGCGCCGGCATGGGCCTGATCGTCGCCCCGCTCACCGACGCGGTCCTCTCCGAGGTTCCCCGCGAACACGCCGGCTCAGCGTCCGGCCTCATCAACACCGTCCAGCAGATGGGCAACGCCCTGGGCCTGGGCCTGGTCTCCGTGGTCTTCTTCGGCGTCATCGACGACAACCTGGCCCCGGACCGGGTCGGCCCCGAGTTCGTCAACGCCTTCAAGCACGCCCTCGGCTGGGTCGCCGCGGTCCTCGTCACCATCTTCGTCGTGATGTTCGCCCTCCCCAAGCGCCCGGCCCAGCACATCGAGGGCGCGGCCGAGGAGCCGCTTCCGGCGGGGAAGCGGACGTCCGAACTGGTGGGCTGAGGCCAACCGGGGCGCACCGGGGCCCACCGTGAAGTCCCGCCGTGAAGTCCGTTCATGTCCGAGTGAAGCCCGAACCTGTTTACTTTCCGGAAATCCGGGCGTAGCCTCCCACCGAAACCACAAGTTCGGGCATCGGTCGGAGGCGAACGGACATGTACGCACCGGAGCGGCAGCAGGAGATTCTCCGGCTCGCCCGTGACGGCGGTCGGGTGGATGTCGTGTCGCTGGCCGAGGAGTTCCAGGTCACGGCGGAGACGATCCGCCGGGACCTGAAGGCCCTCGACCGCGCCGGCCTGGTCCGCCGGGTGCATGGCGGGGCCATCCCGGTCGGGCGGCTCGACTTCGAGCCGGACATCGCCGAGCGGGAGTCGACCGCCGCCGACGAGAAGGACCGCATCGCCAAGGCGGCCCTCGCCGAGCTGCCCACCGAGGGCACCATGATCCTCGACGCCGGTACGACGATCGCGCGCCTTGCGGCCGCACTGCCGCTGGAGGCCGAACTCACCGTCGTCACGCACTCCCTGCCGATCGCGGCCCGCCTCGCGGACCACCCCGGCATGCAGCTCCACCTCGTCGGGGGGCGCGTACGGCACCGTACGCGCGCCGCCGTGGACGCCTGGGCGCTGCGGGCGTACGGGGAGATCCGGGCGGACGTCCTCTTCGTGGCGGCCAACGGCTTCTCCGCGGAACACGGTCTGACCACCCCCGACCTCGCCGAGGCCGCCGTGAAGCGGGCCGCCGTCGCCGCCGCCCGCCGGGTCGTGCTGCTCGCCGACTCCGCCAAGCACGGCCAGGAGCACTTCGCCCGCTTCGCCGGCCTGAGCGACGTGGACCTGCTGATCACCGACAGCGGGCTGTCCCCCGAAGACGCCGTCGCGATCGAGCGCGGCGGCACGGAAGTAGTGCGCGCATGATCCTCACCGTCACCCCGAACCCGTCCCTGGACCGCACCTACGAGGTCCCGTCCCTCGACCGCGGCGAGGTCATCCGCGCCACCGGCGAGCGCATGGACCCCGGCGGCAAGGGCGTGAACGTCTCGCGCGCCGTCGCGGCCGCCGGGCAGCGCACGGTCGCCGTCCTGCCCCTGGGTGGTGCGCCGGGCGCACTCGTCGCCGACCTGCTCGACGCGCAGGGCATCGAGGTCGCGCCGGTGCCGGTCGCCGGGGCCACCCGCTCCAACATCGCGCTCGCGGAGTCCGACGGGGTCCTGACGAAGATCAACGCTCCCGGACCCGAGCTGTCCGACGCCGAGCAGGAACTGCTCCTGGAGACCGTGCGCGAGCAGTCCCGCGACGCCGCCTGGATCGCCTGCTGCGGCAGCCTGCCCCGGGGCCTCGCGCCGTCCTGGTACGCCGACCTGGTCGCCCGTGCGCACGCCGCCGGCACGCGTATCGCCCTGGACACCTCCGGCCCCGCTCTCCTCGCGGCGCTGCGCGAGCGGCCCGACGTGGTGAAGCCGAACGCCGAGGAGCTCGCGGAGGCCGTCGGGCGCCCGCTGGCCACCGTGGGCGACGCCGTGAAGGCGGCCGAGCAGCTGCGCGCGATGGGCGCGGGTGCCGTCCTGGCGAGCCTGGGCGCCGATGGGCAGCTGCTCGTGAACGCCGACGGCGCCTGGTTCGGCAGCGCGCGGGTAAACGTCGTACGCAGCAACGTCGGCGCCGGCGACTCCTCGCTCGCCGGTTTCCTGATCGCCGGCGGCAGCGGGCCCGACGCGCTCGCCTCCGCCGTCGCGCACGGCGCGGCCGCCGTGCAGCTGCCCGGCAGCGTGATGCCGGAGCCGGGCGACCTGGACCTCGCGGCGGTGACGGTCACGGCCCGGGTGCCGGTGGACCGCGTACTGAAGGAGCCGGTGGCATGAACGTCCGCTCAGCTACGACCGCTTGCTCAGCCGCGGCCGTTGGTCGTGCTACGGCCGCTTGCTCAGCCGCGGCCGTTGGTCGTGCTACGGCCGCTTGCTCAGCCGCCGCTCGGTCAGCCGCGGCCGTTGGTCGTGCTACGACCGCTTGCTCAGCCGCGGCCGTTCGCCGGGCCACGACCGCTCGGTCAGCTGCCCCGGAGTGGCGAGGCTCCGTGTTACCCGCCATCCCCCACGCCCTCGCCCCCACCCCCACCCCTCTCGTCACCCCCCACAGCACCCCCGTCCCCTCTCCCGCCCATCCCCCCTGCCGGGCGATACGCGTGCGAAGGAGCCCGCGATGAGCGACATGATCACCGCGGACCTGGTCGACCTCGACCTGTCCGCCGATACCAAGGAAGCGGCGGCGCGTGCCCTCGCCGAGCGCATGGTGGCCCTGGGCCGGGTGACCGACCTGGACGGCTTCCTCGCCGACGTGGCCGCGCGCGAAGCACAGATGCCCACCGGCCTCGACGGTGGCATCGGCATCCCGCACTGCCGCAGTGAGTACGTCACCGAGCCGACGCTCGCCTTCGGGCGCAGCACAGCCGGGATCGACTTCGGCGCGGCGGACGGCCCCGCCGACCTGATCTTCCTGATCGCCGCGCCGGCCGGCGCCGACGACGCCCACCTGACGATCCTTTCGTCGCTGGCCCGGCAGCTGATGAACGCCGAGTTCACCGCCGCGCTGCGGTCCGTGGACGCGGCGGCCGAGGCGGCCGCGCTGATCCGCGGGGACGAGCCCGCAGACGCCGGGTCCACCGAAGCCGAAACGGCGCGTTCCGAAGACTCCGTGGCGGCGTCGGCGGCGGCCTCCGCCGACGCCGCCACGGTCGCGGCCCCGGCCGCCACCGAGGAGCAGGCCGCGGAGGAGCGGCCGTTCCGGATCGTCGCCGTCACCTCGTGTCCCACCGGCATCGCCCACACCTACATGGCGGCCGAGTCGCTGGAGAACGCCGGCCGCGAGGCGGGTGTCGAACTCGTCGTGGAGACCCAGGGCTCGGCGGGCTTCACCCGGCTGGACCCGGCGGTCATCGCGGCCGCGGACGCCGTGATCTTCGCTCACGACGTGCCCGTACGGGAGAAGGACCGCTTCGCCGGCAAGCCCACCGTCGACGTCGGTGTGAAGGCCGGCATCAACCGGCCCGGAGAGCTGATCAGCGAGGTGCGCGGCAAGGCCGAGCGCGGCGAGGTCACCGCCGGCGCTCCGGGTGCGACGCCCGTCGAGCGCGCCGGAGACTCCACCGAGGGCTACGGCACCAAGCTGCGCAAGTGGCTGATGTCCGGCGTCAGTTACATGGTCCCGTTCGTCGCCGCGGGCGGACTCCTGATCGCCCTCGGCTTCGCGATCGGCGGCTACAAGATCAACAAGGCGCCGTCGGTCATGGACCACTTCGTGTGGACCCAGACCGACAGCTGGGCCGCGCTGCTCTTCCAGATCGGCGGCGTCGCCTTCGGGTTCCTGGTCCCGGTCCTCGCCGGTTACATCGCCTACGGCATGGCCGACCGGCCCGGCCTCGTGCCCGGCTTCGTCGGCGGTGCGATCTCGGTGACCATCAACGCGGGCTTCCTGGGCGGTCTGGCCGCCGGTCTGATCGCCGGTGGTGTGGTGCTGGCGATCCAGCGCGTTAAGATCCCGGCGGCGGTACGCGGCATCATGCCGGTGGTGGTGATCCCGCTGATCTCCTCGGCGGTGGTCGGCTTCCTGATGTTCGTCGTGATCGGCAAGCCCATCGCCGAGGCGCAGAAGGGTCTGACCGACTGGCTGAACGGCCTCACCGGCTCCAACGCCGTCCTGCTCGGCGCCCTGCTCGGCCTGATGATGTGCTTCGACCTCGGCGGCCCCGTCAACAAGGTCGCGTACACCTTCGCCACCGCCGGGATCGCCGTCTCCAACCCGAGCGACTCCGCGATGAAGATCATGGCCGCGGTGATGGCGGCCGGTATGGTCCCGCCGCTGGCCATGGCGCTGGCGACGACCGTGCGCGGCAAGCTCTTCACGCCGACCGAGCGCGAGAACGGCAAGGCCGCCTGGGTCCTGGGTGCCTCCTTCATCTCCGAGGGCGCGATCCCGTTCGCCGCCGCCGACCCGCTGCGCGTCATCCCGTCCTCGATGGTCGGCGGCGCGATCACCGGCGCCCTGTCGATGGCCTTCGGCGCCACCCTGCGCGCCCCGCACGGCGGCATCTTCGTGGTCCCGCTGATCGGCAACCCGTTCCTGTACCTGGTCGCCATCGCCGCGGGCGTGGGGGTCACCACCGCGCTGGTCGTCGTCCTCAAGGGCCTGCGCAAGCCGGCCGCGGGCACCACGGCCGCCGGAGCCGCGCAGGACGGTGCGGCCGGCTCGGCGTCGCAGGCGAAGCAGCCGGTCGCCGCCTGAGGGCCACCGCTCTGCGCGCTTTTGACGCGGTGTGAGTCGTTCACACCACCTGCGAGATACATCACGGTCCGGGGCCAAAGTCCCGGGCCGTGGTGTCTACTGGGACGCATGCCTCAGCACGTCTCGATCCTCCAGCTGACGGGCGTGGCCTTCCTCGCCCTGGTCTCCGTCGCCTGGCTGGTCGGCCTGATCCGCATGCTGCGCCGGGCCCGCGCCGAGGTCACCGTCTGGCACACCGGCTCCGCCGCCCTGTACGCCGTCCCGGACCAACGGCAGACCGGCCCCCACCGCGAGGCCGTCGAACTCACCCCGGCGGAACGGGACACCTTCGCGGTCCTGATACGGCAGTTGAACGACCGCGGCTAGCACGGCGGCCCCTCGGGGGCGCGGATGCCCGCGGCGCCTCAGGAGACCTGCGCGGCCCGCCGCTCCATCGCCTCGCGTGCCGCGTCCTCCGTGTCGTACACCTCGCACATGTGCCGCCCGTCGGGCGTCGCCGTGTGCTCGACCTCCCAGAGGGACATCTCCCGGCCGTCGGCCAGCAGGAACGCGTGCTCGTAGAGCGAGAAGCCCAGCCCGATACGGCCGGCCCGGCAGGGGCGTCCGAAGGCCTGGGTGATCTGGTAGGCGAACGCCGTGGCCAGCAGGGCGGCGGTGTCGGCGCCGGGCCGGTCCGCGTTCTCCGCCCGGCGCAGCAGCCGGCGGCCGTGGTCCGCGGACTCGTCGGGCACGTAGGAGTGCCGGGGCTGGAACGCGGGGGAGAGCTGGACCGTCACCGGCAGTTCGAAGTCGGGGGCGTCCGGCGGCAGCGGCAGCCGCGCCGTGGCCGCGCGCAGCTCCTCCTCGTCGACGTACACCTCGTGCTGCGGCTCGCTGCCCCGCCCGGTGTTGTGCACCAGCTCCCACAGAGTGACGGCCGAGCCGTCGGCGAGCAGCCAGGTGTGCCGGTAGGTCTCCCGGTGCAGACCCGCGCTGTGGTGCGCGGAGTGCAGTGAGCTGTCGTGCGCCAGCGCGCAGTCCAGCCGGCACAGCGTCTCGTCGGGCAGTTCGAAGCTGTTCAGGGCGCGGCCGAGGAGCCGCGCGAGGTGCTCCTCCGGAGACTCGGGCGACTCGGGTGGTTCGTACGCTGCCGTCTCGTACGGAACGCTCAAGGTTTCTCCCGGCGTTGCTGCATGTCACCTTGTGGGTGCATACCGTAGCCCCTCGGTCGGACATCGTGTCCGGGAACCGAGAAAACGTACGTCATTGAAAACGCCGGGGCCGTGCGAAAAGTTCCCGCACGGCCCGTCGCCCCGTCAAGTTCGGCCCGTCGAACATGACTTGATCCGGTCAGTCGGCGCTCCCGGCCACCCACTCGCTCCACGGCAGGTTCCAGCCGTTGAGCCCATTGTCGGGCGCCACCTTCTTGTCCGGGGAGTTCTTCACGATGACCACGTCACCGATCATCGAGTTGTCGTAGAACCACTTGGCGGGCGTGTCCCCCTGTGCGCCCCGCACGTCCTGAAGGCCCACGCACCCGTGGCTGGTGCCCTCGTGGCCGAAGGGCGGGTTGCCCTTGTTGTACCAGTAGTTGCCGTGGATGAAGGTCCCCGACTGGGTCAGACGCATCGCGTGCGGAACGTCCGGGATGTCGTACGCGTTGGCGAGATCGACCGTCCTGCTGTCCATCCGGATCTGCTGGTACTTCTCGGAGATCACCATCTGCCCGTTGTACGTCGTGAACTGCGGACTACCGGCCGAGATCGGCACCGTACGGATCGTCCTGCCGTCCCGCGCCACCGTCATCGTCTGCGTGTCGACGTCGACCGTGGAGACCTGCGACCGGCCGATGCTGAAGGTGACGGTCTTCTTCTGCACGCCCTGGATGCCGTTCGCGCCCTTCACACCGTCCAGGTCGATCTTCATCGTGACCTTGGAGCCGGCCTTCCAGTACTCCTGCGGCCGGAAGTCGAGCCGCTGCGCCCCGAACCAGTGCCCCACCACCTGCTGCCCACCGCTGGAGGTCACCGTGATGTGCGACTGGACGGCCTTCTTGTGGCTGATCGCCTTGTCGAAGGTCAACGACACGGGCATCCCCACGCCGACCGTCGTGCCGTTGTCCGGCGTGTACGTCCCGATGAAGCTGTTCGCCTTGCTGATCGTGGTGAAGGCCGAACGGGCGGACGTGGCCCTGCCGTCCGCGCCCTTCGCCGTCGCCGAGATCTCGTACTTCGTCCCGCGCTCCAGCTGCTCCTTCGGCTTCCACGAGCCGCCGTCCGCGGAGATGGCCCCCGGCACGGCGTGCCCGGTGCCCGCCACCGTCATCGTCACCTCGGTCAGCCGGCCGTCGCTGACCTTCACGCCGGTCGTGTTGATCGACGCGCCGGTCGAGCCGTCCTTGGCCGAGATGGCGATCTCCGCGCCGGCGGCCGCGGCCGAGCCCTTGCCGCCCTTGTCATCGCCCTTGGCGTTCGCGCTGCCGCCGCAGGCGGTGAGGGTGAGTGCGCCGACCAACAGGGCGGCACAGGACGCCAGCGCACGCCGCGCTGCTATGTCAGGCGTTGTCACGGGCTGCTCCAGGTTCGTGTGATGTGGGTGGTCCGCTCCGTTCCGTGGACAAAGAGGGGACCGGCGGCCGGTGAGGTTCCCGCCGACCGCCCGAAACGGCATCAGTGACAGAACCGGGACAATCGCCCGCGTCGAAGGCGGAGTTACGGCCGCCCGTACAGCTCCTCGTACGACGGCCACTCCCCGCCCGGCCCGGCCACCGGCTCCGCCGCCCGCACCGCCCGCACGATCGCCCGCGTCACCATGTCCGCCCCCGCCGCGAGGACCTCGTTCAGCGCGAGCGGGTCCCCGGCCGCGAGCGGACGAGCCCCCGTGGCCAGCGCGAACACCGTGTCCCCGTCATTGAGCAGATGCACGGGCCGTACGGCACGCGCGATACCGTCGTGTGCCGTGCCGGCCAGCTTCTGCGCCTGTGCCTTGGACAGATCCGCGTCCGTCGCGACCACGGCGAGCGTGGTGTTCAACGGGGGAACCGGGTTCCTCGCCGCCACCTCGGCCAGCCGCCGCCGCGCGGCCTCGTGCACCCGCGCCTCCGGCCGTTCCAGGCGTGCCTGGAACAACTCCCCGTACAGCACCCCCGTCTCCGGATCGAGCACCGATCCGGCCGCGTTGGCCACCACCAGCGCCGCCACCGTGATCCCCGAGTCGAGGACGGTGCTCGCGCTGCCCACTCCGCCCTTCAGCGGCCCGACCGCGGCCCCCGTACCGGCACCCACACATCCCTCGGGCACCCGCGCCCCCGGTGCGTCCGCCGCGGCCGCCTCGACCGCCGCCCGACCGGTGGCCGCGTCCGGCCTGGCCCGGAAGTCGCCGCCCCGGCCCAGGTCGAAGACACAGGCGGCGGGCACCACCGGCACGACGTGCGCCGCATCCACCCCGACGCGCACCCCGCGCCCCTGCTCCTCCAGCCAGGCCATCACCCCGGACGCCGCGTCGAGCCCGTACGCGCTGCCGCCCGTCAGGACGACCGCGTCGACCTTCCGCACCACGTTGCGCGGATCCAGGGCGTCGGTCTCCTTGGTGCCGGGACCTCCGCCCCGCACGTCCACCGCGGCGACCGCCCCGCCCTCCGGGGCGAGCACGACCGTGGTGCCGGTGAGCCAACCGTCACCGCTGCGCGAGGCATGTCCCACGCGCACCCCGGCGACATCCGTCAGAGCGTCAACTGTCATGCCCGCCAGTCTCCCGCGCCGCACCGCACCGCTGGGCGTCACGCCGCCGGAGCGGTCGCCCTCGCCTTGTGCGGTGCTGCGTCCGTGCGGGCCCGCAGCGTCTCTCCCGCGACCACCGCCAGCGCGGACACCACACCCGCCGCGAGCACCGCCCAGTCCCCCAGGAAGGTGCAGCAGATCACCAGCAGCACCGCCACCGGCAACACCAGCTGCTGCCTGATGCCCCTCTTGAAGTGGCGGGCGTGCAGGGCCCACAGGGTCAGCAGGAACAGCGCCGTCGGCAGGGTCACGGCAGCCGACGCGGCCAAAGTGGACAGGTGCGCCTGACCGACCGTCTCCTCGACCGCCACCTCCAGGCCGGCGCCGATCGCGGCCGCCGAGGCGAAGATCGGATAGTGGCCGTATCCCCACAGGAACGCCTGCGCGTTGGAGCGCAGATGCCCGTGGATCGGCACCGCGAAGTAGATCCACCAGGCGGAGAACACGATCAGCAGACCGCCCGCGGCGATCGGCAGCAGCTCGTCCAGCGCGTCGTGCTCGTCCACCGCCGACTTCACGGCCACCGTGGCCGCGGCGATCGTCTCGCCGAGCACGATGATCGTGAACAGCCCGTACCTCTCGGCGATGTGGTGCGGATGCCAGGAGGTCGAGAAGTCCTTCTCCGCGTACACCGGCACGCACAGTTCCAGGACCACCATCACGAGGAACACCCAGGCCCGGGCCGGTTCCGGCAGGACGACCAGCCCCAGCCAGCCGATCTGGCACAGCAGCACGCCGACCGCGTACCGTCGCGCCGCCGTCCGCTCCTCGTCCTGCGCGGACCGCGCGGCCCGCAGCCACTGGGCGGACATCGCCAGCCGCATGATCACGTAGCCGAGCCAGACGACGAGGAAGTCGTGCCGCTCGAAGGCACGGGACACACCGGCCGCGAGCACCAGCACGCCGGCGATCTGGATCAGGGTGACGACCCGGTAGAGGACGTCGTCGTTGTCGTAGGCGGAGGCGAACCAGGTGAAGTTCATCCACGCCCACCAGATGGCGAAGAAGACCATCGCGTAGTCGAGGATGCCCTGGCCCGCGTGCCCCTCCGCCACGGCGTGCACCAACTCGGCGCCCGCCTGCGCGATGGCCACCACGAAGCACAGGTCGAAGAAGAGCTCCAGCGGCGAGGCCACCCGGTGCGCCTCGCCGCGGCCGCGCGCGGTGAGCCGGCGCAGCGGGGTGTGGTGCGCGGGCGCGCCGGACGAGGGGGCGGGGCTGGACGTCATGGGTCCAGCACAGCAGACAACCGGGGCGAACGCTCGTGATCGGATTGCCGGGGATCACGGCGCCGTACCCTGGTGCCATGAGTACCGCTCCCACCCCCGAGCCGCGCGACCCGAAGGCCGCGCTGATCTTCGACGACCCGCTGGACGCGCAGTCCTCGGACGACACCGACCGGGGCTGGGGCGAGCGGCCGAGGCCGGACGGTGACAGCGCCGCCGACCTCAAGCGCTTCCTCGACGAGAAGCCGCCCCACCACCTGTGAGGCGCTCGCGCTACCGCTGGTCCTGACCCGGCCCGCGCTGGGCGACCAGCGCGTCGCGGATCTCCTTCAGCACTTCCAGCTCGGTCACCTCGATGACCTCGTGTGTGCCCTCCTTCGCCTTCCTGCGGGTCTCCAGCCGCGCCAGGTACTTGGACATCGGCAGCACCATCAGGAAGTAGACGACCGCCGCGGTGATCACGAACGTCAGCGTGGCGCCGAGGACGCTGCCCCACAGGATCGGGACGCCCTTCGTGACCGTGCCGTCCGCCGCCACCTTGCACGGGGATTCCAGACACGAGCTGTAGCCGTCGAGGTTCTTCGTGCCGATCGCTCCGACCAGCGGGTTGATCACACCCTTCACCACCGAGTTGACGATGTTGGTGAAGGCGGCGCCGATGACCACCGCTACTGCCAGATCGACGACGTTCCCGCGCATCAGGAAGGCCTTGAAGCCCTGCAGGATGTTCGGATCCTTCTTCTTGTCGGCCACCTCGGGGACACTCCTCGCACGCATGGACAGGGGATCGGGAACAAACAGTTCCGCAACCTACGTACGACTGTCGAGGCCGTGTCCAAAACCAGAGCCTCAGCACAGCGTCACCGCCAACCGGGCCGTGGCGCCGGCGCCGACCAGGCGGGCCGCCGTGGCACGTGGCACCGAGAGCACGACGAGCGCCCCGTCGCCGGCGGCGCTGTCCGCGGCCTCCGGCACCTTCGTCACCAGCGCCCCGTGGGCGACCACTTGGGCGTCGCCGCCCGTCGCCGTCTGACCGGCGGCGATGACGTCGACCCGGTCCCCGGACCGCAACAGCCGGACCGTGGCGGCGTCGGCGATGCGCACCGGTGCGGTCACCATCTCAACGGCACGGCGCTCGGGCGCGCGGTCACCCGCGAGCGAGGCGGTGTGCGTCGGAGGCTGTGATTCCGGATGCCCACGGGCCCGGTCCGCCTCTCCCCGTTCCGTCGGCCCCGCCGCGACGAGCGCGGCGGCGGTCAGGGCGAGCCCGGCCGCCACGGCTCGCCGCCGGTTCCCCAGCAGCCGTCGAATCCGCTGCCGCCCGCCGCGCACCCGCACCGGGGCGAAGTGCGGCACCTCGCAGGTGGCGGGAGCCTCGGCACCGGGCGGACGTACGGCGGGCGAGGCGGCAGGGGATGAGAAGAGGGAGGGGTAGGGGGAGGGGGCGTAAGAGGGAGAGGGAGTGAGGGGCACGGGAATCACCGCCTGGGACGAGGGAACGGCCTGCGAAGCCCACGATGAGGCTTCGCGCCGCCGCCCGCCGAGACGCGTGGACTACCGACGGGTTGTGGACAACTCCCTCACCCGAACGAGTCGTTCCGGTTTCCTGTAGCCCGCGTCAGCCCTGCTCAGGCCCTACGGAAACTCGAACCCTGGATCCATCCCGCCCAGCGCGTTCACGCACAGGCAGTCCCGTTCCTCGGTCGACGGCAGCGCGGCCACCGCGTCGAAGAGGACACCCCGCAGCCGGTCGACGTTCGCGGCGAACACCCGCAGGACCTCGTCGTGCGAGACGCCCTCACCGGTCTCGGCGCCCGCGTCCAGGTCGGTGACGAGGGTCAGGGAGGTGTAGCAGAGCTCGAGCTCACGGGCGAGCGCGGCCTCCGGGTGACCGGTCATGCCCACCACCGACCAGCCCTGGGCCTGGTGCCATACCGACTCGGCACGGGTGGAGAACCGCGGCCCTTCGATCACGGCCAGCGTGCCGCCGTCCACCGGCTCCCAGTCCCGGCCACACGCCGCCTTCAGCGCGGCCGCCCGGCCGGTGGGGCAGTAGGGGTCGGCGAGGGACACGTGGACCACGTTCGGCACGTTGCCGCCGGGCAGCGGCATGCCGTCGAAGAACGTCCCGGTCCGGGACTTCGTACGGTCGACCAGCTGGTCCGGGACCAGGAGTGTGCCCGGTCCGTACTCGGGACGCAGACCGCCCACCGCGCACGGGCCGAGCACCTGGCGGACGCCGACGGAGCGCAGTGCCCACAGGTTGGCGCGGTAGTTGATGCGATGCGGCGGCAGATGGTGACCGCGTCCGTGCCGGGGCAGGAAGGCGACCCGGCGGCCGGCGACCTCGCCGAGGAAGAGGGAGTCACTGGGAGCCCCGTAGGGGGTGTCCACTTGGATCTCCGTCACGTCCTCGAGGAACGAGTAGAAGCCGGAGCCGCCGATTACACCGATCTCTGCGTTCGCCATGACCAGCACACTAGCCGCCGAAGACCGAACTGGAGAACGACTTCACAGACGCCGAGGACCCCGCCGTCCTACGACGGCAGGGTCCTGAGCAGGTCTGTCCTTGAGCGGTCCTACGCGGCGGAGCTGCTGCTGGACGAGGTGCCGGCCCCGGACGACTTCGAGTCCGACGACTTCGACCCCGACGCCTTGGAGTCCGAGGACTTGGAGTCCGAGGACTTGGAGTCCGAGGACTTCGACTCCGACGACGACTTGGACGCCGGCGCGCTGCTCGACGAGGAGCCGCGGCTGTCGTTGCGGTAGAAGCCGGATCCCTTGAAGACAATGCCGACCGCGGAAAACACCTTCTTGAGGCGGCCACCGCAATTGGGGCACTCGGTCAGGGCGTCGTCGGTGAACTTCTGCACCGCCTCGAGGCCCTCGCCGCACTCGGTGCACTGGTACTGGTAGGTGGGCACTGTCTCCTCCTGGCACTCTCACTCAATGAGTGCTAACGAGGCTCCATAGTGACGTATTCCTGAGAATCAGTCCACTGCCACCGGCTCGCGGTGACCGACGCCACGTGCGACCGTGCGCGTCCGGGGCGGTGTGACCAGCCGCGATCGCAGTGCCAGCAGGGTCGCCAGGGCCAGCAGCGTGCCGCCCGTCGGGACCAGGAACCCGGCGCCGCCCCAGAAGCGGTCCTCCAGCTGCCCGGCGACGGTGACCGCGGCCGCCTGGCCCAGCGCCACCGCTCCGGTCAGCCAGGTGAAGGCCTCGGTACGGGCCCCGGCCGGGACCAGGTTCTCCACCAGGGTGTAGCCGGTGATCAGGGCGGGCGCGATGCACATGCCGACCAGGAGGCCGAGTCCGGCGAGGACGAGCACCGAGTGCGCGGCCCACAGGCCGGACGCGGTCACCGCGAGGGCGGTGTATCCGACGAGCAGCCGGTGTCGCGGGGCCGCCTTCCAGGCGACGGCGCCGCAGACGAGGCCGGAGAGCATGTTGCCCGCGGCGAAGATCCCGTAGAGGACGCCGTTGAGGCCGGGTCGGCCGATCGACTCGGTGAACGCGGCCAGCGAGACCTGCATGCCGCCGAAGACGGAACCGATGCCGAGGAACGTCACGGCGAGCACGCGCACGCCCGGCACGCGCAGGGCGGAGACGTGCTCCACGCGCGCGTGGCCGTCGGCGGTGACGGCGGGCTGCGTGCTCTTCCGCGCGGCGAACAGCAGCCCGCCGACCAGGGTCAGCATGGCCTCCGTCACCAGGCCCGCGGCCGGGGTGACGGCCGTGCACAGGGCGGTCGCGAGGAGCGGGCCGACGACGAAGGTCAGCTCGTCGGTGACGGACTCGAAAGCGGCCGCCGTGGTCATCAGGGGCGAGTCCTTCAGCGTCACGCCCCAGCGGGCGCGCACCATGGGCCCGATCTGCGGTACCGAGGCGCCGGTGGGGACGGCCGCCGCGAACAGTGCCCACAGCGGGGCGTGCGCCAGGGCCAGCGCCGTCAGGGTGAGACCTGCCAGCGTGTGCACCAGCACGCCCGGGACCAGCACCGCGCGCTGGCCGTAGCGGTCGGCGAGGCGGCCGCTGTAGGGCGCGAACAGCGCCATGGAGACACCGGTGACCGCCGCGGCCGCGCCGGCGGCGCCGTAGGAACCGGTGGTGTGCTGGACGAGCAGCACGATGGAGATGGTGAGCATCGCGAACGGCTGGCGCGCGGCGAAGCCCGGCAGCAGGAACGTCCAGGCGCCGCGGGTGCGCAGCAACTGCCCGTATCCCGGGCGGGAGGAGGCCGACGAGTTCCCCGCCGCCTCGGTGGTGACCGTGGATGCCACGGCCGTGCCTTTCTGCCACCTGGTAGCGCGGTCCCGGTGCACGGGAGCGCCGAGAGCTGTCCTCTTGCGCGGAACTGCGGTAGATGCCGGCGCCCCGTCGGGGTGGTCCGGCCGCCATACGGTCGCGCCAGCTCTGCGTCAGGCAGAGTTGGTTCGATCAAGGTGCGCCTTCATCGTATACGGATCACCGCCCCGTACACCTGTGAAAATGAGCACCATGGCCACGCCCGCCTGGGATTACCGGAGGTGCGAACCGTACGAAACGCGTCCTTGACGAGCCTCGCCCGAGCATCCCTCAGTGCGTCTCAGTGCGTCTCAGTGCGTCTCAGTGCGTCTCAGTGCGTCTCAGTGCATCTCAGCGCGTCTCCGCCCCGTTCATCCCCAGCCATCCCGCCAGCTTTCCGCCGCGGCCCACCGCGCGCAGCCGGCGCTCGGCCGCGTCCCGGACGGGGTCCGTGGCGACCACGAGCAACTCGTCACCGCGCCGCAGCACGGTCGTCGGCAGCGGGACGAACGATTTTCCATCGCGGACGACGAGGGTGACCGCGGCCCCGGCCGGCAGGCGCAGCTCGTGGACCTCGACGCCGTGCATCTTCGAGCCCTCGGGGATGGCCACGGACAGCAGATGTCCGCGCAGCCGCTCCAGGGGCGCCGACTCGATGCCCAGGTCGGCGGCCTCGGGCTCCTTGCCGAGGCGCAGCTCGCGGGCGAGCCACGGCAGGGTCGGCCCCTGGATCAGGGTGTAGACGACGACCAGCACGAAGACGATGTTGAAGATCCGGCGGCTGGCGTCGACGCCCTCCACCATGGGGATGGTCGCCAGGATGATGGGCACGGCGCCGCGCAGCCCGGCCCACGACATGAGGGCCTGCTCCTGCCACGGCAGCCGGAACGGCACCAGGCAGAACACCACGCTCAGGGGGCGGGCCACCATGGTCAGCACCAGGCCGATGACCAGTGCGGGCCACACGTCGTCACCCAGCTCGTGCGGGGTGACCAGCAGGCCGAGCAGCACGAACATGCCGATCTGGGCGATCCAGCCGAGCCCGTCGGCGAACCCGCGCGTGGCGGGCCAGTGCGGCAGCTTCGCGTTGCCCATGACCATGGAGGCGAGGTACACGCCCAGGAAGCCGCTGCCGTGCGCCATCGCGCCCGCCGCGTAGGCCGTCACCGCGATGGCCATGACGGCGATGGGGTAGAGGCCGGAGGCGGGCAGGGCGACGTGCCTGAGGCCCCAGGCGCCCAGCCAGCCCACCGCGAGACCGATGGCCGCGCCGATGGCCAGCTCCAGCGCTATCTCGCCCACCAGCACGTACCAGTGTTCGACCGGACCTGCCATGGAGAAGGCGACCACCAGGATGACCACGGGGGCGTCGTTGAAGCCGGACTCGGCCTCCAACGTGCCGGTCACGCGCGCGGGGAGGGGGACCTTCCGCAGCACCGAGAAGACCGCCGCGGCATCCGTCGAGGAGACCACCGCTCCGATGATGAACGCCTGCCGCCACTCGAGCCCGACCAGATAGTGCGCGCCCGCGGCGGTGACCGCGACGCTGATCCCGACCCCGACCAGCGCGAGTGCGGAGGCGACCGGCAGGACCGGTTTGATCTCCTTCCACTTCGTGCCCAGACCGCCCTCGGCCAGGATCACGACCAGGGCCGCGTATCCGATGACCTGGGTCATCTCGGCGTTGTCGAAGTGGATGTCGCCGATGCCGTCCTGGCCCATGAGGACGCCGATGCCCAGGTAGACGAGCAGGCTGGGGAGCCCGCTGCGCGAGGAGATCCGGACCGCTGCCACGGCGACGAGCAGGACGAGCGAGCAGACGAGCAGAAGCTGGTTGAGGTGGTGGACAGTCAGCGGCCGTTCCCTTCCCTGGTTCACGCATGGCACACACGCGCGTGAACGCTCATGTACATAGGACACGAAGTCGAGGCCCCCGGCACCCAACTACTTCGTTACCTTACCTAACTCTTGACGATTTCTTGACACTCCGCCGGGCAAGATCGAACGTCCGTCCGCGTCGGTTCCCGACTCCGCGTCAAGTGGCACGGGGCCCTGCGCCTATGGTTGCTCCAGCGCTCATTCGAAGTCATAGCCCGCCTGCCGCTCGCGTAAGGACAGCAAGGACAGCGATGCCCCCCAACACCACCGCCTCAACGGGTCACAAGCCCGGCAAGTCCGGCAGGAAAAAGGGGCGCAAAGCCCGTCTGATCGTCCTCGTCCTGGTACTGGCCATCATCGGGGGCATCGCGTACGGGGCCTACTGGTCGATCAGCACCGTCCGTGCCTCCTTCCCCCAGACCAAGGGTTCGATCACTCTCGACGGCCTGTCCGGACCGGTCGACGTGAAGCGTGACGGCTACGGGATCCCGCAGATCTACGCCTCCTCCGACGAGGACCTGTTCATGGCGCAGGGCTACGTCCAGGCGCAGGACCGGTTCTACGAGATGGACGTGCGTCGGCACATGACCTCCGGCCGCTTGTCCGAAATGTTCGGCAAGGGCCAGGTCAAGAACGACGAGTTCCTGCGCACCCTGGGCTGGGACCGCGTCGCCAAGGAGGAGTACGACAAGAAGCTGTCGCCCTCCACCAAGAAGTACCTCCAGGCTTACTCCAAGGGAGTCAACGCCTACCTCAAGGGCAAGAACGGCAAGGACGTCTCGCTGGAGTACGCCGCCCTGGGCTTCAGCAACGACTACAAGCCCACCGAGTGGACCCCGGTCGACTCCGTGGCGTGGCTGAAGGCGATGGCCTGGGACCTGCGCGGCAACATGCAGGACGAGATCGACCGCGCCCTGATGACCAGCCGCCTCGGCCCCAAGCAGATCGCCGACCTGTACCCCGAGTACCCGTACGGCCGCAACCAGACGATCGTCCAGCAGGGCCAGTACGACGAGCTCACCAAGACCTTCGAGGCGAGCGGCGACTCCAGCGGGACCAGTGGGACGTCCGGCACGAGCGGGACCTCCGGGACGAGCGGGACCGGCACGAGCGGCACGGGCACCTCGGGCACTTCCGGTGCGACCGGTACCTCCTCGGCGCTCCAGAGCCAGCTCTCGGGCCTCTACGACGTCCTGGAGAACGTCCCCGACGCCGTCGGCGTGAACGGCAACGGCATCGGCTCCAACTCGTGGGTGGTGGCCGGGAAGTACACCATCAGCGGCAAGCCGTTGCTGGCCAACGACCCGCACCTGTCGGCCTCGCTGCCGTCCGTCTGGTACCAGATGGGCCTGCACTGCCGCACCGTCTCCAGCAAGTGCCAGTACGACGTCAGCGGCTACACGTTCGCCGGCATGCCCGGTGTGGTCATCGGACACAACCAGAACATCGCCTGGGGCATGACCAACTCCGGCGTCGACGTCACCGACCTCTACCTGGAGAAGCTGTCCGGCGACGGCTACCTCTACGACGGCAAGGTCAAGCCCTTCACGAGCCGCGAGGAGACCATCAAGGTCGCCGGCGGAGCCTCCAAGAAGATCGTCGTCCGGCAGGCCACCGACGGCATGCCCCTGCTGTCCGACCGCGACGACGAACTCGTGAAGGTCGGCAAGAAGGCCGGCGTCGACACCGCCGCACCCGACCGCGGCGACGGCTACGCCGTCGCGCTGCGCTGGACGGCACTGCAGCCGGGCACCTCCATGGACGCCGTCTTCGCGATGGACAAGGCGGGCGACTTCAAGGGCTTCCGCGACGCCGCCGCGCTGTTCGACGTGCCGTCGCAGAACCTGGTCTACGCCGACACCAAGGACAACATCGGCTACACCCTGCCCGGGAAGATCCCCACGCGCGCGAAGGGCGACACCGGTTCGATCCCGGCGCCGGGCTGGGACTCGAAGTACCGCTGGACCGGCTACATCGACCAGGACGAGCTGCCCTACGAGTACAACCCGAAGCGCGGCTACATCGTCACCGCCAACCAGGCCGTGATCGACAAGGACAAGTACCCCTACACGCTCACCACGGACTGGGGCTACGGCACCCGCAGCCAGCGCATCACCGACCTGATCGAGTCGAAGATCAAGGGCGGCGGCAAGATCTCCACCGACGACATGCGCCAGATGCAGCTCGACAACAGCAGCGAGATCGCCAAGATGCTCGTGCCCAAGCTGCTGAAGATCGACGTCGACGACGCCAAGGGCGTCCGCGAGGCGCAGAAGCTCCTGGAGGGCTGGGACTACACCCAGGACGCCGACTCGGCGGCGGCCGCCTACTTCAACGCGGTCTGGCGCAACATCCTCAAGCTCGCCTTCGGCAACAAGCTCCCCAAGGAGCTGCGCGTCAAGGGCCAGTGCCTGTGGGTCAAGAAGGTCGACAGCACCGGCCCGGTCGACGGGTCCACGGGGGAGGTGCGCGAGTGCGGTGAGCGCGACGCCGACCAGGCACAGCCGGACGGCGGCGACCGCTGGTTCGAGGTCGTGCGCAACCTCATGGCGGACGAGAACAGCGACTGGTGGAAGACGCCCGAGGTGGGCACCCGCCCCGAGGCCACCAACCGTGACCAGCTGTTCAAGCGCGCCATGATCGACGCCCGCTGGGAGCTGACCGCCAAGCTCGGCAAGGACATCGACACCTGGAGCTGGGGCCGGCTGCACCGGCTGTTCCTGAAGAACCAGACCCTGGGCACCGAGGGCCCCGGCTTCCTGCAGTACGTGCTCAACCGCGGCCCGTGGAAGCTCAGCGGCGGCGAGGCGACGGTCAACGCGACCGGCTGGAACGCGGCCGGCGGTTACGGCGTCGTGTGGGTGCCGTCGATGCGGATGGTGGTCAACCTCGACGACCTCGACAAGTCGAAGTGGATCAACCTCACCGGCGCCTCCGGCCACGCCTACAGCGCCCACTACACCGACCAGACGGACAAGTGGGCCGATGGCGAGCTGCTGGACTGGTCCTTCACGGACGAGGCGGTCGACAAGAGCACCAGCGACACGCTCGTGCTGAAGCCGTGAGCGGCGACTGATGCGGAAGGGGCCCTCCACGCGCGCGTGGAGGGCCCCTTCCGTTCCGCTCCGTCCCATCCGGGCGGAGCAGTCACGCCGACCCGAAACGGCGCACCCCCGAGGGCGTCACCACCGCCCGCACCGGCCGGTCGTGCGGCTCCTCCGGGACGCGCTCGACGACCTCCGAGTCGTACAGCAGCACCACCAACGCGGTTCGCGCCCCAGCCCGTTCCAGACGCGCGAGGACACGGTCGTACGACCCTCCGCCGCGCCCCAGACGCATCCCGCGCGGGTCGACGGCGAGCCCCGGCAGCAGCACGACGTCGGCGCCGGTCACGGCGTCCGGGCCGAGCCGCTCGCCGGCCGGCTCCAAGAGGGCCATCTTCCCGCCGTGTTGGACCCGCTCCAGGGAGCCCGCACCGTCGTACACGCCCCAGTCGAGGTCGTGGTCCGGCAGGAGCACGGGCAGCAGGACGCGTACGTCCCGCGCGCGCAGCGTGTCCAGGAGCGCGAGCGTCCCGGGTTCGCTCCCCACGGAGACGTACGCCGCCACCGTGCGCGCGTGCGCCACCTCGGGCAGCTCCAGCGCACGCTCGGCCAGCCGGGTGGCCGCCGCTCGCACGACATCCGCCGTCAACCTGCCCCTCACCTGGAGGAGCTCTCGCCGCAATATCCGCTTGTCAGGCTCGGCCGCAGGTCCGAAGTGGCTCACCTGTTGCTCCCTTATCATTCCAATGCGCTCATATGAGGGTCAATTAACCGGAGCCACAGAATCGCTGCAAAGGCACCGGATAAGGTTGCCGCCATGACTCAGTCGCACCCCAGGATCAGCAAGGCTGTCATTCCCGCGGCCGGCCTCGGCACCCGGTTCCTGCCGGCGACCAAGGCCACTCCCAAGGAGATGCTGCCGGTCGTCGACAAGCCCGCGATCCAGTACGTGGTCGAGGAGGCCGTCTCCGCCGGTCTCGATGACGTCCTCATGATCACGGGCCGCAACAAGCGCCCCCTGGAGGACCACTTCGACCGCAACTACGAGCTCGAGTCGGCGCTGCAGAAGAAGGGCGACGCCGGCCGGCTCGCCAAGGTCCAGGAGTCCAGCGACCTCGCCACCATGCACTACGTCCGCCAGGGCGACCCCCGCGGCCTCGGCCACGCCGTCCTGTGCGCCGCCCCCCATGTCGGCCACGAGCCGTTCGCGGTTCTGCTCGGCGACGACCTGATCGACCCGCGCGACCCGCTGCTCCAGCGGATGATCGAGGTCCAGGAGCGGCACGGCGGCAGTGTCGTCGCGCTCATGGAGGTCGAGCCCGAGCAGATCCACCTCTACGGCTGCGCGGCCGTCGAGGAGACCGAGGACGGCGACGTGGTCCGGGTGAGCGGCCTGGTGGAGAAGCCGGACCCCGCGGACGCCCCGTCGAACTACGCGATCATCGGCCGGTACGTCCTGGACCCGGGCATCTTCGGTGTCCTGCGCACCACCGAACCGGGCCGCGGCGGCGAGATCCAGCTCACCGACGCCCTCCAGCGGCTCGCGGACGACGAGAAGGTCGGCGGTCCCGTGCACGGCGTCGTCTTCAAGGGCCGCCGCTATGACACCGGAGACCGTGGCGACTACCTGCGTGCCATTGTCAGACTCGCGTGCGAACGTGAAGACCTGGGCCCGGAGTTCCGGACCTGGCTCCGCAGTTACGTCACCGAGGAGATGCAGCAACGTTGAGCAGCGCCGCGCCCCGCACCACGGGTCAGGACCACCTCTGGTCGGTGGACGAGCACCTGGAGGACATCCTCGCCACCGTCCGCCCCCTCGAGCCCATCGAACTGCAGCTGCTCGACGCCCAGGGCTGCGTTCTCGTCGAGGACGTCACCGTGCCCCTCTCGCTGCCCCCGTTCGACAACAGCTCGATGGACGGGTACGCGGTGCGGGTCGCGGACGTGGGCGGCGCGAGCGAGGAGTTCCCGGCCGTCCTGGACGTCGTGGGGGACGTGGCGGCCGGCGGGAACGGCCTGCTGCACGTCGGCCCGGGCCAGGCCGCCCGCATCATGACCGGCGCCCCGCTGCCCGACGGCGCCGAGACCGTAGTCCCCGTGGAGTGGACCGACGGCGGCCTCGGCGAGGGCCCGGTGAGCGGGATGCGCGCCCGCAGCCTCGCCCCCGAGGGCGCCTCCGGGCTGGTGCGCGTGTACCGCCCGGCCGAGGCACGCGCGCATGTGCGCGCCAAGGGCAGCGACGTGAAGGCCGGCGACCGCGCCCTGGAGGCGGGCACCGTCCTCGGCCCGCCGCAGATCGCGCTGCTCGCCGCGATCGGCCGCGGCACGGTCCGGGTGCGGCCGCGCCCGCGCGTGGTCGTCCTGTCCACCGGCAGCGAACTCGTCCCGCCCGGCGACGCGCTCGGCACCGGCCAGATCTACGACTCCAACAGCTTCGCCCTCACCGCGGCCGCGCGGGACGCCGGCGCCATCGCCTACCGGGTGGGCGCGGTCGCCGACGACGCCGAGACCCTCCGCTCCACCATCGAGGACCAGCTCGTGCGCGCCGACCTCGTGGTCACCACGGGCGGCGTCAGCGTCGGCGCGTACGACGTCGTCAAGGAGGCGCTGTCGCACGTCGGGGACGAGGACGAGGCGGGCAGCGGCATCGAGTTCCGCAAGCTCGCCATGCAGCCGGGCAAGCCCCAGGGCTTCGGCTCCATCGGCCCCGACCACACCCCACTGCTGGCGCTGCCCGGCAACCCCGTGTCGTCGTACGTCTCCTTCGAGCTGTTCGTCCGTCCGGCGATCCGCACCCTCATGGGGCTCACGGACGTGCACCGGCCCACCACGCGCGCGACCCTCACCGCGAACAAGGCGCTGACCTCCCCCAAGGGCCGCAGACAGTTCCTGCGCGGGACCTACGCGGACGCCGCCGTGCGCCCCGTCGGCGGGTCCGGCTCCCACCTGGTCGCCGCCCTCGCCCACGCCGACGCCCTGATCGTGGTCCCCGAGGACGTCGAGTCGGTCGAGCCGGGCGCCGAGGTAGAGGTGGTCCTGCTCGGCTAGACACCCCTGGTTGGGGGTACCGTGGCGCGCACAACAGGCCTGGACTGGGAGCGCCGCACAGCCATGAGTACGCAGGATCGATTGACGCACATCGACGACGCGGGCGCGGCCCGCATGGTCGACGTCTCCGACAAGGACGTGACCGCGCGCACCGCCCGCGCCAGCGGACGCGTCCTGGTCTCGCCCCGCGTGGTCGAGCTGCTGCGCGGGGAGGGCGTACCCAAGGGCGACGCCCTCGCCACCGCGCGGATCGCCGGAATCATGGGAGCCAAGCGCACCCCGGACCTGATCCCGCTGTGTCACCCGCTGTCGGTGTCCGGTGTGAAACTGGATTTGTCGGTCGCGGACGACGCCGTGGAGATCCTGGCCACGGTGAAGACGACGGACCGTACGGGTGTCGAGATGGAGGCCCTCACCGCGGTCTCCGTCGCCGCGCTCACCGTGATCGACATGGTCAAGGCGGTCGACAAGGGGGCGGTCATCACGGACGTGCGGGTGGAGGAGAAGACGGGCGGCAAGTCGGGCGACTGGAGCCGGGCATGAGCACGGTGCCGTACCGGGCACTCGTCGTGACCGCCTCCAACCGGGCGGCCGCGGGGGTCTACGAGGACAAGGGCGGCCCGCTGATCGCCGAGGGGCTCCGGCGCTTCGGGTTCGCCGTGGAGGGGCCGCAGGTCGTCCCGGACGGCGACCCCGTGGAGGCCGCGCTGCGTGCGGCCGTCGAGGCCGGGTACGACGTGGTCGTCACCACCGGAGGCACCGGCATCTCGCCCACCGACCGCACCCCCGAGGCGACCCGCCGGGTGATCGACCGCGAGGTGCCGGGCATCGCCGAGGCCATCAGGGCGTTCGGTCGGGAGAAGGTGCCGACCGCGGTCCTCTCGCGGGGCCTCGCGGGAGTGGCGGGAGGAACGCTGATCGTCAATCTGCCGGGCTCCACCGGCGGGGTGAAGGACGGGCTGGCCGTCCTGGAGCCCCTGCTGGTCCACGCCGTCGACCAGCTGCGCGGCGGCGACCACCCCAGACCCGGCACCGGCAGTGGGGGTGCGAGCTGAACAGCCCGTCCTGGCCCGTCGAACTGGCGGAGGGCGATGTCCTCCTCCGGCCGATAAAGCTGCGCGACCAGCGGGCCTGGCGCGAGGTCAACCGGCGCAACCGGGACTGGCTGCGGCCCTGGGAGGCGACCATCCCGCCGCCCACGCCGGCCGGGCCGATCGCGCACCGGCCGACCTACCGCCAGATGGTCCGGCATCTGCGCAACGAGGCGAACGCGGGCCGGATGCTGCCGTTCGTCATCGAATACCAGGGCCGTCTGGTGGGACAGTTGACGGTTGCCGGGATCACCTGGGGCTCGATGTGCTCGGGCCACGTCGGGTACTGGGTGGACGAGTCGGTGGCCGGCCGCGGGGTCATGCCGACGGCCGTGGCGCTGGTGGTGGACCACTGTTTCCGATCCGTCGGTCTGCACCGTATCGAGGTCTGCATTCGGCCCGAGAACGGGCCCAGCCGCCGGGTCGTGGAAAAACTCGGATTCCGCGAGGAGGGCCTGCGCCCCCGTTATCTCCACATCGACGGAGCCTGGCGCGACCACCTCGTCTTCGCGCTCACCGCGGAGGAGGTGCCGGAAGGGCTGCTCAGCCGCTGGCGCCGCACCCACCCCTCGAACTCGCAGAACACCCCCGGCGCAAGTAATTGAATAAGTGTTCGATATTGATCGGCGGATGACCATCTTGTGGCATGGAATTCGCCCCCTCGGCAGCCTGCTGATCGCATCGGTCACAAAAAAAGTTCGAAATATCAGCCAGATCGTGCGACACACCGGCTCAATTGGCGGATGGCCTCACGCAAACCCCTCTACCGTGTGAGGCGTGAGCAGCAGCGGCCTCATCTACGCAGTCATTGTCGGGGCCTGGGCCGCCTACTTGGTGCCGATGTGGCTCCGTAGGCAGGACGAGCTGAACGAGGCCCGTCCGACGGAACGCTTCAGCACCGCCATCCGGCTCCTGTCCGGACGAGCGGGCATGGAGCGCCGATACGCCAAGGACCTGCGGGCGCGCTCCACCGAGGAGGGGGAGCAGGACGCCGGGAAGCCGGACGCCGTCACCGACTCGGTGGACGTCCGGGCCTTCGCCGTGCCTCCGACCCGTCCGCAGGTGAAGGCGCCGGTCCAGGCACAGGAGCAGAGCCGGCCCGAACCGGCACACGATCCGGAACGGGAACAGGCGGCCAGGGCCGCGCGCGGACCGGCCCACAGGCCGGCGCCGTCCCCGGCGCCGGCCGCGGGGGAAACCGGCCGGCCCGCCGGATCCGGCACCGCACCGGCACGCAAGCGCGTCCCCGCCCCCCGGCGCACGGCCGCCGCACAGGCGGACGCGGCCCGCGCCCGGCGCTCCAAGGTGCTCGCGCGCCGTCGGCGCACCACTGTGATGCTCTTCCTCGCCTTCACACTCGGTGCGATCGTCGCCGCCGTCGGAGGCCTCGCCTTCCTGTGGGCGCCGGGCGTGCCCGCGGTGATGCTCAGCACGTACATCGCGTATCTGCGCGCCCAGGAGCGCCGTCGCTTCGCCTACCAGATGGACCGGCGCCGGGCCGAGGTCGCCGCCCAGCGGCTGCGGGAGCGCGCCCGCCAGCCGCACCGCCGCCCCACCCTCGACACGGGCGCCGACGACGTCGTGGACGAACCCGAGGAGGGGCCTGAGCCGGAGACGGACCCCGGCCTGTCGGCGCTCGCCGCCGACCGGCGCGCCCTCGTCGAGCAGACCGACCATGCCGAGTGGGTCGACCAGCAGCGCGAACGGCAGCGGCGGCCCGGCCACGGAGACAGCTGGGAGCCGGTCCCGGTCCCGCTGCCCACCTACGTGACCGCCCCGGTCGCCCCGCGCGCCACCTCCGACGTCGACCTGGGCGCGCCGGACGCGTGGAGCTCGGCGCGGTCGAGTGCCGTCGCTCCCGAGCCGGAGGTTCAGGCGCCGCATACGGAACCCGGGGAGCCGCCGTCCGCCGAGGACAAGCCGTCGGCGGACGGCCGCACCGACGCCCGCCGCGCGGCCTCCGCCCGCCGGGCCCGCGAACGCGGCCGCACGCCCCTGTTCGACCAGTACGAGGACGGCGAACGGCCCCGCGCGGCCAACGAGTGACAGTGACACCCGCCCGGCGCCCGCCAGGTGCTCCGCCCCTGGTCGGCGCGGAACGGATTTCCAAGCACCCGGACGGGGGTGCTAGAGTTTCACTCGTTGCAAGGGCCTGTGGCGCAGTCCGGTAGCGCACCTCGTTCGCATCGAGGGGGCCAGGGGTTCAAATCCCCTCAGGTCCACTGCAGCTCAAAAGCCCCGGTCGGGATTCCCGACCGGGGCTTTGGCCATTCCGTACAGCAGCGAAGTACAGCAACTACTCCGGATCTTGCTTCCCGAGGTGCTTGCCCAGCTTGCGCAGTGCCCGGCCGCCTGCTTGGCCAACTCCCGTTCCTTCTGCCTGCGCTGGAGAGCCGCGATGCAGATCTCCGGGAGCGTGTGCGCGGGGAGCTCCCGTCCCGCCTGCCATCGACCCAGGCGGAGCCGAGCAGACGCCGGCCCATGGCGTCCAGGTCGTCGGAGCAGCGCGGACAGGCGATCTATGCTATTTGTCCGCTTGGTGAAGTTTGATGTCCCTGTTGACGAAGAGGTGGACGTACCCACATCGCCAGCAGATAAGGCCAGTGGCCTTCTCATCGGCCCAAGCCAACTTCATGAACTCCATGCCGGCGCTGTTCAACAGGACACCCCGCTCCCGGAACAGGTCCCCCTTGCAGACCTGGCAAGTGATCCATATCTCGCCGACCGCTGCACGTACCGGCTTCGCCATCGCGTGAACGCCCCCACCCCTTGTCGTATGGATCTACGAGACTACGGGACGGCATGAAGCACTCGCGGCTCGCGGGGAACTGGCGCCTTGGCGACAGGGCCAGAGATCCCTGCCCCTGCGTCTACAGGGACGACGCCCAGACGACAACTCCGATCGGAGTGAGAGCGCAGACAAGACCGAAGCACAGGCATGCGTAGGCCAACGCTTTGAACCCCTTGTGCCGTTGCGCTCGGCATGCCAGGGGTTCACATCCCCTCAGGTCCACGCAGCATGCTCCGTCGTGTCAGGGGGAGACACGACGGCCGCGACGCTGGGTGAGCGCCGCCGGAACCGTCGCCGACAGGAGCGCGAGGACGGCGCACGCGGCGGTGGTCGCGCCGAGCGCCGGCCAGGGGACGGCGAGCGGGGCCGGGGCGGACAGCAGACGGAGTGCCGCGCCCATGCCGAGCAGGTTGAGCAACGTCACCAGCACGCCCAGGACCGCGCCGACCGCGACGACCGTCAGGGCCTCCGCGCCGACCAGCCGCAGCACCTGGGGCGTGGTGGCGCCTGCCAGACGCAGGGCCGCGAAGTCGCGGACGCGGTCGGAGGTCGCCATGACCAGGGTGTTGGCCAGTGAGATGCCGGTGTAGAGCAGCGCGATACCCAGGATCAGCAGCAGGCCCAGCCGTGTGGTGGAGTTGGTCTCCGGGTAAGTCGAGCGCACCCACCGCGACTTCGTGAGGACGTGCCCCTGCTGCCCTGCCGCCTCGCGCAGCGCCGTGGCCACCGCGGCCCGGTCCGCGCCGCCCCGCACCCGCACGTCGACCCGGTCGACCGGCGCGCCGAGCGCGTTGGCAGGGGTCACGTAGACGCCGTTGTCACCGGTGCCGGTGGCCAGCACCGCGGCGATCCGCAGCGACCTGCGCGTACCGTCGCCGAGCCATACCTCCACCCGCTGCCCGACCGTGTGCCGGGCCCACTCCTCGTTCACCACGATCGAGTCGTCGTCCAGGTCGTCGACCCGCCCCGCCGTCACCGGCAGCCGTACGGTCGCGGCGAGCAGCCCCGGATCGGCCGCCCGCGCCTCGGACTTGACCAGGGCGACACCGTCCTCCAGGACGTGGACCGCGGTCGGGGAGGTGGCGGAGACGTCGGCACCACGTGTGCCCCGCAGGCGGGTGAGCGTCGCGGAGTCGAAGCCCTCCGAAGCCGGGGTCACCACGAAGTCCGCCGTCGCCTGGCGGGCCACCTCCCGCGCCCGCGCCTCGTTCAGCGTCCCGGTGGCCCCGAGCAGCGAGCCGGCGAGGGCCACCGTGACGAGGACGGGCGCCGCGACGGCCGCGGTACGGCGGACACCGGTCGCCGCGTTCTCACGGACCAGCAGACCGAGCGCGCCGGGCAGCCGGGCGGGCAGCCACACCAGCAGCCGGGTCAGCGGGCGCACCAGCGCCGGGGAGAGCAGCGCGACCGCGGTGATCAGGAGCATCGGGCGGCTGACGTAGGTCTTGCGGTGCAGCAGGTCACCCGGGTCGGTCAGCAGCGCGTGGGCCAGGGTCGCGACGGCGGCGACCAGCAGGGCCGCGCCGCACAGCCGACGGCCCCGGGTCAGCGCGCCGTGGTCCACGGACGCCTCGCGCAACGCCTGCGCCGGCCCCGTCCGCCCCGCCCGCCACGACGCGGCGACCGCACCGCACAGGGCCACCAGCAGCCCCGTCCAGAACGCCAGGTGGTACGGCCACACGGCGTCGCCGATCCTGAACCAGGCCGGGGCCAGACCACCGTCGACCACCTGGCCTGCCAACACCGGGGCGCCGTACGCGCCGAGGACACAGCCCGCCGCCGAGGCGAGGACGCCGACGAACAGCGCCTCCGCGAGGACCATGCGGCGCAGTTGGCCGGGCGTGGCGCCCGCGGTGCGCAGCAGGCCGAACTCCCGGCGCCGCTGGGCCACCGCGAACGCGAACGTGGAGGCCACGACGAACACCGACACGAACCCGGTCACCCCGCCCGCCGTGCCGAACAGGGCGTTCAGCGCCGTGAGGGACCTGGCGTCGCGATCGGGATCGGCGTCCGCGAGGCGACGGGAGCCACCGGTGAGGACACCCACGCCGTCGCTGCCCCTCACGGCTGCGCGTACGGCGGTGACGTCCGCCGTGTCCACGACGAGCCGCGTACTGACCGGGGAGAGCCGGGCGGCCTGCGCGTCCGCGTAGAACACAGCGTTCTCGAGACCCCGCGCGGGGACCGTCCCGACCACCCGGACCGTGCCGTGGGCGGTACGCAACCGCTCACCCACGGACGCCCAGCCACCGGTGGTCACGACCTCAGCAGCCGCCCTCGGGGCACGGCCCGCGCCGAGTTCGTACGGGGCGAACCGCGCTACCGACCACGGGTGGCCCAGCAGATCACCGGGGCCGCCCTCGACCCGTACGGGGAACGAACGGTCCTCGGTGACCGTGCCCAGCCTCTTCAGCGCGGCGACGGCGGCCGGGGGGACGGGCCGGGGCTGCGGCAGCCTCGACGTGCGCTCACCGATCGGAGTGGGGACGTGCAGGGTGTCCCGGCCCTCGATCACGACCGGGGCCGCCGCGAACCGCTCCGGCCGGCGTTCCGGCGCGTCCTGGGACGAGGCGAGCGCCAGCCCCATCACGGCGATCAGCGCGACACCGAGCGACAGCGCGACGAAGCTGCCGACGAAGGTGACCCAGCGGGCGCGCAGCGTGCGCAGGGCGATGCTCAGCACGGCGCGACCTCCCGGGCAGCGTCCGGCGCGACCTCCCGGGCAGCGTCCGACGGGACCTCCCGGGCAGCGTCCGACGGGACCTCCCGGGCAGCGTCCGACGGGACCTCCCGGGCAGCGCCCGACGCGAGGGCCGGTCCCTCCGCCATCCGCGCCGCGATCGCCTCCGCCCCCGCGCCCGCCAACTCCCCGCCCACCCGCCCGTCGACCAGGAACACCACGCGGTCCGCGAACGACGCGGCCACCGGATCGTGGGTCACCATCACGACCGTCTGCCCCTCACGGTCGACGAGGCCGCGCAGCAGGGTCAGCACGTCCTGGCCGGTCCGGGTGTCCAGCGCGCCGGTCGGTTCGTCGCCGAAGAGGACCTCCGGGCGGGTGATCAGGGCCCGGGCGAGCGCCACGCGCTGCTGCTGGCCGCCGGAGAGCTCGGAGGGCCGGTGACGGGCACGGTCGGCGAGCCCGACCCGGCGCAGTGCCTCACGGACCTCGGCCTTCGCGGGGCGCCGCCCGGCCAGCCGCAGCGGCAGGGCGACGTTCTGCTCGGCGGTGAGGGACGGCAGCAGGTTGAACGACTGGAACACGAAGCCGATCCGCTCCCGGCGCAGCAGGGTCAGCCCGCGCTCGCTCAGCCCCGTCAGCTCCGTGTCGCCGACGCGGACGGAGCCGGAGCTGGGCCGGTCGAGCCCGGCGGCACACTGGAGCAGGGTCGACTTCCCGGAGCCGGACGGCCCCATGACGGCGGTGAAGCTGCCCCGCGGGAACGCGAGGGAGACCCGGTCGAGCGCGATGACGCGGCTGTCGCCGGAGCCGTGGGCCCGGCTCACGGAGCGCAGTTCGATGGCGTGACTGTTCCGCGGCGGGGCGGCGTGACTTCTCATGGCCACAACGAAACCCCGCGACCCGGTCCGCAATCAGTGCGGCAGGACCGAGACTTGGGGTAGGGCCAGGCATACCTCCGTCCCACCCCCTGAACCCATGGCCCGCCCCCGGCCGCCCTTCTACGGTGGTCCGCATGCACCCGCGCACCCTGTGGCAGGCCATGTCCCGCCCGGCCTTCCTGCTGTCGCCGTGGCCCTGGCGCGCCGCCGCCTACCTGTTGACGGGCGTGGTGGCCGGAGTCGCCGTGCTGGTGGCGCTGGTGGCCCTGGCCGTCGCCGGCGGAGTGCTGGCGGTCGTGCTCGTGGGGCTGGCCCTGCTGGTCGCCACCGCGCTGGCCGGGCTGCCCGTGGGCGCGCTGGAACGGCGCCGGCTGCGACTGGTCGACGGAGAGCCGGCGCGGGGAGCGCACGCGGAACCCGCCACGCCCGGCCTTCGGAGCTGGCTCACCACCCGGCTGCGGGAGCAGGCGACCTGGCGGGAACTGGGCCACGCCCTGCTGTGGGCCTGCCTGTTGTGGCCGGCCGAGGCCCTCGTGGTCACCGGCGCCCTGCTCCTGCCCCTGTCGGTCGTCGCGACCCCGCTCCTGATGGCCACCGTCGGCGACGGCGAGGAGACGAAGGTGCTCAAGCAGTGGACGGTCACCGACTGGCCGACCGCCTTCGCCGCCGCCGCACTCGGCGTACTGCTGCTGGCCGCGGGCGCGTACGTCCTCGGCGTCGCCGCCGGGGCACGGGCCGCGCTGACCCGGCTCCTGGTCGCCCCGCCGGAGCGGGAGTTGGGGGCGAGGGTGGTCGAACTGACCCGCTCCCGGATCCGGTTGGTCGACGCGTTCGAGGCGGAGCGGCGCCGGATCGAGCGGGATCTGCACGACGGTGCCCAACAGCGGCTCGTGGCCCTCACCATGACCCTCGGCCTGGCCCGCCTCGACGCCCCGCCCGGCCCGCTCGCCGACCAACTCACCAAGGCCCACGAGGAGGCGGGCGCGGCGCTCGCCGAACTGCGCGAGCTGATCCACGGCATCCATCCCAAGGTCCTCGCCGACTACGGCCTGGAGGCCGCCGTCGCCGACGCCGCCGACCGCTCGCCGGTACCGGTCGAGGTGGACGTAGAACTGCCGGGGCGGCTGCCCGAGTCGGTGGAGGCCGCCGCGTACTTCGTGGTCTGCGAGGCCCTCGCCAACGTGGCCCGGCACAGCGGCGCCGAGCGGGCCTGGGTGCGGGGACGCCATGAGCGGGGGCGGCTGCGGGTCGAGGTCCGCGACGACGGACGCGGCGGCGCGGACGGCGCCCGCGGCAGCGGCCTCACCGGACTCGCCGACCGGGTGTCGGTGCTCGATGGGAGACTGGCGCTGTCCAGCCCGCCGGGCGGACCGACCGTGCTGCGTGTGGAGATGCCTTGCGGGCCAATGGGGGGAGAACCGATGGACGAGGCCAGGACGGGGCGGGCCGAGCGCTCCGCGTAGTCCTCGCCGAGGACAGCGTGCTGCTGCGGGACGGACTCATCGCGCTGCTCACCCGGTTCGGGTACGAGGTGGTGGCCGCCGTGGGCGACGCCGACGCGCTGCGCGCCGAGGTCGCCGCGCACGAGCCGGACGTCGTCGTGACGGACGTACGGATGCCGCCCGGGTTCCAGGACGAGGGGCTGCACGCGGCCGTACGGCTGCGCGAGGAGCGGCCCGGGCTGCCGGTGCTGGTGCTCAGCCAGTACGTACAGCGGGCGTATGCCGCCGAACTGCTCGACTCCGGCGACGGAACCGGCGTCGGCTATCTGCTCAAGGACCGGGTCGGCCAGGTCGAGGAGTTCGTGGACGCCCTGCGTGAGGTCGCGGCCGGGGGCACGGTCGTCGATCCGGAGGTCGTACGACAGCTGCTGCGCCGCCGCCGGGATCCGCTCGCCCGGCTCACCCCGCGCGAGCGGGAGGTGCTGGCGCTGGTCGCGGAGGGGAAGTCCAACGGGGCGATCGCTCGGGAACTGGTGGTGTCGGAGGCGGCCGTCGGCAAGCACATCGGGTCCATCCTGACCAAGCTGGACCTGCCACCGGCGGACGACGTGCACCGCAGGGTGCTCGCCGTGCTCGCCTACCTCAGGAGCTGAGCGGCTTCGCGTAGCACCGGCTGCCCTCGTAGTGGCGGTAGTAGCCGAACTTGACGCACGGTTCGTAGCCGCTGGAGCTGTAGAGGGCGATGGCCTCGGGCTGCTGGGTGCCGGTCTCCAGGACCATGCGCAGGCGGCCGGCGGCGCGGGCGTCCTCCTCCAGGGCGGCCAGGACGCGCCGGGCGAGACCGCGGCCGCGCATGTCGTCGATCACGTACATGCGCTTGAGCTCGGCGTCGCCGTCCTCGTTGCCCTCGCCGTTGGCGTCCTGGCGCCGCCAGCCGCCGGTCGCGACGGGCCGGCCCGCCTCGTCGTAGGCGATGAGGTACACGCCGTTCGGCGGCTCGAAGTCCGTGGGCGCGAGCACGGTGGCGTCGCCGCCGTCGCCGTAGCGCACGTGGTACTCGGCCTGGACGGCGTCGTTGAGCTTCACGGCGTCGGGGTGGTCGAACGGGACCCGGCGTATATGCATGCGCATCATCGTACATCTGTACTGATTCGAAGTCCGGACACTGTCCAGTCTGACTCCGGGACCCCTGTATCGTGCCGCTGGTGCTGACTGTGACCACTGTGAACGTGAATGGGCTGCGGGCCGCCGCGAAGAAGGGCTTCGTGGAGTGGCTCGCCGACACCTCCGCCGATGTGCTGTGTCTTCAGGAGGTGCGCGCGGAGCCGCAGCAGCTGCCCGAGCACGTCCGCTCGCCCGAGGGCTGGCACGTCGTACACGCCCCCGCCGCCGCGAAGGGCCGCGCCGGCGTCTCCCTCTACACCCGTCGCGAACCCGACGCCGTCCGTGTCGGCTTCGGCTCCGCCGAGTTCGACGACAGTGGCCGCTACGTCGAGGCCGACCTGCCCGGCGTCACGGTCGCCTCCCTCTACCTCCCCTCCGGCGAAGTCGGCACCGAACGCCAGGACGAGAAGGTCCGCTTCATGGGCGAGTTCCAGGCCTACCTCAAGGACCTGCGCGAACGCGCCGCCGCCGACGGCCGCGAGGTCCTCGTCTGCGGCGACTGGAACATCGCCCACCAGCAGGCCGACCTCAAGAACTGGCGCGGCAACACCAAGAACTCCGGCTTCCTGCCGGAGGAGCGGGAGTGGCTGACCCAGGTCCTCACCCCGGAGGCGGGCGGCTACGTGGACGTGGTCCGCGCTCTCCACCCCGACGCGGAGGGCCCGTACTCCTGGTGGTCGTACCGGGGGCGGGCCTTCGGCAACGACTCGGGATGGCGGATCGACTACCACCTCTCCACGCCGGGTCTCGCCGGCAAGGCGGTCAAGGGGTTCGTGGAGCGGGCGGCCACGCACGCGGAGCGGTGGTCCGACCACGCGCCGGTCACCGTGGTGTACGGCCTCTAGGGCGCCTTGCGCATCCTGCGGTCCAGGGCCAGGGACAGTTCCGCCTCCATGACGCTGCGGGCCAGGGGGCGGAGGCGTTGGACGTCGTCCTCGGGGGCGTGGCGGAGGATGAGGTCGGTGAAGAGTTCGGCGAGGGCGTCGGCGTGTTCGCGGACGTGGCGGCCGGCGGTGAGGATGTCGGCGAGGGGGATGCCCTCGCGGACCAGGGCGGAGGAGACGTCCAGGAGGCGGCGGCTGATGTGGACGACCTCCTCGCCGTCGATGCCCAGGTAGCCGAGCTCCATCGCGGCGGCGAGGTTCTCCGGGGTGACCTCGCCCGCGTAGTGGTCGGCGAGTTCTTCGGGGGTGAGGCGGACCGGGATCTCCTCGGTGGGGACGTCCATGCCCAGGAGGTCGCCGACGCCCCGGCCGTGGTCGAAGGCCTCCGCCAACTCCGCGATGCCGTTCAGGGTGTGGCCGCGTTCCAGCAGCGCGGAGATGGTGCGCAGGCGGGCCAGGTGGTGGTCGTCGTACCAGGCGATACGGCCCTCGCGGCGGGGCGGCGGGATCAGTTTGCGTTCGCGGTAGAAGCGCAGGGTGCGCACCGTGATGCCGGCCAGCCGGGCCAGCTCCTCCATGCGGTACTCGCGTCGTTCGCCGTCTTCTGCCACGTCAGCAGCCTAGGGCCTGTCTCTGGGCGCGTACCGCCGGTTACTTTCCCTCGCACGACCCCTACCCATCGGTACGGCGCTGCCCTACGCTCCCATTGCGCCAGCGTTCACTGGCAGAGTCACAGGGCAAGGAGGCGGCGGGATGACCGAGCATGTGCGGGTGGCGGTGATCGGGTCCGGGTTCGGGGGGCTCGGGGCCGCCGTACGGCTGCGCCGCGAGGGCGTCACGGACTTCGTCGTGCTCGAACGCGCCGGCAGCGTCGGCGGCACCTGGCGGGACAACAGCTACCCGGGGTGCGCCTGTGACGTGCCGTCCCACCTGTACTCCTTCTCCTTCGCGCCCAACCCGGACTGGCCGCGCACCTTCTCCGGCCAGGAACACATCCGCGCCTACCTGGAGCACGTCACCGACGTCTTCCGGCTGCGCTCGCACCTCCGCTTCGACTCCGAGGTGAAGCGGATGACCTGGGACGCGGGACGGCTGTGCTGGGACATCGAGACCAGCAGCGGCAATCTCTGCGCCGACGTCGTCGTCTCCGCCACCGGGCCGCTGTCCGACCCGAGGATTCCGGACATCCCGGGCCTCGACTCCTTCCCCGGCAAGGTCTTCCACTCCGCCCGCTGGGACCACGACCACGACCTGCGCGGCAAGCGGGTCGCCGTGGTGGGGACCGGGGCCTCCGCGATCCAGATCGTGCCGTCCATCCAGCCCGAGGTCGGCCGCCTCACCCTCTTCCAGCGGACCCCGCCGTGGGTGATGCCCCGCGTGGACCGGGCGATCGGCGAGGCCGAGCGGTGGGTGCACAGCCGGCTGCCCTTGACCACCCGGTTGCGGCGCGGGCTGCTGTGGGGCATCCGGGAGGCGCAGGTTCAGGCGTTCACCAAGCACCCCGACTCACTCGGCTTCGTGGAGCGACTCGCCAGGGGGAACATGGCCCGCGCGATCAAGGACCCGGCCCTGCGCGCCAAGCTCACCCCCGACTACCGCATCGGCTGCAAGCGGATCCTGCTGTCGAGCACGTACTACCCGGCGCTCACCCGGCCCAACGTCGACGTCGTCGCCAGTGGTCTCGCCGAGGTCCGCGGCTCCACCCTCGTCGCCGCCGACGGCAGCGAGGCCGAGGCCGACGTCATCGTCTTCGGCACGGGCTTCCACGTCACCGACATGCCGATCGCCGAGCGGGTGGTCGGCGCGGATGGGCGCACCCTCGCGGAGGCGTGGCAGGGCGGGGACGGCATGCAGGCCCTGCGCGGTGCCTCGGCGGCCGGCTTCCCCAACTGGCTGTCGATCATCGGGCCCAACACCGGCCTCGGGAACTCCTCGATGATCCTGATCATCGAGTCCCAGCTGAACTACATGGCCGACTTCGTACGGCAGTTGGACGTCCTCGGCGGCCGGGCCGCCCTCGACGCCCGCCCCGGCGCGGTGCGCGCCTGGAACCAGCGGGTGCAGGGGCGGATGAAGCGCACGGTGTGGAACACCGGCGGCTGCACCAGCTGGTACCTGGACGCCAGTGGGCGCAACACGACGATCTGGCCCGGGACGACGAGCGAGTTCCGCCGGGCCACCCGGCGGGTGGACCTCACGGAGTACGAGGTGCTGCGCGTGTCCGTTCCCCGGGAAGCGGTGACCGCGTGAGCCGCTTCTCCGCCGTCTCCTCCGGTCCCTACGCCCCGCCCACTCCCACCCGTGAGCTCACCGCCGTCTCCGTCGACGGTGCCCTGCTGCACGTCGAGGTGCACGGCCCCGAAGGCGCGCCCGCCGTCGTCCTCGCGCACGGCTGGACCTGCTCGACCGCGTTCTGGGCGGCCCAGATCCGTGACCTGGCCGTCGACCACCGGGTCGTCGCCTACGACCAGCGCGGCCACGGACGCAGCCCGGTGAGCCCGGTGTGCAGCACGGACGCGCTGGCCGACGACCTGGTGGCCGTCCTGGACGCGACGCTCGCGCCGGGGGAGAAGGCGGTGATCGCCGGTCACTCCATGGGCGGCATGACGGTGATGGCGGCCGCGGCGCGGCCCGGTTTCCGGGAGCACGCGGCGGCCGTCCTGCTGTGCAGCACGGGCAGTTCGGCGCTGGTCGCCGAGTCGACCGTGGTGCCGATCCGGGCCGGGCGGTTGCGGACCTGGCTGACCCGGCACATCCTCGGGTCGAGGGCGCCGCTCGGCCCGGTCACGCCCCTGGCCAGGCGGATCCTCAAGTACGGGACCATGGGCCCGGGTTCGGCCCCGCACATGGTCGAGGCGTGCGCGCGGATCGTGCACGCCTGCCCGCGCCGAGTCCGCCATGCCTGGGCGGCCGTGCTCGAACTGCTCGACCTCGATCACGCGGTACGGGAGTTGACCGTGCCGACGGCGGTCGTCGTGGGCACGGCAGACCGGCTGACGCCACCGGTGCAAGCCCGCGCGCTGGTGGCCGCGCTGCCGCGCTGCGTCGGGCTCACCGAGCTCCCCGGGGCCGGCCACATGACACCCGTCGAGGCGCCCGGCACGGTGACCCGTATCGTCCGCGAACTCGGCACCACCTACGTAGGGATCAAGGAGGGCGCATGAGCAGGGTGAGCCTCGAAGGGCAGGTCGCGGTCGTCACCGGTGCGGCGCGCGGGGTCGGTGAGTTGCTGGCCCGCAAGCTGTCGGCGCGCGGCGCGATGGTGGCGCTGGTCGGTCTGGAGCCGGACGCGCTCAAGCAGGTCTCCGAGCGGCTGCACACGGACAGTGCCCACTGGTACGCCGACGTCACCGACCACGAGGCGATGGCCCGGGTCGCCGGCGAGGTCAAGGAACGGTTCGGGAAGGTCGACATCGTGGTTGCCAACGCGGGCGTCGCGACCGGCGGGCCCTTCGCCGACTCCGACCCGGAGGCGTGGCGGCGGGTGATCGAGGTCAACCTCATCGGCTCGGCGGTGACGGCCCGCGCGTTCCTGCCGGTGCTCACGGAGAGCCGGGGTTACCTGCTCCAGATCGCCTCCCTCGCCGCGATCACCCCGGCGCCGATGATGACGGCGTACTGCGCGTCCAAGTCGGGCGTGGAGGCGTACGCGCACAGTCTGCGCGCCGAGGTCGGCTACAAGGGCGTGAAGGTGGGCGTGGGTTACCTGTCGTGGACCGACACCGACATGGTGCGCGGGGCCGACCGCGAGGACGTCATGCGGGAGCTGCGGCAGCGGCTGCCGTGGCCGGCCGGCAAGACCTATCCGCTGGGGCCCGCGGTGGACCGGCTCGTGGCGGGGATCGAGCGGCGGTCGAGCCATGTGTACGGGCAGTGGTGGCTGCGCGGGATGCAGGGGGTGCGCGGATACCTCCCCGGCATCATCGGGACGGTCGGCCAGCGGGAGATGAAGCGGTTCGCGCCCCGCCTTCAGGGGATGCGTACGGGACTCGTCGGCGCAGGTGGGGCGGCCGATGAGGAGGCCCGCGCTACGCAGCGTAGTTGATCGAAATGCGTGGGTAGTCGTGGCGTGTGAATCTGGTCGAGGTCCCACCCAGGGGCCAAGCCGACACCCACTACGGGAGTGAACCCACATGGGCATGAAGGACAAGTTCCAGGAGAAGTCCGAGCAGCGGCAGGAGCAGGGCCGGGAGAAGATGGACCAGGCCAGGGAGCGTGCCGGTCAGCGCGGCGAGCGTCCGGAGCGCGGTGAGCGTCCCGAGCGCGGGCGCCGCGAGGAGGACAGTGAGCGCGAGCGGCACCAGCGCGAGGACGAGGAGCGCTTCGCGCAGGACTACGACGCTTAGCCGCTGCGCTCGGCTTGAGCCGTGAAGCGTGGGGTGCCCTCTCTTCTTGTGAGGGTGCCCCACGTTTTGCTTGGGATTGGGGGACGCGTTGTCGGGTGCGGGTTTGTGGGGGCTTGTCGCGCAGTTCCCCGCGCCCCTGAGGGAGTTGCCGGCGCCCCGAGCCGCCAGGTCGCCCCACGTCCTCAGTGGCGCGGGGGGAGCTTTGGTCTTGCTCTGTTCGGGATGTTGTGGTGGTCGGGTGGGGTGGCCGGGGGGTTGGAGTCCAGGAGTTCCAGGGCCAGGTAGACCGCGTCGGAGAGTTGGGCGTGGCGGCCCTCGGCCCAGTCGAGGGGGGTGCGGAGGATTTCCACGTCGGGGGCGACGCCCTTGTTCTCGATGGACCAGCCGTACGCGTCGAACCAGGCCGCGTTCATGGGTACGGTGATCACCGTGCCGTCGCCGAGCTGGTGGCGTCCGGTCATGCCGACGACGCCGCCCCAGGTGCGCTGGCCCACGACGGGGCCGAGGTTGAGGAGTTTGAAGGCGGCGGTGATCATGTCGCCGTCGGAGGAGGTCGCTTCGTCGGCGAGGGCGACGACGGGGCCGCGCGGGGCGTTCGATGTGTAGGACACCGGTTGGGCGTCGCGGGTGAGGTCCCAGCCCAGGATGGTGCGGGTGAGTTTCTCGACGACGAGTTCGCTGATGTGGCCGCCCGCGTTGCCGCGTACGTCCACGATCAGCGCGGGCCGGGAGACCTCCATGCGCAGGTCGCGGTTGAACTGGGCCCAGCCGGAGCCGCCCATGTCCGGGATGTGCAGGTAGCCGCAGCGGCCGCCGCTCAACTCCCGTACGACAGCACGGCGTTTGGCGACCCAGTCCTGGTAGCGCAGCGGCCGCTCGTCGACGAGGGGTACCACTGCCACCCGGCGAGGGGGCCCGTTCTCGCCGTCCGCCGGGGCGAACGTGAGCTCCACGGTCGTACCGCCCGCGCCCGCGAGCAGCGGGTAGGGGCCGGTGACCGGGTCCACGGGGCGTCCGTCCACGTGGGTGAGGATCGCGCCCTCGCGAATGCCGGTGCCGGCCAGCGGGGAGCGGGCCTTGGAGTCGGAGGAGTCGCCGGCCAGGATGCGGCGGACGGCCCATCGGCCGTCCCTGCGGACGAAGTTGGCGCCGAGGAGGCCCTGTCGGCGCTGGTAGTGCTGCGGGCCCTCGTTGCGGCGGGCGGCGCTGACGTAGGCGTGGGAGGTGCCCAGTTCGCCCAGCACCTCACGCAGCAGGTCGGCGAACTCGTCGGGGGAGGCGACCCGTTCGACGAGTGGCCGGTACTGGTCGAGGACCGCGTCCCAGTCGATGCCGCACATCCCGGGGTCCCAGAAGTAGGCGCGGATCAGTCGCCCGGCCTCCTCGTACGACTGGCGCCACTCGGCGCCCGGGTCGGCCTGGTGGAGAATGCGTCGCAGGTCGATCCAGACGGTGCTGTCGGAGTCGCCGGACTCCGTGGACGGTACGGCCCGCAGGTCGCCCTCGTCGACCACGACGAGCTGGGTGCCGTCCCCGCTGACCGCGAACCAGTCGAGGTGCTCGACGAGTTCGGACTTCTTCGCCTTGGTGATGTTGAAGCCCTCCAGGGTCGGGCGGCCGGTGGTGTCGTCCGGGTTGGCGAAGGTCTCCCCGAGCGCGCCCGAGATCGGCCAGCGCAACCAGACCAGCCCGCCGCCCGCGACCGGGTACAGCGCCGAGTACTTGGAGGCGGCGACCGGGAACGGTGTCACCCGGCTCTCCAGTCCCTCCACCTCCACGGTCACCGTGCCGTCGCCGCCCTCTCCGTCCTCGGCGGGGTCCAGGCCGCCCGCGGCCGGGCGGCCCTCGGGGTTCAGGGCGAAGGGGGAGGGGGTCGCGGAGGACAGGGGCACCAGGTAGGGGCGGCAGCCGAGCGGGAAGGAGAGGTCGCCGGTGTGGACGTCGTACACCGGGTCGAAGCCGCGCCAGGAGAGGAAGGCGAGGTAGCGGCCGTCCCTGGTGAAGACCGGGTTCTCGTCCTCGAAGCGGCCGTTGGTGACGTCGACCACCAGGGAGTCGTCGTCGGGGGCCGTGGAGACGCGCGCCATCTTGATTTGGCGCAGCGACCGTCCGATCCCCGGGTGCGACCAGGTCAGCCATGCCCCGTCCGGGGAGAAGGCGAGGTCGCGCACCGGTCCGTTGATCGACCGGATCAGCTCGGTCACCTCGCCGTCGGACTCGTCGTCCGTACCGAGCAGCAGCAGCCGCCCGTCGTGGGAGGCGAGGGCGAGTCGCTCGCCCTGGGGGTCGCAGACTAGCTCCAGGACCCGGCCCAGCTTTCCGCGGGCCAGCCGGCGCGGCTCGCGGGCGCCGGTCGCGCGGGGCAGCTGGGCGATCTCGACGGCGTCCTCGCCGTCCGCGTCGGTGACGTAGGCGACCTGGCCACGGGCGCCGAGCATCTCCGGGAGCCGGATGCGGACGCCGGGGGTGTCGATGAGGGTGCGGGCGGGACCGTCGCGGTGGGTCAGCCAGTACAGGCTGCCGCGGACGACGACGGCACTGGCCCGTCCTGTCTCGTCCACCGACAGGCCGTCCACGTGCTGCGCGGCCGGGATCTGGTGGGGGCGGCGCCCGGCGCGCGGCCCGCTCAGCCGGACGTCGAGCCGGCGCGGCACGGACTCGGGGGACAGGTCGTCGACGATCCACAGGTCGCCGGCGCACTGGTAGACCACGCGCGTGCCGTCGCTGGCGGCGTGCCGGGCGTAGAAGGCGTCGTGGTCGGTGTGTCGGCGCAGGTCGGAGCCGTCGTGGGCGCAGGAGTAGAGGTTGCCGACGCCTTCGTGGTCGGAGAGGAAGGCGATCCGGCCGCCGACGAAGAGGGGGGAGTGCAGATGGCCGCCGAGGCCGGCGAGGAGCCGTTCGCCGTGCAGCCACAGCCGGCCCGTGGCGCCGCCCCGGTAGCGCTTCCAGGAGGCGGGTTCGTGCGGTGGGGTGCCGGTGAGCAGCAGGGTCTTGCGCTCGCCCGCGATGTCGGCGACCTGGATGTCGGAGGCGGGGCCCCAGGGCAGCTTGCGGCCGGGGTCGCCGTCGGTGGTGACCTTGTAGGCCCAGGTGAAGTACGAGAAGGGCTCGCCGTGGGAGGCGACGGCGAGGATGTCGGCGTTGCCCTCCGCGTCGGGGGGTGTCCAGCCGGTGACCTGGGTGTCGGGGCTGCCCCAGTGGGTGAGCCGGCGGCCCGGGCCGCCGTCGACCGGCACCAGGTGGATCTCGGGGGCGAGGCTGTGCCAGCTCGTGTAGGCGAGGTGGCGGCCGTCGGGGGAGAAGCGGGGGTGGCCGGCCTTGGTGCGGTCGACGGTCAGCCGCCAGGCGCGGCCGGGGTCGTCGAGCGTGGTCAGCCAGAGGTCGTCCTCGGCGACGAAGCACAGCAGGTCACCGTTCAGGTGCGGCATGCGCAGATAGCTCACCTCCCCATGCTTTTCCGGCGGAACGGACGGGTCAACTTATGGGCTCTTCACCTCAGTGATCCAGCACACGTACGAAACCGTTTCGTTTCGTTGGCGGGCGGGGTATCTTCATGGAGTACCAACCCGGGACCCCGGACGCAGCAGGAAGGTGAGTCATGACTGAGGTCGCGACAACGCGTCGCAGTCGCATCACGCCCGAGCGCGAGGCCGAGCTCTACAGGGCCGTGCTCGACCTGCTCCGCGAAGTCGGCTACGACGCCCTCACCATGGACGCCGTCGCCGCCCGGACCCGCTCCAGCAAGGCCACGCTCTACCGCCAGTGGGGCGGCAAGGCCGAACTCGTGGTGAAGGCGCTCAGGCACAACAAGCCGGGACCCGTCGAAGACATCGACACCGGCACGCTCCGGGGCGACCTGCACACCCTGATGACGCGCGAGGACGACTGCGCCATCGAGCAGAACTCGGCGCTGATGCGCGGCATCGCCATGGCGATGCACAACAATCCGGACCTCCGGCAGGCCTTCCGCGCGCAGCTCGTCGAACCGGAGATGGGCGGATTCCGCCAGGTGATCCAGCGGGCCATCGACCGGGGCGAGGTCGCCGCGGACTGTCCCGCCCTGGACTTCCTGCTGCACATGATGGTCGGCGGTTTCGCCACCCGGGCGCTGCTCGACGACCAGCCGCCGACGCAGGCCTTCCTCACCTCGTACATCGACGCCGTCATCCTCCCCGCCCTCGGCGTCCGCACCAGCTGACCCTCCCCCAGTCCGACCGTCCCCGCGGTCGCCCACCTGACGTCACCGCTCACGTCGTCGGGCCGATCACCCCTGCCTTCCCGCCGGGTTGATCACCCCTGCCCTGACCCACTACGACCTGACCGGGAGTACGCCCTCGTGGCCACGTTCCTCTACAAACTCGGCCGGCTCGCCTTCCGGCGAAGGCATGTCGTCGCCCTGCTGTGGGTGGCGCTGCTGACCCTCGCGGGCGTCGGCGCGGCGAGCGCCCCCGCCGCCGGCAACACGTCCTTCTCCATCCCCGGTACCGAAGCCCAGAAGGCCTTCGACCTGCTGGAGCAGCGCTTTCCCGGCATGAGCGCCGACGGCGCCACCGCACGCGTCGTCTTCAAGGCGCCCGCGGGCGAGAAGATGACCGACGCCGAGAACAAGGCGACCGTCGAGGAGACGGTGAAGGGGCTGGCCGACGGCTCCGAGGTCGTCTCCGTCGCCGACCCCTACCAGGCCCACGCCGTCAGCAAGGACGGCTCGGTCGCGTACGCCTCGGTGAAGTACAAGGTCTCCGGCATGGAGCTGAAGGACTCCTCCCGCGAAGTCCTCGAGGACACCGCGCAGAAGGCGCGGGACGCCGGGCTCACCGTCGAGATCGGCGGTGACGCCCTGCAGGCCGGGGCCGAACCGGGGGTGGCCGGGGAGATCGTCGGCCTCGCCATCGCCGCGGTCGTCCTCGTCATCACCCTGGGATCGCTGGTCGCGGCCGGACTGCCGCTGCTGACGGCGATCATCGGCGTCGGCATCGGGGTCTCCACCATCACCGCCCTCGCCAAGGCACTCGACCTCGGCGACACCACGTCCACGCTGGCCTTGATGATCGGCCTCGCGGTGGGCATCGACTACGCGCTGTTCATCGTCTCCCGCTACCGCGGCGAGCTGGCCGACGGCCGTGACCGCGAGGAGGCGGTCGGCCGTGCCACCGGCACCGCCGGCTCGGCGGTGGTCTTCGCGGGCCTCACCGTCGTGATCGCCCTCGCGGGACTGTCGGTCGTCGGTGTCCCGATGCTGACGAAGATGGGCCTCGCGGCGGCGGGCACGGTCCTGGTCGCGGTCCTCATCGCGCTGACCATGATCCCGGCCCTGCTCGGATACGCCGGCCGGCGCGTCAAGGCGGCGGGCGAGAAGCGCCGCAAGGACGACACCGACGCCCCGAGGAAGCCCGGTCTGGGCGAGCGCTGGGCGAGCTTCGTGGTCCGCCGTCCGGCCGCCGTCCTGCTGCTCGGCGTGGTCGGCCTCGGCGCGATGGCCGTCCCGGCCGCCCAACTGGAACTGGGTCTGCCCGACGACGGCTCACAGCCCACCTCCACGACGCAGCGCCGCGCCTACGACCTGCTCTCCGAAGGGTTCGGCGCCGGCTTCAACGGCCCCCTGATGATCGTGGTCGACGCCAAGGACAGCGACGACCCCAAGGCGGCGGCGACCACCGTGGCCGACGACATCAAGGGCCTGAAGGACGTCTCGACGGTGACCCCGGCGGTCTTCAACAAGGCCGGCGACACCGCGACGATCACTGTGATCCCGGATTCCAAGCCGTCCTCGACGCAGACCGAGTCCCTGGTGCACGCTATCCGTGACAAGGGCGCCGACGTCCGTGCCGACACGGAGAGCAAGGTTCTCGTCACCGGCACCACCGCGATGAACATCGACTTCTCGCAGAAGCTCAACGACGCGCTGATCCCGTACCTGGCTCTGGTGGTGGGCCTGGCGTTCCTGCTCCTGATCGCGGTGTTCCGCTCCATCCTGGTCCCGCTGAAGGCGGCCCTCGGCTTCCTGCTCAGCGTGCTCGCCGCGCTCGGTGCCGTGGTCGCGGTCTTCCAGTGGGGCTGGCTCAGCGGTCTGCTGGGCGTCGAACAGACCGGCCCGATCATGTCGATGATGCCGATCTTCATGGTGGGCGTGGTCTTCGGTCTCGCGATGGACTACGAGGTGTTCCTCGTGACCCGGATGCGGGAGGCGTACGTCCACGGCGAGACGCCGGGCCAGGCCATCGTGACCGGCTTCCGGCACAGCGCCCGGGTCGTGGCCGCGGCCGCGGTCATCATGATGGCCGTCTTCGGGGGGTTCATCTCCTCCAGCGAGTCCATGATCAAGATGATTGGCTTCGGCCTCGCGATCGCTGTCTTCTTCGACGCGTTCGTCGTCCGCATGGCGATCGTCCCGGCGGTCCTGGCGCTGCTCGGCAAGAAGGCCTGGTGGCTGCCGAAGTGGCTGGACCGCGTCCTGCCCAACGTCGACGTCGAGGGCGAGGGCCTGCGTACCCAGGACGAGGACCGCGACAAGGAGTTGGTCGGCGCCTGACCGACTCGGCGCCCGGCGCACAGGGCGCGACGAAGGACCGGCCGGTGAGGGCTTCCGTGGGGACGGGGCTGCCTTCACCGGCTTCTTTCACGCCCGGCTCCTCAGCCGAGGGGAGTGTCCAGAAGGGCCACGAGGGTGCGCTTGAAGTCCGTGGTACGCGGGTCGTCCAGCCCGCCCAGTGGAGCGAGCAGCTGATCGAGCAGCACCTGTACGGCGTCGATGGCCGGCCTGACCTTCGCGCGCCCCTCCTCGGTGAGGGCCAGCCGTACGACCCGGGTGTCATCCGCGTCCCGGTTACGCTCCACCAGCCCCGCCGCTTCCAACGACCGGGCGAGCTTGGACACGTACAGCGCTTCGAGCCCGGTGTGATCACCGAGCTCCCGCTGACCGGGTTGCCGGCCTTCCCGCTCCATCCCGTCCAGGGAGGCGAGGAGGACGTACTGGGCGTGGGTGAGGCTGAGCGGCGCGAGGGCCCGGTCGACGGAGGTCCGCCACTTGGTGGCGAGGCGCCAGACGAGGTGGCCGGGGGTCGCGCCGGGGGATGCGGGGCTCACGGCGGCAATGTACATGGCTACTGTTTCAGCATGACGACATCCGCCGTCGAGGCCGTGTACGGGCGGGCCTCGTGACCCCGACCGTCGCCGCGGCCGTCCTGCTCGCCGCGGTCACGCACGCCGGCTGGAACGCCCTCGCCCACCGCATCACCGACAAGCTGGCCGGCTTCACGCTGATCGCCGGGGGCGGCACACTGATCGGGCTCGCCATGGTGCCGTTCGTGGCGGTCCCGGCGGCGCGGGCGTGGCCGTACCTCATCGGCTCCGCCTTCATCCACATCGTGTACTTCGTGCTGCTCATGCGGTCCTTCCGGCTCGGCGACTTCGGGCAGGCCTATCCCATCGCGCGCGGCTCCGCACCCCTCGTCGTCACCCTGCTCGCCGCCCTCTTCGCCCACGAGGTGCCCGACGGCTGGGCCGCCGCCGGCATCGCGCTGTCCTGCGCCGGGCTCACCGGTGTCGCCCTCTGGGGGCTGCGCGGACAGCCGCCCAACTGGGCCGCGATCGGGGCCGCGGCGGCGACGGGGCTGACCATCGCCTCGTACACCGTCGTGGACGGGCTCGGGGTGCGCGCCTCGGGGTCCTCGGCCGGGTACATCGCCTGGCTGATGGCCGTCGAGGGCCTCGCCGTCCCGGCGTACGCCCTCTGCCGTTGGCGCGGGGACACCCTCGCCACGCTGCGTCCCTTCGCGGCGGTCGGGCTGCTCGGCGCCGCGCTGTCCGTGGCCGCGTACGGGCTCGTCCTGTGGGCGCAGACCCGGGCGGCACTCGCGCCGGTCGCGGCCCTGCGGGAATCGTCGATCATCGTGGGCGCGGCCATCGGGGCGGTGTTCTTCAAGGAGCGGTTCGGGACACCGAGGATCCTGGCGGCGGGGCTGCTGGTGCTCGGGATCGGGCTGATGCTGCGCGCGGGGTGACAAAAAATCAGTCGCCGCCGTCCGCACGCGTGGGTGCGTCCGCTCGACGGCAGGAGCACCCTGGAAACAGGTGTTCCGGAGGTGATCGTCATGATGCACACCACAGTGGGATGGCATGTCGAGCTGGAGTTCCAGGAGGACGACCAGCACACGCGGGCGGCCGCGCTCGTGCGTCTGCCCGACGGGAGCGAGGTACGGGCCCACGGGCACGCCACGCGGCACCGCACCGACTCCAATCAGCCGAGGGTCGGTGAGGAGATCGCCGGGGCCCGCGCGCTCAACGATCTCGCGATGCGGTTGCTGACCAAGGCGCACGACGAGATCGACTCGGCGTCGGGCCGGACCTCGCACTCGATCAACGTCTGAAAAGCGTCACAGCGTCTCACGCGAGCGAGGCACGCACCGCCCGTACCAGCGCCTGCGCCCTCGGATCCGCCGTCACGCTCTTGCGGAAGCCGTTCGTCACATAGCCGAACGCGATGCCGGAGTCCGGGTCGGCGAAGCCGAGGGCGCCGCCTCGTCCGGGGTGGCCGAACGAGCCGGGGGAGAGGAGGGGGGAGGCGCTGCCGTGAAGCATGTAACCCAGGCCGAAGCGGGTGCCGACGACCAGGACGCGGTCCGGGCCGGCCGACTGCTCGCCGCGCGCCAGGTCGACGGTCGCGGGGGTGAACAGGCGTGCGCCGCCGTCCACTTCGCCGATGAGCGAGGCGTAGAAGCGGGCCAGGCCCTCCGCCGTCGCGATGCCGTTGGAGGCGGGCAGGGCGGCCGCCCGATACGCGGGGTCGTTCTCGTCGGGCAGCGGGGTGATCGCGGCGAACGCGCGGCGGGTCAGCGACTCGGGGTCGGCGTAGGCCTCGGAGACCGCCCGCTTGGGGCGGGTCCGCAGCGCGCCCGGCCGCACCGGTGCCTCGACCTGGCCCACCCGGCCCACGCGCCCCGCCTCGCCCGCGGGCAGCCCCAACCACAGGTCGGCCCCGACCGGCCCGGCGATCCCGGTCGCGATCCACTCCCCGATCGGGCGGCCGGTCACCCGGTGGACCAGCTCACTTGTCAGCCAGCTGTACGTCTGCGCGTGGTAGCCGTGGTCGGTGCCCGGCTCCCACACCGGTGACTGCGCCGCGACCGCCTCCGCGCCGAGCGCCGGGTCGGCGGCCTCGGCCGGCGTCAACGGCCGGTCCAGCACCGGCACGCCCGCCCGGTGCGCGAGCAGATGCCGTACGAGGGTGCGCTCCTTGCCCGCCGCCTTGTACTCGGGCCAGTACACGCCCACCGGGGCGTCCAGGTCCAACTCCCCGCGCTGATGCAGCAGCAGGAGTACGGCGGCGGCGACGCCCTTGGTCGCCGAGCGCACGATCTGGGCGGTGCCCCGCTCCCAGGCGGCCGTGCCGTCGACGTCCCGCGTGCCGCCCCACAGGTCGACGACCTTGTGCCCGTCCCGGTAGACGGTCACCGCCGCGCCCCGGTCGCCGAGCAGCTCGAAGTTGCCCGCGAACGCCTCCCTGACCGGCTCGAAGCCCTCGGCCACTGTGCCGTTCACGCCGTTCACGTCCACGTCCGCACACCCCTCCCGATCGCCTCCGACAGTGCGGGCAACACCCGGGAACAGCCTGCGATTCCCTGGTTCCGTCAGCCGAGCAGGATCGTTACGTCGATGTTGCCGCGGGTCGCGTTGGAGTACGGGCAGACCTCGTGGGCCGCGTCCACCAGCTTGGCCGCGATGTCCGCGTCGAGGATCGGCAGGGAGACGCTCAGGGCGACGGCGAGGCCGTAACCGCGCTGTTTGTTGGGGCCGATGCCGACCTTCGCGGCGACCGTGGAGCCGGTCAGGTCGAAGCCCGCCCGGCGGCCGACGAGGACCAGGGCGTTGTGGAAGCAGGAGCTGTAGCCGGCCGCGAACAGCTGCTCGGGATTGGTGCCGTTGCCGTCGCCGCCCATCTCCGGGGGCATCGCCACCTTCAGCTCGATCTGGCCGTCCTGGCTGGTGACATAGCCGTCCCGGCCGCCGTGCGCGGTCGCCTCGGCGACATACATGATCTTCGTCGGACGGCTGTCGACTTCGGCGCCCTCGGTCACGGCGTGGACCTCCCCCACACTTCCTCCCCAATTACATCGTGCACAAGGTACCGGCCGGTAGGGAGGTGCTTGGTTACCAGGGGGTAGTGACCGGGGGTAACTACAGGTGAGGGCGCGCCTTCTCGGTGAGCTGCCACAACTCCTCGCGCAACCGCGCGACCGCCGCCAGATCGAGCCCCGTCGACTCCAGAAGCGCGCCGGGGACGCCCGTCGCCCGCTCCTTCAGCTCTTCCGCGCGCGCCGTGCACGCGACGAGCACCGAGCGCTCGTCCCGCGCCGAGCGCTCCCGGCGCACCAGCCCCGCCGCCTCCAGCCGCTTCAGCAGCGGCGACACGGTCCCGTAGTCGAGTCGCAGCGCCTCGGCCAGCTCCTTCACCGTGGTCTCGCCCCGCTCCCACAGCACCAGCAGGACCAGGTACTGCGGGTAGGTGAGACCGAGCTCGTCGAGGATCGGGCGGTACGCGGCCGTCACCGCGCGCTGGGCGGCGTACAGCGCGAAGCACAGCTGCTCGTCGAGGAGCAGGGAGCTCTGGGGTTCCTCGTTCGTCACGCGCCCATTGTCACGGACGGTCCGGGCCCGCCGTCACCGAACGCGGGTCGAAACCGAAGGGCAGCTCCAGACGGTGGGCGCGCATCAGCTCGTCGTCGCCGAGAAGCTCCGCCGTCTTCCCGTCCGCCGCGATCACCCCGTCGCTGAGCACCAGCGAGCGGGGGCACAGCTCCAGCGCGTACGGCAGGTCGTGGGTGACCATCAGCACGGTCACGTCCAGCGAGCGCAGGATGTCGGCGAGTTCGCGGCGCGAGGCGGGGTCGAGGTTGGAGGACGGCTCGTCCAGGACGAGGATCTCCGGCTCCATCGCCAGCACGGTCGCCACGGCCACCCGGCGCCGCTGGCCGAAGGACAGGTGGTGCGGCGGGCGCTCCTTGAACTCCGCCATGCCGACCCGTGCCAGCGCCCGGTCCACCCGCTCCTCCAGCTCGGCGCCCCTGATCCCGGCGGCGGCCGGCCCGAACGCCACGTCCTCACGCACCGTCGGCATGAACAGCTGGTCGTCGGGGTCCTGGAAGACGATGCCGACCTTGCGGCGGATCTCCGCCATGTGCCGCTTGCCGACGGGCAGTCCGGCCACCGTCACCGTGCCCGTGCCGCCGCCGAGGATGCCGTTGAGGTGCAGCACGAGGGTCGTCTTCCCGGCGCCGTTCGGCCCGAGCAGCGCGACCCGCTCACCGCGCTCGATCGAGAAGTCCACGCCGAACAGGGCCTGATGGCCGTCGGGGTAGGCGAAGGCGAGGCCGGAGACCTCCAGGGAAACAGTCACCGGGTTCCTCCGAGGATGCCCCGGTCTTCAGGCCGGGGAGGAATCGGACTCCTGTGGAGCAGGGCAGGGGAAATCGAAACGCAGTCAGGTCGATTCGGCGTCAGATGCGGCGGTGTCGCGCTCGGCCTCCAGGCGGTAGACGATCTCGGAGTTGAGGGACCTACGGGCGGACTTGGCCTCGGCGGCCAGCCACTCGTGGAGGTCGGCGGGCAGTCGGAGCGTGATGCGCTTCTCTTCATCCATGACCCCAGAATAGTGGATTTGTGATGTATATCCAGTGATATAATGACACCATGACGACACGATGGAAGGCTCTGGGGGATACTGGGCATGCCCGGTACACCTACCGCCTGCGTGTGTCGTCGACCGCACGCACCGCCCTGCTCGCCGAGTGGGACCGCTGTCGCTGGGTGTGGAACGAGTGCGTGGCCAAGTCCCGCGCGGTGCACGCCCACAACCGCGCGCACCCGGACGACAGGCTTACGTGCGGACCAGCCCAGCTCGACAAGATGCTCACCGAAGCCCGCGCCGGGACGCAGTGGCTCCGCGACGGTGCCTCGGTGCCGCAGCAGCAGATCATCCGAGACTTCGCCAAGTCCCGTACCAAAGCCCTGAAGGACATCGAGAAGCGGCTGCC
>NZ_JOJE01000050.1 GCF_000720255.1 Streptomyces griseus subsp. griseus | reverse complement strand
GGGGCCGGGGGAGGGGCCGGAGGGACCGGGGGAGCCGGAGGGACCGGGGGAGGGGCCGGAGGGACCGGGTGAGGCCCCGGAGGGACCGGGGCGGGGGCCGGGGAGGCGTGAGTGAGCGGCGGGATGAGAGGTGTCGGGTGACGGTGGATCGGGGCGGCGGAGGGGTTCGGGTGAGGGGACCGGTGGAGCGGAGGGGTTCGGGTGACGGGTGACCGGTGGAGCGGAGGGGTTTCGGGCGATGGGTGAGATGGAGTTGGGGGCGGTCGGGATGTGTGTCGGGGCGGCGGTGTGGCTGCTCGGTGGGTGGGACTCCGGTGCGCGGCGGGCGCAGTTGCTGTTCGCGGGCGGGGGAGTGGTGGCCGCCGGGCCGACCTCCTGGCAGCGGCTGGCTCACGAAATGCGGCGCGTTCAGGGCAGGTGGCGGGCGGAGTGGTGGTCGCTGGCCGCCGGGCTGGCGCTGGCCGTGTGGGGCGCCTCGGTGCTGCCGGTCGTCGCGGGGGCGGCCGGAGTGCCACTGCTGCGACGGACGCGCCTGGAAAGGGAGGCGCGGCGCGCACGGGAGCGCCGAGGGGACGCGGTGATCGCGTTGTGCGCGGCGCTCGCCGGGGAGGTGCGCGGCGGACGGCAGCCCGCAGAGGCGCTGCTGCGGGCCGCGCGTGACTCCCACGGGCTCGGCGACGCCCAGGCCCCGGTGCTGGCGGCGGCCCGGTTCGGCGGCGATGTACCCGAAGCACTGGCGTCCGCGGCACGGCAGCCCGGGGCCGAGGGGCTGCTCGGGCTCGCCGCGTGCTGGCGGGTGGCCGTGGACCAGGGCGCGGGCCTCGCGGCCGGACTGGACCGACTGGAAGAAGCGTTGCGCACGGAACGGGACCAACGCCTGGATCTGCGGGCCCAGTTGGCAGGCGCGCGCTCGACAGCGGTGATGCTCGCGTGCCTGCCGGTGCTGGGCCTCCTGCTCGGCACGGCGATGGGCGCCGACCCGCTGCACGTCCTGTTGCACACCGGGGCGGGATTCGGCTGTCTGCTCGTCGGCGGGGTGCTGGAGGGCGCGGGGCTGTGGTGGGCACTGCGGATCGTCCGAGGAGCGGAGGGGGCGGCGTGAACGGGGAAGTTGTCCACAGGCTGTGGGCAGTGGTGGGGGTTGGGCTCCTCCTCGGATGGCCGGTGAGCTGGTGGGCGAGGGCGCGACGCGAGCGAAGGGCGCGGCACCGGGTGGCCACGCTGCTCGCCCTGGAAGTGGTGACTGTCGGGCCCCGGATCGAGGTGCGGGACGCTGCTCGGCAGTGGGGGCCGCTGGCGGGAGTCGTGGCCGCCGGGTGGTTCGTGGTCGGGGGCGTCGCGGGTGTCGTGGTGGGCGTGGCCGCCGCGGTCGGACTGTGGCGGTGGCGGCTGCGGCGGGAGGCCGTCGGCTTGGCGAAGGAGGCCGAGGGCGCGGAAGCGGCGCGGCAACTCCCGCTCGCGGCCGATCTCGTGGCCGCCTGCATCGCTGCGGGGGCCGGTCCGGTGATCGCGGCGCAGGCCGTCGGAGAGGCCTTGGACGGGCCCGTGGGGGAGGCGTTGGCGCGAGGGGCGGCGGAGGTGCGGCTCGGCGGCGAACCCGGCGAGGCGTGGCGGAGGCTGGCCGCGATACAGGGCGCCGGGGCGCTGGCCCGGCTGTTGGAGCGGGCCGATGTGTCCGGTCTCCCGGCGGCGGGACCGGTCGCCCGGCTCGCCGCGGACGCCCGCGCCGACTGGGCGCGCACCGCGACGGCCCGGGCACGCCGGGCGGCGGTCATGGTCACCGCCCCGGTGGGGCTGTGCTTCCTGCCCGCCTTCATCGCGGTCGGTGTCCTCCCCGTGGTGATCGGGCTCGCGGGCGAAGCGATGGGAGGGGGTGGTCGATGACGGTGTGGCGCGGATGACGACGCCGGCCGCCGGCCGAGCGACGAACAGCGAGTGAGCAGTGGCAACGAACCAGTCGAGACCTTACGGGGGTTGGAATGTACAAGGCGGTACGGGCGCGGCTGCGTGCCCTGGTGTGCAGGGCGCGGGCGGCGCGGAGGGACGCGGGGATGGTCACCTCCGAGTACGCGATGGGGATCATCGCGGCGGTGGGGTTCGCGGTGCTTCTCCACAAGGTGGTGACGAGCGGGGAGGTCACCGCGCAGTTGCAGGCCATCGTGCAGAGGGCGCTCAGTGCGGGGATGTGAGCGGCGGTCGGACAGCGGGTTCGTTACGGCGGAGTCCGCAGTGGTGCTGCCCGTGCTGGTGGCGTTCGCGATGGCGCTGGTGGGGTGGCTGCTCGTGGTGGCCGCGCAGATCCAGTGTGTGGACGCGGCCAGGACGGGCGCCCGCGCCGCGGCCCGGCAGGACCCGGCCGACGCGGTGGCCCGGGTGACCCGGGAGGCGGCCCCCCAGGGGGCGACGGTCACAGTCAGCCGCGAGAAGGACCGGGTCCGCGTGGTCGTCGTGGCCAAGCCGAGACTGCTGCGTGGGCTGCCGTTCGAGGTACGGGAGGAGGCCGTGGCGGACGCGGAGGAGAGGGTGGGGTCGTGAGGGGCACAGGGAGGCGCAGCGGGGGCGGGAGAGGCCGTGGCTCGGACCGTGGGTCTGCCACCGTCTGGAGTGTCGGGGTGATCGCCGTGCTGTGTGTGGTGTTCGGCGTGGTGCTCGCTCTGGGGCAGGCGGTGGTGGCCCGGCACCGTGCGGCCGGCGGCGCGGACCTCGCGGCGCTGGCGGCAGCCGATCACTGGGCCGAGGGGCGTGAGGCGGCCTGCGCGCGGGCGGGCCGGATCGCCGAGGCCCAGGGCACGCGGCTGGTGCGGTGCGCGGTGGTGGGCGACGTCTCGGACGTGACGGCGGCCTCCGGCGCGGGGCTCTTCGCCGCCCAGGTCAGGGCGCGGGCGGGCCCTGCGGAGCCCGAGTGACGGCGGCCTCCGGTGCGGGGCCCTTCGCCGCCCAGGTCAGGGCGCGGGCGGGCCCTGCGGAGCCGACCCCGCAGGCTCCTCCGCCGCCGGAGACGGCCCCCTCTCCAACGGCTGCTCCTGCGGCGCCGTAGCCTCCGGCCCCTTCTCCGGCGGCCCCTCCTCCGGCGCCCCTCGAAGCAGCACGGTGAGGAGGCGTACCGCGCCCCTCTTGTGCAGGGGGTCGTTGCCGTTGCCGCACTTGGGGGACTGGATGCAGGACGGACAGCCGGCGTCGCACTCGCAGGAGGCGATGGCCTCGCGGGTGGCGCCGAGCCAGGCGCGGGCGGTGTGGAAGGCGCGCTCCGCGAAGCCCGCGCCGCCGGGGTGGCCGTCGTAGACGAAGACCGTCGGGAGGAGGGTGTCGGGGTGCAGCGGGATGGACACGCCGCCGATGTCCCAGCGGTCGCAGGTCGCGAACAGCGGCAGCATGCCGATGGAGGCGTGCTCGGCGGCGTGCAGGGCGCCACCGAGGATCTCCGGGTTGATCCGGGCCGCGTCGAGTTGGTCCTCGGTGACCGTCCACCACACGGCCCGGGTACGGAGCGTGCGGGGAGGGAGGTCGAGCTTCGTCTCGCCGAGGACCTCACCGGTGATGACACGTCTGCGCAGGAAGGAGACCACTTGGTTGGTGACCTCGACGGAGCCGTAGCAGAGGCGGCCGTCGCCCCACGGGATCTCGACGTCCGTCTCCAGGACGGAGATCGCCGTGGTGTCGCGGGCGACCGTCGCGTAGGGCGGGCTGGCCTCCTCGACCAGCGCGACGGAGTCCTCCAGGTCCAGGGAGCGGACGAGGTAGGTGCGGCCCTGGTGGAGATGGACGGCGCCCTCGTGGACGGTCGTATGGGCGGCGCCCGCGTCGACCGTGCCGAGCAGGCGTCCCGTGCCCTCCTCGACGATCTGGACCGGCCGGCCGCCCTCGCCGCGGATGTCGGTGAGGTCGGCGGCCCGCTCCCGGCGCGTCCAGTGCCACGCCTTGGCACGGCGGCGCAGCAGCTTCGCGTTCTCCAGCTGGGGCAGCAGGCTCTCGGTCTCGGGGCCGAACAGCTCCAGGTCCTCCTCCGTCAGCGGCAGCTCCGCGGCGGCGGCGCACAGGTGGGGGGCGAGGACGTAGGGGTTGTCCGGGTCGAGGACGGTGGACTCCACCGGCCGGTCGAACAGGGCCTCCGGATGGTGGACGAGGAAGGTGTCCAGCGGGTCGTCGCGGGCGATCAGGACGGCCAGGGCTCCCTGCCCGGACCGTCCGGCCCGGCCGGCCTGTTGCCACAGCGAGGCGCGGGTGCCCGGATAGCCGGCGATCAGGACGGCGTCGAGGCCGGACACGTCGACGCCGAGTTCGAGCGCGGTGGTGGCGGCGAGGCCGAGGAGCTCGCCCGAGTGCAGGGCCCGTTCGAGGGCGCGGCGCTCCTCCGGGAGATAGCCGCCTCGGTACGCAGCGACACGTCGGGCGAGTGAGCGGTCGACCTCGGTGAGGCGCTCCTGGGTGATCACCGAGATCAGCTCGGCGCCGCGCCGGGAGCGTACGAAGGCGACGGTGCGGACGCCCTGGAGGGTCAGGTCGGTCAGCAGGTCGGCGGTCTCTGCGGTGGCGGTACGGCGGACGGGGGCGCCCTTCTCGCCCTGCATCTCGGTGAGCGGCGGCTCCCAAAGGGCGAACACCAGTTCCCCGCGGGGAGAGGCGTCGTCGGCGACCTCGACCACCGGCAGGCCGGTGAGGCGGCGGGCGGCCACCGCGGGCTCGGCGGCGGTCGCGGAGGCCAGCAGGAACACGGGGGAGGCGCCGTAGCGGGCGCAGAGGCGGCGCAGGCGGCGCAGCACCTGGGCGACGTGGGAGCCGAAGACACCGCGGTAGGTGTGGCACTCGTCGATGACGACGTACTTCAGCGCCTTCAGGAAGGAGGACCAGCGGGGGTGGGACGGGAGTATGCCCCGGTGGAGCATGTCCGGGTTGGTCAGGACGTAGTTGGCGTACTGGCGAATCCACTCGCGTTCCTCGAACGGGGTGTCGCCGTCGTAGACCGCGGGGCGCACCGAATGGCCCAACGGTTGTGAAAGTTCCTTCACAGCTCGGCACTGGTCCGCCGCGAGCGCCTTGGTGGGGGCCAGGTAGAGCGCGGTGGTTCCGCGGCCGTTGGGGGCCTCGGAGCCGTCCAAAAGCGTGGAGAGGACCGGGACGAGATAGGCCAGGGACTTGCCGGACGCGGTGCCGGTGGCGACGACCACGGATTGGCCGTCCAGGGCATGCTCGGCCGCCTGGGCCTGGTGGGCCCACGGGTGCTCGATGCCCGCGCTCCGCACGGCGGCGACGACCTCGGACCGGATCCGTTCCGACCAGACGGCATGGCGACCCGCACGTGCGGGCAAGTGCTCCGTATGAGTGATGCGCGATGCCCGGCTCGGCCCGGAGGCGAGCCGGTCCAGGACCGTGCCCGGCGAGGGGCTGGACGCGGTGTCCGTCGAGGATCGATCGGATCGGTGATTCTTGGCCATCGGCACCGAGTGTGTCACTGGCGTGACGGACAATGGAGCCAAGGCGTCGTGCACGCCTGCCGGTAAGTGATTGAATGCCATCGCGGCTGGCGAACCGTCCCGGGGGCTTCAAGCCGAGGTGCCCGAGGGGCGACCGCTCGATAGCAAGGTGCTGGAGGATCCGTGGACCTGTCCCTGTCGACCCGTACCGTCGGCGATCGTACGGTCGTCGAGGTCGGTGGCGAAATCGACGTATATACCGCGCCCAAGTTGCGCGAACAGCTGGTCGAGCTGGTGAACGACGGGAATTTCCACCTCGTCGTAGACATGGAGGGCGTGGACTTCCTCGACTCCACCGGGCTCGGCGTGCTGGTCGGCGGCCTGAAGCGAGTGCGTGCCCATGAGGGCTCGCTGCGCCTGGTCTGCAACCAGGAGCGCATTCTGAAGATCTTCCGCATCACCGGTCTGACCAAGGTGTTCCCGATCCACACCTCGGTCGACGAAGCGGTGGCGGCCACCGACTGACACCGGTCCCGGGCCCTGTGCCCGGGCCGGCCGAAGTTCGGTGGCATGAAGGCAGAGCTTCGGCAGAAGTAACAAGTACGGGGGGTCGGGCTCGGCGGCCCGGCCCCTCTACAGCACGCCCGTAGTTCCGAGGGGGATGCATGGCCACCGTTGAACTCCGCTTCAGCGCGCTGCCCGAGCACGTCAGGACCGCCCGGCTGGTGGCGGCAGCGGTGGCGCGCAGGGCCGGAGTGGACGAGGCCGTCCTCGACGAGGTCAGACTCGCCGTCGGTGAGGCCTGTTCGCGTGCCGTCGGGCTGCACCGCACCAGCGGTGTCAGTGAGCCGGTGAAGGTGGTGCTGATCGAGGAGGAGAAGCAGTTCTCCATCGAGGTCGGCGACGAGGCGCCGCACGCGGTCCCCGGTGACCGGGCGTCCGGCGCGCCGGACGACGACATCGAGGCCGAGGAGGACGACATGGGACTCGCGGTCATCAGCGGTCTCGTCGACGACGTCGAAGTGACCACCGGGGCGCACGGCGGGCAGATTCGCATGACCTGGCCGACCGCGCCGTCGGCCCCCGTGCCCGCCTGATCCAACCCCTTCGCGACACCCGAAAGGCCCTGCTCAGCAGGGCCTTTTTCGCGTTTATCAGATTCGTGAAGAAATTCACGATCAATGTCCTGATAATTTGATCAAGCATCAATCTACGCGTCAATGCTTTCAAGGCGTTACCACTATCGGGTTCACTGGCGGGTACGGGAAGGCTAATTCCGTTTACCGCCACCTGTTTTGATCAGGTTCCGGTACCTACAATCCGTCCACATCTTGAGCTCAGCCCAAGCGTCAAGGAGGACGAATGGCGGGGCTTTCTACCCCTCATCAGTTGGATCACCCCACAACCCTCGCGGCGGCCGTGCTGACCGACGACAACCGCGTCCTCGTGATGGTCATCGGGCTCGTCGCACTGGCCGCGCTGGTGGTCGCGGGCGTGCTGGTGCGCCAGGTACTCGCGGCGGGCGAGGGCACCGACAGCATGAAGAAGATCGCGGCGGCGGTCCAGGAAGGCGCCAACGCCTATCTGGCACGGCAGTTGCGCACGCTCGGCGTATTCGCCGTGGTCGTGTTCTTCCTGCTCATGCTGCTGCCCGCGGACGACTGGAATCAGCGTGCCGGACGGTCGATCTTCTTCTTGATCGGCGCGGTGTTCTCGGCGGCCACCGGTTATATCGGTATGTGGCTCGCCGTGCGCAGCAATGTGCGTGTCGCCGCGGCGGCCCGAGAAGCGACACCGGCGGAGGGCGAGCCGGAAAAGGATCTCACCACCGTCTCGCACAAAGCGATGAAGATCGCTTTTCGCACGGGCGGCGTCGTCGGCATGTTCACGGTGGGGCTCGGCCTGCTCGGCGCCTCCTGTGTGGTGCTGGTGTACGCGGCCGACGCGCCGAAGGTGCTCGAGGGCTTCGGCCTGGGCGCCGCACTGATCGCGATGTTCATGCGAGTCGGCGGCGGCATCTTCACCAAGGCCGCCGACGTCGGCGCCGACCTGGTCGGCAAGGTCGAGCAGGGCATTCCGGAGGACGATCCGCGCAATGCCGCGACCATCGCCGACAACGTGGGCGACAACGTCGGCGACTGCGCGGGCATGGCGGCCGACCTCTTCGAGTCGTACGCCGTGACCCTGGTCGCCGCGCTGATCCTCGGCAAGGCGGCCTTCGGCGACGCCGGTCTCGCGTTCCCGCTGCTCGTGCCCGCGATCGGCGTGCTCACGGCGATGATCGGCATCTTCGCCGTGGCACCGCGCCGCACGGACCGCAGCGGCATGAGCGCCATCAACCGCGGCTTCTTCATCTCCGCGGTGATCTCGCTGGTGCTGGTCGCGCTGGCCGTCTTCGTCTACCTCCCGGGGAAGTACGCCGACCTAGACGGCGTCACCGACGTGGCGATCAGCGGCAAGAGCGGCGATCCGCGGATCCTCGCCCTGGTCGCGGTGGCGATCGGCATCCTGCTCGCGGCCGTCATCCAGCAGCTGACCGGCTACTTCACCGAGACCACCCGCCGCCCGGTCCGGGACATCGGCAAGACCTCGCTGACCGGCCCGGCCACCGTCGTCCTCGCCGGTATCTCCGTGGGTCTGGAATCGGCCGTCTACACCGCCCTGCTGATCGGCCTCGGCGTGTACGGGGCGTTCCTGCTCGGCGGTACGTCGATCATGCTGGCGCTCTTCGCGGTGGCCCTGGCCGGCACCGGCCTGCTCACCACGGTCGGGGTGATCGTGGCCATGGACACCTTCGGTCCGGTCTCCGACAACGCGCAGGGCATCGCCGAGATGTCCGGCGACGTCGAGGGCGCCGGCGCGCAGGTGCTCACCAACCTGGACGCCGTCGGCAACACCACCAAGGCCATCACCAAGGGCATCGCCATCGCTACCGCCGTACTGGCGGCGTCGGCGCTGTTCGGGTCCTACCGTGACGCGATCACGACCGGAGCCGCGGACGTCGGCGAGAAGCTCTCCGGATCCGGCGCGCCGATGAGTCTGATGATGGACATCTCGCAGCCCAACAACCTCGTCGGTCTCATCGCGGGCGCCGCGGTCGTCTTCCTCTTCTCGGGGCTGGCGATCAACGCCGTGTCGCGGTCGGCGGGTTCGGTGGTGTTCGAGGTGCGCCGGCAGTTCCGGGAGAAGCCCGGGATCATGGACTACACCGAGACGCCGGAGTACGGCAAGGTCGTCGACATCTGTACCAAGGACGCCCTGCGCGAGCTCGCCACGCCCGGACTGCTCGCCGTGATGGCGCCGATCTTCATCGGCTTCACGCTCGGCGTCGGGGCGTTGGGCGCGTATCTCGCCGGCGCGATCGGCACGGGCACGCTGATGGCGGTGTTCCTCGCGAACTCCGGAGGCGCGTGGGACAACGCCAAGAAGCTCGTCGAGGACGGCCACCACGGCGGCAAGGGCAGCGAGGCCCACTCCGCGACGGTGATCGGCGACACGGTCGGTGACCCCTTCAAGGACACCGCGGGGCCCGCGATCAACCCGCTGCTGAAGGTGATGAACCTGGTGGCGCTGCTCATCGCGCCCGCGGTGATCAAGTTCAGCTACGGCGACGACAAGAGCATCGGCGTACGGATCATGATCGCGATCTTCGCCCTCCTCGTGATCGTCGTAGCGGTGTACATCTCCAAGCGGCGCGGCATCGCCGTGGGTGACGAAGACAACGCCGAGCGGGTGTCCAACTCGGCCGATCCTGCGGTGGTTTCGTAGATCGGCGTCACGAGGCCCAGCTCACAGGGCGGGCGGGAGGCGCGTATCGTCGCGTCGACCGCCCGCCCTGTCCGCGTTCGTGCGCGCATCGTGAGCCTTCTCTCGCATGGTGCAAATGGCGGCAAGAGCTGACGAAGCAGTCATCCGTCACACAGCTGCCACCCCCATGCCGTGTATGTTCCGGGGCCGAGAGCCATGGAAGGGACCGATCCGGTGAACAAGAAGCTCGCGGCCGCACTGTCCGGCGGTGCGGTACTGGTAGTGGCGCTGACGGGATGCACCAGCGGCGACGACGGCAACAAGGAACTCGACGCCTGGGCCAAGAAGGTCTGCGACGCGCTGCCGGCGCAGGACACGAAGGTCGACGCGGCCAACGAGGCGATCAAGCAGGCCGCCACGGACAACAAGTCGCCCGAGGCCGTCCAGAAGACCGACTCGCAGGCGTTCCAGGACATGTCCGACGCCTACAAGGCGCTCGCCACGACCGTTCAGCAGGCCGGGCCGCCCCCCGGCGTCGAGTCGGGCGGCAAGAAGCAGCAGGACGCCGTCAAGGCGCTCAACGCCCTGTCCACGTCGTACGCCGACCTGAAGAAGCAGGTGGACGGGCTCGACACCAAGGACCAGGGGAAGTTCGCGGACGGCCTCCAGGACGTCGCGACCGAGCTCGGGAAGCTCAGCAAGAGCAGCAACACCGCGCTGAAGAACCTGGAGAACGGTGATGTGAAGTCGGCGATGGCCAAGCAGGCCAGCTGCAAGAAGGTCGCCGCCTCCGCCTCGGCCAAGGCGACCCAGGGCTGATTCCGCCCGCGCGGGCGGTCGCGGGACACAATGGGGGGCGTGAGTAACGCCACCCAGTCCCCCCTGCCCTCCTCCGACCGCCCCGACGTCGCCGCGCGGCTGCGGGACGCCCTGCTCAGGGCCTCCTTCACCGCCGACGGCCTCCTCGACCTGCTCGGCGCCCCCGCGTACGCGGCGCTCGCGCGCAGCGAGACCGTTCCCGCGCTGCGGGCGACACGTGGTGACACGCCGCTGGAGGCCCTCGTCCGGCTGTTCCTGCTCCAGCAGCCCGTGCCGCACGCGCGCGTGGAGGGCGTTCTGCCCGTCGACGAGTGCGTGGAGAGCGGGTGGCTGGTGCGGGTCGGCGGGGACTCAAAGGTCTCCGGGGCCACCGGTGCCTCCGGGAATTCCGGGGGCGATGTCGCCGCGACCGTGGACGTACGGCCGTACGGAGGGCCCGACGGCGAGGACTGGTTCATCGTGTCCGACCTCGGGTGCGCCGTCGGCGGCGCCGGGGGCATCGGCAGCCGCGACGAGGGTGTCGTCCTGGGCGTGGGCGGTGCCTCCATGACCCTCGCCGGCATCACCGTCCGTACGCCCGTCTCCTGCGCGCTCGACCTCGGCACCGGCTCCGGGATCCAGGCGCTGCACGCCGCACAGCACGCCACGCGCGTGACGGCGACCGACCTCAACCCACGCGCGTTGCACATCACCGCGCTCACGCTGGCCCTGTCCGGCGCCCCCGCCGCGGACCTGCGCGAGGGATCCCTGTTCGAGCCGGTCCGCGACGACGAGACGTTCGACCTGGTCGTGTCGAACCCGCCCTTCGTCATCTCGCCGGGCGCACGGCTCACCTACCGCGATGGCGGGATGGGCGGGGACGATCTGTGCCGCACGCTCGTTCAGCAGTCGGGGGAACGGCTCAATGAGGGCGGGTTCGCGCAGTTCCTCGCCAACTGGCAGCACGTGGAGGGGGAGGACTGGCAGGACAGGCTCAGGGCGTGGGTGCCGCGCGGTTGTGACGCGTGGATCGTGCAGCGCGAGGTGCAGGACGTCGCGCAGTACGCCGAGTTGTGGCTCAGGGACGCCGGCGACCACCGCGGCGACCGGGCCGATTACCAGGCGCGGTACGACGCGTGGCTGGACGAGTTCGAGGCGCGCAAGGTGAGGGCCGTCGGCTTCGGCTGGATCACCCTGCGCAAGACGGCTGCCGCCGAGCCCGTCATCACGGTGGAGGAGTGGCCGCACTCGGTCGAACAGCCGCTCGGGGACACGGTCCGGGCGCACTTCGACCGTCTCGACTACCTGCGCGCCCACGACGACGCGGCCCTGCTCGAGGGGCACTTCCGGCTCGCCGCCGAGATCGTCCAGGAACAGGTCGGTCTGCCGGGCGCCGAGGACCCCGAGCACGTCGTGCTGCGCCAGCACCGCGGTATGCGCCGGGCGACCAAGGTGGACACGGTGGGCGCCGGGTTCGCGGGCGTCTGCGACGGCTCGCTCAGCGCGGGCCGCATCCTGGACGCCATCGCCCAACTGGTCGGCGAGGACCCGGTCCTGCTGCGCGACCGCACGCCCGCGCAGATCCGGCTGCTCGTGGAACAGGGGTTCCTGGACCCGGCGTAGGGCCGGGTGCATGCCCGCCCGCTGAGCAGGGGGCCCACCCGCCGGTCTCAGGGGCGCGCCGAGAGTTGCGGGGGCGCGCCCGAGAGTCGCGGGGGCGTGCGCCGGACCTGCGTGCGCCACGACTGGCCCGCGTCGACGCTCCGCTGTGTCGACGCTCCGCTGTGCGGCAACGCATTCGAGTCGACCTGGACGCCCGGTTCCGAGCGCCTTGTGATCGGTTGGGTGACCGATGAGGACGACTGGAAGGCCGGTTTCACCAAGATCGTGTGCACGGTCGGTCGGGTCGGCAGAAAGAAGACGACCGGAAAAATACCCGCGCCCGGTTCGGTCCGAGTCCGCAGGCGCTTCGGTCCGCGGCCGGCGAGGCACGGCCGGGGCGGGGTCACCGCGCCGTCAGCCCCGCGTTCACCCGCTGTTCGCCCGGACGCCGCCCACGCGTGTCAGCCTCCCGGGGCGGCGCGTATGGGCGGACGCAGAGGGGGAGCGGACGAGCATGGAGAGCGGACCGGCGATCTTCGCGGGAGTGGTGTTCGCCCTGTTCGGAGGCGGGCTCCTGGCGTGGACCGCGACGCGTGTGCGGCACGGTGAACCCGTCGTGGACGGTGTGAGCCCGGTCGCATCGGCGACCCTCGCGACCCTCGTGTCGGTGGCGTCGCTGGCTCTCGGCGCGTGGTGCTTCACCCGCCTCTGAGGGAACGGCCGATGCCCTGGGAAGGCCTTTCCGAAATGGGGCACGACGGCACGCGTCCGTAATTGAGAGGTCACGCTCCGGATGGCCCGGAAAGACCTGGTGGGTACTCCGGGCGGCAGGAATGGCGGTAGTCGGGTTACCGTTCGAGTGGCCGTTGCGGGCTTTTCCCGTTTGACACGGGGGCGGGATGTACCGTCACACTCCGCAGCGTCACCACGACCCAGCCCCGGGACGAAGCCTGGGGAGGCCCCAGCGTCGACCGGAGAGAAGAGCGAAGTTGTCCCCCACCAGCGAGACCGCGAAGGGCGGCCGCCGACTCGTGATCGTCGAGTCGCCTGCCAAGGCGAAGACGATCAAGGGCTACCTCGGCCCCGGCTACATCGTCGAGGCGAGTGTGGGGCACATCCGCGACCTTCCCAACGGCGCCGCGGAGGTGCCCGAGAAGTACACCGGCGAGGTGCGCCGCCTCGGTGTGGACGTCGAACACGACTTCGAGCCGATCTATGTCGTCAACGCCGACAAGAAGGCCCAGGTCAAGAAGCTCAAGGACCTGCTGAAGGAGTCCGACGAACTCTTCCTCGCCACCGATGAGGACCGCGAGGGCGAGGCGATCGCCTGGCACCTCCTGGAGGTCCTCAAGCCCAAGGTGCCGGTCAAGCGGATGGTCTTCCACGAGATCACCAAGGACGCGATCCGCCAGGCCGTCGCCAACCCGCGCGACCTCAACCAGCGCATGGTCGACGCCCAGGAGACCCGCCGCATCCTCGACCGCCTCTACGGCTACGAGGTCTCGCCGGTCCTGTGGAAGAAGGTCATGCCGCGGCTGTCCGCCGGTCGTGTCCAGTCCGTCGCCACCCGGCTCGTCGTCGAGCGGGAACGCGAGCGCATCGCGTTTCGTTCCGCCGAGTACTGGGACCTGACGGGCACCTTCGCCACCGGCCGGGCCGGTGACCCGAGCGACCCGTCGTCCCTGGTCGCCCGCCTCCAGACCGTCGACGGCAGGCGGGTCGCGCAGGGCCGCGACTTCGACTCCCTGGGACAACTCAAGAGCGCGAACACCCTCCACCTCGACGAGGCGAACGCCCGCGCCCTCGCCGCCGCCCTGGAGAACACCCGGTTCGCGGTGCGGTCCGTCGAGTCGAAGCCGTACCGCCGCTCGCCGTACGCCCCGTTCCGTACGACGACGCTGCAGCAGGAGGCCAGCCGCAAGCTGGGCTTCGGCGCGAAGGCCACCATGCAGGTCGCGCAGAAGCTGTACGAGAACGGCTACATCACCTACATGCGTACGGACTCCACGACGCTGAGCGACACCGCCGTGGCGGCCGCCCGCGCCCAGGTCACGCAGCTGTACGGCGCCGGCTACCTGCCGGAGCAGCCACGCACGTACGCCGGGAAGGTCAAGAACGCCCAGGAGGCCCACGAGGCCATCCGCCCCTCGGGCGACCGTTTCCGCACCCCCGCCGAGACGGGGCTGACCGGCGACCAGTTCAAGCTCTACGAACTGATCTGGAAGCGGACCGTCGCCTCCCAGATGAAGGACGCGACCGGCAACAGCGTCACGGTCAAGATCGGCGGCACGGCGGCCGACGGACGGGACGTCGAGTTCAGCGCCTCCGGCAAGACGATCACCTTCCACGGCTTCCTGAAGGCCTACGTCGAGGGCGCCGACGACCCGAACGCCGAGCTGGACGACCGCGAGCGCCGGCTGCCCCAGGTCGCCGAGGGCGACGCGCTCAGCGCCGAGGAGATCACGGTCGACGGGCACGCCACCAAGCCCCCGGCCCGCTACACCGAGGCCAGCCTGGTCAAGGAGCTCGAAGAGCGCGAGATCGGCCGACCGTCGACGTACGCCTCGATCATCGGCACGATCCTCGACCGCGGCTACGTCTTCAAGAAGGGCACGGCCCTCGTGCCGTCCTTCCTGAGCTTCGCCGTGGTCAACCTCCTGGAGAAGCACTTCGGGCGGCTCGTCGACTACGACTTCACCGCCAGGATGGAGGACGACCTCGACCGCATCGCCCGCGGCGAGGCCCGTGCCGTGCCGTGGCTGAAGCGGTTCTACTTCGGCGAGGGCACTGGCGAGGGTGGTGCGGCGGACGCCGGCAACGGCGACGGGGACCACCTCGGCGGCCTCAAGGAGCTCGTCACCGACCTGGGCGCGATCGACGCGCGCGAGGTCTCGTCGTTCCCCGTCGGCAACGACATCGTGCTGCGGGTCGGGCGCTACGGCCCCTACATCGAGCGCGGCGAGAAGGACACCGACAACCACCAGCGCGCGGACATCCCCGACGACCTGGCACCCGACGAACTGTCCGTCGAGCTCGCCGAGGAACTGCTCGCCAAGCCGAGCGGCGACTTCGAGCTGGGCGCCGACCCGGTGACCGGCCACCAGATCATCGCCAAGGACGGCCGCTACGGCCCGTACGTCACCGAGGTGCTCCCCGAGGGCACCCCGAAGACGGGCAAGAACGCCGTCAAGCCGCGCACGGCCTCGCTGTTCAAGTCGATGTCGCTGGACACGGTGACGCTCGAGGACGCGCTGAAGCTGATGTCGCTGCCGCGTGTCGTCGGCAAGGACGCGGAGGGCGTGGAGATCACCGCGCAGAACGGCCGCTACGGCCCGTACCTGAAGAAGGGCACGGACTCGCGGTCCCTCCAGTCCGAGGACCAGCTCTTCACGATCACGCTGGAGGAGGCCCAGGCGATCTACGCCCAGCCCAAGCAGCGTGGACGCGCCGCCGCCAAGCCGCCGCTGAAGGAGCTGGGCGCCGACCCGGTCAGCGGCAAGCCGGTCGTCGTCAAGGACGGTCGCTTCGGGCCGTACGTCACCGACGGGGAGACCAACGCGACCCTGCGCTCCGGCGACAGCGTCGAGACGATCACGCCCGAGCGCGGGTTCGAGCTGCTCGCCGAGAAGCGGGCGAAGGGGCCCGTGAAGAAGACGGCGAAGAAGGCGCCCGCCAAGAAGGCTCCGGCCAAGAAGGCGACGGCCGCGAAGAAGACCGCGGCGAAGACGACGGCGGCGAAGAAGGCGACGGCCAAGACGGCGGCGAAGAAGGCGCCCGCCAAGAAGGCGACGGCCGCGAACTCGGCGGCGGAGGACTGAGCGCACTTCCCCGCACGTTTTCTCGCACGTTTTCTCCACCGCTTCTCCATCGCGGCTTCGCAAAAAGAACGCCCCGGCATCACTTTGGTGTCGGGGCGTGCGCACGTCAGGGCGGGCTCGCCGCGGTGTCGGTGCTGCCCGATAGGCTGAAAGCATGACGCGAGCCGAGCAGCCAACGGCCCCCAACCCGGCCCCAGACGACGCCCTGGTAGCGGACTCCCGCGAGCGCGCCGTTCGCGCCCTGCTACGCCAACCTCAGCTCAAGCGACTGTGGAGCGCCCAACTCGTGGGCGGTACCGGTGACGCCCTGGCGTTGCTGGTGCTCGTCCTCCTCGTCCTTCAGGCGGCCATCGCCGAGGGCTCGTTCGGGGGCGGCTATCGAGGCGTGGCGTTCGCAGTGGCGACCGTCTTCGGGGTGCGGATTCTGGCCACACTTCTCTTCGGTGCCGTACTCCTCGGCCCCCTCACCTCGCTCACCTCCCAGGACGGCCCACTCGACCGCCGCTGGACCATGGTCGGCGCGGACGGCGTGCGCGCCGTGCTGCTGATCATCGCGCCGCTGTGGATCGACTGGACGCCGGACGACGCGCTGGCCCTCCTCCTCGTCACCGGCTTCGTGATCGGTGTCGCCGAACGTTTCGGGACGGTCGCCCGCGAGAGCGCCGCCCCCGCCCTGCTGCCCGCCCCGCCCCCGGAGGGCGCGACGGTACGGCCGCTGCCGGACCACATGGACGCACTGCGCCGCCTGTCGCTGCGCACGAGCTTCGTGTCGATCCCCCTCGCGGCCGCCGCGCTCGTCGTCGCGGCGCTCGTCAACAACCTGCTCGGCGCGGGCATCGACTGGTTCGACCAGCACCAGGCCGCCCTCGGCTCGTACGTGGCGGCCGGGCTGTTCGCCGCCTCCGTGTCCGTGCTGACGTTCCTGGAGCTGCCCGCCACGCGCACCCCGCGCGCGCGGTCGCCGCTGGAGGGGCTGCGCCGCCCCAAGACCGTTTCGGGCGTCGACAAGGGCCGCACGGGTGCGATCCCGCTGCTGGTGCTCACCTGCGCGGCCGTCGCCGGGGCGATCGCCGCCGCGGTCGCCGTGTCGGTGCTGCACGCCAAGGACCTCGGCGGCGGCCCGGTGCTGTACGGACTGCTGGTGCTCGCCCTGACCGGCGGTGTCGTGCTCGGTATCCGTACGGCGCCGGCCGTGCTGCCCGCCCTGTCCCGCCGCCGGCTGCTGGCGCTGGTGATCGCCTTCACCGGCATCGCGCTCCTCGCCGCCGGACTGGTCCCGGACGTCACCCTGGTGCTGCTGATCGACGCGCTGGCCGGAGTCGGCGCGGGCATGGCCGCCAACATCGGGCACACGCTGCTCGACCAGGAGGCCGAGGACTTCCGCCGACCGCGCACGACCGAGCACCTGCACGCGGTCGTACGGGTCTCCGTGGCGCTCGGCGCGCTCCTGGCGCCCGTGGTGGCCGGGGCGATCGGTCCGCACCGCCTGGAGAACGGCAAGTTCGTCTTCGCCCACGGCGGGGCCGCGTTCACGCTGATGCTGGTGGGCGCGCTGCTGCTGCCGGTGGCCGCGCTGGTGCTGGCCAAGGTGGACGACCGCTCCGGCGTGCCGCTGCGGCACGACCTGCGGGACGCGCTGCTGCGCGGCGACGACCCGGCGCAGGCACCGGCGGACTCCGGCTTCTTCATCGCCCTGGAGGGCGGCGACGGCGCCGGGAAGTCCACGCAGGCGGAGGCGCTCGCCGAGTGGATCAGGTCCAAGGGCCACGAGGTGGTGCTCACCCGCGAGCCGGGCGCCACGCCCGTGGGCAAGCGGCTGCGGTCGATCCTGCTGGACGTGTCCAGCGCCGGCCTGTCGCACCGCGCGGAGGCCCTGCTGTACGCGGCGGACCGCGCGGAGCACGTCGACACGGTCGTGCGGCCGGCGCTGGAGCGGGGCGCGGTCGTGATCTCCGACCGTTACATCGACTCGTCGGTGGCCTACCAGGGGGCGGGCCGTGATCTGTCCCCGACCGAGATCGCGCGGATCTCGCGCTGGGCGACCAACGGGCTCGTACCGCATCTGACGGTGCTGCTGGACGTCTCCCCGGAGAAGGCCCGCGAGCGGTTCACCGAGGCGCCCGACCGTCTGGAGTCGGAGCCGGCCGAGTTCCACGCGCGCGTGCGGTCCGGCTTCCTGACGCTGGCCGCCGCCGACCCCGGCCGCTACCTGGTCGTCGACGCCGGGCAGGAGGCCGAGGCCGTCACGACGGTGGTCCGGCACCGGCTCGACCAGCTGCTGCCGCTGTCCGAGGCCGAGGTGAAGGCCCAGGAGGAGGCCCGCCGCAAGGCGGAGGAGGAAGCACGCAGGAAGGCCGAGGAGGAGGCCGCCCGCAAGGCCGAGGAGGAGCGCCTGGAGCGGGAACGCCAGGAGCAGCTCGCGCGACTGCGTGCCGAGGAGGAGGAGCGCAAGCGGCGCGAGCTCGAGGAGGCGCAGCGGCGCGAGGCCGAACGGCAGGCGGAGGAGGCCCGGCAGCGGGCCGAGGAAGCGCGCAGGAGGGCCGAGGAGGAGCGGGCCAGGCTCCTCGCCGAGGAGAAGGCCCGCGCCGAGGAGGAGGCCCGCCGCAAGGCGGAGGAGGAGCGGCGCCGCAAGCAGGCGGAGGAGGAGGCCCGGCTGCGTGCGGAGGCCGAGGCGCTGCGCCTGGAGAAGCAGCGCAAGGCCGAGGAGGCGCTGCTGCGGGCCGAGGAGGCACGCCGGGCGGCCGAGCAGGCGGCGGCCGCCGCGCAGGCGGGCCCGCGTCCCACGACTCCCACGGCATCGCACACGCCCGCGGCCCCCTCGGACGCGGCGACCGTCGCGACACCGGTCGTGACCCCGACGAACGCGTCGGGCGGCCCGGTCGAGGAGACGGCGGTCCTGCGCCCCGTGCGGGACGACAAGGGCGGCAAGGGCGCGGCGCGTGAGCAGGCCTCCGGCGGCCCCGACTCCGAGGTGACGGCGGAGCTGCCGCAGCCGCCGGTGCCCGGTGCCGGCTCGGGGCCGGCCGATGAGACGGCGGTACTGCCGCCGGTACCGCCGGGTGCGGCTGATGAGACGGCTGTGCTGCCGCCCGTGCCGCCGGGTGCGGCCGATGAGACGGCTGTGCTGCCGCCCGTGCGCGGGGAGGACGCCGACCGGGTGCCGCCCGTACGTGGCGAGGACCCCGCCGACCGGGTGCCGCCGGGGTTCTTCCGTGACGAGCGCGCGGTGCCGGATCCCGACGGTTCCGACGACCGTACGCGGGAGTTGCCCCAGCTCGACGAGGAGGGCACACCGCGGCGACGCTCCCGGTCCGACTGGGCGGAGGAGACCCCGCTCGACGACCTGCCGACGCTGGCGGACGAGCTGCTGGGCCCGCACCAGGAGGGCGGCTTCGACGACGACCGTCGTGGTCGGGGACGGGGCCGGGGCCGGCGGGACTGAGCTTCGTCAGTTCTCGCGCCCGTCTGCCCCGCAGTGTTGGCGCCCCCGGCTGTCACTGGGGGCGCGCACAATGGAGCCGGAACGTGTGGGTGTGAGGGAAGGGCGGGGTGAGGCGGTATGACCGTCTGGGATGACCTGGTGGGGCAGGAGAGGGTGAGCGGGCAGCTCGACGCGGCCGCCCGGGACGCCGACGCCCTGGTCACCGCGGCCGCCGTGAGCGCCCCGCCGCCCGAGGCGTCGAGGATGACGCACGCCTGGTTGTTCACGGGGCCACCCGGGGCGGGGCGGACGCAGGCCGCGCGGGCGTTCGCGGCCGCGTTGCAGTGCGTGAGCCCCGACCGCGCCCTCGGCGGCACCCCGGGCTGCGGCTTCTGCGACGGCTGCCACACCGCGCTGGTGGGCACACACGCCGACGTCACCACGGTCGCCGCGGTCGGTACGCAGATCCTCGCCGAGGACATGCGGGACACGGTCCGCAAGTCATTCACCTCGCCGGCCAACGGCCGCTGGCAGGTCATCCTCGTCGAGGACGCCGAGCGGCTGAACGAGAAGTCCGCCAACGCCGTCCTCAAGGCCGTCGAGGAGCCCGCCCCGCGTACCGTCTGGCTGCTGTGCGCGCCCTCCATCGAGGACGTCCTGCCCACCATCCGCTCCCGCTGCCGCCACCTGAACCTGTGCACCCCGTCCGTCGAGGCCGTCGCCGACATGCTCGTCCGCCGCGAGGGCATCGAACCGGACGTCGCCCTCGCGGCTGCCCGCGCCACGCAGGGCCACGTCGACCGGGCCCGCCGCCTCGCCACCGACCCGGCCGCACGCCGGCGCCGCGCGGCGGTACTGAAGCTGCCGCTGCGCGTCGAGGACGTCGGCGGCTGTCTCAAGGCCGCCCAGGAGCTCGTGGACGCGGCCTCCGAGGACGCCAAGGTCCTCGCCGAGGAGATGGACACCAAGGAGACCGAGGAGCTCAAGGCGGCGCTGGGCGCGGCCCAGGGCGGCCGGCTGCCGCGCGGTACGGCCGGTGTGATGAAGGACCTGGAGGACAAGCAGAAGCGGCGCAGGACGCGTACCCAGCGCGACAGCCTCGATCTCGCCCTCACCGACCTGACCGCCTTCTACCGCGACGTCCTCGCCCTTCAGTTCGGCTCGCGCGTGGCGATCGCCAACGCCGACGCAGAGGACGCCCTGGAGCGGATCGCCCGCGGCAGCAGCCCCGAGTCCACCCTGCGCCGTATCGAGGCGATCGGCGCCTGCCGTGACGCCCTTGACCGCAATGTCGCCCCGCTGCTCGCGGTGGAGGCGATGACGATGACCCTGAGAGCGGGCTGACGTATGTTGACGGCGTAACTCGTCCGTGGCACTTTGCGCACACAGAGCATCCATCACGTCGCGCAGAGTTACGCTCGACCGATGTACCTCAGGCGCTCTCCCCGCAGGTCCCGCCTCGGTGCCGCCCTTCTCGGCGTCGCGGCGCTGCTCGTCTCTGCCTGCTCCTCCTCCAGCGGCCCGACGGCGGGTTCCGCCGGCGCGGCGGACGCGGCGCTGGCCGCGCTGCCGCGGGCCACGCCGTCCGCGCTGGCGCCGTACTACGCGCAGCGGCTGACCTGGCGCGACTGCGGCGTCCCCGGCTTCGAGTGCGCCACGCTGAAGGCGCCGCTCGACTACGCCAGGCCCGACGCGGGGGGCGTACGGCTCGCGGTCGCCCGCAAGAAGGCCACCGGACCGGGGAAGAAGCTCGGCTCGCTGCTGGTGAACCCGGGAGGGCCGGGCGGCTCGGCGGTCGGCTACCTCCAGCAGTACGCCGGCATCGGCTACCCGGCCGCGGTCCGGGCCCGCTACGACATGGTCGCCGTCGACCCACGGGGCGTGGCCCGCAGCGAGCCCGTGGAGTGTCTCGACGGGCGGGAGATGGACAGGTACACGCAGACGGACGTCACGCCCGACGACCAGCGGGAGACCGATGCGCTGGTCGCGTCCTACCGGAAGTTCGCGGAGGGGTGCGGGGCGGACGCGCCGAAGCTGCTGAGGCATGTCTCGACCGTGGAGGCGGCGCGGGACATGGACCTCCTGCGGGCGGCGCTGGGGGACCGGAAGTTGACGTATGTGGGGGCGTCGTACGGGACGTTCCTCGGGGCGACGTACGCGGGGCTCTTCCCGGACCGGGTGGGTCGGCTGGTCCTGGACGGCGCGATGGACCCCTCGCTGCCCGCGCGGCGGTTGAACCTCGACCAGACGACGGGGTTCGAGACGGCGTTCCAGTCGTTCGCGAAGGACTGTGTGCGGCAGTCCGACTGTCCGCTGGGCGGGCGGGGCACGACACCCGGCCAGGTCGGCAAGAACCTCAAGGCGTTCTTCCGGAAGCTCGACGCGCGCCCCCTCCGCACCGGCGATCCGGACGGACGCAGGCTCGGCGAGGCCCTCGCCACGACGGGCGTGATCGCGGCGATGTACGACGAAGGCGCCTGGGAACAGCTGCGCGAGGCGCTGACCACGGCGATGAAGGACAACGACGGCGCGGGTCTGCTCGCCCTCGCCGACAGCTACTACGAGCGGGACCCCGACGGCCGCTACACCAACCTGATGTTCGCCAACGCGGCGGTGAACTGCCTGGACCTGCCCGCCGCGTTCTCCTCCCCCGAGCAGGTCCGCGGCTCCCTCCCGGCCTTCGAGAAGGCGTCCCCCGTCTTCGGCGAGAGCCTGGCCTGGGCGACCCTGAACTGTGCCTACTGGCCGGTGCGGCCGACGGGTGAGCCCCACCGCATCGAGGCGAAGGGCGCCGCCCCGATCGTCGTCGTCGGCACGACCCGCGACCCGGCGACCCCCTACCGCTGGGCCCGGTCCCTCGCCGACCAGCTCTCCTCCGGTCGCCTCCTCACCTACGAGGGCGACGGCCACACCGCCTACGGCCGCGGCAGCGCCTGCGTCGACACCACGATCAACACCTACCTCCTGCGCGGCACCCCGCCCCCGACGACCGGAAAACGCTGCTCATAGTCACGCCCCCAGTCCCCTCCGGGGCCCTCCGGGGGCGTGGTCGGAGCACCCCCGGAAACTGTGTAGACTTACCGACGTTGCTGATCGCACCATAGTGCGGACAGCGCGCCGCCTTAGCTCAGATGGCCAGAGCAACGCACTCGTAATGCGTAGGTCTCGGGTTCGAATCCCGAAGGCGGCTCTTTCTAAGCCCAGCCCAGACAGTGTCTGAGCTGGGCTTTCTCGTTCAGCGGATGCGGCGGCGGCGTTGAGCGCGGGCTGTGCGGCTGACTGCGGTCTCAATGCTGGTCTCAATGCTGCCGCTCCTGGGTCGTCCCCCTGCGGTGCATCGCATCTGGCAGGTGAGCTCGGGGCCCCCTCAGTTCACTCGATCTGGCTGGCCTGGGGGTACGGCAGGACCTCCATGTCGCCCACGCGCGAGAGGCTATGGGCAGTGGTGTCACATGCTGGGTCCTGCCGCGGGCCTCAGGCGCCGTGAGGGCCCGGCGGCGATGGTGAGTGGCTACCGGCCAGGCATGAATGGACCTCATGCGAGCGGCGCCAATGTGCGCAGCCATGCGTGTGAGCCGCTGATGATCGTGCTGCTCGACGGGGCCCAGCCCGCCGCCGGGCCTTCCTGGGGCCCAGAATGGGGCCGGAAGGACAGAGAAACCCCGGGAGTGATCACCAAACCCCGGGCACCCCAATGCGTGGAGCTCTTCAGTCGCGGTTTCGATGATCATGCCCTCGCCGACCGGCTGCCGGGCCTCTTCCTGCTTCGGGGCGCGTTTCTCAGACTCAGTGAGTGTCGGGCTCCGGGTCCGGCAGGGGGAGTTCGTCGAGGTCGAGGGTGAAGGTGCGGCCGTCGGCCAGGGGGATGGGGAGCTTGCCTGTGCCGTATGCGCGGGTGCGGGCGGTGCTGTAGCCGCTGGAGGTGGGCTCGGTGTGCAGGACGACTTCCCGGGCGTAGGGATCCACGACGAGGTAGACGGGGATGCCGTACCGGCCGTACTTCGCGGTGCAGTCGTCGTAATCCTTGCGTGCCGAGGACGTGGAGACGACCTCCGAGATCAACAGGACGTCCTCGAAGCTGTAGCGCTTGCCTTCCTTGCGCGCATCCTCGCGCAGGATGGCCAGGTCAGGGGCGGAGTTCTCGTCGGCGGGGAAGTCGATGTAGACGTCCGAGGTGACCTTCGCGTGACGGCCGAGGGCGAGAGAGTCGATCTGCATCGACCTGATCGTGCTGGAGTGCTCTTCGCTCTGCGGGGTCATGATGATCTTTCCGTCGACGCCGAAGAACACCACGTATCCCGCGGGGAACTCGGTGTGCGTGATCGCGTCGACACTCATGGACGGTGCTCCTTCCCGTGTGCCGTCATGATACGGCGGACAGAGCCGTCCCACGGGTGGACTTCCGTGGCGTGCGCGCACCACAGGGGGGAACCGTTCCGCACGAGCGGACGCCGTGACGCGGGGCGTGAGCTGGGCCCGTAGGTGTTCGGACCCAACAGCCGGCGTTGGGTGACCTCCAGGGGCGGCGGGCACCTTCCGGGTGGCCATGGGGTGCCGGACGCCTTTGGACGTTGCGGTACGAGGTACCGGCGTCCGGTACGACGCATGTGGTTTGATCAGGCACAATGGCGTCTGGCGGCATCAGTCGTCACCAGGGCCGGGCGGGCTGGATGAGCACGAGGTCCGCCGCTGTCCCGCCTGGGCCCGCCGGGTCACCCTCGCGATGCCGGCCCACGCCTTCCTCGCCGACGAACACGCACACCGGCCCACGCCGGACGACGTGATCCCGTATGTCCTGCAACGAGATCTGCCGCCTGTTCATCGCGCTCGTCGTCCGGCCCGCCCGCGAACGGCCCACTCACTTGCCTGGTCCGATTGGCGCGGCCGCCCACCAGGCACGATCACGCACCAGTCACTACCGGAGGCGAACCGCTGGGACGACAGGTGCGTGCGGGTGAACTGCAGGGGCAGCGCGCCCGGCAGGGTGAGGTCGGTGGCGGTCATCAGCATCGCGCCGGTCGCCACGTCGATCGGTTCGCCCACGCAGGGGGTGCGTTCGGCGTTGCGGGCGGCCGGGCCGAGGTCGACCAGGTCGGGGCGAAGGGACGGCGGCGCAGCAGCAGTGGAGTGGTGTCGCCGAGGCCTTCCATGCCGGCCTTGAGCACACCGGCGCCGCCGCCCAGGACGCCGCCGAAGAGCATGCCGTCCTTGGCGGCCTGGTTGACCTCGTCCAGGCTGAGTCCGTCCTGCAGTCCGGTCGCGATCTTCAGCGGCTGGGCCACTGCGAGGTCGACGGCGATCGACTCGACCCCGCCGAACGCGGCGGCGACCAGCGCGCCGGCAGCGATCTCGGCGACCGTGGCGGTGACGGCGACGCCCAGCGTGGCACCGAACTCGATGACGGCGTCGGCCGCGGCGACCGCCGCACCCGAGGCCAGACCAGCAGTGAAGAAGGCGAGGGCGACCCCGCCCGCGATGACGCGGCGTCGATGCCGATCTGTGTCCACAGCTTGGTGATGGCGCGTCGATGGCGTCGGCGAACTTGTCCAGCGCCTTGGCCATCTCCCGCGAGGAGTCGGCCAGATCGCTCAGCCAGCCCCCGGACTCACCCTTGGCACAGCGGTCCCAGAACTTCTCGAACGCGCTGATCGACTCACCCGTGTTGTGATGGATGACCGACGACGCGCTGCGGTGCACCGGTGCCCGGACGTCGTCCACGGCGCCGGCGAAGGTACGCCAGGCGTCCGCCGCGCTGCGCAGCTTGCCGGAGTCGGCCTCCGGCCACCACATGCGGGTGTGCCCGCGATCTGCACGCGTCAGGCTTTGATGACCTCGACGGCGGGTCCACAGAGCAGACTGATGTCCTCAGGGTCGGAGGTGAGGACGGTGACTGGTCTTGGCGCCGAGCGCGCAATGGCCGCGAGGACGGCGTCGACAGCGTACTTGTGGCCGCTGAGTTGGTGATCGCGCAACAGTGCTGCCGCTTGGTCGGTGACGCCCTTGGTGACGTCGTGGACGTCGATCCGGGAGAGTACCCACCGGATGCGGGCGGGGTGGATGCGCTCGTAGTCTGCCTCGAGCGTGGTCATGGCGGTCGTGGCCACTCGGATGCCTTCTTCCGACGCGGCTTGGACGAGAGTCAGGACGGTGCGGTCCTTGAGGTAGAGCTTGGACAGGCCCTCGCTGTCGAGGAGGAGCGTGCCGGGCATCAGGCTGCGGCACCGCTCGAGTCGCGCTGATCATGGCGCAGTACGGCGCGGGCCGCTTCGATCTCTTCCCGGGACAGCGGGTCGTTGTCGGTCTTGAAGTCGGCGACGATCTCGCGAAGCTTGTCCATGGCCACACGCTGCTCGAGGGCCTCGGCTACGTAGGCGGAGAAGCCGCCTGGACCTACATGGGTACGTGCGGCCTCGGCGAGGTCTTCGGGGAGGCTGATCGAGTACTTCTTGCTACCACTCATGGGTTCGATCCTACCAACGGTAGCAATTCGGCGTATGAAGCCGGGCTGGGCATATGGCCTGCTCAGTTGGGTGAGCGCCCCGACCGACAGCCCGCAGCTCTCGGGCAGAGGCCGTGCTCCCCTTCAACGGCCCCCAGCCGCGGGGCCCCGGCAGAGAGCGGGGCCACCAGCCCACACGGACACAGTGGCCTCCTGGGCCCGAACGCTGTATCCGCGCACTCAGCTCTGCACAAGCCCATGCAGCCGGCTGCGGGGTCCCGCGCTCCCTCGTCCACGCTTCCCGTGGGCGGGCCGCCCACCCCTTCGGAGGTGCTGGAATGGCAACCACGACGACCGGGACGGCGCGAGATCATCGGTGACGACTGGCAGCTCACCATCGCGATTACGGACTCGCCGATGCCGGTGACCGAGGACTGCGACACCGGCTATGGCTGTGCGTCCAGCTGTGCATCCTCCTGCACCAGCTGACCTCAGCCCCTCGTAATGCGTAGGTCTCGGGTTCGAACCCCGAAGGCGGCTCCACTGGGACCCCAGGTCAGATGAAAGGGGATGATGGGCAGCGGAACGGGCGTCAGTGTTGCGCGCCAGTCGTCGCTGAGGGTCAGTTTCATGGTCGATGCGGCCTCATGTGATGTGCGGGGTCGTCCACGTAGGCCGAGCGGGCCCGGGGAGGCGTAGCGACCGCCGGCGTAAAGGGATGCGGGTGCTGCTGCCCCAGGTCGGAACACGGCCCGGGGTTGAGTGTTGGGCCACGCCCGGCAGGGGGCATCCAGACTTGACGGCCTCTCGGAATCGCGGTCGACCGGTCAACCCCGCCGGGCTTAGCGTCGAGGGGTGATGACGGCTGAAGCTATGAGGCTCCTCAAGGAGCTTGCCGCCGAGGGAGTTTCGCCCTGGTGGGCGGCTTGTCCGTGGGAGCGGTCAGAGGCGCTCGACACTGTGTCGTACGGATTCCGCGGAATCCGGATGCCGTTCGGGGCGACGACCGGCATGGTCCGGGCCGCGTGTGACGAACTGCGGGAGAGCGGTGGCTTCGTGGCCCTCGCCGCAGCGGCTTTTGACGGGGCGGACGATCCTGCGGCGTGGGTGGCCGCGGCGCGGGTGATGTGCAGCGGAGTGGATCGGGCGAATCTGCTGGTCCGTGTTCCGGCGAACCGCGCCGGAATCGACGCCATGGCGGATTGTCTTGCTGAGGGCATCGGCATCGAGTCCACCGCGGTGTTCTCGGTGCGGCAGTACCGCGCCGTACTGGAAGCCCAGCGCACCGGGCTGGAGCGGGCCAGGGTGCGCGGTGTGGACCTGGAGGCGCTGGGTGTGGCCACGTCCTGCGATCTGGGGGTGCTCGACGCGGAGGTGAACGCCCGCCTCGACCGGCTTCCCGACGGCGAGGCGAGCGGGTTGCGTGACACGGCGGGGCTGGCCACCGCCCGCCTCCTGTACCGGACGCGGGAGATGGCGTTGGCCGACAAGAGCTGGCAGAGCCTGCGTGATGCCGGTGCCCGTCCGCCGATGCTGCTGTGGTCGGGGACGCGGCCCGAACAGGTGCGGTCCCTGGTCAGCTGGAACACGGCTCATGTGCTGACGGTGGAGACCGCGGAGGCGGCGGCCCGCGGGGATGGGCTCGAAGGCGACACGCTGATGGGGCGGCACGAGCAGTCCACGCGGGCGTTGCGCCTGCTCGCGGAGCGGAACGTGGACGTCGAGGCGATCGGAGCGGAGGTGCTGAGGGCCCGGTTCGGCTGAGGTGTGAGGGAGCCGGGCCCGCAGTGTCACCGCGTCACTGTGTCACCGAGTCACCGCGTCACCGAGTCACCGCATGGAGGCCGGCGCCGGGTCCGGCAGGTCGGGGGAGCGGGGGCCGGTCAGCGCGAGCGGCGGGGTCGGCACGGGGTCCGGCAGGTCCGGGAAGGCGGTGCCGGTCAGTGCGAGCAGCGGGGCCGCCTTGACGATGGTCTCCTCGAACTCCGCCGCCGGTTCGGACAGCGCCACGATCGCGCCGCCCACCCCGTAGCGCAGCCGGCCGGGCGTGACGACGGCGGTGCGGATGACGACGCTGAAGTCGGCGGCACTGGAGAGGGACAGGTATCCGATGGCGCCGGAGTACACCCCGCGCGGGCCGTTCTCCAGGCGGTCGATGATCTCCATGGTCCGCAGCTTGGGCGCGCCGGTCATCGAACCCGGGGGGAAGGCCGCGCGAAGACAGCGCACCGGGGTGCTGTCGCGCCGCAGCCGGGCGGTCACCGTGCTGACGAGCTGGTGCACGGTGGCGTAGCTCTCCACGGCGAAGACCGGGTCGGCGCGCACGGTGCCGGGTTCGGCGCACCGGCCCAGGTCGTTTCGTACCAGGTCGACGATCATCAGGTTCTCGGCGCGGTCCTTCTCGTGGGTGCGCAGGTCGGCGGCGAGGGCCGCGTCCTCCGCGGGGGTGGAGCCGCGTGGGCGGGTGCCCTTGATGGGCTTGGACTCGACGACCCCGTCGGCCGAGATCCGCAGGAACCGCTCGGGGGAGGTCGAGAGCACGGACAGTTCGCCGAACCGGAGGAGGGCACCGAACGGAGCGGGGCTGGTGCGGCGCAGGACGCGGTACGCCTGCCAGGGGTCCAGGGTGCCCTGGACCTCGGCCATGTTGGTGAGGCAGATCTCGTAGCTCTCTCCGGCGGCGATCTCCTCCTGGCACTCGTCGATGAGGCGGAGGTAGGCCGTGCGGTCGTGGCGCAGCCGCACCTCGCCGAGGGCGGGGGGCGGTTCGAGCGGCCGGGGGGCGGGGGCGCCCGCGAGTCCGGTGAGCCGTCGGGCGGTGGTGTCGAGCCAGTCGCGGGCGGCGCGTGGCGCGTCGGCCTCGGTGAGGGCGAGCAGGTGGGTGGTGCCGGTCTTGTGGTCGAGGACGAGGGCCCGGTCCGCGAAGACCATGACGGCGTCGGGCTCCTCGGCGCGATGGCCGGCCCCGCTGCCGCACTCGGCCTTGAGTCCGTAGCCGAGGTAGCCGGTCCAGCCGAGGGCGAAGTCACAGGGGAGCGGGGGTATTTCGACGTCGAGGGAGGCGAGGTCGTGGTCGAGCCACTGAAGGAATGGCCCCTCGACGGTCTCCTCGGACGTCGCCGACCGTACGGTGACGGTGTGGGTGGCGACATCGGCCGTCGCCACCCGGGCCAGCGGCCCCGTGGCGTCGCCCATGACCGAGAACCGGCCCTGCTCGTCGCGTCGGCTGCTGTCCAGCCAGAACGCGTGATCGGCACCGGCGAAGAGCCGCTCGAAGAGGGTCTCGTCGTCGCAGGGGGTGGGGACTTGGGTGGTCAGCACGCGTAGGGGGCGTGCGGGCGTCGGGGCGTGCGGGGTGTCGGGAGCGGTCAGAGTGTCGGGAGCGGTCGGGGCCTCGGGAGCGGTCGGCATGCCCGTCGCGGTCGGGATGCCCGTCGCGGTCGGGATGCCCGTCGCGGTCGGGATGCCCGTCGCGGTCGGGATGCCCGTCGCGGTCGGGATGCCCGTCGCGGCCCGGAAGCGCCCGTCTGCCGACGTCCCCGTGGCGGCCCGTCGGAGGCGGGCGTTCTCCCGATGGCGGCCGACCCCCGTGCCGGCCAGTTCGAAGAAGTTGGCCAGGAGTTCGTCGCCGTACTCGGAGCAGATCGACTCCGGGTGGAACTGCACGCCCCACAGCGGCCGTGTCCGATGCCGCAGGCCCATGACCACCCCGTCCGGCGTCCAGGCGGTGACCTCCAGGTGCTCCGGGAGGCCGGTCACGGTGAGCGAGTGGTAGCGCACCGCCTCGAACGGTGACGGCAGTCCCGTGAACAGTCCGTCTCCCTCGTGCAGCACCGGCGAGGTCTGGCCGTGCCGGGGCTGTGGGGCGCGGACGACATTCGCCCCGTGCGCCAGCCCGATGCCCTGGTGGCCGAGGCAGATGCCGAGCAGGGGCAGTGCTGCGCGCTCCACGATCTCCCGGCAGATGCCGAAGTCCGCGGCGCGTTCCGGGGTGCCCGGCCCCGGTGAGACGACGACGCTGTCGAAGTCCGTCAGCAGCGCGGGGTGCCAGTGCGGGTCGTCGTTGCGGACGACCGTCGGTTCCTGGCCGGTGACGCGCGCGATCTGGTGAACGAGGTTGTAGGTGAACGAGTCGTAGTTGTCGACGAGCAGTGTGCGCATGGACCTCTGGTCTCTCCTCGCTCGGACGGGCCGGTCAGGCGGTGGTCAGGATCTGCAGGAGGAGGTGCTCGACGAGGTCGTCGCCGTACTCCCCTTCCCGGACCGTGCAACGGCCCAGCAGGCGCAGCTCACGGCCGGTCTCGGCGGCTATGCGGGCCAGCGACGGGTAGTCGCCCCGGCTGCTGAAGTGCAGCAGGGCCCGCCCGCCGGGTGTCGTCCGGAGCGGTGCCTGCTCCAGGTATCCGCGGTGCGAGCGGTATCCGGCGTCGACGTAGGCGCGTTCGTGGTCCGACTCGTACTGGTAGTGGTCGGGACCCAGCACGTAGTTCGAGCTCCAGAAGACGGTGTCGAAGCGCTCGTCGTCGCCGAGTCCGGAAAACAGGTCGCCGTGCACGGTTCTGACCCGGTCGGTCATTCCGTGGCGGCGGGCGTTGACGGCCGCGTTGCGTACCGCCAAAGAGTTGATGTCCGAGGCGACGACCGGGCCGTGGCCGGCCAGCGCGGCGGTTACCGCGATGACGCCCGTGCCGCAGCCGATCTCCAGGAAGGAGCCCCGGCGCGCCCGGTCGTCACCGGGTTCGGTGAGCCCGAGTAAGTCCAGGGCGACGCCGGTCGACGGCGAGTACAGCGGCGCGAACACCTCGTCGAGGAGATCCCATTGGCGTCCGGCCAGGGGAAAGACGGAGGGTCGGTCCGCACGGCCGAGGGACTGACGGCTGCGCTCCAGCGAACGCCGGTAGTCCTGCACCTGCGATGTGTACGGCATGGGTCCCCACCTGTTCCGATCGGCTCGGTGCGTCGCACTGCGCGATGCCCGTGGTGCTGAGCGTGATGGGTGGCCATGGGGTGACGGAAGGTGCTCCGACGACAGCACTTGGTTGCCGGAGGGGTGATCGCGCCACAGTCAGGGTCGTGGACTGGCCTGATGGCCCGCCTCGACCGGGAACTTGTTGACCAGTGAGCAAAACTCCACTTACCTTTCCATTGATCTCGCACGTTTGCTCGGGGGGAGCCGCAGGGTGCCGACCAGTGGGGGACCCCTCGACGGGTACGCGCTTGCCATGCTCGAACTGCTGGCCAGGGAAGCGCCCGTCGAGCACTTCGAGGAACTGGTCCGGCGGACGGCCGAGGAGGGCGCCTCCGAGGCCGAGTTGGCGGCGGTGGTCACGGCCAAGAACCGCTCCCTGGAGGTCAGGCAGCTGTTCGCCCGTCGCCAGCAGCGCGAGGCCGGGCTGTCCGCGCTGGTCGACACCGCCCGCGACCTGACCCAGCCGTACAACCTGGACAGCCTGCTGGCCGTCATCACCCGCCGGGCCCGGTTGCTGATGGGCCTGGACATGTCGTGGGTGAGTCTGCCCGACGACGAAACGTCCTGTGTCCGGGCCGCGGACGGACACGCCTCGGCGATCACGGTCGGGTTCAGGGTGCCGAACGACGGCGGGGTCGGCCGGCAGGCGCACCAGCGATCCGCCCCCTTCTGGACACCCGACTACATGCGGGACGAGAGTTTCGTCCACGACGAGGCCATCGACCATGTCGTGCGCTCCGAGGGGCTGCGGGCCGTCATGGCCGTCCCGCTGCGCCACGAGCACTCGACGCTGGGCGTGCTCTACGTCGCGGACCGCAACATCCGTCACTTCCTGCCCAACGAGATCTCGTTGATGACCTCGCTGGCCGATCTCGCGGCCGTCGCCATCGAGCGGACCCGCCTGCTGGAGCGGACCCGGACCGAGGTCGCGGAGCTGACGGGCGACGTCTCGCAGGCCATGGACTCCTCCGCCACCGCGCGCAGGCTGCACGGTGTCCACCGGAACCTGCTCGACCTGGCGCTCGCCGGCGGGGAACTGGCCGCCCTGGTGGAGCGGGCGGCCGCCGAACTGGGCGGAGCGCTGCTGGTACGGGACACCGTCAGCAAGGATCTCGCCCACACGGAAGGCTTTCGGGCCCTTTTTTCAGGTGATGATTCAACCCGCGTAGACATGGCTCTGATCGACCGGATCTGCCTGGACGCGCAGGCCGTCGGCGGACTCGTGAAGGGCGACGACGGGGCGGGCGGTGTGCTGCTGGCGAGCCCGGTCACCGGCGGTACGGAGAATCTCGGCACCCTGGTGCTGTGCGGCGCGCGAGCCCCGTCGCCGGAGCAGGAGCAGTTGCTGGGCCTGGCCGCCCAGGCCGTCGCCGTCCAGCTGCTGATGCAGCGCAGTACGGCGGTGGCCGAGGGCCAGGTCAGGGACGAGCTGTTGCACGATCTGCTCCATGTCTCCCAGCTGCCGCCGGGGCAGCTCGCCGCCCGGGGCCGCCGGCTCGCGGTCGACCTCGGCGAGCCGCACGTCATCGTCGTGGTGCGCCCCGAAGGGGGTTCGCAGAGCCGGGCCAACGCCTGGGCCGCGTCGTACGCGCACCGGCTGTCGGGGCTCAAGTACGTCGACGGCGGCCATATCGTGCTCCTGCTGCCGGGTGACGATCCGGCCGGCGCCGCCCGTGCGGTGCAACGGGAGCTGTCCGCCGTACTCGGGCATCCGGTGACCGGGGGAGCGGCCGGGCCCGCCGACGCGCCCGACGACGTCAGGCATGTCTACCGCGAGGCCCAGCGATGCCTGGACGCGCTCACCGTGCTGGACGGCACGGGCGGTACGGCGTCGCCGAAGGAACTGGGCTTCCTGGGACTGCTGTTGTCAGAGAAGCAGGACGTCACGCGGTTCGTCGGATCGGCGATCGGGCCGGTGCTGCAGTACGACCACCAGCAGTCGACGGAGCTGCTGCGGACACTCGAGTCGTACTTCGCCTCGGGAAGCAGTCCCACGCGGGCCGCGGAGCTGCTGCACGTCCATCCGAACACCGTCTCGCGGCGGCTGGAGCGGATCACCGACCTGCTGGGTCCGCACTGGCAGGAGCCCGCTCAGGCCCTCGAAGTGCAACTGGCGCTCCGGCTGCACCGCACCCGGCACCTGCTGGCGGACGGCGACGGCGACGGCGCACGACCGCCCGGTCAGGCGCTGCGTGCCTCCAGGGCGTCGAACTGGCCGTAGTCCGCGTCGGCGAGTGCCCGCCCCTGGTCCGCGTCGGCGAGTGCCCGCGCGGCGTAGGCGACCGAGGCCAGTGTGGTGTGCCGGTGCCAGCCCGTGAACGACCGGCCCACGAAGTCCCGCAGTCCGACCTGTTCCCCCGCCGTGGCAGAGTCCTGGGTCACCTGCCTGGCCAGCTTGGCCAGCCTCAGCAGGACCGGCACCGGCGTGCGGTCCAGGTCGGTCAGCCAGAACTCCGTCGGCGGCCGGCGAGGATCGCCCCACTCACCGATCAGCAGCCCCGGCCGCCCGCTGCCCCCGCCGGCCTGGGGCAGGGCGATGGGAACACCCACCACCAGTGAATTCCGTACGGCCGTTGGGCCGCCCAGCGGATCGGCCCACCGCACCGGCCGGCGCAGCGCCCTGACCGAGTCGACGATGCGTTCCGCGCTCAGCGGTCCCGCGCCGAATCCGGGCAGCGACGGCTCGCGCACGGTCACCGAGGCGGCGCCGGAAACCCTCACCAGCAGCGGCACCCCGGCATCCCGGTACCGCCGAATCGTCGCACCCAGGTCCGGGCCGGCCGCCCCCAGCACCACGGGCCGGCGCGGCACCCGCCACTCGAGCGTGGACCGCACGACCGCCGCCGCGCACTCCTCCAGCGTCTCCTCGCCCACGCCGTCGGGGATCTCGGCCCGCCGCCGCCGCTCCGGGTCGCGGATCCAGCCGCCCGGCAGGTGCAGCCGCCAGTTGACCGGGGCGCTCGACCGCTCGGAGGCGAACCAGAGCCCGAACGCCTGCTGCCCGTTGTCCGGCCGGCCGGGGCGCGGCAGGTGCCGGCCGACACCCACCGAGTGCTCACCGACCTTGGGGATGGCCATCGGCTGGACCACCCAGGCCGACGGTGTCATGACGTCCTGGAGGTAGCGGGCCAGTTCCTCCCGCATCGGCGACCAGGGCCAGGTGGAGGCGGTGATGAGGTGGTGCAGGCTCTGCTCCGCCGCCCCGCCGCCGACGGCGGAGGCGATCCGGCGCACCGACTTGCGGCCGTCGGCGGCGAGCAGCCCGCGCACGTACTGCTCGGCCCACCAGCGCTGGTCCTTTCTGCGCAGTGTCCGGGGGAACAGGGCCGCGGACAGCTCCGCGACGATGTCCGCCGGCTGGTGGACAGCCGCCCACCCGGGGTCCGTCCAGGGCCCGCCGAAGACCGCTCCGCTCATGGTCACGCCTGCCTCTCGCCCGCTGACTCCTGACCTGTCCCACACTGCCGAGTCCCGTGCCGTCCGGAGGAGGTGTCGCGGGGACCCTGTCGGGCCGTCGGAGTGGTGGCCGGACCACCATCACCGGCCCGTGAATGCCCGCCGCAGGGGCTCGACCCGGCCTCCGGGAGGTGGGCCGGCCACCACCGCGCACCTTGGGTTCCCCCTTCTTTCAAAGGGCGACCTGACGGACTTCCCGGACCTGATGAGGATCCGGGACGGCGCTTGTGAGACCCCCGGCGCGCTCCACACAGTGATGGTCGTGATCAGCGCTCGGCTCCGGGGCCCCGTCAGCGGGGCGTCCGCAGCGAGACGAGTCCTCGTCCCACCGTCCGGGGGTAGTCCATGCCGTCACCGCAATTAGCCGACGCCGTCGGCGAGCACCGCGAGAAACACGCCGACCGGGTGGCCCTGTCCTGCTGCCACCGGAGCGTCACGTACCAGCAACTCGACGACCTCACACGCACGTTCGCCGACCGGTTGCGGCGGCTGCCGCTCGCACCGGGCGCCACCGTCTGTGTACCGGCACACAAGTCGCCGGAGACCGTCGCGCTGCTCCTGGCGGTGTTCCGGCAGGGACTGGTCGCTCTCGTCCCCTCGCCCGACCTCGGCGCCGAGGCGCTGGCCCGGCTGAGCCGGCGGGCCCGCGCCTCCCACCTGCTCGGCGCGGACGAACAGGGTTCCGTGTCGGCCGAACCGGTCGAGCCGGACGAGGCCGAGGCGGCGGGGTTCGCGGTCCCCGACCCGGCCCGCACCCGGCTGCTGCTCACCACGTCCGGTTCCACCGGAACCCCGAAGATCGTGCCCATCCCCGTCGACGGCTTCACCGCGTTCGCCGACTGGGCCGGCCACGCCTTCCACCTCACCGGCGACGACGTCGCCCTCTCCTACGCTCCCCTCAACTTCGACCTGGCCCTGCTCGACGTATGGACGTTCCTGCGGCTCGGCGCCCATGTCGTCCTCGTCGGCAAGGAGCAGGCCGCGGACGCCCGCCACCTGCGGGAGCTCGTCGCCGGCCGGGGCGTCAGCTTCGTCCAGGGCGTCCCCATGCTGCACCGGCTGCTCGCCCAGGACGCCGAAGCCACGTTTCCGGCGGTTCGTCAGGCCGTCTTCACCGGCGAGGCGATGCCGGCCGACCTGTTGCCCTCGGTGTTCGCCGCGTTCCCCGAGGCACGGCTGCACAACGTGTTCGGCTGCACCGAGACCAACGACTCGTTCATCCATGAGGTGTCCCGCACCCGGGCCGGGGAACGGATGCCGATCGGCCGCCCCCTGCCCGGTGTGCGCGCACTGGTCGTCGGCGTCGACGGGACCCCACTGGAGGGCGCGGGCGGCGGTGAGCTGCTGGTGTCGACACCGTTCCAGACCGGCGGCTATCTCGAACGCTCCCTGAACGACCGGGTGTTCACCGAGATCGACGGCCGCGTCTACTACCGGACCGGTGACCTCGTCACACGGTCCGCGGACGGCCTGGTCCACCTCGAAGGGCGCGCCGACTGGCAGGTCAAGGTACGCGGCATCCGCACCAACCTGCAGGAGGTGGAGGCCGTCATCGCGACCCACCCCGACGTGGCCGAGGCGGTGGTCGTCGCCCTGCCCGACGACCAGGCCGGGGTCCGGCTGCACGCCACGGTGACCCGGCGCCCCGTCGCCGCGCTCACCGGCCTCGCCCTGCGCAGCTACGCCGGCGCACGGCTGCCCCGGCACGCCATCCCGGCGTCCGTCCACATCACCGACCAGCCGCTGCCCCGTACATCCACGGGCAAGCCCGACCGCAACCGGATCCGGGCCGACCGCATGAAGGAGACCTCCGCCGCGTGAAGAGGGCTCCGCCCGCATGAGGGAGAGCCCGTTCCGCGTGAAGGAGACCTCCGCCGCATGGAGGAGAGCCCCCCGTGTGGAGGAGACCTCGGTCCGCGTTGAGGAGACCTCGGTCCGCGTGAAGGAGACCTCCGCCGCATGGAGGTGACTTCGGTCCGCGTGAAGGAGACCTCCCCGTGTGGAGGAGACCTCCGCCCGTGTGGAGGAGAGCTCCCCGCATGGAGGAGACCTCCCCGTGTGGAGGAGACCTCCGCCCGTGTGGAGGAGAGCTCCCCGCATGGAGGAGACCTCCCCGCGTGAAGGAGACCTCCGCCCGCATGAAGCAGACCTCAGCCCGCGTGAAGGAGAGCTCCCCCTGTGGAGGAGACCTCCGCCCGCATGAAAGAGACCCAGACCCGCACGAAGGAGACCCCACCGCATGACCGCCCAAGACATAGCCGACGAGATCCGCGCCTTCATCGCCGCCGAGTTCCTGGCGGGTGAGGACGCCTCGGACCTCACCGACGACTACGACATCGTCGCCTCCGGAGTGATCGACAGCCTCGGCCTGGTCCGGCTGGTCTCGCACATCGCGACCGCCTACCGGGTCCCGGTGGACGGCATCGACATCACGCCGGACAACTTCCGCACCATCGCCGCGATCACCGATCTGATCGGCGAGCACTCCGAGCCCGTCGCGGCCTGACGCACCACCGGACCACCCCCTCAGCAACTCCACTGATCTTCACCAACACCCAAGGAGATTCACTGTGTTCACCCGCAGCGTTGACGACGTCGTCCCCGTCGAGTGGGGCAACGGCACCAGCCACCGGCTCCTGGTCGAGGCCGACCGTATGGGCTTCGCCTTCGCCGTGACCCTGGTGCGCCAGGGCACCACGAGCGCCCTGCAGTACCGCGAACACCTGGAGGCCTGCTTCTGCGTCGCCGGCTCCGGTGAGGTCGTAGAGAAGGACGGCACCCGGCACAAGATCGTCCCGGGCACGATCTACGTCCTCGACAAGCACGACCCGCACTACCTCATCGCCTCCGACTACGAGGACCTGCACCTGGTGTCGGTCTTCAACCCGCCGATCGTCGGCAACGAGCGGCACACCCTGTCCGAGGACGGCTTCTCCCAGTACTGACCCGGCACCGAGCCAACGGCAACGGCCCCGCCCCCGGCCCCGCTTCGAGGAGTACAGCCATGTCCGACCAACCACCGCAGCATGATCTCCCGCACCTGATGACCCCCTGGGCCGATCAGCTCAACGCAGACATCGAGGAACTGGACGGCAGGGCCGAGTTCTCCCGGCACAAGTGGTCGGCCGTCCAGGAGTCCGGGATCCTGCGCATCCCCTTCGACGCCGCCTACGGCGGGCACGGCCGGTCGCTGACCGACACCATGCTGGCCCTGGAAGGACTTGGCCGCGCGTCACGCGACTCCGGCCTGTCCTTCTCGGCCTCCACCCAGATCGTGTCGGTGGGCGTGCCGCTCCAGCGGTTCGGCGACGACGATCTGAAGGAGCGTTACCTCCCGAAGATCGTCTCCGGCGATCTGATCACCGCGCACGCCATCACCGAGGAGTCCGGCGGCTCCGACGCCATGAACATCTCCACCACCGCCGTACGCGACGGCGACCACTACGTGGTCAACGGCGGGAAGATGTTCATCACCAACGCCCCGGTCGCGGACCTCTTCCTGCTCTACGTCCGCACCGGCGCCCCCGGCCCGTTCGGTCTCACCTGCCTGCTGGTCGAGGCCGGAACACCCGGTCTGGTGGTCGGCCCTGCCATGGACAAGATCGGGCTGCGCACCAGCCCGGTCGGCACGCTCGCCTTCGAGGAACTGCGAGTTCCCGTCTCCCAACGGGTCGGCGGGGACGGGGCCGGGTTCCTCGTCCTGGATTACGTGATGAAGCGCGAGGTGCTCTTCTCCTTCTCCATCACGCTCGGCGAGATGACCCGTCGGCTGGCGGAGACCATCCAGTTCGTCAAGGGCCGGACCCAGTTCGGCCGGCCCATCGGCAAGTACCAGGCGATCTCCCACAAGATCGCCGACATGAAGATCCGCACCGAGACCGCCCGGAAGTGGCTGCACGACACCGGGACGAAGGTGGAGTCCGGCCAGGACGCCGCCGTCGACCTCGCCGCCACCAAGACCGTCGTGTCGGAGGCGAACGTCCAGAACGCCCTCGACGCGGTCCGCATCCACGGCGGACGCGGCGTGCTCACCGCGCACGGGGTCGAGCGCGCACTGCGCGACTCCGTCGCCGGAACCATCTACTCCGGGACCAGCGAGATCCAGCGCACCCGGATCGCCAGCCTTCTCGGCCTCTGACCAGGGAACGAGTTCATGACCGAGCCCATGACCGATGTGCCCAGCAGTCTCACCGCGCTCACCGCGCCGACCGAGTTCCTCGACTACGAGTCCGAGGCGGTGCAGACCTTCATCGACGACGTCGTCGACGACCGCTCGGCCGACCGCCGCGCCAACGCAGTCAAGCTGTACTACGCGGTCCGTGACACCGTCCACTACGAGGTGTACGGCGCCGATCTGTCCCGCGAGGGTCTGAAGGCGTCCCACACCGCCACCGTCAAGTCCGGCTTCTGCCTGCACAAGTCGGCCCTGTTCGCCGCCGCCGTCCGCGCCCTGGGCATCCCTTCCCGGCTGGTGTACGGCGATGTCCGCAACCACCTCGCCTCGCCCCGCCTGATCGAGCACATCGGCGGCGACGTCTTCTTCCACGGCCTCACCCAGATCCACCTGGAGGGCCGCTGGGTGAAGGCCACCCCCGTCTTCAACAAGCTGCTGTGCCGGCTGTACGCCATGCAGCCGCTGGAGTTCGACGGGCGGGCCGACAGCCTGTACCACCCGCACGGCAGCGGCGGCGCCATGGAGTTCCTCCGGGACCACGGGGCCTTCGACGACCTGCCGTACGAGTTCGTGATGGCGTCGATGCGCAGCGCGCACCCGCGGTTCCTCGAAGGAACCGGCACCGTCTCGGGCGGTTCCCTCGCCTCCGAGGCCGCCCCACCGCCCGTCCTCACTCGCTAGCCGCCTAGCCGCCTAGCCGCCTAGCCGTCAAGCCGCTGACTTCCTGACTCGCTGAGGAGCCCCCATGCACGCCACCCCCGCGGCACTCGCCGCCGACCCCTACCTGTTGGACATCGACGAAGAGGTGCGCGAGGCCCTGCACGAGGGCCGACCGGTCGTCGCCCTGGAGTCCTCGGCGATCCCGCACGGGCTGCCGTACCCGGCCAACCTCGACCTGGCGCTCGACATCGACGCGGAGGTCCGCGCGTCCGGCGCGGTCCCCGCCCGGGTCGCGCTGCTGGACGGCCGGATCCGGGTGGGCATGACCAAGGAACAGCTCGAACTCTTCGCCTCCGCCCCGGACGTGCCCAAGGTCAGCACCCGGGACATGGCCGTCGCCCTGACGCGCGGCGGCCTCGGCGCCACCACCGTGTCCTCCTCCCTGGTCGCGGCGGAGCTGGCGGGCATCCCGGTGTTCGCGGTCGCGGGCATCGGCGGTGTGCACCGTGACGCCCCGGACAGCTTCGACATCTCCGCCGACCTGGTGCAGTTCACCCGCAGCCGGGTCGCCGTGGTGTGTGCCGGCGCCAAGTCGATGCTGCACCCCGCCTGGACCCTGGAATGGCTGGAGACGGCGGGCGTCCCCGTGATCGGTTACCGCTGCGACGACTTCCCCGCCTACCTGAGCGTCAGCAGCGGCGTGCGCAACCCGCACCGGTCCGACGACCTGCGTGAGATCGCGGCCGTCACCCTCGCCCACTGGCGGGCCGGGAACGCCACCTCGACCCTGGTCACCCACCCGATCCGGGAAGCGGACGGCATCCCGTCCGCCGACATCGAGGCCGCCCTCGCGGACGCCACCGCCCAGGCCAAGGCCGCCGGTGTCACCGGCCCCGCGATCACGCCGTACCTCCTGAAGGCGATATCCGAGGCGACCCGGGGCCGTACCTCGGCAGCCAACCGGTCCGTGCTGCTGTCGACCGCGGCCTTCGCCGGCGAGTTCGCCGCTCAGTTCTCCCTCGAACTCGCCGAGCACGCGGGGGCGCTCGCATGACGACGTACGGCAGACCGGCCGCCGTCCTGTTCGATCTCGACGGCACCCTGCTGGACACCCCGGGCGCCATCGCCGGCGTCCTGCACCGGGTACTGGAACACACCGGCCGCCCGGAGGTCCCGGCGGACCGGGTGCGCGCCACCGTCGGCAAGCCGCTCGGGGCCGTCTTCGCCGAGCTCACGGGGCTGCCCGAGGAGCATCCGGAGGTGGCCGACGCGGTCGCCCTCTTCCGGGAGCGGTTCCGGGAGGAGGTCGTCCCCCGGGCCGCCGACCTGGTCTTCCCCGGGGTGCCGGAGCTGCTGCGCCGACTGCGGTCCGAGGGACTCAGGACCGCGATCTGCACCAGCAAGATCCGGGCCAGCGCGCTGGAACTCCTCGAACCGGCCGGGCTCGTCGAGGAGTTCGACGCCGTCGTCTGCCACGGCATGGCCCCGCGCGGCAAGCCCCACGCCGACCTGGCGCTGCTCGCGGCCCGGTCGGTCGGCATCGCGCCGCAGGCGTGCGTGGTCGTCGGTGACGCCGTGGACGACGTGCGGATGGCGACGGCGGCCGGCATGCCCGCGATCGGCGTCTCCTACGGTGTCGCCTCGTCGCGGCAGCTGACGGAGGCGGGCGCCGCGCTGGTGGCGGACACGGTCGACGCGCTGCAACAGGCCCTGAGCCGCAGCCCGGTGACGACTCCGGCCCTTTCCTGACTCCCGACAGGCCATCCCCCAGACACCTCCGCCCCACCCGGGGCGGCACAAGAACCAGGCGGTCATCCACACCATGCCTCTTCCGACTGCATCCTCCGCACCGACGGCGTCCCGCAGTCCCGTCGGCGGCCTCATCACCCTCTCCGCGGCCCAGTTCCTCATCGCGCTCGACTTCTCCGTCATCTTCGTCGCCCTGCCCGACATCGGCTCCGACCTGACGCTGTCCGGCAGCGCCATGCAGTGGGTCGTCAGCGCCTACTCCGTGTTCTTCGCCGGCTTCCTGATCGTCGGCGGCCGGGTCGGGGACCGGGTCGGCGCCCGCAAACTGTTCATGGCCGCGCTGGTGCTCTTCGGCGTCGCCTCACTGCTGGGCGGCCTCGCGGCGAACGCCGCGCTGCTGCTGGTCGCCCGCGGCGCCCAGGGCGTCGCCGCGGCCTGCCTCCAGCCGTCGATCCTGGCCCTGGTCAACACCACGTTCCCGGCGGGACGGGAGCGCACCCGGGCACTCGCCGTCTGGGGCACGGTCGGCGCCAGCGGACTGGCCGCGGGCGTGGTCATCGGCGGACTGCTGACCACCCTCTCCTGGCGCTGGACGTTCTTCGTGAACCTGCCGTTCGCCGTGCTGTGCGCGCTGGCCGCCCCCCGGTTCCTGCCCGGGAAGACGGAGCAGGGCCGGCACGCCGCCCTCAACGTGCTCAACGCCGTGCTGTGCACCGCCACGGTCCTGGTCTCCGTTCTCGGTCTCACCCTGGCCGCCGACATCGGCTGGACCGAACCGCTGACGCTCGGCAGCTTCCTCGCCGGGGCCGGCCTGTTGGTGCTGTTCGCGCTGCGGGAGCGCGGCAGCGGGCAGCCGCTGGTCGACCCGGTGCTGAGGCGCACCCGCAGCCTCGTCATGGGCTGCTGCTCCTCCGCGCTGTACATGGCGAGCGTGGCGGGCGTCGAGTTCTACCTGGTGACGCTGCTCCTGCAGGACGGCCGCGGTTACGAGCCGCTGGCCGCCGGGATCGCGTTCCTCCCGCTCGCCGCGTGCATCACCTTCGGCAACATGATCGCCGGGAAGCTGGTCGGAGTCCTCGGCGTGCGCCGCTGCCTGACGCTGGCGTTCACGGTCGGCGCGGCCGGACTGGTGCTGCTGGGCCTCTCCGCCACCCACCACGGCTACCTCGCGGCGATGCTGCCCGGCCTGGTCGTCAGCGGACTCGGTCACGGCATGATCTACACCTCGATGTTCGTCGGCGGCACGCGTGACGTGGACGACCGCAACCAGGGCGTGGCCGGGGCACTGATGACCACCACCCAGTACGCGGGAGGCGCCCTCGGCGTGGCGGCCCTGATCCTGGTCCTGGGCACGGACCCGGGCGACGGGGCGTTCCGTACGGGCTTCCTGCTGGCCGGTGGGATCGCGGCGGCCGGCGCGGTGTTCGCGTGGCTCGGGTTCGCGCCGGGCGGTCGGGCCGCCGCCGTGGACCGGGACGCACAGCCGGCGGACGGCATTCCGGCTCCGGCCGCGGCGGGTGAGTGCTGATGGCCGCGGTAGCCGCCCGGCTGGGCATCCTCGTCATCCACAACGACCCCGTGCCCGAGACGGAGATCTGGCGCATGGCTCCCGAGGGGGTCTCGGTGCACACCGCGCGCTTCGAGTGCCCACGGCCCGCCGACACCGAGTACGTCGGCAGTCCCGCCGGCGCTCTCGCGAACGCGCCCGACGTCGTCCGAGGCCTGGACCAGCTGGGCCGGCTGGGCGCGGACAGCGTCGCGCTCTGCTTCGGTTCGAGCAGCTTCTTCGGGGGACCGGCGTTCGACACCGAGTTCGTCGCGGCGGCCGGCGCGCACGCCCATGGCGTACCCGTGTACACGGCGGCGACGGCCATCACGGCGGCCCTGCGGGCGTCCGGCGTACGACGACCGCTGCTGGTCATGCCGCCGTGGTTCACCGAGCCGACGTTCCGGGCCACGGAGGAGTACCTGAGCGAGGTCGGCGTCGAGCGGACCAGGCTGATCCAGTTCGCGCTGGGGCCGGAGTGGGACGGCATCGCCCGCTACAACGCCTTCGACGAGGGCGCCCACTGGACGATCGACCCCGCCGAGGTGCACCAGCAGGTCGTCAAGGCGTTCCACGACCCGGACCACCCGCGCCCGGACGGTGTCCTGGTACCGGGCAGCGGCTTCCCCTCCCGGGCCGCCGTCGTCCCCCTGGAACAGGAACTGGGCGTGCCGGTCATCACCTCGAACCAGGCCGTCCTGTGGTACGGACTGTGCCACGCCGCGCCTACGGCCGCACCGGCCACCGGAACGGCAGCTCCCTCGCACGGAAACGGAAGCCTCTTCGGCCGCCGGCTCCCGTGACAAGAGCTGTGCGTTGCTTGGTGACTGGAGTCGGACCCAGGAGGATGGAGCCGGGGTCGGATGCCGAGCGTCGTCAACGCCCGCGTGGAGCGGAGGAGACCGGTGTGAGCGGAGTCGGTGCGGCGGGCGGGTACTCCGGTACGCCGCTCGCCAGGAAGATCGGGATCAGGGCCGGACACCTTGTACGGCTGCTGGAGGCGCCGGCCGCCTGGGACATCCCCGGGCTGCCGGAGGGCTGCGAGGTCGTCGATCGCGGGCCGGAACCGGCCGACGTCACCGTCGCGTTCTTCCGGGAGGAGCGTGCACTGGCCGCCGCCGCGCCGGTCCTCGTACGGGACCTCGCCGACGCGTCCATGCTCTGGATCGCGTGGCCCCGCAGGGCCGCCGGGCACGTCAGTGACATCTCCGAGAACCGGCTGCGGGAGCTGTTCCTGCCGCTCGGCGTCGTCGATGTGAAGGTCGCCGCGCTGGGGGAGGACTGGTCGGGGCTGAAATTCGTTCGGCGGAAGGAAAATCGCCGTAAACCAGGCGCAAAGTGATCCGGTGTTCAGGACAACCTTCGGACCTGAGGCAACATCTTGGTGAACGACGGGCGTCGCACGGACAGGCGTGAGCGGCGACGGAAGCCGGATGGGGTGTGAGGTACGTGGTGGAGCCGAGGATCGCCGTCGCCGTGGTGACGATGGGCAACCGGCCGGCCGAGGTCGACGCCCTGCTGGAGTCCGTGGCCAAGCAGGACCTCCCGCCCGCCCGCATCGTGATCGTCGGCAACGGCTGCCCGCTGCCCGAGTTCGCGCACCGGCTCTCCCTGCCGGGCGAGGTCACCGCCATCGAGGTCGAGGAGAACCTCGGCTGCCCCGGCGGACGCAACGTCGCCCTCGCGCGGCTGCGGGAGTTCGGTGACGTCGACATCGTGGTCGAACTCGACGACGACGGGCTGCTCGTCGACGCCGACGTGCTGCGCCGGGTCAGGGACCTGTACGCGGCCGACCCGCGCCTCGGCATCGTCGGCTTCCGCATCGCCGACGAGCACGGGGAGACCCAGCGGCGCCACGTGCCCCGGGTCGGGGCGGCGGACCCCATGCAGGGCGGATACGTGACGGGGTTCCTCGGCGGCGGGCACGCCCTGAGCATGGCGATGCTCGCCGAGACCGGCGACTGGCCCGCCGAGTTCTTCTTCGCCCACGAGGAGACCGACCTGGCGTGGCGGGCCACCGACGCCGGCTGGCGCATCCTCTACGCGCCCGAACTGCTGCTCCAGCACCCCAAGACCTCGCCCGCCCGGCACGCCATCTACTACCGCGTCACCGCCCGCAACCGGGTCTGGCTGGTCCGGCGCAGGCTGCCGCTGCCACTGATCCCGGTGCACCTGGGCGTGTGGATGCTCGCCACGCTCCTGCGCACCCGGTCCCTCGGCGGACTGCGGGCCTGGTTCGGCGGGTTCGCGGAGGGGATGCGCGAGCCGGCCGGTGAGCGACGGCCCATGCGCTGGCGCACGGTGTGGCGACTGACCCGGCTGGGCCGGCCGCCGGTCATCTGACCCACGCGGCACGCCTGGGCGCACGGAAACGGGACGAAGGCCCCAGTCGTTCACCTCCGCCGACCGGGGCCTTCGTCCCGTTCCCGAATCCGGCCGCGGCGGCGACACTCCCCCGAGCAACGCGTGTACGCGCGCACCGTCGGGCCAGATCCGATGTATTGATCACATCAGGTCGCGCCAACGGATCGCTAACATGTGGCCAACGGTCCTCCATGTGGCCGCAGGTCAACTGGCCTGAAGTCGCCGTACGGATACCGGAAACGGGCGGTAGGCTGGCGGATTCCATGGCGGTCCGTCAGAAAGAGGGTGGCGGGAAACCGTCCAAGGTGGGTGGAAACGCGCCAGCAGTGGCGACGACCCGCAGGGAGCGGGGTCGGACGTGGACGGCGCGGGAAGGCAGTGAAGCGGCGTGATGCGATGCGCGCTGCGGTTCGGACTGCTGGGGCCGCCGGTCCTGTACGACGACGAGGGCCGGAACGGCGTCCAGGGCGAGGGCGACGGCGTCGATGACGCGGACCTCGGCGCCAGGTGCGCGATCCGGACCGTCGGCAGCCCCAAGGTGCGGGCCCTGCTCGCCGTGCTGTTGCTGGAGGCCGGCCGAGTCGTTCCGGTCGCGTCGCTCAAGGACGCACTGTGGGGCGGCGCACCGCCCGCCTCCGCACAGGCCTCGCTGCACAACCACGTGGCCCGGCTGCGACGGATCCTCGACGACCCCGAACGGCTGCGGGCCGTGCCGCCCGGGTACCTGCTGCGGGTCGAACAGGGCGAGTTGGACGTCCATGTCTTCGAGCGGCACGTCGCCGCGGCGCGCGGATCGTACGCCGCCCGCAACTGGGAGCGCGTGGTGCGCGAGTGCGCCGCCGCGCTCGCGCTGTGGCGGGGCGCGCCGCTGAGCGGTCTCCCCGCCGAGCTGGGCGGTTACGCGTTCGTCCAGCGCCTCCAGGAGGCGCGGCTGCTCCTTCTGGAGTGGCGCTACGACGCCGAACTGGCCCTCGGTGGTGAGCGGCTCGACGGCCTGGTACCGGAGTTGACGGAGCTGGCCGCCGAGCATCCCCTGCGCGAGGGCTACCACCGTCAGCTGATGCTCGCCCTGCACCGCACCGGCCGCCAGGCCGAGGCCCTGGCCGTCCACCGCGACCTGCGCAACCGCCTCGTCGAGGAGCTCGGCATCGAACCGGGGCCGGCGGTGCGCGAGGCCCACGTGGAGGTACTGCGGGCGGCCGCACCGGAGAGCGCCGACCTGCCCGAGGCCGGCGGTGCCCCGGAAGGCGCCTCCGCGTCCATGGCCGCTTCCGACCCCGAGGCCGGCGCCGGGCCCGACGACCCTTCCGACACCCCTGACCTCACCGCCCCCGGCACCGGCGGTGCCCCTGGTACCTCCAGCCTCTCCGAGACCCCGCCCACCCCTCGCCCCGCCCAGCTCCCCCCACCGCCCGCGCATCTCACCGGCCGCACCGAGGTGCTACGCCGTCTGCACCGGACGCTGGCCACCGGCGCCCCGGCCGTCGCCGCCGCCGCGGGGCCCGCGCCCGCCACAGCCCCCGCTCAGGGAACCAGCACTCCCGTCGCCGTCATCAGCGGTATGGCGGGCGTCGGCAAGAGCGCGCTCGCGCTGCGCGTGGCGCATGGGCTGCGGGAACGCTTCCCTGACGGGCAGCTGTACGTGAACCTGCACGGTGCGACCCCCGGCATGACCCCGCTCACCTCCGCCCAGGCCCTCGCCGCCCTGCTGCGCGACCTGGGCGTCGAGCCCCGCCGTGTCCCCGAACACCCGGACGCGGCCGCCGCCCTGCTGCGCTCCCTGCTCGCGCCGACCCGCACGCTCATGGTGCTCGACGACGCCGCGAGCGCCGCCCAGGTACGTCCGCTGCTGCCGGCCGGGGCCGGCTGCGCGGTGATCGTCACCAGCCGTTCGCCGCTGACCGCCCTCGACGGCGCCCACCGGTTCCCGCTGGCTCCCCTCTCCGACGAGGACAGTGCGGCGCTGCTGCGCGCGGTCTCGGGACGGGACGGTCTCGACGCCGGCCACCCGCTCGTCGAACTCACCGGCCGCCTCCCGCTCGCCCTGCGTGTCGTCGCCGCCCGGCTCGCCGCACGCCGGGCCCTCACCGCCGACGTGCTCGCCGGGCAACTCGCGGCCAGCGGCAGCCGACTGCACCACCTCGAGTACGACGACCTGAGCGTGCGCCGCTCCCTCGCCGTCGCCCACGACGCGCTCGCCGCCTCCGACCGCGAGGCGGACCGGGACGCCGCCCTCGTGCTGCGCCGCGTGGGCGCGCTCGACCTGCCCGCGTACGGCGCGCCCCTGCTGGCCCGCCTCACCGGTACCGACGAGCGCCGCACCGAGGCCGCCCTCGACCGGCTCGTCGACGTGGCCCTGCTGGAGGAGACGGCGTACGGCCGCTACGCCCCCCACGACCTCGTGCGCGACTTCGCCCGCGAGCTGGCGGAAGGCGAGCACGCCCAGCACGCCCAGCACGCCCAGCACGCCCAGCACGCCGGGCACGCCGGGCACGCCGGGCACGCCGGGCACACCGACGGGACCGGGCAGACCGAGAACACCGGGCGCGCCGAGAGCACCGCGGCCTCCCTGCGCTGGTACGCCGCCGTCGCCGAACGCAGCCTCATGGCCATCGTCGAGGCCGGTCCCGACCAGGAGGACCGCCGCCGCCCGACCGCCGCACAGCCGGCCGACCACGCGGCGCACGTCCGGGAGGTGCCGCCCTTCGAGAGTCCCGAACAGGCCTTCACCTGGGGCGAGCTGGAGCTGGAGAACATCGTGACCCTCGTCGGGCGCACCGCGGACGCGCCCGACGACCGCACCGCAGCGCACGTCTCGACCCTGGTCCGCCTCCTCTTCCCCTACGTCCAGCGAAGCGGTCGCGTCGCCGAGATGGAGGTGCTCGGACGGGCCGCCCTGCGGGTGGCGCGGTGGCTCGCGGACGAGGAGGCGGAGGCGTACGCGCTGGGCGACCTGGCCGGCGTGCACTTCCTGACGGGCCGCCTCAACGACGCCCTCGCCCTGAACGACCTGGCCCTGTCGACCTGGCGGCGGCTCGGCCGGCCGACCCGCATCCGGCGCTGCCTCAACAACCGGGGCCTGCTGCTCGAAGGGCTCGGACGGTACGAGGAGTCGCGGGAGGCGCTGCTGCGGAGCCTCGAGTACTCACGCCGGCTGAACGACCCGCACGGCGAGGCCGTCACCCACAGCCACCTCGGCAACCTGTACGAGCACACCGACCCGCGTGCCGCCATCGAGCAGCACCGGCACTCACTCGCGATCGGCGACCGGATCGGCGCCGTCATCGTGCAGCACTCCGCGCACTGCAACATCGGCTACGCCCACCTCACGCTCGGCGAACCGGCCGCCGCGCTGCCCCACTTCGAGGAAAGCCGGCGCATCCTCGGCGGTCACGGCGACTGGCACGGCGAGTCCCAGACCCGGCTCGGGCTGGTGCGCACGCTGCGCTTGCTCGGCCGCGCCGACCGCGCCCGGCGCGAGTGCGCCGAGCTGCTCCGCGGCGCGGACGCCCGCGCCGACCGCTACATGGGCGGCCTCGCCCGTCACCAGCACGGGCTCCTGCTGCACGAGTCGGGGCGCCCCGATGAGGCGTACGAGGAGTGGCGCGCCGCCCTCGCCGCACTGCACCGCACGGACGAGAAGGCGCTCACGGAGGAACTCCGGTCACTGATCGCCGAGATCGAGGGCAGTCGGCCCGTTCGCCCCTCTCGCTAGGTCACTCGGCCCTCACTTGGCATCGGCATAGCACTCCACCACCGCCGTCGTGAAAGGAAACCGCACCGGCGTCTCCCCGAACGTCAGCCGTGCCGCCAGCTCCGCCGCCTCCCGGATCGCCGCGACGACCGTGTCGGCCTCCTCCTCGGGACAGTGCACGATCACCTCGTCGTGCTGGAAGAAGACCAGCTCGGCGGCCATGTCCGCACAGGTCCGCCGCAGCGCCGCGAGCAGCAGCAGGGTCCAGTCGGCGGCGCTGCCCTGGACGACGAAGTTGCGGGCGAAACGGCCTCGGGCACGGGAGGAGGTGGAGGCGTAACCGGGTGCCCAGGGCCGGCCGTCGGTGCCGGCCTCGTCCTCCCCGACCGGGATGCCCGCCTCCTCCGCCGCGTCCTGCGTCGCCCCCGCCGCCGGAGGGCAGGTGCGGCCGAGCCACGTCCGCACCAGCCGCCCCTCCTCGCCCGCGCGGGCGGCGTCGTCCACGTACGCGACCGCCCTGGGGAAGCGGCGTCTGAGCGCCGCGAGGTTCTTCAGCCCGTCGCCGGAGGTCTGGCCGTAGACCGCGCCGAGCACGGCGAGCTTGGCCTGGTCGCGGTCGCCGGAGAAGGCGCGGTCCGACACCGACTGGTACAGGTCGGTCTCGCGGCCGGCCACCTCCATCAGCCCGGGATCGCGGGAGATCGCCGCGAGGACGCGCGGCTCCATCTGGTCGGCGTCGGCGACGACCAGCCGCCAGCCCGGGTCGGCGACCACCGCCCGCCGGATCACCTTGGGGATCTGCAGCGCGCCGCCACCGTTGGTCACCCAGCGGCCGGTGACCGTGCCACCGGCGAGGAACTCCGGCCGGAAGCGTCCGTCGCGCACCCAGTCCTGCAGCCAGGACCAGCCGTGCGCGACCCAGACGCGGTACAGCTTCTTGTACTCGATCAGCGGTTTCACCGCCGGGTGGTCGATGGACTCGATCTCCCAGCGGCGGGTCGATGTGATCCGGATGCCGGCCTGCGCGAAGGCCTTGACGACATCGGCGGGCAGGTCGGGCCGCACCCGGCGTCCGAACGCGGCCGACACCTCGTCCGCCAGCTCGGCCAGCCGGCGTGGCTCGCCCCCGCCCGCGTACCGCTCGCCCAGCAGTCCGTGCAGCACCTCCCGGTGGACCTCCGCGCTCCACGGCAGCCCCACCCGGTTCATCTCGGCGGCCACCAGCATCCCCGCCGACTCCGCGGCCGTCAGCAGCCGCATCCTCTCCGGGTGCCCGGCCCGGTCGTGCCGCCGCTGCTGCTCGGTGTACACCTCGACGAGGTCCGTCAGGGGCAGCCGGACGCCCTCCGGCTCGAAGAGCGGGGACTGGGCACCGGGCGCGGCCGGCCGCTGCGGCGGATCCGGTGGTACGGGGCCGCCGCGCAGTCGGGCCAGGGAGGCGGCCGCCGAGTGTGGCTCGCCGTAGCGCCCCTCGTGGCCGAGGAGGAGCGTCTCGGCGTCCTCGACGTCGTAGCACCGCTCCACTCGCACCCCCGTGGCGAGCAGACGCGGATAGACCTCGGCCGTCGAACGCCACACCCAGCGGCTCACCTCGGGCCGGCCGCGCACCGCGGAGGCGAGGTCCGCCTCCCGCAGCACCGGCCCCGCGAGCAGCCCGTCCGGACCGAGGGGGGCGAGCTCCGCGCCGCCGTCCTCGGCCGGAGCGAGCGCCCACCGTTCGGCCATACCGCGAGTGTGGCAGGGGGGTCTGACAACGGCCCCGGATTGTGGGAAGCCGCAGGTCAGCCGGCGTCTTCCGGTCCCTGCGCCGACTCCTCCCCGGTTCCTTCTCCCTGCTCACGGGCCTTGAGCAGTTCCGCCAGAGCCTTCGTCACGTACGCCTCGACCCCGGCCTTGTCGATGCCGAGGCCGCTGAGGACGCCCTCGCCGTTCTCGTGCTCCAGCAGGGCCAGCAGGATGTGCTCGGTGCCGATGTAGTTGTGGCCGAGGCGGAGGGCCTCGCGGAAGGTGAGTTCGAGTGCCTTCTTGGCCGCCGGGCCGTACGGGACCAGCTCGGGGGCGTCCTCGGCGGCCGGCGGGAGCGCGGCGGTGGCCGCCTCGCGCACCGCGTCGGGGGAGACGCCCTGTGCGGTCAGGGCCTTCGCGGCGAGGCCCTCCGGCTCGGCCAGCAGGCCGAGGACGAGGTGCTCGGGGAGCCCCTCGGTGGCACCGGCGGACTTGGCCTCGTTGTGGGCCGCCATGACCACGTTGCGGGCCCGGGGCGTGTAGCGGCTGAAGCCCTGGCTGGGGTCGAGGTCCGTCGACTCCTTCGGCACGAAGCGCTTCTGGGCGGCCTGCCGGGTGACCCCCATGCTCTTGCCGATGTCCGTCCAGGAGGCGCCCGAGCGGCGGGCCTGGTCGACGAAGTGCCCGATCAGATGGTCGGCCACCTCACCGAGGTGCTCACCGGCGAGCACCGCGTCCTGGAGCTGTTCCAGGGGCTCGGCGTGGACGCCCTTGATAGCCGCGATGAGGTCGTCGAGGCGTACGGATGACGTGATGGTCGTGTTCGTCGTCATGTGTCAACCTTAGGTTGACGCCCTCAGGGTGTCAACCGCGGGTTGACATGAAGAGGGCGTTGCGGCGGCCGCCCTCCCGCCCGTGACACGATCGACGGGTGAGCAGCAGTGCACCCGGGACGCCCGGCGCCGTCGACCGTGCCTTCCAGACCGCCCTCTACGCCACCACCGACGCCGCCCTCGACTCGGGCGCCTCGCTGCTGGCCGCCGACACCTCGGCGGACGCCGAACTGGAGCGGCGCGGGCGGGAGTTCGTGGCGACGGCCTGGCGGCGCGGCTGGCAGCCCGCCGACGTCGTACGGATCGTGCGCCGCGAACTGGACGACGTACACGTGCGGCTCGCCTCGGAGCTGATCCGCGCGCAGGCAGCGGACGACCGCCCGCGCGGCCGCCGCTGGACGGCCCAACTGGAGGAACTGGCCGCGGCGGCTCCCGGCACCACGCCCGGCACCGACCGTTTCTCGCACGCCACAGCGGTCCTGGAGCTGTACCGACTGCTGCTGCGCCTGCCCGCCCTCGAACCCCTGGAGGAACCGGTCCGGCAGTCCGGATCCGATTCCCGCATGTTCACCCGCATCCGCGCGCTGCTCGCCAAGGCCGAGGCGACGGGGTTCCCGGAGGAGGCGGAGGCGCTCACCGCCAAGGCACAGGAGCTGATGGCCCGGCACAGCGTCGACGAGGCGCTGCTCGCCGCCCGCGCGCCGGCCCCGGACGCGCCCGGCGCCTGCCGGATAGGGGTGGAGCCGCCGTACGAGCAGGCCAAGGCGGTCCTGCTGGACGCGGTCGCCGACGCCAACCACTGCCGGGCCGTGTGGAACGAACCCCTCTGCTTCTCCACGGTCGTCGGTTTCGAGGCCGATCTGGAGGCGGTGGAGCTCCTCTACACCTCGCTCCTCGTCCAGGCCACGAGCGCGATGACGAAGGCGGAGGCCGCCCAGCGCGCGGGCGGCCGCAAACGCACGAAGACCTTCCGGCAGTCCTTCCTCGCCGCGTACGCCCACCGCATCGGCATGCGCCTCGCGTCCGCCGCCGAGGTCGAGGTGAGCGACGACCTGCTCCCCGTCCTCGCCTCCCGGGAGGTCGCGGTCACCTCGACGACGGACCGGCTGTTCCCGCAGACGGTCACGACCCGCCTGCGCGGGGTCAGCGACGCGGCGGGCTGGACCGAGGGCGCGGAAGCCGCGGACCGGGCCCGCGTGGAGTCCCGGCCGCGCCTCCCCTGAGGCCGCTCGGCCACGCCCGGCGGCGCTCGACCGTCAGTCGCCCGCCTGCTGGAACGCGCTCACCGAGGCGTCGGGCTCGCCCGTGTCGCCCTTCAGGGCGATGTCGCCGTACGACCAAGGGAAGCTCTTGGTGGCCTTGGCGCCCGGCAGGCCGTACTTGACCGTCTTCACGGAGAGGCTCTTCGCGTCGCCGCCCGCGCCGCGCGCGTAGGTGATGGTGAAGGTCGCGGTGGCGTTCTCGGCGAGCGTCAGCTTCTGCGGCTGCGCGGCCTCGTCGTGGGGGACGTTGCCGGAGACGCTGCCCGCGTCGAGGCTGATCGCGGGGAAGCCCTCGAGGGCGCACTCCGGGCCCTGGTTGGTGAGGGTGACGGTGACGTTGCCGCTGTCCCCGGCGGCCGGGGCGGCGTTGACCGGCCCGACCTCCGAGCCCAGCTTGCCGATGGCGCAGGCGCCACCGGGGCTCTTGCCCTCGGCGGAGGAGCCGCTGTCGGCCCCGCCGCCGGACGCGTCACCGCCGCTGTCGCAGGCGGTGAGCAGGAGGGCGGCGGCTAGAGCGGTGACGGTGAGCGGAACGGCGCGCATAGATGGGTCCCCTGAGATCGTGACAGTGCCCACCGATCATCACGTACGAGCACCCCGCCCCGCCGCGCACCCCCGCGCTCCCGACCGCACCGCACCACCGTGCGCCCCCTTCGCGCGCCCCGCCCGAGCCCCCGAGCGGCTCGCGGAACGCTGCGGAGGTCACGAACCGAGGCTCGCCGTCGGCAGCCCCGTGGGCAGCTTCCCGCCCTCCGACCTGGTGTAGGTCTCCGCGCCCGCGCCGCCCTCCCAGGTGATCTTCAGGCTGGCCTTGTTCACGGAGTCGACCATCCCGGTCGCCCGGTCCTTGTTGCCGTCGGTGCACTTGAGGTGGAGCATCTGCATGCCCGCCTCGTCACCGGCGGTCCCGCTGCACATGGACCCACCCGTGGCGAAGAGCGCGGCCTGCTTGCCGCTGATCACCAGCGCCACGGCGTGCCCGTCCTTGGTGGTCAGCCAGCTGCCCTGGAGACCGTCGGACGCGGACGTCGTACCGCCGGAGCCGCCACCGGACCCGGCGGTCTCACTCGCGCTCGCACCCGAGCCGGAGGGAGAGTCGTCCGCGGAGTCGTTGCCGTCGCCGCCGTCGCTGCAGGCGGTCAGCGCGAGGGCACCCGCCAGCCCCAGGGCCGCGGCCGCGATCCGTACCCGCCGACGCGACGCGCTCCGCGTGGGGCGCGAGGAGGTAACCGAAGTCACTGCAAACTCCCGAGCTGTAGCCGGTCGGCCCACGGGCCGCAGGGTCCGCAGCAAGCTACCAGGGCCCCCGAAACCCCACGGAACGGCCCACCGACCCGGCGACAGAAACGGCCCCAAACCACCCCCCCCCCGCCACACCCCACCCGCTACACCGGCCCACACCCCAGCCGCTACACCGGCCCACACCCCAGCCGCTACACCG
>NZ_JOJE01000049.1 GCF_000720255.1 Streptomyces griseus subsp. griseus | reverse complement strand
GCGGGGGCGGGCGTGTGGGTGGGGGTGGGAGCCGAAGGCTGGGCCGGTGTTCCGGGCGCCCCCGGCGTGCCGGCCGAGGCCGGTCCCGAAGCACGCACCGCGGCCCGGGCGGCGGCCGCACCGCCCCCCGGCGGGATGGGCGCGGCGGCGGCAGGCGCACCCCCCTGCGCCGGACCACCGCCGTGCGGCGCGGGACCACCCTGCGCCGCCGCTCCGCCCTGCGCCCCCGCTCCGCCCTGCGCCGCCGCTCCTCCGTGCGCCTCGGGGCCGGGGACGTACCCCATGGCGGGCATCGCGCCGCCCGCCGAGAAGTTCACGCCGCGCTCCAGGCGGTCGAGGCGGGCCATGACGGACCGTTCGTCGCCGTAGGTGGCGGGCAGCAGCACGCGCGCGCAGATCAGCTCGAGCTGGAGGCGGGGCGAGTTGGCTCCCCGCATCTCGGTGAGACCCTCGTTGACCAGGTCGGCGGCGCGGCTGAGCTCGGCGGCGCCGAAGACGCCGGCCTGGGCCTGCATCCGTTCCAGCACGTCGGCCGGGGCGTCGATGAGTCCTTTCTCCACCGCGTCCGGGACGGCGGCGATGATCACCAGGTCGCGCAGTCGCTCCAGCAGGTCGGCCACGAACCGCCGGGGGTCGTTGCCACCTTCGATGACACGGTCGACGACCTCGAAGGCGGCGGATCCGTCACCGGTGGCGAAGGCCTCCACGACGGAGTCGAGCAGAGACCCGTCGGTGTACCCGAGCAGCGAGGTCGCCATGGCATACGTCACACCGTCCTCGGCCGCGCCGGCGAGGAGCTGGTCCATGACGGACATGGAGTCACGCACGGACCCGGCACCGGACCGCACGACGAGCGGCAGCACACCCTCCTCGACGGGGATGTCCTCCTTCTGGCACACCTCGCCGAGGTAGTCCCGCAGGGTGCCCGGGGGCACGAGCCGGAAGGGGTAGTGGTGGGTCCGGGACCGGATGGTCCCGATGACCTTCTCGGGCTCGGTCGTGGCGAAGATGAACTTGAGATGCTCCGGCGGCTCCTCGACGACCTTCAGCAGCGCGTTGAAGCCGGCCGACGTGACCATGTGGGCCTCGTCGATGATGTAGATCTTGTAGCGGCTGCGGGCGGGCCCGAAGAAGGCCTTTTCCCGCAGGTCACGGGCGTCGTCCACACCACCGTGAGAGGCCGCGTCGATCTCGATGACATCGATGGAACCGGGCCCGTTGCGCGCGAGGTCCTTGCAGGACTCGCACTCGCCGCACGGAGTCGGCGTGGGACCTTGCTCGCAGTTCAGGCAGCGGGCGAGGATGCGGGCGCTGGTCGTCTTGCCACAACCGCGCGGACCGCTGAACAGGTACGCGTGATTGACCCGGTTGTTCCGCAGCGCCTGCTGCAGCGGGTCAGTGACATGCTCCTGCCCGATGACCTCGGCGAACGACTCCGGGCGATAGCGGCGGTACAGCGCGAGAGACGACACGCCTACGAGGTTATAGGCGCCCACTGACAAAGCGGACCGCGCACGCAAACGCCCCCCACGCACCCGCCAGAGCCAACCTACCCTTGCTGCCTTCCGGCCCTGGGGGAGTTCAGTCAGATAGCGCCGCGTGAGGGGCTCCGCACAGGTTACCTGATGTCGGGGGCCGCGAACGAGTTCGCGAGCACTCCTCTCGGTCATGTAATGTTTCCGGCGGAGGATTCGCCTAGAGGCCTAGGGCGCACGCTTGGAAAGCGTGTTGGGGGCAACCCCTCACGAGTTCGAATCTCGTATCCTCCGCACCCGCCCACCAGGGCAAACGAAGGCTCCGACCGGATCTCGGTCGGAGCCTTCGTCGTGCCGTGGTTGCAGTTTTGGTTGCAGTTCCCGGTTACGGCCCGTTGAGGACCGCCCGGCACACGCGGCAGTACATCGCCGCGTACCGCCCGTACCTGCGCATCAGCTGGCCGCACACGGCCCCAGCTCCCACATCGGGCATCCCAGCGCGGCGGAGGCGGCGGCCCGCTCGACTGGCGTGATCCGCATCGGACCACCAGAGCCCCCGCACGGGCGTGCGCGGGAACGGTGATGCCACCAGTCGGCCGGCCGTGGTCGCGGATGGGCCGGGCGTCGCTGACGAACCAGGCTTCTTCTCCTGCCCGGCAGGTGCGGTCGATCTGCTGCTCGGCGAAGGTGATCACGTGGTCGTCCTCTCGGCCGAGGCTGGGGGAAGAGGCGTCCGTTCGCCGACGATCTCCTCCCACAGCGTGCGGTTGTCCGCCGGCTTGTGGGCGCTGTTTGGAACTGACCACTGACCGTCTGCAGGCGAAGCTATAGGCCGGGCATAGCTCTTTATCGCGTCTCAGCCATCGGCGACGCAGTCGGCCGGGGCTGCTTCAACAGATTGACAGTCGGATCAGAGTCCAGCGTGCTGAAGCAGCCTTCGGACGATGCTGGTGATGATCAGCATCCTGAAGCGCGCCTCGTCTGCGTTGGATCGGCCAGGGTGGGGCCCATCGGGGTGCGAGATGTCCCAGGCCCCCTGCAGGAGTCGGCCCCACTTTGCGGGTACGACCTTCTTCTGGTCGACCATGAAGTTGATGGCGTTGCCGCCCGAGGTGCCCGTGTAGCCGTACTTCTGCGCGACTCGAAAGGTCACGTCTTCGAGCATCGGGCGGAGGGCGCCGTTGCTGGCCTCGTAGTTGTGATGGTTGAGGTTGTCGACAGCCTGCTTGTAGTGGTTGAGGGCGACCTCAAAGCCGGCGGCGCCGAGTTGCGCCTCCAGACCGCTGATCTCCTTGGCCATCTCGACGCCCGGCGCTTCAGTCGGACGGATGTGATAGACGACGGGCCCCTTGCGGATTTCGATCCAGCTGTCGAGGTCGGCCTCCTTCTGGATGTTCGGGTCGTCCCACTGGAGGTCGTAGCCGTCTGCAAGAAGGGCGTCCTTGAGCTGGAACAGCAAAGTCTCTGGACCCAGTTCGTCGGGGTGCCGGAAGCCGCTCGTCTGCTCCTTGGCGAACGCAAGCAGGCCGCGGTGGGCGTCCTTGTCGCCCTTCTGCGCCGCTCGCCGGGCGTCCATCAAGACCGTCTGGACGAGCCTCTCTTTGGAGGATGCCTCGGTGATGAACCGGTCCAGGTTGGCGGCGAGCAAGCTCGTGTGGATCTCCTTCGCCGTTCGCGTGACAGCGATCTTGATCAGGACGGCCAGAGTGGGACTCGAGAGGGTCTGCATCACAGCGAGACATCCTCGGTGACCGACCACCGTTCCGTCCTGTGGTTTCTGAGATCAGCGCTCGGGCTCGTCGGAGACGGAGAGGCCCGGCCTGCGTCCTCGGTCGCAGTCAGCCGTGCCCGCTCACCGCCTCGGGTGGTCATTCGGGGTCAGGCACTGCCAGGTTCACGAGCCTCTCAGCAAGGCGTCGCATCGGGTCCCAGTCACTCCCAAGGGGGTCCTCCCCAGCTTCGGCGGATCGGAGCATCTCCTTGATGCGCCTCTGGACGTGGGGTTTGTTGACGAGCTCCCCTTGGCGATCGTTCATCGCATCGTTGCGGCCCCTCCATCGGACCGGGACCAGCTTCCCGTCTGTTCCAAGAAGGCAATTCTGTCCGAAGTAGAACTCCACGGAACATGCACGACCTGCCACGTCGTCGACGGAAGCCCCTGAGGGGCCTTCGGTCGGATAGGCATGTGCATAGTCGAGGTCGGGCAGCCTGCAGACTGCGTAATGTTCAGGCAGAGGAGTGCTGGCAAGCAGCTTTTCAGCTTGCCGACCTGCCGTGTCGTCGTCCAAGATCCCGATCACCCGGTTCATGACGCCGGCCGCCGCGAAACTTCTCATGTTTTTGACGACCTGATCGACGCCACCAGCGGCCTTCATCGTTTCGATGTCCCAGAATTTGAAGTATCCGGCGATTTCGGGACGGACGAGTCTGAGCGCCCGAGGTATGACCTGGGCGTCAAACTTGCCTTCGGTGATCACGATGATGGGGCCTGTGTTCGCTGTGAGTGAGCTCAACTCTCGGATGGCCTGGGCAGACAGGTCTTCAGAGCTGTTGCAATAGTCGGCCGCCAGAAGGTCCGACAGGTCCATCGTCACTGTGTTCTGCGGATCCTGGCCATGCAGGATGGCTGCAAGGAGGAACCTCGGATCATCCGAGTCGTCGTCAAAATGGTATGCCAACGCCTCTAGGCAGTTCAGCTCCACCAGGTCGAGATGCTTGTCGTTGAATCCGTAGCGGGTGCAAGCCTTGATATGGGCTTTGAGTCCGTTATCGACGACCTGCTCGGGAGACATCTGATGAGGTGTTTGCTCGGTGATCTGGTTCCCAAATACAAGGAGGATCTCTTCTGCTTCCCCGTTCTCTTTGAGGTTCGATCTGCGGATCTCTGCCATCGAGCGCCTGCTGGCCTCGGGCGTGAAGCCCATGAGCTTCAGTCGGGCAAGGACGGTTGCGACTGTGGTGCGGTAGCCAAAACGGTCAAACGTGTCGACGTCATCGTCCAACTCGATGAGCGTTGCAAGTTCCTGAAGCTCTGGCGGGATCTCTTCGCCCAAGGGAACGCTGTTGAGCTGGTCGACGGCTTGAGCCCAGTCGTCCTGCATGTACTTGTCTTCTTCTTGGAAGATGGCCATGAGCCGCGACGGAAACTTGTTCTTGCCGAACATGACCTGCCGCTCCCCCAGCAACAGCCGCCATCTGTCCCCCACGAGCGTCTCCGTTTCAGTGCCGGCAACGAGCCATGGTGATGATGCCAAGGATGGGGTCGATGCGAGTCATCGGCTTCGGTGCCGACCAAGCTGACGTCGACCGGCAATCGGCGAGACCTTCAGGATCCGGACATGGCCAACTCGCGCCCTTCTCGCGCTGCCTCGGGCTGATCAGACTGCCGTACACGGACCTGTGGAGGAGGAGTTTCGAGCGTGGCTGGGCGTAGACGGGGTGCGGCTGCTCGCAGGCGGCGGGCGGCGCGGCTGAAGGCGGTGGCGGCCGGCGGTGGTCTGGTGCTGGTCCTGCTGGTGGTGTTCTGGTCGGCCGTGTGGCCGTACATCACGGGCGCACTGGTCCTCGGCGGCGCCGGAGCGGCGGCCTGGTGGCTGTGGCGTACGGACCGGCTCGTGCGCGGGCGGGACCGTCTCTGGCGGCAGGAAGAGGCGGTGAAGGCCGGTCACCGGACGCTCGCCGAGGTGGACGCGATGACCGGCACCGAGTTCGAGGACCTGGTCGCAAGCCTGTGCCGACGGGACGGCTGCACGCAGGTGCGGCGGGTGGGCGGTGCGAACGACAACGGCGCCGACGTCGTCGGCCGCCTTCCGGACGGCCGGAGCATGGTGATCCAGTGCAAGCGCTACGCGCCGAGCAGCACGATCGCGAGTCGCGAGCTACGCGATCTGCTGGGTGCCAAGGTGCACTTCGGGGCCGACCTGGCGGTGTTCGTGACGACCACGCGCTTCAGCCGCCCCTCCGAGCGGTTCGCCGTGCAGCACGGCATCCTCGCGGTGCACCGCGACCACCTCGCCCTGTGGAACAACGGAGCCTCCCTGCTCTCCCTGAGTGAGGTGAACGGCCGCGGCCAGGGAGACTCCCGGCACCGAGCGCGCTGGAAGCGCGCGTACGGGAGATGACCGGCTTCGCGGGTGCGCGAGACCGGCCATGTCGGACGTTTCGCAGCGCGGCCTCAGTCAGCGCCACGCCGGTCGTGAGACCCGAGACGCCTACGCCTACGACGGCGACACGTCTCTCTCCTCTACGCCCCAGCTCTCTGCTCAGCCCAGGTGCTCACCGATTGCTCCGCTGGCGATTCCGCCAACCAGCGCGCGCATCGCCGTCCTCGGGAAGAGCAACGGTCCACGGCTGATGTCCTTTGAGTCGCGCACTGCGGCGTGTTTGCCCAGGACAGCGACTTCCAAGCAGTCGTTCGCACCCCCGCTGTACGAACTCTTCCGCCAACGCGCGCGTGCGAGGTCGACGTCGTGCCGGGCTGCGGTGACGTCGTGCGGGGCGGCCATGCGGGGCGTGCTCACTCTTCGAGCTCCTTGCTGATGCGTGCGATGCGGGTGCGGGTCTCCGATGGGTCGAGGGCGCTGTACCTCAACTGATCGAAGATATCCGTGTAGTTGTCCACGTCCTCCGGGGACTCGAGATACACGGAGTTCTTGGGATTCTCCAGCCACACCAGGTCCGGCGTGGGGTGCGGGAACGTCAGGATGACGAATGGGCCGTACAGCCCCGGATGCGCGCCGAGCGAGAACGGCAGCAGCTGCACGGTGACGTTCGACCGCTCGCTCGCCTCCACCAGCTTCCGCACTTGGTCGCGCATCACTTCGGCGGAGCCGACCGTCCTGCGCAGCACGGCTTCGTCGAGGATCGCCCAGAGCCTGGCGGGGGCCTCACCGCCCAGGCGGCTGTTCTGCCGCTCCATGCGGACCCTGACCAAGGACTCGACCTGCGGCGGGGACAGGTCCTTCCTCATCTGGGAGATCACGGCACGCGCGTAGTCCTCGGTCTGGAGCAGTCCCGGCACGAGCATTGGCTGGTAGCTGGCGAGGTGCGTCGCGCCGGCCTCCAGCGCGAGGTACCCGTCGTAGCGGGTCGGGGTGAGCACTGTCGAGTACTTCCGCCACCAGGGCTTCTGTTGCTCCTTGTCCGCTCGCACGAGGTCGAGCACGTCAGCGCGCCGGTCCTCGTCTTTGACGCCGTACAGGTCCAGCAGTGCCCGGACGAGGACCGGCGTCGTGCCGCGTTCGCCGTTCTCGATGCGGCTTAGCGACCCCTGGTTGACCTCCAGTTGGTCGGCGACCTCGATGAGGGTGAGCCCGGTCGCATCACGCAGTTCCTTCAGCCGTGCCGCGAGCTGTCGCCGGTACACCGACTGCGGGACCAGGCTTCTCTTCAAGGCCATGCCGGAAGTCTCTCCGTACCGGCGACACCTCTACAACCCATACGGGTCAACTTCACCAGACATATTGCCTAGTTGATGGTTGCGTCGGCATCCTGTCAGAAGTCGCGGCGCGCGTTGGTACGGGCGTGCGCCGCAGCCGACCGATGGGCGAGCAGGCCCCGACCTCGCTACCGGCACGCGCCTTCGCGTCGGTCCTGCACGCCGTACCAGGAGGGTGGGCCATGCCACGGACAACGCTGCTTCGGCAGCTGCTCCAGCAACGGCACCTGACGACGCACGAGGCTTTCGCCGCCCAGTACGAGCGGGCCGCCGCCCGGCTGGCAGAGCTCGACCGAGACCCCCGCCTGGCGTCCCTCCAGGTCTCTTCACGCCAGTTCGACCGCTGGTACGGCGGGGAGTTGCTGACTCTGCCCCGTCCTGACGCCTGCCGAGTTCTGGAGCACATGCTGGGCAGACCCGTGTCCGAGCTGTTCTCCACGGCGTACGACGGCGACTCCGCGCACGACCGCGACGAGGGGTCGAGCACGGGCCAGCAGGCGACGAGTGCGCCTCCGCCACGCGAGGACGACGAGAACCCACTGGACATCGTCACTCGGACCCGGCAGCTCACGGCCAGCAACGCCGACGACGCGACGCTCGCCTTCCTCGACTCCTCGCTGGAGGGCATCGCCAGCCGGTACGAAGAGGACGGGCCGTACGTCCTCCGTCCCCAGGCCCGCCAGGTGCGGCAGCTCGCCCACACCCTCCTTGACGGCCGCCAGCCCCCACGCACGCGCCGGGAGCTCTTCCGCGTCGCCGCCCGTGCCTCCGGCCTGCTCGGATACATGGCGGTGAACACGGGCGACTTCGCGCTCTCGGAGGCGTACTGCACCGAAGCCCGGGATCTCAGCCGTGAGATCGGCGACCTGGACACCGACCTCTGGGCGTGCGGCACCCTCTCCTTCAGCCTCTACTACGCCGGCCGGTACGACGAGGCGGACGCTTGCGCGGCCGCGGCCGTCGAGCGAGCCCCGCGCCACGCCCAGTCCATCCGCCTGCTCGCCAACGGCCGGGCCCGGGCCCTCGGCAAGACCGGCGACCGGCGTGCCGTCGAGCAGACCATCGGACAGGCACTCCGCCTCTCCGACCTCCACGAGGTACCCGTCGGGCTGACCTCCTGCATCTCCTTCGAGCCGTACGGACGGGCCCGGACGCTGGCCAACGCCGTCACGTCACACGTCGCGCTGCGCAACACGGCCCAGGTACTGCGCGACGCCGAGCACATCGACGACCTGGTGGAGCACTCGACCTCCTCCTGGAGCCGTTCGCTCGTACGCCTCGACGTCGCCACCGCGCTGCTGCAGCAGCGCACGCCCGACATCGACGAGGCGATGGCGCTGGGCCGTGAGGCACTGCGGCTGTGCGGAGACACACCGATCAGCTCCGTCTACCAACGCTCCCGTGACCTGCATGAGCAGGCCGGGCCGTGGCGTGATCACTCGGCGGTACGCGATTATGGCGACGAGTTCCGGACCTGGAGCTCGCAGCCAGCGGCCCTGGCCATGGCGTCATCCGCGTCGTAGGCGCCATGGGTGTCGTCGTATTCCGGGGCAGTGTGAAGCCGAAGGAGTACGTCGGGTGCACCTGCTCAGCGCCGATCCCGCCGCCTTCCCCGCCGAGCCCCCCGCCGACACGCACGACCCGGCGGTCACCGCGGCCCACGACTGGGCGGCGTTCAGCGCACTCGACGAGATGACCGACCACTGGGCACGCCCAGGCTGGTCGGACGGCAGCCGGGCGTACTACTGGATGCTGACCTTCCCAGATGATCAGCGGCTCGCTGCTCTCGCCGGGCACTGCCAGGAGGAGCTGGCGCCCCTCGGCCTCGACCCGGTGCCGACGGACGGCTTGCACATCACCCTCGCCCGAGTCGGAACGCCGGGCGTCGTCACCCCCGGCCAGCTGGACAGCTTGGCACGGGACGCCGAGGCGCTGCTGCCCTCCGCGTTCTCCGTACACGCCATGCCGCTGGCCGGCTCCCGCGGCGCTGTCCGGCTATCCCTCGGACCCTGGGAACCCCTGCTCCGGCTGCACCACGCGCTGGCCAAGGCGGGAAGCAGCGTCGATCTGGCCCCGAAGAAGCCGACGTCCGCGTTCCGGCCGCACCTGAGCCTCGCGTACAACAACCGCCGGCGCCCCGCCGCGCCCGTTGTGGAGACGGTCTCAGGACTTCGCGCTCTACCGGCTGTCGAACTCTCCGTGTCCGCCGTCCAGTTGGTGGAACTCCGCCGTGAAAGGCGGACGTACCGCTGGGATGTGCGGAGGAACGTCACGCTCGGGTAGCCCGCTGGCGCCCAAGGCGAGAACCACGACCACTTCCTTGCCGATCGCGGTCTGCCGGACGGACCACGCGGAGGCCAACTCCGCGACGAGCAGCAGTCCGAGACCACTGCCCGTCAACTCATCCACCGACTCCTCCGCAGAGCGTGCCCGGACCCTGGAGACATCCCGTCCTGCGTCATGGACTCGTAGTACCGCCACGTCCCGGTAGACCTCCACACACATGCAGTCCGGTCCGCCGACTGTGTGCCTGAGCGCATTGCCCACGAGCTCCGAGGCGATCAGAACGGCGTCGTCGACCCGCTCCGGCGCGGCACGACCATCAAGGAACTCTCGTACGTGTCTGCGCGCGAGGCCCGAAGGCTCGGTGCAATCGGCCAGCTTCACCCAATGACGCCGTACTGGCGTCCGCCTGCAGAGGCGCTCTTCGTCCACCGCGTCCATCGCCGCTTCTCGTTTCCGCTTGGCACTGGACCGATCAGCCTCGCCACGCGTGAGCTGCGGCGGTACGCCGCGGCTCCGCCTCCTTGCGCGCCGCCGGACGGCGGACGAACGGCGTGCTGACGGCGTACCGCCGCCGACTGCCCCCGGCGAGGCTCTTCGTCGAGGCGCCGGACCCTTGGCGTCTCGGTTCACCTGGCTGGAGGTAACGCGGAATGAGCGGCAGTGCGAGGCAGACCGCACCACACGAGGTGCCCCCGGGCACGCACCTGGTGTTGTACGCCTGTCTGCCCGCGTCACTCGGTGAGGCCGCCGACCACAGTGTGGCCAGCGCACGGCGGTACGTGGCCGATGCCGGCTGGGAGGCGGTCGAGACGTTCGTCGACCGGGCGGCACCGTTCGAGAGCCGCGCCCTGTGCGAGGGCTGGCACAACGCTTTGGCCGCGGTCGAGCAGGGGAAGGCGGCCGGGATCGTCACCCCTCTGCTCGTGATGCTGGGGCATCTGGAGGAGGACAGGGCGAACCTCGCTGCCTGGCAGGCTCGCACCGGAGCGCTGATCACGACCCCGTGGGCGGTCGTCGATGCCGCAGGCGCCACGGTCGCACGGCGGTCGGCGGCGTGATGGCCCGGATGCGGCAACGGTTGCTCCTGCAGATGCTCGGCCAGGTCGGATGGGTGCTGCGGCATCCGGCTACGTACATCGGTCGGTTCGGCTTCGGCACCTTCCAGGTGCTGTTCCTGCCCGTCCTGGTGACCGGCACAACCTTGACCACGCTCTACGCGGGCCAGTCCCGGTAGCCCCGGCCCGTGTCCTCGACCCCTCTCTCCGGATGCTCCGAATCCATGTCCCCCACGGAATCCGGTCAACCGGAGAGGGGCCGCACCCAAGGTGCGAACGCAGAAACCCGGCCTTGCGGCAATCCATACGCAGGCCGGGCAGCACGACGAACCGTTCGGATCCTTCCGACAGAAGAGGAAGTGCGATGACCGCAACCATGCTCAGCCCGATCACGACGGCCACCACCGGGGCGTCCGCTGCGACGGCCGTCCCCGAGGCGCCCGCTGACCCGTTCGACGTCGACCTGACCATCGTCACGGAGGTCGGTGCCGATCTGCTCCCCAAGGCGTGCGGTACCGGTGACGGGTGTGCGCCGTCCTGTGCCTCTTCCTGCGCGAGCGCCGTCTGACGGCGGCTCGTGCTCGGGGTCGGGGGCGGTGCCGCTCCCGACCCCGCTCGTTCACAGCACTGATGGCGGAGGCATGGGGATGGGAAGCGACGGAAAGCTCTACCAGCACACGGGCGCGGCGCTGCTGCGGGCCGCCGCGATGCCGCTGACGGGTCTGCCGACATGGTGGCCTGATTCGTCCGACACGGAGGCGTGCGGCAGGTGGCTGAAGCAGGTGTGGGCCGATGCGCGGTTCTCGGACGCCGTACGGCAGGCGAGCGGTGATCTCGCCTCTCGGGTCGACGCGATCTGCGCCGGGCAGCCGACACGCTCCAAGCAGGTCCGGCGCGCCGCCATGGCCACCGGCCGCTACTTGTTGCGCGCCACCGGACGACCGACCCCGTTCGGCCTCTTCGCGGGAGTCACCGCGGCCAGCGTGGGTTCGACGCCACACGTGAGGTGGGGAGACGCACACCAGGCCGTGGCGCGGGTGGATACCGAGTGGCTGGACGACGTCATCGTCCGCCTGGAGGCGTGCCCGACCCTGCTGGAGCGCCTGGATGTCGTCCTCAACAACCTGGCGGCGCGCCGCGGCGGGCGGCTGCATGTCCCGCACGGCGGACCGATGGGGGCCACCGTCCGGCGCACCAGTGCGGTACGCGTGATCGAGCGCCTCGCGGGCGGGTCGGTCCGCTTCGCCGCCCTCGCCGAGCAGTTGGCCGCCTCCTTCCCTCAAACTGAGCCGCAGAACATCCGCACACTGCTCGGCGCGCTGGTGCGCGAGAAATTCCTGATCACCAATTTGCGCGCGCCGATGACCAACACCGATCCGCTGTCCCACCTGATTGACCGGCTGCACGGCGCGGACGCGGGCACGATGCCGGAGGTCGCGCCGGTTCTGCACGAGCTGGAAGCGGTGCAACGCGCCGTACACGAGCACAACCGGCGCCCGGCGAGCACGCAAGGGCTGGCTCGGGAGGAACTCACGGGGCGGCTACGTCGGCTCTCCGACGCGGGCCGAAGCCCCTTGGCCGTCGACCTGAGGCTGGATGCCGAAGTACGGATCCCCGAGAGCGTCGCGCAGGAGATGGAGAGAGCTGCCGATGCTCTGCTGCGGCTCACCCGCCGACCGACGGGCCAAGGTGTGTGGAAGGAGTACCAGGTCGCGTTCTGGGAACGGTACGGCACCGGCACCCTCGTACCGGTGAAGGAGGTCGTCGACCCAGCGTCCGGGCTCGGCTACCCGGCCGAATACCCGGGCAGCCGCATGACCGCACCGCCCCCAACAGTCTCCGAGCGTGACGAGCGGCTGTTGGCCCTGGCCTGGCAGGCGCTGGCTGACGGCAGCAGGGAGATCGTCCTCACCGACGACCTGATCGACCGCCTGGCCGGCGATGCACCGACCGGGCAGGAGGCACCGCCCCACGTGGAGATGTGCGCGCGTCTGCACGCCGACAGCCTGTCCGCCCTGGAACGCGGGGACTTCACACTCACGGTGACACCAGCCCGCGCCGCAGGCACGCTCACCTCCCGGTTCACTCCGGTCGCCACCGGCACGGGACTCGACGAGGTCTACCGCCAAGCTCCCACGGGCGTCGAGAACGCGCTGACCGCGCAGCTCTCCTTCCCGCCCCTCTATCCGCACACAGAGAACGTCGCCCGCATCCCCGCCTATCTTCCGCACGTGATTCCGTTGGGCGAGCACCGCAGCCTCGACAACAACACCGCGCCGACGGTCATCGACGTCGACGACCTCGCGGTCACAGCCACGCACACCCGGCTGTACCTGGTCAGCATCTCCCGCCGTCGCCTGGTGGACCCGCAGGTCTTCCACGCCATGGCCCTGGACAAGCAACCCCCGCCCCTGGCCAGGTTCCTGGCGCACCTGACCCGTTCCTTCGGCCCTGCCTGGACCAGCTTCGACTGGGGGCCGCACGGCGCACGGCTGCCGTTCCTGCCACGCGTCCGCTACGGGCGCGTGAACCTCTCTCCCAGTCGCTGGAACCTGACCGCTGACGACCTTCCAAGCCGCGGCGCGGACATGCGGGAGTGGACCGACGCCCTCGGCCGGTGGCGGAAGCGGTGGCACTGCCATGGCGCCGTCGAACTGCGGGAGGACGACCGGACACGTCGGCTCCAACTCGACGTGCCCGCCCACGCCACCGTCCTACGCGCCCACCTGGACCGGGAAAACCATGCCGTGCTGACGGAGGCGCCGGCCGAGGAGACCTACGGCTGGATCGGCGGCCACGTCCACGAGATCGCCCTGCCGATGACCAGCACCCGCCGGCCGATACCCGACCCGCTCTCCGGCTTCCTCCCCGTGCTCACCAACAGCACCCTCGGGCCCGTACCGGGCGCGGTCCAGGCACCCTGGCTGAACGCCAAGATCTACAGCCACCCCGAACAGCTCGATGAGCTGATCGGTACCCACCTCGCGCGGCTCGCGGCCCAACTCCCGAGCACACCCGAGTGGTGGTTCGTCCGATACCGCACCCCGAACGACCTCGACCACCTGCGTCTGCGCATCCGCACCCGCAGCCCCGGACAGTACGCCGCCTGCACTGAGCTCGTCGCCGGATGGGCCACCGGGCTGCGCCGCGAGGGGCTCAGCAGCAAGCTCGTGTTCGACACGTACACCCCCGAGATCGGCCGTTACGGCCCAGCCGCCGCCCTGCGCTGTGCCGAGGCGGTGTTCACGGCCGACTCGGCCTACGTCCTCGCCGCCTTGCAGGGCCCCGGAGTCGACGGCGTCGACGGACGTGCGCTGGCCGCGGTCGGCATGGTGGACATCGCCTGCGGCTTGCTCGGCCCCGACGAGGGCATGCGGTGGCTGGCGAACCGGCCCGCGCCTCCGGCTCGCGTCGAGCGAGGCGTCAGCGACCAGGCCATCGAACTCGTTCGCCGCACTACGCCTCGTGCCCGAAGCTGGGGCGAAGAGCTCGCCCAAGCGTGGCACCGTCGCGCCGTGGCCCTGGCGCTGTATCGCGAGCACCTCGCCGAGACCATGGACCTCGACTCCGTCCTGGAATCCTTGCTGCACATGCACCACAACCGCCTTCGTAGCCTGGACCGGGAGGACGAGAGGATCTGCCGCCGCCTTGCCCGTCAGTCCGCCGTCGCGTGGGTTGCCTGGCCGGGGGAGAGCCGCTGATGACCTACGACGCGCCACCCACACCCACCGGGCCGGGCTGGGGCCAGTCGCTGTACTCCGGCGCGGCGGGAGTCGCCCTGCTGCACGCCGTCAGGGCCCACACCGGCGAAGACGACAGGGACGCGCTCCGGCCATGGGCCGCCGCCATGCTCAAGGGCCCGATCCAAGCCGCCGCCGAAGCATGCGGTCTGTACGAGGGCGCCCCGGCCGTCGCGTACGTCCTCACCTTCACGCACACGAACACCGCCACGCGCGCCCTGGCGACCCTGGACACACACCTCGCCGACGTCACACGCCAACGACTCCAGCGGGCACACGCCCGCATCGATCGCGGCGCGTTGCCCACCCTGGGCGAGTACGACCTCATCAGCGGACTGACCGGGCTGGCCGTGTACCACCTGCACCGCGGCCACAAGACGGAACTTCAGGACGTCCTCGCCTACCTGGTGCGGCTGACGGAACCGATCACCATCGAAGCGCAACGTCTGCCCGGCTGGTGGACGGAAGACAGCCCCGATCTGCGACCGACGCCGCGATGGCCCGGCGGACACGGCAACCTCGGCCTCGCCCACGGCATCACCGGACCGCTGGCGCTGCTGGCCACGGCCCTGCGACACGGCCACACGGTGCCCGGACAGACGCAAGCCATCACCCGAATCTGCGACTGGCTTGACCGGTGGCGCAACGGCACCGACTTGGACGCCTGGTGGCCGGACCTGATCACCCGAGCCGAACACCGACGCGGCGAACTCCAGCGCCCAGGACCGAGACGCCCGTCCTGGTGCTATGGCACACCCGGCATCGCCCGCGCCCAGCAACTCGCCGGCCTCGCCCTCGGCGACCGTGACCGGCAACGCCAGGCCGAGCAGGCCCTGGCCGGATGCCTGGCCGACGACCAGCAGCTCGCCCAGCTCACCGACGCCTCCCTCTGTCACGGCTGGGCGGGGCTCATACAGACCGTCTCCCGTGCCGCCGCCGACGCCCTCAACGACGAACTCGCATCGCATCTACGCCGCCTGAACATCCGGCTCGACAAGCACCTGGACCACCACGGACTACCGGACGGTACCGGCCTGATGGACGGCACGGCAGGCATCCACCTGGTCCGTCTCACCGACCCCGCCAACACTGCGATCACCGCCCCCTGGGACCGCTGCCTGCTCCTGACAGGGTGACGCCGCGAACCGCATCCGCACACCAGAACAAATGAGAACGATCTACCCCTGCCGTACGCACAGCCGGGCACCTTCCGAAAGGACGCGATGAACACCACCACTGGCGCCTCCCCCGACGACCTGCGCAACCGTCTGGTCGACGCCATCCTGAAAGAGGACCTCTCCGGCCTCCGCGACGCACGCGTCGAAACCGCGCTGCGGACCGTACCCCGCCACGCCTTCCTCCCCGACGCGCCCATCGAGGAGGCGTACGCCAACAAGAGCGTGACGATCAAGGAGAACCCCGACAAGGACGCACTCCCGCTGAGCTGCGCCTCCCAGCCCGACGTCGTGCACTTCATGCTGGTCCAGCTCGCCGTCCGCGAAGGCGACAACGTCTTCGAGATCGGGGCCGGCACCGGCTACAACGCCGCCCTTCTCAAGCACCTCACCGGGAAGTCCGGACAGGTCACCACATGCGACATCGCCCCCGACGTGACCGCCTACGCCCGCCGGACGCTGGACGCCAACGGATACGAAGACGTTCGCGTCGTCACGAGGGACGGCGCCCTCGGCGCCCCGGAGTTCAGCCCGTACGACCGAATGATCGCCACGGTCGGCATGTGGGACCTTCCCGGCGCCTGGTGGGACCAGCTCGCTGTCGGCGGACGCCTCGTGGTCCCACTGCGGTGGCGCGGGCTCTCCAGGGCCGTGGCCTTCCAACGCGAGGAGAGTCGGATGCGGTCCGACTCCGTCAAGATGTGCGGCTTCCTCCCGGTGATCGGCCAGGACGGAGAGCGGAACGATTACATCGACGACGACCGGCTCGTCAGGCTCTACTGGGACGAGGACCAGTCCATCGCCCCGGAACTCCTTCGCGACGCGCTCACCCGAACGAAGTCGGTCGTCTGGACCGATGTGACGGTCGGCCCCGTCGAGTCGTTCGACGGCGTCTGGCTGCGGCTGAGCGCCACCGAGCGAGCGACCTGCCGCATCACTGCGAAGCCCGCAGCGGTGGAGGCCGGCCTCCACCGCCCCGCCTCACCCGCCCTGAGCCCCGCCCTCGTCGAGGGGGACTCCATCGCGTACCTCACCCTGGAACGGACCGCCGAAGCCCCCGAGACAGAACCCCGGTTCCAGCTGGGAGCCGTCGGCTACGGCCCGGCCGGCGCCGATCTCGCCGAGCGGATCTGCGCGCAGATCCGCGCCTGGAGCCCGGCCCGGACCGCCGAACCCGTGGTCACGGCCTACCCCGCGGACACACCGGACGGCGACCTCGCCGACGGAGCCTTGATCGACCGGCCCTCCGTGCGGCTCGTCATCGCCTACTGCTCCTGACGCCAGGGGGCGTGGCCGTTGGCAGGTGCGGCCGCGCCCACCGAACGAGAACAGAGCGGCGTTGGAGCACGGGGGTCAGCCCTGCGCGAGGTTCGCCTCACAGTCGGTGCACCGCCGCACGGCCCGTCGCCTCGGATTGCCCGCGGTGGCGGTCGCCGGAGAAGCACTGCTCAACCGCTCCCAGAGCCCAGGTGGAGGATTCGGGATCCACCCCCACCTCGGGGGCCGTACGTCGTCCTCGGTCATGTGGTCGCACCATCCGGGCCTGTGCGCGACCTGCTTCGGGGAGATCAGGATCGTGTCATCCGGGTGAGCACGCCACTCCCTCTTCACGAACGTGCCTACGGAACGCGCGGGCGCCGACGCCGACGAGCCCGGCGGACACTCGCATCCGAGCCCGATGACGATCTTGCCGCCGCACTCGCCGCAGCGCTCTACTTCCACTGGCCTCGTACCACCCTCACGCCCTGCTGGAGTCGACCCGGTAGACGATCTTCCCGTCGGACTCGGTGAACCCGCGCGACTCGTAGAAGGCCCGTGCGCCTGGGTTGTCGCGGTCGGCCATCCATTCCACCCGGCTGCAGCCGGGGCGCGCGGCGGCCAGGGCGCGGAGTTCGTCCATGAGGCGAGCACCGATGCCCTGCCGACGCAGGGTGTCGCGGACGTAGAGCTCCTTCAGGAACAGGGAGTGCGAGGAACCGGCGGCCGGCCAGAGGAAGGAATACGCGGCGAGGCCCACAATGCCCCCGGTCTCGTCCTCGACGAGCAGGGCGGAAGCCAGCGGTGGCACGCCGAAGAGGGCTTCTTCCACCTGGATGCGGCGCTCCTCGATCGGCTGGATATCTGTGTCGGTCGCCCCGTAGAACCGCTCGATCTCCTCGATCAGCTCGGCCACGGCCGGGACGTCCCGCTTCTCCGCGGGACGGATCGTCACGGTCATCGGCGCCTCCTGTCCTTCCTCGATTGCTTCGGTCGCTGCTGCACTCGTTCGTTCCAACGCGTGATCCCCTCCTGGCGGTACGGCACACGCGTCTACGGCGACGAGGCGGCCTGCGCGTAGGGGTCCCAGCCGTGCTGCCGCAGGGAGCCCTGGACGTGTCGGATGAGGTACTCCAGGTCCGCGCAGTAGACAGACGGATTCCGGTAACCCTGGGCTTCGCTGAAGCGGTGTGGGAGGTAGCCACCGCCGCACACGTCCACGAGCGGGCAGGCGCGGCACTGCTCGGCGAGCGCTTCCTTGCCGTGCTGCCGGTGCAGCAGCTTTGGATGCGACAGCGCTTCGTCGAAGGAGTGGCGGAGGACGTCGAGACCGAGCCAGGTGGCACCCTCCTCGACCGACCTCAGGGTGTCCACGGCCTCGATGGAGCCGTCGGACTCGATCACGACGCTCGTCGGCGGGGCCAGGCCGAGCGTCTCCACCGAGCCGCGCACGCCAGAGGTGAGAGCCACGATGTCCTCAAGCATCCGGACGCTGTGCCCGTACTCGGGCCGGGCGAGCCAGGCGTCATACACCCTGCTCATCCACAGCCCGTATTCGGGCACGCTCGGGTCGGAGCGGTGCGGCGGGTCGTCGTGGGTTGCGTGCGGCAGGCCGAAGTCGATCACCGGCGGTTCGAACGCCGCCAGATAGTCGTGGACCTTTACGGGGTCGTTGGCCAGGTCCACGACGGCGAGCAGCCCCGCGAACAGATGTGGCCGCGACCGCAGGAGTTCGATGCCGCGCACGGCGGAGGCGGCGCTCGACCGCCCGGTGTGCGTCAGCCGGTGCCGGTCGTTCGCACGCGGCGGTCCGTCGAGGCTGACGCCCACCGCGACCTCGTACTGTTCGAAGAGGTCCAGCCATGCACCGGAAAGAAGAGTCCCGTTGGTCTGGAGCTCGAAGAGGACCCGGGTCCCGGCCGGCACGCTGTCCCGGACGGCCTGCAACAGATCGGCCATGTGCCCGACACCGACGAGAAGCGGCTCCCCGCCATGCAGGACGACGTGGATGGCCCGAAGGCGGTGCGCGGAAGCGTGCTCACCTATCTGCCGGGCCGCAGCCCGTACCACGGCGAGGTCCATTCGGGCGGGCAGGCGCCGCGCCGCCTGGTCCTTGGAGTTGAAGACGAAACAGTAGTCGCAGTCGATATTGCAGCGGTTGGCGACCTTGAGGATGAACGTCCGGAAAGGAACGGGGCCTTCGGGTTCTGTCATCGAGCGGACGTGCTCACAGCGGCCAGGGCCAGATGAGCGAGGCCGCGTGGGCGCCGTCGCCGACCCGGCTCGTCGCGCCCTCCTCGGCCTCCAGCCGCTTCCGGACACGGGCGGCCACGCGGTCCAGGACGGCGGTGCCGGCCGCCGTCGGCTCCGCGGACGCCGGGCCGACGGGCGTGATGATGCGTGGCTCGGTGACGGACGCGGGTGACGGCATTCAACGCTCCTCGTGAGGTACGTGCCGGAGGTGGCACGGTGCGATGGGGCTGAAGCGACCAGATCAGCCGGAAACTTAGCATCCTCAACCACCCACCTGGCACAGGAAATTCGGCCACATGGTCGGCGTCAACCGGACCGCGGCACCAGCAACCGTTCGATGTCGTCCGCGGCCGCGCTCACGCCCAATCGCCGGTACACGGTCGCGGCGGCTCGAAGCGAGGTCACTCCGTGACCAGGCCCGTCAATCGTCCAGTCGCAGCGGCCGATGCCTTCCAGTGCCCGCGCCTCCTCAAGCGGGCAGCGGGAGTCCCGCGCGAGCGTGAGCCCCTGATCGAAGTGCCGACGGGCGGCCGGCGGTTCATCGGAGGTGAGCAGCAGCATCCCCCAGTGGTTCAGTACCTCTGCCTCGCCGCACCGGTCGCCCAAGTCCCGCAGGATCTCCAAGCCGCGTTGGAACGCCTCGATCGCGCCGTCGCGCTCACCGACGATGCCGCGCGCCACGCCCAGCTCGCTCAGCGAGGCGGCCTCACCTCCGCGGCTGCCGAGTTCGCGGTAAACGTCCAGGGCCTCCACCAGAAGCCGGATCGCCTCTGTCGCATCCCCGGTCACACGCTCCACGACGCCAAGGTGGCGGACGCTGGTCGCGCGGCCGAACCGTTCACCGAGCTCGGTAAAGTGCGTCAGGGCCTGGCTGTGTGCCGTCCGCGCTCCCTCGGTGTCCCCGGTCAGCCGTCGGACGACGCCCAACTCATTCAGCGCGTAAGCCTGGTGCACACGGTCGTCCAGCTCCAGGTAGATGTCGAACGCTTCCTGATGATGCCGCGTGGCCAGGTCGTACGTGCCCATGAGGCAGTGCGCGACACCCAGGTCCCGCAGGGAGTTCGCCTCCCCGTACCGGTCACCGAGTTCCCGGTAGATCGCCAGGGCCTCGCTCTGCGCCTCCACTGCGGCGTCGAACCGACTCATCTGCCGGTGTGTCATGCCGAGATCGGCAAGCGCGTTCGCCTGTCCGAGCCGGTTGCCCAGCTCACGGTAGAGGGAGAGGGCCTCGGTCTGGGCGCGGGCTGCGTCCTCGTTGTCCGCAGTCAGGTACCAGACGATGCCGAGCTGGTTGAGTGCGTCCGCCTTGCCGCGCCGGTCGTCGACTGCTTCGTACGCCGTCACGGCGTCGTTCAGGGCCTCGATCGCCTGTGGGTAGGCGGCCATGAAGCGGCGTACGACCCCCAGCTCGGCGAGAGCATCGCCCCGTGCCCGCTGGTCGCCGGTGTGGCGGGCGGCCTCGGCAGCGGTCCGGTGGAGCCCGACAGCCTGGTCCCAGGGACCGGCCTGGCGCAGGAAGGGCGCCATAGCCGCGGCGAGCCGGACCACGAGGTCATACAGGGCGAGGCCGTTCGCCCGCCGGACGCAGGCCAGGATGTTGGCCCGCTCGGTCTCCAGCCAGCTCAGGGCATCCGCCCGCGACTCCAAGGCTGGGGTTTCCACCCGCGAGGCGCTGTCCGGAGCCGGTGGCACCGCGGCGCCGCTGCGCACGATGTGCCCATTCGCAACGACGAGAGTGGCCAGGTAGTAGGTGCACACACGCTGGACGGCCTGTACGTGGTCCATGCTGTCTCCCTCGGCAGCGAGACCGCGAGCGTAGTCGCGCAAGAGATCATGCAGCCGGTAGCGACTCCCCGGTTGTTCGTCGATCAGATGGTCGTCGTAGAGCGCCTCAAGATGTCGACGGGCCACCACGACCGAGACCTCATCAAGCGCCGCACCGACGTGCGGGTCGAGATCGGTGCCCGGAAAGAAGCCGAGCTGTCGGAAGAAGCGCTGCCGCTCCGGCGCGAGATCCCGATAGGACAGATCGAACGTCGCGGTGACGGCGCGTTCCCCGGCGCGCAGCTCCCCCAGCCGGTCCCGCGCCGCCACCAGCCGCCCGCGCAGGTCCTCGGCGCCCCAGGACGGATGGTGCCGCAACCGTGCCGCGAGCAACGACACCCCCAGCGGCAGACACCCGCACAGTCGCACCAACTCGTCCACCACATCCCGGCCGAGAGCGTCGGCTGGCCGCCCACTGAGCCGCACGAAGAGGTCGACCGCGTGATCCGGCGGCAGTGCGTCCACCGACATGACCACCTCCTCGTTCGCCACCAGCCGCTTGCGACTGGTCACCAACACCAAGCACCCGCTCCCACCGGGGAGCAGCGGCTCCAACTGTCGGTAGCTGGCCGCGTTGTCGAGAATCAGCAGCGCCTTCTTGTCCGCGAGCCTGCTCCGCCACATGGCGGCCCGGGCCTCCGTGACCGCTCCGATGTCGTCACCGACGGGAATCTGCTGCGTCGGCACGCCGGCGGCCGCGAGAAGCGAGGCGAGCGCCTCGCCGGCCTGCACCGGAGTGCGCCCCGGCGTGTGCCCGTTGAGGTTCACGAAGAGCTGTCCGTCGGGGAACCGCTCGGAGAGCAGGTGGCCTGCGTGCACGGCGAAGGTGGTCTTCCCAACACCGGGCATGCCGTCGATCACGTGAACGGGCAGCCCCTCGCCACGCTCCTGTGAGGCCCGCACCGAGCCCACCAGCCGTTCCAGCTCCGCGGCACGGTCGGTGAACGCGGCGGTGTCGCGCGGCAACGAACGCAGCACCTGAGCGGCCCCTGGCCCTGCTCCGTCCTCCGGTCGGCCCGGAGGGGTGGGAGGCCGCGTCTCGGAGAGGCCGGCGAGCAGGGCCGTCAGCCCCGCCATCGTCACGCCCAACACGACGAACGAGAACCAGGCGTGCTCCTGTAACCACCCCAGCCAGCCGGGCCACCGCGACTCATCGGACACGGCGTTCGTGACGAGCCCGACCAGCATTGTGGTCACAGCGCCGCCTCCGGCGACGACGGCGATCGCGATCCCGCGCCGGAGTCTCATACGGAGGCCCCATCAGCCGAGGGAACGGCCGATTCCTGCCTGGTGGCGCTATTGACGCACCACGCACCGCCAACCGACCTGGTCACGAAGGCAACCCCCGAGTAGAACGCCCCAACTTCCCTAACGGAACAGTCCTCGTAGACCTTGGTCAAGGGCGCGTCTGAGCCACGGGGCGCACCAGCTTCCGCAAGGCGCGCTGTCGGCTACGACAACGGCACGGTTAGGACTCCCAAGCTAGTCGATCAAGTGCGGGATGTGGACCGCGCTGCGCGCCATCGGCGGCCGCCCGTCGAGGGCCACCGCGACGTATGACCCTGGCGATCACACGCCGGATCCGCGATGGGCGCGGCCCGCCTCTTTGAGCAATCCCGTCCACCTTTCAACCAGTTCGCCGCAGGCAGACAGGAAAGATGGCGAAACGACTGGCGAACAGCCGCACAGCCATGCCACCCTCCAACACCTTGCCGGAAGACCTGGCCAGCGAAGTGACGCCGATAATCCTGGACGGCCAGTCTTCTACCCCACGAACTCATGGAGGCGCCCCTGCTCCCGCACCACTCCAGCGACCGCTCCCGACCCGACTTGCCCGACCCTGTGTACTGGGTCACCCCGCGTCATCTGGCCGGCGACGACGGTGTGCTCGCCGAACAGATCGGCGCCACCCTGTCCGACCTCGGCTGGCGCATGTGGCCCACCTCCCGTCACACGCTTCTATACGTAAGCCCGGACGGGCTGCGTGGCGCCGAGTGGATCCTCGCGGCCTACCCGTTCGAGCTGGGCGGTCTGCCCGTCGCCTGGCAGCTGAGCGTCCGCGCGCATGCCGCCTCCGCGATGCCGGTGTGGAACGCGTACTTCACCACCGGCGTCTCCTACGAGGCGCTCGCCGATCTCCTCATGGCGCTCGACGCCCGTGAGGCGCCCAATGTCTGCTTCGAGGGGCCTGAGACGGTCCTCGAAGCGTTGAGTGCCCGGGGCTGGATCCGCGATGTGGACCGCCCCCGCACCACTGCCGCAGACCCCGGGTTCTCCTCCTGCGTCTCCCTGGAGATGCTGCCGCCGCTCATCGAGGACGGCGACCCGCGTCCTGACCTGGTGGGCTGGCAGGCGTGGGCGGACCCCGTTCCTGGCGCCCCGTACCTGTGGTGTGCCAGCTTCAGCGCCAGCGTCCCCCATGACTTGGTCGCCGCGTTCGCGTCCTCACTCGCCTCCCCGGTCCCGGTGCCTCGCCACACTGTGCCCGAGAGCGCTGAGGGGCGGCTCACTGTCGTCCGCCGCAGCTGATAGCCGCTGCCCCAGAGGATCCACTGTTGTGCGGCTCGTCGCCGATCTCCCCGAGTAGCAGCAGGTCAGACGTATGAGGCGTGTTCTCCGCGCCTGCCCGATGACAGAGAAGGAGAAAGTCGTGTTCTTTCGACGCGCCCGCGAGGACCGTGCATTCCGTGAAGCCCAGCGTGCGGGCTACGAGCTGCTCCTGCGACTGCAGGCCACCCAGCCATGGCCCGGCTGCCCCGAGCCCCCACCACAGGATCCTGCCGCGGAGGAAGTGGCGGTGCCCGACTTCCTGCCGCCGGAGTTGCGGCTGCCGTCGGCCCAGGAGGTGGCCGGGGTGATGATGCGCTGGCTTCAGCCGCTCGTCGTCGACGGCGAGGTCCGTACGTGCCCCGGGTGCGGCGCGTATCGGGATTGGATCGTCTTCTGCCTGCGCGACGACTCGATATGGCTGCGCTGCCGGGCGGGCCACGAGACGAGGGAGCCCGGCCTGGATGCGGTCTGGTTCAACCGTCACTCCGGTCCTGTCGACCGGTTCCACCCCACTCTCGAAGAGGGCCTGCGCCACCTCGGCCATTGACCTCCCGAAACCCCCGCTCCCCTTCGTACTGCCGACGCCCGGAGGGCCGGCCTGGTCAGACCGTCCGCTTCGCAGGCCACAAAGGGGTTTCCTATGCGCCTTCACACCACGACCGTCCTCAGCCTCAGCGCCCTTGCCGTCCTGACCCTGGCGGGCTGTTCCCATGGCAGCGCCGTCTCCTCCGGCCCGATGTCCTCCCCGATCGTCCCGGTGCACCCAGACGACGAGAGCGTCCCGGCGCCCGCTCCGCTGTCCTCGGCCGCGCTGGCCAAGCGACTCCTGGAAGAGAGCGACCTGGGCCAGGGCTACGCCCGAATGCCGCAGCGTTCCGCGCAGCACGAAAACGTGAGCGTGATCGGCTGCCCGGCACTGGAGAAAATCGGCGGCGACGCGGGGACCGGCGTCAGCCTCGTCTTCCCCCGCAAGGCGAAGGTGTCCTTCACCTACGCCGGCGGCAACAACTCCGAGCTGACCGAGGAGCTGTACAGCGATACTGCGGCGAAGCTGTCCAAGGACATCGGGGAGATCTTCGATGCGATGGTCTCTTGTCCGACGTACCAGGTGGTGTCGGGCAACACCCCCATCACCGTCACACCCCAAAACGTGCCCGCACCCCGGCTGGGGGACGAGCGGTGGAGCCTGCTGCTCACCTTCACCGCTGACGGGCGCAGCAGTCTCATCAAGCAGACGGCCGTCCGCACCGGGCCGATGGTAGTCGTGATCTCCGGTAGCCCCAGCCTGGTCGACGCCCACTTGCACGAGGCGGTCGCCAAGGCCACGGCGGTCAGGCTCACGGGGTGATGGGCCGGGATCGGCAGGCACGGACGGCGTCGCAGGCCCCGAGTCCGAGGCCGGTTCCTGTACCGCCAGATCCCCGCCGTGGTCATGGAGTTGCCTGTCGTTTCCCCACGGTGGTGAGCCCCGTGACCAGGGCGGTCTTCACCGTCCTCGCCCCTGGAGGCCGGAGCCCACAAGGCCGGCCCCAGGGGCGCCGCCGTGTCAGGCCAGGGCGGTCAGGTTCTGGACGAGGGACCGGACTTCGGGCGTGAGGCCGTCAAGGATGTCCCGCCTGTAGGGGGTCTCGGGTCGGGCAGCGAGGTCTTGGACCGTGGCCCAGTTCTCGGCGACCACCCGGAGAGCCTGCTGCGCTTGCTGGACGGCGTTCCGCCGGTGGACGAGGAACTCTTCGGCGCGCTGGTGGGCCTGCTCCCAGGTGATGTCTCCCCGCTCGACGAGCTGGGCCAGGGGCGGGGCGGAGTCTCCGTCGGCGAGGCGGAGAGCGTCCGTGTGCTGCACGGACTGCCGGAGCTGTTCTTCGTGCTGCCGCTGGTCGAGTGCCGCTATGGCGTTGTCAAGGGTGCGGAGGCCCTCCACGACCTGTTCGGCAAGGTCGGGGGCATGCTCGCGCAGGCGGCCGTGCTGGGCCTGGATCTCGGCGGAGCGGGCCTGGCGTTCGCGCACGGTGCTGTAGGCGGCATCGAGGCTGAGCTGGCCGCTGCGGACCTGCTCGGCGAGGGGAGGGTTGTGCTTGAGGACCGTGGCCGCGTTGGAGAGACGGGTCAGGCTGATGCTGTGGACCTTGGCCTGGTGGCGCAGGGAGTGTTCCGAAAAGGAACGGGCCATCGCCACGATCATCGCCTGCTGGCCCTTGCTGATGTGCCGACGTCGCAGGTTGTGGGCGAGGATCAGCCCCTTGGGGTCGCTGCCGCTGTAGGTGGTGAAGCGCGGCTCGACGCCGGCGATCTCGCAGGCGGCCAGACGGTTACGCCCGTCGAGGAGGACACCGTCGGCGGACAGGACGATGGCCTCGTGCTGGCCCTCGGTCTTGATGGACTCGGCCAGGTCGTGCAGCTCGTCGGCGCTCAGCATCGGGAACATGTCGGCGGTGGGGTGGGTCTGGATGATGGGCTCCTCGTCGGATGGGGTGCCGGTGACGCACCGCAGATGTCCTGCGGCGTCGTAAGGCCGGGGGCAGGGCTGTTGTCTTTGATCGGTTGTCATCGTGACTTCGGTGGTTCTCGGTAGCGGGTGCGAGGCGTGCGCGGCCGCTGCGTCAGGGGGCTGGTGCTCACCGCGGCCGGTGAGGGCGGGATGGCGTCTGCGTGGATATGGGGGGTGTCGCTGCGGTGGCCCGCGCTGTGGACCCGACGCGGGGGATGTGGGGGCTACTGGCTTGCGCGGCTCGTGCACCTGGGCCGGGGGCGTGCCGGTCGCCGAGGCGTTGGATACGCCAGACGAGAACTTCGGATGCCGATTTGGCGTCGCTCAAGGAGCGCTGCTGGGCTGCCTGCCGGAGGACGGCTGCGGGGATGTGGCCTGCGGCTTCGGCGGCGGCGAGGGCTGCGGTGAGTGCGGGCCAGGCAGCCTCGGTGAGGATCTGTCCGGAGTGGGAGGGCAGGACCTCGTGCAGGGTGCGGGCGTACCGGTGGACAGTGCTTTCGGAAGGCCGGCGCCTGGCGAGTACGGCGAGGCTGGCGGGGGTGATCTGGTCGTAGGCGGCCTGGAGATGGATGAGCGTTTGGCGAGCGGCGGCCACCTGCCGGTCGTGGTGGTGCAGCGCGCTGCGGCGCTGGGCTGCGACGACGACGAGGATGGCGACGTCCAGGAGCATGGCCAGGCCGGTGTGGTCCGCGGGCTGGTAGCGCATGGCTTTCAGAGCGCCGCGCAGGGCGCGGGCGTGCTGGTGGTCGGCGCGGGCACAGGTGTGGGCGGCGTGCTCGAAGGCGACGGCGGCGCGGTGGAGTTCGGCCTTGAGATGGACGGGGGCGTGGGCGGGCAAGGCGTAGAGGACTTCGCCGAAGACGGTCAGGTGGGCTTGTGCGGCGCTGTCGTCGGCGTGATCAAGGTGGTGGGGGATACGTTCTGCGGCTGCGGTGGCCCGGTGCCAAGGGCTTGGGCGGTAGTGGCCGGCTGGTGAGGCCGCCGTGGCGGAGTGCGCTTCGGCGGCGGCCAGACGCTGCTGGATCTGCGGGAGGGACAGATCGGTGGCGAGGCTGGAGCCGGAGTACCAGATGGGTGTGCCGTCGTCAGGCAGGGCGACTTTGTAGCCGCCGAGGTCGCCGGAGGGCAAAGTGCGGGTCTCGACCTGAAGACCGGCGTCGGCGAGCAGGTTGAAGAACTCGTCCAGGTCCTTCGCGTGGGAGAGCGCGATCCGCACGGTGTGCCGCAGCCGCTCGCGAGCCGTCTTGTGGTGGCCCAGCCGTCGGGCCTTCTCCTGCTCGGCGCGGGTGGGGCGCTTCGCCGCCGGAGTGCCGGTGGCGGCTTCGGGGCCCCGCGGAACCTGGGTGAGGCCGAAGTCCTTCTCGATCCTGGCGAGTTCGGTCATGGCGCGGTGGTAGTCGTTCCAGTTCCGCGGCGGGCGCAGGTCGCCGCGGACTTTGGTGGCGACGATGTGGATGTGGTCGTCCGCGTGGCGCACGGCCACCCACCGGCAGCCGTCCGGATCGCCCTCCGGTGCGATGCCGGTCGCATGGACCATGCGCTTGGCGATCGTCGCCCACTCGGCATCGGTCAGGAGGCGGTCCTCGGGCGCGGCGCGCACCGAGCAGTGCCACACGTGTCCCTCGGGTGCCTTGTCGCCAGCCTGCTCGACCCGCAGATCCAGGGCCTTGGTGAGCTGGCCGAGCCGCTGCTTGTGCCCGGGGCTGTCATACGGGCCGGGGTCCAGAACGAAGTCATCCCAGGAAGCGACGATGTGCTGGTCGGTGTGTTCGTTGGCGCGGCCCTTGTCGAAGAGGTACGCCAGGACGCCGTAGGTGTTGTTGCCCGGCTTGACGATGTTCGCGATCAACTCAGGCCACCCGCCTTCTGCCCGGCTGCCCGGAAAGCCGCGTCGTCGATCGCCCGGACCGTGTCGTGGGCGGTGGCGAGCAGGCGCTCCGCCCGCTGAAGGATCGCGGCGTCCACAGGGTGTGGATCGCCGCCCGAGTTGAGGCGCCGGGCGATCTGGTTGACGTTGTTGCCGATCCGGGCGATCTGCGCCCGGATGGTGGCGAGCTCATCGACCGCATCGTCGTAGACAGTGCGAGGGGCGGCGACGGTGATCTCACCGCGGACGCGGGCCATGGTGGCGTCGGCGATGTATCGCGCCATGGTCACGTGCTCGGCTTTCGCCGCCGACTGGATGTCGTGCTTCTCATGCGGAGCGAAGCGGGCGGTGACGTGCTCGGAACGCTGCGCGTCGAGGTTCGCGCGGCGGTGCGGCGTACGCTGCCTGGCCCCCCTGACGAGACCGGTCGGCTGTCCGCCGGCGCTCACCCGCTCCTGCTCTGGCACGCCCTCGTGCCGGAGCAGCTCCTCCGCCACCCCCGGGGCGGAGGTGTTCGCGATGGACCGGCCTATGGACGGTCCATCGCCATTGCTTGCTCCGCTGTTCAGGCCGGTGGGCATCTCCTGCTGGCGGGTGGCGAGTTCGCGGTGCGGATCGTGCATCGAACTGTTCTCCGTGGGGTGCTGGTGTCCGGTGCTTCGCTTTGCGCGGCCTCGTGCCCCCGCGCTTGTCCGCACGGGGCACGGGGGAGCCGGAAGGGTGGGGCGAAGGTGCGTTTTGCGGGGTCAGGCGGAGCCGACGGGGGCGGTGTCGAGTTCCCTCTGCCGCTGGGAGGCGGCTTCGTCGAGCCCGTCGAGAGGCGCGGTCTCGAAGTCGTCGTACGCGGTGGGCTCGGCCTGGCTGGTGCGCTCGGCCTGCAGCTGGTCGCGGAGGGCTCGGGCGCGTTTCTGGCCGATCCGTAGTGCGCTGCGCAGACGCTCGGCGGTCAGCCGGTCGTCGCTCCAGTCGGCAGTCAGGAGTCGGGCCTCGTCGAGGATTTCGGCGTCGGTGCGGGTTCGGTCGGCGGTCGACTTGGCGGTGGCGCGGAGCCGACTGGTCGCCCGACGCGCGGCAGCCCTGGTCGACTCCACCGTGGCGGCCGACTGGGGCGGTCGGGTAGCGGGGGCCGAATCGTCGGCTTCGGTCGGCCTCGTCACCGCTGCCTCGGCGACCTTCACGGGTGCCGACTCGGTCGGCTGCTCGGGGGCCGATTCGGCCTGGTCAGACCTCGACCTTGCGGCCTGCTCGTCAGCTGGCCGACTCTCCGACTGGGCAAAGGCCGCTTCGGCGGAGTCGGCCGACTCGGGGGTGTGGTGCAGCACCTTCGCCACGAGGTCCGACCCGAAGTAGATCGACCCGACCGGGAGCGAGGTCGCCAGCAGCACAAGGGCACAGTTCGCAGGGTCCCAGTCGGCCAGTCGGCCCCACTGGACCGACTCGGTGTGCAGGGCCGGGATGAGGCCGTGCACGTAGTTCAGCAGGAGGCTGGCGATCGTGTAGGTCGCCAGGACCCGCAGTGCGAACTTGCGGTCGTTGCCGGTCAGCACGAGCGTGGCGACCAGCGCGAGGGCCATCAGCCCGTCGATGACGATCGGGTAGAGCAGGGCGGCGGTGGGGTCGGCGCCGATGGCGCGGGCCACGTCGGACAGCGCGTTCCACGAGACCCGGAAGGCCATGAGGACGACGGCCACCAGGCCGACGACGAGGGTGATGCGTCCGTTGCGGTTCACGCGACGACCTCCAGCGGGTGCGAGTACTCGGCGGCCGGGGCGAGCGGGAGCAGGGTGATGCCGGCGCGGCTGCCGCGTATGGCTGCCGGGGCGCTCGGGGCAGGGGAGTGCAAGGGCGTGGGCTCCGGGGCGAGAGTGAGGCTTGCGGGGGTGGGAGTGAGCGGCGTTCACGGAGGGGGCGTTCACGCGGGCCCCCTTCTAAAGGGGGCCCCGCGCGTGATCGCCTGGGCGCGTGTACGGCGTGGACGCTCGCGTGATCGCTCTACCTGCGGTTTTGCTGTGAGCGTGCGCGCTGTGAGCGGTTCATGGCGGGGTGTTCGCGTGAGGGCCGCGTGTACGGTCGCGTGATCGCTCCGCGTTGGCCGGTGGCGGGGCTCAGCCGACGGCGGTGAGGTGGCGGGAGGAGGCGTAGTAGCGGGTCTGCTGCCCGCCTCCGGCTCCTCCGGCGACGCCGTCGGCCCTGGTGGCCAGGCCGCTGTCGACGAGGCGAGCCAGGTGGCGCCGTGCCTTTTCGACGTCGGCCCGTTCGGGTTCGCCGCCGCCGATGAGGACGGTCGCCAGGTCGCGGGCGGTCATGCCGCCAGGGGCGTTGCGCAGCAGGACGGCGGGGTCCTTGGTCGGGTCGACCGTGGTGGTGCCGCGCTTGTGGTCGTGGGTGACGTCCAGCGGGCCGACCTCACCGGTGGGGGTCTTGAGGTGGTGCAGGGTGACGGCTGGGTCGCCTGCCCGGCCGGTGACGAAGAGGACGCTGCCCGCGCCGGCGGTGATCCAAGTGGAGCCGTAGACCTGGTCCAGGCTGGGGCGCTGGCCGCGTGGGGCGTCGGCGGTGGCCTTGCGCTGGTGGTGCAGCTCCAGGATCTCCACGCCGCCTCGCAGGGCGCGCATGCGGGCGTTGTGGAAGGCGACGGCGAGGCTGTCGTCGACCATCGTGCTGACCGCGTCCTTGAGGCTGTCGATCACGATGGTGTCGGCCTGGTGGGCGGCGGCGAGGTCGGCGAGGAGGTCGGGCTCTTTGTCGAGGGTGGTGGGCAGTGGCCCCTCCCAGACGACGAGCCGCTCACGCAGGATCGCTTCGTCGGTGTCGAAGACGCGGCGGGCCATGGCCTTGGCGATCTGCTTGGGCCGGTCCATTGCCAGGTAGAGCACCCGCCTGCTGGGAGCGACCGGCATCTCCAGGACCGTCTCCTGCAGGCCGAGGCGGGCGAAGATCACCTGGTGGGCCAGGGTGGTCTTGCCGACACCGGGTGCGCCCACGATCATCAGGCTCTCGCCCGGTGCCCAGACGGTCTTCTCTCGGGTGCCCCACAGGGGCTCGGCGTCCGCGCCGGTCTCCTTGACGAAGGACCACCCGTCGATGGCGAAGCGGTTCAGCCGGCCCTGGCCCGAGGCGAGGGCCCGCTCGCGCTCGGCCCGCATCTCCGCTTCGACCTCACTGCGGATCGCCTCGGGGTCGGCGCCCGGCTCCTGGGCACGCTGGACGGTGCGGACCGCGGAGGCGAGCAGGCGGCGGAGGTTGGCCTTCTCGCGGATGATCTCCGCATGCTGCTCTGCGCCACCGGTGCCGTAGTGCACGTCGGCGAGCTGGTGCAGGTAGGGACGGCCACCGACACGCTGCAGGTCCCCTTGCTGCTGGAGCAGCTCGGTGAGGACGATCGGGTCGGTCGGCCTGTCCTCGCGGTGCTGGGCGAGGAGCGCGCGCCAGATCGTCTCGTGCGCGGGGCGATAGAAGGCGTCCTCGCCCAGGATGGGCCGGACCACGTCGATGATGTCGGATTTGTGCATGCAGGCGCCGAGGACCGCGCGCTCGGCGTCCACGTTGTACGGAGGCTCCATAGGCGTGGGGCCCTCGTCGAAGCGGGATGGCATCTCGGGCGGCAGGGTCGTACCCTGAGGCATAGAGCTCCTCACCCGGCAGGCCACTATGGGGCGGCAACCCCGGCGGTGCCGGTTTCGATCGTTCAGGGATGGATGGTTGTGCGGTGGAGCCTCTACCTCGGCCCCGGTGTTCGTAGCACCGGGGCCGCTTGCGTGTGCGGATGCGTCCACCGCTGTACGGCGGACTACGACCATAGCTGAAATTTTCGGAAGCGCAACGCCTTGCATTTCACTCCGCAATGATGTTTAGTTGTGGACGCTCGCCCCAGTGGGCCCGTTGTCGTGTGAAGGGAGGTGCGAATGAGCGGTGAGGAAGGTGCGGAGCGCGCCGGCCCGGGTCGTCCGATGCCGGAGGATCATGCCGCCGCACGCATCAAGCTGGAGCGCGAGGTCCGCGGTTGGAGCACGGTGAAGCTCGCCGAGGAGATGGCCGCTGCCGGCCATCCGATCAACCAGTCGGCGATCTGGCGCATCGAGAGCGGCAAACCCCGTCGCAGGGTCAACCTCGACGAGGCGCTCGGCTTCTGCAAGGTCTTCGACATCACCATGCAGGACCTGACCGGACCGCCAGGAGAGCTGGCCACGCCCCGCATCCGCCAGCTCGCCCAGACGTACGTCCAGATGACGCTGGAGTACCGCCAACTGCGAGCGGCGATCGACCGGAACCAGATGCACCTGCACGAGATCCAGATGGAACTCGACGCCTACGGGGACAAGGGCCCCGAGCAGAGAGGACAGGTCGACGAACTCCTCCGGCTCGAAGAACGAGCCGCGATGAGAAGCCTGCACCCTTCCCAGGCACACCTGCGAAACCAGGAGCAGCCGCCCGCCGACGAGTAGCCGGCCGTTGCCCCACCGGCGCTACGAACGCCGAGAACCCCATAAGCGCGGCGACCCCTGTCGCCGACGATCACCCATCCATCCCTGAACGACGCCACCGGCCAGGCCGACGGGAGTTGCCGCTCCCGCGAGGCCGCGATGCCGGCGGGAGGAGTACCCCTTGTCGCAGCCCGCCCTGCCCATATCCCAGATAGCCCAGCTCCTGGACGTCCCCGAAGACGCCCTGCGCACCCTGATGGCCGAGCGGCGAACCGCCAGCGACACAACCCTGGTCGCCCTCACCGTCACCGAGGCCGCCCGCCGGATCGGCATCGGCCGCACCAAGCTGTACGAGTACGTCTCCTCCGGCGAGATCGCCTCCGTCAAGATCGGCAGCCTGCGCCGCATACCCGCTGAGGCGGTCGGTGAGTTCCTAGCCCGACGCTTTCGGGCCTCGGACTTCGACGCTGCGGCCTGAGGCGGGCGCGCATGGCAAAGGCCAAGAAGCCCAGCACGTCCCGCCAGCCCAACGGCGCCTCCTCGATCTTCCTCGGGAAGGACGGTCGCTGGCACGGCTATGTCACCGTCGGCGTCAAGGACGACGGCACCCCGGACCGGCGCCACGTCAGCCGCAAGACGCGCCCCGAGGTCACCAAACTCGTGCGCGAACTGGAGAAGCAGCGCGACTCCACCGGTGTCGCCAAGGCGGGCCAGACCTGGACCGTCGCGACGTGGCTGACCCACTGGGTGGAGAACATCGCCGCGCCCAGCGTCGGCGAGAACACCATCGACGGCTACCGCGTGGCGGTCTACCACCACCTCATCCCCGGCCTGGGCGCCCACCGCCTGGAGAAGCTGGAGCCGGAACACCTGGAGCGCTTCTACCGGAAGATGCAGGCGAACGGCAGCTCCGCCGGCACCGCCCACCAGGCGCACCGCACGGTCCGCACGGCACTCAACGAGGCCGTACGCCGCCGCCATCTCGCCATCAACCCGGCCTCCATCGCCAAGGCCCCCAAGCTCGAAGAGGAGGAGGTCGAGCCGTACACGATCGAGGAGGTCCAGCGCCTCCTCCTCGAAGCGGGCAAGCACCGCAACACCGCCCGCTGGGTCATCGCCCTCGCCCTCGGCCTGCGCCAGGGCGAGGCCCTCGGGTTGCAGTGGGGGGACGTCGACTTCGAGAACGGCGTGATCCTCGTACGCCGAGGGCGCCTGCGGCCCCGCTACAAGCACGGCTGCGGCGACAAGTGCGGGCGCAAGCCCGGCTATTGTCCGCAGAAGATCAGCATCCGTCGCGAGACGAAGGACACCAAGACCCGCGCCGGCAAGCGCCCGATCGGCATGCCCGAAGAGTTGCTCAAGCTGCTGCGGCAGCACAAGGAGAAACAGGACCGCGAGCGCACTCTCGCCCGGGACCTGTGGGTGGAGAAGGGGTACGTGTTCACCTCGCCGATCGGCGAGCCGCTCAACCCCAACACCGACTTCCACCGGTGGAAGGACCTGCTGAAGGCGGCGAACGTCCGCGACGGACGCCTCCACGACGCCCGGCACACCGCCGCCACGGTGCTGCTCATCCTCGGCGTCCCCGAAGCGGTCGTCGACAGGATCATGGGCTGGGAGCCCGGCAAGTCCGCCCGGATGCGTCGCCGCTACCAGCACCTCACCGGCCAAGTGCTCCAGCAGACGGCAGCGAAGGTCGGCGCCCTGATCTGGGGCTCAACACCGCACCAGTTCCCGGCGACACCTGGAGGTCCCGTGTCGGGTTTGAGTCAGGGCCCCGTACAAGCAGGGTCGGATGTGTACGTGGCCTGTCTCGGCGAGCGGTATGTTCCGTTCCTGCACAACGAGCATGCCCAGGCCGTGGTCTCCCAGTGGCGCGCCGATCACCCTGGCAAGCCTGCGCATGTGGAGAAGTGGGACCGGCCGCAGTGGGAGCGCGAAGGCCCTGGCGGCGTGCAAGCTATCCGCGACCGCATGCCGGACCGCCGGGTTGTCCACCATGCCCACGCCATGTTCCTGCCCGGCGGCGAACGGCTCAACATCGGCCGCGACGAGCAATGGTCCACGCCAGCCTGGGAGTTCGAAACCGATCTCTACACGGATCTACCGGTGCGCTGGCACACCACCCGCCGATCTGGCCAGGAGGTCGAGGCTCAGGTCCGCGGCACGGACCGCGAGGCTGTGACCACGGCGTTCGCCGATGCTCGTGCACAGGCTGTGGATAGGGCCAGGAATCCCGGAAAGTACGGGGACGGCTACGCGTAGTAGCGAGCTGTGGCGTTACGAAGCCGGGCGGCGAGTGTCCGTCGCCCGGCTTCACGTCGTTCAACCTACTGGCCGAAGCCCTTCAGGAACTCCCAGGACCCTTGAGCGTCCTCGACGTCCTGCTCGCCCACAAGGAGGTACTTCCAGGTGATGTCGACGTCTGGTGAGGAGTTCGCGGTGTTGGCCCACCTCCGGGCTGCCTTGCGCTTGGCAACCACCTCGGCAGAGGTCATGTCCTTGTCTGCCTTCGTCTCAACCAGCCAGCCGATGCGCTGCCCGTCCACCTTTTCGATGACGACGAAGTCAGGGTTGTACTCTCGCCCCTCCGAGGTCCATTTGATGGGCACATCGTTGATGTGCAGACGGGCCCACACGACCACGTTCTTGCCGCTGTCGATAGCGTTGGCTGCCTTGAACTCCGGCGAGGTGTCAAACCAGGCATGGCTGTAGAGGTTCTTGCTCCAGCCGTTGAAGGCGATCGCCTTGTCGAATGAACCATCGGCATGGCCGGCCACCTGGCGCTTGCGCGTCTCGCGAGTCTTGGTGAGTGCGACGAGCTGTACGTCGTCGTCATAGGTGACCTGGGCCTGGGTTACGTCTCGGAGGGTTTTGGCCACCTCGGTGGCGAGACGCTGGCCACACCGGTCGACGAAGGCAGAGAGATGGTCGGCTGCCTTCTCCCCCATCGCTTCAATGAGGCGGTCGACGATGCGTTGGGCAGCTCCAAGCTCCAATGCGCGATTCGGCACGCCCTTGACGGACATGACTCGGCGGACGAGCGCTTCCCGCGTAACCGAGAGAGGGATGTCGAGCGGCAACGCGGAGACTATTTTGTCGTTGGCTGTCTCGGTCGCCGTCGTGACCTTGCGGCCGTCGTGACTGGCGACGATCTTCGTCCGCTTCAACTCATCGGAATAGTCGGCGGTGAGGGTGCGGCCGAGCCGCTCAAACGGGCCGTAGTCGACGATTTCGTTAAGGCTGACCTGGGCGAACTGCGGCACCGAGATCAGCTTAGGGATCAGGATAGGTTCTCGATCAGGCAGCGGATCGTAGTGGACCACCGTGGAGGTCTTCTTGGCGGCCTCCGCTGCCTCGCGCGTACGGGTTTCCACATCCACAACCCCGCGCCCATCGGGGGCAGCCGGCGCGGGGACTGCTGGAGTGACTCCCGAGGTCAATCCCCGCCCAGTAGCCGACGCACCGCTCTGGCTGACGTTGTCTCCCTCAGGCCGGCTGGTATCGCCGGCCTGAGAGAGACCACCTCCGGGAAGGCCGATGACCTCCCCGTCACTCTCGACCGTCTTCTGGCGGACCACGGAGCTGCCATCGGCCAGTCGCCGTACTTCTGCGTATGTGGCGTAGTCGATGAAAGCCTCGTTGAGGACCTTCCGCTTCTCCAGTAGCTCGCTGTACTTCTCGTGGGCCAGGATTTCGAGCGTGTCGAGGATCTCGACATCCGTGTACTTGCTGAACGGAAGCCGCATACCGCGGCCGAGGGTCTGTTCGGTCATGACTTCCGAGACCGATGCCCGCATGGAGGCGATCACGTAGACGCTCTTGACGTCCCAGCCTTCCTTCAGCATTCCGACGCTGATGATGATGCGGACCGGCGAGTCAGGGTTCTCGACGGCTTGGAGATCGGCCAGAGCCTTCTCTTTTGCATCGCCGGTCAACTTCGAATGAATCAGGAGCGTCTTTCCAACCCACGCACCACCGTCGAAGCTGCCCGAGTCGAGGACGGCCTGGAATTCTTCGGCCTCCTCAATGTTCCGGGCGATGACCAGCATTACTGGGTTCACCCGGGGCAGACCATTCTCGTCACAATAGGCGTCGACGGCTTGGCCCTTGTAACGCAGCAGATTGACGCCGTCGAGCAGCTTCGTCTCGACGTCAGAGCGGTCGTCACGGCGAGCCACCATCACGGGGGTCTTCACGAGCTTGTCCGCGATAGCGGCGGCCAGCGGGTAACGGAATGCAACGAGGGACTCGTCCGCTCTAACGGGCGTGGCAGTCATACCGACTACGAGCTCGGGCTTCAAGTCCCGGATGGTTCGAGAGAACGCCGGTCCTCGGTAGCAGTGGTGCTCGTCCGCCAGAATGACGAGGTCATCGAGCCGCGCGAGGTGGTCGAAGAAGGACATGCCCAAGTTTTCCAGGGGCACGTGTGTTGCACGCCCCTCGCCTGTAGCTGACGTCAGGGCCTGAACCGTAAAAACGTACAGCTTCGTGACCGTCGGATCATCGATCGCGACTCGGGTGGACTGCGCGTTGAAGTTGTCGGCCGTGATGACGTACGGGGCGGATCGCAGCATGTGCCGCAGCGACTTCGGGTTGCCAGCGGTGAAGTTGAGGATCGACTTGTCCCGGATTGTCCGTCCGGGCGCCAACAGCAGGAAGTTGCGGACCGGGGTCGCAGCTCCGGCCAGGTACTCCATCAGTCCGGCCATGACGTAGGTCTTTCCCACGCCGGTGGCCGAGTCCACGATGCACTCGTACGGCTCAGTCTCCTCCTGCACGTCGTAGTGGTCGGACGTGCGGAGAATCACCGACTCGATGGCTTTGCGGTTCGGCTCACGCAGGTCGAGGCGGTGGGCGACCTCGGCCAGGAGGTCGGGCTGGAACTGCAACTCGCCCATCAGGCGGTCTCCCCTTCGGTAACGGCGGCAACGGTGGTGGTCTCAGCCGGTTCCTCGGTGGCCCGAGGTGATGGGACCGCGGAACGACCTGCGCCGAACGGAGACTTGCGGGCTGACTTGCGCCGGTAGTTGTCGAGAACCTTGTCAGGAATGAGTTCGAGCCGGGATCCGCGGCGGGCCTGCTTCAGTGCCTCGGCGGCACCGTCCTGGATTTGGGTGGCCCACACTTCCACGACCTCGTCCTCTGCGAGCCTGTCGACGATGGACGCGACGGTGCCCGTACCGACCATGCCGTCGATGACGACGTAACGGGAACGGCCCTGCTTGGCTGCGAAGATGCCGTCGGGCTTGTAAGGGACGGACAGCTGGGCGCACATCGCCTCGGCCAGTGCGCCTTGGACGGCCCAGTCGGCCAGCAGGACCATGCCACTCATCTCGACGAACATGGACTCGCCGACCTGGAGATGAGTGAAGCTCCCCCCACCGTGCCAGTTGACGTTCTTGACGTTCTTGGTCTTGGTGGCCGCCTTGAGTGCCTTGACGGTGCTGGCATCGAGTTCGGACCCGACAGCCTTGGTGACCTTGGTGAGCAGCCGGTTGAACTCGTGCGCCTCGTCCGGCGTCATTCCATCAGGAAGGCCGCCCTCGCGGTCTTCGTCATCGTCAACCGCCGAGACTCGCTCGGTAACGGTGGTGATGCCCCCAGGATCCTGGCCGTTGACGACCTTGGCGAGCCGGGGCAGCGTGTATCGGGCCACGGTCTCGGGCAACAGTTCGCTGGTCACCCATCGCCGGCCCATCTTGTGGGCGACGGCCGCGGTAGTGCCTGACCCGGCGAAACAGTCCAGGACGATGTCGCCGGGATTGGAGGCGATGTGGATGATGCGGGCCATCAGAGCCTCCGGTTTCGGCGTCGCGAACGGATGCTCGTCAGGGAACAGATTCTTGATTTCGATCTTGCCTCGAAGGTTTCCTCCGACTTCGCTTCCCAGCCAGAGCGTCTCGGGAACGCGACCGTTGTCCTCCAGATGCTTCTTGCGCTGGATGCGCTCCCGGAGGCCGAGCATCACGATGTCGGGCCAGTGCCCCGCGTCATAGCGGGCGCGGGCGATTTTGGCGGCCTCTTCGACGGGCACCGACAGCATGATCGCTGGAACGCCGGCCTTGACCTTGTCCGCTGTTGTCCCGCAGATGCGTGCGCGCTCCTCTTCGTCGCCGATGTCACGCAACTCGTACGGCGCATACTCCGACATCTGCTTCAGCATCCACGACTGCGCCTTCCCCCAGCAGCGGCCAGCAGTCGGATACATCAGGCCCCCGGTGACAGGGTGCTGGATCGCGTAGACCATCGGATGGTTCGTTGCCGCCTTGCCCGCGGTCGCATCTCCGTCACGCCAGGGCACGGGGTCCCCGTCACGTGACTGGTAGCGGCTCGTGTTCGAGGAGGCGAGCCTGGGCATTCTGTTCGGGGACCAGGACTCGGACTTCCGGTAGACCAGGATCGTGTCCTGAGACGTCGAAAGCAGCCTGGTGTCGTTTCGGGGCGAGTCCGCCTTTTGCCAGGCGACCTCTGCAACGAAGTTACTCTCCCCCAGCTCCTCGTCGAGGACAACACGGCACCTATGCGACTCCATGTGATCGAGGTGCACCCACACGGTTCCGTCGTCCGCGAGCAGCGGCCTGATCTGGCGGATCCGGTCCCGCAGGAGGGTGAGCCAGATCGAGTGCGCGATGTTGTCTTCGTAGTTGGTGAATGCCTGACCTGTATTGAAGGGCGGGTCGATATAGACCAATTTCACCCGACCCAGGTACTTCTCGGCATAGGCCGGAATCTTGGCGAGCGCGTCCAGTACGTGCATCGCATCGCCGGTGATGAGGAGGTTGTCGTGGGTCGGCGCCGGCAGGTCTGCCGGACGACCTTCGGGTGTCGGTGCCTCGACTCGATCAACCTCGTGGAGGAGCCGGACCTCGGAGACCCTGTAGTCCGACGGTTCGACGAACGTGTAGTCGTACCTACCGTCTCCGGTCGACAGCAGCGTCTTGTCTTTGTCGGTCCAGGTGAGTTCGAGGCGCCCCTGGTGTCGGGGCGTCGAGTTCGAGGTCATGCAGCGTTCCCTTGCAGGTTGAAGGTGACCAGCCTATTTTGTCGCACTCCTGCCGCACCGGTATGCGAATCCTCTCTGGACACGTCCTACCACCTGCATCCCGCACGCCGCATAGGGCCGCCTGCCGGAGTGCGCCACGCCTCGACGTCTCCTCTGTTCCTCAAGGTCGGGCTTGCTTGAGACGAGCCGTCGCGGCAACGGGCTGCGGGCTAAAAACCGGCCCCCTGAACCCGGGGGAACGGATCCAAGGGGGCTAGACGCGGCCACCGACGAACCGTCCTTCTGATCAAACCTCCAGACGGGCGAACCATCTCGGTCGTACCGTCACCACACCAGATCATCTGAAACCACCCGGGAGGCCCAGTGCCGTCCATTTACCTCGCAGGAAAGATCGGACCCTATGACTGGCGCCATGAACTGCTCGGCTGGGAACTCCGCTACGCCTGGGAAGTCACGGACGACAACCCATCCGAGCCGTGGCCCGTTATGAAGCGAGGTGTCCTCGACACCTTCGACTACGTCGGCCCCTACTTCATCGGCGACGACCACAGGTGCGGCCATGGTCCCAGCACGCACGGTTGCGGCATGGACGGCTGCTTGGCTTGCTACACCTACGGCAACCTTCCGCAGCGACCCAAGATCCGGGAACTCTGCCTCGCGGCCATCGACGTCGCCGACATCGTCTTTGCCTGGCTCGACGACCCCACCGCCTACGGCACGCTCGTCGAGATCGGTTACGCCAAAGGCCGCGGCAAGCCCGTCGTTGTCGCGGCCCCCGAACTGCCGCACACCTACGAAGACCTGTCCGGTCACGGCTTGGGTATCCCTGACGGTCCCACCAACGATCTCTGGTTCGCGTTCTCCTGCGCCACCGTCACGATCACTGCCGCGACACCCGATGCCGCCCTCAAGCAGGTCGTGGACCTCTTTCCCAGCCTCGAATCACCCATCGAGGAAGCGTTCTGGCGCGCCTACCTGCACACGACTCCCCCAGAGTTGAGCGGCCTGAAGTCGCAGCATCCCGTCTTCGGCGGCCGGTACAGGATCGACTTCGCCCTGCCCGACCAGAAGATCGGCATCGAACTCGACGGCTACTCCTGGCACTCCAGTCCGGAAGCTTTCACCCGCGACAGGGCCAGACAGCGCGAACTCGAACTCGACGGCTGGCGCATCGTCCGTTTCAGCGGATCCGAGGTCACCAGAGACGCCAAAGAATGCGTGCAGCAGGCCGCCGCACTCGCAGCCCGCATCAAGCACGACGGGCACTCCTGACACCTCCACCCCCGAAAGCACGCCGACCGGGACCTGTTCAAACCAGGCCCCGGCAGGTCGCCGCCCGTATAGACGCCGCTTGGGCATGCGAGGCGCGAGGCAGCAGCGCGAGGAGTTCGCCGCCGCACGAGCCGTCGGCCTCGCCAGACTGCACGCCCAACGAGTCCGCAGCCAAGCTTCCGGCAGCGGGAAGCTTCCGGGCCCCACACGACTGTCAGGCGGACCGCCCTCTGGCCGTCGGGCGCGGCGTTCTCCCCGTCACGCAGCCAGAGGCGGTGTCTCCTCTGCCTGGGAGGGAGGCGCGAGGAGAGGGAAGGCGCAGTCCTCAGGGCGCCGGCCCATCCGCTGCACCATGGCCGCCGCGAGCAGCGCTACGCCCGGGCCGGTCACCGGCGAGCCTTCCATTCCCACATAGAAGATCCCGTTCTCGTCGGGCTCAACATCCACGCGGTCGAGGCTGGCGGACAGCGCGGCGCAGTACCCCCACAGGTCCGCTCGCAACCCGCTGGGGATGTCAGTGCGGACCCAGACCAGAGGATGCAGCGCTCCCTGCTCGTCGTAGCCGATCGCGACCATGGCTCCGACGCCCTCGGGAAGCGGGTAGACCTCCTCCGGCATGTCCTCGGCCGTGCCGGCAAGTGCACCAGTGATCAGCGTGCGCAGTGCCGTGATCACCTCCTCGTCACTGCGCCAGCCGTGCAGTGGCGCGTAGGCGGATCCTTCGTAGAGGTCGCGCACGTCCATGCTCTGCTTCACGCCCACGTCGGGCGGATCGTCTGCAGGACCGCGCTCCGGGCCGACCTCGCCCAAGAAGGTCTCGGCCGGGTCGACCTCCTCCAGGAAAGTCTCGGCGAAGGTCACCTCTTCCTCGGCATCCACCGTGATGGCGGCCCAGCCATGACTGATGTACTCGGAGAAGAGCCGCCGGATGTGGTGCTTCTTCGCTCCCTCAGACAGTCCGGGGACCGTGGCGACCACGATCCGGCCGCGTAGGGCGATGAGCCACGCTTGGTGGTCGTCGCCCAGCTCCTTCTCGAAGAACGTCGCGCCCAGCGCGTCTCCCAGGACCTCGACCGACAGAGCCCATGCGTCATGCGCCCGCAGCATGGACGCGGCCCGCTCTGGCGCCGAGGTCGACGCCTGCAGCGCACCGGTACCGGACTGTTCCTTGCAGACTCGGGCGCTGTTCGTGACCGTGCGATCCGAATTGGCTTCCATGATGCTTCCTTTCGCCGGGAAACTGAGCAAAGCCAGTCTTTGGCGGCAAGACGCACGCTGCCGCATATAGTCGGAAAAGGTCTTCTCGTTTGCTCTGCACCTGCCAGGCTCAGAGGCCCGAACGATGGAGGGGTCGTGGCCTCGGTTGCTGGACATACTCATTGGCATCAGGGAGTCGACGGCGTAGCCCGACCGGCTGAGGAGGTGCGCGTGAAGAGCACCGGTTCTCCGCTGACAAGCACTGCCGCGCGCCGCCGTCGAACACTTGCGCATCTCTCGCCGATTTTCGAGGTGCACCTGAACCGGGCGAGGAACCCATCGAGTGTGCAGTGGCAGGCGTACGATTTCGTCGCCTTGATCCAGTCGTGCGTGGACACGATCGCGCTGTCCTCCGGGCTGGAGGGCACTCTCGGCGCCCCCCGTGACGAGGTGCTCGCTGACATGGCCCGGGTGGCCGGCAGCATGGCCCCGCGCCGCCCTGCTGAGGAACACGAACACGTCGCCCGGCACCTCCTCGACCACCTCCTGCGCCACGACGAGCCGACCCCGTACTTCACTGTCGAGTACGCGGATCCCGACTCCAGCTGGCAGCCGGTTCCCCTTCAGGTACGTGTGCTGTACGAGACGTTGGCCGCCGACGGGCGCACCCTGCACGTCAACGCTGACAACACCGCCGTGACCTTGCTGCTCATCGCGACCAACCGGTCGTTGGAGGACGAGCACGAGGCAGTGATCGCAGTCATGCGGGCACAGGCCGAGAGCGGGCGTCTGGACGCGGCGATCGACTCGGCGGAGGACGCCCTGACGCTGTCGCGAACCTACGCGGCGAACGTCCGGCGCATGATCGCCGAGGCCGAACGTGATGTGACCCGTGTCGACTACCTGCGGGTCCTGCGGCCTGAGCTCATAGCCGCGGCTGCGCATCTGGAGCGGCGCATCAACGTCGACGGGACGTTGTTGCGGCACCTGGAGAACTTGCGGGCGGACGCCTCCGAAGAACAAGACCCAGTGGCGGTCCGGCAGTTGTCCGTGGCCGCGTCGCGGCTCGGTGACGCGGTGGAGACCCTGGCCGCGCTGCAGACCGATGTGATCGGGGCCGCTCCGCGCTGGCGTGAGGCCCAGGCCGCGCAGGCGTTCAGTGCTGTGCCGGTGAGCGAGATCGACCCGACCGCAGACGTGCTCACGGCGCTTCTGGGCGGCCTGCCGTTGCCCCGCGGCGCTGAGCTGTCTCCGCCGGCTCCACGGGTGCTGTTGGATGTCGCGACGCTCGCGAACCGACTTGCCGTGCCGCCGCAGCAAGTGCCGACCCCGGAAGCTGCGCCCATTGCGGAGGAGCCGCTCGAAGACGCTGACGGAGTGTACGAGCAGTTCCCGGAGCAGTTCCACGATGTGGCCCACGTGCTGCGTGCCCACAGGGTCATGCCGGGAGCCAAGGCGCGGCTGACCGACTTGCTGGCCGACGCTGACAGGCTGTTCGCCGCCGACGAGCCGTCCGCCGTCCTCGACGGGTTGGTCGCCGTCGTCGGAGGTTCACGTGAGACCGCCCGTCGCAGATTGCGGCTGCTGCTCGCGCTCGACGCGATGATGCTCTGGCGGCCCGACGGCCGACCCGATGCTTCGGACGAGTGGTGGGCGCTGGACGACGGGATACGGGGAGTGCTCTCCGATCTGGACGTTCCCGATCTGCTCGTCTGCCGGAAAGGGGACGAAGATGACGGCACGTGACGACGCGCGGGATGTCGGCCTCCTCCTGAGGTACGGCCTCGACCCCACCGTGTCCCCAGCCCGCCATGACGGCTACAGCCGACTGCTGGACCGCTTCCACACCGACCCTGACCTGCGCACCGCCTTCGACGAAACAGCCGACGGCCTCGGCCTGCGGGTACTGACCGCTGATCGCTCAGCAGGGCTCGTGCTGATCGCCGAACCCACCTCGCCGCTGGCAGTCACGGACGTCAGCACCTGGCTTCGTATCCGGGGAACGGCTGATCGCCTGGTGTACGGGCTGGCCCTCGGCGGAGCGACGGCCTGGTGCTATCCGACCGCTCGTGCGGTGCGTGAGCCGGGTACGCGGCGCGTCACGGCCCTGGATGTCGATCGTCTCGTACGGGAACACGCGACGGCCATCGAGGCGGAGGAAATCACGCTCGACGGCGGGCTCGGCGAGGCGTGGCGCGAGTACGCCACCAACCGTAAACAGGTCGCTCTGACATCGAGTGGCCGCTTGAAGCGCGACTGCACGGTGCGGATGTGCGAGGACGTGCTGGTGATGCTGGCGTCCTTCGGACTGGTCGTGGTCGACACGACAGTTGCGCCACCCCGAGCTGAGCTGAAGGTGTGGCGGTCCACCGACCGCTTCCGCGCTCATGTCGCGACCGCCGGCGGCCCTCTCGTGTGGCAGACAATCATCGGTTCGCAGGTGCCGGAAGGGCACCGACAGGACAGCCAGGGTAAGTCCGCCCACACCGGCTACGTCGAACCCTTCGGCGAGAGGGGGCAGTGATGCAGACGGGCTGGCGCCTCGAGCGCACCTATCTGGTAGGCGCAGGCTTCCCCGAGTCACGGCTGGAGGGGCTCAGCATCAACTGGTCCGATCCCTTTGAGCCCACCGGACACGCCGCGCTGTGGGCCGACAACGGCACGGGAAAGACGACGATCACAGCTCTGCGTTTCGGGCTGTACCTGCCGCACACGCGGGACTTCATCCGGGGTGAATCCGACCGGTCCCTGGCGAAGCTGGTGCGCTCGGGCGATGTCTGTCACGTGGTCGAGCAGGCCACCCGAGTCGTGGACGGCGAACTCCAGCGCATCGTCATGGGCATGGTCGCCGACTGGGCAGACGGCGGCACTCAGGACCTCGACAACCCACGCAAACTGCAGCGCGACTTCTACGGATGGGTGACCTACGGCTCGGGGCCGACCATCGAAGACCTGCCGTTCCGTACCAGCGTCGGCCGACGCGCGACCCATGCGCAGTTCGTGGAGGCGGTGCGCGGGATGCTGCCCAACGGCGGCGCGCTACCGCCGCATCGTCCCTCGGACCACCAACGGGCCTGGGGTGACTGGCTGGCCGCCGCTGGAGTCGATGTGGAGCAGTTGCGGTTCCAGTCCGAGATGAACGCCTCCGAAGGCGGCGTCGACCATGTGATGCGGTTTCCTGATTCCGACGCCTGCGTACGTTGGCTCATCGGCGCGACCACCCCGACCACGACCGTCGAGCAGATCAGCAAGAGCATCGAAGTCCTGCGGGCGAACGCCACCGCCCGCCCCCGATGGTCCGACGAACTCGCCCTGTGGGAGAGCCTCACCGAACCGTTGCTCCGCCTCGCCATCGCCCATGATCAGGTCGCTACTCACCGACGGGCGGTGGCCACCGCCGAGGCGAACGCCGCAACTGTTGTGGCCGACTCCGAGGCGACGCTCGCCGAACTGGCCGCCGAGGACGCCAGTGCCGGCGAGAAACATGAGGAGCACGAACGCCTGCGCCGGGAGGCGGGCGCGACCGCACGCAGGGCACAGGCGCACCGGTTGCGGATGCGGCTGAGAGGGGCCGAACTCAGGGCCAACGCCGCCGCAGCCCTCGCCGACAAGCGCCGCGCGGTCCGCGACCGGGCAGTTCGCGAACTGGCCGCCTGGCGACTCGTCCAGGATGTACTCGACGCCAGCACGGCCAAGACTCAGCTGGCCGGGCTCACGGCCCGCCTTGAGGCTGCCGAGAAGCAGACCGCGGACCTTCGTAAGGAGGAACAGCAGCACCTGCATGCCCTCGCCCGGCTCCTCACCGACCAACGCGACCGTGCCGCCGCCGACCTCCGTGCCGCCGAGGAGCGACGGGAACAGGCCCTCACTTCCCTGGCGACAGCCCAGGACCAACGCCAGAAGGCCGTGGCGGCACACGCGACCGCCGCCGAGCAGATCCGGCACGTCAGTGATCAGATCACCGAGTCCGAAAGGATCCTCTCCGAGGCGGTCACCGTCGACCTGCTCCGTGAGGGTGCCGATCCGGCAGCAGTGGAAGCCGAGTGGGCGGAGAAAGCCGCTTCGGCGCTGAGGGGCCGCGAGGCTGCTGGCGGAGCGCTCAAATCCGTCGACAAACAGGCTGATGCCCAGCGGAAGGCCGTCTCGAAGGCCCAGAACGCGATCGTCGCCGCCCGGCACGACGTGGAGAGCGCAGAGCGGCAGCTACGGCAGGTGAACCAGAGGGTCCGCGCGCTGGAGGATGACGAACGTATACGAGACGCCGTCGGTGACAGCGGCATCGAGCTGTGGACCGCCCGCACAGCACTCACGGATGCGCTGAGCCAACGCGCCGAGACGGCTGACGGGGACGCCGACGAGGCACGTACCGTGGCCGCTGAGGCCCGGCGTACCCTCGACGCGGTCGGCGCCGACGGTCTGCTTCCGGCATCCGTGCTGGTCGAAGAGGCCGTCCGGCGCTGCCAGGACGCCGATGTGCCGGCCTGGCCGGGATGGCGGTGGCTGGCAGACACGATGACCTCTCAAGCCGCCCGATCTTTCGCGACGGCACGTCCCGACATCGCGTCCGGCGTGGTGGTCTCCCACCCCAACCACTTCCATCGTGCCCTCGACGCCATCGGTGATCTCGACACCGACACGGCGGTCTGGGTCGGTGCCGTCCTTGACCCAGAGACCGCCATATCACCGAGTGCGGCCGACCACTCCGACGGAACACTCGCCCGAGTCCTGCTCCCCCACCCGGGTACCTACGACCGGGAGGCGGCGAGTGACATGCTCACCGCCGCCGAGAGCGCGCTGACCTCAGCGACTCTTCGCCTCCAGGAAGCTGGTCAGCGTGCCTCCGACGCCCGCGGCGCCCTCGCGGCCCTGACCCAGTTCTGGAAGGACTTCCCTGGGGATCCGCGTACCGCTGTCCAGGAGAAGATCCGGTCCGCTCAGGAACGGGTGGAAGCAGCCCGCAGCGATGCACAAGCCGCGGCGGACGCACTCCAGGACCTCGCCCGGCTCAAGCAGGAGCACGAGGCCGCGCGAGCTGCCGCGCAAGAAGTCATCGACCGCGCGACCGAGATGCGGCGGCTCCTCATCCCTGTGATCAGCGCTGCAGACGCCCTCTCCAGCGCCCGTGAGAAGCTGCCGGGGCTACGCACGGCCGAGGCCGAGCACCGCCGCCGCGTCAACCAGCTCGGCGAGGAGATGCCTGCCCTCGCCGTCGCTGTCGACCGGGCACGCGACCTTGTACGCACCCTCGCAGGCCGCCGGGACGACGCGGCCGACGAACTACGCAGCGCAGGGCTGTCCGCCACCATCGACGGCCCTGTCCCCACCGATGACGCGCCCACCATCCGAGCGCGGCTGAAGAGCGTCACATCGGCCCTGGAAGATGCCGCGGTCGACCCGGAACTGCGCCAACTGATCACTGACACCAGGCAACACCTCGCGGACCTGGACGCGAAACTGGACGCCGACATCGACCTGCGGCGTCTGGCCGAGCGGTTCGCCGGCACCGATGACGCGCGGCATCCTGTCGCGCTCGGCACCGCCACCCGTCAGGCCGAGGCTCGCGAGGCGGAAGCGCGCGAGGAGTACGCGAAGGCATGGCAGGCCGCTGATACGGCCAAGCGGGAATTCCAGCGGCAGGCCGAGGACCGGGCAGACCGATCCTCCCCTGACATCGAGGGGTTTCCGTCGGCGGATCTGGTCGCCGAGGGGGACGAAGCCGATGGGTTCGCCGACCAGCTCGACGAACTGGCGTCCCAGTCGCTGCTCACCCAGCGCTCCGAGGAACAACTCGCCCGAAACGCGGAGACCGCTGTGACGGCGGCGCGCCAGTCAGCCCAGCTGGTCGAGGCAAGCGTGAGCGGGCTGCGCTATCTCGCCGACCCGGCACTGACCGGTCGCCGTGCGGATGACATCGCCGCCCTCACCGCCCGGATCTCGGCCGTCTCCGAACGCGTCCGCGAGTCACGGAAGCACCTGACGGACAGCGAGCAGGCCCGGCAGAGGGAGGCCAGCACAGTCCGCGCACACGCCAACAGCTCACAGGCGCGCAAGGTCGAGGCCGCGGAGGATTCCCGCGTCATCGACCTGATCTCACGGTTGCGCGGCGACGAGCAGCTTCCCGCGGAGTCGGAACGCATCGCGGGCGAGCTCGAACAGCGAGCTGTTTCGCTGCGGGACGACCTGAACCGACATGACCGCGACGTCCATACCTGCGCGGTCATGCTGCACGTGCAGGCGTCGCGGGCGCTCGACCGGCTTCGCGCCTACCAGAACCAGTCACGGCTCCCGGACGGACTGGGCGAGTGGTCCCAGCGACGCTTCGTCGTCATCGAGCACGAAAAGATTCCAGCCGACGAATCCGTCGCCATCGACCGGGTCGCTCGCGTCGTCCACTCCCTCCTGACACCCGGCGCCGGCCGGTCGGACGCACGGTCGCTGCTGTTCGCCGCCGCCCGGGCGCTGGTAGACGCGCCCTTCAGGGTGCGTCTGCTCAAACCGCACATCGACCTATCCCTCGACCGCGTCGACGTATCCGAGCTGAAGAACTTCTCCGGTGGGCAGCGAGTGACGGCAGGCGTCCTCCTGTACGCGACGATGACGAAAGTCCGGGCTCTCTCGGACACCACCTCGGTCGGCTGGCTGTGGCTGGACAACCCGTTCGGCCAGGCATCCGCGGACCAGTTCGTCCGGACGATGCGACGCGCCGCCGACCAGCTCGGCCTGCAGTTGCTGTTCACCGCGGCGCCCAAGGACAAAGGGGCACTGTCGATGTTCGACCGCACCATCATGCTCGGCCGGCGCTCCCGCCCGTCTTCGGGTGAGAAGGTCGTGGTCGTGGACGACGGATCCCACGAGTTGACCGACTTGGTCCTCGTACAACGTGACGTCAGGGCGGTGCTCGGAGAATGAGTTCCGTCAACCTGACCGATCTGATCGTCGCACTTGACCCTGACGGCCGCGGGGGCCGTCGCCACGCCGACGACCTTGCCGCCGCTATTGGAGCGCAGAACCCCGGGATCGAAGCGTCCGCGCTGCCCGAAGTCGTCCACGACACGATCAGGCGCGGGGAGCAAGAAGGACTGTGGTCAGCGAGCCGGACCACGACCGTACGCCGGGGACGAACGGTCCTACCCAAAGCCATAACCCTGCCGGGGGCAACCCGCCCCGCCGACAAGCTGCTGACGGTCGGCGTACCCCTGCGCAGTGAACTCGCCGGCTGGGCAGCCACGCTTCGTCTCTCCGCGACACAGCGACAGCTCCTCCTGGCCGTCAACGACTGGCTGCGGCGTACCGACGGCGGTAAGGTCCCGGTCGTCTCCGTCGCTGAACGGGCATACGAACTCCTCCTCGACGAGAAGGCGTTCGATGCCAACCCTCCGCGCGGGGGAAGCACCCTATGGGCGCCCGACCGGCTGACTTTCGAGCTGCTGCGCTGCGAGCGGCTGCCGACTCCTCTCGTCTGGGAGCCGGTCACCTCGGAGATCGGCCAATCCAGCGCCGTCGTCTGCGTCGAGAACCACGCCACCTTCCGCACGCTCCTCCGCGTCCTGCGCGCCCGCGCGGTCCCACCCTGGGCCGCCGTCGCCTGGGTCCAGGGCCGCAACACCGCGCCTCTGGAGTCTCTAACGGCGTTGCCCTTCCCGGTCACACGTCTGGACTACCTCGGCGACCTGGATGCCGCCGGTCTTCAGATCGCCATCACGGCCTGCGCCACGGTCGAGCGTGCCGGTATCCCGGCCGGACCGGCCGAACGCCTCTGGGCCATGCTCGTCCTCCGGCCACCGCGCCCGGCTCGTCCCACATCGGAGGCCAAGGCCCGGGAGCTGGTCGCATGGCTCCCAGCCTCAGTCCGCGATCAGGCTCGCGCCCTGTTGGTCACCGGCCAAGCGATTCCGCAGGAGGCCCTTCGCTTCGACGTGCTCAGTGACGTGCCGCTGGCACATTGATTTGGGGCTCGGGGGTTCTGGCAGACGGACGCGGGCGGCCGGTCTGCCGACCCACATCCCCACGGCACCAAACCCTTCTGACCAGGCAGAACAAGTGCACCGCTGGTTGCAGTTTTGGTTGCATTCACCCCCGTCCAGCGCCGTCCGCCGCCCGTCCAGCGAACCGCTCCACCGCAGGTCAGGACGTTCCCGCATATCCCCGAACCCCCAGACGAACATTTGGAAAGCGTGTTGGGGGCAACCCCTCACGAGTTCGAATCTCGTATCCTCCGCCAGTGCCTCACCGGGCACGATGTCGAAGGGCCCCACCGTTCGCGGTGGGGCCCTTCGGCGTTGTCCCGTCTCGGTTTCCGTCTCGGTTTCCGTCTCGGCCGCCCGCCCGCCTTGCCATCGAGGTTCGGCAGCACGAGACCGATCGGTCGCCTTGGCGGCGCCCGTCGTGGTTCCGCTCCTGCGTGGCAGGCGTGCACCGTCGTCCTGAAGCCGTGCTCGATGCCCACGAGCTCGCCGAGCAGGAGGGCACGGGGACAGGCGGCTACGAGGGAGTGCGACCGGGAAGTCCTCAGTGCTTGACGCGGAGGCGTGTGCAGCGACGGAGCCCACGGTGGCAAGATCGTCCGATCCGTTTTTCTGCGTCACCCGTTCCCGAAATACCAGGTCAGCGGCGTGAAGCGGTTGCTCCCGTCCGGATTTGTGCCGACGGCCACAGCGAAACGGGACACACGTGGGCTCATACTGAGCCATGACAAAGCCTGCTGCGTCGAAACGTCACCTGCCTACCAGCCCCTTCAAGGCCCCGGTCCCACCGGCTCCCAAGCACTTCGCCGTGGGTGACCAAGTCACCCACGACGTGTACGGCCTCGGCCGAGTGATGGGCATCGAGGACGGAATCGCGGCACTCGTGGATTTCGGCTCGGCACAGATGCGGATCTTGAGCCCGTACGCCAAGATGACCAAGCTGTAGGACCGCTGTGCGCGGCCACGGCGCACCAGGCCCCTTCAGGGACCTGCCAGCCAGGGACCTGTTACGAAAGAGAGTCCTCTCATCGACCCGACGTCGCTGTTTTCCGCCATGGAAGGGCAGCCCCGCAGCTCCTCCGCGGCATCGCCGCCTCCGGCGACCAACCCCTTCCAGGCCCCTGACTTCGGGGAAGAGGGGGAAGAGGAGGCCTGGCCGCTCGAGGACCCACAGGAGCCCGCTTCGCGCCAACGTGCGACACGCCGCAGGGCGGCGTAGCTCCGTGCTGCGGTGAGGAGCGCGGCCGTCTCAGGCTGCCCCGTCCTTCAGCCCCGTTCCGCGCCCCTCATGCTGCGCCCGCCTTGTCGAGCAGTGGCTGGAGGGCGTCGAGGAGCGGGCCGGGGGTGACGAGGTCGCTCGCCGGGTGCTCGGCGGCCTCGAACTCGCCGACCTCGAGGCCGACGATCTCGTGCTCGGCAAGCATGCCGGCGACGGAACGGAGGTCGTCCAGGGTGAGCCCCCCGGGCACGAGGTAGTCGGTCGGGACGATGCCGGGGTCGAGGACGTCGCAGTCGATGTGGACGTACACCGGGCGGCCGGCGATCGCGGCTCGGAGCCCGGCCGTGATGTCGGGGCCCACCCCTACGAGTGTGATGTCGCCGCGGTCGATCAGCGCCTGCTCGGGCGGGTCGATGTCACGGGCTCCGCAGAGGATCACGTTCTCGTTCCGCAGCCCGTCGCCGAGACCGGTGGGCCACATCCCGAGTGGCCCGCTCAGCGCGAGGCCGCCCAGGTAGCCGGTCGTGGTGGTGTGCGGGGTGTTCAGGTCGGCATGCGCGTCGAACCAGACGACGACCGCGTCGGGACGATGCCCGGCGACGACCGGAAGGGTGGCCAGGGCCACCGCGCACCGGCTCAGCGCCGTGACCGGCGTACCGCCGACACGGAAGATCCGCTCGTACTGCTGGGCCATCGCCAGGAGCGCGGGGTGCGCCGCCGTCAGTTCGGTGTCCCAGTTCGTGCAGAGCGCCGGCTCGGGCCGTCCGATCACCACCGGTTCGGTCTTCAGGCGGGAGGCGAGTTCGGCGGCGATCATCCCCGAGCCCTGCATGGCGCGGTCGTTGTGATCACCCGCGCGGGCGGCGAAGTGCGTGATCACCGGGGGCCTTCGGGCGGCCGGGCTGGTCATGGGAACTCGCTCTCGAACTGCGGAGGCTGGCACTTGGACCGTATGACCCGGCTGTCTGACGGGGCAACCGGCGGGCACTGCCCCCGGATCTCACGTCCCCCGGATCTCACGCCCTCGGCCTCACGCAGCCGTCGTAGAGGCCGCAGCCGCCCGGACCACCACTCGGCGCACGAGGGTCCCGACCGCCAACCCGGCCGGGGCCCTCGTCGTGTCGTGGCACGCGGCATGGCTCAGACCGGTTCGGGCTGGGGTTCCGGTTGCCGGGCTGCTGGTGGGGATTGGGGTTCCCCCTGCCTGGTGGTGCGTATGTAGCCGTGGATCACGGAGGCCGTCGCGAGGATGAGGAGGGGGCCGAAGACCCAGGGGTGCTCGGCCATCTGCATCGGCAGCCAGCGGTACGCGACCAGGAGCGCGGCGAAGACCGTGGTGCCGTAGGCGACGAGTTGGATTCCCGACCGCTCCCAGCCGTGGGCGAGCGAGCGCATGGCGACCTCGACGGTGAGGGCGAACACCACGCCGGCGATGATGTCCGTGCCGTAGTGGTAGCCGAAGCCCAGTGTGGCGCCGAGGGTGGCGATCAGCCAGAAGGTGCCCGCGAACCGGAGAACCCGCGGGGCCCTGCGGGAGTGAATGAAGATCGTGGTGGCCCACGCGGTGTGCAGGCTGGGCATGCAGTTGCGCGGGGTGATCTCGTCGAACGGCATCGAGTGCGGGGCGGTGAGCGGCGGAGGCGTGTCCGGCCAGAGGTTCCCCAGTGCCCAGTGTCCGCCGTCGGCGCCGTAGGCGAAGATCGGGCCGACCACCGGGAAGAGCATGTAGATGCCCGGCCCGAGGAGGCCGATGACGAGGAACGTGCGCACCAGGTGGTGGCTCGGGAAGCGGCGCTCCGCGGCCACGTGGCGCAGTTGGTACAGCGCCATGACCACTGCGGCCACGGCGAGTTGCACGTAGACCCAGTCGAGAACATGGGCGCCGACCGAGCCGGTGGCCCTGACCAGCCGGCCCGCCACCCACGACGGGTTTCCCAGCGCGTGGTCGGCGACGGCCAGGTACGGGTCGAGCACCGCGGGCCGTGTCTTCGACGTGATGAGCAGCCAGGTGTCGCCGGTCTTGCGGCCGGCCACCAGCAGCAGGGCCAGTCCGACCCCCTTGAGCAGCAGGATGCGTTCCTGGCCCGTGCGGCGCGTGACGGCGATGACCGCGCAGCCGAGGATCACCCACAAGGCGCCGTTCCCGAACGGGTGGCCCTCGGTCGCCTTGACGTGGAACGCCCACCGCACCAGTACGAAGACGAGGTCGATGCCGATGGCGAAACCAGCCGCGATGAGCCGTTGCCGCCAGGTGAGCACCGTCATCATCAGCGCCATGCTGGCGTACAGCAGGAAACCCGACTTGGGGCGCAGTACTACCTCTTGCACCTGGGTTGTGATCGGACCCGGCAGGCCGTAGTGGCGCGCGGCGATCTCCAGCGCGATGAGGAACCCGAGGGTCACCACACCCGCCAGGGCCCACAGGATCACCCGCGGTTGACGCCACGCGGCGAACGCCGATCTGCTTTTTATTCGCGAGAACAACCGCGATGCTATAGGTATCAATGCTTTGGCCGATTTGTCAGTTGTCAGCTAAATGAGTCGCTCTTTGTACTGAATGGCACGCTTTTCCGATGAAGGGCGAGCGATGAGGGCGATCATCATAAGTTCGAACATGCTATCGGCGTAGTGCGGCCTGGAACTGGAAAGGTCGGAGGAGGCCGAAAAGGGCCCACGCGGACACCGAGGAAGGCGACGAGCCCGCGACGCAGCGTGTTGCGGGCGACCTGCTGGGCGAGGTGTCCGTCTTCAGCGGCACCCACGCGCACGGCGGAAGTGGTCGCTCTCACCCCGTGTGAGGCCGTCGTGCTGGAAGCGGAACGGTTCCGCCGTTTCATCGAACAGTGTGGGCTCATGCTGGACTTGATGCGCCGAGCGCAGGCGATCCTGGCCGCGGCGAGCGAACACGTCACCCACCTCGCCGCGGTCATCTCGCAGCGTGTCTACGAGGACGTCGTCCGGGCGGACGAGCGGGCGGAGTTGCGGTCCCGGCTCATGTCGGGCAGCTACGACCCGCACACCCGCCTGCTCCGCGCGCTGATCGGGACGAGCCGCATCGCCCGGACCAAGAACAGGTGCGTACAAGCCGCCGTGCTCATGCTGCTCCCCGCGGTCGCCGCCGTGAGCGTGGGGCTGCTGTCCGGTGTGTGAGGGCGGCGGCCGGGGCGGAGGAGGCGGCGTTCAGGCGCCGGTGGGGTCGGACGGTGGGCGGGGGCCACCGAAACCGTGTTCGGAGAGGTCGAACCAGTTGCCCTCGGGGTCCATGGCGCGGTACTCCGCGAAGGGGCGGTCGGTGAAGCGTTCGGCCGGCTTGGGAGTGCCCGCGGCCACCAGGGCGTCGGAGGTGGCCGTGGTGTCGTCGATGTGGAAGCCGAAGTGGTTCATGCCGACGGGGGTCTCGCCGTCGAGCTGGTGCTTGATGAGGGCGAGGGAGAGGTAGCCGTCGGAGAGGAAGCAACTGCCGTCGGGGTCGCGGTGGAAGAGCTCCATGGCGAAGACGGAGGAGTAGAACTCGGCCAGTTTCTCGGGGTCGCGGGCCACGATGGCCAGGTGACGAAGCCTGGGCCGGGCGCGGGGGCGGGGTTCAGGCCGGGGTCCGGGTTCGGGTTGGTTCACCTGGGACTCCTTCGCGTCGGGGGTGCGCCGCGCCGGGCGGGCCGCGGGGACCATGTTGTGGAACGCCTGGATGAGCCATTGGCCTTGCGCTGTCCGTTCCACGACGGCCAAGGCATGCGTGCTGGTCAGGGTCCGGCCGTCCGGGGCGGTGATCGTGGACTCCGCCTCGACGGTGGCCAGTCCGGGGCGCAGGAACCGGACGGCCACGACACGGGCGTCAAGCGTGGTTCCGGCGTACGGGCCGTGGAAGAGGGCGCCGTGCCCGGCCTCGATGCCGGTCCGACCGGGGGGCTTGTCGCCTCGTACGGTCGTGAAGTCGCATTCCTCGGCGAAGCTCGCGGCGAAGAGAGCGGCGTCACCGGCCGCCCAGCCCCTTGCCATCTCGGCCCACAGGGCTCGGATGGCACGGGTGTCGTCGTCCTGGGTGCCGTCACCCGGGGCGCCGTCGTGGTCCTGTTCGTGCATCGCGCTCACGCCTCCGCCAGTGAACTCGTACGGACCCGTAGGGGGACCTGCGGGCATTCGGCAGCCTCAGCACCCTCGCGCGCGGGAGGCGGGGACCAGGCCGCCAGGGCGTGGTAGAACACGCCACCCCTGCGTTCCAGGTAGCAGATGATGTTGAGGGGCCAGCCGGTGCGGCCGAAGAGGTGGCGGTCCATCGGGGTCGGGCGCTCGCTGAGCGTGTGGCCGCGTTCCGAGGGAGGGCCCAGGCGGTGCCAGTCGGGGTGCATGTGGATGGAGCCGAGCAGGTCCATCTCGAGGGCGTCCGCCTCGCGGGACGCCGTCAGAACGTCCCGTGAGTCCATCCACCAGCCGCGGGACTCGTTTTCGTAGGCCGGTCCGAACCTCGGCACGATCGTCTCGCGGAACTCCCGTCGAGCCGCGGGGTCACGGGTCCGGGCGTTGCGGCCGAAGGCGATGCGTCGGACGAGGTACGTCGTCCCCTCCGCGCTGCCCAGCAGGAGCGCGAAGCAGGGCAACGGGGCTTCGGCGGTGATGAGTCGGTACTCGCCGACTGCCGCACTGAGGAAGTCGGTGAGGGCCCGGTCGTCCATCAGGACGGTGGGGGCGGCCGTAGGGGTGGGGGTGCTCCATCGCTCGTCCGGTAAGCCGGGTCCTGGGGCGGTCGTCGCAGCGGGCATGGGGTGCGGTCTCCGTCGGGATGGGGGTGGGGAGGCCTGAGCGGATGCCCGGAGACGTTACTTGAGAGTTCACCATTGTCGATCGTCAGCGGTGAATCATGGGGTTTTCCCTACGGCTTGTTAGGGGCTTGCGGCGGCTGCGACGCGAGGGCGTCGGTCGGCTGTGCCGATGGCGCTTCCGCTGACGCCTTGGAGGGGGACGTCGGAGTGCCGGATGGTGCGGGCGTGGGGCCGGTCGGGGGCTCGGAAGGTACGGCGGACGGAGCGATGGACGGGAGGGAGGACGGGGCGGAGGTGTCGGTGGAC